>CAVYAD010000043.1:0-435927 GCA_963766275.1 uncultured Actinomycetota bacterium
GACCTCGCGCGGACGTGCCTGGAGGGCGGTGACCCCAGCGACCCCTCGTGCGCGGTGCTCTACGAGCTGCTGGTGGACGTCCAGCTCGCGCACTCCGACGTGGCGGCGGCCGAGCGGACCGTCGCGGTGCTCGCCGAGCTGGCCGAGGCGTCGGGCAACGACCGGGCGCGCGCCTACGCCGCCTTCGCCGAGGGCCGGGTGCTGGCGGCGCGCGGCGACGAGCGCGCGTCGGCGCGCCTGCAGGGCGCCCTGGAGGGCTTCTCGGCGCTCGACCTCCCGCTCGAGGCGGGCCGCGCCCGGCTCGCGCTGGCCCAGGCGATCGCGGCGAGACTGCCCCCGGCGCGGCGGAGGCCGAGGCCCGGCTGGCGCTCGCCGCCTTCGAGCGCATGGGGGCGCGCGGCCACGCCGACGCGGCGGCCGGCGTGCTGCGTGAGCTGGGGCGCCGCGGGACGGTCGTGGCCCAAGAGCTTCGGCACGCTCACCAAGCGCGAGACCGAGGTGCTGGTGCTCCTGGCCACCGGATGCTCCAACGCCGAGATCGCCGAGCGGCTGGTCATCAGCCGGCGCACAGCCGAGCACCACGTCGCGAACATCCTGTCCAAGCTCGGCCTGCGCAGCCGGGCCGAGGCTGCCGCCTACGCCATCCGCGAGCCTCCGCAAAGACCCGTACCCGGATAGGTAGTCCCACCGATGTGCGCCCGCCCGGCCGGCGGGATCCTCCGCCCGGGTCGTCGTCCGGCGACCGCGACCGGATCGAGTGGAGGCGAGAGCATGAGCACCACCAGCGAGGCCAACAAGACCGCCGTGCAGGACTGCTTCGAGCACGCCGTGCGCGGGGGACTTCGACGCGCTGCCCGGCATCGTGACTCGAGGACTCACGTCCTGCACCTCGATGGCGACGCGGGCGAGCGTGGACTCGGTCTCCGCGCGCTCGTCCGGGATCAGCGCGCGCCCCGTTCCGCCCCGGCTCGGTCAGCGATTCGCCAGAGGACGAAGCTCGATCTCCGGCCCGGTGACGATCCTAGGTAGACGCGGCGGCTCGGCGGTCCGGCGAAGGTCACGCGCGCGACTTCTGCCCGACTTCTCAGTCACGCGGATGCCCTCGATGACCATCGCCGCGTCCACGGCCTTGCACATGTCGTAGATCGTCAGCGCGGCGACGCTGACCGCGGTCAGCGCCTCCATCTCGACGCCGGTCTGCGCCGGTCGTGTCGGCACGTCGCCTCGATCCGACGCGCGCGTCGCGCGGTCGAGCTCAAGGTCGACCTCAACGCGCGTCAGATCGGCAGCGGATGGCAGAGCGGGATCAGGTCGGCGGTGCGCTTCGCGCGCCATGATCGCCCGCCACCCGCGCCACCGCCAGCACGTCGCCCTTCGGCATGCCCCCCTCGCGATCAGCGCGAGCGTCGCGGGCAGCATCGCGACCCGCCCGCGCGGCCGCGCCTCGCGGCACGGTCTCGGCCTTGTCCGACGACGTCGACCATGCGCGCGTGGCCCTTCGCGTCGAGGTGGGAGAGTTCGCCGGTCGAGGTGGTCATGCGCGCCGCCTAGGCTTGGGCGATGACGAGCCTGCGGTCGATGCCGGGATCCTGGATCGGGACCAGGTAGTGGTCGCGGACCCAGGTCAACTTGTCGACGCTGAACACGGGGGCGCCGTTCTCCTGCGTGAAGTCGAAGTGGTACCGCATGGGGAACGGCGCTTCGCCGACGAAGGGGATCCACTGCCACAGCCGGCGGATGATCGCGAAGACCTTGTTCCGCTCGGCGCCGGTCGCCCCACCCCAGCCCGGCTGCTCCAGGTGCCACGTCGAACGCAGCAGCGACTTCGCGAAGTCCTTGCGGAACAACCCGATCGGCCTGCCACCCTCGTCGGTCACGTCGTAGCCGCTGCCGAGGTCGAGCGCCTTGCGGGCGTTGAACTCGAACAGCACCCGGCTCTTCGACGAGTCGGTGTAGATCGTGATCCGTTCCTTGATCTTGAACTTCTTCTGCTCGGCGTAGCCGACGAGCTCGCCCGGCTCGCCGCCGTTGTCGGCGAAGACCTCGTAGCGGTTGGTCAGGAACGTGACCTTCTGGTGCACGTGCAAGGCCTGCACGCTTTGGAGACTCACAGCTCACCCTTCTCGACGGGAACAGGACGCAGGCTCCCGGTCGGGAACCGCCGCTCGTTGCGTTCGATCTTGACGAACGCGGCCTCGACGAGGTCGACGCCGAGCTTGTCCGCCAGCCTGGTGAGGTAGTGCATCACGTCGGCGAGCTCGTCCCGCACGTTCCACGCGAGTTCTGGGTCTTTCATCGCACTTGCTGCCTCTTCGGGCGTCAGCCACTGGAACAGGTCGGTGAGCTCGCCGACTTCCGCGGACAACGCCATCACCAGGTTCTTGGGCGTGTGGTAGCTGTCCCAGTCACGGGCAGCGGCGAACGCGCGTAGGGCGTCCCTCAGGTCGACGAGATCACGCTGACTCATGACCCACTAACTATCACGTGGACGAACGAGCAATGATGGCGGCTGATCAGGCATGGTTTGTCCACGTCCATGTTGATTGGCTCTAGTCATGCCAACAACGAGCGAAACCAAGTCCTCCACCGTCCTCGTGCTCGGCGCGACCGGCAAGACCGGGCGCCGCGTCGCCGGCCTGCTCGGTGCGGCCGCCCGGCCCGCATCCCGTTCGTCGGCAACGAAGTTCGACTGGTCCACACCGGACACCTGGGAACCGGCGCTCGCCGGCGTGACCGCGGTCTACCTGGTGCCGCCGGAGAACCCCGCGGTGCTGGCCGAGTTCGTGCCGCTGGCGGTGAAGGCGGGTGTCACGCGGCTGGTGCTGCTGTCCATGCGGGGCGCGCCCGACGACGACCCGTTCGAGGCAGCGGTGCAGGACTCCGGTGTGGAGTGGACAGTGCTGCGGCCGACGTGGTTCATGCAGAACTTCGACGAGGACATGTTCGCCGCGCCCGTCCAGCACGGTGAACTGTCCGTGCCCGCAGGTCAGGGCATCCACCCGTTCATTGATGTAGTGGATATCGCCGAGGTCGCCGTCGCGGCGCTGACCCAGCCCGGCCACGCGGGGCAGACCTACGAGCTGAGCGGTCCCGAGGCGTTGTCGTTCCCCGAGATGCTGGCGCGGATCGTCGCGGTCACCGGCAATCCCGTCCTCTATACCGACATCGCCCCGGAAGACCACACTGCGTTCCTGCGCGGACTCGGCTACCCCGACGAGATCGCCGAGCTGGTCACGATGCTGCTCGTGCGCATCCGCGAAGGCGGCGAGGCGCACCTGTCCGACGGCGTCCGGCGGGTGCTCGGCCGGGAGCCGCGAACGTTTGCGGACTACTTGGGCAGCAGCAAGTTCGTGTGAAGGCCGCGCGTGCCCTCGTTGGTGATGATCGCTTCGCAGAGCGCGCGCCCGGTGCGTGCACGCCATTCCTGCACCATGTCGCAGTAGCGCAGGCCCATGGCGTAGCCGAGCTGCCCGATGCGTTCACCTTCGAGGAGCACCTCGAGTGTGTGTTCCCCGGTGTGCGTGCCTCTGGCGATACGGCAGTCGCGGAGCTCGGCGATGACGTGGACCGGAGTGCGGCCATTCACCACACGGTGCAGCACGTGCTGATGAACTTCCTCGCCCGTGACGGCGACCTGCTGTTCCGCGGGCAGCGTCGGCGCCGTGCCGAGCGCCTCGTGGTCGAGCAGCAGCAGCCGTGCGGCGCCGAGGTGCAGATGCACACCGAGATAGCGCTGGCCCATGATGCGGGCCGGGCACGAGCCGACCTCGCCCCGTTCGGCGAGTTCGAGCAACAGCGGCTGGTAGGTGACGGCGTGGTCGTTGCGCAGATAGCCGGCCGTGACCGCGGATCCGTCACCGCGCAGAAGGTCCACCCGCACCGTGTGGCGGTCGTGCCGGTTGGCGGGTTCCGGCACCAGCACCGCGGTCGCGGGAACGGCATCGTCGAGGGCGGGCGCGGCGGAGTTCCGCGCCACCTCCGCGATGGCTTCCTGGTAGTGCGTCTCCCCGACGATCGCGACCCGTCCCGCCGTGGACAGGCGGCGGATACGGGACCGGGTCCGCGCCGGCCCGATCAGGTCGGTGGCGTCCCGGTTCTTGGCGCCGACGAACATCAGCCCGAACAACGCGAGTCCGATGACGAAGCCCAGCGGGCCGAAAGCAACGGTCAGAACCAGCGCGAGCACGGCAACGGAGATCAAAATGGCGGCGGGCGAAGGCTCTGTGCGCTGCTGCATCGTCATGGGCATCCTCACGACTCGGCACTTCCGTCACTCTAAGTGTCGGGTATCCGAGGCGATACGTTTCACAAATCGCTCGTTTGGCCTAGTACAATGGGCCCGGGACTCCAGCCAGTGACCGGAATGCGGCGCGGATCGGGATCGCCGGCAAACGGCGGCCGCGGATTTTCCTCTGCCAGCTTCTGTGCGGCACCCATGGACGCCCACGCCCGTGCCGTTCCGTAGGAGACGCCGCCGAAGAAGAGAACCCCGAAGAGGAAGCTCCAGCTGCCGGTGAACATGCGGAACGCCGCGTAGCCCGCCATCGCCACGGTGAGAACGCTCAGCACGAGCATCACGTGGTGCATTCCGTGCTTGACCTTCTCCTGGTTGGGCTGCATCGGCTGCGCCCGGTCCAGGTCCCACAGCTTCTTCGCGTTCACCCAGCGGCTGCTCTCCAGCGGTGGCCGCGGGTCGGCCTTGGCGCGGACCTTCGCGCGGTCCACGACCAGGCGCAACGCCTGCTCGACGTCGTCGACCGGCAGCAGCCACTCCTGCCCGCCGCCGATGATCCGCAGCACCGGGCCGGGCGTGAGGGTGAGCTCACTGGTGTTGCCGAGCCACCACTGCGCGGGCGTGTGCAGGACACCCGCTTCGACGTGGCTGATCCGGTCGAACCGGATGGCCAGCCGTCCGACCGGGGATTCCTTGCGCCGCGGCGGCGGGATCTTGTCGAGCAGCAGCCTGCGCGACTGCACCCGCAGCCGCCCCTTGCCACGCAGTCCGATGACGACCTCGACGGCCGACCGTCGCACGCTCGCGGTGACGGGACGCGACACGATCCGGGCGGCGACCCAGGCGAGCCCCCACGCCACGAACGGTGTCGCCGCGGCCAGTGCCGTCTTCTGCCAGCCGTCGATCAGGCCGCTGAGCACTCCGCCGAGCGCGACCGGCACCGATGGCAGCAGTGCGATACGCGGCCACGCCGCCGTCATCCACCAGAGCCCGGCGACAAGGAGAAGCGCCAGCGGGACCGGCCAGAACCCGTTGAAGTCGGTGATGTGCTTCAGAAACTCGGCGGTGAAGTCGAAGTCTTCCGCCCGCCTACCGGGCAGAGTCCGCCGGAACAGGTACGACGACAACGTCAGGTACCCGAACGGCACGCCGACGTAGCTCAGCAGGATCAACGGCGCCGCGACGAGATAGCGCAGGAACATCATGGTTGGTTGGCCCCCAGGTGTGGATCAATGCACCAGGGTAAGCCGTGCCCGCCGCACCGGTCCTCGTTCTCCACCACCTGGCAGCGCCGTGAGGACAAGTCCGAACACGAGCCCGTTGAGCTCTTCCAGCCCCAGCGTCAGTTCACGCGCCACCTGGTGCGGTGTCGTGCCGTTCTCGCGCAACGCCTTGAACACCTTGGTCAGCAACCTGGAGGTCTCCCTGCGCGCCATGCCGCTGTGCATGGTGGGCACCGGGCTGATGCCGAGCGCCTGCGCCCTGGCCGCGAACGTCTCCCTGTCCACATGCCAATGGCGATGATGCGTGCCCCGCAAATGCTTCGCCGGCATCAGCAACTCAGCCGCGAACCCACGCGCGTCGTCATGCCCGAGCAACGTGCCGAGCTCCGTGGCCGCGTCGAACCTCGCCTCTTCGGCCGTCGCGGTCGGGTCGAGGAACACGAACGGCGTCCCGTTGTGCCAGCACGAGAACGCGCCGATCTCCGCACAGTCGACCGGCAGCGAGAACACCCGCACCCCGTGCGACTCCAGCAACTGCACCATGTTCGGCACCGACGCGGTGCCAAGCCGCCACTTCTCCCGCACACCGTCCGCCCGCGTCCTCGGCGGCGGCAGATCTGGCTGGGGCAGCACGAACATGCGCTCCAGCCACGCCCCGAACTCGATCGCCAGCTGGGCGGCACATACCGCCTGCGTGCTCCGCGTGCTGATCCCCTGCGGCCGCGCGGGCTCCGGCGCGGCCAGGAACGTCACCGGAAACCCGAGCGCCGCCGCCAGCGACTCCGCGGTGGACGGTTTCGGCCGCCTCTGCCCGCGCTCGTACTCGCTGATCGCTCTCGCGGCCACCCCGGACTTGCGCGCGAGCTCGGCCGCGGTGAGACCGCGCCGGGTGCGGGCGAGGGTGAGTCGGGAGGGCGTGAGCATGATCCGGCCATTCTCGCCGCTGGCTCAGCGTGATGCCACGCGGGGCGGCCCTACCGTCGGCAGTCTCGCCGTTCGCCGCCGGAACCTGCCTGATCGGACGTGGTCTCGAGGCCGGAGGCCCAGTGATGTGGGGCGGCTCGAACCGTGTGGGGTCGGGCTGCACCGTGCCGGGGCGCCGGTCGAGGGCGTGCCCGACGTCGCCGGGTAGTCACCTTCTTCTGCGCGTGGCAGCCGGCACCAGCGCGAGGATGGTCGCGACTACGCCGATGACGACCAGTAGCAAGGTTCGGCCGGTGTTCATATGGAGGCCATGATCGCTCACCGGCACACCCGCTACGTGCGGCTAGCGGCGGCGAAGCGCGATCGGGAAGTCCACCTCCTCGGGCCCGTCCACATTGGGCGCCGTCAGCTGCGGGAACTCCATCGGCGGCAGCGGGATACGGTGCGCCCACCGTTCGATGATCTGGTTCTGCGGCGTCGGCTCCGGCTGGGACACCTCGCGCAGCACCACGAGGCGGTCCTCGAGCTGGAGCGGGTACGTGACCAGGAACCACAGCTTGAGGCCCTCGGTGCGGACGTTCTCGAACAGCGCGAACTGGTCGTGGTCGTTGTCCCGCATCATCGCCGCGATGGCAGGGCCCTTCGCGTAGTCGCTGCGCAGCGGCGCCTCGGCCGAACCCGTGCCCCTATTGCCCTGCAACGTGCCGAGCAGGATCGGCCGCGACGGGTGCCGGATCAGGCCCGCGTTCCAGTGGTCGAGCCGCTGCCAGCCCTCCGCCGCCAGGAGCTCACGCAGGGCGCCGACGCGGTGGATCCAGTCGAGCAGGCCGGCGGCGTTCGTCGGGCCGAACGGCGGTGACGCGGCGCGCGCGTCGATACCGGCGGTGATCGCCCGGTCCAGGATCGGGAGTCGCAGGCCCAGGTCGGCGAGCTTCTCGTCGGCCGTCGGGGTGAGCTTGCGGAAGGTGGCGTTGGTCATGGGACGAAGGTAGCGACGGGGTCTGACAATTCCGGGAAAGAGCTGGTCAGGCCGCTACCGGCGTGAGTTGGTGCAGCAGGTCGCGGTCCCCGAGACGTTCTCGCGCCCACTCGACCACAGCGGTCTCCTGGGCGAACAACACGATCTGCCGATCCTCGGACAGCCGCAGCAGCAGATCCAGCACAGCGCGCGTGCGGGTGTCATCGGCCTGCACAGTCACGTCGTCCAACAACAGAGGGCAGGACTCGACCGCCAGGTGCTGAGCCAGTGCGACACGCAGCAGCAGGTACACCTGTTCCGCCGTGCCCAACGACAGGCGCGAGGCCTGGTGCCACGACTCGGAGGCGGCGCACACGCGCACGGTGAGAGAAGGAGCGTCCACGGCGGCGTCGATGTAGCGACCGTCGGTGATCAGCGGCAGCCACGTGCGGAGCGTCTCTTCGAGAAGCGGGGCGATGGTGCTGTGCACCTTCTCGCGGGCGGCGGTGAGGTAGGCCGAGGCCAGGGAGATGGTCTCGACCTCGGCGGTCACCGATGCCACCAGATCCGCGGCGGTCTGCACGGCTTCCTCGGCCTCGGCGACGCTGGGCAGGGTGCGGGTCAGTTCGGCGAGGGTGGCGGCCAGGGCTTCGGCGGACGGGGCGAGCGAGGGGTCCACCGGCTCACAGGCGGCGTAGCGGAGGGCGTTCTCCAGCAGGGCGGCGTGCAGGGACTGGGCGGCGGACAGGGAAGTTTCCATGTCGTCCACGGATGACGAGGCCAGCTTGGAGTTCAGCTCGGCCCACGCGTTGCGTTCTTCCTCGGCCTCGCGCAGCTGGTGGTCCCAGCCGCGTTGCCAGTTGGCGATGGCGCGGAGCAGGTCCTCGGGGCGGTCGCCGGAGCCGCCGACCGCCGTCACGGCTTCGCGCAGCAGCGACAGGGCGGAGGCGTGGGCCAACGCGGCTTCGGCGACGGTGGCCTCGGTTTGGAGGCGGTCGTCGAGTGCCTGGGTGAGCAGAGGGCGCTGGGCGGCCATCACGGCCTGGCGGGCGCGGACCTTGCAGTCGGTTTCGTAGTCCACCATCAGGTCTGCCACGGACATCGAGGCGTCGATCTTGCCGCGGGCCGCGAGCTCCACGCGGACGGCCTTGCCGGTGCGGGCCACCTCGCAGAGGAGGTCGGCGTGCTCGGCTTCCCAGGTGGCGCGGTTCGCCAGGCGCCACAACGTTTCGCGGTCCGCGGGCACGCCGAGCGCCGAGCATTCCGATGCTGCCTCGTCGTGCACGCGGGCGGCCTCGGACGCGACCGCACGCTGGCCCTCCGATTCGGCGAGTTTGCGGTCCGCCACGAAGAGCAGGCTGCGGGCCTGCACCGCGGCGGCGGCGCGTTCGGCGGCGAAGGCGATGGCGGCGTCACGGTGCGGGGCCTGGGCGCGGGCCAGGGCGCCGCCGATGCCGGCCACCACAGCGGCGACGAGTACGCCTGTGGCCGCGAGTTGTTGTCCCACCAGGAAGAGCAGCAGGCCCACCAACGTCGTGAGGCAGCTCAGTGCGAGCAAGGCGTTGCGCAGCAAGGGGTGCGGCAAGGGCACCTCCTGCACGCGGGCGGCGGCGACGTCTGCCTCCACCTGGACGCGGGCGGCGTTGGCGGCGGCCTCGTCCTGGAACTGGCGGGCGCCGTCCACCTCGATGGACGCCGTGGTCAGGCGCGCGCCGCTGGCCGGGTCGAGCCGGGTGGCCAGGCCGCGCAGTACCGGCGGTGCGGCGGAGGTCTTGACCGCGGGGCGGCGTTCGTCGTGGGCGGCGGCCACCGCGGAGGCCATGTCGAACGCGGTCGCCACCACGCGGAGCTCGTCGTCCACGGCGGTTTCGCCGAGCGGCGGGTCAGGCAGCGCTTCCAGTTCGGAAACCAGCGTCGACGCGGACGGGCCGGTCAGCACGCGCGGGGTCGGGGCGGCGCGCCACGCGGCCAGCGCGCGGTTCACCAGCGAGGTCAGTTCCTCCTGCGCGGCAAGGCCGTGCGGTGGTGAGTCGCCGAACCGCTCCTGCAGTTCACGGACGCGGGTGATGCGCACGGACAACGCTTCGAGCTCATCGGCGTGCTCCTGCACGGCCAGGCGGGCGCGGGCAGCCGCCGCGGACCTGGCCTGAGTGCTCAGTTCCAGGTAACGCGTGTGTTCGCGGCGGGCGAGAATCAGGTCGGTCTCGGCCTCGCGCAAGCGATTGCGGGCGTCGCGCAACATGTCCGTGGGGGCGGTCAGCCGCTGCAACGCCTGCTCCACCGTGCCGTCGGTGCCCGCGGTGGCGGCCGCGCGGCGCAGGTGGTCCTGCAGACCCTCGGCGGCATCCAGCACCGAAAGCAACTGGGCCTGGTCGATGCAGGCGGTCGCGGCGAACGACGTGCGATCGAGGCCCAGCCGGCGGGAGACGTCCGGACAGGAGTCGTCGTTGAGATCGCGGTCCAGTGCGACGGTCTCGCCGGACTCCAGTGCCACCGATGCGCTGACCCGCCAGGATTCTCCCTGCCACGGGCGGTGCCGCGACGACGGTTCGCCGCACAGGGCCGCGCGGATCGCCGCGTGCCAGGACGACTTCGCGGACTCGTTCACGCCCGACACCACGGTCATTCCCGGCGCGAGTTCGAGCTTCTGGTCGTGCAACGGCCCGAAGGCGTGCGCGGTCACCGATTCGATCTTCATCGACCCTCCAGGGCACGCAGGCCCGTGGCGAGCACGCGGCCGCGCAAAGTCATGTCCAGCTCGGTGTCCGCCAGCACGTCGCGCACGAACTGACCCCGCACGGTGCGTTCCGCGGCCACGGAGTCGAAGTCCAGCAACGGGAACGTCTCCTCGGCCTCGGCCAGCAACCCGAGCGGCGCGCGACGCGGACACGTCGAAGACCTCGCGGGAGACCGTGCCGTCGTCGTGCACCGTGCACAGGACGGCGCCGCGCTCGCCGGTCTCGCCCGGCGTCAACGGGTCGGGGTTGCCGGGGAACGTGTAGTTGGTCGCGTGCTCCGGCGTGTGCACGTGCCCGAGGAACGCGTGGTCCAGGCCCGTGATCGCGACGTCCTCCGGAGTGGAACCGTGGCACAGAGCCAGGTTCACCCCGGAACGGTTGACCGCGAAGCCGTCGAGGAGGTCACGGGTCGGGCCTGGGCCGACGTGCGCCGCGCCCCACAGCGTCACCCCGTCGGCGAGCTGGACCGGTGCGAAGCAGTCGGAGGAGAACACGTGCACGTTCGGCGTCCAGTCCACCTGCTGGTAGACCGACTCGGGGCCGTACCAGTCGTCGTTGCCGGGAGCCAGGAAGACCGGCACCGAGCAGTCGAAGGTGTTCTGCAGGAACACCGCGGTGCTGGGGGAGCAGCGGTCGTGTTCGTACAGGTCGCCCGCGCACAGCACGGCGTCGACGTGCTCGTCCTGTGCGAGGTCCACGATGCGGCCCAACGTGTCGCGCAACGCCTGGCGCCGAGTGGGGCCGGCGTCGGCGAAGCGCGTGTCCAGGTGCAGGTCCGCGAACAGCAGCAGTTTCACCGGATGCCTTCAGGGGAGGTCGATTGTGCCGGACAGGGTCAGCGTCGGGTGCAGTGCCTCGGTCACGGCAGCGGTGTCCGCGTGCCAGCCGCGCAGCTCCGCGACGGTCGGGGTCAGTTCGTAGCCGTGGTGCCGGATCGCGCGGCTCAGCGCGTGCCACAGCTGCGAGGCGTCGTGCGCGACGTCAGCGTCCACATGGGACGGAAGGCTGATCATCAGCGCGTGTACGGGGCGATCGGAGTTCTCCGCGCCGCACGCTCGGGCGACAGCGCGCTCCACTGCCGTGCGCAACAGTTCGGCGCAGCAGCGGATGCGCACGCCGTCGAGCTGGTCCGGCGCGGACAGCAGGTTCGCCACGCACCGCAGCCGGTCGGAGATGTCGGTGTTCATCGCTGTAACCACCCAGCCAACAACTCGGTGTCCCTGATCAGCACGTCCAGGTCGCCGCCGTCGCCGCCAACGCGGCAGGCCTGCAGCAGGTCGACGGCCCACGATCCGACCACGTCCTCCAGGTGCGGCAACAGCTTCGACGACTCCGCGACGTCGTCGAGTACGGCCAGCGTGATCTTCTGCCTGGTCGTCAGCGCGCACTCCAGCACGCGTTCCACCTCGGAGTGCGGCATGCCGCGCCCGAGCCGTTCGCGCCGGAACCGGGCGTGTGACGCGGCCTCCAGTGCCGCGCGGCAGCAGGACGCCACCAGTTCGGCCTTCAGAGCTTCCGGCAGATCATCGTCGCGACGCATCACGCGGGCGTCGGTCAGGCATCGGCCGACCGGATCGTCGGACATCCGCACGCGAACAACGGATTCCTCGCCGCGGCACACTTCCCACACGGTCGCCGTCAGCCGCAACCGGCGCAGCGCCTCCACCAGCCGTTCGTCGTGCGTGAAGACGACGACCTGCCGGGTGAGCCCGACATCGGCGAGCACCTGCGCCAGACCGTCTACTTTGGATGGATCCATCGCCTGCACCGGGTCGTCGATCACCACGAACCGGAACGGGCTCTCGTCGACCATCGCGCGCGGCAGGAACAACGCGAGTCCCAGCGAATGCAGCTCGCCCTGGCTCATCACCGCCAGCGCCGAGTTCGACACGCCGTCGACCGAGACGTCCAGCTCGACGTTGCGCATCCCGCCCAGCCGTACCGCTCCCAGGTCGACGTTGCTCTGCTGCCGCAACCGCTGCCAGATCCGCTGTGACTCCTTCGCGAACGGCGCGATGCGCTCCGAACGCAGGGTCGCGGCGGTCTTGCGGATCCAGTTCTCCGCCTCGGTGACGTCGGCGAGCACCTCGGCGTCCGCGAGTGCCTGCTGCGCCTGGGAATGCCACTCGAACAACGCGATCGCCATCGGCCGCCACACCAGGTCGCGCCGGTCGATCTGCTCCCTGGCGACGGACTTGAGCTGGTCGATGGCCGCGACCAGGTCGGCGTAGCGGTCGAAGAGCTCCGAACGCAGCCGCACCGGGTCGTCGATCGCGACGCAGTCCTCCCACGCCTGCCAGGACTGCAGCACCGAGGTCGCGTCGAGCATCCCCTGTGCCTCGCGCAGCACGTCCGGCGCCGGCTGGCACAACGCCCGTGTGGCCGCGACGGCCATGTCCAACCGGTCGGCGGCCTCGGCCAGCTCGGCGGCCGCCTTGGCGAGGTGCTCGGCGCGGTCCCTGGCCTTCGCGTGCCACAGCCCGTCCAGCCGTCCGAGGTCGCACACGGGGCACGACTGGTTGCCGCCGGACTCCTGCAGCTGGATCGCGAGCCGCAGGATCTCGCTGCACCGCAACGAGTCCTGCGCGTTCTCGGTCGCCACCACGGTCACCGCGCCTAGTGCGAGGTCGAGGTTGTCGCGGCACCGTTCGATCTCGTCGTCGGGCGGTAGCGCCAGGTCGACGAGCTGGTGCAGCAGGTTCGTCCCGCTGCCGACGTCCGCGCCGAGCGCGAGGTCCGCGATCGCGTCGAGGTCGGGGGAGTCGGAGCCGAGCAGTTCGCCGGCGCGGCGGGCGCGTTCGTCCGGGGACGCCGCCAGCTCAGCACGCACACGTTCGCGCCGGTCGTAGGGGCGGGCGACGATCTCGGCGAGGCGTTTGCGGTGCTCGGCGAGCGACTGCTGCGCCTCCGTGATCGCCTCCAGCCCCAGCAACCGGTGCAGCGCCTCGTAGAGGTCCTCCGGCTGCGCGTCGAGCACGGTCCCCAGTTCGCTGTAGGGCAGGAACGGCCGGTAGGTCTCCAGCGCGTCGTGCCAGCGGTGCTCGTCGAACGGCGTGTCGTTCTGCGTCCACTCACCCTGAGCCAGGTCGTCTTCCTCGGCCCAGAGTCGTCGGATCGTGGTCCGTTCCTGGTTCCCGGCCTGGACGAGCTCGAGCTCGACCTTGGTGTTGCCGCTGTGCAGGTTGCGCCAGCCCTGCCGCCACACGTCGTGCCGCGCGTGCTTCCACCGGGCGTTGTAGCCGGTCAGCGCCAGTTCCGCGGCTTCAGCGAAGCTCGACTTGCCCGAGCCGTTGCGCCCGGTCACGACGGTCAGTCCGGGACCCGGCGCCAGCGGCAGTCGTACCTCGGGGCCGATGCCCCGGAAGCCGCGCACCAGGATCTCCGACACGAAAATCCCCTGTCCGGGGTTGTCTGCCTTCTCTCGCGGCGCCTCGTCTCGCGCGGGGACGCCGTCGAGAGCGCGCTCCAGCGCTGCTTGTCCTCGGCACGCCGCCAGCACCAGTTCCGCCGCACGTGGGGTGAGATCGTCTTTGGCCAGTCGTCCGGCCATCAGTTCGAGTAACCCGGCTTCACCCGCCACGGTCACATTTCCTCCAGCTGCCACCACTCGTTAGGGCGGCAACCTAGGTACCAAATGAGACCTACTGGTGAGTACTCACACGATCGGGTGGTGTTACATAGGGTGACTGAAGTAGTTCGCCGTCGTTATGGACCCCACACTTCCACCGCCCGGATCACGAAGTACGCGTCCGGCACGTAGGTGCCGTGCTTGGGGTAGGTGGTGAACTCGGCCTCCGTCGAGCAGTTCTCGCGTTGGTAGACGCTCGCGTCCCTGCTCAGGCGGTTGACGAACGATCGGCCCACGACCGACAGCGGGATGCACTCGTCCGGGTTCGCGGACTCCAGGTCAAGGCGCTGCACGGCGCCCGAGTAGTCCGGCCCGGCCCACACGCAGAACTCGCCTTTGTCGCAGCCCTTGTCACTCTGCGCAACAGCGATCCCACTGGAGGCAACCGCGCCCGCAGTGATCACCAACGCGGCGATGAGGCTCTTCGTCGACATGGGCGCACCTCCGTGGCAACGAGTGTGCGTCCGTTTGGGTCAATCGGCCAGACGATCTTGAAGCGCGCGTGCGTCACGTGGCGCGTAGGCCTTCGCGTCGTTGTCGAAGTAGACGAAGACGTCGCCGTGTTCCGCCCACCCGCGGACCTTCTTCGCCCACGTGTCGAGGCCTTCGTCGGTGTAGCCGCTGACGTAGAGCTCGTCGTGACCGTGCAGCCGGACATAGACGAAGTCGCTGGTGACCTCTTCGATCAGCGGGTACTTGCCCGCGGCGTCCGCGATCACGAGCGCGATGTCGTGGCGTTTGAGCAGGTCGACGAACTCGGGCACGACGAAACTCGGATGCCTGATCTCCAGCGCGTACCGCATCGGGCGTTCGGCGTCGGTGGTCGGGTAGGCCGGATCGACGCGATGGTCGTGCCGGTTCGCGACCTCGACGGCCTCGGTGGTGGTGCGGGGGAGGGCATCGAAGAAGTTCGTGAGCAGGTCCGCGTCGAGCTGGAGCGTCGGCGGGAGCTGCCAGAGGATCGGGCCGAGCTTGGGTCCCAGTGCGAGCACTCCGGACGCGAGATAGTTGGCCAGCAGCTCGTGGCCGTCCTTGAGCCGCTTCATATGCGTGATGAAGCGACTGCCTTTGACGGCGAACACGAAGTCGTCCGGAGTCTCCGCGGCCCACTTCTGGTAGCTCGACGGGCGTTGCAACGCGTAGAAGGAGCCGTTGATCTCCACCGAGTTCAGCTGCTCGCTCAGGTAGGCCAGCTCGCGCTTCTGCGTGACACCCTTGGGGTAGAACGTGCCGCGCCAGGGTGGGTAGACCCACCCCGAGGTGCCGATCCTGACGTCGCCCACGCGGTTATGGTGACACGGTGGACGCCTACCTACAGCGCATCGGCGCTTCCCGCTCGTCGTCGCTGGCCGAGCTGCAGGAACGACATCTGCTGAGCGTCCCGTTCGAGAACCTCGACACCCACATGGACACCCGGATCGTGCTGGAGATCCCGTGGCTCTACGACAAGATCGTCGACCGGCGGCGTGGCGGGTTCTGCTACGAGCTCAACGGGTTGTTCGCGGAGTTGTTGCGGGATCTGGGTTTCCGGGTCGACCTGCTGTCCTGCCGGGTGTTCGGTGACGGCAGGCTCGGGCCGCCGTACGACCACCTGACGTTGCTTGTGGACGGTGCGTGGCTGGTGGACGTCGGCTTCGGGGCGTTCGCGCTGCATCCGCTGGCGTGGGGGTCGCGGGAGGACCAGCAGGACCCGTTCGGGGTGTTCCGGCTGGTCGACGCCGGTGACGACGTGGACGTGCTGATGGACGGCGAACCGGCCTACCGGGTGGATCGGCGGCCACGTGAGCTCGCGGAGTTCGTGCCGACCTGCTGGTGGCAGCAGACCGCGCCGGAGTCGGGTTTCCGCAAGGCTCCGCGGGCCTCGCTCGCGCGGCTGGACGGCCGGATCACCGTGACGGACGAGAAGGTCGTCGTCACGGAGAACGGCCACAAGACCTCGACCGACGTCGAGGATCCTGCGGCCGCTTTCCTTGAGCACTTCGGAATCTACTTCCGGCAGAGCACCGCGTCCGGGGTCCTGCGCCAGTTGTAGGCGACGCCGGCGATGTGCTCGTCCTGCGCGCACTGGCCCTTGTAGTGCCCGTTGGCCCAGTCGCCGCCCTGGTTCGGCCGATTGTCACCCCGGTCGAACCACAGCACACGGGTCGTGTTTCCTTGCGTGACGGGTGCGCAGACCAGCGTGAAGTTCGCGTACCCGACGGCCGCGTTGTTCTGCGGGCACTGGAGTTTCGTGTAGCCGGACGCCCAGTCGTTGGTGACGTGCTGCTCGTTGGTGACCCGCGTCGTGTTGCTCCACTGTGGACCGCTGACGCACAGCCCGCGGTTGCCGGTGTGGCTGACGCCGATGAGCTTCTCGTTCTGCGGGCACGATTCCTTGAGGAGCATGTTCCACCGTGTCTCGCGCGGGACCTGACCGGTCCGGCTCGGTGCGCCGACGAGCCGGTTCCACGCGCCGGCACGCCAGTCGTCACCGTCGTTGACGCCGATGCGGTTTCCTGCGGCGTCCCAGTGCAGGAGCGCCCAGCCGTTGCCGCGCCGGTTGTCGTGGAAACCGACCAGCGGCCAGTACGCGAAGTCGGTGTCCGCCGCGACCAGCTGGTTCACGAAGCGTTCGAACCAGTCGCGTGCCTTCGGGTTCGTCTCCTCGCGGCCGCCGACGCCGAACTCGCTGATCCACAGCGGCGCAGTGAAATGCTGCTGCGCCTGCGTGATGTAGAAGGCCTGGCGTTGCAGGACTTCGATGTGCTCCTGGGGTGAGAGGTCCTGGTAACGCGGGTCGGTCGTCTCGCCGGTTCCGGTGGCCCCGCTGTGGTTCGGGCCCGTGTAGCCGTAGAAGTGGGCCGAATACACGAGCTTGTCCGGGTTGGCGAGCGTGTGGCTGAGGTAGCGCACGGGCTCCAGCGTCGGGCGGCCGTGTGGGAAGCCGTCGACGGGAATGCCCGTCCAGTTGATGCCCTCCACGATGACCAGCAGGTCGGGCGCCGTCTGCTGGATGCGGTCGGCAGCCTGCTGTGAGGCCTTGTGCCAGTCGTGGTCGTTGCCCCACCCCCAGTTCGGGTCGTCCCAGATGTTGCGGCGCACCTCGTTGTAGAGGTCCGCGCCGACGACGCGCTTGTTGTCCTTGTAGCGGTTCGCCATGAACGCCCAGTCAGTGATCCACTGCTCGGTGCTCTGACTGGTGTTCCACCGCTCGTTGCCGTCGACGCCACAGCACCACCTGGATGTCGAGGTGTGGTTGTTGAGGATGACGGCGACGTTGTTCCGCGTCAGCTCCGCGATGACGGTGTCGTAGACCTGAAGCGGTGTCTTTCCGTTGAGCTCCTGGTCTTTCAGTCCGCTGACAGGTCTCGTGTCCTTGATCATCTGGTTGGAGAACGGCAACCGGACACTGTTGACGCCGATCTCCACGAATCCGCTGATGATCTGCTGCGTCGGCGCGCGGTCGAGCCCGAGCGGAACCTGGTCCGCCTTCTCACCCGCGTGATGGTTCGCGGCGTCGTTGATGTCGCCGTTGCCGTTCCAGGTGCCGCTGGCGCCGTGCCAGTTGCCGGATTTGAGCTTGAAGCGGTCGCCGTGGGCGTCGACGATCCACCGGCCTCGGGTGCTGAGCGGGCCGGTCCAACTCGCCGTTTCCGCTTGCGCGGGTGCCACGAGACTCGCGACCAGGAGCAGGGGAGCCAAGACGCGAATCGTTCTCATATCTGAACAGGCTAGCGGCGTCGCAGCTCATTTAGAACGACGAAGTTCTGCTCTGGTCTGTTCGAGGGGCCCACGCCGATCTCGCGGTTCGGGAGGCGAGCGTCAGTGCGTTGTACGGGGCCGCGCCGTGCATCGTGTTGTCGAAGTAGACGTACGTGTCACGCCCCCAGGAATGGATCTTCGCGGCCCACTCGTCGAGCTGGTCGTCGCTGTACTCGCTGATGTAGAGCTCTTCGTGGCCGTGCAACCGGACGTAGGCGAAGTCGGCGGTGACGGCTTCGATGCACGGGAACGTGGGCGCGTCCGACACGACGTGGGCGACGTTGTTGCGCCGCATCAGGTCGAAGTAGGCGTCGGTACGGAACGACTCGTGGCGCGGCTCGACGGCGTGAAGGCCCGGCGGGAGCGCGCCGAGGAAGTCTTCGAGAAGCGTGCGGTCGAAGCGCAGGTTCGAAGGCAGCTGCCAGAGGATCGGGCCCTGCTTGGGGCCGAGCGCGAGTGAACCGAGGAAGGCGGTCAGCGCGTCCTCGATGCGGCGCAGGCGTTTGTGGTGCGTGATGAGCCGCGAGCCCTTGACCGCGAACACGAAGCCGCCCGGAGTCTCGGCAGCCCACTTCCGGTAGTGCTCCGGTGGCTGGAGGCGGTAGAACGAGTTGTTGACCTCGATCGTGCCGACGTGTGCGGCGAGGTGGTCGAGCCAGCGCCGTTGGGGGACACCGCGGTAGAAGCCGTCGCGCCACTCCGGATAGCGCCAGCCCGACGTGCCGATCCTGATCACGTCTTCGGGGTATCCCGGCCACCCTGTAGCTACTCTGTAGCACTTCTGTTGGGAATGGGCTACATTGGTGCTATGAAGCAGCTCAATGCCATCGGGCAACGCGAGCTCCGCAACGACAACGCGGAGATCATGCGGCGTGTCGAGGCAGGCGAGAGCTTTGTCGTCACCCGCAACAACAAGCCGGTCGCGCAGCTCTCGCCGTACCGCGTCGACGTGGCGCCTGGTCTCCGGCCTGTGCTCGGCGAGGTGCAGGTGGCGTTCCGCGGGCTGCCGCCGGTCGACGCGGACCGCTGGGAAGCTGACCGGCGCGCGGCCGACGACCTCTTCGGTGCCGACGACCCGCTGGAAGACCCGTGGCAGAGCTGAGCCGCGTCCTGCTCGACACGTGCGTGGTGATCCGCCTTGAGCACGTCCAGCTCGGTCCGTACGTGCACGCGCAGCCGTTCCTCAGTGCGGTGACGATCGCGGAGCTGGCGTTCGGGCTGGACACCGACGACCCGGTCGAACGTTTCGCGCGCACCGAACGGTTCTATGCGGCGCAGCAACAGTTCGAGGTGCTGCCGTTCGGGCTCGAGGAAGCCAAGATCTACGGGCAGATGGCGTCGCTGGTCCGGCAGGCCGGTCGCAGTCCGCGGCCACGGAGGTTGGACCTGCAGATCGCGGCCACCGCGGCGGCGGCGGGCATGCCGGTGCTGACCATGAACGTCAAGGACTTCAAGGACGTCGAGCGGCTCGTCGAGGTCGTGCCGATCAGGCAGGTCTGAACCCGGCTGTTCCGGTGGAACCGTGGTTCGGTGAAACGCGCGAGCCCGGACGGCAGGGCTGGCTAGGCTGCCGCGCATGTCGATCACCTCGGGATTCATGTGCACGTGCTGCGGTCAGGAGCACGGTGGCCTGCCGTTCGCCTATGCCATGGCCGCGCCCGTGTACTGGACGGAAGAGGTCGCGGGGAACCCGGACAGCAGGCTCGGCGACGAGTCCTGCGTGATCGACAACGAGCACTGCTTCGTGCGCGGCCGCATCGTGCTGCCGGTCCACGACGCCGACGAGGACTTCGAGTGGGGCGTGTGGGTGTCGCTGTCCAAGGAGAACTTCGCGCGGATGGGTGAGGTCTTCGAAGACCCCGCACGCGTGCAGGAACCGCCCTACTTCGGCTGGCTGTCCTCGGTGCTGCCCGGCTACGAGCCCACCACTCTCGATCTCAAGACCAACCTGCACACGCAGGAGCTCGGAATCCGGCCGGTGATCGAGCTCGAACCCACCGATCATCCGCTCGCCGTGGAACAGCGCGAGGGCATCATGTTGGTGCGCGTTCAGGAGTTCGCGGAACTGGCCCTGCACCCCTGACCAACTGATATATCACCGACGCCGACCTCGCTGACCTGCACCTTAGCAATGAGACTTTGGACTTCGTCCGCAAAAGACTCATTGCTAAGGCCGGTCGGGGGCTCGGTGGCTGATATATCAGTGGGGAGACCTGGAGGTTCTCGCGGCGTCGGCGAGGAATGTGCGCGCCTGCCCATGCCGTGACGGCGGGAACCTTGCGGTGGGGGCCGTGCGACGGGGCCCAGCCACACCCGCAACGGCCTGGAAAGCCGGCCGGGCCGCGTACGGGTTCAGCGGACCGTCGACGTCGACCAAGATCGCGGGTCTGCCGGGCATGGACATGATCGAAACATCCGGAGCCCGCCGGTGGTCGCGGGAATTTCCCGCATGGAATCGGAACGGTTTCCCACTCCAGGCGGCCGTTCGACCTACCGCTCACCTAACTTCGGCCTCGTGAGCCAGAGAAGATGCGCGAACCGCAGGAGGCGGCCACGACGTACATGCTCGACGTCGCGAACCGGTTGGAACGGGCGTTGCTTGAGCTGGGCAAGACCGCTGACGACTACGAGGCGAAAGAGCGTGATCTCCAGGAGCACCTGCGGTCGATCATGAAGCGCCTCGACAAGAAGGGTGGCGCCAGGTGAGCGACGGCATCAACGAGCTGGTCTACGACCCGAGGAGCGACAACACGCTCGTCGATCAGCGCTCCGACCTGCGCGACCCGTCGAACTACGGCCACACCGACACCTGGGTGGAGGGCACCAGCGACGGCGGCCACGCCGGCGGGACCACCTGGGACAACGTCATGGGCATCAAGAACGCGATCGCCGCCGATGACTGGGTCGGGATCGGGGTGGGCGTCGTCGGGCTCTCGGTGGACGTCGGTGGCTTCTGGGGCGATCCCATCGGCACGTGCGCCGCCCAGATCGCGGGCGTGTTCCTGGAGCACCTGCATCCGTTGCGCGCCTGGCTTCACCTGCTCTCGGGCAACCCGGAGATGGTGAAGGGCTATGCCGGGACCTGGGAGCGGATCAGGGACGAGATGTACGCCATCGGGACCGAGTACCGGCAGGCAGTCTTCGACGAGACCCACCTGTGGTGGGGCGCGGCGGGCGACGCCTACCGCGTGGAGGCGGGGCTGCTCGGCGACTTCTGTGCGTCCGTCGGCGCGGTCGCCGACTGCATGGCGCTCGCAGCGCTGAAGATCGCGGAGGTGGTCAACACGTTCCGCACCATGGTGCGCGACACCCTCGCCAACCTCGCGGCGGTGCTGGTGAACCTCTCGATCAAGGCGGCGTTCGGTGGGCCCGTCGGCTGGTCGGTGGGGATCGCGCAGGGGACGGCTCGGATCGCGCGGGCCGCGGACAAGATCGGCGCGTACATCACGATGCTGATGAGGGTGCTCGACAAGTTCGGCGCCTACGTCGGAGCGTTGAAGAACCTTGTTGACCTGGAGTCGAAGATGGCGCAGGCGCGCACCGCCGGCGGGAAGTGACGCTACCGAGACATCTCGATTGCTAATGATCCCGGGACTCAACGCGATACGGGTCACATGACTCTCACGGAGATCGCGGCCTGGGGCACGGCAGACCACGTGCGGGCCGCTCTCGAACGGCAGCTCGAAGGCGCGCTGGTGGAGGTCCCGGACGACGATGACTCACCGCGCCGGGCGTTCAGCGAGGCGTTGCGGCGGTCGTTGATGTTGCGGCAGAAGCACCCGTTCGACGTCGTCGCCATCGGGCTACCGGACCTGCTGCGCTACCGGGACCTGGTGGCCGGGTCCGAGGTGACGTTGCGGGCCACGAACATCGAGGCCTACTTCATCCGCAAGGACGGCAGCGCGGAGCGGCACCGGCCGGAAATCGAAGACTGACCGACTCCGGCAGAGATCAACGAACGGCGCCGTGGAAGAAGGAACTGGCCGAGGCCCACGGTGAACACGAGCAGGCCGAACCCGAACGCCACCGCGCTCGCCGCCACGACGCCGTGCCGGAGCCGAACAGCGGGGCGTAGTGCTGGAACGGGAACGCGCGGAACACGAGCTCCTGCGGGTAGACGCTGAGCAGCGGGTAGAACACGACGACCAGCAGCCAGATGAGCGGCTGCGTGCGCGGGATCGCGAAGAGCCGGCCGGGGAGCACGAGCGCGACCACCACGATCGCGGCGACCGCCGACGCTGCCCACAGACCCAGCAGCGATCGCACTCGGACCGCGTTCGCGCGCCAGACCTTGCGCCGCACATCGGTCGTCACGAACCGAACCTATGGGAACGCCCGGCTCCCTCGGTCGAGGAAGCCGGGCGTTCATCAAGAGAGCATCAGGCAGGCACGGAAGCGACACCCGGTGCCAGGAAACGCTTGCCCGTCACCTTCTCCGAGATACCGGTCCGGTCCAGGTACGGCGTGATGCCGCCCAGCCAGAACGGCCATCCGGCGCCGAGGAGCATGCACAGGTCGATGTCCTGCGCCTCCGCGACCACGCCCTCGTCGAGCATGATGCGGATCTCTTCGGCCAGCGCCTCCAGGGCACGGGTCTTGACCTCGTCACCGGAGAGCGGCGACGTGCCGAACTCCCAGAGCGCCTGGACCTCGGGGTCCACGGTCTGGTTGCCCTGCGCGTCCCACTGCCAGACAGCGCCCTTGCCGGCGGCGACGAACTTCTTCATGTTCTCCGACACCGAGAAGCGGTCCGGGAACGCGCCGTGCATCGTCTCTGACACGTGCAGCGCGACAGCGGAACCGACCAGCTGCAGCAGGATCATCGGCGACATCGGCAGGCCGAGCGGTTCGGTGGCCTTGTCGGCGACCTCGAAGGAGGTGCCCTCGTCGACCGACTTGATGACCTCGCCCATGAAGCGGGTCAGCAGGCGGTTCACGACGAACGCGGGCGCGTCCTTCACGAGCACCGAGGACTTCTTCAGCTGCTTGCCGATCGAGAACGCCGTGGCGAGCGTGGCGTCGTCGGTCTGCTCGGCGCGCACGATCTCCAGCAGCGGCATGACCGCGACCGGGTTGAAGAAGTGGAAGCCCACGACCCGCTCGGGGTGCTTGAGCTTCGACGCCATGTCCGTGATGGACAGTGACGACGTGTTCGTGGCGAGGATGGCCTCGGCGGAGACGTGCTCCTCGACCTCGGCGAACACCTGCTGCTTGACCGCGAGGTCCTCGAAGACGGCCTCGATGACGAAGTCGGCGTCGGAGAACGCGGCCTTGTCCAGCGAACCGGACACCAGCGCCTTGAGGCGGTTCGCCTCGTCGGTGGAGATGCGGCCCTTGCCCGCGAGCTTGTCGATCTCGCTGTGGACGTAGCCGACGCCCTTGTCCACGCGCGCCTGGTCGATGTCGGTCAGCACGACCGGCACGTGCAGGCGGCGGATGAACAGCAGCGCCATCTGCGAGGCCATCAGGCCCGCGCCGACGACACCGACCTTGGTGACCTTGCGCGCCAGCGACTTGTCCGGCGCGCCGGCCGGCCGCTTCGCGCGCTTCTGCACCAGGTTGAACGAGTACAGGCCGGCGCGCAGCTCGTCGCTCATCACGACGTCCGCGAGACCCTCGGTCTCGGCGGCGTAGCCCTTCACCAGGTCGTTCTCGCGGGCCAGCTCCAGCAGCTCCAACGCCTTCAAAGCGCCGGGCGCCGCGCCCTTGGTCTTGCCGTGCACGATCGCCTTGGCGCGCGCGACGGCGGCGTCCCACGCCTCGCCGCGGTCGATCTCCTTGCGGGGAGGCACAACTTCGCCACGCACCACAGAGGACAGCCAGAGCAGCGACTGCTCCAGGTAGTCCGCGGAGTCGAACATGACGTCGACGATGCCCAGCTTCAGTGCGTCCTTCGGGCGGAGCATCTTGTTCTGGTTCAACGCGTTCTCGAAGATCACCGTGACGGCGTCGTTGGCGCCGATCAGGTTCGGCAGCAGCTGCGTGCCGCCCCAGCCCGGGAACAGGCCGAGGAAGACCTCGGGCAGCGCGATGGCCGCCGCGTTCGACGCCAGCGTGCGGTAGTGGCACGACAGCGCGAGCTCGAGGCCGCCGCCCATGACCGCGCCGTTGACGAAGGCGAAGGTCGGGATGTCCGAGTCGGTGAACTTCTTGAAGACGTCGTGGCCCAGCTTGCCGATCGTGGCGCCCTGCGAGCGGTCCGTCGCGCCTTCGACGGCGGTCAGGTCCGCGCCCACGGCGAAGATGAACGGCTTGCCGGTCACCGCGATCGCGGCCGGCTTGGCCGCGTAGGCCTCGTCGAACGCCGCGCCAAGGGACACCAGCGACTGCGGGCCGAACGTCGACGGACGCGTGTGGTCCAGGCCGTTGTCGATCGTGATGAACGCGACCGGCTTGTCCAGCCCGGGCACCGAGATCAGACGAGTCTTGGCAACCGTGACGACCTCGTCGGGGAAGATCGCCTTTGCTTCCTCAGCGGTGATGGTCACTTGCCACTCCAGTTCGGGTTCTCCCAGATGACGGTCCCGCCCATGCCGATGCCGATGCACATGGTGGTGAGGCCGTAGCGCACGTCCGGGCGCTCGGCGAACTGACGCGACAGCTGCGTCATCAGGCGCACACCGCTCGAAGCGAGCGGGTGACCGGTCGCGATCGCGCCGCCCCACTGGTTCACGCGGGCGTCGTCGTCGGCGATGCCGAAGTGGTCGAGGAACGCGAGCACCTGAATGGCGAACGCCTCGTTGACCTCGAACAGGCCGATGTCCTCAATGGACAGACCGGCGCGCTCGAGCGCCTTCTCGGTGGCGGGCACCGGGCCGATGCCCATGACCTCGGGCTCGACGCCGAGGAACGAGTAGCCGACCATCCGCATGCCGACGGGCAGGCCGAGCTCGCGCGCGGTCTCCTCCTCGGCGAGGATGCAGCCGGTCGCGCCGTCGTTCAGACCGGCCGCGTTGCCCGCGGTGATCCGGCCGTGCGGGCGGAACGGCGTCTTGAGTTTGCCGAGGTCCTCGACCGTGGTGCCCGGACGCGGCGGCTCGTCGGCCGTCGCGAGGCCCCAGCCGTGCTCCGCGGAACGGGTCGCGACGGGCACGAGCTCCGGTCCGATCTTGCCGTTCTTGATCGCGTCGGCGTACTTGGCCTGGGAAGCGGCTGCGTAGGCGTCCGTGCGGTCCTTGGTGATGTGCGGGAACCGGTCGTGCAGGTTCTCCGCGGTCTGGCCCATGACGAGCGCGCTGGTGTCGACGATCTTGTCCGACAGGAAGCGCGGGTTCGGGTCGACGCCCTCGCCCATCGGGTGCCGGCCCATGTGCTCGACACCGCCCGCGATGGCGACGTCGTACGCGCCGAACGCGATGCCGCTCGCGGCGGTGGTCACGGCGGTCATCGCGCCCGCGCACATGCGGTCGACGGAGTAACCGGGGACCGACTTCGGCAGGCCCGCGAGCAGTGCGGCCGTGCGGCCGAGCGTGAGGCCCTGGTCGCCGATCTGCGTGGTCGCCGCGATGGCGACCTCGTCGACGCGCTCCGGCGGCAGCTCAGGGTGCCTGCGCAGCAGCTCACGGATGACCTTCACGATGAGGTCGTCTGCACGGGTCTCGGCGAAAATGCCCTTCGGGCCGGCCTTGCCGAACGGCGTACGGACGCCGTCGACGAAGACCACGTTCCGAACGCGTGCCGGCGCTGCTGGTGCGGCCACGGCGTCTCCTCCACTTGTGGTGACAACTCTGTCCACTTCCGGCGGGTTGCGCGACATCCCTACCGGTCGGTAACGCCAACTCTAACCCTAGTTACTGGCCAGTAACCACTGCGGCACCCCTGTTGGTTGCGTCACACACCTTGCGCACGATCAGGAACAGCGGCAACCCGACCGGGGCCAGCAGGATGGTGATCACCAGAACGGGTGCCATCACGAACGGGTTGACGTTGAGTCGGCGGCCTTCGAGGTACATCCAGCGCCCGACGAACAGGTCCCACGCGATCATGTGCGCCCACACGAGCGCGGCGCCCGCGTCGGTGTTCATGAACTCGGCCAGGCCGGCCAGCTCCGGCCTGGTGACGAGCGGGATCAGCTCCGGCAGCACCGGGATCATCAGCACCACGTAGATGGCGACGGCCGGCAGGATGATCAGGTACGACTCGGCGATCCGCCGTGTCCACCCCCACTTCGGCGCGAAGATCATGAGCGCCCAGAACGGCGCGGCCACGAGAAAGGTCAGTTGGAACAGGGTGGCGATCATGCGGGCACGAGCTCCTTGTAGGTGTTCTTCTTCTGCGGCTGCCGCGCCCACGCCACACCCAGTGCGGTGGCGACGACGATGGCGGCGGCGACGGTCAATGTCGAGGGCGTCCGGCTTGATGAGTGGCTGTCCACGCAGCGCCTGCCAGATGACGAGAAGCGTGATGCCCAGGTAGCCACCGCTGAGCGCCCACGCGAGGCGCGTGTTGGCCCACCGGCCGGCGAGCGCGATGAGCAAGGGCAGCACCTGCACCGCGTGCATACCGATGAAGTGTCCGATACGCAGGTCGCCGTGGACGGTGCTCCACCCGGTGAGGGGCATGTACGAGCCGCCGTCGGGCCCGCCGATCGCATGGCTGCCGAGTACGCCCTCTCCGGCGAGGGCTGGCCCGCGCGCGGCTGTGTCATCAGGAATCCGACGCTCATGCCGACGAGCGAGATGAGAGGCTGAGCCGGATCGCCCACTTCTGGGCGGGGTCTCGAACTTCTTGCGGAACAGCACACCGCGATGACCGGCTCGTGACCCATCAGGGCCAGGTCGTCAGCAGGCCCATCATCCGAACAACGCCGTGTCCAGCGGCGTCTCGAAGTTGAAGTGGCTGCGCTTACCTCGGGCGACCTGCGTGACGATGATCGTCATCTCGGCGACGCCGGTCAGCGCGAACGCCGTGCCGATCCACCATGCGATCTGTGCAGGCGACCTTCGAGCAGGCTGATGAACCAGGCCAGCGAGGCGCTGTACAGGACGAAGGACACGGCGAACTTGAACGGCTTGAACCAGATCGGCGAGTCGACCAGCATGCGCTCGTCGAACGCATGCCGAGCGCGGCGATCGGGGTGAGTACGACCATGGACAGCGTGAAGAGCATTAACGGTCGATGCCAGCTGTACGCCTTCTTCAACATCTGAACCCCCGGTGACGAATGGATAGCGGTGCTCTCCGCTATCGGAAAGGTACACTATCCATATGCGTGTTGGCGAGCTTTCGAAGCGAAGTGGCGTTCCCGTGCCGACGATCAAGTACTACCTGCGCGAGGGACTGCTGCCCGCCGGCGTGCTGACCAGCCCGAACCAGGCGCACTACGACGACGAGCACCTGCGCAGACTGCGACTGGTACGCGCGCTGATCGACGTCGGCGGCCTCTCCATCGCCACCGTGCGGGAGGTGCTCGGCGTCGTCGACAGTCACGACGACTCGTTGCACGAGAAGCTCGGCGCGGTGCAGGAGGCGATCAGCCAGCCGGGGCCGGGCGAGCTCGACCCGCTCGCGATCGACGACGTCCAGGCGTTCTTCGTGCGGCAGGGGGAGGACAAGTGCGACGACGTCACCGAGAGCAACGTGACGCACATGCTCGCCGCCGCGCTGACCGCGGCGCGGTCGGTCGGGCACGACCACTTCCGTGAGCTGCTCGACCCCTACCTGGAGGGTCTGAAGATCATCGCGCAGGCCGACGTCGACTACATCGCGCGGCGCGGCTCCGGGGACGACGTCATCGAGGCGATGGTCATCGGCACGCTCATCGGCGACAGCGTCATCAAGGCGGTCCGACGGCTCGCGCACTCCCAGGTGTCCCGCGAAGTGATCGGCGACGGCCCCAACGACTGATATATCAGTTGATATATCAGTTGTGTGAGTACTGTGACCTGTGGCTTAGCAATGACTCTTTGGACTTCGTCCGCAAAAGACTCATTGCAAGGGCTCGGAGAGCTCGACGATGACGCCCTCGGGGCCGCGGACGTAGCAGAGGCGGAAGACGTCCTCGTAGTCCTGGACCTTGCCGACGAGGTCGTAGCCCTTGGCGCGCAGCCGGGCGACGATGCCGTTGAGGTCGTCGACGACGAAGGCGATGTGGCGCAGACCCAGCCGGTGGACGGGCGCGTTCTGCGGGCCCTGGTCGTCGGGGTGGGAGCGGAACTTGATCAGTTCGAGAGCGCCGCTGCCGTCGGGGGGTGCGGACGTAGACGAGGTCCGAGCGGACGTCTTCGAGACCGACGATGTTGTCGAGTGTCTCGCTCTGCATCGACATCGAGCCCTGCTCCTCCAGGCCGAGGTCGAGGAAGAACTCCGTCGCGGCGTCGAGGTCGTCGAAGATGATGCCGACGTGGTCGAGCTTTCGGATGGTCATGCTCAGGGGACGGAGCGGGTGCGACGTTCTCGACTTCCGGTGCGAGGTTTTTCCAAGAGAGTTTCAGTGCAGGGCGAGGACACGGTCGGCGTTGGCGGTCAGCCGCAGGTCGTGGGTGATCAGGGTGATCCAGTGTTGCTGCCCGGTCGGTCGGCTGGTGGTGGTGGTGTCGGCGGCGGGTGCGGTACCGGCGAGAGCCGTGGTCAGCACGAGGCTGACCACGGCGAGGTGGTGGTGTCTCAACGGAGGCCTCTCCTTGGGGACGGACTACTCCTCGGAGGGCATATGTCCGTCAGACACCACCGTTCTTTCGCATCAGTAAGTAATTCCGGGGAAGGTTGCCCGTGCCTGGTCGAACTGCGCGCGGGTGAACCCGGTGTTGAATGCCTGCTGCGCCATCGTGCTGAGGTCTCGGCCGACGGCGCCGCTCATGAAGTGGACGAACTCGCCCGCGTTCATCCTGCGCGTATAGATCAGGTTGCGGTCGTTGTTCTCCAGCCGCTTCGGGAAATGCTGGTTCAGCAACCCGAAGAAGCGGTCCATGAACTTCATGTCGCTGCCGGTCTCGACGTACAACGGGTGGAACCAGTCGCGGAACCACGCCGCCTGGGTGGCGCCCCGCGGGAGGTTGTCGCGATTGTTCATGTACTGGCCGAACACCCTTGTGGCGTCGGCAGTCCGGCCACTGCGGCGATAGAAGTCGTACTGGCAGATCTCGGCCCACTTGCTGTCGCCCCAGATCTCGCCGTACGCCGGGGATTCGTGCACGCCCTGACTCGCACCCTCGACGATGTGGCATTCCTCGTGGGTGATCACGTCGCGCAGAGTGGCGTTGTTGACGCTCCATCCGTTGTCGCCCACGTCGATGGTGTTGCGGAAGCCCGCGAAGTCGTCGAACCGGTTCACCACCGTGCCGCCGTGGTAGCGGTCCTGGTGGAAGAACGCGAGCAGCGGCTTCGGATGCCCGAACCTCACGCAGTTCGGCCCGATCGGCGCGGGCAGGGCCGCGTGACCGCGCAGCTGCCGTAGATCTCCCGGTAGTGCCGCCACACGTCGGTGACGAACGGCGCGGCCCACGCCGTCTGCGCCGGTGGCAGCGCGCGCAGCGCCGGGTCGAAGTACACGGCCGCATCGGCGTTGCACGACCACCCGGGTCATGGCTGTGCCGCGTGATCGGAGACGTAGTCGCTCCACTGTCGGCGGCGCGTCGCGTGGTGGCAGGTGCCGGGGTCGCCGCCGATCGAGCGGCGGATCGGGGTACACCTCGAACTCGTAGATCCGCGCCGTTGCCGCCGGCGGCCGGGGTGGTGACGTTCAGCCGGACGAACCGCGCCGAGCGCTGGGTCCACGTGTGCCGTCGTGATGCTCGCCGGTGTTGCCGCTGACCGTCGCCACGGTGCGTGAAGTTCGTGCCGTCGGTGGAGACCTGGACGTTGAACGCACTGGTGTTGCATGCCGTCGGACTCCCCGCCCGCGCCCGCGTGGCGGATGATCACGCCACCGACGGTCCTGTTCGCCTGCAGGTCGACCTGCAGGAACTTGGTTCCGGCCGGCGAGCACCACTTGTCGGTGTTGCCGCCGGAGACGCTGCCGTTGACGGCCTTCTCCGGGCCCTCGGCGGCGGCACACGCGGCGCTGCCGGTGGCCGGGCGGTTCAGCGCGAGGTTGCCCGGCGGCTGCGGACCGTCGGTGTCGAACACCTCGAACTCGTAGATCCGCGCCGCCCCGCCGGCGTCCTGCTCCGGCTGGGTGACGTTCAGCCGCACGTAGCGTGCGGGGGTGGCAGCGATGTCATGGGTGGACACGTCGGTGGCGTTCGTGGTCGACCGTGACCAGCGTGGCGAAGTTCGTGCCGTTCGGGCTCACCTGGATGGTGAACGCGCGGGTGTTCAGGTCCGGCGCCTTCACCGCCTGCCTGGGCATGTCGGACTACGAACTGGCCGACGGTCGTCATTGCGCCAAGATCGACCTGCAGGAACTTCGTCGCGGCCGAGGAGCACCACTTGTCGGTGTTGCCGCCGGAGACGCTCCCGTTGACCGCTTTCGCCGTCGCCCTCGTCCGGCGGCGCACGGCGCCGATCCGGTCGCCGGTTTGTTCAGCGCCACGTTGGCTGCCGCGGTGGCGACCGGGGCGGTGACCACGGCCATTCCCGTGATCATGAGTAGGCCGGCCAGGAACCGTGAGATCTGACGACGAGGTGATGATCTGCGCATTGCTAGAGCTCCCCATCCGTCGTGACAACGTTGTCAGAGCGGCGGTACGGCGAAGCCTACTCGCGTCGTCGAGGCGTGAATGCGCTCAATGGACGTCGACGAACGGCCCGGAATTTCCCATTGAGTGTGAAGTTGATCTTCAACGCGCCCGGTGGCGCGGGGGTTGACTCGTTCGGCGGCAGAGAATCGGCTGTTTGCCCTCATACGCTGAGGTGTGGCGGATTCGGCGTTCGCGGGCCAGGTGATCGGTGGCCGGTACCGGTTGGTCGGCAGGCTCGGTTCGGGTGGCTTCGGGCGGGTGTGGCGCGCAGAGGACATCTCGCTGGGTGTCGAGGTGGCGGTCAAGGAGGTGTGGTTGCCTCCGGCGATCTCGGCCGGCGAACACGCCGAACGACTGCGGCGGGCCGAGCGTGAGGCGCGTAACGCACTGCGGCTGCGGGACCGGCCGGGCATCGTCACCGTCTACGACGTCGTGATCGAGAGCGACGTGCCGTGGATCGTGATGCAGCTGGTCGAGGGTCGTTCGCTGGAGGACCACGTCCGGGCGAACGGTCCGGTGTCCGAAAGCCAGGCGATCGAGATCGCGCGAGCCCTGTTGCGGGCGCTCGGCGCGGCCCATGACATGGGCGTCGTGCACCGCGATGTCAAACCGGCCAACGTCCTGCTCTCCGTGGACGGCGAGGTGCTGCTCACCGGCTTCGGCATCGCGGTGCACGCGACAGATACCGCTCCGGCGACCGGGGTCCTGATCGGGTCGCCGGAGTACATGGCGCCGGAACGGCTGGGGGACGGTCAGGCGGGTGTCGCGGCCGACCTGTTCTCGCTCGGCGCGACGCTCTACCAGGCCGTCGAGGGCGAGTCGCCGTTCCACCGCGACCTGCCGGCCGCCTCGCTCGCAGCGGTGCTGACGTACGAGGTTCCGCCGTCGGCGCGGGTGGGTGCACCGCTCGCGGACCTGATCGCGAAGCTTCTCCTCAAGGTTCCCGCGCGGCGGATCACCGTTCCCGAAGCACTGACCCTGCTCGAACGGCCGCAGAACGCGGCTCGGCGGGTGACGGAGGAGACGGCGCCCAGGCCGGAGGTCGAGGCGGACGAGGAACGCCGCCGGGACTGGGTGCGGGCGTTCGTCGTCGTGCTCGCGATCGGCGCGGCCGGGATGCTCGGGCTCGCGCAGGTGCTCGGCGGCGACCGGAGTGTGTTCGTCGATGGCGAGGCGATCGCACTGGCCGCGGTGATCGGAGCGATGGTGGGCGGCGTTCCTTCGGCCTGGCTCATGAAGGCATGGCCGCTCAGGATCGGGGCGTTTCTGCTCGGCAGCGTTCTTGTCCCGTTGGCGATGGCTCTGGTGGCGACGTGGTTGTTCTCGGCCGGGCTGCCGAACCTGTGGGCGGGCCTGGTGGCGCTCGGGCTCGTCGCCGCCGGCGTGATCTACGTTGTTACCGAGGTGGAAGAGGCGCGGAAGCTCGAACGCAAACGGCCTTAGCAATGAGTCTTTTGACGACGAAGTCCAAAGACTCATTGCTAAGGCGCAGGTCAGCAGGGGATGGCGAACTGATATATCAGCGGTGAAGGCTGAATTGATATATCGGTTGGCAGGGTCAGGACGGCGACGGCGGTGGTGGAGGTGGCTGGGCTGTCGCGGTCAGGGCCTTGGCCAGCACTTCGAGGGTGAGCTCGATCTGCCAGGAACGGGCCCCGCCCTCGCGCAGCACGGAAGCCACGGATTCGGGGGAGAGGTCCTCGGGCGGCTGCCAGCAGGTGCGGCGCACCAGGTCGGGCAGCAGGAGGTTCTCCACCGGGAGGGTGTTGGCCTCGGCGACGGCCGTCAGCGCCGTGCGCGCCGCACTGAGGCGGGCGGCGGCGTCCGGGTCCTTGTCCGCCCACCGGTTCGGCGGGGGAGGGCCGTCGTGCTGGCCTGCGGGTTCCGGGAGCTCCGACTTCGGCAGGGCCGCTGCCTTGCGCACGGCGTTCATCCAGACACCGGACATCCGGCGCTGGGCTCGGCCGCGGAAGACGGGCAGTGCCAGAAGTTCGGCTTCGGAAGCGGGATTGCGGGCCGCGGCCTCCATCAGAGCGGAGTCCGGGAGGACTCGGCCGGGAGCGATGTCGCGTTCGCGGGCCACCGTGTCGCGGGCTTCCCACAACGCGCGGACCAGGGCGAGTTGACGCTGGTTGCGCACGCGGTGGATACCTGACGTGCGCCGCCAGGGGTCGGTACGGGGACGCGGCAATGGCGCCACCCGGACCGCCTCGAACTCCTCGAGCGCCCAGGCGAGTTTGCCCTGGCGCTCCAGCTCCGCTTCGAGAACGTCGCGCAGCTGCACGAGCAACTCCACGTCCAAAGCGGCATACGTCAGCCAGTCGGCAGGAAGGGGGCGGCGCGACCAGTCGGCCGCGCCGTGCCCCTTCTCCAGCCGAAAGCCGAGCAGTCGCTCGACCAGCGTGCCCAGTGCGACGCGATCGAACCCAGCCAGCCTGCCCGCCAGCTCGGTATCGAACAGCGCGCCGGGTCGGAGCCCGAGTTCGGCGAGGCACGGCAGGTCCTGAGACGCCGCGTGCAACACCCACTCAGTGCCATCCAACGCCTGCACCAGCGGGTCTATCCGTCCGCCAAGGGCGATCGGGTCGACCAACCAGGAGCCGGCGCCTTCCCGGCGCAGTTGCACCAGATAGGCACGCTGTGAGTAGCGGTAGCCCGAGGCTCGCTCGGTGTCCACCGCGACCGGGCCCTTCGCCCCGGCGAGCGCGTCAGCGGCTCGCCGGAGCGCAGAAGGATCAGCGACCACCGGCGGAACCCCATCAGCAGGCTCCGTCAGAGGTACCGGATCTGGCCCGGTTGGTGCGGTTGGCTCGTCGGCGGGTACATCCACAGCGGATGACCCTACGACGATCGCACCACTCACAGGTGTTCTCGGCCGGTTCAGTGCTTCAAACCGGTATCTAACGGATCACGCCGGCACGCATTGCCAGCGCGACCATCTGAGCGCGATCCCCGGTGCCCAGCTTCCGGCCGATCCGCGACAGGTGAGACTTCACCGTCAACGCGGACAAGCTCAGAGCCTCGCCGATTTCCTTGTTGCTCTGGCCATCGGCGACCAACTGGAGCACCTCGACCTCACGCGCGGAAAGTTCCCGCGGCGTGTTGTCCGTGCCTGGCACCCGAGTACCCGCTGCGAGTACTGGTGCCACGCTCGGATCGGCGTAAACGCCGCCGTCGAGGACCCGGCGCACCCCGTCGGTGACCACCATCGGAGAGGCGGACTTCAGGAGGTACGCCTGGGCGCCCGCCTGGAAGGCCGACCTGACCGCATAGGGGTCGTCGGAGGATGCGAGGACCACGATGCGGGGCCAGCCCTGGGCACGAAGTTCCGTGACCAGGTCGATGCCGGTGCCATCCGGCAGGCCCAGATCGAGGATCGCGAGGTCGCATGGTCCGGTAGCGAGTGCCCGCGCCCGAGCCTCCGCCACCGAAGCGGCCTCATGAACTGTCCCGGCACCCATCTGGGTGAGCCGGGCTGATATCGCCTCCCTCAGCAGTGGGTGGTCGTCGACCACCAGCACTGAAAAAAGCTCCTCCCGCGGGTGCGGGACCATGTTCGCCGGCAACGAGCCGGCTGGCGTGGTACGAACGGCCTGACCTAAGCCGACGGCAGCCACGTCACTACCTCCCTGGAGTCGGTCGTGCCCCCCGACCGGCACCGGAGACTTTCGTCCAATCAGCCGCGCCACTGATCGACCGAAAGTGGTGTCGTCTGGGGCAGCGTAGCCGCCCATGCGGGTCTACGGGACGATCAATCGGGTATCTATCCCTATTGAGTTGTGACAGATGGACTCATGTGTCACACGATCGGATGACAACTAGATAGGGGGAGTAACACGAGCCCCTCTCACGACGACGTATAGGAGTTGGTTGTGCCGAGCTCTTCCGGACTCGATCGAGCACGGGCGTTGCTGCAGCGTGTACCCCTCGTCGATGGCCATAACGACCTGCCATGGGCGCTGCGGGAGTTCGGTGACGGAAGCGGCGAGGACGTCTACACGACCGCCGCGAAGATCGATCTCACAGAACGTCATCCCAGCTTGCACACGGACATCGTGAAAATGCGCGAGGGCGGACTCGGGATGCAGTTCTGGTCCGTCTGGATTCCTTGCAGGCTCGCCGGCGACGGTGCTGTGACCGCCGTGCTGGAGCAGGTCGAACTGGTCTACGAGCTGGCGCAGCGGTACTCCGATCACCTGGGCGTCGCGACCACCGCCGCCGAGGCTGAAAAAGTTTTCGCGTCCGGGCGTGTCGCCTCTCTGCTCGGTGCGGAGGGCGGACATTCCATCAACTCTTCACTCGGGGCTCTGCGCGCACTGCGCCGTCTGGGCGTCCGCTACATGACGCTCACCCACAACGACAACACGCCGTGGGCCGACAGTGCCACTGACCAGCCAGAACACGGCGGGCTGACCGAGTTCGGCCGCGAGGTCGTGCGCGAGATGAACCGGATCGGCATGCTCGTCGACCTGAGTCACGTCGCGCCGAGCACGATGCACGCCGCGCTCGACGTGAGCGTCAAGCCGGTCATCTTCAGTCACTCGTCGTGCCGCCATGTTGCCGACCACCCGCGCAACATTCCTGACGACGTCCTGGTCAAGCTGAAGGCCAACGGCGGTGTGGCCATGATCACATTCGTGCCGAGCTTTGTCACACCTCGTGTCGCTGAATGGGACGCAGCCCTTCGTGACGCGATGACGGCCGTCGGCGAGAACCACGCCGACCTGGAGGCCCGCAAGGTCTTCGGTGAGAAGTGGGCCGTGGACAACCCGGTCCCGCTCGCCACGATCGACGACGTCGTCGCGCACCTCGAACACGCCCGTGAGGTCGTCGGCATCGACCACATCGGTCTCGGCGGCGACTACGACGGCGTGAAGGAGCTCCCGCAGGGGCTCGAGGACGTCTCGACCTACCCGAACCTCGTCGGCGCGCTACTCGACAAGGGCTGGTCCGAGGACGACTGCACGAAGCTCGCGGGCGCGAACATCCTCCGCGTGCTCAGGGACGCGGACTAGGAGCAGTGGGAGGGGGTCACCCCGAAGACGGCTAGCGCTGTCCGAACATGGTGACCCCGACCGGCGGCAGACCGACCGCGGTCGCCATCAGCTCGTAGAACGCGGTGCCGTGCTCGGCCAGCTCACCGTCGAGCGCGGTCCACGACGCGCGCAGCTCCAGGTCGTCGGTCCGCGCGGGTCCGGCGATGTCGCCGAAACGCGCCGACGACGTCTGGGTCACGGTCCCGCCCAGCGCGGTGAACCGCGAGCCGGACTGCTCCAGCGCCTCGGTCAGCCACGACCACCCGACCTCGGGCAACAGCGGATCGGACGCCAGCTCGTGGTCCAGCTCGACGCGCACGTACGCCACGACGCGCAGGACACCGCCCCACGCCTCGTCGCCGTCAGGGTCGTGCAGCAGCACGAGCCTCCCGGTCGACAGCTCGTCCGACGGGCCGGTGACCTCAGCCGTCAGCGCGTACGCCCACGGCGCGAGCCGCTGCGGCGGGCGAACTTCGGTGAGTTCGATCTCGGGCCTGTGGCGAACCGACTTGAGCGTCCCCACCGCCCGGCGGAAGATTTCCGGCTCGGTCACGCAACTGACTGTATGCCTCGCAATCCGGCCGAGTGATGGCGGCACGCCGGGACGTGGGACCATGAAAGAGAGATGACGCACCAAGTCCCCCTCCTCGTGGCCGCAAGTGGCGGCACCCCGTCGCACACCCCTGTCTGGTTCATGAGGCAGGCGGGACGGTCGTTGCCCGAGTACCGGGCACTCCGCCAGGGCACCGCGATGCTCGACGCCTGCATGGACCCGGAGATGGTCTGCGAGATCACCATGCAGCCGGTCCGGCGGCACGGTGTGGACGCCGCGATCCTCTTCTCCGACATCGTGGTGCCGCTCAAGGCCGCCGGTGTCGACCTCGACATCGTCGCGGGCACCGGCCCGGTCGTCGCGAACCCGGTGAGGACGCTCGAGGACGTGCGACGCTCTCCCCGAGCTGCACGCCGAGCAGGTCCAGCCGGTCGCGGACGCGATCGGGTTGCTGCTCAAGGAACTCCCGCAGGAAGTCGCCGCTGATCGGGTTCGCGGGCGCGCCGTTCACGCTCGCCTCCTACCTCGTCGAGGGCGGGCCGAGCAAGAACCACGAGCGCACCAAGGCGCTCATGCACGGCAACCCGCGAGCTGTGGCACGCGCTGCTCGCCAAGATCGCCGACGTCACGACGGCGTTCCTGCACGCGCAGCTCGACGCGGGCGTGCAGGCGGTCCAGCTGTTCGACTCGTGGGCGGGCGCGCTGTCCGAGCGCGACTACCGCGAGTTCGTGCTGCCGCACTCGAAGCGTGTCCTCGAGACGATCACGACCGTGCCGCGCATCCACTTCGGCGTCGGCACCGGTGAGCTGCTGCCCGCGATGCGCGAGGCCGGCGCGGACGTCGTCGGCGTCGACTGGCGGATCCCCCTGGACGTCGCGGTCGCCGCGGCTAGCAAGCCGCGCCCGAGCTGCCGAAGCCGGTCGTGCAGGGCAACCTCGACCCGGCGCTGTTCTTCGCGGGCTTCGAGGCCGTCGAACGCGAGGTGCGCCGCATCCACGCCGAGGGCAAGGCGGCCGCGGGCCACATCTTCAACCTCGGCCACGGCGTGCTGCCCGACACCGATCCGGACGATGCATCACCCGGACCGTCGAACTGATCCACAGCTTGTAATGCACGGAAGACCGCCGCACGTCGCCAGTCGTTGTCGGGGGAGGCATCTCCGGCCTGGCCGCCGCGCACCGGTTGCGGATGCTGCTCGGCCCCAGGCCAGGATCACGGTGATCGAGCAGTCCGACCGGCTCGGCGGCAAGCTGCGCACGCGTCGAGCTCGCGGGCGTGCGGTTCGACGTGGGCGCGGAGGCGTTCCTGCACCGCAAGCCCGAGGCGCAGGAGCTGATCAACGAGGTCGGGCTCGCCGACCACGTCGTGCACCCGACCGCGGCGAAGGCCTCGGTCCACGCGGCCGGGCGCACGCACCAGCTGCCGGCGCACACGTTCATGGGCGTCCCGGCCAGCGTCGAGACCGTGCGGCACATGCTGTCGTCCGAGGGCGCGCTGCGGGTCGAGATGGAACCGACGCTGCCGCCGATCGAGCTCAGGGGCGGCGACGTCGCCGTCGGCGCGCTGATGAAGGACCGGTTCGGCCCGAGGTCGCCGACCGGCTGGTCAGTCCGCTGCTGGGCGGCGTCTACGCGGGCCGCGCGGACGAGCTGGGCCTGCGCGCCACGATGCCGCAGATCGCGACGCTGCTGGACAAGGGCGTCGGCTCACTGCTCGCGGCCGCCGCGATGATGATGCCCGCGCCGCCACAGCCGCGCGCCGCACGGCCACCGGTGTTCGCCACGCCTCAACAACGGGGTCTCGTCGCTGGTCGACCGGCTCGCCGAGATCGCGAAGCCCGAGGTCCGCCTCGGGCCTGCCGGTGCGCGTGCTCTCGTGGCTCGGCGACGGCTGGCGGCTGGAGATCGGCTCGGCCGCGACCCCGGAGTACCTGGACGTGCGACGGCGTCGTGCTCGCGGTCCCGGCCCCGTCGCGCGCGCAAGCTGCTGCACGAGATCGCGCCGCAGGTGTCCGCCGCGTACGGCAAGATCGAGGTCGCCTCGATGGCCGTGGTCGCGCTGGCGCTGCCGCCGGGCACCGAACTGCCGGACCGCTCCGGCGTCCTGATCGCGGAGGGGGAGCGGTACAGCGACCGCATCACCCCGTTCACCGCCAAGGCGTTCACGTTCTCCAGCCGCAAGTGGGCGCACTACGGCGAACCGGTCGTCCTCCGCGGCTCGGTCGGGCGGCACGGCGAGACGGCGCTCCTGCAGCGCAGCGACGCCGACCTGGTCAAAGCCGTGCGCAACGACCTGTTCGAGCTCACCGGCGTCAGGGCCGAACCGATCGACTACGTGGTGCAGCGCTGGGGCGGCGGGCTGCCGCAGTACGGCGTCGGCCACGTCGACCTGGTCGACACGATCGAGCAGGGCATCGGCACGTGCCGGGCCTCGCCGTCGCGGGCGCCGCGCTGCACGGCGTGGGCGTGCCCGCCTGCATCGCCACCGCCGACTCGGCCGCCGCCCGTGTCGCAGCACACCTGCTGGGCCGCGTTCGCCGCTGAGCGGCCGTCGTGCCAAGATGGAGCTATGGCGCGCCTGAACTACAACGAACTCAACGACACCATCCGCTACACGATGTGGTCGGTGTTCCGGGTCGAACCGGGCAAGCTGCCGGACGACCGTACGGCCGCCGCCTCCGAGACCCAGAACTACCTGGACGCCTTGGAGGGCAAGGGCGTCGTCGTCCGCGGTGTCTATGACGTCGCGGGTCTGCGCGCCGACGCGGACTTCATGATCTGGTGGCACGCCGAGGAGATCGAGCAGGTGCAGGCCGCCTACACGGGCTTCCGCCGCACGCCGCTCGGCAAGGTGTCCACGCCGGTCTGGTCGCAGGTCGCGCTGCACCGCCCCGCCGAGTTCAACCGCAGCCACATCCCCGCGTTCCTCGCGGGTGAGGAGGCGCGCAAGTACGTGTGCGTCTACCCGTTCGTGCGCTCCTACGAGTGGTACCTGCTGCCGGAGGAGGACCGCCGCAAGATGCTGGCGGACCACGGCAAGGAAGCCCGCGACTACCCGGACGTGCGTGCGAACACCGTCTCGTCGTTCGCGCTCGGCGACTACGAGTGGCTGCTCGCGTTCGAGGCGGACGAGCTGCACCGCATCGTCGACCTGATGCGGCACCTGCGCGGCACCGAGGCGCGGCTGCACGTGCGTGAGGAGATCCCCTTCTACACGGGCACCCGCGTCCCGGCGGCCGAGCTGGTCCTTAACCTGCCGTAGCGACGGAAAGGGGCCGACCTGGGGATCTGTAGATCTTTTTGGGCGGCCCATTTCCGTCAGTGCACGGGAGCTCACCGGTAGGCGCGAATCACGGTCAGTTCGACGGTGTTGCCCTTGGCGTCCGTCGCGGTGGCCTTCAACGAGGTCCACTGCGCGTTCGCCGGGTGATAGATCAGCGCGCTGTTGCCGACCACACCCGCGCGGCGCCACGACTGGCCGTCGTCGTGCGAGTACTGCGACGCCGGTGACGCGCACCTTGCCCGTGTCGCCCTGTCGACTGGGTGAGCAACCCGATGCGCTGCAACGTGCCCGCGGGCACGGCGCCGTTGTCGTCGAGCTTCGGCGCGAACCGCACGACCGACAGCGGCAGTGCGACCGGCCGCGTCCGAGGCCTTGGACCTGAAGTTCCACGCCGCGGACACCTTGGTGCTGAACTCGAACTGCGAGCTCCGGTCGAGGCTGACCTCGGCACGGTAGCCCGCCTCCCGCAGCGGCACGTCCGGAGAAGAAACCGCCCGGCTGCCCTCACCGACCAGGACGCCGTCGCGGTACAGCGCCGCGCGGCGCTGTCCACAGTGGAGCCAGCCTTCGCCGTTGTTCGCGTCGCTCAGCATCGGCACACCGGACGTAGAGCTCGGAGCCGAACCGCTGGGCGAACGGGGACGGCGACTCGGGCAGCGCCGGCGAGAACACCGGCTGGACCACCGCTCCTGGTACGTCTTGCCCGGCCTCGTACTTGCGGTACCCGGAAATGACCTCCTCCTGTCCGCCGTTCGCGTGCGGGGAGCAGGACGATCGGTCTGCCAACGAAGGTCCTTGGTCGTGACGTAGTCGACCGCCCTGCCGTTCGTCCGGCACCCGGTAGATCGCCGTGCTGCCGCTGTGGCCGTGCGCGGTGCGTGGGGAACTGGCCGATGCTCGCGACGCTGCCCGGCTTGAGACCGCCGATGGTGGACTCGACCCGAGCCAGGTCCTTCAGGGCCGGCGCCTCCGTCAGTCCGGTCGGGATGCCACCGCCGACCGGGTAGGCGAGCCGGAAGTAGCCGGCCGGGGTCGGCCGCGGAGTTGGCGTGCAGCGCCGTCACCGACGACATCTCCTCCGGCGGCAGCGGTTCGCCGAGCTGGGCCGAACCCATCCGGTCGAACCCACCGAACGCGGCCGAGGACGGCGTAGACGCTCCCGCCATCGCTGAACTGTGCGGTGCCAGCGAGAGCAGGCCGAGGACGAAGTCTCCGGTGGGTTCCGGTGCCTTCACCGACAGCGGTTTCGCCAGCCGGGCGTCCTGGTCGACCGTCATGTCGCCGGTCAGCTTCACGGTCGGCCGGAGCAGCTTGTCCCTGTTCTCTCCGGTGGTGACCGACGAGTCGAGCAGGTAGCTGCCCTTGGGCAGGCGGATCTTCTGGTCACCGGTGCCGAAGATGAACTCGAACACCGAGTTGTCCACGCCGATGATGACCGTGAACTGCTCGCCGGCCGGGTCCGTGCCGTTACGGTCGGTCAGGTTGACCGTGAGGTTGTAGCTCTCCACCTCGCGGTCGACGCCGACGAGCGTGCGGACGGTGTGCGCACCCGACGTGGCAACGATCTCGCCGGTGTAGGTGCCGTCCTTGGTGCCGATCCGGGTGTCACCGGTGACCTTGAGCGACGCGGTTCCCTTGGCCGGAACGGTGACCTTCGAGGCTCCCAGTGTGAACATGCCCGACGGCGCGCTCGTGTCGAGCTTGACGTCGAGCGTGATCGCCGCGTCGGTCGGATTGGTGTAGCTGACCTTGCGGGTCTCCGGCTTGTCGTCGCCGTGCGGCCACAGGTGCTTGCCGAGGTTCACCGCGACATCGGCGCTCAGCGCCTGGTTGATCGCCTTGGCCACGTCGATGCGGCCCGCGCCCTGGTCGTAGGCGTTCAGACCGGGCGTCGGCTTGGCCGTGCTGACCAGCGCCGACTTGAGCTGCGCGGGAGTCCACTCCGGATGCTGCTGGCGCAGCAGTGCCGCGGCGCCTGCCACGTGCGGCGTCGCCATGGACGTGCCGCTCGCCGCGACGTGCTCGGTGGTGCCCGCCTTGGCGGCGACGATGCCGACGCCCGGTGCGGTCACCTCGGGCTTGACGCCGCCGTCTCCGGCGCGGGGGCCCTTGCTGGAGAACGGCGCGAGCGAGTCGTCACGGTCGACGGCGCCCACGGACAGCGCGGCGTCGGCGGTGCTGGGGGAGCCGACCGTGCCCGGCCTGCCCGAGTTGCCCGCGGCGACGACGAACAGCGTGCCGTGCTTGGCGGTCAGGTCGTTGATCGCCTGCTCCAGCGGGTCGATCTCCGGGGTGTCCTGGCCGCCGAGGCTCATGTTGATCACCTGTGCGCCCTGTTCGGCGGCCCAGCGCATGCCGTCGAGGATCCATGACTCCTGGCAGCCGAACTCGATGCAGACCTTCGCGTCGAGCAGCTGCGCGCCCGGCGCCACGCCCCCGTACTTCGACCCGGAACTCGCGATGGTCGATCCGACGTGCGTGCCGTGGCCGACGTTGTCGGTGGCATCGGGGTCGTCGGTGAAGTTGCGTTCCGCGATCTCCTGGCCCTTGAGGTCCGGGTGGTTCTCATCGACGCCGGTGTCGACGACGGCGACCTTGATGCCCTTGCCGGTGATGCCGCGCTGGTGGACGGCGGGCGCGCCGATCTGGGCGACGCTGCGGTCGAGTGACGGCTTGCGGATGCCGTCGAGCCAGATCTTGCTGTCATCTGATTTGAGCGCGCCCCAGTCGTTCGCGGTGCGGGCGCCGACTCTGGCGTGACCGTCCACAATCAACGGCATTCGGTCGCGATAACCGAACTCCAGCAACGTGGTCACGTCGAAGAGCCTGCGGTCGAGCCGGTCCGCCGCCAACGGCCCGAGTGCGTCCTCCGGGATGACCACGGTGCGGTTGTCGCGAGCCCGGTACGTGTGGAACCGCATGTTCCCGCGGCCTTCGCCGGGCTGGATCGCGATCACCTGCCGGTCGTGTCCCAGCACAACCTTGTCGCCGGTGACGAGCGTGACCTCGTCGGTCTTCTGTTGTGGTGCCGCCTGTTGTGGTGCCGCGGTGGCCACTGTGGCCGGTACCGCGGTCAACGCGAGCGCCGTTACCGCGCCCAGAATTTTTCCGCGCATCAAAGTCCCTCTCCCCTGGAAAGTACGAAGGGCGCTTTCGTCCACTTGAGGTGGACGAAAGCGCCCCTCGTACGTAGTTACTTCGCGGCCACGCGGTAGGCGCGGATGACGGTCAGCTCGACGGTGTTGCCCTTCGAGTCGGTCGCCGTCGCCTTGAGCGAGGCCCACTTGGCGTCAGCCGTGTGGTAGATCAGCGCGCTGTTGCCCGACACACCCGCGCGACGCCACGACTGGCCGTCGTCGAAGGAGTACTGGACGCCGGTGATGCGCACCTTGCCCGTGTCGCCCTGGGACTGGGTGAGCAACCCGATGCGCTGCAAGGTGCCCGCGGGCACGGCGCCGTTGTCGTCGAGCCTCGGCGCGAACCGCACGACCGAGAGCGGCACCGTCGACGGCTTGTCCCCGGTGGCCTTCGACTTGAAGGTCCACTTCGCGGACACCTGGGTGCTGAACTCGAACTGCGAGCTCCGGTCGAGGCTCACCTCGGCCCGGTAGTTCGCCTCCTGCGCGGGCAGGCCGCCGAACAGGGCGCCGGTCTGCGGCACCTCGGCCACCAGCGTGCCGTCGCGGTACAGGGCCGTCCGAGCCTTGTCCACAGTGGACGCGCCGCTGCCGTGGTTGCCGTCGGCCAGCATCGGCACGCTGACGTAGAGCTCGGAACCGAACCGCTCGGAGAACGGGTACGGCGACTCCGGCAGACCCGGCGAGAACACCGGGATGAGCTCGCGTTCCTGGAACGTCCGGCCCGCCGAGTACGTGCGCAGGTTGGACGTCTGACGCTCCTGCGCGCCGTTCGCGTGCATCGTGTTCAGAAGGGACTGCCAGCGCACGTCCTCGGTCGTCAGGTACTCGACCGCCTTGGCGCCCGTGGGCACCGGGTAGAGCGCCGAGCCGCCGCCGATGCCGTGCACGGACAGCGGGAACTCGCCCTTCAGCGCCTGGCTGTCCGGCTTGAGACCACCGATGGTGTGCTCGACGCGGGCCAGGTCCTTCTTGCTCGGCGCACGGGTCAGGCCGTTCGGCAGGCTGCCGCCGACCGGGTAGGCGAGCCGGTAGTAGGTGTTGAGATCGGCCGCGGAGTTGGCGTGCAGCACCGCGAGCGACGACAGCTCCCTCGGCGAGAGCGGCCCGCCGACCTGTGCGGCCGCGATGCGGTCGAAGCCACCGAACGACACGAGTCCGGCCTGGATCGTCCGGTCGCCGAACGTGCGCTTCCACGAGAGCTCACCGGCGCTGAACGTGCCGATGGGTTCCGGCACCGTCACCTTGAGCGGCTGCGCCAGGCGCGCGTCCTGCTTGATCGTCAGGTTGCTCGTCAACGGCACGGAAGGCTGGAACAGCATGTCCATGCTCTCCGGACTGCTGATCGACGAGTCGAGCATGTAGTTGCCCTTGGGTAGGCGCAGCTTCTGGTCGCCCGCACCGAAGACCACCTTGAACGTGTTCACGTCCAGGCCGTCGATGAACGTCAGCGAGCTGGCCGGGTCCTGCCCGTCGCGGCCGGTCAGGTCGATCGCGAGGGTGTAGCTCTCCACCTCGCGGTCGACACCGACGAGCGTGCGGACGGTGTGCGTGCCGGACTTGGCGACGATCTCGCCGGTGTACGTGCCGTCCTTGCTGCCGACGCGCGTGTCACCGGTGACATTGACGGACGCGGTGCCCTTGGCCGGGACGGTGACCTTGGAGGCGCCCAGCGTGAACATGCCCGACGGCGCGCTTGTGGTCAGCGTGAGGTCGAGCGTGATCGCCGCGTCGGTCGGGTTGGTGTAGGTGATCTTCCTGGTCTCCGGGATGTCATCGGCGTGCGGCCACTCGTGGCGGCCGAGGTTCACCGCGACGACGTCGGCCGTCAGCACCTGGTCGACCGCCTTGGCGACGTCGATCCGGCCTGCGCCCTGGTCGAACGGGCTGACACCGGCGGTCGGCTTGGCCGCGGTGGCCAGCGCCGACTTGACCTGTGCGGCCGTCCACTCCGGGTGTTGCTGGCGCAGCAGTGCCGCGGCGCCTGCCACGTGCGGCGTCGCCATGGACGTGCCGCTCGCCGCGAAGTGCTCGCCGTTCGTGTTCGCCGCTGCCGCGACGATGCCGACACCGGGTGCGGTCACCTCGGGCTTGAGCCCGCCGTCTCCAACGCGAGGGCCCTTGCTGGAGAACGGTGCGAGCTTGTCGTCACGGTCGACCGCGCCCACCGACAGCGCGGCCTCGGCCGTGCTGGGCGAGCTGACCGTGCCCGGCGCGCCGGAGTTGCCCGCCGCGACGACGAACAGCGTGCCGTACTGCGCGGTCAGGTCGTTGATCGCCTGCTCCAGCGGGTCGACCTCCGGGGTGTCACCGCCGCCGAGGCTCATGTTGACGACCTGTGCGCCCTGTTCGGCGGCCCAGCGCATGCCGTCGAGGATCCATGACTCCTGGCAGCCGAACTCGATGCAGACCTTCGCGTCGAGCAGCTGCGCGCCCGGTGCCACGCCGCCGTACTTCGAGTCGTGGCTCGCGACGGTCGAACCGACGTGCGTGCCGTGGCCGACGTTGTCGCGGTTGTCCGGGTCGGTCGTGAAGTTCTTCTCCGCGAGCTGCTGGCCCTTGATGTCCGGGTGGTTCTCGTCGACGCCCGTGTCGACGATCGCGACCTTGATGCCCTTGCCGGTGATGCCGCGCTGGTGGGCGGCCGGAGCACCGATCTGGGCGACGCTGCGGTCCAGGCTCGGCTTGCGCATGCCGTCGAGCCAGATCTTGTCGTCACCCTGCTTGAGAGCGCTCCAGTCGTTCGCGGTCCGGGCGCCGACTCTGGCGTGACCGTCCACGATCAACGGCATCCGGTCCCGGTAGCCGAACTCCAGCAACGTGGTGACGTCGAAGAGTCTGCGGTCGAGCCTGTCCGCCGCCAGCGGCTCGAACGCGTCCTTCGGGACGACCAGCGTGTGCCCGTCGGCACCGCGGTGCGTCTTGAAGGTCATGCCCTGCCTGCCCTCACCGGGCTGGATCGACACGACCTGCTTGCCTGCTCCGAGCAGGACCTTGTCGCCGGTGACGAGCGTGACCTCGTCAATGGCCTTCTGTGGTGCGTTGGGTTGCGGTGCCGCCGACGCCCCTGTGGCCGGCACCGCTGTCAGTGCGAGCGCCGCGAAGGCGGCTCCCACTAATTTGGATTTGCGTCGCATTCGAATCCCCTCATGGTTTCCAAATGCTGCGCGCTGTGGATCGCGCAGGCCGGAAGGCCACGAACGGTAATGCGATTGACCCCCCGGCCCTTTCGAACGTATCGATGGTGCGGTGGGTCACACAGGGCTGAACGGGGGATTCTTGGACGGCTTTTGTTCGCCCGTCAGTTCGAGAGCCAGAACTTCCAGCGCGTCTTGCGTTTCGCTGACACTTCGCCTGCGTCGCGGCACCATTCGGCGAACGCGACCGCATCCTCGCGCGCGCGTGAGCCCGCCTGACGCGGGTGCGCGAAGGCGTAGGCGTCGAACAGCGGCCGGAACCTGTCTCCCAACTCGTTCGCGACCTCCGGGCCGAGCATCCGCGCGATGCCACGGCGTTTCGACAGTAGCGCGCGGCGTTCGACCTCGACGCGTTGTTCGTCGAATCCCGGCGGAACTGGTCCGTTCGCCAGCAATGCGTTTAGCAGTTCGGCCTGCGCGGCGGCAAGCCTTTCGCGTGCAGCCGAATGATCATTGTCGTCGAGTTTTTCAGCCACGGTGTTTGTCCACCACCTCACGGATCGCGGCCAGTTCGGACGCGATTTCGGCGTCGGACGGGTAGTTGTCGTCGCGCTCCAGCAGAACACCGGGTGGTGTGACCCGTGAACACAGTTCGTCGAGCACACCGAGCACTTCGGGCAGAACCGCGTGCGCGTGCGTGTCGTGGTAGACGTCGCCGTGCTCGACACCGCCGGCCACGTGCACGTAGGCCAGGCGCTCCAGCGGGATCTCGTCGAGGAAGCGTTCCGGGTCCGTGCCGATGTTGCGGGCGTTCGCGTAGAGGTTCGCGACGTCGACGAGCAGCCAGCAGTCCGTGCGGTCGACGAGCTCGGCGAGGAACTGGCCCTCGGTCAGCTCGCCGTCGGGCCACTCCAGCAGCGCGGCGACGTTCTCCAGCGCGAGCGGCACCGGCAGGTTCACCTGAGCCCGCTTGACGTTCGCGACGAGCACGTCGAGCGAGTCCCTGGTGCGCGGCACCGGCATCAGGTGGCCGGAGTCGAGCCCGCCCGCGCGGACGAAGCACACGTGGTCGCTGACCATCGGCGCGCCGACGGCCTCGGCGACGGCGCCGAGGTGTTCGACGCGTTTGAGGTCGACCTCCTCCGCGCCGCCCAGTGACAGAGACACGGCGTGGGGGAGGACCGGGATCCCGCGTTCCAGCAGGATCGTCACCGACTCCGGCAGGTGTCCGATGTGGATGTTCTCGGCGACGATCTCGACGAAGTCGACGTTGCCCAGCCGCTCCACGGTCAGGTCGATCTCCGAGCGCCAGCCGATGCCGACTCCCAGGTCCGTGATGCCCGTCATCAGTTGCCTCCTCCGCCGCCACAGCCACCGCCGCCGCCGCAGCTGCTGCCCGACGAGCAGCTGCTCCCGCTCGACGAACAACTACTGCTACCACACCCGCTGCCGCAGCTCGACCCGCCGCCACCGTCCGAAGAGGACTTCCTCTTCCGGCTGGACTTGAGCGGGAGCATCTTGACGATGCTCTGTGAGAGACCGAAGTGGTCCCCGACCGGGCGGCCGTTCACGTTGCCGCAGAAGCCGTGCAACGCCACCGCGTGCACCCGGTCGGTCGCGGCCGCCTGCCCGAGAGCGGCTTTGCCCGCCTTGGTGACCGCGTTCCGGCCACGCAGTCGCAGGCCGACCAGCGCCGCGACGATCGCGCCGACGAAGAAGATCGGCGTGGAGAAGCCCAGCAGCGTGAGGACTCCCGCGATCAGCCCGTAGGCCCACCAGATCTCGTTGCGGCGGCGGGGACGTCGCATCAGGCCCTGGCTGAGCAGCTGCTCGTGCAGCGCCCGTACTTCCGTGCTGTACGCGGCGTCCTGAACGACCATGTCGAACCGGATGACGCTGCGCGCCTGGGACAGGATCCGCGTCTCGACCGCGGTGGCGGCGCCATACCCGTTCTGGTGCACCGTGGACACGTGCCCGTCGCGGGACACCCGCACCAGGCCTCCGTCGATCAGCCTGGCCAGTGCGGTCTCGACCGCCCGGCCGGGTCCCGCGCTCAGGTACCCGACCTGCTCGGCGGACAACCGGGTACCGGTCCGAGTCGAAGTGGCGGTCATCGATTCCCCCTTCAGCTGCTCGAACTGCTGCAGCTACTACCGCTGCTGCTGGAACAACTGCTGCTACTGCTGCTACTCGAACAACTGCTGGAACTGCCGCAGCTGCTGCTGGAGCAGCTCGACGCCGCACCACAGGTGTGGACGTAGCCGTTGTCGCTACTGCCGCAGCCGCTGTGCGTGCGGTGCTGCTGTTTCCGCTTGCCGTTCATGACCGGAACCGTGTTCACGATGCCCGGCGGCAGCCCGTACATCGCCGAGACCCACTGGCTGCCCACCTTGCCGCGCCATCCGCGCAACGCCACGGCGTCCACCCGGCCGCGCGCGTTGCGGTCCGCGTACTTCAGCGCGCTCTTGCCCAGCACCGTGAGCATCCCCTTGCTGCGCAAGATGATCGCGAAGAAGAGGAGCACGGCCACGACCCCGAACAGCGTGTGGTCGAGCGCGAACGCCAGGATGGTGAAGGGGAACGCGGCGAAGACCAGGAAGATCCGCAGCACGGTCACGCCAGCGCCGCCGCGGCGGCGCATGAACCCCCGGTCGACCAGGCTTTGCCGCAGCGACCCCATCTCCTGGCTTCGCGCTGCGGCGGCGACCACGAAACCGAGCGGGAGACCCGCGCCGTTCAGTCCGGTGAGGATGCTCGCTTCGATCCTCGTGGTAGCGCCGTATCCGTTCTGATGGACGGCGGTCACGAGGCCCTCGCGGGAGACCCGCACGAGACCGCCGTCCATCAGCCGGGCCACGGCGGCTTCCGCCGCCCTGCCCGGTCCCCCTGCCAGAAACCCGATCTCTTCCGCCGACAGAGCGGCGCGGGTCGAAGACTTGGCCATCAGCACTCCTCGTTCACTGGTGCCCGTGCATCTTCGACGTGAGATCTTCCCCCTGGTTCCTGTCGTTACCGGATCGGTCCGATCAACGGGTCAGCTGCCCCCGCCGCATCCACCACCACAGCCGCCGCCTCCACCGCCGCAACTGCTGCTGCTCGAACACGAAGAGGAACTCGACGAACACGAACTGCCACTGCTCGTGTAGCCGGTCGACGACGAAGCCGACGACGCGAGCAACGAGCTGCGCACCGCCAGATCCGGGTAGACCGCGAGTCCCCCGAAGGCGACCAGCCCGGCCGCGCCCGCGAACGCGAGGTCGTCCGAGCCGGTCGCCCTACCCCCTGCGGTGCGGGCCTCGCCGAGCACACGATCCCCCTTGGTCGTGCGCACGAGCTTGCCGCGCCTTGAAACGAGGTAGATGAGCACCGGTGTGATGGCCAGCTGCAACGACAGCCAGCCGATGGGAGCGCCGACGGCGATTCCGTTCACCCAGCGTGCGATTCCGACCGCGAGGAGTATCCACAACACGATGGATCCCTTGCGCAGCGCGCTTTTCGCGACGTCCGGGTTGACGATGAGGCCCATGTCCTCGAGCCGCTTGCCGATCGACGAGACGACGCCGTCCCTGGCCACCGAGGGCACCATCAGGTTGACGGTGCGGTTGGTGTAGCGCTGGCTGTCGGTGATGACAGCGCGGTCCACCGGGTTCGTGGACTTCGCCAAAGCCGTGGCAGCGACGGTGCCACGGCGAGAAGTGCGCAGCTCACCAGCGGTGAGCAGACGTGCGATGGCCGTCTCGACCACCCGCTTCGGACCGCCCGCGAGATAGGCGAGCTCGTCCATGTCGAGTGAGCGCACGGGCTGGCTGGTGTTGCCTGCCCGCACGCGCATCCGAACGACGATCGCGACCAGCACGGCCAGTGCCAGCCCGATCCAGTACAGCTGAAGGAACTCCGGTCCAGACAATCCCCAAGGCCTCGGCATGTGACCCACCCCCTGACTGCCCCAAGTAAGTGCTTGGTGAAGTCAATGGTGTGGTCCGGGCCACAGGCTCACAAGCCTTGTTGACGAAGCCTTAGGGTTGTCCGCTTTCTGCCATGTTCTGGCGGTTCAGCTCGACGAGCCGCCGTCGACTCCGCTGGAGCCTTCACCGTCGGTACCGAAGAAGATCATTGTGCGCCTCCCAGGTCGGTCCGGACCGTTCCCGGCCGGACTCGGCTCAGTCTCCTATTCGGACGGAACGAGTTTCAAGGAGATGGAGTTGATGCAGTAGCGCTGATCCGTCGGCGTGGGATACCCCTCACCTTCGAAAACATGCCCGAGATGGCTGTGGCATGTGGCGCAGAGCACCTCGATGCGGGTCATGCCGAGCTCGCGGTCCTCGCGCAGGATGACCGAGTCCCCGGCCAGCGGCGAGAAGAACGACGGCCAGCCGCAGTGCGAGTCGAACTTGGTGTCACTGCGGAACAGCTCCGCGCCGCACGCGCGGCACTCGTAGACGCCCTCGGTCTTGGTCTCGGTGTACTCACCGGTCCACGGGCGTTCGGTGCCTGCCTGCCGCAGCACGGCGAACTCGGCGGGGTTGAGCTGGGCGCGCCATTCCTCTTCGGATCGCACAACTTTGGGAGTGACGCCGACAACAGGTTCCATGACCCTTTATAACGCCGCCGCGGTCGCTGGGCTTCCCGGCGGCTTGGGTGGGCACCCGGCCGTAAGACCCCGTTAAGGGTTGGGTCAGAAGATGATCGTGACGATGTCGCTCAACGCGAACCAGATCGTGAGCACGGCGGCGAGCAGGAGCAGGCCGACCACGATCACGGCCATCAGCCTGCGGTGGCCGGTCGTGCGGTTCGCGGAGTCGGCGAAGTCCCCGACGCCGTCGAGGTAGCCCTCGACCGTGTAACCGGGGCGCTCGCGCTTCATCCGGCCGAGGTGCTGCGCGAACGCCTGCGTCTCGGGGTCGTGAGGGTCGAGCCCGACCAGTTCCTCCTGGATCTGCTCGCGCTCGTCCTTGGAATCGCCCATAACCCCCAGCTTAGTGGCAGGCGCCAGCGATCAACCCAGGAAGAACATGAACGGAGCTTTCATGGACCTCGTCCATGAAAGCTCCGTTCATGGCGTGTTCGGGGTCAGCTGGCGAGGGCGAGGGAGGGTTTGACGGCGCCCACGGTGCGGCCGTGGCCGAGCACGGGGACGGTGGCCAGGGTGGAGAGGGCGCTGACGTCCACGCCGAGGCGCTTGAGCACCGCGACGATGACCACGGCGCGGGCGCGTGAGGAGCCGTCCGCGATCTTGAGCGCGACACCTTCACCGGTGGGCAGGCCCACGGCGTAGACACCCTCGGCGCCGTCCTTGGCGATGACGCCGGGCAGGGCGTCCATCAGCACGGTGACGTCGCGTCCGGTGCCGCCGACCCACTGCGGGAAGGTGCTCATGGCGGCGGCGACCCGATGCTCCAGTGATCCCACCGGCGCGCTGGCGAGGCGACCGAACGCCCTGGCCAGGCCGGTGAGGCTGATGGCGAAGATCGGGGCGCCGCAGCCGTCCACGCCGACCTGGGCCACGGGCTCGCCCGCGACGTCCTCGATCGTCTCGCGGGTCGTGACCTGCAGCGGGTGGGTGGGGTCGAGGTAGTTCTCGGTCGGCCAGCGGTTGGCGACGCAGGTGGCGAGCATCGCGGCGTGCTTGCCGGAGCAGTTCATGTACTTCGGGGCCGCGTCGAGTCCACGGGCGAGGTGCTGGGCGCGGGCTTCCTCGCCGAGGGGCAGGTCGGCGGTGCACTGCAGGGCGTCCTCGGTGAGACCCGCCTTGGCGAGGATGCGCAGCGCGCCCTCGACGTGGAAGTCCTCGCCGGAGTGGGAGGCGCAGGCCAGGGCCAGCAGCTCGCCGTCGAGGTCGAGCCCGGCGCGCAGCATCGCGAGTGCCTGGAGGGGCTTGTTGGACGAGCGCGGGAACGCGACGTCGTCAGGCCGGCCGACGGACAGCAGGTGGCTGCCGTCGGCGTCCGTCGCGACGACGGTGCCGTGGTGCACGGACTCCAGGAAGTCGCCCCGCCAGACCTCTGCGACCACCTCGTGACCCATGTCGCCTCCCTCGCTGCCAGACCTGAGTGAACCTCACCAAACTGCCAACTGTCGACAGTTGACAACGCGCCTAGTGTAACCCTGGGATGGACAGTGCCGTCCAGATCAGGAGACGAACGTGACACCTCCGCCGAGCCACCCGCTGCACCTCAGTCTGGCCGGACAGGCTGTCGACGTGCTGCGCGAGCAGGTCCTGACCGGAGAGATCCCTCCTGGCTCGCGGGTGAACGAGGTCGAGGTCGCGCAGAAGCTGGGCATCAGCCGCGGGCCGCTGCGTGAGGCGATCCGGCATCTGGCGTCCGAAGGCCTGCTGACGCTGGTGCCGCACAGGGGCGCGTTCGTGCCCGCGGCCGACGACGACGAGGTACGGGCGTTGTTCGAGCTGCGTACCGCGCTGGAGTGCGCGGCGGCGGAACTGGCGGCGTCCCGGCGCACCGACGTCGACCTGGTGCGGTTGCAGGAGGTCTGTGCCGAGTCGCGCCGCAACTACAAGGCCGGGCAGCCGTTCCCGTACCGGCTGGACCTCGCGTTCCACCAGGCCCTGCTGGACGCGGCCCGCAGCCCCCGCATCTCCGAGCAGGTCCGGCTCGTGCAGCAGCGGGTCGTGCTGCTGCGCAGCGCGCTGGAAGACGACCCGCCACACCAGCACGCGTCGATGGACGACCACGACGAGTTGGTACGCGCGGTCGCGGATGGCGACGCAGCGCGCGCCTCGTCCGTGATGCGCCGGCATCTTTCCCGGGTGTGCGCGCAAATGCTGACCAGCCTGTCGCAGTCCTAACGCAGGACCGTGCTGAGGAACTTGTCCGCGTCGAAGTGCTCCGCACCGGGCGGCACGAGCCGATAGGTGGCGTCGAGGAACTTGCGCAGCGTCCCCGACGGCAGCCGGAACACCGTGACGTGCCGGTCGGAGATCAGCTCCAGCGCCAGCGTGCGCGCCGCGTGTGGCCGCAGTCGCACGTCACCCTTGCCGGCAAAGCCCGTCATGCCCTCCGCCAGCAGGTCCCGGCCCATGACCCAGGTCGCCACCGTGCCGCCCGCGTGGAACCGCATCGTCACCGCGAACGGGTCGTCCGCCTCGTAGAGCAGCTCCGTCTCCACCGGGGCGATGTTGCCGTCCGGGCGGACGAAGTCGAAGACGGTGCGTGACGCGACCCGCATCGGAACTCCCTGCTGATGTTCGCCTGTGTCAGCAGTTTTCACGTAGAGGGCGCCGAAATGGTTCACGGCGAAGTGTTGCCATTTACCAATTTCGAGGTCGGCCGGACAGATTCCCGACAGGTGCCAGTTGAGACTCGTTCTCACCCGAACGGATGTGAACCGGGAGCCGCCGATCCGTCGTTCTTCGCCTACGACAGCGCCGAACGACAGGAGCCACCGATGTCCACCAGCCACTCCGACGACGAGCTCGCCGACGCGTTCCTGGAGCTGCTCAGCCGCCGCGGCGACGCGCGCAGGGAAGCCGAGCCGTCGGTGAGCGTGCATGACGTGCTGCTCGGCACGATCACGTGGGATCAGTACCACGCGTCAGCGTGACGCCGACCAGCACGACCTGGTCCTGCGTGGAGCAGCGGAACTCGCCGGTGGCCCAGTGCTCGACCTTCAGCTCGTCGCCGGGGAACACCGGCGCGGTGAACCGGGCGTGCAGCTCGCTGAAGTCCTTGCCGCGCAAGGCGATCCCGAGCGTGCAGAGGCCGTGCAGGATGGGCCTGCCGAACCCGGCCCGGCGCGCGAACGCCGGATCGTGGTGCATCGGGTTCACGTCGCCGGTCTCGCGATAACGCAACGCCTGGTTCGGTGTCGTGCGGAAGAGGCTCACGACCGGTTCTGTTTCCGGGACGGTGAACTCGCGTGTTTCGCCGCGCTGGCCGCCGAAACCGCCCTCGCCCTTGATGAAGCACGACGAGCGCGTCGAGGCGTACCCCGACTCCCACGTGCTCACGACGAGCGCGCCGGAGCCCTTGTCGTAGATGTCCGTCACCGTCTTGGTGACCACCGTCGAGCCGTGCGACGGGAGATTCCGGTGCAGCCACAACGACTGTTCGGCATGCAGTACCTGGGTCATGTCCGCGCCGGTCAGCCCGAGCTGCGGGCCGCCGTTCTGGAGCAGCGGGATGGCGAAGGCGGGGGAGTAGCCACCGGTCGCCGCCGCGTACACCTCGGCGTCGTCGGCCGACCAGGTGCGGACCTGCCGTTCGACGACGCCGAGGATTTTGTGCTGCAGCATTCACATAAACTAGGCCTAGCCGAGCGTGCCTCGCACGTTCGCGTGACCCTTGAGCAGGTTTCGGGCGATCGTGCGGCGCTGGATCTCGTCGGTGCCCTCGTAGATGCGCAGCAGCCGCAGCTCGCGGTACCAGCGCTCGATCGGCAGCTCGCGGGTGTAGCCCATGCCGCCGTGGATCTGCAGGACGCGGTCGACGATCTCGTTGGCCTTGATGCCGCCGTAGAGCTTCGCGATCGACTGCGCCTGCCGTGAGTCCTGGCCCTGGTCGACGAGCCACGCCGCGTGCAGCACGAGCCACCGCAGCGCCTCGATCTCCACCGCGGAGTCCGCGATCATCCACTGGATCGCCTGGTACTCGGCGATCGGCTGGCCGAACGTGACGCGGTTCTTGGCCTGCTCGATCGACATCTCGACGAGGCGTTCGACGCTGCCCAGCGCGCGGGCGGGCAGCAGGTAGCGGCCCTGGCCGATCCACTGCATCGCCAGGTTGAAGCCCTTGCCGAGCTCACCGAGGATGTTCTCCTCCGGCACCCGGACGTTGTCGAACACCAGCGCCGCCGGGCCCCACTGGCCCATGGTCGGGATGGGCTCGGACTTCCAGCCCATGTCGCGGTCGACGAGGAAGCACGTGACGCCGCCGTCGGCGCCCTTCTCCTTGTCGGTGATGGCGAAGACCATCACGAAGTCGGCCTCGTTGCCCTGCGTGATGAACGTCTTCTCGCCGTTGATCACCCACTCGTCGCCGTCCTTCACGGCAGTCGTGCGGATGGCCTTGGCGTCACTGCCCGCGCCGGGCTCGGTGATCGCGAAGCACGACACGCGTTCGCCGGAGATCGTCGGCAGCAGGTAGCGCTGCTTCTGCTCCTCGTTGCCGTGGAACAGGATGTTGTCCGCGTAGCCGCCGAACCGGAACGGCACGAAGCTGCGGCCCAGCTCCGCCTCGATGAGCGCGGTCATCATCGCGCCGAGGCCCATGCCGCCGTACTCCTGCGGCGTCAGCACACCGAAGAAGCCCGCCTGCTTGGCCTTGTCCTGGAGCGCCTTCAGCTCCTCCTTGGGCAGGCCGGGCTGGCCGGCGCGCTCCCGGCGCAGCACCTCGGGCTCCAGCGGGATGATCTCCTTGCGCACGAAGGTCCGCACCCAGTCGCGGATCTCCTTCTGCTCGTCGTCGAGCGTGAAGTCCATCTCTACCCCTTACACGAATGCGTTGATGCCGGTCAGCGCGCGACCGATGAGCAGTTTCTGGATCTGGCTGGTGCCCTCGTAGAGGGTGGTGACGCGGGTGTCCCGCAGGTACTTGCCGACCGGGTACTCGTCGATGTAGCCGTACCCGCCGAAGACCTGGATGGCGCTGTTGGCGACCTTGACCGCCGCCTCGCTGGCGAACAGCTTCGCCATCGAGGCTTCCGTGCTGAACGGCCTGCCGCGGTCCGCGAGGTCGGCGGCGCGCCACGTGAGCAGCCTCGCCGCGTCGGTCTCCACGGCCATGTCCGCGAGAAGTTCCTGCACGAGCTGGAAGCCCGCGATGGGCTTGCCGAACTGCTCGCGTTCCTTCGCGTACTTCAGCGCGGCCTCGAACGCGCCTCGTGCCGCTCCGACGCAGCCTGCCGCCACGGACATGCGGCCCTTGTCGAGCGAACCCATCGCGAGCTTGAAGCCCTCGTCGCTCAGCAGGGCGTCTTCTTGGACGTGGACGTCTTCGAGGGTGATCTCGGCGGTGGCCTGACCGCGCATGCCGAGCTTGCCCTTGATCTCGGTGGCGGTGAAACCCTCGGTGCCGGTGGGCACGAGGAACGCGCTGATGCCCTTCGGCCCCGGTCCGCCCGTGCGCGCGAATACCAGCGCGACGTCGGCCCACGTGCCGTTGGTGATGAAGACCTTGCGGCCGTTGAGCACCCAGCCATTGTCGGTCTTCGTGGCCTTGGTGGTGAGGCTGCCCGCGTCACTGCCGGTGCCGGGTTCGGTCAGCGCGAAGCAGCCAATCTGGGTGCCTGCCGTGAGTCCGGGCAGCCAGCGTTGCTTCTGCTCTTCGGAACCGTGCTTCGCGACCGACTTCGCGACCAGCCCGAGCGACACGGAGATGATGCCGCGCACGGCGCTGTCACCCCGTGCGACCTCTTCCAGGACCAGGCAGTAGGCGAGGTTGTCGCCGCCGGACCCGCCGTATTTCTCGTCGATCCCGAGACCCAGGAACCCGACCTCACCCAGTGCGGGCACGAGGTCGCGGTCGATTGCCTCGTCGCGGTCCCAGCGGGTCGCGTGCGGGACGATCCGCTCCTCCGTGAAGCGCCGCGCGAGCTCCTGGAGCTGCCGGTGTTCGTCCGAAAGCGTCAAGTCCACGGGTCCTCCTGATAAACCGAACAGTGTTAGGTTAACCCACATGCCCCGGCCGAGCACCCCTCTGCTGAGCCCCGACCGCATCAGGTCGGTGGCGTTGGCCATCATCGACCGAGACGGCCTCGACGGCCTGTCCATGCGCAAGCTCGCCGCCGAGCTGGGCGTGCAGGCCGCGTCGCTCTACGGGCACGTCCGCACCAAGGACCAGCTCCTGAACGACATCGCCTCGGCGATCCTGTCGTCCATCGACGTCTCGGGGTTCTCGGTCGACTGGCGTGACGGACTGATCCGGTGCGCGCGTTCCTACCGTTCAGCGCTCTCCTCGCACCCGAACATCGTCCCGTTCCTGGCGTACGGCCCGGCCGGCCGTGAGGAGTCGCTGAAACGCCTCGACATCCTGCACGGCGCCCTGGTCGACGCCGGCTGGTCGCGCCGCGAAGCCACGATGATCGCCGCGGGCCTGATGTACATCGTGTTCGGCGCCGCCCTGAGCACCTTCTCCTCCGGCTTCTCCGCCGACCCCGCCGCCTACTCCGGCCGCTACCCGCACCTCGACCGGGCCCACCTGCTGCCCGGTGTCGCTCGCGAACTCGACCGCGACAGCTTCGAACTGGCGCTCGCGGCGTTCGTGCGCGGGCTTTAGTGTCGTCGCGTGGCTGCTGCGAAGTCGAAGGCGATCGAGCTCGAGGTCGGTGACCAGCTGGTGCGGGTGTCCAACCCGGACAAGCCGTACTTCCCTGGGCGGGACATCACGAAGCGGCAGGTGGTCGAGTACTACCGCACCGTCGCTCCGGTGTTGTTGTCCGTCCTGCGCGACCGTCCCGTCGTCCTGAAGCGCTATGTCGACGGTGTCGAGGGTGAGGCGTTCTACCAGAAGCGCGTGCCCAAGGGCGCCCCTGACTACGTCGAGACGGTGCAGGTGCGCTTTCCGTCCGGCCGTCCCGCCGACGAGATCTGCCCGACCTCGGAGGCCGTGATCGTGTGGGCGGCGAACCTGGGCACGTTCGACTTCCACCCGTGGCCGGTTCGACGTCCTTTCGTTGATCATCCGGATGAGCTGCGCATCGACCTGGATCCGCAGCCGGGCACGGACTTCCGTGATGCGGCTACCGTTGCCTCGGTTCTGCGTGAGGTGCTGGCCGACGCGGGACTGACGGGCTACCCCAAGACCTCGGGCGGCCGTGGCATCCACGTCGCCGTGCGGATCCGGCCCGAGTGGGACTTCATCGACGTGCGCCATGCCGTGATCGCTCTGGCGCGTGAGGTGGAGAAGCGGGCGCCTGCTTTGGCGACTTCGGCGTGGTGGAAGGAAGAACGCGGCTCCAGGGTGTTCATCGACTTCAACCAGGCCGCCCGTGATCGCACGATCGCTTCGGCGTGGTCGGTGCGCGGTACTCCTCGTGCCACCGTGTCGACACCGGTGACGTGGGACGATCTGTCCACTGTGGATCCTGATGATTTCGACGTGCTGACCGTGCCTCAGTTCCTGGCGGAGCGTGGCGATCTGCACGCGTCGTTGGACTCGGAGGCGTTCGGGATCGAGACGCTGCTGGAGTGGTACGCGGCGGATCCGCGCGGGGAGATGCCGTATCCGCCGGACTACCCGAAGATGCCGGGCGAGCCGATGCGTGTGCAGCCGTCGCGCGCCCGCAAACAGGAGTAACTAACGCAGATCCAGGCGCATGCCGATCCGCCGCCGTGCCGCGATGTCGTACGCCACGAGTCGTCCGGTTCGCCGGACATCAGCGTGCGGAGCTTGCCGGGCCAGTCGACGGAGTAGTGCAGGCGGAGCTCGTCGCCCGGACGCGCTGGAGTTCTGTCCATGACTGGGTCCACTGGCGGCCGGAGCCGAGCCGGATGCGGAAGAACGGGAGCATCTGCGCCTCGACCAGGGCGCCGGCCTTGATGGTGACGCGGGCGTCGCCGTTCGGACTGACCACGGCGCGCTCGTCCCAGTGGTCGATCCGCCGGCGGTGCTCGGTGTTCTCGTACCAGGTGTCGCAGTGGTGATCCAGCAGCGCCCGGTGCAGCGCGGCCTCGGCTCGCAGCCGGCGGAGGGTGCCCGGTAGGGCGAAGTTCCGCAGCGTCATCGCGTCCTCCCCTGATCAACGGGAGTGAACAAGCCGATGATCGGATGGTCGACGCGGGCGGCGGATACCGATCATGCATTTCCGGATCAGGTGGATTCGGGCGCGCACCGAAACGATGCGCGCCAGCAGCGCCGCTCTCACCACCGGTGATGATCATGGAGGGCAGTTTCAACGCAATGCGCCCTGGACGGCAAATTGTGATGATCGGCGGTATGAGTGATACGTCGGAGCCCGACGGTGAATCGTTTCGCGACCGCCTCGGCCTGCGCGGCGACGTCGTGCGATTCGAGGAAGGCTCGCTGCCGGTCTTCGCGATCGGCGACGACCTGGTGCTGAAGCTGTTCCCGCCGCAGTACCACGACGAGGTGCCGGTCGAGACCGCGGTCATGGCTGCGCTACACGGCAAACTGCCCGTCCCGACGCCTCGGCTGCTCGACACCGGCGTGCTCGACGACTGGGCTTACGTACTCATGACGCGCCTGCACGGTTCGGAACCTTCGTCGCCGGACGAGCGGATCAGCGCTCAGGTGGGGGAGATGCTCGCGGCGCTGCACGAGATCGAGCCGCCCGCCGTGCTGAAGCCTGCGGACTGGACCGCGTTAGTGGCAGCGCAGTGCGCGGAATGCGTTGCGGGCCAACGAAAACACAAGCTGTCCGAGCACTGGCTGGAGCAGATCCCATCATTCCTGAACGGCGTGGATCTCGGGGTAGTGCGACCGGTGTTGCTGCACACCGAGGTGATGCACGCACACCTGTTGCACCAGAGCGGGAAGCTGACCGGCCTGTTCGACTTCGAGCCTGCGATGCGCGGCGCGTTCGAGTACGACTTCGTCAGCGCGGGCATCTTCGTGACACAAGGCGACCGGAAGTGCTGGAAGGCGATGGTGGACGCGTACGGCCGCACGCCGGACCCGCGCCGTGTGCTCGCCTACACGTTGTTGCACGTGTACGCCAACCTGCCGTGGTTCATGAGCGTCATGCCGGAAGCGGACACTCTCGACGAACTGGCCATCCGGTGGTTCGGCGAGTGAGCCAACCGGCTGTATCGGAAACTGATCCAGTCGCCGACCTCGTAGAATGGGCCGAACGAGAGAGGAGGTCGCGATGTCCCAGCCCTATGTCGTCCGGTACGTCGGTGGCCCTCTCGACGGCCGGGTCGACTCGCTGCCGAGCGTGCCGGAAGATCCGAAGCAGACCGTGACCTACGTGCACCTGCACAGCGGTCCGAAGATCGTGCATGTCTACGACTTGCAGTACGCGGTCGAGTACGGGTGCGAGTACCGGCTGCGCGCCGAAGAAGCCTGAGCAACCCTCACGTGGACATCCGCAGGCAATCGGGTTTACCTTACTTGTCATGAGAGCGCTCTCACACATCGAGGTGGCGAGAGGAGAGTCCATGCACGTGAGGATTCGAGGAGCGATCGGAACCGCGGCGGTGGCGGTTGCGGTCGTGGCGGCAGGTCTGGTGCTCGGGCAGCCGTCCGTGTCCCATGCGGGCCACAGCTACGTCTACAGCCCCGAGCAGGCGCAGGCGATGGTGGAGCAGCAGGCGATTCCCGGCTCGGAATTCCGGGTGACCTGCGCGGCGAGCCACCGCAGGCAGGACGATCCGATCGTCTTCCCTGGTCAGGCGGGCATCTCGCACATGCACGAGTTCTTCGGCAACCGCACGACGAACGCCCAGTCGACGCTGACGTCGTTGCGCGCGGGGACGACGAACTGCAACCCCCTGTCGGACAAGTCCGCGTACTGGGTGCCGACGCTGTACAAGAACGGCCAGCCGATCGCGCCGGACAACGTGACCATCTACTACCAGGGTATTCACGACCGGCAGCGGGCGATCGCCCATCCGCAGGGCCTGCGGTACGTGGTGGGCAACTCGAAGGCGTTGTCGCACGACGAGAATCCAGCGGCGCGGTGGTCCTGCACGACGCAGTCGCCGTCGAACCGCGACTTCCTGAACTGCCCGCCCGGCACCAAGGTGGAGACATACCTGGACTTCCCGACGTGCTGGAACGGCAGGGACCTCGACTCGGCCAACCATCGTGACCACATGGCGTTCGCGGTGGGGCTGGTCTGCCCGTCGTCGCACCCGGTGGTCGTGCCGCGGCTGGAGCTGCTGATCACCTATCCGGTCGACGGAACCGGCCTGTCATTGGGAGGCACGCGCAACGGGGTGAACGTGACCAACGCGCCCGGCTACACGTTCCACGGCGACTTCATGAACGCGTGGGACCAGGCGGAGCTGGAGCGGCGGGTGCGCAACTGCATCAACGCCGGCTACATCTGTGGGACGGACGGAAACCCGTGAGTTGATCTTCCGCCGACCCGGTGCTCAGAATTGTCAGGGGTGTAGGGCATGCTGGGGCACAGGTGTTCGAACGGCGGGAGGCAGCGCGATGGCGAAGAAGAGCGGGCTGTCGGCGGAGGACGTCGACAGCCTGCGCTCGCAGCTGGACGGAGGCACCCAGCCGCCGGCGTGGTTCACGGCGGCCGCGGTGGGCATGGAGGCAGGACGCTCGGCGAAGGTGCTCGCCTTCACCGAGCCGGAGGAGGGCGACTTCATCCAGGTACGCCCGACCGGCTCGAAGGACGAGCTCTCGTTCTCGCCGGCCGAGTTGACGCTGGAGAAACCGCCGCCGCGCAAGAAGCCCGCGGCGCCACCTCCTGCGCCACCCGAGCCGCCGCGAGAAACTGTGATCGCCTATCCCTACGTTCCGGAGGCGCCGGTGAAGCCCGCGGCCCCCAAGCCGAAACCCACCCCTGTCGTCGAGGCGTCGCCACCACGCCGCCGCGCCCGGCGCGCAAGCAGGCCGGCAAGTCCGCGCCGGACATCACGGTCACGCTGGTGTCCACGGGCGAAGGCGAGTGGACCGTCGAGGTGCTGCAGGGCGCCCGCAAGGCCATCCGCCCGACCCCGGTGTCCCCGGCGGCCGTGGCGCAGGCGGCGAAGCTGCTCACCCCCGAGGTCTCCGAGATCGTCGAGGGCGTGCTGAACGCGGCGCGTGCCCAGCAGCTCGCCCGCGTGGAGCAGTTGCGCGCTGAACTGGAGGCAGCTCAGAAAGCCCTCGACGACCTGGGCGCGTAGCGAAATCACGCGCTGCGACTCCCCGGTGGTGTTGCCGCCGCGTTCGGGTGAGAGGGGTTCCCAGGGCTGGTGCCGGGGCGGACTGTGGGATGCGCTGATGTCCCGCTGGTCCGGCTTGGAGACGGGGAGGCCCTGATGGGTACATGTGGGTGCTGTTCCGGGTGCACGGGGCCCGGATGCGGCTGTTGTTCGAGCTGCTGACACCAGGTTCACGAAGGGAGCGTTCCGCGTGCTGAGCGCGGGAGGCTCCCTTTGTCATGTCCGGGTCATGGCGGCGCCGGGCGCCGGTTCAGCTGATATATCGCCGACCGCCGCGCCACTGATATATCAGTTCCGACCTGGTAAACAACGCTCGTTCCCACTGCCGTGGAGGCCTGCTACCTGCGGCTTAGCAACGAGACTTTGGACTTCGTCCGCAAAAGACTCATTGCAAAGGCCCGCGCGTCGGGCAGCCTGGGACAGATCGGGCGGTGCGCGGACAGGGCGTGGATCAGGGCGGGCAGACGGTGCCGTTGGTCGGCACCTTCGCGTCGATCAGGTAGTCACGGGCCGCGGTCGTCGCGCACCCGGACAACGACAGAGCGCCGTGCCCGCTGCCCTGCCATCCGATCAGCGCCGCTCCGGGCAGACGCTGCGCGGCACGCTCGGTGCCGGAGGCGGGCGTGGCGGGGTCGTCGGCCGTGCTGAGCAGCACGATCGGCGGGGCGCTCTTCAGCGGGTCGACCTTCGTCGCCGCGGGCACCGGGAACGGGCTGCAGTGCAGCAGCTGCCGGGCGAACAGCGAGCCGAACATCGCGTGCTTGCTCTGCCAGTCCGTGGCCAGCGCCTTCACCCGATCCGGTGGGATGCGGGTCGAGGTGTCGTTGCAACCGATCACCAGACCGGCGTCGAAGCGCGGCGGGTTCTCGTCGAGGTCGTTGACCTGCGGGTCGAGCAGCGCGAACAGGCCGCTGCCGTCGCCGGCGCGGGCCTTCACGATGGCGTCGGTCAGCGCGGGCCAGCGGGTGCGGTCGGACAGGCCGGCGAGGATCGCGTTCAGGGCGGAGCCGGGGGTCAGGTTGACGTACTCGCCGCGGATGCCGGACGTGCGCAGCTGGGTGAGCAGTGCGTTCACGTCGTCGCGGGGCTTGGCGAGCGCGCAGCCTCGGGTGCGGCAGTCGCGGGCGAACGCCTCGAACGTGGCCTCCGCCGCCGCGGCGCGCGACTCGAGGACGCCGACCTGGTCGAGCGTCGGGTCCGGGGCGCCGTCCAGCACGATGCGGCCGATGCGGTTCGGGTAGCGCTGCGCGTAGGTGGTGATGACGCGTGAGCCCTCGCCGACGCCGATCGCGTTGAGGCGGTCGGTGCCGAGGTAGTCGCGGAGGCGTTCGAGGTCGGCGGCCGCGCGCCACGAGTCGAACGCCGTCAGCCTGCCTTCGAGGTCGAGCACGCATTCCTGCGCTGCCTCGCCCGCGGCGACCACGAGGTTCGACTGCTCGGTCTCGGCGGGGTCGTACTCGACGAGCGCCGAACGCGTCGACGGCGGCACACACGCCATGCCCTCGGAGCGGCCGGTGCCGCGACGGTCCATGCCGATGATCGTGAACGTGCTGAGGAGTTCCTTGGGCAGCGTCGCCGCGAGCCGCGCGGCCTTCATCGTGCCCGGTTCGCCGCCGGGGTCGTTGACGACCACCAGCGCGCTCTTGCCGGTGCCGACGCGCATCAGCGAGACGCCGAGCGAGCCGCGTCCGGGGCGGCCTGGCGAGTCGAGCACGACGGTCATGCGCGCGCACTCGTAGGTCTGGTCGCCTTCGGGGAGGTTCGTGCCGAGGCGTTCGCGCATCTGCTCGTTGCAGGCCGACCACGCGAGCGAGTCGGTGCGGTACTCACCGAGCGGCGGCACGGGCTGCGGCCCGGCGAGCGTGCTCTGGTCGACGGGCTGGTTCTCCTCGCCCCTCACGGCGATCACCGGCCGGGTCGAGGGTCCCGCGCTGCACGCTGTCAGCACGCTCACGGCCAGCAGGACCAGGGCACCGCGACGCACAGGTGTCCTCACTCTCGTTCAAATCCGGGAAGGTGAGCGTCGCACGGCGAAGGTGAGAACAAGGTGAGTCAGGAGACTCCCGCTGACTGGGAATTCGCGTCCGGGACGAGAACGCCGTGGGTCAGGATGTCGGTCATGGCTCACACGGATCGGCTCCCTGTCGCACGACTGATGGGCGCTGTTCCGCCGCCGACACTGGTGTTGCTCGGCATCGTGAGCGTGCAGGTCGGCGCGGCCTTCGCGAAGCAGCTGTTCTCGATCGCGGGCGCGGCGGGCACGGTGACGTTGCGCCTGGTGTTCGCCGCCGCGGTGCTGATGATCATCTGGCGTCCGTCGCTGCGGATGGACCGCCGCACGCTGGTGGTCGTCGCGAGCTACGGCGCCGTGCTGGCGGCCATGAACCTCTGCTTCTACCAGGCGTTCGAACGCATCCCGCTCGGCGCTGCGGTGACGATCGAGTTCCTCGGCCCGCTCGCGGTGGCCGTGCTGGGATCACGCCGCTGGCTGGACGGCGTGTGGGCGTTGCTGGCGGCGGGCGGAGTGCTGCTGCTGACCCGCGCCCAGGGTGGCCTGGAGCTGACGGGCGTGCTGTTCGCGCTGGCCGCGGGGGCGTGCTGGGCCGCGTACATCCTGTTGACGGCCAAGCTCGGCAGCAAGACCTCCGACGGCAAGGGACTCGCGCTCGCGATGGTCGTCGGCGCGCTGATCGCGTTGCCGTTCGGCGTCACCTCGGCGGGCACCGCGCTGCTCGACCCGGTCGTGCTGGTGGTGGGACTCGCGGTGGCGCTGATGTCGTCGGTGATCCCGTATTCGCTGGAGCTGGAGGCGTTGCGCCGGATGCCGCCGCGCGTCTTCGGAATCCTCATGTCGATGGAACCCGCCGTCGCCGCGCTGGCGGGCCTGCTGGTGCTGGGCGAGCACCTCAAGCCGGCGCAATGGGTCGCCGTCTGCTGCGTCGTCATCGCCTCGGTGGGCGCCACGCGATCAGCACGACCTGACGTCTAACGCGCCCGCAGCTCGCCCTTCAACACCGAGGCCACGTCGTAGCGCGCCGGGATCTCCAGCTGGTCGTACCGGCACGACAACGGTTCCCGGTCCGGCCGCCACCGCGCGAACTGGCCGTTGTGCCGCAACCGGACCGGCTGCTCGCCCTCGGTCTGGGTGTAGTGGATCTCCAGCACACGTTCGGGCCGCAGCGCCACGTACTCGGCCTGCTGCCCGCGCCACCTGTTGATCTCGCCCGGAATCCGTTGACCCGCAACAGGGTTGGTCCAGGGGTGCGAGTCCGAGGTGGTGATCAACGGCGCCAGCTCCGTCGCCAGCGCACGACGTTCGGCCGCCTTGAACGAGCCGCAGACGCCGATGTGGTGCAGCAGGTCGTTGTCGTCGTAGACACCGAGCAGCAGCGAGCCGACCGCGGTGCCGGGCTCGGTGTCCTTGTGCCAGCGCAGACCGGCCAGCACCACGTCGGCCGTGCGGGCGTGCTTCACCTTGATCATCGAACGCTTGCCCGGCGTGTACGGGCCGTCGGACAGCTTGCCCATCACCCCGTCCAGGCCCGCGCCCTCGAACAGGGTGAACCACTCGCGAGCCGTCTCGACCGAGGTCGTCGCCGGGGTGATGTTGAGTCCCGGCAGCTCCAGCAACCGCGCGCGCCGGTCCACCGTCGGCAGCTCCAGCAGCGACTCCGATCCCAGCGCGAGCAGGTCGAACGCGACGAACGTCGCCGGCGTCTTCTCCGCCAGCATCGTCACCCGCGAGGCCGCCGGGTGGATGCGTTCGGACAGCGCGTCGAAGTCCAGTTCCTCGTTGCGTGCCACGACGAGCTCGCCGTCCACCACGACCCGCTCCGGCAGCACGTCGAGCATCGACGCCACGACCTCGGGGAAGTAGCGGTTGAGCGGCTTGCCGCTGCGCGACTGCAGGAGCACCTCACCGCCCGCGCGGAACACGACGCAGCGGAAGCCGTCCCACTTCGGTTCGAACAGCAGGTCCGCGTCGTCCGGGATGCCGGCCACCGCGGTGGCGAGCATCGGCTGCAGGGGCGGGGTCACTGGCAGGTCCACGCCGACATCCTGCCCCTTCAGCTGGAATTCCGCCGCTGGTACCGCATCAGCAGCACGTCGTCGGCCCGCAGCACCGACGCCAGCTCAAGATCGACCGGCGGCACGACCGGGCCGTGCGCGATCCGTCCCGAGTCGCCCACCGCCAGCAACGGCGACATCGTCAGGTTCAACGAGTCCACCAGCCCGGCGGCGATCATCGAACCGAACAGCGTCGGCCCGCCCTCCAGGTTGATCCGCCGCAACCCGCGCGCGGCCAGCTCCCGCACCGCCTTGCCGAGATCGACCTGGTCCTCCCCGGCGACGATCACCTCGCAGGGCAGCTCCGGGAGTGTCGCGGCGGCGGCCGCGGTCGTGATCACGACCGGCGGGACCACCGCGTCGGTGAACAGCGGCAGCTCCGGCGTCAACGTCCCCCGCGCGGTCACCACCGCGATCGGCAGCTCGGCGGTCAGCCCGAGCCGCTCGCGCCGCTGCGCCGAGGGCCGCGCACCCCGATACCCCTCGACGAGCACGGTCCCGGCGCCCACCAGCACCACGTCCGCGAGATCGCGCCCCAGCAGATAGATCTTCTTGTCCGCGGGGGAGCCCAGCCCGGCCGAGCGCCCGTCGACCGACACCGCACCGTCCACGCTGGACACGAAGTTCGCCGTCACCCACGTGCCGTCCGCCGGGAAGGCGTAGAGCGTCTCGAGGTCTGTGTCGGTCATCTCAACGCCCGGTGAGGGCCACAACATCTGCACAAACCCATCCCATCACGCCGATAGGCTGCGGGCATGCGCCTGTCCGACCGGGACCCCCACGTCGGGGCTGACGAACTCGTCGAGGGCCTGGTGCCGCCACCCAGGTTCGATCACGTCAGCTTCGACAGCTACATCCCCAACCCGGACGAGCCCAGCCAGGCCGCCGCGGTCAAGGCGGGCGAGCTGTTCGCCGCGCGCGTCGCCACCAAACGCAACAAGAAGTGGTCGCTGTTCTCGAAGGCCGAGGAAGAGGGCAAGCTCGGCCTCTACCTCGACGGCGGCTTCGGCGTCGGCAAGACCCACCTGCTCGCCTCGTTGTGGCACGCCGTCCCCGGCCCCAAGGCGTACGGCACGTTCGTCGAGCTCACGAACCTCGTCGGCGTGCTGACCTTCCCCGAGGCCGTCAAGCGGCTGAGCGGCCACCGCCTGCTCGCGATCGACGAGTTCGAGCTCGACGACCCCGGCGACACCATGCTCGTCACGAGGCTGATCAAGGAACTGATCGCGCACGGCGTGTTCGTCGCGGCCACCTCCAACACACTGCCGGACAAGCTCGGCGAGGGCCGGTTCGCGGCCGCCGACTTCCTGCGCGAGATCCAGTCGATGTCCTCGAAGTTCGACGTCGTGCGCGTCGACGGCCCCGACTACCGCCACCGCGGCCTGCCCGACGCGCCGCCGCCGATGTCCGACGACGAGCTCGAGGCCAGGGCCGAGGCCATGCCCGGCTCGACCATCGACGACTTCGACGACCTGATCACGGCGCTGGCCCGCATCCACCCGTCCAAGTACGGCCGGCTCGTCGACGGGGTCAGCACCGTGCACCTGCGCGGCGTCACGGCCGCCCCCGACCAGTCCGTGGCGTTGCGGCTCGTCGCGCTCGGCGACCGACTCTACGACCGAGACATCCCGGTCGCGGTCTCCGGGCAGCCGCTCTCGGAGCTCTTCACCGAGGAGATGCTGCGCGGCGGCTACCGCAAGAAGTATCTGCGCGCGGTCTCGCGTCTGGTCGCGCTCAGCCGCTGACCACGGCATAGTGGTGCGATGAGCGCTCGTCGCGGGTTTGACTCAGGTGTACTTCGAGTATCCACTGGGTGACGAGCGGGAATGATGACGTCCCGACGTCTCTTCCGGAGGCAGGACATGCTGAGCGAAGCCGAACGCCGCTCCCTGGAGCAGATCGAGCAACAGCTGCGCGCCGAAGAACCCGCGCTCGCCCGCACCATGAACAGCGCGCGCAGGCCGGTGTCGTGGCTGGTACTGCTCCTCCTCACCCTTTTCGGTGGCCTGACCGTGCTGCTGCTGGTGATCGCCGCGTTCGGCGCCGCGCTCCAGTGCCTGCTGGTCACGGCCGCGACGCTGGTCCTGCATCGCTACCCGATCCGCCTCCGGACGTAACGGAAACTCGGTAGCGCCCGGACCCTCGCTGCCCCGACCATCAGCGCGTGGGTTACCTGGAAGCGAACGGCCTGGCGTACGTGCTCCCCGACGGCAGGGAGCTGTTCCGCGACGTCTCCTTCAAGGTGAGCGGCGGGACCGTCGTCGCGCTGGTCGGCGCGAACGGCGTGGGCAAGACGACTCTGCAACGCATCCTGTCCGGCGAGCTGACGCCCAAGCAGGGCAGCGTGCACGTGCAGGGCGGCCTCGCGGTGATGCCGCAGTTCATCGGCTCGGTGCGGGACGACTCGCTCGTCCGCGACCTGCTGCTGTCCATCGCGACCCCGGCGTTGCAGAAGGCGGCGAAGGAGCTCGACGAGAGCGAGCTCGCGTTGATGGACACCGACGACGAAGCCGCCCAGATGCGCTACGCCACGGCGCTCACCAACTTCGGCGAGGCCGGCGGGTACGACATCGAGGTCCTCTGGGACACCGTCACGGTCGCCGCGCTGGGTCTGCCGTATGACCGCGCGAGGTTCCGCGAGGTCCGCACGTTGAGCGGCGGCGAGCAGAAACGCCTGGTCCTGGAGACGCTGCTGCGCGGCAACGAGCAGGTTCTGCTGCTCGACGAGCCGGACAACTACCTCGACGTGCCCGGCAAGCGCTGGCTCGAGGACCGGCTCAGCGCCTCGGACAAGGCCGTTCTCGTCGTGAGCCACGACCGCGAACTGCTCGCGAACGCCGCGACGCACGTCGTCACGGTCGAGGCGCACTCCGCGTGGACGCATCCCGGCTCGTTCGCGACGTGGCACGGTGCCCGCGCGAAACGCATCGAGAAGCTCCAGGAAGACCACCGCCGCTGGAACGAGGAGCACGAGCGTCTCAAGGAGCTCGTCCGCACGCTTCAGCAGCAGGCCAAGTACTACGAGTCGATGGCGTCGAAGTACCGGGTCCAGGCCGCGCGCCTGCAACGGTACGAGGAGGCGGGCCCGCCGCCGGAGATCGCCACCGAGGAGACCGTGCATCCGCGGTTGAAGGGCGGGCGCACCGCTGTTCGCGCGATCACGTGTGAGGGGCTGGAGCTGACCGGGCTGATGAAGCCGTTCTCGCAGGAGATCTTCTTCGGCGACCGCGTGGCCGTGCTCGGCGCGAACGGTTCGGGCAAGAGCCACTTCCTGCGTCTGCTCGGTGGCGACGAGGTCCGCACGAGCGGCGCGTGGAAGCTCGGCGCCCGTGTCGTGCCGGGGTTGTTCGCGCAGACGCACCAGCACCCGGAGTGGCTCGGCCGCACGCTCGTGGACATCCTGTGGCACGGCGAGGGCCAGCGCGGTGGACGTGGTCGTGGTGCCGCGATGTCAGTGCTGCAGCGCTACGGCCTGCACGTGGCGGGCGACCAGCGGTTCGAGAACCTCTCCGGCGGGCAGCAGGCGCGGTTCCAGATCCTGCTGCTGGAGCTGTCCGGCGCCACGTTGCTGCTGCTCGACGAGCCGACGGACAACCTCGACCTCGCGTCGGCGGAGGCGTTGCAGAACGCGCTGAACGACTTCGAGGGCACGGTCGTGGCGGTCACGCACGACCGGTGGTTCGCGAAGTCGTTCGACCGGTTCCTGCACTTCAGGGCGGACGGCAAGGTGTCCGAAGTGGACGAACCCGTCTGGGTCTAGAGCTCCCAGCTGACGAAGGCGCCGTCGTCGATCGACCCGCCCGCCTTCCGGTAGGTGGCTTGCGCCGCCGCGTCGCCCGCGGCGGTGCCGGTCCACAACGCGTAACAACCCCGTTCCGCCGCAAGTGTTTTCAACGCCTCGACCAGCGCCGTGCCGATGCCGCGGCGCAGGAACGCGTCGTCGACCCCGAGCTCGTAGAGGAACATCTCGGTCCCCTTGTCCGGGTGGGTCGTCTCCACGCCGGACACGAATCCAGCCGGCTGCTCGTCGACGTACGCGATCAGCAGATGGCTGTGATTCTGCGCGAGGAACCGCGACGTCGCGTCCGGCTGGGGCGGGGCGTCGAACAGGTGCGCGGCGGCGAACACGTCGTCGGGGGAGGCGGCGCGGCGGATCTCCATGAGACCAAGGCTAACTAAAGCAACAGGGTGTGACCCGAACGAGCGAGTGACGCAGCGCGTCGCGTCCGTCCAGAGTGATGAACCATGATCCGAATGCTCACGGCTCTGGCCACGGCGACCGCCCTTGTCGCGCTCGCCACGCCCGCGCAGGCTGAGCCCCTGGCGCTCGAATGCGTCGGCGCCAAATCCACGAACTACTCGCCGGGCCCCACCTTCACCCCGGTCGCGCAGCTGATCACGTTCGAGGCGACCTACGCCCCCTGCGCGGGCACCGACGCGTCGGTCACCTCGGCGGCCCTCCACCCTGTCGCTGACGATCACCGGTCTCTGATCATTCGACGTGCGCTGGCAGCTTGCCGTTCTTGACGAGGACGGCGAGCTCGGCGTGGTCTGCCTCGGTCTGGTCGGCGTAGTCGAACGCGTACTTCGCGAACGCCTCGTCGACGGCCTCGCCGTCACCGTTCTGGAAGTAACCGGCCAGCAGCCGCGGGTCGAGCGAACGCGTGTGCGCTCGGGCCAGCAGCGCTCCGGCGAACCGGCCGTAGTCGTCGAGGTCGTCGCGCTTCAGCGTCGTGGCGTCGATCTCGCCCTTGCGGTTGCGGAACTGCCGCACGATGAACGGGCGGCCCTCGATCGTCGTCCAGCCGAGCAGGATGTCCGTGTCCGCCTGCACCAGCCGGGCGCCCTGCACGATCCGTTTGCCCTCGTGCTTGGCGGGTTCGACGTCGAGGAACGGTTCCAGCGCCGACGCCCGCGCCTCCTTGGCCTGCAGCACCATCGCCTCGCTGCCGTTGCCGTGCAACAGGATCAGGTAGTTGCGCAGGCCCACGCTGCCGGTGCCGACGACGCGGAACGCCACGTCCGACACGCCGTAGCGCATGATCAGGTTCGTCCGCGACTCCCGCAGCGAGTCCACATAGGACGGCAGCGCGGCGATCACGGCGGCCTCGGTCTCGGCGGAGACGTCCGTGAACGTCGGCGGGTTGGTGACGAAGCGCCACTTCTCGCCGTCGTGCGCGGTCCACTTCGCCGCGAACCGGGCGCTGGTGTTCTTGCGCGACTTCTCGGCGGCCTTGGAGAAGTCGTTGATCAGGTCGTCCGCCTTGACCTTCGACAGCGTGGCCTCGTCGCCCAGCGCGCTCCACGAGTCCATGAACGGGATCTCCGCGAGGTGCCTGATGGCGCCGCGGTACGCGCGCACGGCGTCCTCTGCGGCGTCACGGCAGCCCTTGTCCGACACACCACCGGTGCGACCGGCGAGCACGAGGGAGGCGACGAGCCGCTTGAGGTCCCACTCCCACGGGCCGGGCAGCGTCTCGTCGAAGTCGTTGATGTCCATGACGATCTGGCCCTCGGGCGTGCCGTAGAGCCCGAAGTTCGCCGCGTGTGCGTCACCGCACAGCTGAGCGTGCAGGCCCGTCGACGCACCGGTGGCGAGATCGCCCGCCTGAAGTCCGGCCGCGCCACGGAAGAACGCGAACGGCGACACCAGCATCCGCCCGACGCGCAACGGGATCAGGTGCTCGAGCCGCCCGTCGTTGCTGGTGTGCATGAACTGTTCGATCGAGGGTCGCTTGCGGGCGAGCGTCATCTTCCGATGCGCGCCGAAGTCCACTGAGGACCGCAGCACCCGGCCCCTGGCGTAGACCTCGTCCGGCTCGGTCCACGTGCCCAGTGCGGCGGCTGCCTGCGCCCGCGTGCGTTCACCCATGCGAGTCATGATGCCTTAGGGAATAAGGATGAAGGGCGCTTTCGTCCACCTCAGGTGGACGAAAGCGCCCTTCATAAAGATCGACTACGGGCAGAATCACCCTAAACGGGACGAACGACCTCGGCGATCGCCTGGACGCCCAGGTCGATCTCGTCGCGGGTGATGACCAGCGGGGGAGCGACCCGCAGCGTGGTCGCCTGGGTCTCCTTGCACAGCACGCCACGCGCGGCCAGCGCCTCGGACGCCACCCGCCCGACCGGGCCGCCGGGCGCGATCTCGACGCCGGCCCACAGCCCGCGCCCGCGCACCTCGGACACGCCGGAACCCACGAGCTGCCCGAGTGAGGAGTGCAGGTACGCCCCGAGCTCCCGCGACCGCTCCTGGAACTCGCCGGTCTCCAGCAGCCGCACGACCGCGCGGCCGACGGCGCACGCGAGCGGGTTGCCGCCGAACGTCGAGCCGTGCTCGCCGGGCTTCAGCACGCCGAGGACGGCCTTGGAACCGACCACCGCGGACACCGGCAGGATGCCGCCGCCCAGCGCCTTGCCCAGCGTGTAGAGGTCGGCGCGCACGCCCTCGTGGTCGAGAGCGAACAGCGTGCCGGTGCGGCCGAGCCCGGACTGGATCTCGTCGGCGATCATCAGCACGTTGTGCTCGTCGCACAGGCGGCGGATGCCCGGCAGGTATCCGGCGGGCGGCACGACGACGCCTGCCTCGCCCTGGATCGGCTCGATCAGGATGGCCGCGGTGCGCGGCGAGATCGCGGACGCGATCTCGTCGAGGTCGCCGTACTTGACGACCTTGAACCCCGGCGTGAACGGGCCGAAGTCGTTGCGCGCCGTCTCGTCGGTCGAGAACGACACGATGGTGGTGGTGCGGCCGTGGAAGTTGGAACCGGCGACGATGATCTCGGCGGTGCCCTCCGGCACGCGCTTGACCTGGTAGGCCCACTTGCGCGCGACCTTGATCGCGGACTCCACGGCCTCGGCGCCGGAGTTCATCGCGAGCACCATCTCGGTGCCGGTCAGCGCGGCCAGCTCACGGCAGAACAGGCCGAACTGGTCGTGGTGGAACGCGCGGCTGGTCAGCGTCACGCGGCCGAGCTGCTCGATGGCCGCGGCTACCAGGGCGGGGTGGCGGTGGCCGAAGTTCAGTGACGAGTAGCCGGAGAGGAAGTCCAGGTAGCGGCGGCCTTCGACGTCGGTGACCCACGCGCCCTCGCCGCGCGAGATGACCACCGGCAGCGGGTGGTAGTTGTGCGTGCTCCACTCCTCGTCGAGAGCGACGTAGTCAGCGCCAGCCAAATTGATCGTCCCAGCGGTCCCGTGGTCAGCGATGGCGGTCATCCTCCAAGGCTAAGGGCCACGGACAAGCGATTTCATCCGTGAAGCATTGCGTACTGCCTCAGTTCGTTGCGTAGATTCACCAATCAGTGGCGGATCTTTGCACAGCAGGCGGAATCGGCGGTGAATCGCTACGGTCTGATGATGGCGAAGAAGTCGGTTCGTGAAGCTCTGCGGCTCGATGAGGTGGATCTCTCCACCCTCGACCCGGCAGGTCGCCCGGCAGGCCCGAAGAACAAGAAGGAGGCGGCCGAGGACCTCGCCACCACCGGGGCCGAGCTGGACAGCCTGCAGGAGGCGCTCTACGCGGAGAACTCTCGCGCGGTCCTGCTCGTGCTGCAAGGCATGGACACCTCCGGCAAGGGTGGCGTGGTCAGCCACGTCGTCGGCCTGGTGAACCCGCAGGGCGTGCGCATCGCGTCCTTCAAGAAGCCGACACCCGCCGAACGCCGCCAGACTTCCTCTGGCGCATCCGCAAGGTCCTGCCGGACAAGGGGCGCATCGGCGTCTTCGACCGCTCCCACTACGAGGACGTCCTCGTGCCGAAGGTCGAACGTCTGCTGGTCGCCGAGGACATCCGGGCGCGCTACAAGGAGATCAACGCGTTCGAGCGGGAGCTCGCGGACGGCGGCGTCACGGTGGTCAAGTGCTTCCTGCACATCTCGCCGGAGGTGCAGCAGGAACGGCTGCTGGCCCGCCTGGACGACCCGAGCAAGCACTGGAAGTACAACCCGGCCGACATCGACGTGCGGTCGAAGTGGGACGAGTACCAGGAGGCGTACACGGGCCTCGCCGCTGCAGACACCGTGCGACAGCGCCCTGGTACGTCGTCCCGTCGGACCGCAAGTGGTACCGGAACTGGGCGGTGAGCCGGTTGCTGCTGGAGACCATGCGCGAGATGGACCCGAAGTTCCCGCCGCCCGCCTACGACATCGAGGCCGAGAAGGCCCGGTTGATCTCCGCAGACCCGTTGCGCTAGACGCAATCTTCGTTGCACCTATTGCCTGGCCCTGATGGTCTAGGCCACTGTGTCATGCGCCGCCGCTGATTATCCCGGAGGTGCGGACGTGGGTGTGGACCGGCGACGTTTTCTCGGAGCCATGGGTGTGGGAGCTGGGCTGCTGATGACCGGAGGAACCGCCGAGGCGGCACCTGTGACCCGAAGAGTCTTCTTCGGCGCCTACACGACGTGGAACGGGGGAGCCAAAGGCATCGGCATCGGCACCTACGACACGGCGACGGGTCAGCTGAAGTCGACAGGTGTGATCACCGGTGTGGTCAACCCGTCCTTCGTGATCGAGTCGCGCGACGGACGGTTCCTCTACGCCGTCAACGAGAACACCAAGGGCGAGGTCACCGCGCTCGACGCGAGCACGCTCAAGGTGATCAACAAGGTCGCGACGGGCGGCGCGGACCCGTGCCACCTGACGCTCGACCCCTCGGGCAAGTTCCTGATCACGGCGGACTACTCGTCGGGGTCTCTGAGCGTGTTCCCGGTCAAGGCGGACGGTAGCCTCGGTGCGCGCACGCAGAAGGTGCAACACAAGGGTTCCGGGCCGGACAAGGAACGCCAGGAGGGCCCGCACGCGCACCACATCGTGTTCGACCCGGCCGGCAAGTTCGCGGCGGCGGTCGACCTCGGCGCCGACTCGGTGTTCGTGTACTCGTTCGTCGCAGGGCAGCTCAAGCTCGTCTCGACGACGAAGCTCAAGCCGGGCGCCGGGCCGCGCCACATCGCGTTCCACCCGAACGGCAAGACGGCCTACGTCGCGAACGAGCTGGACTCGACGATCGTGTCCTGCGCGTATGCGGACGGGAAGCTCACGCCGGGCCAGGTGCTCAAGACCGCGCCGCCCGCGACCGTGCGCAACTACCCGGCCGAGGTGCTGGTCTCCGGGGACGGTAAGCACGTCTACCTGTCCAACCGCGGGCACGACAGCGTCGCGCACTTCGCGGTCGACGGCGCGGGACTGTCGCTGGTCGGCCACACGCCGGTCGGCGGCAAGTACCCGCGGCACATCATCCTGGACCCGTCGGGAACGTTCCTGTTCGCGGCCAACCAGAACTCGAACCTCGTCACGTCGTTCGCGGTGGACCGGGCGACCGGCAAGCTGACGCCGTCCGGGACGCCGCTCAAGACCGAGATCCCGGTCTGCGTGCTGCCCACCCGACTGGGTTAATGCCCTTCTGGTCGACCGTCCACAGTGGTACTCCGGCCCTATGGGACTTATGGCTGGTGTGCTGGCAGTAGCTCTCCTGGCGCCCGTTCCGTTCGCACCGGAGTACGTCGCTCTCGGCGACTCCTACGCGTCCGGGACGGGCGCTGGCTCCTATGTGGACCGCGCTTGTCAGCGCAGCTCGAACGCCTACCCGGCGATGCACGGCGCGAGCTTCCCGTCGTTCCGGTTCGTCGCCTGCTCGGGTGCGACCACGCAGTCGCTGAAACGCCAGTTCGCGGCGCTCACCCCGGCCACCACGCTCGTCACGATCACCATCGGCGGCAACGACCTCGGCTTCGTCGACGTCATGACGACCTGCACGCTGAACGGCGACAGGTCCTGCGCCTCGCGGGTCGCGAAGTCGGTCACGTTCATCCGCGACCAACTGCCTGCCCGGCTCGACGCCACCTACGCCAAGGTCAAGGAGCTGTCCCCGCAGGCCTCGCTGGTGGTGCTCGGGTATCCGCGGCTGTTCACGCCGAACGACAGGTGCTCGACGCTGTCGCGGTCGAAGCGGCAGGTGCTCAACGACGCCGCTGACCAGCTGTCCGACGTGACCGCGGCCGCCGCGTCGAGGGCAGGGGCTCGGTACGTGGACGTCAGGGAAGCGTTTGCGGACCACGGTGTGTGCTCGGGTCAGCCGTGGATCAACGGGCTGGTCAATCCGACCGTCGACTCGTACCACCCGAACAAGGCAGGGCAGGCCGCCTACTTCCAGGCGCTCACCGCTTCGCGGTGATATCCAATATATCGGTGTGGGCGGCGGGTGGGGAGCTATTCTGGTCGGCTTCGGGCAGGCCTTCGTGTGATCATGCGCTGGTGAAACAGTTGAGGGAGGTCACGGCCACCCGGTACGTGACGCCGTTCCGCGAGGGCGGCTCGATGCCGGGCCTGGTCGAGGCCGACGACCTGGGTATGTACGTGGTGAAGTTCCGTGGCGCCGGGCAGGGCGTGAAGGTGCTCGTCGCCGAGATCATCGGCGGCGAGCTGGCGCGGCGGCTCGGGTTCCGGATGCCGGAGATCGTGCTGGTGCACCTCGATCCGGAGCTGGCGCGCGCGGAGCCTGACCAGGAGGTGCAGGAGCTGCTGCGGGCGAGCGGTGGTCTCAACCTCGGCTTCGACTACCTGCCCGGTTCCTTCGACTTCAACCCGGTGGTGCGCGACCCCGGTGCCGAGCTCGCGACGAGGCTGTTGTGGCTGGACGCGTTGACGCTCAACGTGGACCGCAGCTGGCGGAACCCGAACATGCTGCTGTGGCACCGCGAGGTGTGGCTGATCGACCACGGCGCCTCGCTGTACTTCCACTACTCGTGGAGCCCGGAGAAGCCGGCCACGAAGGATTTCCGGTACGACGCGAGTGATCACGCGATGCTGCCGAACGCGGGCAGTCTGTCCGAAGTGGACGCCGAGCTGGCGGACAAGGTCACTCCGGAGCTGATCGACGAGGTGCTGGCGCTCATCCCGGACGAGTGGCTCGAAGGCGATCCGGGAGAAGTCCGGCAACGCTACCGGGACTTCTTCGCCTACCGCCTCGCGAACCGTGGCTGGGTCGACTCGCTGGAGGCCGCGCGTGCCGCACGTGTTTGAGTACGCGCTGCTGCGGGCGGTGCCGCGGCAGGAGCGTGGCGAGTTCATGAACGTGGGCGTCATCGTCTACTGCGCGCCACTGGACTTCCTGTGCGCGAAGACCTATGTGGACGGTGAGAGGCTCAGAGTTCTGGACCCGCACCTCGACGTCGAGACGCTGGAGACCAGCCTGAAGCACCTGACGAACTCGTGCGACGGCACCCCCGACGCCGGACCGGTGAGCAGGACGACCATCGGGCAGCGGTTCCGGTGGCTCACGGCGCCGCGCAGCACCATCGTGCAGACCTCTCCCGCCCACACCGGCTGGACCGAGGACCCGTCGGCCGAGGTCAGCCGCCTTTTCGAAGCGCTTGTCCTGCCACCCCGGTAGGTTCGTCGCAACCTGAACGGGCGCACCGCGTCCCTAGGTGCAAAGCGAAACTTGATGCGATCGGGGTTGGCGACAATGAGCGCTGGGTATCACCACGGCTACCAGCAGCCGCGGCGTCCCATGCCGCCGCAGCGACGGAAGAAGAAGGCGCGTCCAGTGCGCGTCATCCTGTTGTTGCTGCTGGTCTTGCTGCTTGCCGCAGTGGGATTCGGTTTCTACGTCGACTCGACACTCAAGAGGATCGACGCGCTGCCCGACTACGAGGGCCGTCCGGCGGAGACGCCGGGCACCACGTGGCTGCTCGTCGGTTCCGATGCGCGGGACGGCCTGACGCAGGAGCAGAAGGACACGCTCGCCACCGGTGACGCGGCCGGTCGGCGCACGGACACCATCATGATGCTGCACCTGCCGGACAACAGTGGGGCGAAGCCGACGCTGCTGTCGTTGCCGCGTGACTCCTACGTGTCGATCCCGGACAACGGCCGGAACAAGATCAACGCGGCGTTCGCCTTCGGTGGGCCGCAGCTGCTCGTGCGGACGGTGGAAGGCGCGACCGGCGTGCGGATCGACCACTACATGGAGATCGGCTTCGGCGGGTTCTCCGACATGGTCGACGCGGTCGGCGGCGTGGACATCTGCATCGACGAGCCGATCAAGGACCCGCTGGCGGGCATCGACCTGCCCGCGGGCTGCCAGGAGCTCGACGGGCCGAAGGCGCTCGGGTTCGTGCGGACCCGCGCGTTCGCGACCGCCGACCTGCAGCGCGTGCAGAACCAGCGCAAGTTCCTGTCGGCGTTGTTCGAGAAGGTGCAGAGCCCGGCGACCCTCGTGAACCCGTTCCGGATGGTGCCGCTGGTGAACGCGGCTTCCGGTTCGGTCTCGGTCAACGAGGGCGACCACCTGTGGCACCTGGCGGGCGTCGCGCTCAACATGGGCGACGCGCAGAGCGGGACGGTGCCGATCTCGGGGACCCCGACAGTTCCCGGTGCGGGTTCGGTCGTGCAGTGGAACAAGGAGAAGGCGTCGCAGCTCTTCGACCTGATCTCCAAGGACGAGCCGGTCCCCGCGGACCTGATCGCCGTCCCGAAGTAGTTACTTGACGGGCTCGGAAGTGGGCTCCGAGCTGGTCAAACCGGCCTCCTGTGCGATCTCTTCGAGTTCGCGCAGGAGGTCGTCGTAAATGGGTGTCGTGGACATGATTCCCCCTCGGTTTCGATCTTCCCCCGTTCAGGTGACGGGAGCTTACGCTCCTGTACCCACTCGGCCCGCCGCATATGCCTGAGCGCCGCCAAATGTTGGCTAAAACCACCTTGTGACCAGCCAATATGTGGGTCAGCCACATGTCGATCACGCCGCGTGACGCCTAACGTTTCCGGTCATGTCGAGTGTCACGGGTCACACCGCGCTGATCACCGGCGCCGCGAGCGGAATCGGGCTCGCCTGCGCCCGCGCCCTCTCCAGCGAAGGCGCCAAAGTCCACCTCGTCGACCTCGATCCGCGGGTTGTCCCGATCGCCGACGAACTCGGCGGCGTCGGCCACGTGCTCGACCTGACCACCTCGATCTCCTCACTGCCCGACGAGATCGACGTGCTCGTCAACAATGCCGGCGTGCAACATGTCGCGCCCATTCACGAGTTCCCCGTCGAACGCTTCTCCTCGATGCTCGAACTGATGCTCGGAGCGGCGTTCCGGCTCTCCCGTCACGTCCTGCCGCACATGTACTCGCGCGGCTGGGGACGGTTGGTCCATATCTCCAGCGTGCACGGGCTGCGCGCGTCCGCGTTCAAATCCGCCTATGTCGCGGCGAAACACGGCCTGGAGGGCTTCTCCAAGGTCGCCGCGCTCGAGGGTGCGCCGCACGGCGTGACGTCGAACTGCGTGGCGCCCGGCTACGTGCGGACACCGTTGGTGGAGAAGCAGATCGCCGACCAGGCTCGGGTACACGGCATCTCCACCTCCGAGGTCTCCGAGCAGATCTTCCTGCAGCGCAGCGCGGTCAAACGGCTGATCGAACCCTCGGAGGTCGCGGCAGCCGTGTTGTGGTTGTGCGGCAACAGTTTTGTCACTGGTACTTCGTTGGCCGTCGACGGCGGCTGGACCGCCAACTAGAGGAGTTGTCGATGATCAAGAAAGTGGTAGGCGCCTCGCTCATCGGAACAACTGTCGAGTGGTACGACTTCTTCCTCTACGGGTCGGCCGCCGCACTGGTGTTCAACAAGCTGTTCTTCCCGACCGCGGACCCGTTGACCGGCACGCTGCTCGCGTTCACCACGTACGCGATCGGGTTCCTGGCGCGACCGCTGGGTGGTCTGGTGTTCGGTCACTTCGGGGACCGGTTGGGGCGCAAGAAGTTGCTCGTGCTGTCGCTGCTGTTGATGGGTGGCGCGACGATGCTGATGGGCGTGCTGCCGACCTACGCCTCGGTCGGTGTGCTCGCGCCCGTGCTGCTCACGGTGCTGAGGCTGGTGCAGGGCTTCGCCCTGGGCGGTGAGTGGGGCGGGGCCGTGCTGATCGTGTCCGAGCACGGTGATCCGGCGCGGCGCGGGTTCTGGGCGTCGTGGCCGCAGGCTGGTGTGCCGTGCGGGAACCTGCTGGCGACGGGCGTTCTCGCGATCTTGGCCTCGGTGCAGTCGGACGCGGACTTCCTGGCGTGGGGCTGGCGCATCCCGTTCCTGCTCTCGGGTGTGCTCGTCGTGATCGGGTTGTGGATCCGGCTCAGCGTGTCCGAGTCGCCGGTCTTCCTTGCCGCGCAGGAGAAGGCGGCCCAGAAGCAAGCGGCACAGAACGGGCCGGTCAAGGAGAAGGCTCCCGTCTTCGAACTGCTGCGGCACAACTGGCGTGAGGTGCTGATCGCGATGGGCGCGCGGTTCGCCGAGAACGTGTCGTACTACGTGATCACCGCGTTCATCCTGGTCTACGTGGTGACCGGGCTGGGACTGTCGAAGTCGGTGGGGCTCAACGCGGTGCTGATCGCCTCGGCAGCGCACCTGATCACGATCCCGATCTGGGGAGCGCTGTCGGACCGGTTCGGGCGGCGGTCGATCTACCTGATCGGCGCGGTCGGCATGGGCGCGTGGATCTTCGCGTTCTTCGCCCTGCTGGACACCAGGGACCCGGTGTTGATCACGGTGGCGACGACGGTCGGATTGGTGCTGCACGGCGCGATGTACGGGCCGCAGGCGGCGTTCTTCTCGGAGCTGTTCGGGACGCGGGTGCGCTACTCCGGCGCGTCGATCGGCTACCAGCTGGCGTCGATCGTGGCCGGTGCGCTGGCACCGCTGATCGCGACCGCGTTGCTGCAGGCCTACGGGTCGTCGACCCCCATCGCGATCTACGTCCTGATCACCTGTGTGTTCACCGTGGCCGCGGTCCTGATCTCCCGCGAGACAAGGGGTGCGGATCTGGAGGAACGTGACAAGGTTGGGGTGTGACACGACGGCGTGAGGCCGAACTGGCGGCCTTGTTCGAGACCGCGTCCGAGCTCGCGGGTATGCGTGACCCGGACGCGGTGCTCCGCTCCATCGTGCGGCGGGCACGCACACTGCTCGGCACCGATGTGTCCTACCTGTCGATGAACAACCCGTCCGGCACCTACATGCGGGTGACGGACGGGTCGTTCTCCCCGCTGTTCCAGAAGGTTCGGCTCGGGCTCGGCGAAGGCCTCGGCGGGCTGGTCGCGCAGACCGCACGGCCCTACGCGACGTCCGACTACTTCGCCGACGCGCGGTTCAACCACACCGGGCCGATCGACTCGGCGGTGCGCGACGAGGGCCTGGTGGCGATCCTGGGCGTGCCGCTGAAGCTCGACTCGACGGTGATCGGCGTGCTGTACGCGGCGGAGCGGTCGTCGCGGGAGTTCCCACCCGAGGCGGTGGCGCTGCTGTCGTCGCTGGCCGACCACGCGGCCATCGCGATCGACACGGCGTCGTTGTTCGAGACGATCCGCTCGCACAACGATGCGATGAAACGGGCCGAGGAGGCCCACGACCGGCTGACGGACCTGGTGTTGCGCGGTGGTTCCTCGGCCGAAGTGGCGGCGGCGGTCGGGAAGCTGCTCGGCGGGCCGGTCGAGGTCGTGGAGACCGCGCCGGTGACGGCTGTGCGGGCCAACGGGCGCGCGGTGCTGATCGACGACGTGTGGGTGTGCGCGGTGCTGGCCGGGTCGGAGCTGCTGGGCGGGATCACGTTGAGCGGGCGGCCTGACCTCTCCGACACGGACCGGCGGTTGTTCGAGCGTTCGGCGGTGGTGACGGCGTTGTTGTTGCTGCTGCGCCGAACCGTGGCGGAGGCGGAGAACAAGGTCCGCGGCGAGCTGATCACCGACATCCTGGACGGGCGTGATCCGGCCGGGTTGCTGGCCCGCGCGCGCCGGGTCGGTGTGGAGCTGACGGATCCGCACGTGGTCCTGGTCGCCGACGGGAACCTCGCGGCGGCAACGCATTACGCCTCGGTCTACAGAGGACTCGCCGGGTCGCGCGGGCGTGACGTCGTGCTGGCGTTGCCGGGCACTTCCGCCGGCGTCGCGAAGGATGTGGCGCGTGCCCTGGACGCCACGGTCGGCGCTTCCGGGCCGGTGGTGGGGCCGGTGGCGCTGGCTGCCGCCTTCGAGGAGGCACGGCGCTGCCTGCGGGCGTTGCGGCAGCTGGGGCGGGAGAAGGACGCCGCCACGATGGACGACCTCGGGTTCGTCGGGGTGCTGCTCGGGGATCGCGCCGACGTCTCCGGCTACGTGCGGTCGGTGCTGGGGCCGGTGCTCGACTACGACGCCGAACGCGGCACGGAACTCGTGCACACGCTGGAGATCTACTTCCGGTGCGGCGCGAACCTGAGCCGTGCCAAGGCGGAGCTGCACCTCCACGTCAACACGGTCACGCAACGGCTCGACCGGGTGACGTCGTTGCTCGGCGACTGGCAGTCGCCGGAGCAGGTGCTGGAGGTGCAGCTCGCCCTGCGGCTACTTCGCCTGCTCGGCTAGCACCGCGTCCCCGGCCGGCGCGTCGGAGTTGCCGAACGGCTTGGCGATCACCATGTAGACCAGGCCGATGCCGACGACGAGAACACCGCTCAGGATCACGACGTAGTTGTCGTACCAGGGCGCGCCGGGAGTGCGCGGCCAGACCATGTTGATCATGGCCGCAACGCCGTACGCGAGCGCCAGGACGTTGATGATCATGCCCCAGCGGCCGAGCGTGAACTCGCCGGACGGCGTCCAGCCCTTGAGCCTGGCGCGCAGCGCGGCGAGCACGACCATCTGGAACAGGTAGATCCCGAGCGTCGCGAACGACACGATCTTCGTCCAGGGCGTCCGTGGAGAGCAGTCGAGCGCGAAGATGATGATCGCCGGGATGATGCCGGCGAGTGCCAGCGAGTACGGCGGGATGTGGCGCTTCGGGTTGAACTTCGCGCAGTGCCTTGTGCCCGAACGAGCATCTTGTCGCGGGCGTAGGAGTAGATGAGGCGGCACGCGGCGGCCTGCAGGCTGACATCGTGCAGGACAGGAACGAGATCAGCACGACACCGATCACGACCTTGTAGCCGACCGGGCCGAACGCGTTGGTCAGGATGTTCGTGACCGGGTCGGCGTCCTCGCCGGAGATGACCTTGCCGAAGTCCGGCACCGCGAGCAGCAGCGACAGGCAGGTGAACGTCGCGGCGGCGCCGCCGATGTAGATGGTGCGGCGCATGGCCTTGGGGATGACCCTGCCCGGGTCCTTGACCTCCTCGGCGGTGTCGCCGCACGCCTCGAAGCCGTAGTACTGGTAGAGGCCGATGATGCCCGCCGCGAGGAACGCGGGCAGGTAGCAGCCGGACCCGCCCGCGCCGAAGCTGTCGAAGAGCACGCCCAGGCCGTGGATGCGGTGTGTCGACGAGCAGCCAGATGCCGACCGACGAGGGCGCCGATGAGCTCCGCGGCGAACCCGAAGATGGCCGCCCAGCTGAGCGCCTTGGTGCCCGCGTAGTTGATCAGCGTGGCGACCGACGATGATCGCGACGGTGCACAGCACCGTGTGTGCCGACCGAAGGCGTGTACCCGAGCAGCGATGCCGATATAGGGCCGGCGCCGTAGCTGACGGACGCGATGGTGACCAGCAGGGCGACATGTAGACCCAGCCGGTCATCCACGCCCAGCGCTTGCCCCACAGCCGGCGTGCCCAGGGGTACACGCCGCCCGCGACCGGGTACTGCGCGACGAGCTCGCCGAAGATGAGCGCGACCAGGAACTGGCCGACGCCCGCGACGACGAAGCCCAGATCATCGGCGGGCCGCCCAGCGGCGAGCGCCGCGCCGAAGAACGTGTACGTGCTGACCACGGGGGAGAGGTAGGTGAAGCCGAGCGAGAAGTTCGCCCACGGGCTCATGTCCCGCGGAACTCCGAGCGTGTAGCCCCGGAGTGCCTTGAGCCGGTGCCTCGAGCGCTGACGGTCACGGCTCGCCTCCATCAGCGGTGCCGGGCGCCGTTGATCAGGTCGGCGGCGCGTTCTCCGATCATCAGCACCGTGACCATCGGGTTGACGGTGGGCATGGTCGGGAAGACGGACGCGTCGACGACCCGCAGCCCGTCGAGGCCGACGCACCCAACTGGGGTCACCGTCCACGATCGTCCGACCCGATCGCGCAGGTGCCCGCCGGGTGGTAGACGGTGTGTGCGGCGCGGCGGCCGTACTCCGACAGGTCCTCGTCGCTCGTGACGTCGGGGCCGGGGGCGATCTCCCGCTTGAGCCAGCGCTGCAGCGGCTCGTGCTCGGCGACCTCGCGTGCGATCCTGAGGCCGTCGACGAGGGTCGCTCGTCGTGGCCCTCCGGGTCGGTGAAGTAGCCGGAAGTCCAGCGCGGGCTTCTCGCTGGGATCGGCGCTGACGCAGCCACATCCGGCCGTTGCTGTGCGGGCGCGCGGGACGTTCGGCGTCATGCACACCCCGTGCTCCACCGTCGGATAGCCGAGGCGTTCGGTGTTGACGGTGAACGGGATCTGGTAGAAGTGGAACATCAGGTCGGGTCGCGGGTCGGAGTGTGTCGCGGCGGACGAACAGGCCGGCGTCGGAGTCCATCACCGAGTTCGGCGGCAGCGGTCTCGTGGTCTCCCAGACGATCACCGACTCGGGGTGGTCGAGCAGGTTCTCGCCGACGCCGGGCAGGTCGTGCTTCGGCTCGATGCCGATGCTGCGCAGGTGCTCGGCGGGGCCGATGCCGGAGAGCATCAGCAGGCGGGGCGTGTCGATGGCGCCCGCGCAGAGCAGGAGCTCGCGTTGGCGCGCCTCGACGAAGCCCTTGTCGGTGTCGCACGCCGATCGCGCGGTCGCCGTCCGAACTCGATCCGGCGGTCGCCCAGGTGTCCAGCAGCAGCGTCAGGTTCTGGGCCGGTCCAGGACCGGGTGCAGGTAGGCGGTGCACGCCGAGGAGCGCTGGTTGTCCGTCCGGGTGGTAGGCGAGGGAGAAGAAACCGACGCCGTCCTCGAAGGGCTTGGCGTTGAAGTCGTCGACGTCGGGGACGTCGACGGCCTTCTGTGGCGGCCGCGACGAAGTCCTTGGCGATCGGGTTCCGGTCCTTCTCGCGCGACCGGGATGATGTTGAGCTCGACCTGGTCGTAGTACGGGCCGAGCCGGGTCCCACCGTCCAGCCGTGGCCCCAGTCGTCGAGGTCCTGCGGCAGGGCAGTTGAAGCTGATCAGCGTGTTGTGCAGGAACAGCCGCCGAGCACCTTGGCGCGCGAGTGGCGGATGTGGCAGTTGCCGCGCGGCTGCTCGACCGTGGTGTAGCCGTAGTCGTACTCGGTCTCGAGCAGGTTGATCCAGTTCCGCAGGCTCAGGATCTTCTCGTCGCCGACGTCGGACGGGCCGCCCTCGATGACCGCGACCCGACATTCGGGGTCCTCGGTGAGCCTGGCGGCGAGCACACAGCCCGCGGTTCCGCCACCGACGATCACGTAGTCGTATGCGGTCGCATCGGTTCGTCCCTCCCGCCGCGAACCAATTTGGGCGGCGGGCTTGAGGTTCTGGTACACGTGCTTGGGCTCCGTGTACTCGTGCAGACCCGCGGTGCCGAGCTCGCGGCCGACGCCGGAACGCTTGAAGCCGCCCCACTCGGCCTGCGGCAGGTAGGGGCCGAACTCGTTGATCCACACCGTGCCGTGGCGCAGCCGCTTGGCCACGCGCTGGGCCTTGTCGATGTCCTGGTCCAGACACCGCCGGCGAGGCCGTACTCGGTGTCGTTGCCGAGCTTGATGGCCTCTTCCTCGGTTTCGGAACCGTTCCGCCGTGATGATCGGGCCGAACGTCTCGTCCTGGACGAGCTCATGTCCCGGTGGCAGTCCGCGTAGACCGTGGGCGGAAGAAGAAACCGTTCTGCAGCTCGGGTTCGTCCGGGCCGCTTGCCGCCGGCCTTGAGGGTCGCGCCCTCCTGCTCGGCGATCGCGATGTAGCTCTCGACCTTGGCGCGGTGCTCGGCGGAGACGAGCGGGCCGGACTCGGTGTCGTCGTCGAAACCGTTGCCCAGCCTGATGAGGTCGCGCGCGGCGGGCGACCTCGTTCACGAAGTCGTCGTAGATGTCCGTGTGCACGATGAGCCGCGTGCCGGACGAGCAGACCTGGCCCGCGTGGAAGAACGCGGCGGTGAGCGCGTAGTCGGTGGCGGTCGTCGATGTCGGCGTCGGCGAAGACGATGTTCGGGTTCTTGCCGCCGAGTTCGAGCGCGACCTTCTTCACCGTCTTGGCCGCGCTGGCCATGATCCGCTGGCCGGTGGCGAGGCTGCCGGTGAACGAGACCAGGTCGACGTCCGGGTGTTCGGACAGCGGGGCGCCGACCTCCGGGCCGGTGCCGAGGACGAGGTTCGCGACGCCGTCGGGCAGTCCGGCCTCTTCGAGGAGCTCGAAGAGCTTGATCGTGGTGAGGGGCGTGATCTCGCTGGGCTTCGCGACGAGCGTGTTGCCCGCGAGCAGTGCCGGGGCGATCTTCCAGGAGACCTGCAGCAGCGGGTAGTTCCAGGGCGCGATCAGGCCGCAGACACCGACCGGTTCGTAGTCGATGCGGCTGATGACGTCGTCCGGCGCACCCTGGACGATCTTCGGGTGCAGCAGGCCGGCGAGACCGCCGTAGTAGCGGAAGACGGCGGCGACGTCGTCCACGTCGATACGGCTCTCCACCAGCGGTCTTGCCGGTGTCGAGCGTCTCGGTGCGGGCGATGTCCTCCTTGTCGCGCTCCAAGAGGTCGGCGACGCGGTTCAGCACGGCGGCGCGGTGTTCGGGGCTGCTGTGGGCCCAGTCGCCGTGGTCGAAGGCGTTTCTCGCTTTCGCGATCGCCGCCTCGGCCTGTGCGCGGGTCTGGTCCTCGACCTCGGTGATGACGCTCTGGTCGAAGGGGTTGATGATTTGCCGCACCGGCGACACGGACTGCCTCCCTGTTCGTGTGTCCACGAAGGACACTGGGGTATAGCCGGTCGCCGGTGGCGTTAAACCGTGACGACCGTCTCTACTTGAGATTTCTGCGGAGTCGGGTGAATAGCCGAGCGTTGCTCATTGCCAGGATGCCTACGACGTCTTCTGGGTTGCCACCGTCTCGATAGGTCGCGACGAACTTCCGGTCCTCGATGGACCCATCCTCGATGCGAACGTCGTTTGTCGCTCGCCCGATGAACTGGATCCGCACGCCGTACTGATCCGACCACACATAGCCGCCGTTGGTGTGCATTGCGACCGTTTCGCCCGCGAGCAGGTTGCGGGCGGCGACCTGCGCCTGCTCGGTGGCGCTGGTCCAGTGCTCGGCGCGGTGGCCTCCGCAGTTCGCGACATCGCCGACGGCGACGATGTTCTTCAGGTTCGTGACACCGCCCGCGTCGCACACGACGCCGTTGTCGACCTTGACCGGGCCGCCCGCGAGCCAGTCCGTGGCCGGGCGCGTGCCGATGCCCGCGACGACGACGTCGGCGTCGACATGACGACCGTCGGCGAGCTTGATCCCGTCAACCTTGAGCTTGCCGTCAACATGGACGGAACCGTCAACATTGATCGAATCATGCTTGATATTGACTGAATCAACGTTGACGCCCGTAATCAATGTTGATCCATGGTCTCCATGCAGTTGTCCACATGCCGCGCCCATCTCCGCGCCGAGTACCCGCGTCAACGGCGTCGGCAGCGCCTCCACGACGGTGACTTCAAGACCGAGCGCGCGCGCACTGGACGCGACCTCCGCACCGATGAAGCCGGCGCCGATGACGGCGACGCTCTGCGCGTTGCCGAACGCCTCGCGGAGCTGGACGGCTTCGTCGAGCGTGCGCAGCACATGCGTACCGGGGATCGTGCGCGGCACACCGCCGGTCGCGATGACGACGCCGTCCGTCGCGATCGTCGAACCGTCCCGCAACGCGACCTCGCCACCGGACAGCAACGCCGTGGCCCGGTTCCCGAGGTGCCACTCGACGTTGAGCGCGTCGAGGTCCTCCTGGTCCGCGAGCGGCACGGCGTCGACTTTGCCGAGGAGGAAGTCCTTCGAGAGCGGAGGCCGGTCATAGGGCAGATGCACCTCGTCGCCAACGACGACGAGCCGTCCATCGAACCCCTGCTGGCGCAGTGCCTGCGCCGACCTCAAGCCGGCGAGCGAAGCGCCGATGATCGCGATCGTCCTCACGCAACGTCCTCGTTTACCTCGACATCGACATAGACCACTCCATCCTCCACAACAACCGGATGGGTCTTCACTCGTCTTTTGGCGGGCAGACAAGTGGGCTCGCCGGTGCGAAGGTCGAAGGACGCGGCGTGTAGAGGGCATTCGACGAAGCAGCCTTCGAGCCATCCCTCGCTGAGGGGCGCGTCCTGATGGCTGCAGGTGTCGTCGATGGCGTAGAGGACGCCGTCCGCGTTGAAGATGGCGATCGGCGCATGAGGGCCGACGATGCGCACCGCCTCTCCTGGGGGCAGGTCCGTGAGAGCGCAGGCGCGGATCATCGTCGGCCTCCGTTGCGTGAAGCGACACACGTTCCGAATGACGCAACACAATGTGAGGCTCCAGCGGCGAGTCGTCAAGACTTCAAGCGGGTTGTTTTGCCTGCCGGTTACTGTTGCGCGATGAGCAACTCCGACTCGGCAGCTCAGGTGCAATCCGTCGACCGGGCCATCAGCGTCCTGGAACTCCTCGCCCAAGGGGAGGCAGGCATCACCGAAATCGCAGGTGAGCTGGGTGTCCACAAGTCCACGGTGTCCCGGCTCGTCTCCGTTCTGGAGGCGCGTGGCCTGGTGGAGCAACTCGGAGAAAGAGGCAAATACGCGATCGGCTTCGGTGTGGTCCGTCTGGCGGGCGCCGCCACCGGCCGCATGGACCTGAGCAAGCTCGGTCAGCCCGTCTGCCAGTCCCTTGCCGACGAGTTCGGCGAGACCGTCAACATCGCCGTCCACGACGCCGGCGTCGCCATCAACATCACCCAGGCCCGCGGTTCGGCGGCCATCTCCGCCATCAACTGGATCGGCCAGCGAACACCCCTGCACGCCACCTCGTCCGGCAAGGTCCTGCTCGCCCACCTGGTCCTCGAAGAACGCCAGCGCCTCGCAGCGCTCCCGCTCGACTCCTACACCGAGAACACCGTCGTAGACCCTGACCAGCTGCTCTCCGAGCTGGAGAAGGTCGCCACCCAGGGCTTCGCCGCGTGCTTCGAAGAACTCGAACTCGGCCTGCACGCCGTCGCCGTCCCGGTCCGCGGCCACCGCGGCGAGGTTGTCGCGGCGATGAGCGCCTCGGGCCCGTCCTACCGGCTGTCCCGCGAGCGCGTCGACCAGATCGTGCCCGTGATGTGCTCCGCGGCCGCCGGTCTCTCGTCCCAGCTCGGCTACTTCTCGGACTGACACCGGACCCGGTTTCACCCCAACGTGTTGTCCTGATCCGCCCTCTTCGCCCTCTTGTTCACGGAACGTCGGAACGTCCGGCCATGTGACCGAGGGTGAAGGGGGCGAAGTGCTGTTTCACCCGAAAGGCGACACCAAAACATGTCCTGAAACGCTGTTACCAATCCCTCGCTATACGAGGAAGCGCGCGGCCCGGCGAACCCCAGAACGGGGAGCCGTGAATCGCCTTGGATGCCCGGTTCTGACACCTCTCAAACCCCTGGCGCCCGAACGGCGGTCTTGACAGCGCGACCCGCTGGGCGCAACTTGTTGCAGATAGCGGAACAGGTTCCGTTCCGCGCAACGGCGAACAAGGGGTGTCCAGATGCCTCGAGTGGTGGTCGTGGGTGCGGGGATCGTCGGCTGCGCGCTGGCCGACGAGCTGACGGAACGGGGCTGGACCGACGTCACGGTCCTGGACCAGGCTTCCGGCCTTGCCGTGGGCGGGTCGAGTTCGCACGCCCCTGGCCTGGTGTTTCAGACGAACTCGTGCCGCAGCATGACCGCCTTCGCGCGCTATACGGTCGAGAAGTACACCGCGCTGGGCTGCTTCGACCAGGTCGGCGGCCTGGAGATCGCCACCACCCAGGCACGCCTCGCCGAGCTCACCCGCCGGCACGGCTGGGCGACGTCGTGGGGCATCGAGAGCCGCCTCGTCGACGCCGGTGAGGTGGCGCGCCTGCACCCGTTGCTGGCCAAGGACCAGATCCTCGGCGGCTTCCTGATCCCGAGCGACGGCCTGGCCCTCCCGGTCGTCGCGGCCGAAATGCAGGCGCGGCGGGCGATCGCGCGTGGCGCGCGGTTCGCGTTCGGGCAGAAGGTGATCGCGGTCGAGACCGCCGGGGACCGGGTCGCCGCGGTGCGCACCGAGACGGACACGTTCCCGGCGGACATCGTGGTGTCGTGCGCCGGGATGTGGGGGCCGGTACTGGGGGAGATGGTCGGGCTGACCGTGCCGCTGGTGCCGATGGCGCACCAGTACGCGTTCACCGGCAACGTCGTAGCGAGCGCCCACGGCGGCGACATCAGTGCGGAAACGCTTGCGCGGCAGCCCATCCTGCGGCACCAGGAAGCGGATCTGTACTTCCGGTCCCACGGTGAGGCGTTGGGCATCGGGGCGTACGGGCATCGGCCGATGCCCATCGCGGCCAAGGACATCGCGGGGTCGGAGCTGCCGTTCACCAAGGAGGACTTCGAGGAGTCGTGGGACGCGGCCGTCGAGCTGATCCCCGCTCTGGCCGAGGCCGGGGTGGATCGGGGGTTCAACGGGCTGTTCTCGTTCACGAGCGACGGGATGCCGTTGCTCGGGGAACACCCGCGGCTGCCGGGGTTCTGGGTGGCGGAGGCGGTGTGGATCACGCATTCCGCCGGGGTCGCGCGAACGATGGCCGAGTGGATCATCGACGGGCAGCCGGAGCTGGACGTGCATTCCAGTGACCTCAACCGGTTCGAGCAGGTGCAGCTGGCGCCGGACTACGTGCTGGAGCGGAGCTGCCAGAACTTCGTCGAGGTGTACGACATGCTGCATCCGTTGCAGCCTATGGAGAGTCCGCGGCCGATTCGCACGAGTCCGTTCTACGAGCGGCAGAAGCAGCTGGGCGCGTTCTTCCTCGAAGCGGCGGGCTGGGAGCGGCCGCACTGGTACGAGGCGAACAAGGGCCTGCCCGAGGTGGCAGAAGTTCCCGGCCGGGGCGACTGGGCGAGCAGGTTCTGGTCGCCGATCTGCGGGGCCGAGGCGTTGGTGGCACGTAAGCGGGTCGCGATGTTCGACATGACGCCGTTGAAGCGGCTGGAGGTCGGCGGGCCGGGAGCGCTGGAGTTCCTGCAGCGCATGACGACCAACAACCTCAACCGCAAGCCAGGCGCGGTGGTGTACACGCTGCTGCTGGACGAGAACGGCGGCATCCGGAGCGACCTCACGATCGCGCGGCTCGACCACACGACGTTCCAGGTCGGCGCGAACGGCAACCTCGACCTGGAATGGCTCACCAAGCATGCTCCGCCGGACGTGTTCATCAAGGACATCACCGCGGGCACGTGCTGCATCGGGTTGTGGGGGCCGAAAGCCAGGGATCTCATAGAAAGCATCCCGACGACGCTGGACACGCGGAAGGGTTACTTCACGGGGCAGCGGGTGTTCATCAAGAACGTTCCGGTGACCGCGCTGCGACTGTCCTATGTGGGCGAACTCGGCTGGGAACTCTACACCACGGCAGATCTCGGCCCGAAGCTGTGGGACACGCTGTGGGAGGCGGGCCAGGAGCACGGTGTGATCGCGGCCGGGCGCGGGGCGTTCAACAGCCTGCGGCTGGAGAAGGGTTATCGGTCGTGGGGCACGGACATGACGACCGAGCATGATCCGTTCGAGGCCGGGATCGGGTTCGCGGTGCGCCAGGACAAGGACTTCCTGGGCAAGGCCGCGCTGGAAGGACGAAGCTCCAAGAAGAAGCTCACGTGTCTGGTCATCGATGACCCGCACAGCGTGGTGCTGGGCAGCGAACCCGTGTTCCACCAAGGGAAACCGGTCGGGTACGTCACGAGTGCGGCGTACGGGTACACGACCGGGCTCAACATCGCCTACGCGTGGCTGCCGAGCGACGTCGACGACGAGGTCGAGATCGAGTACTTCGGTGCGAGGGTGACGGCACGACCGACGCCGGAACCGTTGTTCGACCCCGAGATGAAGCGCCTCAGGAGCTGAACGTGTCCTATGACGTCATCGTGATCGGCCTTGGCGGCATGGGCAGTGCCGCCGCGTACCGGCTCGCCCAGCGCGGCAAGAAGGTGCTGGGCCTGGAGAAGTTCACGCCCGTGCACACGCAGGGTTCCAGCCACGGCGGGTCGCGCATCACGCGGCAGGCCTACTTCGAGGACCCCGCGTATGTGCCGCTTCTGTTGCGCGCGCACGAGATGTGGGACCAGATCGAACGTGACAGCGGGGAGCACATCTTCCATCGCGTCGGCGGCATCATGGTCGGCAGGCCGGACAGCAAGACGGTGCAGGGCAGCCTGACCAGCGCCCAGCGGTGGGACCTCAAGCACGAAGTGCTGGACGCGCAACAGATCCGCGGGCGTTTCCCGACGATGCGGCCCGAGGACGACGAGATCGCGCTCTACGAAGCGGCAGCAGGTCTTGTCGTGCCGGAGAGGTCGGTGAAAGCGCATCTCGAACTGGCCCAGCGTGCAGGTGCCGAGCTGCATTTCGAAGAGGCCGTCACGCACTGGGAAGAAGGCAAGGTCACCACGGCCAAGGGCACCTACGAGGCCGACCACATCGTGGTGTGTCCCGGCGCGTGGGCGCCGCAGCTGCTGGCGGACCTCGGCATCCCGTTCGAGATCGAACGGCAGGTCCAGTACTTCTGGACCGCGACCGAGAACTACCGGGACCACCCGATCTACATCTGGGAACGCGACGAAGGCACGCAGTTCTACGGCTTCCCGGAGATGGACGGCGCGGTGAAGACCGCGTTCTTCCGCGGCGGCCAGATCTGCACGCCGGAGACCATCGACCGCACGGTGCACGACCATGAGGTGCAGGCGATGGCGGACTTCATCTCGCCGAAGATGCCCGGCATCGCCGGTGCCTTCCAGCGTGCCGCCACCTGCATGTACACGAACACGAAAGACGAGCACTTCGTCATCGCCCGCCACCCCGAGCACGACAACGTGACGGTCGCCTGCGGGTTCTCCGGGCACGGCTTCAAGTTCGTGCCCGTCGTCGGCGAGATCATCGCCGAACTTGCCGTCGATGGCGCCACGCGGCACCCCATCGCACTCTTCGACCCTGCTCGTCTGAGAGGCGGAGCATGACCGGCAGCCTGATCTCCACGCTCGAGGGCCGCTACTACACCGACCCGTCGGTCTTCGCCAAGGAACAGGAGCACGTCTTCGAGAAGATGTGGTTCTGCGCGGTCAAGTCGAGCGATCTCGCCAAGCCAGGCGACTTCCGCACGGTGCAGATCGGCCGCGAAAGCGTGCTCATCGCCAGGGACCGCCACAACGGCCTCAACGCGTTCCTCAACGTCTGCCGCCACCGCGGCGCGCGCATCTGCGTGGACGAGGCGGGCAGCGTCAAGAGGGCGTTCCAGTGCCCGTACCACGCGTGGACCTACGCGTTGGACGGCAAGCTGATCGCCGCGCCGAACCTCACCTCGATGCCGGACGTCGACCGGGTGGAATACGGGCTGACGAAAGTCCATCTCCGCGAATGGCTCGGCTACGCCTGGGTCTGCCTCGCCGACGAGCCGCCGAGCTTCGACGACGACGTGCTGAGCGCGGTGACGGAACGCCTCGGCTCGCTGGAGGCCATCGACGGCTACGACATCGACGAATTGTCTGTGGGCAAACGAATCGTCTACGACGTCAAGGCCAACTGGAAGCTCATCATCGAGAACTTCATGGAGTGCTACCACTGCGCGACGATTCACCCCGAGCTCACCGAGGTGCTGCCCGAGTTCGCCGACGGCTACGCGGCGCAGTACTACGTCGGGCACGGCGCGGAGTTCGGTGACGGGGTCAAGGGCTTCACCGTCGACGGCAGCGAGGGCTTCGAAAAACTTGCGGCGCTGGACGAAGACCGCGACCGGAAGTACTACGCGATCACGATCAAGCCGCAGGTGTTCGTCAACCTGGTGCCGGACCACGTGATCCTGCACCGGATGTATCCCGCTGGCGGCCGATCGGACGATCGTGGAGTGCGACTGGCTCTACGCCAAGGACGTGGTCGACACCGGCCGTGACGTGTCTCGATCGGTCGAGCTCTTCCACCGGGTGAACGAGCAGGACTTCGAGGCCTGCGAACGTTGTCAGCCCGCGATGGCGTCACGCGCGTACCGGCATGGCGGGGTGCTGGTGCCTTCCGAGCACCACATCGGCGGATTCCATGAGTGGCTTGTCTCGAAACTGGAATCAGCCGACTAGGGGATCGACGCATCACCCGTGCACGCGAAAGCTGGCACGGGTGATGGAGCAGACGGACTTGTTGCTCCCGTACGGGGAGCAGGACCTCCTCCGCCGCATCGGGCTACTCGCCCTGCGCGCGGAACGGACGGCGCACAACCGGTCCAACCTCGTTGGCCCGCCGCCGTCGCAGGAGCATCTGGACATTCTCGCTGAGCTCAGAAAGCTCACCGAGGAGTTCGCGGTCCGGCGGGCCCAGGTGGTCCCCGCGCCCGCCAGACCCGCGGACGATCTGATCCGTGACGCCGCGGTCAGCGGCGCTGGCCGCGAACCATCTTGACGAGACCCTTCATCGACTCCTCCAGCCCCGAGCCGAACGGGTTGTCGTGCACGAGGTACGTCCACGTCGAGCTTGGGCGCTTCACCCCGGCGTCGGCGAGGTCGTAGCCGTCGTCGGTGATCTTCGCGGCCTCGTACTTCTCCTTCGACAGCTCCCACGACTCCGGCACGATCTTGTTGAACGCCGGGATCGCCTCGCGGTGGAACTCGTCCAGCGGGTTCTGCCGTGCCAGCGCGCGCAGGTGGATGCCCTCACGCAGGTCCGACAGGAACGTGAGGTGGTGCGTCCACAGGTCGTCGAGGAAGAACAGCGTGATCTTGCGCGCCGCCTCGCCCGCGATCTCGTCGGACGCGCCTTCCTTCTCGCCGACCTTCTCGAACGCCGCGTCCGAGCGCAGCACCACGTCGCGGTGCTTGAGCAGCAGGTCGCGCTGGTGCTCGATCAGCTTGTTGTAACGCCACGTGTTGCGGTGGATCTCCAGGTTCACGCCCTCGGCGACGCGCTGCGCGTGCTCGAACGTGTGGATCAGGCCCTTGTCGCTACGAGGCCGTTCTCGTCCACTTCGGACGGATCCTCGGCGTCCGGCGCGTACTGGGTGATCAGCTCGTCCTGCAGCGACGAGAAGAACACCGAGCCGCCGGGGTCGCCCTGACGGCCCGCGCGGCCACGCAGCTGGTCGTCGAGCCGTGACGACGAGTGGCGCCCGGTGCCGATCACGTACAGGCCGCCCAGCTCGGCGATCCGGTCGTGGTCCTCGCCCTCGTGGCCGCCCAGCCGGATGTCCGTACCGCGACCGGCCATCTGCGTCGAGACCGTGACGCGCTGGTACGAGCCGGCGTCGGCGATGATCGCCGCTTCCTCGGCGTCGTTCTTCGCGTTCAGCACCACGCACTCGAGCCCGGCCTTGCGTAGCTTCGTCGAGATCCGCTCCGACTCGGCGACGTCGAGCGTGCCGACGAGGATCGGGCGGCCCGACTCGTGGGCCGTCTTGATCTCCTGGACGATCGCCGCTTCCTTCTGCTCCAGCGTCGCGTAGAGGCGGAAGTGCTCGTCCTCGCGGATGTTCTCCTTGTTCGGCGGGATCACGAGCACCTCGAGCTCGTAGAACTCGCGCAAGGTCTCCGCGACGGCCACGGCCGTACCCGTCATGCCGCAGCGCGTCGGGTACCGCGACAGCAGCGCCTGCACCGTCATCGAGTCGAGGATCTCGCCCGACTCGGTCGTCTGCACGTTCTCCTTGGCCTCGACCGCGGCCTGCAGACCGTCCGGCCACCGCTGCAGCTTCGCGACGCGGCCACGGGTGTCGTTGATCAGGTGCACCTTGCCGTCGCGCACGATGTAGTCCACGTCGCGGTGCAGCAGCACCTGCGCGTGCAACGCCACGTTCACCTTCGACAGCGTCGACGTCACGTGCTCCTGCGAGTACAGGTCGATCTCGCCGAGCGCCCGCTCGACGGCCTCGGAGCCCGCACCCGTCAGGTAGACGTTGCGCTCCTCGTCGTCGACCTCGTAGTGCAGCTCGTGCCGCAGCCGCTTCACCAGGTCGGCGATCACCGGGTCGGCGGCCTCCGAGCTGGTCGAGCCGGCCAGCACGAGCGGCACGCGCGCCTCGTCGACGAGCACCGAGTCGGCCTCGTCGATGAGCGCGACCTGCGGCTCCGGGACGATCAGGTCCTCGGCGTTCGTGACGATCCGGTCGCGCAGGATGTCGAAGCCGATCTCACTGACCGGCGCGTACGTGACCTCGCACTGGTAGGCCTCGCGGCGTTCGTCCGCCTTCGAACTGCCGTTGATCCACCCGACGCTGATCCCGAGCAGCCGGTACAGCGGCCCCATCCACTCGGCGTCACGCTGGGCGAGGTAGTCGTTGACGCTGACCACGTGGACGCGCTTGCCCTTGATCGCGAACCCGGCCGCGGCCATGGCGCCCGCGAGGGTCTTGCCCTCACCGGTGGCCATCTCGACGACGAGCCCGCTCAGCAACCCCAGCGCGCCCAGCACCTGCACGTCGAACGGCCGCTGCCCGATAGCGCGCTCCGCGGCCTCACGCGTGAGGGCTACGAGCTCGGTGTCGTCGCACTCCTTGCGCAGCGCTTCGGCCTTCGCCGTCAGTTCCTCATCGCTAAGAGACTTGAGGGACTCCGCGTGTTTCTCGACGTCCGTCATCATTGCCTGGAACGGGGCGAGGTCAACTGACGCCGGTTTCTGCGCGAAACGGCGCATCCGCTGCTTGAAGCGCGCCATGAGAGTGGTCACGACGCAGCAACGTACGGCATCGCTTGTGTGTTCCGCAGAGGTCTTGACAGTGAAGCCGGAAATGTCTGGTTCTTCGAGCTGTCGACCAGGAAAAGACCAGGTCAACTGTCGGACGCCGGCAAGGAGGTTCCAGGCGGGTCAGATGACGATCAGTGGGACCTTCGCGCCGGCGGCGTCCGCGAGTTTGCCGAGGTCACCAGGATCTGAAGTGAGCACGGCGCAGTTGTGGCTCATCGCGGCGATGACGACCGCCGCGTCCACCACGTCAGAGGTGCCGGCTACGGCGAGCAGCCTGCCGACGGCTTCCGCGACGTCTTCGGTGAACGGGATAGGCCTGCACATCCGCCGCAGCATCGCCACCGGCGCCTGCCTCGCACTCGCTCGCCACACCTGAGCCAGTACGACGGTCGGCAGCAGGGCAGGTGTTCCGGCGTCGAGGACGTCACGGCACGCTCCATAGACGCGTCCTCGTGGACTGCCTTCGACGTGGATCAGCGCGCCGGCGTCCAGGACCAGGCCGCGAATGCTCAACCTGCTCGCCTCTCGTTCGGCAGCCCGAGCAGTCGTGCCAGGGCGGCGGTGCGGGCAGCCGTGTCCTCGGGGGACTCCGGAACGCCGACGCCCGCTGCCGCGAGTTGCGCGCGGATCTCGTTCAGCTCTTCAGGGTCCGGTTCTCCGAACTGTGCGGCGTAGTCCTCGGCGGCGGCCTGGGCATCAGCCAGATCCGCGGCGGCTTCCGCGGCTTCTGCGAGCCAGGCCGACAGCGGTACGCCCGCACGGTCCGCTGCGCGCCGGGCCCGCGCGACCACAACGCCGGGCAGGGACACGCTCAACTTCTCTACCGCCATGAATCCGATGGTAACCCGCTTGGTGCTACCAGGGTAGCACCAAGCGGGATCGAGTTGTGACTAGGCGTTCACCCGGTGCGTCTCCGGCAGCTTCAGCACCGAGAACAACGTGGCCAGCCCCGTGAGACACAGGAACGCGGACACCGACATGGACGTGCCGGTCGCCCCCAGCAACGCCGTCATGATGAACGGCGTGCCACCGCTGATCAGGATCGACGCCAGCTGGTAGGCGAGCGAGGCGCCCGAGTACCGGACGTGCGGCTCGAACAGCTCGCCGAGGTACGCGGCGATCGGGCCGTAGACGAGCGAGGACGCGATGCCCCCGACCGCGGAGGCGACGAAGAGCCACACCAGCGAGCCGGTGTCGACGAGCAGGAAGTACGGGAAGGCCCACAGGGTGAGGGCGACGGCGCCGGCGATGATCAGGGGGCGGCGGCCGAGGCGGTCGGAGAGGTGGCCCGCGTAGAGGATCACGGGGATGCTCACGAGCGACGACAGCAGACTGACGACCAGGACCGACTCGCGGGTGAGGTTCAGGGTCGTGGTGGCGTAGGAGAGTACGCCGGCGATCGACACGTAGAAGATGGCGTTGGAGGCGAACATCAGGCCCGCGCCGAGCAGGATCGGTTTGCGGTGGGTGCGCAGGGCCTCCTTCAAAGGTGCCTGGGCGATGGCGGGGCCGGTGGCGCGGCGTTCCTTGAGCTCGCGGAAGACCGGGCTGTCCTCGACCTTCAGCTGGATGAAGAGCACCAGCGGGAAGAGGAGTGCCGACGCGAGGAACGGGACGCGCCAGCCCCAGGAGGCGAAGGACTCCGCCGAGAGGGATGTGGTGGCGGAGATGAAGGCGACGTTGCCGAGCAGCACGCCGATCGGGACGCCCGCCTGAGCGAAGGTGCCCGCGAAGCCGCGCTTCTTGGGGCCGGCGGTCTCGGTCAGCAGCAGGACCACGCCGCCCCACTGGCCGCCGACCGCGATGCCCTGCAGGAAGCGGAGCGACACCAGGAGGATCGGCGCGCCGACGCCGATGGAGCCGGTGGTGGGGAGAAGGCCGATGAGGAACGTCGCGGCGGCCATCAGCGCCAGGCAGATCACGAGGGCGGGTTTGCGGCCGAACTTGTCGCCGACGTGGCCGAAGACCAGGCCGCCGATCGGGCGGGCGATGAAGCCCGCCCAGAACGTGCTGAACGACAGGAGCAGCGCCACGACCGGCGTTGCCTCTGGGAAGAAGAGCTTGGGGAACACGAGTGCCGCGGCCGTCGCGTAGATGAAGAAGTCGTACCACTCAAGACTCGAACCGACGAGTCCGGCTGCCATCAGCCTGCGCAAGGTCTTCTGTTCAGTCGGGGCGACATTGACCACGGCTTCTCCTTCACCACGTGTCGATGAACGGGCGTTTCTTCCCTTGGGGGCGGGAAGTTGCGGGGGCCAGTGCCGTCGCGATCCAGCGGCGGGTGTCGGCCGGGTCGATCACGTCGTCGATCTCGAAGACCGAGGCGACGTTCAGGGCTTTGCCGTGTTCGTAGGCCATGGCGACCATCTGGTCGAAGCGTTCGGCGCGTTCCGCCGGGTCCTCGATGGCGTCGAGCTCGCGGCGGAAGCCGAGTTTCACGGAGCCTTCGAGGCCCATCGGGCCGAACTCGCCGGTGGGCCAGGAGATGGCGAACTGCGGGACCTTCAAGCTGCCCGCCGCCATTGCCTGTGCGCCGAGGCCGTAGGCCTTGCGGGTGACGATCAGTCCGAATGGGACGGTGATGTTGGCGCCGGTCACGACCATGCGGGTCAGGTGACGGACGGTGGCGGTGCGTTCGGCGTCGGGGCCGACCATGAAGCCGGGGGTGTCGCAGAGGGAGATGATCGGGAGGTCGAAGGCGTCGCACAGCTGCAGGAACCGGGCGCACTTGTCGGCGGCGTCGGCGTCGATGGCGCCGCCGAGGATGTTCGGGTCGTTCGCGATCAGGCCGAGGGGGCGGCCTTCGACGCGGACGAGTGCGGTCACGATGCCGCGGCCGAAACCCTTGCGGAGTTCCAGCACCGAGTCGGTGTCGGCGAGGGTGTCGATCAGGGTGCGGACGTCGTAGGCGCGGAGGCGGTTCTCGGGGATCGCGTGACGCAGGAGACGCTGGTCCGCGCAGGTCCATGACGCGCCCGAACGCTGTGGGTCCGGCTGTGCGTGGGCGGAGGCTTGCGGCCCGGAATTGTCGGTGCTGTCTGGGATAATTGATTCAAGGGGTCCCCCTTCGCGCGTGGGCAACGGCTGCGCGCTCGGGCGGGGGACGCCTGCGTCAGCCTGGGAGGCTGCGGGGGAGGCGGGACCAGCGGGGGACCGGGGGCCGGTGGGGGACTGGGTGTGCGGCTGGAAGTACGAGAGGTACTTGCGGGCGACGGCGACGGCTTCTTCTTCGGAGGCGACGGCGATGTCCACGACGCCGTTGGGCACCTGCACGTCCATAGGACCGATGTCCTCGGGGCGGAACACACCGAGTCCGCCACCCTCGATCATCGCCGGACCGCCCATGCCGATGTTCGCGCCCTCAACGGCGATGATCACGTCGCACGTGCCGAGCAGAACGGCGTTGCCTGCGAAGCAGCGGCCTGCGACGACGCCGATCAGAGGCACTTGACCGGACAAAGCGGCGAAGGCGTGGAACGAGCCGCAGTCGAGGCCGCTCACCATGCTGTGGTCGGTGTCGCCGGGACGGCCGCCGCCGCCCTCGGCGAACAACACCACCGGCAGGTTCTCTTGCTGTGCCAGCGCAAACAACCTGTCCTTCTTCTGGTGGTTGCGTAGGCCTTGAGTGCCGGCGAGCACGGCGTAGTCGTAGGACGTCGCGACGATGCGTTGGCCGTTCACGACGCCGATGCCGGCCACCATGCCGTCGGCCGGGGTGCGGTCGATGAGTTCGGCGAGAGAGCGGCGCTGGCGTTGGGCGGCGATGGCGAGGCCGCCGTACTCGACGAAATCGGTGCACAGGTCGGCGATGTTCTCGCGTGCGGTGCGGCCACCGGAAGCGTGGCGCCGAGCAGCCGACTCCGGGCGGGAAAACTCGTGCCGGGCAAGCACCTCGGCCAGATCAGGGCGAACGTGCTCCAGATCCACCTCGGCGACGTCCTCTGTGGCCTCACCGGAACCTGAGGCCAGCGGCTGACCAAGAGCAACGGTGTCGCCGACCGAGACCAGCACGGAGCCGGACACCCGGACGACGTGCTGCATCTTCATCGCTTCCAGCACAACGGAATCCGCGGAAACCGCCACCACCGTCCCGGCGAGTGGCGCGCGCATTCCGGAAACAGGCTCGTCGGCGACGAAGTCGGTCGTGGCGCCGACGATGTCCTTGTCCAGCAGCGTCTTCAGGAAGTCGAGGTTCGTGTCGACGCCTTCGATCTTGAACTCGCGCAACGCCCGGCGAGCGCGGTTCAGCGCGACGTCCAGGTCCTCGCCGTGCACGATGAGCTTCGCCAGCAGGCCGTCGTAGCGGGTCCCGACGCGATATCCGACGTACCCGTGCGTGTCGACGCGGACGCCAGGCCCGGAAGGCAGGCCGAAAGCGGACAACGTCCCGCCCGACGTCTGGTTCACGCGCACCTGCACGGCCGAACCACGATCAAGTGGCGTGAAGTCGACGTCGCCGCCCCACGCCAGCAACAGCTGGGTGCGCACAAGGTCCACACCGGACACCATCTCGGTCACGGTGTGCTCGACCTGAAGCCGGGGGTTGGCCTCCATGAAGTAGAACGAGTCGCCGGAGACCAGGAACTCCACCGTGCCGACACCGGTGTAGTCGACAGCCTCGAACAACTTGGCGGCGGCCGAGTGCAGTGCCGTGCGCAACGAAGGCTCCAGCAACGGCGCGGGAGCGATCTCCACGACCTTCTGGTGCCGCAGCTGAAGCGAGCAGTCGCGGTCGCCGATCACGGAGGAGTCGACGAGCTGCACCTCGATGTGCCGGGCGGAGGGCAGCAACCGTTCGAAGTAGACATCGCCGACCCCGAACGCGGCCAGCGCCTCCGCCCGGCACGCAGCGACGGCACTGTCGAGCTCCGAAGGCGAGAACACCGCCCGCATGCCCTTGCCGCCACCACCGGCGACGGCCTTCACCATCACGGGGAACGAACCGGCCGGAGCGTCCAGCACCGGGATCCCCAGCGCCGAGGCCAGCGAACGAGCGCGCTGCTTGTCGCCCAGCAGCTCCAGGACGGACGGCGAAGGCCCGACGAACTTCAGTCCGCGGTCAGTGCACGCCCGAGCGAACGCGGCGTTCTCGGAGAGGAACCCCCACCCCGGATGAACGGCCTGGCAGCCGTCAGCCGCATCGAGGAGCTGTGAGAAATCCAGGTACGGAGAGGGCCCACGCAGCGCGACGGCCCGGTCCGCGAGGGTCACGTGAAGCGAGGAAGCGTCGTCCTCCGCGTACACCGCCACGGTGCGTATACCCAGGTCAGCGGCCGCGCGAAGCACGCGGACGGCGACCTCACCCCGGTTGGCGACGAGCAGCACGAGAATCCTCCTGAGCGACCGCTTAGTATGTGACGGCGGTCGCATGTTGCCATCTGAAGTCAACAGAAGTCCATACGGAACCGATCGCAGTGGTGACGCGTCAACGGAACGCTTCGCGCGACGAAGACGATTCAGTTGGCAGACTTCCCCGCAAAGTTGCGAAGGGCTTCAGGAGGCCGCAGTGGTGTTCAAGAGGATGATGCGCGCGTTCGGCGTGGGCGGGCCGACTGTCGACACGGTGCTGACCAACCCGAATGTCAGGCCCGGCGAGGTCCTGTCCGGCGAGGTCCGGATCGCCGGTGGCGACCACCCGGCCGAGATCGACCACGTCACGCTCGCGTTGCTCACCCGTGTCGAGATCGAGAGCGGCGACAACGAGTACAACACCAACATGGAGTTCCACAAGTTCTCCGTGGGGCAGCGGATCATGGTCCAGCCGCACCAGAACCTGTCTCTGCCGTTCCAGATCCCGATCCCGGTCGAGTGCCCGCTCAACGTCGTCGGCGGCATGCAGCTCGCCGGCATGCAGCTGGGCCTGCGCACCGAACTCGAGGTTCGCGGCGCGGTCGACCCCGGCGACCTCGACCCGATCTGGGTGCACCCGCTGCCGTCGCAGGACGCGGTGCTCCAGGCGTTCGGGCACATGGGTTTCCGCTTCACCAAGGCCGACAACGAGCGCGGCCGCATCCACGGCGTGCCGCAGACGCTGCCGTTCTACCAGGAGATCGAGTTCTACCCGCCGCCGCAGTTCGCCGGCCGTGTCAAGCAGGTCGAGCTGACCTTCGTGACGACGCCGCAGCACGTCCACGTGATCCTGGAGGCCGACAAGCGCGCCGGCCTGCTGCGGGCCGGTGGTGACGCGTACGGCCGCTTCGCCGTGACGCACGAGCAGGCGGTCGGCACCGACTGGACCGCGACGATCAACCAGTGGATGAGCCAGGTCTCCGGGAGCCGCTGGTAGATCTCATGCTGCGGAGCGCGTCGAGTGACGGGATGATTTTCTCCGAGATCCCCGAGGGCATCGGGGATGAGCGGAGGAGGCGACCGTGACCGTAGACAGCATCATCGGCGCGCTCATCATCGGATTGATCCTGGGCCTGCTCGGCAAGCTGTTCGCGCCGGGTAAGCAGGCCATCCCGATCTGGCTCACGCTGCTGGTCGGCATCGCGGCCGCGTTCATCGGGTCGTGGATCGCCAAGTTGCTCGGCGTGCAGACCACGCCGGGCATCGACTGGATCGAAGTGATCATTCAGATCGTCGTCGCGGCGATCGGGGTTTCGGTCGTGGCCGGCGTGTACGGCAGGAAGTCGGTCAGTTAGCCGGACGCAACATCCTCAGGACGAGATCGGCGTACATCGCGCCGATCTCGTTCGGGGTCCGCTTCCCGCCCGGCTGGTACCAGCGTGCGACGTCGATGCACAACGACAGCACGGCCAGGGTCGCGCCCTTCAGGTCCGGCACGTCGAACACGCCCTCCGCGATGCCGTCGGAGATGAACGTCCGCATCCGCTGCTCGATCTGACGACGCAGCTCCGCCACCTCGGCGTGGTGTTCCGGCAGCAAAGCGCCCAGCTCGTACTGCACCACGCGCGCGGTCGTGTGGAACTCCGCGTGCCAGCCAGCGAACTCCGCCACGGCGGTGCGCATCCGCTCCACCGCCGACGAGCCGCCGATCTCGGACAGGATCGCCAGCGACAGCTCGTGCCCGATCCGGGAGATGGCGAAGAGGAGCTCCTCTTTGGACCGGTAGTGGATGTACACGGCGGCGGGCGACATTCCGGCGAGCGAGGCGATGTCACGGGTCGTCGTGGCGTGATATCCCTTGCCTGCGAACGCGTGCGCGGCGGCGATGAGCATGCGACGGGCGGCGTCCGGGGTGACCGAGCTCCAGGTCTCGTCCAGCAGCGCGAACTCGTCCAGTCCGGTCGTCGTCATCGGGCCGCTCCTCGCGTGTTGACAGAGCCAGAATCGTACTGCACGCTAAGCGGGCGCTTAGCGCTAAGCAACCGCTTAGTATGGAGGTAGTCGTGCAGCGGACGCTGTTCAACGAGGATCACGCCGCGTTCCGGGAGTCCGCGCGCGAGTTCGTCGAGCGCACGATCACGCCGAACGTCGAGAAGTTCATCGAGCAGCGCGTGATCGATCGCGACGTGTGGCTGGAAGCGGGCCGTCAGGGTCTGCTCGGCCTGGAGATTCCCGAGGCCTACGGCGGCAGCGAGGCGCGCGACTACCGGTTCAACGCGGTGTTCGCCGAGGAGCTGTGCCGGGTCAACGCGGCTGTCGCGTCGAGCCTCGGCATCCACGGCGACGTCGTCGCGCCGTACCTCGTCGACCTGTGCACCGAGGAGCAGAAGCAGCGCTGGCTGCCCGGCATGTGCACCGGCGAGCTCAAGACCGGTATCGCGATGACCGAGCCGTCCGGCGGCTCCGACCTCGCGGCGCTCAAGACCAACGCCGTTCGTGACGGTGCGGACTGGATCCTCAACGGCTCCAAGACGTTCATCACCAACGGCTACACCGCCGACATGATCGTCGTCGCCGCGCGGACGGACCCGTCGAAGGGCGCCCGCGGCATCACGCTGTTCGCCGTCGAGACCGGCATGCCCGGCTTCGAACGCGGCCGCAAGCTCGACAAGGTCGGCCAGCACCCGTCCGACACCGCGGAGCTGTTCTTCTCCGATGTGCGGCTCTCCCAGGAGCACGTCATCGGCGAGGAGGGCCAGGGCTTCATCTACATGATGGAACGCCTGCCGCAGGAACGGATCGGCGGCGCGATCTCCAACCTCGCGCACGCTCAGGGCGTCTTCGACGAGACCCTGGAGTACGTCAAGGAGCGCAAGGCGTTCGGGCAGGCGATCGGCAAGTTCCAGCACAACAAGTTCCTGCTCGCCGAACTGCGCACCAAGCTCGACGTCACGCAGGCGTTCGTGGACACGCTCACCGTGCAGCACTGCAAGGGCGAGCTGACCGCGGTCGAGGCGGCGCAGGCGAAGTACTGGAGCGCCGACGTCGAGAACGAGGTCATCGACGCCTGTGTGCAGCTGCACGGCGGCTACGGCTACATGACCGAGTACCGCGTCGCACGTGCGTGGATGGACGCCCGAGTCACGAAGATCTGGGCGGGCTCCAACGAGATCATGAAGGAACTCATCGGCCGCGACCTGGGCCTGTAAGGAGATCGGCATGGCTGAAGCAGTCATCGTTTCCACCGCTCGCTCGCCGATCGGCCGGGCCCGCAAGGGATCGCTCGTCTCGATGCGTCCGGACGACCTCGCCGCGCAGGTGATCGCCGCCGCGCTGGGCAAGGTCCCGTCGCTCTCGGAGATCACCGACCTGCATCTCGGGTGTGCCGAGCCGCAGGACGAGCACGGTCAGAACATCGCGCGCCGCATCGCCGTGCAGCTCGGGTACGACACGCTGCCCGGCACGACGGTCAACCGGTTCTGCGCCTCCTCGGTGCAGACCGCGCGGATGGCGTTCCACGCGATCAAGGCGGGCGAGGGCCAGGCGTTCGTCAGCGCCGGCGTCGAGTGCGTCTCCCGGTACATGCACTCCGGTGTGCCGTCGTTCAACCCGTTGTTCGACGAGGCGCAGCAGCGCACGCTGGACACGGCCGCCTCGAACACGACGTGGACCGACCCGCGGCTCGACGGCAAGGTGCCCGACTACTACATCTCGATGGGTCAGACCGCCGAGAACGTCGCCACCCAGCTCGGCATCACGCGGCACGACCAGGACGAGTTCGGTGTGCGGTCGCAGAACCTCGCGGAGAAGGCCATCGCGGACGGGTTCTTCGAACGCGAGATCACGCCGATCACGCTGCCCGACGGTTCCGTTGTCTCGACGGACGACGGCCCGCGTGCCGGCGTGACCTACGAGGCGGTGGCGGGTTTGAAGCCGTCGTTCCGCCCCGACGGCACGATCACGGCAGGCAACTGCTGCCCGCTCAACGACGGCGCCGCCGCTGTGGTGATCATGAGCGACGTGCGGGCCCGCGAGCTCGGCCTGACCCCGTTGGCGCGCATCGTGTCCACAGGCGTCTCCGGGCTGTCGCCGGAGATCATGGGCCTCGGCCCGGTCGAGGCGACCAAGCAGGCGCTCGGCCACGCCAGTCTGTCCATTTCGGACATCGACCTGGTGGAGATCAACGAGGCGTTCGCCGTCCAGGTCATCGGCAGCCAGCGTCAGCTGGGTATCGACATGGACAAGCTGAACGTGCACGGTGGTGCCATTGCGCTGGGCCACCCGTTCGGCTCGACCGGCGCCCGGATCATGACCACGCTGATCAACGGCATGCAGGCCCGCGACGCCCAGTTCGGTCTTGAGACGATGTGCGTCGGCGGCGGTCAGGGCATGGCGATCATCCTGGAAAGGCTTTCGTAGTGGGCATCCTCGACAAGTTCCGGCTCGACGGAAAGGTCGCGATCGTCACCGGCGCCTCCTCGGGCCTGGGCGTGGCGTTCGCCAAGGGACTCGCGGAGGCGGGCGCGGACGTGGTGCTGGCCGCCCGTCGCGCCGACAAGCTGAAGGAGACCGCGGCACTGGTCGAGGCGGCCGGTCGGCGTGCGCTCGTCGTGCAGTGCGACGTCTCGCAGCCCGACGACTGCCGTGAGGTCGCGCGTGCTGCGGCCGAGTTCGGCACCGTGGGCGTGCTGGTCAACAACGCCGGTGTCGCGTCGGCGGTTCCGGCGTCCCGTGAGACGCCGGAGCAGTTCCTCGGCGTCATGGACGTCAACCTCAACGGCGCGTACTGGATGGCGCAGGCCGCCGCGAAGGTGATGACCGAGGGCGGGTCGATCATCAACATCTCCAGCGTGCTGGGCCTCGTAACCGGCGGCATCCCGCAGGCGGCCTACTCGGCGTCCAAGGCCGGTCTGCTCGGCCTGACGCGGGACCTGGCGCAGCAGTGGACCTCGCGCAAGGGCATCCGCGTCAACGCGATCTGCCCCGGCTTCTTCAGCTCGGAGATGACCGACCAGTACCCGCCCGGCTACATGGAGAAGATGCAGGCGGTCCTGCCCGCCGGGCGCATCGGCGACCCGGAGGAACTGGCCGCGGCCGTGGTCTTCCTGGCCTCCCCGGCCGGTGGCTACATCACCGGCGAGACGCTCGTCGTCGACGGCGGCGCCGTCATCGTTTGACCCTGATCGGCCTAGTGCCAACGGCCCCCTCGGCGCGTCTAATCGTCGCCAAGGGGGCCGTTTCGGCGTTTCTAGGGGAGCCGTGCAGGAACCGGAGTTCAAGGCGATTGATCCACGAAGACGATTCCTGTGGTGGTTCGTGCCGCCGCTCGCCGTGTTCGTCGCCGGGCTGGCGGTCCTGCTGGTCTCCGGGCACATCACGGGTCCGTTCCAACGCATCACCGTGGTGCGCGTGCCGATCGCGTCCAAGCGGGAGTTGCCCAAGGGCGAACTCTTCGAGCACATGATCAACGTGGTCGGCGACTGCCGATGAGGATCCTCGCCGTCGTGGTGCTGCTCCTCGGGCTGGCCGCGTGTACGACCGAACCGCCGCCGGTCCGGCTGAAGGTTCTGGCCAGCCCGGAGCTCGCCGATCTCGGCCCGGTGCTGGCGGAACTGGAGCGCGGCACCGGGGTCGAGCTCGTCGTGGAGCACCGGGGCACCGTCGAGGCCAGCCGGTCGCTTGAGGGCTACGACCTCGCGTGGTTGTCCACCAACAGGTTCCTGCGGCTGCGTGGCGCCGAGCCTGCCCTGTCGACCTCGGTGATGCTGTCGCCGGTGGTGCTGGGCGTGCGGCCCGGCAAACGCGCGGTGCTGGGGGAGCGGCCGACGTGGGCGGACGTCGCGGACCGGGCGGCGTTGGGGGAGTTCAGGTACGGCATGGCCGACCCACGCGTGTCCGGCGGTGGCATGGCCGCGCTCATCGGGGTCGCCACGGCCGCCGCGGGGACGGGTGCCGCGCTGCGGGCCGAGGACGTGAGCTGCGACCGCGTCCAGGGGTTCCTCACCGGGCGGGCGTTCAGTTCGGCCGACCCGATCGCCGAGTTCGTGCGGTCCGATGTGGACGGAGTGGTGGCGCACGAGTCGGAACTGTTGGCGCTCAACGCGTCCGGCCGGTTGAGCGAGCCGTTGGAGATCGTGTACCCGCGTGACGGGATCATCCTGTCGGACTACCCGCTCATGCCCGTCGACCCTGCCGCGCCACGTCCGCAGACGCTTCGCGCGGAGATCGGCACCGCGCTGTACTTCCCCAACAGCCAGGACGTCATCGACCGGCTGCTCGTCTTCCACGACCGGGCGGGCGAGGGCCGTCAGGTGGTCTTCGTGCTGGACTACTCGACGTCCATGCGCGGCGAGCGGATCGCGGGGCTGCGGGAGGCTTTCGCGTCGCTAAACGGCTTCGACCGCTTCTACGTCGGCGAGACCGTCACGATCGTGCGGTTCGCGGGCGAGGTGCTGGAGGAGCGTTCGATCACGGTGCGCGGCAGGCCGGACCTCGACGCGCTGCTGGCCGTGGTCGCTTCGGACGACCTGCGCGACAACACCGCGATCTGGGGCGCCCTGGACCACGCGTTGAAGCTCGCCCGCGGGGAGACGTCGGTCGTGCTGATGACCGACGGAGAGAACAACGCGGGACCGTCGCTGAACGAGTTCCTGCGGATCGGGAGAGGCGAGGTGCCGGTGTACCCGATCCGGTTCGGGGAGGCCGACCGCGCGGAGCTGGACCGCGTCGCGCAGGCCAGCGGCGGCCGTCTTGTCGAGGCGGGCGCGAAGTCGTTGCTGGAGGCGGTGAGGGAGATCCGTGGGTGTCGATAGAGCGCTGTGGTGGTCGGTCTCGTGGAGCTGGGTCCTGCTGTGGGTCGCGACGCTGATCGCGTTCGGCATGGTGTTCGTGTTCGCGTCGAGTGCGACCGGGCCAGCCTGCGTGCCGCCGTTCCGTCGGGAAAGGTCAATGCCCGGTGCCTCGGCAGGATCCAGGAGCGGGACGAGGACACGGGTGAGGTCGTCGTGCTGCCGGTCGTCGTATTCCAGTAGACACGTCAGGGACGATCTACGCGTGAAACTGGATTATGTAGTGGTGGTCGACGTGGAGTCGACGTGCTGGGAAGGGTCTCCGCCGGAGGGGCAGGTATCGGAGATCATCGAGATCGGTGTGTGTCCCGTCGAGGTCGCCTCGGGTGAACGTGGTGAGCGGCGGAGCATTCTCGTGCGGCCTTCGCGGTCACGTGTCAGTCCTTTTTGTACTCGGCTGACGACGTTGACGCAGGACGATGTCGATGGTGGTGTGACGTTCGCTGAGGCTTGTGCCTTACTGCGCAAGGAGTTCCGGTCGGACAACCGGGTGTGGGCCTCGTACGGGGACTATGACCGCAAGATGTTCGAACGGCAGTGTGCCTCGGTTGGGGTGGGTTATCCGTTCGGGCCGCGGCACATCAACGTGAAGACGTTGTTCGCGCTGACGCATGCGTTGCCGCGTGAGGTCGGGATGGCTGAGGCGTTGAAGCTTGCCGGGCACCAGCTCGATGGAACGCATCACCGCGGACACGATGACGCGTACAACATCGCGGGACTGCTGGCCGAGTTGCTGCGGCGCTGAGATCACCTGATCGGAGGATTCCAGTCGAGTCCGACGGTGCAGACTCTGGTGGTGTCACGCCATACGGTGATCGCGAACGTGCCCCTGGCGAGATGTCGGTGCTCTACGTCGAGCACCCCGCGGGTGCCACGCACGTGGAGGACGCTGAGCGGGTGAAGGCCAGTAAACTGGTTTTCAAGCACCTCTCGAAACTGGCGTTGACCCCAGAGGAGTCGGCCGAGTGGATCGGGAGGCTGGCTGCCGAGAGGTAGGGATCAAGGTGTCTGCTGTGTGGAGAAAGAGCAGCCGCAGCAACGGTGGCGGAAACGGCGCCTGCGTGGAGATCGCGCTGGACGGCTCCGCTGCCCGTATCCGTGATTCGAAGGGCCAAGCCGACGCCGTCGTCACGGTGCCGGGCTGGGGTGCGTTCCTCGCGGCGGTCAAGAGCGGGCACGCCTTCAGAAGGTGAGCACGTGTGCCTGGTCCGGGCGTGTCTGACCGGCCATGACCTTCTGCCACACCGAGACCAGCGCTTCCGGCCCGCTGTGGTGCACGACGTCGACCCGCCGGGCCGCGCTGGCGGTGAGGGTGCGCCAGGCTTCGCTGAAACGCTTGGCGAGGCCCTCGTGGCCCCAGTCGGCGACGCGTTTGCGGGCCTGGTTCGGGGCGAAGAAGAACTCGGCGCGGGGGTCCGGGGCAACGGCCTGGTTGGTGAGGCCGATCGCGATGTCCTTCACCAGAGCGGTGCCGAGCTGGTCGTGCAGGGCCGCGCGGACGTCGGCGGACCCGGCGAAGTCCATGTACACGGCGGATTCCAGGTCGAGCGGCGTGCCGTAGGGGAGTACGTCGGAGTAGCAGCCGAGCCGGGTGGTGAAGTCGACGTTGCGCGGTGAGGTGAGGCCGACGACGCGCACGCCGTGGTCCTGCAGGAGCAGGGCGGTGCCGAAGGCGGTCTTGCTGGAGGCCGAGGAGATCACGACTGTCGAGGCGCCGTGGAAGCCGTTGTCCACCAGTTCGTCGGCGAGCAGGAACGACGTGTAGAACAGCGGGCGGTAGAGCGCCTGGAGGTCTTCTTTGTCCACTTTGTACGACGGGTCGACGGTCGTCGGCACGTAGCGGTTGTAGGCGCTGGGCAGGGACTTGCGGTGTTCGGCGATGTCGACGAAACCGCCCGCGTCGGGGGACGGGCGCACGACGAGGTGGCTCGCCATCGGGTAGTAGCCGTAGACGCGGTCGCCTGGGCGGTAAGCGTCCACTGCGGACTCGACGACGTCGGCGAAGCCCCACACCGGCACGATGCCGCGGCCTTCGGGGGCGGGGAAGTAGTTCCAGTAGCCGATGACGTCGCCGAAGACGGCGTAGGTGGCGTTGTTCGCCGTGAGGCCGACGCGGTCGACCTTCAGCAGCACCTCGCCTTCCGCGATGGTCGGTACGTCATGGGACACGACTTCGGTTTCGGCGTAGTCATCCCGATTGACGAACACGGTCCAGGCGTTCATGGCTGGAGATCCTCTCGGTAGGTACGCTCCGGGCGTGACCGTGCCTGAAAGACTGATCGACGCAGCCACCCGCCTGTTCGCGGACAAGGGCTACGAGCGCGTTGCCGTGCAGGAGATCGTGGAACGCGCCGGTGTCACCAAAGGCGCGATGTACCACTACTTCGGGTCGAAGGACGACCTGCTGCACGAGATCTACGGGCGGTTGCTGCGCATGCAGACCGAACGGCTGGAGAAGATCGCGTCCGGCGACGGGCCGATCACCGATCGGCTGCGGGACGCGGCGGTCGACGTGATCGTCACGAGTGTCGAGAACTTCGACGCCGCCAAGGTGTTCTTCCGCTCCATCGACCATCTTTCGGCCGAGAAGCAGAAGGAAGTGCGGGCGGAACGGAGGCGCTACCACGAGAAGTTCCGCGGTTTGATCGAGGCGGGGCAGTCGGACGGGACGTTCCGCGCGGACGTGCCCGCGGACCTCGCCACCCACTACTTCTTCGGGTCGCTGCACCACCTCGGCACGTGGTACCGCCCGGACGGCGAGATCCCGTCCGGGCGGCTGGCAGAGCACTACGCGGATCTGCTGATCCATTCGATTACGGAACGATGACCGAGACGATCTCGGCGACACAGGCGGGCTTGTCGCCGCCCTCGATCTCGATGACGACCTTGGTCACCAGCTGCTTGCCCAGCGGGATGTCCGAGATGTCGAGCAGCTCGACGCTCGCGCGGACCCTGGCGCCGACCAGCACCGGCTGCGGGAAGCGGACCTTGTTGCTGCCGTAGTTGACGCCCATCTTGATGTTCTTGACGGTGTAGATGTCGCGAACGAGGAACGGCACCAGCGACAGCGTCAGGTAGCCGTGGGCCACCGGGCCGCCGAACGGGCCCTGCTTCGCCTTCTCGACGTCGATGTGGATCCACTGGTGGTCCAGCGTCGCGTCGGCGAAGAGGTTGACCTGCTCCTGGGTGACCTCGTGCCACTCGCCGTGGCCGAGCTGCTCGCCCTTGGCGGCGACGAGCTCGTCGATGTTCTCGAAGACGCGCATGCTCAGTCCTTCGGTCCGCCGGCGACGTAGATGACCTGGCCGGACACGAACCCGGCACCCTCGCTCACGAGGAACGACGCGGTGTGCGCGATGTCCTCCGGCTGCCCGACGCGGGCCACCGGGATCGTCTGCGCGGCACCGTTGATCAGGTCGTCGAACGAGATCTTCATGCGCTCGGCCGTCGCCTTGGTCATCTCGGTGGCGATGAAACCGGGCGCGATCGCGTTGACCGTGACACCGAACTTGCCGAGCTCGATCGCGAGCGTCTTCGTGAAGCCCTGCAGACCGGCCTTGGCGGCGGAGTAGTTCGCCTGGCCGCGGTTGCCGAGAGCGCTGGTGGAGGACAGGTTGACGACGCGGCCGAAGCCTTCCTTCGTCTGGTAGGCCTGAACCGCCTTGCTCATCAGGAACGCGCCGCGCAGGTGCACGTTCATGACCGTGTCCCAGTCGACCGCGGTCATCTTGAACAGCAGGTTGTCGCGCAGCACGCCGGCGTTGTTGATCAGCACGGTCGGTGCGCCGAGCTGCTCGGCGACCTTCGCGACGGCGGCGTTGACCTGCTCCTCGTCGGTGACGTCGACCTTGAGGCCGATGGCGCGCCCGCCGCCCGCGACGATCTTGTCGGCGCCGTCGAGCACGCCCTGCTCGTCGAGGTCGAGCAATGCGACGGCCAGGCCGTCCGCGGCGAGACGCTGTGCCACGGCGGCGCCGATGCCACGCGCCGCGCCGGTGACGATGGCAACCCTGTCGGCCACGGGTCCTCCTTCGTTGGGGGATGGTGAGCTAAGCAAGCGCTTAGTAACGTACCTATCAGTCCGCTTGACGTCCAGCGCTGTGCGGACGACCATACCGACTGGTCGGAATGTCGGCCAGAAGTCGTCGCCAAGGAGGCAGATGCCCGTGGAACTCACCGGCAAGGTCGCGCTCATCACCGGCGGATCGAACGGCATCGGCGCCGCGTCGGCGCGGCGTCTGGCCGCCGCCGGTGCGCGCGTCGTCATCGCGGACGTGGACGTTGAACAGGGCAAACTCGTCGCCGACGAGGTCGGCGGCGTGTTCGTGCGCTGCGACGTGACCCAGCCGTCGGACTCCGCCGAGGCCGTCGCGGTGGCCGTGCGGGAGTTCGGTGGCCTCGACATCGCGTTCCTGAACGCGGGCATCGGCACCGGGTGTTCTCTCGGTGACGACTTCGACGTCGAGGTCTATCGCCGTGCGATGGCCATCAACCTCGACGGCGTCGTCTACGGCGCGCACGCCGCGTTGCCGGTGCTGCGGGAGCGTGGCGGGCAGATCATCGCCACCGCGTCGATGGCCGGTCTCATGCCGATGCCCGGCGACCCCGTGTACGGCGCCAACAAGGCTGCCGTCGTCGGCCTGGTTCGCGCGCTCGGTGGCGCCTACGACGACATCCGCGTGAACGCGCTGTGCCCGGCGTTCGCCGACACCAACATCATCACGCCACTGCGGTCGACGCTGGAGGACATCGGCATGCCGATCCTGCCGGTGTCGGCGGTGGTCGATACGTTCATGTCCATTGTGGAAGGTTCTGGGACGGGCGAGGCCTGGTTCGTGCAGTCCGGGCGTGAGTCGGAGCCGTTCGGGTTCCGGAATCCGCCCGGGCCGCGTGCCGCCGACGGCTCGCGTGTCGAAGCCGCCCGCAAGGACCCCATTTCCATCGCGCTCAAGGAGAGCTGACGTGCGTGCTATTCAGATCACCGAGTTCGGTGGGCCCGAGGTGCTGGTACAGGTTGATCTGCCCGACCCGGTTCCGGCCGAGGGCGAGGTGCTGATCAACGTCAGCCGCGCGGGGCTGAACTACGCGGACACGCACCAGGCGGAGAACTCCTACCTGGCCAAGATGACGCTGCCGCTGGTGCCGGGTGGTGAAGTTGTCGGCACGACTGAAGATGGTCGTCGGGTTGTCGCGTTGACGAAGAACTCCGGTGGGTATGCGGAGAAGGCTGTCGCGCCTGCGTTGACGACCTTTGACGTGCCCGATGGTGTGGACGACCTGACGGCGTTGTCGTTGGTGGTTCAGGGGGCTACGGCGTGGTTGTTGCTGCGGAAGTCGACTCACCAGGAGCCCGGTGAGTCGGTTGTCGTGCACGCCGCTGCCGGTGGGGTCGGCACGATTGCCGTTCAGCTGGCCAAGTTGTGGGGTGCGGGGCGGGTTATCGCGACGGCTTCTTCTGATGACAAGCGGAAGCTGGCGTTGGATCTCGGTGCGGACGTCGCGATCGACTCGCGTGCCGAGGACATGACCGCGGCGTTGATCGAGGCTAACGGTGGGCGGCGCGTTGACATCGTGCTGGACATGACTGGAGGGGCTACCACTGATCAGTCGTTGGTGGCGCTGGCTCCGTTTGGGCGGCTTGCGTTTTATGGGATGGCCTCGCGGGAAAGGCCGAAGCCGGTCGACCTTGGAGCGCTGCTCGTGCACTCCACGACCGTTGCGGGTATGTGGCTGCCGCACGCGCTGAGGGTGCGGGATGCGGAGCACGGCACTCTTGCCCACCGCGCCATGGCCGAACTGTTCCAGCTCGTCGTGGACGGCAAGCTCAAGGCCGTTCCCGGCGGCGAGTACGGCCTCGGTGAGGTCCAGCAGGCCCATGAGGACCTGCGCGCCCGCCGCACCGCCGGCAAGCTCGTCCTCGACCCCTCCCGCTAACCCCCTGGTTAAACGATGAAGGGCGCTTTTGTCCACCTCAGGTGGACAAAAGCGCCCTTCATGCCGTGCGCCACCGGAATTGTCAGGGGTGCTGAGCACGATGGGCTCATGGACCGAGGTAAGTGGGATCGTGTTGACGGTGAACTGTGGCGGCGCAGTCGCTTCGGTGTAATCAGGGCTTCGACGCTGCAGGAACTCGGCGTCAGCCGGACGACGGCGTACCGGCAATGTCAGCCAGGGGGTCGGTGGCGCTATCTGCTACCGGGAATCATCCTGCTCGAACGGCCGCCGCCGACAACGCGTCAGCGGGTCGAGGCTGCGTTGATGTTCGCACGGCATGACGCTGTTGTGACGGGCCTGCAGGCGGCACGGCTGTACAACCTCCACGCTGGTCCAGATCCGCAGTTCGTGCATCTCCTCACCCCGCACAAGTACCGCGTGCTCAGTTCGGGTTTCGCCGTCGTCGAACGCGCGAAGTTCTTCCCCCGTGCGGTTTTTCGGGACGGCGTACCGCTCGCCCCTGCCGCACGCGCCGTTCTGGACGGAGCGCGCCGGGTACGGGAACTTGATCCAGTCCGCGCGTTGCTGATCGAATCTGTTCAAAGCGGGCTCACGGACGTGACCCAACTGCGCCATGAGCTGGACACCGGCACCAAACGCGGCACTGCGTTGCCGAGACGGGTGCTCAACGAGATCGATCTTGGTGTGCGGTCGGTGGCAGAGGCCGACGCTTTGGAGATCTGGCACCAGGCAGGACTGCCCACGCCTCATCGCAACGCGGTCATCGTCGATGCGGCAGGGGACTACGTGGCCATGCCTGATACCTGGTGTGACGAGGTCGGGCTTGCCTGGGAGATCGACAGCAACGAGTTTCACTACAGCAAGGACTCGTATGCGAAGACGCTTGCGCGCAACTCCAGGTACGCGGCTATCGGCATCAGCGTCGTGCAGACGCTGCCCTCACGCCTGCGCACCGAACCTGAAGCCGTGATCGCGGAACTGCGCGCCGCCTACGCCATCGCGCTCGCGCGCCCCCGTCCGTCCGTTCATCTCAAGGGTTCAGCAGCAGTCTGACCAGGTTGAGAAACGATGAAGGGCGCTTTTGTCCACCTCAGGTGGACAAAAGCGCCCTTCATCGTTTCGGGTGTTACTCGGAGAGGTCTGCCAGCTGGGCCTTGACCCTGGCCAGCTCGGCCTCCAGCTCCTCCATGCGGGTGCGGTGCTGGTCGCGCGCCGCCTCGAGCACCGAGTCGATGCCCTCCGCGATGTCCTCGTGCAGTTCCTTGGCCGCCTTGGCGACGGCGATGGCCGGGATGACCAGGCCCGACACGACACGGCGGGTGCCGTGGACCAGGTCGGCCTGCCATTCGCCCTCGGCGGTGCCGGTCACCGTGAGCGTGAGCTCCACGGTGCGAGTCTTCTTCGCCGTGCTCTTGGCGCGGGTGGCCTTCGGCTTCTCGGCCTTCGGAGCCTCGGCCTTTTCGGCCTCGGCGGCCGGAGCCGTGACCTCGGGGGCCGACGCCGGAGTCTCCTCCGCGACGGTCTCCTCGACTGCCTGCACCTCGGTGAGCGTGTCCGACACGATCAGGTTCCTCTCTGCGCAACGACGTGACCCCGCGCACAATCGTAGAACACGTGTTCGATCGATCAGCAAAGGGGGTCGGCACAGAGCCTAGTCAGTAGGGCGGGAGCTGTACGCGCCACTGTCGTTCCACGTCCATCACGCCTGGCACGTCGCGTAGTGCGGGGATCGAACGCACCTCGGCGGTGCCGGTGACGACGCCCAGCGCCTCGAGGACGGTGTCCACGACCAGGCCGGCCTCCCGCAGGTCGTCGAGGATCCGCGGGAGGCTGCCCTCGGTCACGGAGACCATCACCTGGTCGACCGAGGAGGACATGGCTAGGGGGCCTGTACGAGCCCGCCGCCGATGTCGGTCGAAGGCAGGGGGAGGCGTAGGGCGGTGGAGGACAGGCGGGCCCACAGTTCGTAGCCGCGGGCGCCGGTCCGTTCCGCGATCAGCACGGCGACACCGGCCACGTGGGGTGTGGCCATGGAGGTGCCACGCAGGCGGCGGTACTTCTCCGGCAGCTTGAAAGAGGAGTGGACGTCGACGCCGGGGGCGCAGACGTCGATCTGGCCGATCTTGTCCGCCGAGCCCGAGGAGAACGACGCGATGGCGCGGTTCACGTCGATCGCGGCCACCGCGATGATGGAAGGGCAGCGGGCCGGGTGGCCCACGGGTGCGACCCGTGCGGGGCGCGTGGAGGCGTTGCCCGCGGCGGCGATGATGAGGGTGCCCTTGGCCATCGCGCGCTGGGCGACGGTCTCGTAGATCTGGGAGTACGGGGTGCCGGGCGAGACGTCGGCGCCCAGGGACATCGAGATGATGGCGCAGCCGTTGGCGACGGCCCAGTCGATGCCCGCGAGGATGCCGCCGTCGGAGCCGGAGCCCGCGTTGGACAGGACCTTGCCCGCGAAGATCTCGGCCTCGAAGGCGACGCCGTAGCCGGGCAGGGTGGCGGGCTTGCGCGGGCCCGCGGAGGTGCCGATGCAGTGCGTGCCGTGGCCGTGGCCGTCCTGGACGTCCTCGCCGGTGATGAACGACTTCGTGGTGATCGTGCGGCCCTCGAAGTCCGGGTGGTTCTTCTCCCAGCCGGTGTCCAGCACGGCGAGCTTCACGCCCTTGCCGGTGGCCGTGCTGACGTCGGCGCCGACGGCCTGCAGGCCCCAGGTCAGCACGGACTCGTCGGCGGCGGCGTCGGGTTCCTCCTCGCGCGCCGCGAACACGTGCACGACGCGTTCCGGCTCCACGATCTGCACCGGGCCGGGGCGCTCGGCGGCGCCGTTCAGCTCGGCCAGCAGGTTCGGGTCGGCGGACACGACCGCGACGCCGAGCTCAGGGAACACCTGCACGGCTTCCGGGTCGAGGTCGCCGCTGTTCGGGTCGAACCCGGCGATCGCGCCGAGCTCGGCCACCCCCTCATCGATGGCGTCTTCCTGCAAGAGCACCAGGAACCGGCCGGTGGTCTCCACTTCCGCGGGTTCGGTCATGACGTTTCGCCCCTACTCTCCGTCTAGCCCTACTAAAGAGAGTCGTCCGCCAGGAGCATCTGTTTCAGGCCATTTGCCTTCTCCGCTGGAAGAATTCCCCGATCGGCTCAACGTACTTGGCCGCGATGGGCCCCAGGATCGCCATGAGCAACACGTACGCGGTGGCCAGGGCCGCGAGGTCGCCGTTCACCTGACCGGACGCAACGGCGAGCCCGGCGATGACGATCGAGAACTCTCCGCGTGCGACGAGAGCCACGCCTGCACGCATTCGGCCCATTTTGCCGATGCCCTGGCGGCGTGCTGCCCACCAGCCGGTGACAATCTTCGTCACGGTGGTGACCGCGGCCAGTGCGACGGCGATTCCAAGAACAGGTGGAATTGATTTCGGGTCGGTGTTGAGGCCGAACACGACGAAGAACATCGCGGCGAAGAGGTCCCGCAGCGGCTCCAGCAGGCGGGTGGCGTTCTCGGCGGTGGAGCCGGAGATCGCGATGCCGAGCAGGAACGCGCCGACCGCCGCCGACACCTGCAGCTGCGAGGCGACACCGGCGACGAGCAACGCCGAGCCGAGCAGCTTGAGCAGGAACACCTCGTGGTCGGGACTGTCCACAATGGCCGAGATGAACCGGCCGTACTTCAACGCCACCACGAGCACGACGGTGATCGCGAGCAGCGAGATGCCGACCGAGGTGAGGCCGCCGAGGAAGCTCACGCCCGACAGCACGGCCGTGAGTACCGGCAGGTACACGGCCATCGCCAGGTCCTCGAACACCAGCACCGACAGCACGACCGGCGTCTCGCGGTTACCGAGGCGCCCGAGGTCGCCGAGCACCTTCGCGACGATGCCGGACGACGAGATGTAGGTGACGCCCGCCATCGCGAGTGCCGCGACCGGGCCCCAGCCCAGCAGCAACGCCGCGATCGCGCCCGGTGCCGCGTTCAGCACGAGGTCGAGCACGCCCGCCATCCACGAGCGCTTCAGGCCGTTGGTGAGCTCGGAGGCCGAGTACTCCAGGCCCAGCAGCAGGAGCAGTAGTACGACACCGATCTCGCTGGCGATGTGCGTGAACTCCGAGATGCCTTTTAACGGCACGAAGCCGCCGACGCCGAACGCGAGACCGCCGATCAGGTAGAGCGGGATGGGCGAGATGCCGATCCGGCGGGCGACGCGGCCGAGCAGGCCGAGGCCGAAGAACACCGCGCCAAGCTGGATCATGGCGATTGTTGTCTCGTGCACTGTGCCTAACCGCCGTGGAGGATCTCGGCGGCCTCGTCAAGGCCCGCCGCGGTGCCGACGACGACCGCGAGGTCACCGTTTTCGAAGATGAAGTCGGGCCCCGGTGACGGGTGCGCGTTGCCGGAACGCACGACGGCCACGATGGACGCACCTGTCCTGGTGCGCAGGGCCGTCTCGCCGAGCGTGTGGTTCGCGAACGCGGTCACGGGCAGCTGCCTGGTGGTGATGCCGGTGATGTCACGGTGCTCTTCGCGCAGGTGGGCGACGAGCTGCGGCGCGCCGAGCAGGCCAGCGAGCGTGTTCGCCTCTTCCGGTGACAGCGGTATCGAGGCCGCGCAGGAGTCCGGATCCGACGCCTTGGACAGGATCAGTTCGAACCTGCCGTCCCGATAGGTGATCACGCCGACGCGACGTCCGGCACGGATCATGAAGTCCTGACGCGTCCCGATTCCGGGCAAAGGCGTGATCTCTACGTTCACACAGATCATGATACTTCGATGGAACTGCCAGTACGCCCAGTGCGACGCGGTTGGGTGGTGCGTGAGCGCGTGCCCGGTCCGGACGTCGACGAGTTCGCCGAACCCGGTCAGGTGATCGGGGCGCTGGCCCGCGCCCCGCACGGCACGCTGCTGGCCGTGCAGCACCCGCATCGCACGCCTGCCGCGCTGGCCGCCGGGACGGGACTGCTCGACGCGTTGCCCGCCGCTCGTGCCGAGCTCGCGGTGCTGATCCGGCGGGCGTACCGGGAGGTGACCGACGTGGTGGCGCCGTACCGGGTGGACGGTCCGGACGGCACCGCGTGCGGGCTGCTGTGTCTGGTCGACCCGGACGCGATCGCGCACACCGAGGACGTCTACCCGGACGTGGTCGCCGAACGCGGTCAGGTGCTGGCGTCGCTCGGCGTCGCCACGAGTGCGGCGATGCTGATCCCGATCACGCCCCACGACGGGCTCACGGAGCTGGTGCTCGGCATCACCGACGAGCCCGCGGTGTCGCTTGTGGACTCTGACGGGCGACGGCACTGGGTGTGGCTGGTCGGTCCGGGGCCGGAGCAGGAGGCGTTCCTGAAGGCCGCCGGGGCGCATCCGTTGCTCGTGGCGGACGGCAACCACCGGGTCGCGGCGGCGCGTTCGGCGGGATTGTCCGGTTTGCTGGCGCTCGTCACGTCCGGGCCGGGGCTGCGGGTCGGGCCGATCCATCGGGCGATCGTGGGCACCGGGCTGGGCGCGGAAGACCTGGCGGCGGCGTGGCGGCGGGTCGGGCTGACGGTGTCGTCCCTGGCGTACGTGGTGGATCCGGAGCCGGGTGTGGTCGTGGTGCGCTGCCCGGACGAGGTGCTGCGGGTCGAACTGCCTGCGGGGCAAGGGATCGACCACGCGGTCGTGGAGACGTTGCTGCTGGGCGAGGCACTCGGGCTGGATCCGGAGAGTCCGTGTGTGCGGCCGGTCGTGGACACTTCGGTGGAAGCCGAAGCGGTGCTGCTGATCGCGCCGGTGCCGCTGAACGAGGTGCTGACCGGGGCCAAGATGCCGCGTAAGAGCACGTACTTCACGCCCAAACCGCGCAGCGGGCTGCTGCTCGCGGACCTGCACCCGTAGGGCCCTGCCGGGCGGATTCGTTCGGCCCTGTCGAACGATCGACCTCAGGTCGAGACTCGGGAGCACGGTCCCCCCGAGCCGCGATGGAGTTGCCTGTGCGCCACGACGCGTCACCCTCGTTGCCACCTCCGCATTCCCGGATCGGACTTGTGCACGTCAAGCATCTGAGGGCGATGACGGCCGCGTTGCGCGCGGTCGACTACCGCTACGGCGGTGGGTCGTGCCGCACCCAGGTGCTGGCGCTGTTGTCGTGGTGCGACAAGGCGTTCACCCATTCGGCCAGTGCCGTGGTCCGCCGTGAGTTCCGGCGCGCGATCGCGGAGCTGCACGCGCTCGCGGGCTGGACCGCGTTCGACGCGGGTCTCGGAGGCTCCGCGCACGGCCACTTCATTCTCGCCCTGGACTTCGCCGAGGACGAGGATCTGGTGGCCAACATCCGCTATCGGATGGGGCGGGTCCACCTGCACCACGGTGGGCCGGCCGAGGCGCTCGGCATGTTCCGGCTGGCCGGTCATGTCGCGACGACGCACCACACGAGGGCGATCCTGGCGGCGAACCAGGCCTGGTGCTACGCCGAGATCGGGCAACGGGTGCCGGCGCTCGCGTTGCTGGGACACGCACACGACGAGTTCGCACGGGCCGATGTGGACAGTGCGCAACCGTGGGCCGCGTTCTTCGATGTGCACGACCTTGCCGGCATCACCGGCACCATCTACACCTCTCTCGCGCGCACCGTCGACCCCGGCTTCGCGCGGCCCGCGATCACGTCGTTGCGGCAGGCGGTGGCCGGCTATCGCGACGACATGGCGCGCAGCCGCACGTTCGCGTTGATCGCGTTGTCGCTCAACCACCTCGTGGAGGGTGATGCGGACGAGGCGGCGGCGGTCGCGGGCTTGGCGGTCGCGCAGACCGGAGACGTCCTGTCGGCGCGTACGAAGAAGAAACTCGAACCGTTGCACGCGGAGGCGGACAGACGCCGTGCGACCAGACTGAGGGAGCTCATCTCGCCGTTGATGGCAGCTCCGTCGCACGCGGCGTGATGAGCGCGCAGTCCCGGTGGTTTCCGGCGATCCCCGGCTCGTTGCCCGAGATCCGGGCCTTCGTGCGGGATCTGGCCGGAGAGTCGGGCCTGAACGGCGACGACCTGCGGGACGTGCTGCTCGCTGTGGCGGAGGCGGCGGACAACGCCGTGCAACGCGCCGGTGCGTCGGTCGTGGGTGTGACGTGGGAGCCGCGCGATCACGCCGTGCTGCTGACCATCGAGGACGACGGGGTGTTCGACCTGGAGGCGGGCACGTCCGCGCGCGCCTTGGGGCTGCGGCTGCTGTTCGGCATCGCCGACGAGGTGCAGGTGCGGCCCGGTAAGCCGACCTGGCCCGGCACCGTCGTGCGTGCGCTGGTCCGGGTCTGGTCGCGGGCGGGCGCCCCGGACCTGCCCGCGCCACCGGGGCGCCCGCGCGTGCTGCTCGTGGACGGCGATCGGTTCTCCGGGCAGTCGCTCGCGGCGTTCCTGCACTCCGAGGGATATGAGGTGACGCTCGTGACCTCCGTCGCGGCCGCCGAGTCGGCGCTGGAGTCACCACCGGGGCTCGCGATCGTGGACCTGCTGACCTCGCGCGGCGAGGGCACGCGGTTCGCGGCGGTCGCGCGGGCGTTCGGGGTGCCGGTTGTAGCCGTTTCGGCGATTGAGCCGGCCACGCACGTTGCCGATGCTTACTTACCGAAACCGGCGCACCCACTGCGCGTGCTCGCGGTGGTGCGCGAACTGCTGTCTCCCGATCCGTGAGGCGCACGATGGAACCCGAACCTGGCCTGCTGGAGGTGCGCCGACTCGGTGCGGTAGTCGCGCTCACCGGGGAGGTCGACCTGAACACCGCGGAGCTGCTGCGCTCCGAACTGGCGCTGGCCTGCGCGTTCGGGGGCGGCGGCGGGGACGTGGTGATCGACTTCAGCGACCTGACGTTCATCGGGTCGTCCGGCGTGCACGTGCTGATCGAGACGGCGTCGCACCTGGGGCCGCGGCGGCTCGTGCTGCTCGGCGGCGGGTGGGCGGCCTACGTCGTGAACCTGCTCGGTCTCACCTTGCGGTATCCCAACATCGTTGTCGACGAAGGAGGCTTCCTCACTGACTGACGCGTTAGTTTCCGGTTGCCGCAGGTCGCTGGATGTCCCTTCGAAGGATGGGACGTACATGCGCAGACCTGTGTTCGTGGCAGCGGTGGTCTTGGCGGCCACTGTTGTTGTGCCCGCTTCCGCTGCTCCTCCGCCCGTTGACCGCACGATTGAAGCTGCCCGCGGGGCCGTTCTCGTCGAGTGCTTCCTCGGTGGTGGTTCCGGTCGGTGGTACGGCTTCCGTCGACGTGACGCTGACCCCTGGTGTCCAAGGTGGACAGTTCGGCGGGTCGCTGGTCGCTTCCGGGCCGGGTGTCGAGGTGAGGACGCCGTTGGGTGCCGTGGTCGAGGAAGAGAAGTACACGCTGTCGTTGGATGTCGTCGGACGTGACGGTGTCGACCCGTGGTTCGCCACGGTGCAGGTGATCGACGTGGCGACCGGTGTCTCGCACGGATACTTCTTCACCGACGGCGCTCGCGGTTCTGTGCGTGTGCCCAAGGGAAAGTACGACGTGCACACGATGGTGTACGGGAACGCGCGTGACACGACTCTGCTGTCGTCGCCGGAGGTGGCGGTCGGACGGAACGACCCGTGCCTTACTCGGCGTTCGGTACGAACGCTTCTGCTTCGTGGACGTTCAACTCGCCAGGTACGACCGCGGATCGGACACCGTTGCCGCTGCTGGTGGTGCGAGCGTTGGGCAAACGGACAGTGAGGGCGTCGCGCCGTCCGGGCGGCCGTTCGTGCTCGATCTGAAGGTGGACAAGCAGAAGGGCGCCAAGTACGGCCGCGTGGGTGTGCCTCGCGTCGAGGTTTCCTACGACGACGGCAAGACGTGGCAACGCTCTCTCGTGGTCGGCAAGCACGCGTTGTTGTTCCACCCACGCGGAAAGGCGTTCGTGTCGTTGCGTCTGTCGGTGTCCGACTCGTTGGGTAACTCGGCCACGCACACCGTCCTACGGGCGTACGAGGTCATCCCGCGCTAATGTCGGTTGTATGGCGGTACGAGCGATCAGGGGAGCCACGCAGATCGACGCGGACTCGCGCGACCTGCTGCTGGAGGCCACAGCCGAGCTGGTGCGGGAGGTCCTCGGCCGCAACACGCTGTCCACGGACGACCTGATCAGCGTCGTTCTCACCGCCACACCCGACTTGACGTCCGAGTTCCCCGCCTATGCCGCGCGCCAGGCGGGGCTCTCGGACGTGCCGCTGATCTCCGCGACGGAGATCGCCGTGCCGGGCGCGATGCCCCGCGTGATCCGGCTCCTCGCCCATGTGGAGACGGATCTGCCGCGTTCGTCGATCAAGCACGTCTATCTGCGTGGAGCAGCGGCGTTGCGGACGGACCTCAACCACTGAGCTCCTTGCCGGGCAGCCACCCGTTGGGAATGTCCGTCACGCGCCACTCGCCGACGGTGAGCTTGACCGCGCGGATCGGCGCGCCGAGGAACGCCGCCGCCTCGGGGTTCTCCTTGATCGCCAGCAGCGTCGGCCCGCGTTCCTCCAGCACCAGCACCAGCTCGAACAGGCCGGTCTCGGCGAAGAACACGCCACTCACCCACGGGCCGTCGCCGCCGGTGGTGGCGAGGAACATCGACTTGTGGGCGGCGAGGGTGTCGCGGGCCAGCGCTGTCACTTCGGACTGCTCGACCGTCGTCATCAGGGTCTCCCGGGGGACGGAGGGGATCGTTCAGACGGTCCCTCGTCCTGCGCGGGCCCAGCGTTTCCTCCTCCTCGCCGTTTACACACGATCGTGGTCACTGACGAGCGGGAGTGCGCAGCAGCACCTGCGGGCGGCGCAGGTGCGCGAAGACCGCGGACTCGAAGTCGTCGCCCGCCCGCAGCGACCGCGACGCGAGGAACACCCGGTCCGCGCCGAACCGCGCCGCCAGCTCGTGGTGCAGCAGCGTCGCGTAACCGGGCTGCTCCAGCACCCGGTAGTTCACGAACACGCCGGCCATGTCAGCCCAGCAGGTGTTGCTCCGGCGCGGTCGGTGTGATGCCGACCCTGGCCGCGACCCCGCGGCTCAGCACCGACACCTCACCCGGCACCCACGGGAGTTCGGTCAGCCACTCGCTGAACACACCCCGCAGCAACGCTTTCTGCGCGTCGTTGAGGTCGCCCGCGACGACGATGTCCGCGTGGTCGAGCAACGGCACGTGCTCGGTTCCCAGTGGGTCCGCGACGACCAGGCACGCGTGGTGCGTGCCAGGAAGTCCGTTCAGCGCGGGGATCTCGTCGGGCCGGTCGATGACCAGGAGATGCGGCTGGTTCCTGCTGCCCGCACGCAACGCGGGCGCGCCGGGCTGGGCGAGGTGGAAAGGTCCTTGCCACGACAGGGGATCGCCGGTCTGCACGGTCACCACGGCACCGCAGCTCACCGCCCGCAACGCCACCAGCTTCGCGAGCTTCACGCTGCTGACGAGACCGGTCACCGGCTGTTCGCGGAAGAGCCGCAGCGGAACGTGGGCGCCACGGACCAGGTCCCAGCCGACCACGACCCCCGCGCCACCGGTCCACGCGACCGCCGAACCTGCCACGTGGACCGGTTCGACGTGCGTCCACGAGTGCTTCGACGGCCACACAGGCGGTACGCAGACCGGAACCGTTGCCGCTGCGGCAGATGCGTGGTGACCGTTGAGCCGCACCAGCCGAGCGTTCGCGCGCGTGAGCCACTGCTCGGCGGTGGTCAACGCGGCCTTGGTGGGCGCGGTGAGCCGCAGGACGCGTTCCGCCACGAACTCACCGCCCGCCGGAGCGAGCCGCACCCCGACCGTTGCGCGCAACGACGGGAACAGGCTGAGCAACTCCAGCAGCGGCGCGTCGCCCCACGTGTAGCAGGCGTGCAGGCCGGCGCCGATGCGGCACGTCTCGAACCCGCGGTCGATCAGCCGGTTCGCCGCCGTCGACGCGTCCAGCCCGGTGAGGAACGCGACGGCGTCCAGCACCTGGCCCTGGTCGAGCCGCACGGCCTCGAAACCGTGCTGCGCCAGCACGTTCTTCGTCCACGTCGCGGCGGCCTCCAGATCCGGCGAGCTCACCGCGACATACGTCCACCGGTTCGCCGCGCAGCCGTGCCCGATCAGCTGCCGGTACGCGTCCGACAGCGGCGGCACGTGCGCTTCCGGCGGCTGCGTGTGGACCACGACCTGCGCGCCCGTCAACGGCGTGCCGGGCGCCAGCAACGCCGTCAGCGCGGGCAGCCGGGCCGGATGCGACAGCACCGGCCCGGACTCCACCAGGAACGTCAGCGACGAGCTCAGCGAACTCAACGGCAGCAACGCGTTGAGCAGCGCCGCCCGCCGGTCGCCGTCCGCTCCCGCCGCGGCGATGTGGTCGAGGATCTTGTCCGCGACCGGCAGGCGTTTCACGAACTTGCGCGGATCCATCACTCCAGTTCCCTGCGCTGGTGCCGGCCGCTGTCGAGCTCCAGCGCCTTCTTCTCGTTGTAGTCCTCCCACCAGCGCTTGCGTCGGGCGCGTTGCCGGGCGATCCACTCGCGGCCCTCGCGCGCCACGGCCTGCAGGATGAGCAGCGCGCCCTGAACACCTGAGGTCTGCAGTGCCATCTCGCGCAGCTTCGACTCGTCGTCGCCGGAGTCCGTGAGGCCGCGGAAGTCGTCGATCAGCACGCTGATCTCCTCGGCGTTGACCAGCGACAGCCACAATGCCTGCTGGAAGACCATCTGGTCGCCCACCTGGTAGTTACCGTCGGCGAGCTTGCGGATCCGGCGGTTGCCCGCCCACTGCACGCTCACCTCGGCCAGCCGCGCGGAGGCCAGCGCGTCGTAGCGGAACGACATGTGGTGCGGGTCGCGCACGGTCCCGGTCTTGAAGTCGAGCTCGTACTCGGTCTCGTGCACACCGCCGTCGGTGAGCAGGAAGATCTTCACGATGTAGTCCGAGTACCGCACGGGTGCCCGCTGGTCACGCGCCCGTTGCGCGTGTGCCGCGCCCTCGGTGAGCTCGACGTGGCAGATCATGTCCTTGCTGGAGAGCTGGGCGCTGCGCATCGCCCGTGACTTGAGGTGCATCAGGTCGAAGTCCAGCCAGTACGCCATCTCGTCGTCCGACGGCCGGTCGCGCAGCATGTCGAGCCAGCCCTGGTAGGCCTGCTCCTCCTCGCGCAGCAGCTCGGCGAACTCGGCCCGCCACTTCGCACGCACCCGCAGTCGCGTGACGACCTCCACGGTGCCGGCCGCGCTGAGCCCGATACCCAAGCCGAGCACCAACGCCGACATCGCGCCCATGCCCGCCAGCGCGAGCACGCCGAGCACCGCGATGATCGCGCCCACCGGCGGCAGAAGCTTGGCGTACCAAGGGGTCTTGAGCTCACGGCGGAAGTCGGTCAGCGTGTCCGCCTCCCACCGCTCCTTGACCCGGCTGGTGTGCCAGCCGATCAGCCAGATGAGCCCGGTCGGTCGGGTGTTCGTGCTGCCGTAGACGCGGACGAACCAGTCGATCATCGTCAGGATCAGGCCGGCGGTGTCGCGGTCCCAGTCCTTCTCGTGCGGGTTCTCGCCGTTGGGGTTCTCGGCCGTATACCTGTTGCGGTCGTTCTTGCGCGGCGGCCGTTCCGCGTTGAACGCCGCCTCGACGTAGGTCCTGATCTCGTCGATCTTCCACAGCGGCACCTTGCCGGGCGCCGTGCGGTGCAGGGCGCTGTACTCGCCCTCCTTGTCGGCGCGCAGGTAGTCCTTGAGCTTGGCCTCCATCCGGAACCAGATCAGCAGGAAACCACCGCCCAGCACCATCAGCAGCGAGATCCAGCGCGCGGACGCCGGTGCCTGCATCGGCTCGGTGATGTCACCGAGCACGGCGAAAAGTCCCAGCAGGACGGCAATTGCGCCGAAGACCGCCATCGCCCACTTCGGGAAGTCGAACGGCTGCCTCGACAGGTCCGCGAGCAGGGGAGGAGCCGGGTGGGGCTGGAAGAAGAGCCACGCCCGCTGTCCCCGGCGGTTGTCCATCCGGCGGCTGGCGGCGATGCCCGCGACGGAGTTGTCGAGCACGTCCTGGATCGCGCCGTCCAGGATCTGGTCCATGTGCCTCGCGATGCCGTCCTGGCGGTCCTGCGGCAGGGCCGAGAACTCCTGGAACGCCGCGTCGAGCTCCTCGGCACTGGGGGTGGACTGCCGGTCCTGCCGTTCGATGTAGCTCAGCAGCAGCTCGATCACCTTGAGCGCGTGCTTGTAGCCGCCGACGTCCTGGGGGAGCGCGGCCGCGGAACGCAGCGAGGTGAAGATCCGGTTGAACTCGCGCGGAGGCAGCTCGTTCAGCGTGCGCTCACTCAGGATCGAGAGCACGTAGTGGTAGTGGAACCTGGTCGTGAGATCACTCTGGTGGCGTAACTCTTCGAGGATCTTCTCGGCCTCGCGGGGCTGGCCGCCGCGTAAGTAGGTGAGCGCGACCTCGAACTTGCGCTCCGGCGGGTCGCCGACGGAGTAGTGGTAGATCGAGGTGTGGATGACGCCCTGGTTGACCCCGACCTGGGGGCCGTCGGCGAAGTTGTTGAAGGTGTTGTGGTTCGTCGTCGTTGTCATCACGCGTCCGAGATCTTGTCCAGGTCCGGGCGCAGCTCGGGAACATCGGCGAGCAGCGTCTGGAGGCGGCGGAGGTCGGGTGGCCCGGAGGCGTTGCGTACGTGGTCGAGCGCCACCATGGCCGTGGTGAACAACTCCTGGTCGATCCGACCGGTGTTGCGGGCGTGCACGACAGCGGCCGTCAGCTTGTCGATGCGGTCACGCTTGGTGTTACCGACGGTGTTGGTGACGGTGCCGTGGTTGACACCGACCTGCGCTCCGTCGCCGAAGTTGTTGAAGGTGAACGTGTCGCCCACGGTCGGCTTCTTCCTGCCGGTGTTCTTGGCCGTGGCCAGCGTCTTCGCCAGCTCGAACGCGAACTCGGCGGCGTTGCGCGCGGCTTTCGGCTGCCAGCCCTGGGTGTCGGTCAGGTCCTTGTCGTCGACCCGGTCGCTGATGCCGCGCACGGTGACGGTGGGCGTCCCCGCGTTGAGGTGCCCGGCGCTCGCGACGCCCGCGCTCTCCATCTCGACCGCGACGGCGTCGTTGTAGTGCCGGTGAATCTGTTGCGCGAGAGGCGATTTCGTCGAGTTGAGCACGACCTCGCCGGCCGCGATAGGTTCGAAGTGGACAGTCAGCAGCGGCAACGAGCGGGCGAGCACCCGTGCCTGCTGCTCGACGTGGTACGTGAGCTCCCAGGCCCGCGGCCGGGCGAGAAAGCCCTCTTCCTGCTCGCGTCCGCCGTGGTAGGCGTAGACGCGCGTGGCGACGACGACGTCGCCGAGCTTCAACCAGTCCCGCAGGCCACCCGCGACGCCGACGAACATGACCGCGTCCGGTTCGAACTCGGTGATGGCCCGTTCGGTGAGCGCGGCGGCGCCCACGTTGCCCATGCCGGTGAGCCCGATCGCGAACTCGTTTCCCGCGCAGTGGCCCGTTTCGAACACGGTGCCGGACGGGTGCTGGTGAACCTCGATGCCGGCCAGGTGCGCGCGCACCGCGGCATATTCCACTTCGAGCGCGGTGAGCATCACGATCATGTGCCGCTCCGGTCGTTTGGATCCGAGTCCGGAGACCGTAGCCGACCGCGCAAGTTTCCGTCAACATGACGGATAGTGGGTTAGGCTCGGAGGATGACGGAGGAGGAGTGGACGATCCCGGATGTCGCGGTGGCCGTCGACCTCGCGGTGCTCACCGTCCGCGCGGAGCAACTGCAGATCCTGCTGGTGGAGCGGGGGATAGAGCCGTTCCGGGGAGCGTCGGCGCTGCCGGGTGGCTTCCTCGCGACCGCTCAGGAGGACATCGAACGCGCGGCCGTTCGCGAGCTCGCCGAGGAGACCGGTTTAGCCGCCGAAGATCTACATCTGGAGCAGCTGCGCACCTACGGCACGCCCGGCCGCGACCCGCGCCGCCGGGTGATCACCGTCTGCTATCTGGCGGTCGTCCCGAACCTGCCGGTCCCTGTCGCGGGCGGTGACGCGTCGTCGGCCCGCTGGGTGCCCGTCGACACGGCGCTGTCCGGGCCGCTGGCGTTCGACCACGCCCGGATCATCGCCGACGCCGTGGAACGTGCCCGTGGCAAGCTCGAGTACACGACTCTGGCCACCGCCTTCTGCCCGCAGGAGTTCACCGTGACGGAACTGCGCCGCGTCTACGAGATCGTCTGGGGCGAGCAGCTCGAACCACGCAACTTCCACCGCAAGGTGACCGGGGCGGAGGGATTCCTGGTGCCCACGGGGCAGAAGACGATCAGGCAGGGCGGCCGTCCCGCGTTGCTCTACCGGCGGGGTCACGCGGCGCTGTTGCACCCGGCGCTGTTGCGCACGCGGGTGGAGGTGAGCGCGTGATCGTCGTGCTTATGGCGACGGAGGCCGCGTACGCCGCGGTCCGCTCTTCGTTGTCTTCTTTGCGGCAGCACGACAGCCCGGCGGGAACGATCTTCGAGGTCGGCGAGGTGTCCGGCCGGTCGGTCGCGCTCGCGTTGGTGGGCAAGGGAAACCAGGCCGCGGCGACCCTGACGGAACGGGCCATCACCGAATTCGCGCCGGAAGCAGTGTTCTTCGTCGGGGCGGCGGGCTCGCTGCGGTCGTGGGTCTCTGACGGTGATGTCGTGGTGGCGACCAAGATCTACGCCTATCACAGCGGTGCCGAGAGCTCCGCGGGTTTCCAGGCCCGGCCGCGCGCCTGGGACACGTCGCACCGCCTCGAACAACGAGCCCGGCACGTGGCGCGGTCGTTTGCCGGTCAGGTGCACTTCGAACCGATCGCCGCGGGTGAGTTGCTGCTCGGTCCCGGCTCGTCGTCGGCGGCGTTGCTGGAGTCCGTCTACAACGACGCGGTCGCTGTTGACACGGAGAGCGCGGGTGTTGCGGGGGCGGGCCATCTGAACGATTCGACGCCGACGCTGACCGTCCGCGCCATCGGTTCCCCGGCCCCGGCGGCGGCGTTCGCGCTGGCCCTGATCGCCGCGCTGCCATCGGGTTCTGAGCGTTCTGTCGCGGGCAGGGGCACGCACAACGTCATCTCGGGCAACGTCACCGGATTCGTAGTGCAGGCGGGGCAGATCCACGGCGGGGTGAACTATCACGCCGGTGCTCCGGACTCGGACGTGGTCACCGCGCTCACGGCCGCGGCCCGTTCCGGCAGGCTCGACGAGACCTTGTACGGCAAAGTGATGATGGCGTTGCACGAGATGAAGGCCCGGCCGTCCGATCCGGCGCTGCTGCGGGTGGCCCGAGATCTGCTGGCCGGGCACCGGGATCTGCTCGCACTGCTGCCGGAGCGTTGACATGGTGCTGTTTCAGGGTTCCAGCGGGGAGCTGGCGGGCAAGCTGGAGCTGCCCGACGGCCCGGTCGTGGCGACGGCGCTGTTCGCCCACTGCTTCACGTGCGGCAAGGACTCGGTCGCGGCCTCACGAATCTCCCACGCTCTCGCCGCACGTGGCGTCGCGGTGCTGCGCTTCGACTTCACCGGCCTCGGCGAGTCCGACGGCGACTTCGCGAACACGACGTTCACGTCCAACGTGGACGACCTGGTGTGCGCCGCCGACCACCTGCGTTCGACGATGTCCGCGCCGTCGATCCTCATCGGGCATTCCCTGGGCGGCGCCGCCGTGTTGTCGGCCGCGCTCCGGATCCCGGGGGTTCGCGCCGTCGTGACCATCGGCGCGCCCGCCGACACCGCGCACGTCCAGCACCTGCTCGGGCCGTCCGTCGAGGAGATCTCGGCCTCCGGCGTGGCGGAGGTGGTGCTGGCCGGGCGGCCGTTCCGGATCAGCAACGACTTCCTGCTCGACATCAACTCGCAGAACCAGCGGGCCTGCATCTCCGGGCTGGGCTCCGCACTGCTGGTGACGCACTCGCCGCAGGACGACCTGGTCGGCGTCGACAACGCCAGGATGATCTTCGACGCCGCCCGGCACCCCAAGTCGTTCGTCTCGCTGGACGGTGCTGATCACCTGCTCACGGACCGCGCGGACGCCGGGTACGTGGCCGAGGTGCTGGCCGCGTGGGCGAGCCGGTACGTGCGCTGAGTGGGTGCGGTGCCGGTGTGACCGTCCGCACCAGGCACAATGAGGGCCGTGGGCGTCTCGGAGGGAGCTGCTGTGGGCCAGGGTCAGTTGCGTGGAGTGGTGGCGCTCGACGGACCGTCGGGCACCGGCAAGTCCACCGTCGCGAAACGTCTCGCGATGGCGTTGGACGCGCGCTACCTCGACACCGGCTCGATGTACCGGGCGATCACGGTGGCCGTGCTGCGGGCCGGGGTCGACCCGGCCGACGCCGACGCGGTCGCCAAGGTCGCGGACGACGCCAGGCTGATCGTCGGCACGGACCCGGCCGCACCGGGCATCACGCTCGACGGCGACAACGTGGCCGCGGAGATCCGCGGGCCCGAGGTGACCCTCGCGGTGTCGCCGGTGTCGGCCACCGCACACGTGCGGGAGCTGCTCGTGGCGCAGCAGCGCGCGATCATCGCGGACGCGGTCGACAACGTCGGCGGCATCGTCGTGGAGGGCCGCGACATCGGCACCGTCGTGTCGCCGGACGCCCCGTTGAAGGTCTACCTGACTGCCTCGGCGGACGCGCGGGCCCGGCGGCGGACCAAGCAGGACAACGCGGCCGGTCGCGTGTCCACTGTGGACGCGGTGCTGGCCGACGTGCAGCGGCGCGACAACTACGACTCGTCGCGCGCCGTGTCACCGTTGAAGGCCGCCGGCGACGCGGTCGAGGTCGACACGACGCACCTCGATCTCGCGGGCACCGTCGACGCGTTGCTGGACCTCGTTGAACGGCGCGGGCTGAGGGTGACCGGGTGAGTGTTCCCCCCGGCGCTCTGCCGTGGCTGTTCGACTTCGGACGCTGGATCGGGCGGGTGCCGTACGCCTGGCAGTTCCGGCTGCGGGTGCACGGACGTGACCGCGTACCCTTGAGCGGCGGCGTGGTCGTCGTCGCCAACCACAGCTCGATGGCTGATGGGCCGATCCTGTTCGGTGTGCTGCCCCGGCGCGTGACGTTCCTGATCAAGCAGGAGATGTTCAAAGGCGTCGCGGGCCCGCTGCTGAAGATGATCGGACAGATCCCGGTGCGTCGCGGTGAGGCCGACCGAACCGCGCTGACCAGCGCGTTGTCCGTGCTCAAGGCGGGCGGCGTGGTGGGGATCTTCCCGGAGGGCACGCGTGGCGAAGGCGACGTGACGAGTGCGCAGAACGGTGCGGCGTGGCTGGCGAAGATGTCGGACGCCGTCGTGCTGCCCGTCGCGTGCCGTGGGACGTACCAGGCCAAGGGCTTCCGGCCGCCGGTCGACGTGCTGATCGGTGAGCCGTTCCACCTTCCCGACGGGAAGGGACGGGCTGCATTGGGCGTTGCCACCGAGCAGGTGCGCGACCGCCTGGCGACACTGGTCGCCGAACTTGATGGACTTCGTATGAGTGAGGGAAGACAGCGATGACGGACCTGGACGGCACCTGGGAGGACGAGGCCGACTGGTCAGCCTTCGCCGATCTCGACTCGGACGACGGCGAGAACGCCGCGCCACCACAGCCCGTGCTGGCGGTGGTCGGCCGGCCGAACGTCGGCAAGTCCACGCTGGTCAACCGCATCATCGGCCGCCGTGAGGCCGTGGTGCAGGACGTGCCTGGCGTGACGCGTGACCGGGTGGCCTACGACGCGCTGTGGAACGGCCGCAAGTTCACCGTGGTCGACACGGGCGGCTGGGAGCCGGACGCGGTGGGCCTGCAGGCCTCCGTCGCCCAGCAGGCCGAGCTCGCCATGGCCACCGCGGACGTGATCCTCGTGGTCGTGGACGCGACGGTGGGCGCGACGACGACCGAGGAAGCGGTCGCGAAGGTGCTGCGCCGCTCCAAGAAGCCGGTGATCCTCTGCGCGTCCAAGGTGGACGACGAGCGCCTCATGGCCGACATCGCGTCGCTGTGGTCGTTGGGGCTCGGCGAGCCTTTCCCGGTGTCCGGCCTGCACGGCCGCGGCTCCGGCGACCTGCTCGACGTGATCCTGGCGAAGCTGCCGGAGTCGCCGCGTGACGACTTCGGGTCGGGCCACGGCGGACCGCGGCGCGTGGCACTGGTCGGCAAGCCGAACGTCGGCAAGTCCTCGCTGCTCAACCGCCTGACCGGGGAGAACCGCTCGGTCGTCGACGAGGTCGCGGGCACCACCGTCGACCCCGTCGACTCGCTCGTGGAGCTCGACGGCGAGATCTGGCGCTTCGTCGACACCGCCGGCCTGCGCAAGCGGGTGAAGTTCGAGAGCGGCGCCGAGTACTACGCCTCGCTGCGCACCAAGTCGGCGATCGAGACCGCCGAGGTCGCGGTCGTGCTGCTGGACGCGCACGAACCGTTGTCCGAACAGGACCTCCGCGTGCTGACCATGGTCGTCGAGTCCGGCCGCGCGTGCGTGCTCGCGTTCAACAAGTGGGACCTCGTCGACGAGGACCGCCGCCACGAGATGGTCCGCGAGCTCGAACGCGGCCTGGTCCGCGTCCCGTGGGCCGACAAGGTCAACATCTCCGCTTTGACCGGCCGCGCCGTGCACAAGCTCGCCCCTGCTCTGCGGACGGCGCTGAACTCGTGGGACACCCGAGTCCCGACCGGCCGCCTGAACCAGTGGCTTTCGGACCTGATCGCCGCGACCCCGCCACCCGTACGCGGCGGCAAGCAGCCCAAGGTGCTGTTCGCGACCCAGGCCTCCACCCGCCCGCCGACGTTCGTGCTGTTCACGACCGGTTTCCTGGAGGCTTCGTACCGCCGGTTCATCGAGCGCAAACTCCGCGAGGAGTTCGGCTTCGAGGGCAGCCCGGTCCGTATCTCCGTGCGCGTGCGCGAAAAGAAGAAGGCCGGCGCGAGCAAGAAGTAGCCGTTTGGTTGCTCTTTGGCATGAGGTGCGGTTGGTTGGGTTCGTGGCCGTACGAGTGGTGCTAGCCGACGACGAGGCCCTGCTACGGCGGGGCCTGAAGGTCCTCCTGGAAGCCGACGGCCGAGTGGAGGTGGTCGGCGAGGCCGCCGACGGCGCCGAACTGGTCGACGTGGTGCTGGCCCACCTACCGGACGTCGTGCTGGTCGACGTCCAGATGCCCGGCGTCGACGGCCTCGAAGCCGTCCGGCGCCTGCGCTCGTGGGCCACCCCGCCCGCGATCGCCGTGCTGACCACGTTCGACCTCGACGACTACGTGGCGACAGCCCTGGACCTGGGCGCCCAGGGCTTCCTGCTGAAAGACGCCGAACCCGAGGCCCTGGTCCGCGCCGTCGTCGACCTGGCGGCGGGTGGTGCGGTGTTGGACCCGCGCATCACCGCCCGCCTGCTGCCCCGCCTACGAGGCTTCCGCGCCAACCGCCAGCTCGACTCGCTATCGGCCCGCGAACGCCAGGTCCTGGAACTGGTCGCCGCCGGCCGTTCGAACCACTCGATCGCCGAACAGCTGTGCCTGTCCGAGGCCACCGTGAAGAGCTACGTCTCGACCGTCCTGACGAAACTGGGCGTCGAGAACCGGGTGCAGGCGGCTCTCGTCGCGCACCAGGTCGGTGTGTGGTGAAACCGGTCTTCCGGGAAATCCTCACCGTCGGCATCACCACGGGCGTCGTGCTGCTGACCCAGGACCGCCCATTCCCGTGGTCCCTGGGAGTGGCCATCGGCGCCTCACTGTTGTTGCCCCTGCGCCTGCGCTGGCCGTGGCTGGCCAGCTTGTTGTGCGTCCCCGCCGTAGCCGGCGGCCTCGGTTGGGCCCCCGCACTCGTCGCCCAATACCGCTTGGGCCGCAAGGAAAAGTCCGTCCCCATCCAGGTCATCTGGGTCCTCATCCTGACCGCCGCCTCCATCGCCCCCGTCCTGCTCACCGAATCCATCCCCTTCGGCCCTCTGTTGCTCTCCACAGCCTTCGTCTTCGGCCTCTCCGCCGCCCCCACGGCACTGGGCGCCCTCGTCACCCTCCGCAAAGACCTCACCCGTTCCCTCTACGAAACCCGCCGCGCCCGCGCCGCCGAACTGGAAGCCCAGGAAACCTCCGCCCGCGCCGCCGAACGCGCCCGCATCGCCCGCGAGATCCACGACGCCGTCGGCCACCACGCCACCCTGATCGCCGTCGAATCCGCCGCCCTCGCCGCCACCGCCACCGACCCCGACGTCCGCGAGACCGCACTACGTTTACGTGCCCTGGCAAAGGAATCCCTGGCCGAGATGCGCGCAGCCCTTGGCCTGCTCAACTCCGACACCTCCTACCCCTCCCTCCTGGAACTCGTCGACCGCGCCCGCGTCGCCGGCGTCTCCGTGACGCTGTCCGAAACCGGCGACGCCCCGATGTCCCCAGCCGTGTCGCGCGCCCTGTTCCGGGTAGTCCAGGAAGCCCTCACCAACGTGACGAAACACGCCCCCGGCGCCTCTGTGACCGTCACCGTCGACCGCGCGTCCCCCGTCCGCGTCTCCGTCGTGAACGGCCCCGGCGACCTACCTTCGTTGGGCGAGGGCGGCGGCGCGGGTCTGCACGGGTTGTCCGAGCGCGTCCGCCTCGCCGGCGGCACCCTGACCACCTCATACCGCGCCGACGGCGGCTTCAGCGTCACCGCCGTCCTACCGCCCGGTAAGTCGAAGGTTGACGGACAAGACTCGACTTTCGGCGGTAGTGCACAAGACGCCGCCACCGCATAGTTCTTGCTGTCGGTCGAGGATCGGGGGATCGGTCGGACCGAGGGACGCGGGGACCCGAGCTTCGGGTCCCCGCATTTATTTCCGCAGCTCCTGCCCGGTGCCGGGGGGCGTTTTTGATCTCTGTGTGGGGTGAGGTACGATTCTCCTGCACGCCGGGAGACCGGGAGTGTGGCCGGGACGTGGCGCAGTTTGGTAGCGCACTTGACTGGGGGTCAAGGGGTCGCAGGTTCAAATCCTGTCGTCCCGACGGTCTGAATCAGCCCGCTGATTCTGGGTGAAAGCCCAGGTCAGCGGGCTTTTTCGTGCCTCGGAAGTTGATCATCGCGTGATCGTCAACTTCCACATGATCAACAGGCCTGAGAAGGAGCCGAATCAGGAGCCAGTGGCTCCTTCTTTTTGGCCAAGCGCAAGTGGGGTCGTCCACGAACGGGTGAACCTGCTAAACGTGTCCGAAGTGCGCACTTCAGTCGCCAACTGCTGCGAATCAGCGTTCTCAGCGCGCTCCACCTGCACCCGGCTTCCGTCGCCACCGTGATGGACGAGTTTTGTCAGACCCCCGGAGTAGCGTGCCTGGCGTCGGGGTCTCGGGCTGACAGGAGCTGAATGAAGAAGGTCGATGCGAGCCAGCAGATCGGTGACGGCGGCATCGCGCTCATCCACCAAGTGGTGAACGCGATGGGGTTTGTGTGGCACGAGCGCAAGATCGACGCCGGAATCGACGGGGAGATCGAACTGCGCGATCCCTCGACCGGTGAGGTGGTCAACAGGTTCCTGTTGGTGCAGAGCAAGGCTAGCGAGCGGAAGTTTCCTGGCGAGAACGACCGCAAGTTCTACTTCCTGTGCGAGCAGGCCGATGTGGACTACTGGATGTCCGCGGAACAACCCGTGCTACTCGTGTGCTCACATCCCAGTACGGGTGACGCGTGGTGGGCGCACATCCAGTCCGACTTTCAAGATCCCGCTCGTCGTGCCACACGCAAGGTTGAGTTCGACAAGCGCGCGCAACGGTTTGATGCAGGTGCCGGCCACCGTCTCCTTCACCTCGCGGATCCGCACGGCCAGGTACACGTGCCAGTGGCGAGCCGCTGCGAGGAACTTCTGACCTCGAATCTCCTTGCGGTCGAGATTCCGAAGCTGATCTACAGCGCACCGACGAAGCTTCGTGACGCCGGAGAAGTTGTCACGAGCCAGATCGAAGCTGGCGCCACGGACGTTCGGCGAGACTTCATCGTGAGGGAGAGGCGCATCTTCACCTGGTCGCCCCTGGACGAGACAGCGCTCAAGTCGGCGGCGAGCGGGCCGACGGACGTTCACAGCACCGCTGAGTGGGAGAACGATCCACAGCGGCATCGGTGGCTGGTGCAGTTGCTTAACGAGGCGCTTCGGCGTGATGTAGCTGAGGACTGCGCTTGGCACCGCGGGCGCAAAGTCATCTACTTCAAGGCGAATGCCGATCTGTCTCCGAGGGCTCGGCGCAACGTCACGGGCCGTACCCGCGCGCTCGTCACCCCAAAGTTCAAGAAGGAGTCTCCGACGGAGATCGGCTTCCACAAACACGCCGCGCTCGACTGGAGGTTCGTCTTCATCGAGCAGCAGTGGTTCTGCGCGTTGAACCCGACCTTCCACTACACGAGCGACGGGCAGCGCGAGTCGCGGCTCACTTCCGACCTCTTGGCAGGGATCAAGAGGCAGGACAAAAATCTTGCGGTCCTTGGGCACACTGTGATGTGGGCAAGTTATCTCAAGGGAGATGAGGGCGTGTTCGAGCCCAGGGAAACGATCATCACCTATGGAGACCTCGTCACGTTGACCACGGACAGCGGGATCGATGACGACCTCTGGCTCGAGGGGTTGGGCGAGCACGAGGCGGGCGTCGAGTCGGGCGGCGACGCCGCCGAGCTTGCTGTGGAGGACATCGAGGAGCTGACGCTGTTCGAGGTGGAAGCATGAAACTAGTCGTGCTCAAGGAACCGATGCTGGAGTTCAGCGGAGGCGCCCGGCACGTCGATCCTCGCCACGGCATCGCCGACTACGGTCCCGCCGACGCACCAGCACCGCCGTGCGCACCATCCGCGCCGGGATCGTCGGCACCTCGGCCGCGATCGACGGCGTGCGCCGCTGGCTTGAACGTTACCGGGAACCTATCCCCGCCAAGGACGGCCGGCTGGGCAACCTGTTCGTGCCGTTCCCCGGTTTCGACACTGCGGCCGGGTTCCGCTCCGCGCTGATCTGGGATCCCGGCTGGAGCGACCGATCCGTGACCGTGACCTCAAACGCTTGCCGGGTTGCACCCGCAGCCCGCCGTGCGAGCTGCGGTCGACCTGTACGCCGCCGAACTGGAGGTGCTCGATGAGGAACCCGGCTGCGACGTCGTGATCATCGCCCGCCCGATGACCTGCCCGAGGGCGCGGGGCTCAGCCGACCCGAAGCGCCCTGGCGCAAGACGCCGCCGCCGGAGCACGTGACGACTTCCGGGCCCTGCTCAAGGCCGCCGCTATGCGTTTCAGCCGGCCCATCCAGATCATCCGCCGCACCACCTGGGACCCGACGTTCAAGCCACGCCAGGCCCAGAAGCGCCGCCTGCAGGACGAGGCCACCCGCGCCTGGAACCTCCACACCGCCCTCTACTACAAAGCGGGCGGCGTGCCGTGGCGGCTGCCCGCGAAGCCACCGACCTGACAGCTGCTATGTCGGGGTGACCTTCTACCGCAGCACCGACCACGCCGTCCTGGAAACCAGCGTGGCGCAGGTCTTCAACCAGCGCGGCGACGGGGTCATCGTCCGCGGCGCCCGCGGCGAAGGTCACCCGCAACGACCGCGAACCCCACCTCGCCCGCGCACGACGCCCAAGCGCTGCTCGCCGAGGCGCTCGAAGCCGGTACCGCAGCGAGCACCGCATCCGCCGGCGCGCGTCGTGCTGCACAAGACCTCGTCCTACACCCACGACGAGGGGGAAGGCTTCCGTGCGGCGGCGGACGAGGCCGGCATCGAGATGCTGGAATTGCTGTGGCTGCCTGCCAAGCGACCCCGCCCGGCTCTTCCGCTCCGCCTAGCACCCGCCGCTGCGCGGCACCCTGCTCAGCGTGGGCCGACCACCATATGCTCTATACCCGTGGGGGCGTGCCGTTCTACCGCACCTACCCCGGTATGTACGTGCCTTCACCTATCTCGTTCCGCATCGGAATTTGTCAAGGTGGATGAGACCAGTGGGTGTTAGGCGGCTTCGTGTCGGTCTGCTGGTTGGTGTCGTCGGCTGGCCGGTTGATCCAGACGGTGTCGGGTAGGTCGAGGATCTTCGGTGCTGTGGTGATGCCGCCGAATCGGTGTGGGTGGCGGGCGCGTGCCTGGGCGAGCACGGTGCGTCTGCTGGCCGCTGTGGCGGCGGCGAGTCCGTAGTGGACGTCGGCGGGGGTGTGCAGGCCGATGCCGGTGTGGCGGTGCTCGTGGTTGTACCAGTGGGTGAACTCGTCCATGAACTTCCTGGACTCGGTGAGTGATCCGAAGCGTTCGGGGAACTCCGGGCCGTACTTGAGGGTCTTGAACAGTGCTTCGGAGTACGGGTTGTCGTTGGACACCCTGGGCCGCGAGTGTGATCGGGTGACGTCGAGGTCGGCGAGCAGGGCGGCGACGGTCTTGCTGGTCATCGAGGTGCCCCGGTCGGCGTGCACGACCTGCGGGACGCCGTGCACGGAGAAGATCTGTTCCATCAGTTCCTTTGCCAGGACACCGGATTCGTGAGCGTGGACGTGGACGCCGACGATGTAGCGGGAGTAGATGTCGATCATCACGTAGGCGTCGTAGTAGGTGCCCTTCACCGGGCCGGCGAGCTTGGTGATGTCCCAGCTGTAGACCTGCCGGGGCGCGGTCGCGACCAGTTCCGGGCACACCCTGGCCGGGTGGCGTGCGAGCCGGCGGCGTTCCCTGACCTGCTTGTCATCCGCGAGCACCCGGTACATCGTGGACACCGAGCACAGGTAGACGCCCTCGTCGAGCAGCTGCGCGTAGATCTGCAACGGCGCCAGGTCCACGAACCGCGGGCTGGTGAGCACCTCCAGAACCCGCAGGCGTTCCAGTACCGTCAGCTTGTTGAGCGGCTCACCAGGCGGCTGCGGCAACACCGGCGGCGTGGGTGTGGTGGCAGTCTTGCTGTGACGGATCGCCGTCGACCGCACCAGCCCGGTCAGCACCGCGGCCCGTCTCGTCGGCACGCCATCAGCGGTCATCGACGCGTAGGCATGGATCAGCGCTTCCTGCGCCTGTCGTCGGAATCCGCTCTCTCGGACAGACTTTCCAAGAGAGCGTGCGCTTTTCCCATGATGTCCAGCGCGGCCTCGGTGGTGTCCAGCCGCTTGCTCAGCCGGGCGTTCTCCCGTGTGAGCCGGGCGATCTCCGCCTGCTCCGGAGACAGCCTGCCGACCTTCTCGCCCGGCGCCTTGCCCGCCAGCACACCGGCGTCGCGCTGCTTGCGCCACTCACTGATCAACGACGAGTACAAACCCTCTCGCCGCAGATACCCGCCACCGTCACCGTCCTCACACGCCTGCTCGTAGGCGCTCAGATGCGCGAGCTTCTCCGACGCGCTGAACGCGCGCCGCCGCCTCGGCCCGTCACCACGCGGCTGCTGGGAATCCATCCGCACATCATCGTCCTCGACCACCGAGGACCTGGCCTTGCGGGTCATGCCAATCCATCCGAATCTCGCCCTGCGTCAGGCCGGTTTGCTGTGAACCACTGGACTCAACTCACCCTGACACGCAGGGGATGCACATGGATGAGTACTTACACCCACAGCTGGAGTTGATCTACGACGGCGTTGGGGGATGCGGTCACGAAGAACGCGTTGGCGTCGAGAACCGTGGGAAGAGTTGGTCTTACGAGTGGGAGGGCGCCCGCAACGGTGGCCGTTACCTCTTTGCCAGCCAAGTCAGCAGGGTTGGTGGTGTCGACGGTGAGCGCCGGCGTCTGGAATTGACCGCTGCCGTACGCGAGCTGCTCCACTGGGCGGGACAACAACAGCCACGCGGTGACGAGGTCACGGAACGACGGGCATGACAAGGTCGCTCGACTCGGCCGATGAGCCGATCGGCAAGGCTGCGCGGATGCCAGAACTCCTGCCGAGCCGAGCTGGCTCGGCACCCGCTTGCTCCGGCGCGATCGGCTTGTCGGACTTGGCGGTGTCGCCGTTCGGGATGCCATCCTCCCTGTTGTTCGGCGAGGTTCGAGTCGCATGGCTGGGCAGGACGTCCACCCATGAACGGCAAGATCCGCGGCAGTCGCTGATCCGGCAGCTCGACCGCTGCCGTGGGGCGGTGCCGGCTGCATGGGTGATCGTCTGCCACTTCTACGACGTCGAGTCCGGCCGTATGGAGCTCGACCAGCGAGGACACGGCACCGGCTACGACCGGTTCGATATCCCGATCGCGCGCGACGGCGGCATGGCCGATCTCCTTGACGAGGCACAGCACTCCAGCAGGCGTTTCGATGTGGTGATCTGCGAGTCCACTTCACGTGTGGCGCGGCGCATGTACGAGGGCTTGTCCGTCGAACGCGTACTGGACAAGGGCGGCGTGCCGCTGTTCGCGTGGAACGAGCCGATCAAGCTTGACGGCAGCCGGGCTCAGCAGATTCTGCAGCGGCGGATCAACCAGGCAGTGGCCGAGTACGAGGTGCTCAACACCCTGGAGCTGTCCTGGGGCGGGCTGTGTACGCACGTCCGCGAGGGCTGGAACATCGGTAAGCCGCCGTACGGCTACACGGGCAAGACGTATCGCCATCCCAACCCGGCGAAGGCGGAGAAAGGTCTCACCAAGACCAGGCTCGAGCCGGACGGCGTGCGGGCGGCGACGGTCACCCAGATCGCGTCGTGGCGGTACTACGAGGGGCTCGGCTACGGGGCCATCGCGGAATGGCTCAACGTGGACCTGGCTAGCTATCCACCGCCGGAGCCGCCAGGCAAGGTTCGTGCTCGCGGTATGTGGAGCAAGTCCAGCGTCTTCGAGGTGCTGCGCAACCCTGACGTGTGTGGTCTCAAGACTTCCTTGACGGTTTGTCGTCAGTACATGCTTGACGTCGCGCTGGTTTGTTGATCTTGTTGCGCCTTCCGATCATGGAGGGCTGTGTGGACGAGACCGGCGCGTGGAAGGCCGAGCAGAAGTACCGGGCGGTGCTGGAGGTCGGTGATGGGTCGCCGGTAAGCGAGGTCGCGATCCGGTACGGCGTGTCGCGGCAAACGATCCACACCTGGCGGAACCGCTACGCGCAGGACGGCATCGCCGGTTTACAGGAGGCGTCGCGGCGTCCTAAGAGGACGCCAACCCGCGTGGACGCCGAGGTTGAGGCGTTGATCTGCGAACTGCGGCGGCAACATCCCCGCTGGGGTGCCCGCCGGGTGCGCCACGAGCTCGGCCGCCGCAACGTCGACAAGATCCCGTCCCGGGCGACGGTGCACCGGGTGCTGAGCCGCAACGGCCTGATCAACGCCCAGGATCAGCAACACAAGCGGAAGTACAAGCGGTGGCAACGCGAAGCGCCGATGCAGCTGTGGCAGATGGACCTTGTCGGCGGCGTGTTCCTGGCCGATGGTCGTGAGTGCAAGTTGGTCACAGGCATCGACGATCACTCCCGGTTCATAGTCATCGCCGCGGTCGTCGTGATCCCTACGGGGCGAGCGGTGGTCGAGGCGTTCACCGCCGCGATGCGCCGCTATGGCGTCCCGTCGGAAGTGTTGACTGACAACGGAAAGCAGTTCACCGGCCGGTTCACTCGCCCGTTCCCGGCAGAGGTGTTGTTCGAACGGATCTGCCGTGAGAACGGCATCAGCCAGCGGCTGACCAAACGCCGATCGCCGACCACCACCGGCAAGATCGAGCGATTCCACAAGACGCTGCGGGAGGAACTGCTCGACGAGGTGACCGCGTTCGACACCCTGGACGCGGCGCAGGACGCGATCGACGCCTGGGTGCACAGCTACAACCACGCCCGCCCGCACCAGGCGTTGGACATGGCCACTCCGGCCAGCTTGTTCCGGCCCAGCGCCCCGAAGCCACTGACGGTGCCTCCGGCGTCTGTACTCGAGCTGGAGGCGGAACCGGACATCACGCCGGTCCTCGTGGACGCCGCGCCGCCGCCGACCGGCTCGGCAGCCGCAGTCGAGTGGGAGGTCCGCGTCCCGCCCTGCGGCCACTTCACCGTCGCCGGCTGCCAGCAGCTCTGGATTGGCCCGACCTATTCTGGCCGCACCGTCGGGGTCTGGGCTGACGACCGCAGCATCCACGTGATCCTCGACGGCTACCACCTCAAGACCGTCAGCTCCCGCCTGCACGACGAGCACCTGCGCCATCTGCTGCTGCGCGGCGCCCGCCCCGCCGGGCCAGCGCCCGCCGCGCCCGCGCTACCTCGCGCCGGCCGCGGCCGATCTCGACTGTCTGAAACCACAGCGATCGAGGTCGACCGCTCTGTTGTCCGTGACGGCGTGATCACGTTCAACAACGAGGACTTCTCCGTCGATCCAGGGCTGGTCGGCCGTCGCATCACACTGCGCCTGGACGGGCACCTCATGCACGCCATCGCCGACAACACACTCGTCAAGTCCTGGCCCTACACGATCACCCTGGACAAGCGCCTGGCCCTCACCGGCGCCCGGCAAGCCAGCGGCACGCTCCCGCCAGCGCCATCGGGACGAGCGCCACGAGCCGAACGCCGCGTTCCCCGCGACGGCGTGGTCATGGTCGCCCGGCAACGCCTGCGCGTCGGCACCAACCATGCCGGAAAGATCGTCACCATCATCGCCGAGGACACCCACTTCCGGATCCTCGACGGCGAGCAAGAACTCGCCATCCACCCGCGCAAGACCAACACACCGATCACCCGGACCAAGGCCTGGTCCAAGCGCCGCTAACCCACAAGGTTCCCCGTCAAGGATGTGCTGAGGCCAACCTGTCAACCATCTCTTGAGACCACACACATCACGTTGGCCGCGATCGAGCGTTCGTTCTGGTGTTCGCGCCGGTTCGGCACGCCGCAGCGACGAGGTAGGTCCACGGATGCATCGATACGTCGTGATGGTCGCGGGCCCAATCCAGACCAATCTCCGTGCTTTCATCGAAAGCTGGTTGCGGGGCCAGGGCGCAGACCTTTCGACGAACTTCCGCGTCTTCGACGGCGAGGCCGGCACGGCGTTCTTGAGAGCGGAATTCGCCTGCCTGCGGCCACTTGAGGAACTCCGCGCGGACCTCGAAGCTGCTTCGGAGTACTGGTCGTTGGAGGCGTGGAATCTCCAGGCCATAGACCGTCCGAAGATCTTGGTGTTGGCCAGTCGTACCAACCATTGCCTGCACGAACTCCTGGCGCTGCACCAGCAGGGACGCCTGGCCGGCGACGTCGTACAGGTGGTGTCCAACCATCCGCATCTTCGAAGCCTTGTTGAGGCGTACGACGTGCCGTTCATGACCATCGAATGGCCGTCTCAGCAGTTTGGGTCGATCAGCAGCGCGGAAGCGCACACCCAGCTTGGCCAGCTGATCAAACAGAGCGGTGCGGGGTTGGTCGTGATGGCCCGGTTCATGCAGGTCCTATCGGCGGCACTGTGCGCCATCGAGCCTGTGATCAACGTCCACCACGCATGCACCGTGGCGTTTCCCGGAGGGAACACACATCGTCGGATGCACGAGCGTGGCGTGAAGGTGCTCACCGCGACTGCACACTACGCAACGGCCGGTCTGGACGAGGGGCCGATCATCACTCAGGAGGTTCGCTCTGTCGAGTCGCTGGGGCCTACACCGACCGCCGGTGAACTGCAGGCTGCCAGTCGGCCGATCGAGGCCATGGCGTTGGCAACCGCGGTGAACTGGCACTGCAAGGGAGAAGTGTTGGTGTGGCGGGGCCGCACGGTGCACCTGGCCCCATAGAAGCGCGAATCACTCCTAAGAGTCCGCCTCCAGCTGAGCGAGCACCCCGCGGGCCTGCTGAGCGACTTGCATCGTTTGCCGCATCGGCCGCCTACTTCAGGTCGGTGATCGCCCTGTCCCTTCCTCCAACGCGTCCAACACCAGCGCTCGGTTGAATGCGGCTTTGCGGGGCCAACGCCCCCTGGTCTCTCCCGCCGGTAGGTCGACAGTCAAGCCAGCCGGGCACGTCTTGCCTGCCTGAGTCATGCGTGCGCCGCAACGCTCCCCAGTTGCTCTCGGACTGAAAATCCGCGGTTTTCGCGGATCACGCTGATCGATTGCTGCCGAGAGACGTGCACCGGGCCGAATGTCTCGACTTGCCATCACAACCTTGGCCTACAGTCTGAGATGCGAAGCCGCGATGCTCGTGGTCTTCCTGCAGTCGCGAAGTCCTCCTACACTCCAAGCTCGTGACTGACTCTCCGCACCGCCAGGCGCCAGAGAGCAGCTTCCGCGCTCGGAGCTTGTGGTTCCTAGCGCCCGCCGTTGTCGTTGTGCTGGTGGGTGTTGGCCTCGTTTGGTGGACTCCTTCGTTCGACCGTCAAACCAGCCGTCGCAACCAGAAGCTGTTGGCTGTATCAGTTGGAACACGCCCGACAGCGGCGAGCAGTGTCAGCGGGCAGTCGAAGACCGAGCTCAACGTCAACCGATGTCAGATGCCCAGCGTGCCGAGGCTGCGCTCGTCAAGGATGACCTTGAGCAAGTGCTCGCCCAGCACGGTCGTTGCGTGACCGCCCGCCGGAGAGCCGTGCGCTAGCAACATCGTTCCACGGCCGGCGACCGAGGCCGATGTGGCTGCCATCATCCAGAAGCTCAGCGGTGTGAGCCCGTCCGCGGCCACGGTACGGGTAGCCCCGTCCTGATGATCCGGCGCCGTAGGAGCATCTTCTACGCAGTTGAGCTGCCAAGCCGCGGTTGCGTGGTGGGCCACCTTGAGTCAGTGCCGGGCGGTATGGGCGCGAGCGTTGCCGTCGGTCAGCTGCCCTCGGGGCGCTGCGCTGCGGCGTAGCCCGCTGGTACACGGAGGGCCTCAGGGCCTGTCAGCCGGGCCAGATCGTGATATGCCAGCGTTCGATGTCGCGGAGGTTGTCACGGTGCTCGTAGTGGCGTGCGTTGTAGACGGCTTCGCGGCCTGAACAAGTGACGAGCATGAGATTCGGCCGGCTGCGGGAGCCCGGACGACCAAGGCGACACCGCCTTCGTTGTCAATTACTGCGATCTTTGGCGACGAACTGGTGAACCAATAGCGTGGTTGCTGTTCCTGTAGCGCTGTTGGGACCGTCGCCGCGTTGTCGAAGACGTCGAGCGTCACGTGGGCCGTGTGTTCGCTTGTGATGCTGTTCAGTCCGATGCCATCGCCGGCGGAGACTGCGAGGTCTCCCTCCGGGCCCCACATGAGGTGAGGATCGTCGTTGCCGGACTGTGGGTGGCTCATGAGGTAGAAGCGCGCGAAGTACACCCGCACAGACGTCTCGTAGGTGGGGGCATGTACCTGCGCGCTCCCTTCCTGTACGAACACTGCTTGGAGCGCCATGGTGGCGGCCCTTGGACAGCTTGATGTGGCCTAGTCGAGGCTACTCAGTACTTCAATTCAGGCATGTTGGGATCGGGCCGCCCACGATATCGACCCAGTATCGGTCACCGTCGATGATGTGATCAGCGATGAAGAACGCGCCCAGCTTGCCGCCACCTATGCTGTTGTCCCGCTGAGGGATCGGGCGCGCCGAGTAGCTCCAGTAGCCATGTCCACCTTCGTACTCCGAGTACGCGGCTCCCTGGTGGCTTGACCGATACGGGTACTCGTCGCATTCCCGCGGCCCGAACTTGGTGTTGTAGTCCGAGCCGAAATGCTGCTTGCAGGTGAGAACTGGCGACGATCAGTTATTTCGATTGTATCGAGCGGGCTCGCGATCTGGATGCATCCGGCTCAACATCATTCCCGAACTTCGGTTACCTGCGACCTTGGTGAGTGGATCGCCTGGCTTGGTGTTAGCGATGTTGTTGTGCGCATCCCAGATATGCTTCACCTGGTAATACATATCCTTGTCTCGCTCGAAATCATACTGGAACCAGGATTCCACATCCATGAAGACGAACGCGCCAGCACCGTCGCGGATATAGGGCGCGCTGTCGCTGCGCAGGACCTGTACGGTAGGGCTTTTTATGTATTCCGTGGTGCCCCGGATGGTAAAGCCAAGATCATAATAGATCCTATTGTCGACTTCTGGGGTTGTTTCCGGCGACGAGTTTCATTACTGGGCTTGTCCAACCTCTGTATAGCTCTTCTCCAGTGTCGGTGATTTGGTCGGGGCCGTTTTAGGGAAGGTGCAACTGACGGAGATGTATGTCTTGCAGTCGAGAGAATGGGGGGTAACAGCGAGTGGTTTTTTGCCTTGGTAAAATGCTTCGTCGGAAAACCACTGGAATTCTATTGTTGTCGGCTCGTTTGGGTTAACGTTGCGTGAACCGTGTCCCACGAGAATTAAGCGATAATGAGGCGCCGCACTCTGCAATTTTGGTTCACGCATTCGAGTCGGTTGAATCGAATCGCTGCACCCATGCAGGAGTTGAAGCGATCGGGATACCAGTACTTCGGCTTATCGATGTTCTTGCCGAACTTGGCGCGGCAATCGTTTACGGTTACAGGATTCGGCGTAGCAGCAGTGGAGATATCGCGCTCTTGGGTGGTCGACGGCATGTCTGCGGCATGCGTGACGTGCTTCGCTGGCTTCGGGTTTGCCAGATACTTGGCAAGCTCTTTCTGTGCATCCGGTTTTTTGGAGCGGAATTCTGTGGACAGGTCGGAAACGACATCAGGGTCTTGGGCTTTCCCTGCGCTCCATCCCGTGTAAAAATCTACGGTTGTTTCGGTTGAGACTTCGGCCTGTGCGGCTGAAGTTGACGCAATTGTCATGAATGTGGCGACGCAGAGCGCCACAAGGCATCTGGAATTAAATTTCCCCCCTGCTGAGTACCGTACTTTCCCCAAAGTGCGGCGGCCGGCCATGCTTGCAGTGATTACCCTTGGCGGGCAATAGGCCAAATGGAGGGGCCTTTGGCTGCTCTGAATGCGACGCGATGTGGCCTTTGTGTCCGGGATTTCGCTGCTGCCGAGCGAAGGCTCGTCACGCAACCTTGGTCGGCCAATTTGGCTTCGCAAGTAATCAGGCTCTCTGTTGTCTGTGGTGGCCTATCGGCGTTGAGGGGCCAATGCGGCGGTTTGGCCGTCGAGCTGCGTGTCCCCGAGGTGCATCAGGCGTGTGACCTTGAGGAACGTGCTTCTGCGAGTGGGGTAAGCGGGGCCGTTCGACTTCGGTACCGGACATCTCCCAAGTCCGGGTGGCGTCGGTCGGCCTGGCCGGCTGGTGACGCCCGTGTCTCTGGCGAAACTTGGTCGGCTGCTGGCGTCGGGCGGCCGGCGAACCCGCCAGAGGCGTGCTGTGTGGGCGCCGCTCGCGACTCGGACTAGGTCCTCAAGTTGCGTGTGAAGTGCATCTACGTGCGCGCGGCAGCGCGTTTGGATCGGCTGATCGTCAACAAGGCGAACCCGGAGATCACCATGAGGCCATCGAGCACCAGGGGGCCGACAGCCGCCGCCAGCGCTCCGTAGTGCCACGCGATCAGCACATCTCGCAGGTGGCCGTACGAGATGATCGCGGACCCAATGGCGACTACGCCGATACCGCCGAACCGAGCGAGGACCCAGTGCCAGCCACCTGGCCAGCGGACACGAGAGAGCACCTCGATCGACAGCAGCAGCCCGATGGGCCAGACCGCGGCTCCGATCTGTGGCGCCACGCCTGGCGACCAACCTGCGGGCTGGTGTGGGGCTGGTAGCCAGGTACTCAACACGTTGGCCGCGATGGACATGATCGAGCCGAAGACGAACCCTGCCCACGCCACTAGTCGGCCATCGGCGTCGTCGGTGATCTCGGGAGCTGACTGGGGTTGAACCGCGGTGTCGCCAGAGCTGGTGTCGTCTGGCGCCAGCTCCGCCAGGGCTTTGCGGACGGCGTGATCGCTGGCGCCAGTCAAGCGAACCAGGGTGGGGCGGCCTGGCGCGGGCCGACCCTCGGCGAGAGCTGCGTCCAGTGCCTGTCGGACCTGGAGCACGAGGTCTCCGTTCGTGGCGGTCACCGGTGCGCCTCCGCTGGGTGCGTCTTGCGAGGGTGGCAGCGGTGGCAGATGACCGAGCGGGACTTCTCCGCATCCAGCCACACCACTCGGGCCGACACGGGGTCGCCGGGGCGGGCGTCGCACTGGCCGCAGGGACGTTGCGGATCGCGCGCGGGACGGTTCCCTGGACGGTTAGGGACGGTTCGGGGGCAACCATTGCCCCTCGTGTTGGACCTATTTGCCCCCCGCTCCTGTGGTGTTTGCCCCTCGTGCTGGTGGACGGGAGGCAGTGTTTGCCCCTCGTGAGGCAAGTTGTCCACAGCTCCGTTGAACGGGCGTAGCGCTAGGTCGTAGCCCTTGGGCCTGCGGTCTGCGCGCTTGATGTAGGCGGCGACGATGTCTGGGTCGGACGGGCGGATGAGCATGAGCTCTTCGAGCGTCCGCAGCGCGTAGCGAACAGTGCGTTCTGACAGGCGCGTGTAGTGCACGAGGGTGTCGAGGGAGGGGAAGGCGTTGCCGCCTTCCGGGCCGGCGTGGTTGGCCAGTCCGATGAGGACAGAGGCGAGGCTGGAGGCGTCGCGCCGGTCTCGCGGGATCGGCGCGTCGTTGAGCGCCCAGTTGATCGCTTCGATGCTCACCAGGACGCCGCCTCGGCGAGGTGGTGCAGCGTGTTGGCTTCTGCGTCTGTGAAACCAAACCTGCCGGTCTTGTGTCGCAGATCGTTCTGACCCGCTACCCAGGTGTGGAATCCGTCCTTGGCCTGCAGCTCGGTCATGCCGATCGCGTCGCTGATCACCGACCAGGAGTTCGTGCCGTCGGTATCGGTACGAAGCAGTTGGGCCACGACGCACCAGCGGCCAGAGATCACCTCTCGCGCAATGCCTGTGGCGTATACGAGTTCGCTGAGCAGATCATCGACGTCTGGCGGGCGTTGGTAGGCGGCCATCGCAACGACGCTTCGCGTCCGCGCCGCGGACCATTGCTCGACCATCTCTTCGAGCGGCTGATTAGGGATGTCGAGCAGGCTTCGGATCGGTTCCGGGAGAGGGGTTTGGGTCGTTTCAGACATCGTGGCCTCCGTCGAACCCGTCTCACAGCTGTCTCACGGACTGCTGGGATCGGGTGGGATTGGAAGCCCTGACCTGGACTAAAACTGGACGCTCACCTGCGCAGATGGACTGCGCGGACCGTGCGGGACGGTCGTCTCATCTCTACGGATCAGAAGGTTGCAGGTTCGAATCCTGCCGAGCGCATTCGATCACGGGGCCCCTGTCTGCGGAGAACGCACACAGGGGCTCTCTCAGTTTCACAGTGGGGGCCGAGCCCCACACCCCCAGCTGGCGGGCTCCGCCCCCGGACCCCGAGTGTGGCGCTTCGCGCCGACACCAAAGCGGGCGGGGAACGACTTCGGGCTGGGGGCCGTGCAGCTTGTGCGGGTCAAGCCGGACACGTGGGTGGCGAACGCGGTGGCGCAGCGGGGGATTCGCACGGGGAGCGGTGGGCCTCCGATTAGGTATGACCTTGTGGAGCGGTGCCTGGTGGCGGTGGCGGAGCATGCTTTGAGGCTGGAGGCCAGCGTGCACATGCCGCGGATCGGGTGCGGGCTGGCCGGTGGGAGTTGATCGAGCCGATCGTCGTCGAGACGTTGGTGGCGAAGGGCGTCGCTGTCACGGTCTACGACTTCGACTGACGTCTGTTTGGTCAGAAGCTTGCCATTTGGTGGTCTCAGGCAACGGCCGTGAGCAGTACGGCGTATACCTTTCGGCGTAATGGCGGGCTCACCTCGGGAGGGTGTGTGGGGGCGGATCCGGGGCAGGTGCGGACACGCGCCGAGCTGGTTCGTGAGCTGGAGGTTCTCCGGGGCAACGCGGCGCGGGGCAGTGGCCGGACCAGGGTGTCGCTGGCCGAGCTGGCCAAGCGGATCGAGGTGCCCAGGTCGACCGTCCACACGTACCTGACCGGCCAGACGTTGCTGCCTGCCGAGGTGTTGGACCGGGTGGTCATTGCCCTGGGTGGCACGGCGGCGGATCAGGCGCAGTGGGCGGAGGCGTGGGATCGCGTCGCCGCGCACGAGCACTCGAGCAAGCCCGTGAAGCAGCCGGTGGTGCCGAGGCAGCTGCCCGCGGACGTCGCGGTGTTCGCTGGGCGTGGCGCGGAGATGAAGGAGCTCGACGGGTTGCTGGAGCAGCCCGGCCGGACGGTGGTGCTGTCGGCGATCGCGGGTACGCCGGGAGTGGGGAAGACGGCGCTGGCCGTGCATTGGGGACATCGGACAGCGGAGAAGTTCCCCGATGGGCAGCTCTATCTGAACCTGCGCGGGTACGACGTCGGTGCGCCGGTGTCGGCGGCGGACGCGGCGTTGACCTTGTTGCGGGCCTTGGGGGTCAGCGACGTGCCTCCGAGTTTGGACGAGCGGGCGGCGTTGTTGCGGTCGACGCTCGCGGGCAGGCGGGTCCTGCTCGTGCTCGACAACGCGGGCAATGCCGAGCAGGTGCGGCCGTTGCTGCCTGCCACGGCCTCCTGCTTCGCCGTGGTCACGAGCCGGGACGCGCTCGCGGGGCTTGCCGTCCTCGACGGTGCGCACCGGCTCGACCTGGACGTGCTGGCGCCGGACGAGGCGCTGCAGCTGCTCAGGAGCCTGCTGGGGCAGCGGGTCGACTACGAACGTGAGGCGGCGGTCCGGCTCGCCGAGTTGTGTGCGCGGCTGCCGCTGGCGATCCGGATCGTGGCGGAGTTCGCGCGGCGCGAGCCGTTGCAGGAGGTGGTTCGCCATCTCCAGGCCGAACGACTGGACCTGCTCGACAGCAGTGGTGATCCGCGCAGCATGGTGCGGGCGGTGTTCTCGTGGTCGTACCGGCAGCTCAGGCCCGAGGCGGCCGAGCTCTTCCGGCTGCTAGGGCAGAACCCCGGCCGCGACGTCGACGTGCCGGCCGCGGCGGCGCTCATCGGCACCGACCTGGCGGATGCGGCGTTGCGCATCGAGCAGCTGATCGACGCCAACCTCCTGCAGGGCAACGGCCGCTACGAGATGCACGACCTGCTGCGCGACTACAGCCGGGAGCTGGCGGCGGGCTCGACGACCGGCCCGGCCACCGTGCGGTTGATCGACCACTACGTCGAGGCGCACACCGCCGCCTTCGCGCTCGCCTATCCCAACCACTTCAACCTGCCCGAACGTCCGGAGCTTCCGTGGCTGACCGACGACGGTGCGGCGCGGGCGTGGCTGACGGCCGAGGCGGACAACGTGGTCGAGGTCGTCAGGCTCGCGGCCGACGTGGGGCTCGGGTCGGCGGCGCGGCAGCTGGCGATCGTGGCCAAGCGGCACCTGGAGACCACGTCACGCGGGCCGCAGGCGTTGCGCATGCACCACCTGGCGCTCGACACCGCGCGGGCCGACGGCGACCTGGCCGGGGAAGGTGAGGCGCTGCGGAACCTCGGTGTCGCCGCGGAGATGATGGGCAGGCAGCCCGAGTCGCTCGACTGGCTGCGGCAGAGCGCGGACATCTGGCGGCGGATGGACAACGCCGAACGGCACGCCAGCACGTTGAACAGCATCGGCATCACTCTGGGTTCGCTCAGCAGGTTCGACGAGTCGATCGCCGCCCACGAGGAGTCCAACGAGCTGTTCCGGCGCATCGACAAACGCCACCAACTCGCGATCGGGTTGCTGAACGTCAGCATTCCCCTCGCGGCCCAAGGCAACTTCCAGCAGGCGATCGCGAACCAGCGGGCGGCGCTCGAAACGTTCCGCTCGCTCGGTGACGTGCTCGGGGAGGCGCACGCGTTGACCAACCTCGGCAACGTGCTCAACGAGGTCGGCGAGCACGGTGAGGCATTGCTGGTGCTCGACGAGGCGCTGGTCGGGTACCGCGCGGTGGGCAGCCAGGTCGGAGAGGCGTTCGTGATCAAGTTCCTCGGGATGGTGCACGACGCCAAAGGCGAGCACGAACTGGCGATTCCCCGGTTCGAGGAGGCGCTGCGGATGGCTCGCGAGGTAGGTGACGCCTCGTTGCAGGCCCCGCTCCTCAACAACCTCGGTTTCGCGCGCGGCCGGTCCGGCGATCAGCAAGGGGCGCGGGAGGCACATCACGACGCCCTCGCCCTCGCCACCGAGCACGGCTACCGGCAGGACGAGGCACGGGCGTTGGAAGGACTCGGTGCCGTCGCCCGCGCCACGGGTGCCGTGATGAGCGCGAAACGACACTTGCAGCAGGCGCTGGAACGGTACGAGGCGATCGGCGTGCCGGACGCGGAACGGGTGCGGGACGCGCTCGCCGAGCTTTGATCGTCCATCTTTGTCCAGCTTCGTCCAGATTCACGTTCCTGCCCCCTGACCTCTGCTGAGGTGTGCACCATTGCCGCAGGAGAGGCGGCACCGAAAGCCAGGGGACCCGAATGTTGATCAAGAAGCTCGCGGTGGGGGCCGTCGTGGCCGCCGCCGCCGCGATCGCCGTGCCGATCGCCGTCGCCGCGGCGGACCCGCCTGTTCCGTGCGTGCACGGCTGCACTGGCGTCCCGACCGATCCGACCGAACCGACGGCGCCGATCACGACGACTCCGACGACTCCGCCCACCACGACTCCGCCCACCACGACTCCGCCGATTCCGGAAGTCTGAGGCGCGCGTGCTGATCAAGAAGCTGGTGGCGGGCGCTCTCGCGGCCCTTGCCGTCGCACTCGCGGTACCGGTCGCCGTCGCCACGGCGGCAACGTCGTGTGCTCACGGTTGCCCTGGGACGCCGGTCGAGCCGGACGAGACGCCTAAACCGCCCGCGCCACCGCCCGCGCCATGACGCTGACGTGAGTAGCTGGTGGTGGCCCGAGGGAGAACAGGCCACCACCGGTCGTCGCCGCACGTACGCCGTTCGGCGCGGGCCGAAGCCACTCGCAGACGTGAATGAGCACTCAGTGATACATCGTCGTCACACTCGGAGACATGGGGATTCTGTCGGGCAAGGCCGTGGTGGTCACCGGTGCGGGGCAGGGGCTGGGGCGGGCGTTCGCCGTGCACGCGGCGAACGCCGGGGCCGCCGTGGTGATCAACGACGTTGACGAGCCGTTGGCCGAGCAGGTGGCCGAGGTCATCACGCTCAGGGGTGGCCGGGCCGTCGTGAGCGCCGGCCCGGTGCAGGATCCGGAGACGGCCGAGGCCATCGTGGACACCTGCACGGCGGCGTTCGGCCGGATCGACGGCCTCGTCAACAACGCGGGCATCCGGTACCAGGCCATGATCGGCCAGGACGACCCGGAACGCATGCGCGAGCTCATCGAGATCAACGTGCTCGGCACGCTCTACTGCACCAACGCGGCCGTGAAGAGCATCCGCCGTGGCTCGATCGTCAACCTCGGCTCGGTCGCCATGGTCGGGCAGCCGACGGCGATCGTGTACTCGGCGTCGAAGGGTGCCGTCGCCTCGATCACCACGGGATGTGCCGCCGAACTCGCCGACCGGGGCATCAGGGTCAACGCGATCTGCCCGATCGCCTGGACCCGGATGTCCGTCGCGGACACGAAGGCCGTGGTGCAGAGCGCACCGCCGGAGACGATCGCGCCGCTGGTGACCTACCTGCTCAGCGACCAGGCCGCGAAGATCACCGGGCAGCTGATCAGGTTCGCGAACGGCCGGCTGCACGTCATCGGGCAGTCCTCGCCGATGGAACCGTTGATCGAACGGGACCAGTGGGACGTCGACACGATCGCCGACGCCTTCGAACACCAGCTGACCCAGGAGGACCCGGCGTGGGTGAGGTGGGGGCGGTGATCCCCGTACCGCTCCCGGTAGATCACTGACCGACGTGGCCCGCGACCGAACCGACGGCCGTCAGCGGCACGTTGGCGACGGCCGGCGGAACCTCGATCACGCGCTGGGGCGCGCGCGACACGGCGTCGACGATCGGCATCGCCGAGGCCGGGCTCGCCGCGGAGAACATCGCGGCCGCGCCGGCGAGGGCGATCATGGCGGGCTTGGCGATACGGGCGACAGTTTCACGCACAACTAACTCCAGAATGAAGGTGTCGAAAGGTGACGCCGCAAATCCTGGGGGGAAACCGCAGGTCAGTCGATCGCTGAACGGCGTGGCGACAGTCCATTTGAGGCATACTCTCAGCGACATATGCCGGGACGTGGCAAATGTGCGGTAATCGCGCGCATGGCGAAAGTAGCGCTAATTCGTTCACTCGAACGAATGAATAGCGAAACATGCATGCGTCTTATTTGTCTCCATATGAACGAGCTGGACGTGGAAGCGCGCAACAGGCAGAGTTCAGCACGTGGATCAGCGCGAGATCATGCAGCGGGCGCTCGGCGTCCTGACGCTCACCTACGGTGCGGCCGAGTCGACCGACTATCTGCGCACGGCGCTCAAAACGCTGCAGGAGGGCGTGTTCAGCTACGAGGTCAAGGTCGACGGCGAGCTGAACGAGGCAGGCGCGCAGGCGTTGAAGCAGGCGATGGACCAGGTGCTGTCGCAGTTCGGCTGGTTCACCGCCGGTCTGCTCTACGCGTTCCACGGCCTCGCGCAGGCGTATGAGAACGACTGCGAGGACGTCGACGTGGAAGAGGTGCTGCGCAAGCTCGCGCTCAACCTCGCTGACTGAGAAGTTCCGCCCGGACGCCGTCGGAGAACGGCGTCCACGCCTCGACCGCCCACGGCCCGAACCGCAGATCCGTCAACGCGACGCACGCGGCGGGGATCTCCGGGTCGACCCACAGGAACGTGCCGGACTGGCCGAAGTGGCCGAACGTGCGCGGCGAGTGCGTCAGGCCCGTCCAGTGCGGCGACTTGCCGTCGCGGATCTCGAAGCCCAGGCCCCAGTCGTTCGGCTTCTGCATGCCGTAACCGGGCAGCACGCCGTTCAGGCCGGGGAACACCACTGACGTCGCCTCCGCCACCAACGACGCGGACACCAGCTTCGGCGACAACAGCTCCAACGCGAACAACGCGAGGTCACCGGCCGAAGACTCGGCACCGGCCCCCGCACTGCCGACCAGCGCCGAGGAGTTCATCCCCAGCGGCGCGAACACGGCCTCCCGCAGGTACTCCGGGAACGGAATCTCGCAGGCGGCAGCCACGAAAGCCGCGAGCACGTCGAAGCCCGCGTTCGAGTAGATCCGGCGCTTGCCCGGCTCGGCCTGGACCTCGGGCTTGTCGAACGCGTACCCGGCCGTGTGCGCGATCAGGTGCCGCACGGTGGCGCCCTCGGGTCCGGCGGGCTGGTCCCACTCGACCGCGCCCTCCTCGACCGCCACGAGCACCGCGTAGGCCGTGAGCAGCTTCGTCACGGACGCGAGTGGGAACACGCGTTGCTGGTCGCCCAGCGTCGCCACCACCGACTCGCCCGACACGACGGCCACGGCGACGTTCGACGCGGGCCAGCTCGAAGCCACTTCCACGCTCTGCATGGGACAGACGTTAACGTTCGGGGGGTGACAGTCCGGGAACTGATCGTCCTGGGAACGGCCAGCCAGGTTCCCACGCGCCAGCGCAACCACAACGGCTATCTGCTGAGGTGGGACGGCGAGGGCTTCCTCTTCGACCCTGGCGACGGCTCGCAACGCCAGCTGCTCCGCTCGGGCGCGGCTGCGAGCGACATCACCCGGATCTGCATCACCCACTTCCACGGCGACCACTGCCTCGGTGTGCCCGGCATCGTGCAGCGGCTCTCTCTGGACCGTGTCCCACACACCGTGCACGCGCACTTCCCGCAGTCAGGCGCGCACTTCTTCGAACGGCTCCGGTACGCGAGCGCCTTCTACGACGCCGCGGACATCAAGGAGGAGCCGGTCGAGGACGACGGGCTCGTCGCGGAAGGCAAGTTCGGCAGGCTCGAGGCATACCGGCTTGACCACGGCATCGACTCGTTCGGCTACCGGCTGGTCGAGCCCGACGGTCACCGCATGCTTCCCGAGAAGCTCAGGGAGCACGGCATCGCGGGGCCCGAGGTCCGTCTGTTGCAACAGGACGGCGAGCTCAGGGGGACCAGGCTGGCCGACGTCAGCGAACCCCGCCCCGGCCAGCGGTTCGCGTTCATCATGGACACCCGGCTGTGCGACAACATCTATGAGCTCGCCGACAAGGCCGACCTGCTGGTGATCGAGTCGACCTACCTCGCGCGTGACACCAAGCTCGCGGGCGACCACGGCCACCTGACCGCGCAGCAGGCCGCCCGCGTGGCGCAGGACTGTGGCGTCCGCAAGCTCGTGCTCACGCACTTCTCCCAGCGCTACGACGACCCCGCCGAGTTCCAGGCCGAGGCGGCCGCCGAGTTCGACGGGGAGATCGTCATCGCGAAGGACCTCGACCGGGTGCAGGTGCCGAAGCGAGCCACTGGTCGCTGACGATCTCCTTCAGCGACGAGTGGGAGGGCTCCCAGCCGAGCCCGCGCAGCTTCGAGGTGTCGGCCCGCTGGAACCGCACCTCGCCGGGATGTGCCGGCAGCCAGGTGACGTCCACGGACCGCCCGGTGACCTCCTCGACGGTCGCGAGCACGTCCCGCACGGACGCGGACGTGCCGCCGACGTTGTAAACAGCCGATGAACCCACGGAGCAGGCTTCCAACGCGGTGACGAACGCCGAAGCGACGTCCTTCACGTGGACGAACTCGCGCACCGCCGTGCCGTCGCCGTAGACCTCCATGCCGGGCACGACGCCGGCGGCACAGCCCACCGCTCGGGTGATCACCCGTGTGGTGTCGGTGTCACCGCCTCCAGCGACGTTGAAGAGACGCAGCGTGGCCGCCCCGATCCGCCCCGACCGGGCCGCCCAGGCGACGAGATCCTCGGCGGCCGCCTTCGTTGCGGCATAGGGGGAAGAAGGTTCCCTGATCGAGTCCTCGGTCAGCACGTCGTCCGACGGCCGGTAGACGCCCGCAGTCGACGCGAGAAGGAATCGCTGGCCCCGCAACGCTTTCAGAAGATTCAACGTCCCGGAAACGTTGGTCTCGTAGTACGAGAGTGGATCTTCGAACGACTCCCGGACGCGCGCCAGACCGGCCAGGTGGATGACCGCGTCCGCGTCCACCGGTTCGAACGGCTCGGAGAGGCGTTGAGCAGACAGAATCGGTTCGTGTCCGTGAACCCGCAGCTCACGCACCACGACCCGGCCGACGTACCCAGTGGCACCGGTCACTAGAACTCGCACAGGTTGACCCTAAAGGTCCAGGAGAGTTGCGCCGATAACACACGAGTGAGTTACCCCCATCGCGCTGTGCACACGAGCATCGCCGGACTCCTGCACGACCACATCGTGCACGAGTTCAAGCGGCAGGAGTTCCTGCGCAACGTGGCTGACATCGTGGGAGCCGCACCCGCGCCTCAGTCCGTCCCCGCCGTGCCGATGCCGGCCGTGAGCTCCAAGCGCAGCTTCCTCAATACCGTTGACCAGGTCCTGCGGGACGCCGCCCGCTCGTAGGGCGCGCACAGATCAACCACTGATCGACTTCACGGCGGGCCTGTGCCGACGGGCCCGCCGTAACATTCATCCGGCCGTTGCCGGACCGTGCTTCGACACACATACCGGGTGGCTCTACGCTACGCGTCACCCGGCGATCGCCGGTCACGTCCTCCGCTTCTCTTAAGCGAGTTTTCGGCGATGAATCATGTCTTCTCAGCGCTCAACGAGCGCCTCGGCAGGTTGTTCGGTGGCCGGCTGGTAATCCTGGCCGGTGGTACCCGTTTGGCGAAGCGCGCGCAGGAGCTCCATGCGCTCGGCGCACGCCATACGCTCGTGCTGGATACCGATGATCATGCCCCGCTTCATGATTCCGTGATCGCCAGATGGGTGTCGCTCGGCATCAAGGGCGGCTTCGTCGCCGTTGAGCAGCGCCGCCTCGGCAAGCTGCTGACCAAGCCCGACCCTCAGGTCCGCGCGATCCTCGGCGACTTCGATCCCGCGGCCGAAGCCGTCGTGATCAGCACGCCGTACAACGAGATCGGCACCTTCCAGGGCCGTCCCGTGCTGAACGCGCGCCGCCACGAGTGGGTCGAGCTGGAGAACAAGACCACCATCGACGCGCTGTGGGACGAGCTCTCCGCCCCGCGCGCGCCCGCGATGGTGTTCGACCTCGACTTCGAACGTCTCTGGGGCGCCTCGGAGATCCTCGACCGCGGCGCGGGCGTCGTCTGGTCCGGTGACGGCCCGGCGATCAACGGTGGCGCGAACTTCGTGCGCCGCGTGCGGACGTACGAGGAGGCCAAGGACGCCTTCGACGTGCTCGCCCCCAAGTGCGACCAGGTGCGCGTGATGCCGTTCCTGGAAGGCATTCCGGTGAGCGTGCACGGCATCGTGTTCCCGGACGGCACCGCGGTGCTGCGCCCGATCGAGATGGTCGTGCCGCGCCGCCAGGGCCAGGCCAAGTTCCTCTACGCGGGCTGCGCCTCCTACTACGACCCGCCCGTGTGGATCCGCGACCAGATGCGCAACCTCGCGCGTCGCGTCGGCGAGCACCTGCGCGAGACGGTCGACTACCGCGGCACGTTCACGCTGGACGGCATCGCGACCGAGGACGGCTTCCTGCCGACCGAGATCAACACCCGCTACGGCGGCGCGATGGTGTGCTTCGAGGACGCGGTCCCGACGCTGCCGCTCGCGCTCGTCCAGGTCGCCCTGGTGGCCGGCTGGAACCTCGGCATCTCGTCCATGCAGTTCGAGGAGCTCGTGCTGTCGGCGGCGGACGGCCTGCGCTCGGGTGCGGTGGGCGCCAACGTTCGTGCGGTGCAGCCGACCTCTGTGGACGAGCGCCGGGTGATCTTCACCGGCTGGGCGTGCCGCCTGGCGCACCCGGAGGAGCCCGCGCACGCGACGTTGCGGCTCAGCCCGTCACCGATCGGCGGACGGCTCGACCTGGACCTGCACCGCGAGAATATGGCGGTCGGAGCGCCCGTCGCGGCGCTGACCGTCGCCGCGTTCGCGCTGGCGGACCAGGAGTGGGGCACTGGGCTCGGCGCCCTGGAACCCGCGATCGCGATCGAGGAAGTTCAGCCGATCGAGCAGCAGATCGAGCAGGAAGCGGTCATCGCTTAAGTCTCACCAGGCGCCCTCGTCGCCGTACGCGGCGATGAGGGCGAACCGGTACCCCATCAACGCCGCGGCGACCTCACGCGGCTGATGAGCGGGTCGCACGAGCCCTTCGCCGAGCACCTTGGGCCGATCCACGCCGAGTAACTCAGGCGTGCGTTTCAGCAGCGAGAGCGCGATCTCGGCCGCGTCGGCGAGCATCTCCTCGTCGTCGTCGAGCATGTCCTGCATCAGGCCGTCGACGAACTTCGGCAGGCTCTCCGGCACCGCGCACACCAGCGCCACCAGGCAACCCACCCGTTCGGACGCGAGCGCCTCGAAGATCTTCGGCGCGCCCTGCGCGACCGCGTGCCTGGTCTGGGTGAGCCAGTCCGGCGCGGTGCGGGGGAGCTCGCGGCCCAGCGCGTTCCACCGGCGGTGCGTCCGGCGGCCGTCCTCGGTGAAGCCCTTGCCCGCCAACGCCATCGCGGCCAGCAGGAAGATCACCCGGTCGCGCACGTCGGCCGCGACCCTGTACGAGGCGCCGACCTCGATCAGGAACGGCACGGCGCAGAAGCTCGCCTCGGACACGGTGTCGTCGGTCAGCAGCCGGTCGGCGAGCGAGACGAACGCGTCGAGCCGGACGTCGGCGGCGGGGTCCAGCAGCGAGCGGAGCAGCCTCGGCAGCCTGCCAGCGCCACCTCGGCCGTCGTAGACCTCGGCCCAGGTGATCCTGTCGAGTCCGCGCAACGGTTCAGGCCGTTGCCAGGCGCGCGGCAGCTCCATGCGCGGAAACCTACGGGATGTCACGGCAAGGGCTCCGGCGCCTCGCCCGTACGATCTCGCCGTGTCCTTCTCCGTGGCCGACATCTTCTCGGGAGCGGGCGGGATGAGCTTCGGCTTCCACGCCCACCGCGACTTCCGAGTCGTCGGCGCCGCGGACGCGCAGATCGGGAAGCCCTCCTCGCGGCTCGGTTCGTTGCGGTGCAACGACACCTACCGGGCGAACATCGGCGTCGACCCGTTGGAGGTCGACCTGGCCCGCGTGTCGCCGTCGGCGTTGCGCGAGGTCTGGGGGCTGCGCCGCGGCGAGCTGGACGTGCTGCTGGCGTGCCCGCCGTGCTCGGGCTTCAGCCGCATCACCGCGCTGAACCACCTTCGTGACGACCCGCGCAACTCGCTGGTCGGCCGGATCGCCGTCTACGCCGACGAGCTGCGGCCCAAGGTCGTGCTGGTCGAGAACGCCCGTGAGCTCGTCAAAGGCAAGCAGCGCCACCACTTCGACAGCCTGGCCGAGGAACTGACCCGCATCGGCTACACGGTCGCCGGCGGCACGCACATGCTGTCCCGCTACGGCCTGCCGCAGCTGCGCGAGCGGACGTTGATGGTGGCCGTGGACGCCGGCCTGCCGTTGCTGACGCTGGAAGACCTCTGGGAGGGCAGGCTCATCCGGCCCTCGGCCGTCACCGTCCGGCGTGCGATCGGCAAGCTGCCCTCCGTCGCGGCCGGGGTGGCGCACCCGGACGACCCCATTCACGTGTCGCCGACGTTCTCCCAGGACCGCAGCCTCGACCGGATGCGCGCGATTCCCGCGGACGGTGGTTCGTGGGCGGATCTGCTGCGCTCACCGGAAACCGCGGAGTTGTTGAATCCGGCACAACGAAAAATCGTCGAGCAGCAGAACTGGGGTTCGCACCCGGACGTGTACGGCCGGATGTGGTGGAACGAACCGGCGCGCACCATCAAGCGGGAATGCGGCCACGTCGGCAACGGCCGCTATGCCCACCCGGTGCAGCACCGCCTCTGCACGGTGCGGGAGATGGCTCTGCTGCAGGGCTTTCCGCGCCAGTTCAAGTTCGACGTGTCGATTCTCGGCAACGCCTACCGGCACGTCGGCGACGCCGTTCCGCCGCTCATCGCCTATCAGCTGGCCGGTCTCACCAGATGGATTCTCACCGGCCGGCGACCGGAGCCGCGCGAGTTGTGTTTGCGCGGAACATCGCTCCGACCTGGGGATATTCGCCCGGTGGAAGTGCCTGAGATGGTGGCCTGATGCCCGTTTCCCGTCTCAATTGATAACTGTTCGGCAACGAATATATCGTCACCTGACAAAAGATATGCATCAGGGACCGATCCACAGTGGACGCTTGGGGTGGGTTTCCGCAGGTAGCACGCTGTGTATCGTGATCTTTGCACCGCCCACGATCGGGTGTAACCCGATCGGATACTGTGCCGTCGCTTCCTGTCGGTACGGTGTCGACTTCGGGTGTCCATCGCTCCGACGAAGTAACCGACTTTCTGCGTTCGGGCTAACTTCAGCGATCTAGGAGACCCATGGCTTCCCGGTTGAGGATCGGCACGGCGCTGCTCGGCGCTATGGCCGCCCTGTCCTTCTCTGCGCTGTCGGCGTCCGCGGCCGTCATCATCGAGCCGTACCCGCATGACTCCCCGACGTACAAGAACCGGGAAACGGGTCACAACGTCTGGCTGAAGCCGGTCGGCAACGTCAACGACCCCAACAAGCTTGAGCACCAGACGTCGCTCATCCCGCTGAAGATCAAGGACGCGGGCGAGGTCACGAAGGTCGTCGCGTACTGCGTCGAGCTGCCGACGCCGCTCGCGGACGACGACGGCCTCAAGGAAGCGCCGTGGGGCACGCACCCCAACAAGAAGTCCAAGTTCCCGGAGAACGCGGGCCACGTCCTCTGGCTGCTCCACAACTCGTACCCGACCCTGGACATCAAGACGTTCCAGAAGAAGTGGGGCGCGAAGTTCGACGAGATGGACGCCATCGCCGCCACGCAGGCCGCGATCTGGACCCTCACCGACGACGCTCAGATCGATGAGAAGCACCCGCAGAACGACGACGACGTCCTCGAGCTCTACCCGGCGCTCGTGAAGGAGGCCAAGGCGAACTCGATCACCGAGCAGCCGAAGCCGACGCTGGAGATCGCGCCGGAGTCGAAGTCGGGCACCGCGGGCGAGCTGATCGGCCCGTTCAAGGTCACCACGACCGCCGAGGAGATCGAGCTCACCGCGAACCTCCCCGAGGGCGTCACCATCACCGACGCCAACGGCAAGCCGTTCGACACGACGAAGGACAAGGACGCCTCGGTCGCCAAGGGCATCAAGGGCACCGAGTTCTTCGTGAAGGTCGCGGCGGGCACCGCCAAGGGTGAGGCCAAGCTGAAGGTCAAGGCCGAGGCCCTGATCAAGACCGGCCGCCTGTTCGTCACGACGGACCAGCACAACGAGGCCCAGTCGCTCGTCGTCGCGCAGGACCACAAGGCCAAGGTCGAGAAGAAGGCCAAGGCCGACTGGAAGGAGGGCGTGAAGCCCTCCGAGCCGACCACGCCGCCCACCACGACGACGACCGAGGTCCCGCCCACCACGACGACCACGACGCCCGCGCCCGCCCCGGCTCCCGGTGGCTCGGGTGACGAGGACCTGGCTTCGACCGGTGCGTCGATCCTGTGGCCGCTCGTCGGCGGTCTGGTGCTCGTCGGTGGCGGTGTCGCCGCACTGTTCATCGTTCGCCGCAAGAAGGCCGGCGCCTGATAGTCAGGCACCTCTAGAACGAACGCCCCTGGGCCCGCGCCGGCTCAGGGGCGTTTGGCTTTGTCTATGAAGGACGCTTCCACCACCGCAGCACGTAGTCGTCGTGCTGCCGCTCCACCTTGAACCCGTACACACCGGGCCCGCCGAGTTCGAGCACCTGACCCTGCCGTGACGGCTCCTGCAGCCCGCTGAGCAGCCGGACGCGGCCGGTCGACGTCTCGAACACCGCGTCAGGCTCGCCGTGCGGCTCGCTCCAGAACTCCAGCCGCACGCGCCTCATGCCGTCCTCGGCGTGTATCACCGCGCCTCCTGGCACGGTGGCGACGGCGCCCGTGGTCACCGGTGTGTCGTCCCAGCCACCTTCGTCGGTGACGAAGAACTGACTGTATTCAACTCGCACATTGTCTTCTGCCGCCCTGACCGGCTTCATGGTGCAGGTATACCAGGACAAGCGGCTGAATGGCGGCCTTGCTCACTGCTGTGCGCGGGTTTAGACAGGTATAAGGCGACTTCGGGGGAAGTCGCCGGTGAAAGTCACCTGGGGGTGGAATAGTTGCTGTCACGTAGATTTTTGCTGCCCATTTTCATGGGCGTCTCGTTGATCACCGCGGTGATACCTGCCGTAGCCCAGCCGACCACTGATCCCACCTATCGGCTCGAGATCGAGGAAACCGACTGGAAGGGGACGGGGGCGCAGCAGTTCTACGACACGCCGCTCGCCAAGTATGCGGACGAAGTCACCATCAATACGCCGATCGACCCGGACCACCCTGACCGCGAAGAATGCCTTGCTCATCGCGGCGACGCGATCAGGCCGGAGGGGTGGATCAAGAACCATTACGGCTATTGCCACATCTCCGAGGACCGGGACATCTCGCTGATCGAGTTGCCATCAGGCCGGACGGTGTCGAAGGTCTCCTACCGCCTGATCACGGTCGGCAGGGGCGCGGCGACGAACGACCCGGCGACCGGGCGCAGGATCGAGTTCGACGTCTTCTTCGACGAGCTCAAGGTCGAGATTCAGGTGCCGGGCGCACCAACGGCGCTGGTGGTGAAGCTGGCGTTCGAGATGGAGTGCGGAGGCTCGCCGACGCCGAACTCGTGCCGCGACCGGACCGGCCGGACCGAGGAACGCACGGTCGCCGACTGGAACGGCCGCCGGATGTCGTTCGTGCTCACCTCCCCGGTGGGCTCCGGCAACCCGGCGCAGCGGGACGACAAGGCGATCGGCGTGCACAAGCTGGCCGTGCACCACATGCCGTTCCCGCCGTTCTGGCCCGGCCCGGTGAAGCGGTACGTGATGGAGGGCGGATTCCGCTTCGACTCGGCGCAGTACATCTTCCACAAGGGCACGCAACACGGTCACGGTGCGATTTTCGACCGTGTGCTGCCGCGGCTGCAGCTGTTCCGTGCGGAACCGGGCTTCCCGCAGGTGTCGGAACACATCTGGCAGGCGATCAACAACACCGGTTCGACAAAGCCGGAGGTGTCCGGAAAGCGGATCCCGGACGAACTGCACCGCGTCTTCTACGACGACGTCCGCCGTCAGGCGAACAACGACCAGGCAAGAATCACCTGCAACGTGTACTTCCCCGGCCGCGGTTCCGGAACGGGCGAGAACTGCGACGAATTCCCGTTCCAGAGCACGAGAGAAGGCGCGGCGGCGTCCCAGTACGGCGCCCCGTTCGGGCAGTACTCGGCAAAGCCGGTGCCGAGAGGGGAAAACAGCCTCGCGGGCAACGGGCTCTCCGTGTTCTACGGCTGGGACCGCATCCTCGACGGTGACCCGTTCAAGGTGACCTTCAAGTAGTTCCTGCTACGCCGTACGGGCGGTGACCTACGGCCTGTGTGACCGGAGGTCACCGCCCTGTGCGGGTGGTGACTAGCGGCGGGCGAGGCCCGCGACGCTGATGTCACCGTCGGCGATGGCGACGTCCCGGTTGGACGAGGCGCCGGAGAAGATCGCCCGCGCCGGGTCGCGGAAGTTCTCCACGATCTCGACGCGCTGCACCGGCTTCGCCGTCGGGATGACGGCTTCCGGCGTCCACGTGCGGCCGAACCTCACGAGGTACGTGTTCACGTTCGGCTTGCCGTCCTCGGTGGCGTACACGCGCCACGTGAAGAGGTCGACCGGCTCGATCTCGCGGGTGCGCAGCCCTCGCGCCACTTCCTTGGTCTCCCAGCCGCGACCGTTCCAAGTGGACATGTAGTTGCGCATCGGACCCTTGTCGGGGTCACCCATGAACCACAGCAGGAACGGCTTGCCGAACGTCGTGCCGACCTGCTGGATGTAGTCGGGGGACTTCACGGCGTTGGGCAGGGTCAGCGGGGTCTCCGCGACCTTCAGGTGCTGCTCCTGGTCGGCGTCGTCGATCTGCGTGCCGAGGTCCTTGCCCGAGGCCGAGTAGAAGTGCCGGTTCTTCGGGTCGAACCACGTGTAGTAGATGTTGCGGTGGTACCGGTCGTGCAGATGTCCCTCTGTGCCACCACCGGCGAGCGTGTAGACGATCCGCACGCGCCCGTTGTCCTCCTGGCGCAGCTGGCCGATGTAGATCTCGTTCATGTTGTCGGTGCGCGCGGTCGAGCCGATCGCGAACCTGTCACCCGTCAGCTCCGTGGAGGTCTTCCACGTCTTGCCGTTGTCCTTCGACACCACGTAAAGCATCGGCCGTGTGTCCGTCGGGAACGTCGGGTCGAGGTCGCGGGACGTCTCGCGGTAGAACACGTAGATCGTGCCGTCGCGCGTGACGAACGGCATCGGGTACGTGGCCGCGTTCTTGGAGATCAGCGTCTCTTCCCACACGCCGTCGGCCGAGTTCGCCTTGGGCGAGCGGGACATCCGCAGCTCGACGTTGTGCATGCCACGGAAGATCAGCAGGTGCCCGTCCTTGGCCTGAACCATGGTCGGGTAGTTGTGCGCGTCGCTGTCACCGTCCGCGATCCGGTTGGGCGCGGACCAGGTGGACTTGCGGTGGTCGTACGTCTGGACGTAGCTGTCCTCGTACTGACCGGCCCACGAGATGAAAGTTTTACCGACTTTCTTGTCGTACACACCGCCCGCGACCGGCCGCCGGTCACTTCTCGCCGCAACGTTGGTGGCCGTGTTCGTAACCGTGAACTTGGCCTTGCCCAGGCTGTTCCCCTGAACGTCGGCTGTGGCGTTGGCCGACGGGGTAGCGACGAGCGGCAACAGCAGTACTGCGGACATAACTCCACGCAGGAGCCGTGTCATGTGGCGTTCCTCCTGGTTCTGGCCGCGACGGCGGCCGACCAGGCGGCGGCGCGCACATCATCGTTGTCGCCGAGCCGAGTTGTCCAGGCGGAGTTAGCGTGATCGCGGCCTATCACCACGGGGGTGCCTCTCGGGTACCCTGCGTCAGGAGCGAAGGAGTGCGCTAGTGAACTTCGACGAGATCAAGAACAAGGCGATGGACCTGGCCGAGGAGCACCACGAGAAGGTGGACCAGGGCGTCGACGCCGCGGCCGGCTTCGCCGCTGGCAAGTTCGGTCACGAAGAGCAGATCGACTCGGTCGCCGAGAAGATCAAGGACATCCTTCCGGGTGGGCAGTGAACTCCTTCAACGCCACTGACGCCGGGCGGGTCACCCCCAACGGGGAGACCCGCTCTCCTTCTGCCCGCAGGCCCGAGATGATCACCTGGCAGGGCCTCCACGAGCCCCGCCTCGAGCAGGTCCGCCTGCTCCTCTCGAGCGACCAACGCCTCCGTGCCTCCGGCCGCCTGGTCGCGGCCGGCCCACAGGAGCAGTTCAACGCCTCGTTCGAGGTCTCCGTCGGCGAGAGCGGCCAGGTGAACCGCCTGCTGCTGCGCACCGCCACGGTTCTCGAAGAACGCCAGTGTTCCCTGAGTCGTACCGAGGACGGCGCCTGGCTCGTCGACCACGGCCAGGGCAGCAAACGCGAGACGTTCAACGACGCACTCGACGTCGACGTCCAGTTCTCCGTGCTGTTCAACGCCATCCCGATTCGGCGCCTCGCGTTGCACCGCGAGGAGGGCGAGCACAACCTGCCCGTCGTGCGGGTGTCGCTGCCCGACCTGACGGTCAAGGCCGTGACGCAGACCTATCGCACCGTGTCGGTGGGGGACGACGTTTCCGTGGTGCGGTTCAAGAGTGGTGGGTTCGAGCAGAACATCAAGGTCGACCAGAACGGCCTCGTTGTGGAGTACCCGCTGATCTCGAAGCGCATCTGACTCAGAGGCCTTCCAAGAAGTACTTCCTTCGTGGCGAGTCGCATCCAAACGATGGAAGGAACTGTCGCGCGCCTTCTAGCTTCCTGACCATGCCGAAAAGAACTTCGAGCGTGGTGGGCCGGGTCGGTGGTCCGGAAGTGATGAAAACGCAGCTGCTCCACATCCTGACGATGACGATGCGCCGCTACATCACCGTTCGGGTCGTGCCTGTCGCGGTCGGCGCACATGCTGGCGCCGCTGGCTCGTTCCTACAACTGAAGTACGACAAGTTCGAGCCGGTTGTCTTCGTCGAAGGCGGCAGGACCGGCCTTTTCCTTGAGGACAAAGGCAGCCTGGTCTACTACGACGAGGTGCTGAAGGCGCTCGATCGATCGGCCTTGAATGAGGGACAATCGAGGGAGCTGATCACCAGCATCGTGTCCTGAGGAGGCGCCCGGCATGTCGATGTGGCGGAAGAGCAGCTACAGCGAGGATCAGGCTGACTGCGTCGAAGTCGGGCGTGGCATCGGCCTCCGCGACAGCAAGGCGCCGACCACGCACCTGCCGGTGTCGGCGAAAGCGTGGTCGGCGTTCCTGACGGACCTCAGGCGAACAGCTCGCTGAGCAGCTCAGCGTCGATCGCAATGGGCGCGGGCCGGTAAGCCGCCAGGCAGTCGATGAACGCATGCTCGGCCCCAGGCACGATGAGCAGCTCGAAATCCTTGCCCGCCGGTCCGCGATGTCGACGTTCGACGTGCGTGCCCAGGCCGACGGGTTGTCCGCGCCGACCTGGCCACCCATGCGACCGAACTGCGCTCCCGCAGGCGCAAGCAGGCCGCGCCCCGAGAGCATCGTCCGTGCCGCGGAGCAGGCCCGCGACATCCTCAAGTCGTGAGTGGTTTCCGTCGTTCTAGCGACGGAAACCACTCACGACCGGATCGCTACCGCCACACCCTGGCCGACGCCCACACACGCGGCCGCGATGCCGACGCCGCCGCCTCGCGCACGCAAGTGGCGGCACAGGTCGACGATCACGCGCGGCATCGAAGCGCCCAACGGGTGCCCGTACGCGATCGCGCCGCCGTGCACGTTGACCTTCTCCTTGTCGATCTCGGGAAGGTGGTGCAGCACCGACAAAGCCATCGCGGCGAACGCCTCGTTGATCTCCCACAGGTCGACGTCGGCCGCGTCAAGATGCAGGCGCTTCAACAACTTCCGGATCGCCGACACAGGCGCGACGGTGAACCGGTGCGGCTCCTCGCCGGTCGTCGCGCTGCCGAGCACCTCGCCCAACGGGTCCACGCCCAGCTCCGCAGCCAAAGCCTCGGTGCCCATCAGCGTGGCCAAAGCACCGTCGTTCAACGGCGACGCGTTGCCCGCGGTGACAGTCCCCGTCTCGGAGAACGCCGGCTTGAGCTTCGCGAGCTTCTCGATGCTGGTGTCCGCGCGCACGTTCTCGTCGCGCCGCACCGAAGACCCGTCCGGCAGTTGCACGGAGAACGCGAAGCCGTCGTGGATGCCCGCGTCCCACGCCGCCGCCGCGCGCCGGTGTGACCGCAACGAGAAGTTGTCCATCTGCTCACGCGTGATGCCGAGCTCCGACGCCACGTTCTCGGCGGCCAGGCCCAGCGGCACGGTGTAGTGCTTCGGCATGCGCGGGTTGATCAGCCGCCAGCCCAGCGCCGTGTTCACCGTCTCCAGGCGGTCCGGGAAGGCCTTGTCGGGCCGCGGCGTCACGAACGGCGCCCGGCTCATGCCCTCCACACCGCCCGCGACGAGCAGGTCGGCGTCACCGGCGAGGAGCGCCCGCGCGCCCTGGATGATCGACTCGCCGCCGGACGCGCACAGGCGGTTCAACGTCACGCCCGGCACCGACACCGGCAGTCCCGCGAGCAGGGCGGCCATGCGGGCCACGTTGCGGTTGTCCTCGCCCGCGCCGTTCGCGTCGCCGTAGAGCACGTCGTCGATGCGGGCCAGGTCGAGGCCGGGATAGCGGCGCAGCAGGTCGACGATGGGCAGCGCGGCGAGGTCGTCCACCCGGATACCGGACAGGCCTCCCCGGTACCTGCCGAACGGCGTGCGGGCGGCGTCGAGGATCAGTGCGCGTGCCATCCCCCCATCTTGGGGGTTAGTGGCGCGGCCCGAAACGTTGGCGGTGTAATTCACGCTCAGCAGGGCGCCTCGCGGCACCGCCCCCGCACCCCCGTACTACCAGTACGAGGGCGCGGGGGCGGCACCACGATGCACCCGTCTGACCGCGAATTCCCACGGCAACGTTTCGGGCCGCGCCGCTGCTTAGTTCTGGCCTATCTGGCTGGGAGGCTGGTGTCTGGCAGGTTCCTTCCCCTGCCGGACAAGGACGGTTGTCGTGCCCTCGCAGAAGAAGCGGCCGGTCACGTTGACCGCGGCGGATCGTGAAGAGTTGGTCCGGGTGACCACGACGGGTGTTCATCCGGCGTCGATGATCATGCGGGCGCGGGTGCTGCTCGCGTTGGACACCTCGGTGGGCGAGGTGGACTCGAAGGAGGTGATCGCGGCCCGGCTCGGGGTCTCGGGCGAGACGTGCGGCTGGTCGCCAAGCGGTTCGCCGAGACCGGTGGCGATGTGCTGGCCACGATCGCGCGCAAGAAGCGTGACCTTCCGCCGGTGCCGTCGCCGGTGACCGGCGAGGTCGAGGCCCGGCTGATCGCGCTGGCGTGCTCGCAGCCGCCGGCAGGGCATGCCCGGTGGTCGTTGCGGCTGCTGGAGAAACACGTCGCGCTCATCGAGGACATCCCGGACCTGGACCACTCCACCATCGGCCGGGTCTTAAAAAAACGGAACTGCGTCCTCATCTGAAGAAGTGCTGGACCATCCCACCACGGGCGAACGCGGAGTTCGCCGCCCGCATGGAAGACGTCCTGGCCGTCTACGCCCGGCCCTACGACCCCGCCCGCCCGGTGGTGTGCATGGACGAGAAGCCCTACCAGCTCCTCGGCCAGGTCCGCGACCCGCTCCCCGCCCGGCCCGGCCGAGACGCCTGCCAGGACAGCGAATACGTCCGCTGCGGCACCTGCTCGATCTTCGTCTGGACCGAACCCCTGCGCGGCTGGCGCCGCGTCCACGCCCTGGCCCAGCGCACCAAGATCGACTGGGCCGGGCAGGTCAAGCAACTCCTGACCGTGGACTACCCCGACGCCGAGACCGTGGTGCTGGTCATGGACAACCTCAACACCCACGGCATCGCCTCGCTCTACGAGGCCTTCGCACCCGGCGAGGCCTTCGCCCTGGCCCAGCGCCTGGAGATCCACCACACCCCCAAACACGGGTCCTGGCTCAACATCGCCGAGATCGAACTCTCCGCACTGACCCGGCAATGCCTCGACCGCCGCATCAGCGACCTCGACACCCTCAACACCGAACTCGCCGCCTGGCAACACACCACCAACACCGACCAACGCCAGAGTCCACTGGCAGTTCACCACCGACGACGCCCGCATCAAACTCCGCCACCTATACCCCAAGAATTAGCCGCGACAATCTACTACGCCTTCAACAAGAAGGGAACGTAACCCGTTTCGGGGTGGGCTTCTGGATCGGTGCTGAAAGCCCTGACCTCGATGGCGTGCGGACCGGACGCGAGGGAGCCGGTGTTGAGTGAAATCCGCCACCGGCCCGCGGCGGCGGGTCCGTCGGCGGTGGTGGGGACGGTGGCGATGTGGTTGCCGTCCAGGCGCAGGTCGAAGCCGGCGAGCCCGGCCACGGACGAGTCCAGCGCGTCGATGCGGATCTCCAGGACGACGCGGCCCTTTGTCAGCGCGGCGCCGTTCGGCACGGGCTGGCCGCTCGCGTCCAGCACCTCGGGGACCGGGTCGGCGAGCGACGGGCGGGCGTCGACCAGCGGGGTGCCGGACTCGCGTTGCGTCGCGCCCGACGTCGAACTCGTGAGCTCGACGTCGGTGTGCGTGACCTGGATGCGTTCGGTGGTCATCAGGTCGACGTTCAGGCTGTCCGTGAGCGCCTCTTTCGGCAGGTCCGCGACGGCCGGATACTCCGCGCCCGGCTTCCACGGCTGCCCTTCCACGGCAGGCCTGAGCTGTACCTCGATGTTGTTGACCTTCACGGCCGGGATCGGTGCGCCGTCTCGTGAGGGGATCAACGCGATGCGCAGCTGACCTGCGGTGACGTTCGGGATCGGGGTCTTCGTGCCGGGTGCGGCGTCCACGCGCACGTTCGGTGTCGGCACGTTCGGCGGCGCTTCGGCGATGCCCGCCCGGAAGCCGATCAGGTCAACGCCGGCCCGGATGCGGTCGCCGGCGAGTGCGGCGACACCGACCAGTGCCGTCGCCTCACGCCACTGCGGAACGAACGTCGAGGTCGCGACGATCTCGCCGTCACGGTGGACCTGCACGCCGCCAGGAGTCAGCACGAGCTCCCAGCGCACCGTCACGCCCGGCAGTGCCGCCGGGAGCGACTTGATCGCGGTGCCGTCGGGGACGAGCTCGACGACGGAGTTGCCGACGACGTCGGTGGAGACCGTGGCGCGGATGGCGTTCGGCAGCACCGGCTCGCCCTGGACGCTGACCGGGCCGGGAACGAGGTCCAGCAGCAGCTTTCCGCCGGTGCTCGGGGCATCGGTCTCGATGACGAGCCGGTCGGCGTCGTTGCTGCGGACGAACGGCGTGCGGGCGCGCAACGACACCGCGCGGGTGCCGCAGCTGCTGCTGATCACCAGGCGGTCGTGGTCGTCTTCGTCGCCCGAGGTGGCACGGGCGCAGTCGGTGCGTTTGCCGAGCCGCCACAGCTTCTGGTCCGGCTCGTCGGGGCTGTCGAAGTGGTCGACGAACGAGAACCGGAGGTCGTCCGCGCGGGGCGTCGCCTTGATCGTCGCGGGCTGCGAGTACTGCCCGAACGAGTCGACCGCGCGCACCTCGATCTGCTGCTCGCGGTCGTTCTCCAGGCCGTTGAGCTGGGTGCCGGGCCGCGTCACGAGCTTGGTGCGCGCACCCCAGCGCACCTCGTACGCGGGCGCGTCGCTGACCCAGGCGAGCTGGATGCGGTGACTGCCGGGCCGGGCGACGATGTTCGCCGGTGTGCTCGGGCGGCCCTGCGGACTCGGCACGAGCACCTGGTCCGCGGCGAACGGCTTGAGCTTGGTCGGCGGCGGCGGTGCCTGGGGCGTGCCGGAGTCGCCGGTGTCGCGCAGGACGATCACGCCGATCACCAGCGCGAGGCCTGCGACGGCGAAGGCGACCCGCTTCATGCAGTCAAGCTAAGGCGTTTTGCGCAGCTCGAACACGGTTTCGGTGGTAACGGGTTCGCCATGATCGGCCGGAAGGACGCTCAGCTTGAGCCGAGCGCTCGCACCGGCTTCGAGGTTCTGCGCGTCGAGCCAGAACTCGTGCCTGCCCGGCACCGCGTTCCCCTGCTCGTTGGTGGGCAGCGCGACGATGCGTTTGCCGTTCAGCTCCAGCTCGATGCCGCGGTGGCCGATGGCGTTGATCTCGGCGGTCACGAGGATGCGGCCATCGCTCGACAGCTGTTCCGGCGGCTTGGTGCCGTCCTCGTGCATCACCTGCAGCATGGGCGCCCCCGTCTTGATGCCGCCGGGCCGGTCGATCAGCCGGGGGAGTGCTCCAGGGCGGCTTTCCGGCTTGCGGAAGAGCACGACCTGGGCGGCGGGGTCGGGCCTGATCCTGCTGTTCAAGGGGACGTCGGTGACCTTGACGAGGTTGCCGGGTTCGATCGTCACCAGCTTCGCGGCGATGGCGTCCTCGGGCAGCTGACCGTCCGCGGGCACCGGAACGACCTCCGTCGGCACCGCGCGTTCCGGCACGCCACCGACGCCGAACGTGTCGAGGAACCCGCCACCGTCGATCCGGATCCGCGGGTGCATCAGCCGGGCCTTGAGCACGACAGGTTCCGCCGCGACGACGACCCCGTCCCGCAACGCCACGACGGCGTCCGGCAGCACCCGCATCTCCCAGCGGTGCCGCACACCTGCCACCAGGCCCGTGAGCGGCGAGTCGCCCAGCTCGATCTGCTTGTCGCTGCGGGGAAGATCAGGGTCGGCGACGATCCGCGTGCCCTGCGTGGTGATGTCGAGACTCAGCGCGCCGTTCGGCTGGACGTCCTGGTCCTTGAGGAACTGCCACGGATCCGGCAGCAGCGTCAGCCGCACGTGACTCGACTCGACCGCCCCGGCCACGCTGATGATCGCCCGGCCGATCGCACCGTCCGGCGCGGGCACCCCGAACCTGATCGGCGTGTTCGACTGGAACATCGCCGTCGAGCAGTCCACGTCGATCCGCTTGCCCGGCCCGAACGGCCGCAGCCCGAGACAGTCCTGGTCAGCCTCGACCCGCCACTTGCGCGGATCGAGCGACTCGGGCCCGTCGAACCGGTCCGTCTGCCCGACGAGCAGGTCGTCCCACCGGTCGTTGTAGAGGTTCTTCGGCACCGCGCTGATCTTCAGCGGCTCCGACCGCTTGCCGATCGCGTTGACCGCCCTGATCTCGACCTGGACCTCGTTGTCCGGGCTGAGACCGGCCAGCTCGACCTCGGGATTGGGCACGAGCTGCTCGTTGCCGTTCCACCGCACCTCGTACGCGGGCGCACTTCCGGCCCACGCGACCTGCAGCGTGTCCACGTCCAACGCCTGCGCCCTGGGACTGCCCGGTTTCGCCGGCTCCAGCTGCTGCACGACCTGCACGTCGTCGTCGATCTCGCGCTTCAGGTTGTCCGGCGCGTCGCCCTGACGCAGCACCACGACGGCGGCAACGACGAGCGCCAGGCCACCGAGCCCACCGGCAAGCGTCCGTCGATCCACGCGGCGACCCTACGAGGTTTCCGCGACCGCGGTGCTGCCGTTCAGCCCAACCACCCGGCCGCCGCGCGACCCAAGGTTCCGTAGCGCCGCCAGTGCTCCCGGCTTGGTCAGGTCGATCGTGATCGCGGTCCGCTGCGGCTGGTTGACCAGCGCGTTCCGGCCGTCGTGCCCGGCGTCGATCGTCTTCGCGAGGCCGCCGGTGGAGGCGAGGGATCCGCGGGCCGCGCCGAGCCTGCCGAGCGCGTCGTCCACCGCCATCAGCAGCGCGCCCCGGTTCCCCTCACACATCGCCCGGACCAGCTCGGGCCTGCTGCCCGCGACGCGCGTGCCGTCCCCGAAGCTGCCCGCGGCGAGCGCCAGCGCGAGCGGTCCACCGTCCGCGCCGACCGCCGCGAGCACCGCCGCCATCACGTGCGGCAGATGACTGATCCGCGCGACCGCCTCGTCGTGCTCCTCCGGCGTCGTGGGCACGACATGCGCCCCGAGATCGAGCGCGAGCCGCATGACGTCGTTGAGGCGCTCGCCCGGCTCCTCCGGCGTGACCACCCAGGCGGCGTTCTGGAAGAGGGTCTCCGAGCTCGCCTCCCAGCCGCTCCTGCTCGTGCCCGCCATGGGATGCCCGCCGACGAACCGCGCTGCCGGCGCGTACCGGTGCACGGCGTCGTGGACGGGCCCCTTCACGCTGGTGACATCGGTCAGCCCGGTACCTGGCGGCACACTTGCGGAGCAGGTCCGGCAGCGCGGGCAGGGGCACGGCGAGCACGACGAGGGCTTCAGGGTCCCGGTCTCAGCGCCTCCTCGACGTCCGTGACGTCGAAGCCGTCCGCACGAGCCTGTCCGCATCCTCTTTGCTCGCCGTGGCACCCCACACCGTGCGCCCGGCAGCCTTGGCGGCTCGCAGCACGGAGCCGCCGATCAGTCCCAGTCCGATCACGCACACGTCTCGCACGGGGTCCATCATTCCGTGTGACACGGGCTCGGAACTACCGCAGGGCGTCCAGCGCGAACGCCGCGTACATCGCGACCCCGTGCTCCATCGAAGCCTCGTCGAACAGCACCCGGTTCGAGTGGTTCGGCGCCGCGTCCGCGACCTCCGTGGCCCGCGGGCACGCCCCGAGGAACGCCAACGCCCCCGGCACCTTCTGCAGGACGTAGGAGAAGTCCTCGGCGCCCATCAGCGGATCGCTCATCTGCTCGGCCCATGCGCCCCCATCGTGGTCGCCGCCAGGTCGACCACGTGCTGACCGACCACGTCGTCGTTCACCGTCACCGGATAACCCGGCACGATGCTGACCTCCGCATGGCAGCCGTAAGCCGCTGCCGTGTGCTTGACGACCTGCTTGAGCTCGCGGTGCACCTGCTTGCGGGTGGCCTCGGACAACGTCCTGATCGTGCCGTCCAGCGTGGCCGTCTCCGGGATGATGTTGGTCGTCGTGCCCGCCTTGATCTGCGCGACCGTCACCACCGCCGGGTGATGGACGCTGATCCGCCGCCCGAGCATCGTCTGGATCGCACCGACCATCGCCGCCGCGGCAGGCACTGGGTCGAGCGCGTCGTGCGGCATCGCGCCATGGCCGCCGCGCCCCTTCACGTGGATGTGGAACGAGTCGGCCGACGCCATGATCGGACCCGGCCGGCACGTCACCACGCCACTGCGCAGCGTCGAGGTGATGTGCAGCGCGAAAGCCTTCGCGACACCGTCGTCGAGCAGGCCTTCCTCGATCATGAAACGGGCGCCGTGATAGCCCTCCTCGCCCGGCTGGAACATGAACACAACCCGGCCCTTGAGCGCGTCCCTGCGGTCCGTGAGCAGCCGCGCGGACGACGCGAGCATCGCCACGTGGGTGTCATGCCCGCACGCGTGCATGGCCCCGTCCACTTCGGACGCGAACGCCAGCCCCGTGTCCTCCTGGAGCGGCAGCCCGTCCATGTCCCCGCGCAGCAGGACCGTGGGCCCCGGCTGGTCGCCTTCCAGCACCGCGACGACCGACGTCGTCGACTTGCCCGAGGTGACCTTCAGCGGCAGCCCTTCGAGCGCGTGCAGGATCGCCGCCTGCGTCTTCGGAAGTTGAAGGCCCTGTTCAGGGTGGCGGTGCACCTGCCTGCGCAGCGCCACGGTGCGGGGCTGCAGCGCTCGCGCCCCTTCGAGCAATCCAGCGAGACGTGGGTCCGATGTGGTTGTGCTCATCTACCGATGGTGCCACCCGCGACCCGATGGGGAGCGAACATGAGCCCGCCCCGTTGCTGCCGGGCCCCTCAGCTACCGAGATGGTCTTCAGAGCCCTACGGTGTGCACATGACACAGCAGGAGCCGGTCAACGGCTTCGCGGTCGCGGTCGTCCGGGAGGACGGTCGCTGGCGGTGCAGCAGGATGGACAGCTCCGCGCTGTCCGAGCTGGACGCGGCGATCACGCAGCTGCGGCAGCTCAGGTCGACCGGCGCGGTGTTCGGGCTCCTGGTCGTCGACGACGAGTTCTTCATCATCCTGCGCCCGGTCCCCGGCGGCGTGGCGTTGCTGCTCTCCGACGCGGCCGCCGCCCTCGACTACGACATCGCGGCCGACGTACTCGACCTTCTGCGCGTCGACCCACCCGACGAGGAAGACACCGAGCTCTGGCCCGAGGGTGATCTGGGCGTCCTTGCCGACCTCGGTATGCCCTCGCACGAGCTCCAGATCATCGTCGACGAGGTCGACCTCTACCCCGACGAGCAGCTCCAGATGATCGCCCAGCGCATCGGCTTCATCGACGAGTTCGCGAAGCTGCTCGACACCATCCAGGCGTGATCTCCTCCGAAGACATGGTCCGCGCCGCCATCAAGGCGGCTTCGGCGGCCGGTGCCGACGTGCCGATCGGCGCGGTCGTGTTCGCGCCGGACGGCTCGGTGCTCGCCTCGGCGTGCAACGCCCGTGAAGCCTTGGGCGATCCGACCGCGCACGCCGAGATCCTGGCGTTGCGCGAGGCCGCGTCCCGGTTCGGTGACGGCTGGCGGCTCGACGGGTGCACGCTCGCGGTCACCTTGGAGCCTTGCACGATGTGCGCGGGAGCCTTGGTCCTGGCGCGTGTTTCTCGTCTCGTCTTCGGCGCCTGGGAGCCCAAAACCGGGGCTGTGGGGTCGTTGTGGGACGTCGTGCGTGATCGTCGGCTCAACCATCGGCCCGAGGTCCAGGGTGGCGTGCTGGAGGAAGAGTGCGCTGACCTGCTCGAACGTTTCTTCCGGACCCAGCGTTAAACCCCTGGTCCAGACCCTGTATTGTTCTTACCGGTGGCGTGTCCGAGCGGCCGAAGGAGCACGCCTCGAAAGCGTGTGAGGTGCAAGCCTCCGTGGGTTCAAATCCCACCGCCACCGCCAAAGCTGGAAGGCGAGTGCTCGTGAAGAGCACTCGCCTTTTGCTTTGTCGGGTGTCTTGCGGGGGCGGAGCCCCCCACGCCCCGCCCAGGAGGCAAGCCCCCAGACCCCCGCCGGTGCGCTCATCGTCCTGATCGCTGCGGCCCTGCTGACCGGCCTGATCTCTCAGACCAGGCCATCGCCGCGTTCTATTTCACTGGCCGCTCGACTCCGGTCAACGGATCATCGATGGCATGAAACCCAAGAACGCGGACGACTCCGAGGCTGTCGAAACCGCCGCCGACTTCGTCGAGTACCTCTACCTGCTCTCCGAGGAGTACACCCGCGAAGCCCGGGAGTACCCCGACCCGATCATGGCGAGCGGCAACTGGGCTCAGCGGGACATCGGCATCTTCCTGGAGCGATGGGGCTCCTGGCTCCAGGCGATGGGCGTGGAAGGCAGGCCGCACTACCCGAAGGAGCAGCTCGAACCCTCCTGGCAGAGCTTCGCCCGGCAGCTCGACGCCGCCCGCGGTTACGAGTGACTCAGAACCGCGCCCGGCCAAGGAACTCCTTCAGCAGCGCGGCATCGCCCGACACCTTCAGCCCGTCCGGCTCCCGTCGCCGGTACAGCGCGAGCACCAGTTCCATCACCAGCCCTCGTACCGTCACGGCAGCCTTCTCGTGGCCGTCCCGCACGATCGGTGTCGGGCCGGTGAGATCGATCGTGAGCTCCACGTCCGCATCGGTCGCGTGCAGGTGCACGGTGTGGCCCGGCCCCATCAGTTCCGCGGTCTCCGCCGGCCGGCGGAGGAACGAGTAGGGCAGCGCCATCGCCGTCCACTCCGCCAACGTGTCGCTCGCGACCTCGGGATCCAGCTCGAAGGGCAGGCCGAGCGTGGTCTGGGCGTCCCACCGGTGGAGCGCGGCCTCGTGCGTCATCCGCCGCGACCACATTCGGGGTCCAGGTATGCCGGTCGCGAACATGGCGATCGGCTCGTCCGGGTCGACCGCCTTCAACGCCGCCGCCAGCGAGGACGCGCATTCGAGCAGCCAGGGCCCCAGCTCGTCGACCGTCTCACCCGAGTAGGACGACACGTCCTGCGCCCTGTTGCGGGAAAGATCGACGCCAGGCTGGCGTTCGCTGATCATCCAGTCGGTCCACTGGAAGGCGAAGCCGAGGTGGCGGAGCAGCTGGTTCACCGACCAGTCAGGGCAGTCGGGCACCTGTTTGTCCAGGTCAGAGTCGCCCAAAGAGGAAACGAGTAGCGAAGCCTGGCTGGCGACCTCGGCGCAGTGGCGCTCGTAGCTCAACATCCCCATGTCGCCAAATGCAGGGACGCCGACCGGTGCCTGGGAGGGGTCCACCGGTCAGCGTTCCGAAATGGAGCATACACCATGATCGAACACTTGTTCGAGTGATCATTGCTGGGCCAACTGGTTAACCGTTAGTAACAACGCCTTCCAAACGTCACCTGATCGGGGAAAGATGCGTCGGTCTGCCGCATCCCCTGGAGGAAGTTTTGAGACCCACCCTGCCCGTTGTCGGGACAGCGGTGGCGGCGCTCGTGCTCGCCGCCGTGCCCGCCGTCGCCGCTCCCAGCCCAGACGCGCTGATCTCCGAGGTCTACGGCGGTGGCGGTAACTCCGGCGCCACGCTGAAGCAGGACTTCGTCGAGCTCGCGAACAAGGGCGCCGCGCCCGTCAGCCTCGACGGCTGGAGCGTGCAGTACATCTCGGCGACGCCCGGCGCGAGCACGCAGTGGGGCGTCACGCCGCTGACCGGTGCGATCGCGCCCGGCAAGTCGTTCCTCGTGGCCGAGGCCAAGGGCACCGGCGGCACGGTCGAGCTGCCTGCCCCGGACGCCACCGGCAACATCGCCATGAGCGCTACCGGCGGCACGATCGCGCTGGTCAACGGCACCACCGCGCTCACCTGCAAGACAGCCGCCGACTGTGCGGCCGACGCGCGCGTCAAGGACCTCGTCGGCTACGGCACGGCGGTGGTCCGTGAGGGCGTCGCGACGAACGCACTGAGCAACACCACCGCGGCGTTCCGCAACATCGAGCTCGGCGACACCGACGACAACTTCACCGACTTCAAGGTCGGCGCCCCCGGCCCGACCAACTCCAAGGGCGAGACTCCGGGCGGCGGCGACCCGGATCCCGACCCCGACCCGGTTCCCGGCGACAAGCGCATCCACGACATCCAGGGCGTCACGCGCATTTCGCCGTTGCTCGGCCAGAAGGTCGCCAACGTCCCCGGCGTCGTCACCGGCACGCGCGCCACGGGTGACCGCGGGTTCTGGATTCAGGACACGAAGGGGCAGGACGCCGACCCGCGCACCAGCGAGGGCGTCTTCGTCTACACGGCAGGCACCGCGCCGACCGTCGCGGTCGGCGACGAGGTGCTGGTCAGCGGCACGATCGCGGAGTACCGGCCGGGGGGTGACACGGGCTCCAACCAGACGCTCACCGAGATCACCGTGCCCACGACGGTCACCCTCACCAAGGGCAACCCCGTTCCGGCGCCGGTGGTCGTGAAGAACATCCCGACCGGCTACCTGCCTGCGCCCGGCGGCAGCATCGAGCAGCTCCCGCTGGAGCCGGCGAAGTACGGCCTCGACTACTTCGAGTCGCTCGAAGGCACGCTGGTCCAGGTCGACGACGCCCGCGTCGTCGGCCCGAGCAACGCGTTCGGCGAGGCCTGGGTGACGGTCAACCCCGACCAGAACAAGGCCCAGCGCGGCGGCACCGTCTACACCGCCTACGACCAGCCGAACAGCGGCCGCCTGAAGATCAAGGCGACCCCGCTGCCCGTGTCCGACGTCGGTGACGTGTTCGCCGGCGCGACCGTCGGCGCCATCGAGTACACGAACTTCGGCGGCTACACGCTGGCCGCGCTCCAGCTCGGCACCCACACGTCGAGCAACCTGCAGCGCGAGATCACCGCGCAGCAGAAGGAGAGCGAGCTCTCGGTCGCGACCTACAACGTCGAGAACCTCGACCCGTCCGACCCGCAGGACAAGTTCGACCGGCTCGCCGACGGCGTCACGACCAGCCTGCGCAGCCCGGACGTCCTTGTGCTGGAAGAGATCCAGGACAACAACGGCGCGGTCAACGACGGCGTCGTCGCGGCCGACGCGACGCTGCAGAAGTTCTCCGACGCGATCTTCGCCAAGGGCGGCCCGCGCTACCAGTGGCGCCAGATCGACCCGGAGAACCTCAAGGACGGCGGCGAGCCCGGCGGCAACATCCGGGTCGGCTTCTTCTTCAACCCGCAGCGCGTGTCCTTTGTGGATCGTCCGGGTGGCGACTTCAAGACCCCGGTCCAGGTCGTGAAGAAGAACGGCCGCGCGTCGCTTTCCGTTTCACCGGGCCGTATCGACCCGCTGAACGGCGCGTGGGCCAACAGCCGCAAGCCGCTCGCCGGCGAGTTCAAGTTCCGCGGCCGCACGGTCTTCGTCGTCGCGAACCACTTCAACTCCAAGGGCGGCGACGAGGCCATTCACGGCCGCAACCAGCCGCCGAACCGCTCCTCCGAGGTGCAGCGCGCCAAGCAGTCGGCGGCACTGAAGACGTTCACGGAGCAGATCCGCACGCTCGACAAGGGCGCCAACGTGGTCCTCGCGGGCGACCTGAACGACTACCAGTTCTCGCCCGCGCTCAAGACGTTGACCGGCGACGGCAACCTCAAGGCGCTGATCGACACGCTGCCCGTGAACGAGCGGTACAGCTACGTCTTCGAGGGCAACTCGCAGACGCTCGACCACCTCGTGATGAGCAAGAACATCACCCGCTTCAGCTACGACGTGGTCCACATCAACGCCGAGTTCGCCGACCAGGCGAGCGACCACGACCCGCAGATCGTCCGCGCCCGCCCGTCCACGGGTGACGCGAACATCGACAAGATCGTCTTTGCTCTCGAAGACATCATCGACTGCTTGAAGAAGTAGTAGTTCCGACTCGTGGCCGCTACCTCAGGAACTTTCCTTCCGAGGTGGCGGCCACGGTCGCAACCACCATCCGCGCTTTGACGCCGGCATGGATCGCCCGCACCGCGGGGCTGTGCCCCTCGGCGATCTGTTCCGCACGAGCGGTCAGCTCCTGCTTGTCGCCCTCGAACGCCTTGTGCACGGCCTTCACCGCGTGCAGCAACGAGATCAACGCGCCACTGCGCGCATCGGGCGCCCGATGACCGAACAGCACGCTGCCGACCGCCGTGCGCACCTCGCTCAGCGCCCGCGGGTCGTGGATCACCAGGCCCGCGAACACCTTCTTCTGCAACGCCAGCACACCGCGCGCCTGCAGCCCCGTCATCACGTTGTCCCGCACGTAGACGCGGATCCGCTCCACCGCGCGCTGCGGGATCAGCGGCGCCCGTAGCCGGACCAGCGACTCCTGCAGGTACGGATGCGGCAGCGGCGTCGGGTCGGGCACCCAGAGCTGCCTGCCGTCCGGGTCGTACGCCAGCCGTCCGGAGTGCACCAGCTCGACCAGCATCGCCCCGGCGAGCGCGTTCTCGACCGCCGGCGCGCTCGCCACCGTGTGGCCGCTCCGCTCGTCGATGAACAGCAGCAACAGATCCTCCGGCAGCATCAGCCCCCCGAGGAGGAGGCGGCAGCCGCGGCCGTCGTCGCACCGATCACCGCGGCCTGGATCGCCTCGACCGCCCGGCGCACGGCCTCGCCCGCCCAGTTGCCCGCGGCGATCTCCTTGGCCCGCTTGGTGATCTCACGCTTGTCGCCCTGGAACACCTTGTGCACGGACTTCACCGCGAACAGCAGCGTGATCAACGCCCCCGTGCGCGCATCCGGTCCTCGATACCCGAACGCGACGTCGCCGACCGCCCTCCGCACGTCGGCGAACACGACCTCGTTGGTGATCGCGTAGCTCTTCACGGGGAAGATCCCGAGCACCTTCTTCGTGTCGACCCGCACGATGCCCCGGCCTTCCAGCCGCTCGATCACGTTGTTGCGCACGTTCTTCCGAAGGCGTTCCACCGCACGCTGTGGCTTCATCGGCTTGTCGAACCTCGACACCGACTCCTGCAGCAGCTCGTCCTTCAGCGGCGTCGCATCGACGACCTGGAGCTTCTTGCCGTTCGGGTCGAACGCGACGCGCCCCGAGTTGACCAGCTCGATGAGCACGGCACCGGCGATCGCGTTCTCGATCGAGGAGGAGTCGGTCAGGAACTTGCCGGTCTTCTCGTTGACGAACAGCAGCATCAGGTCTTCGGGCAGCATGAACCAACGTTAACGCCGAAGGGCGCCGAACACTGGGTGTTCGGCGCCCTTCGGAAGAGAGCGGAGGATACGGGATTTGAACCCGTGAGGGGGTGAACCCAACACGATTTCCAGTCGTGCGCACTAGGCCGCTATGCGAATCCTCCGTCGAGAACCTTACCGGACGCTCATCCGGCGACCCAAAACGGGTGGTCCCACCCGTTCTCGAAAAAATCTTGAAGACCTCTGTCGATCTGGCGTGAGCTCGCTCGTCGTGATCCCGTAAGACCCGACCGAGGAGGACGACGTGAAGTACATGCTCTTGATCTACGCAGCCTCTGACCAGCAGAGCAACTGCACCGTCGAGGACTGGATCGCCTACGAGAAGGAGATGAAGGAGGCGGGCGTGCTGGTCTCCGGCCACTCGCTCGCGGACCTCGTCACCGCCACGACGGTCCAGGTTGGACAGGACGGCAGGCGGACCGTGACGGACGGTCCGTTCGCGGAGACCCGCGAGGTGCTGGGCGGCTACGACATCATCGACGTGCCGGACCTGGACGCGGCGCTGGAGTGGGCGGCGAAGTGCCCCGGTTCGCGTGATGGTGGCGCGGTCGTCGTCAGGCCGATCGCCGAGTTCTGAGATGAACATCGGGCAGGTGTTCCGTGAGGAACGCGGCAGGCTGCTCGCCGCACTGGTCAAGCGCTTCGGCGACCTCGACCTCGCCGAGGAGGTCACCTCCGACGCGATCGAGGCGGCGCTGCGGCACTGGCCGGTGGACGGGGTGCCGGAGCGGCCCGGCGCGTGGTTGATGACGACCGCGCGCCGCAAGGCCGTCGACCGCCTGCGCCGTGACCAGGTCCACGCGGCCCGGCTCGCGTTGCTCCAGGTCGAGGTGGACCGGTACGACCCGCCTGCCGGTGACGTCCTGCCCGATGAGCGCCTGCAGCTCTTCTTCACGTGCGCGCACCCGGCGCTGCCCGCCGAGGACCGCGGCGCGCTGACCCTGCGCTGCCTGGCGGGCTTCACCACGCCGGAGGTCGCGCGGGCGTACCTCGTGCCGGTGGCCACGATGCAGCAACGCATCGTGCGCGCCAAGAAGAAGATCAAGGAAGCGCGCATCCCGTTCCGCGTCCCGGATCCCGCCGAGCTGCCGGAACGCCTGCCCGGCGTGCTCCAGGTCGTGTACTCGATCTTCACCGAGGGCTACGCGGCCCAGCGTGACGACCTGGCCGACGAGGCGATCCGGCTGGCGCGGATCCTGCGCGTCCTGCTGCCGGACCGGGAGGTCGTCGGGCTGCTCGCGTTGATGCTGCTGATCCACGCCCGCCGTGCCGCGCGCTCCGAACTGCTCGAAGACCAGGACCGCGCGCTCTGGGACCACGACATGCTCGACGAGGGCGCCGCGCTCGTCGTGACCGCTCTTTCGGGTGGTCCGCCCGGCCCGTACGGCGTGCAGGCCGCGATCAACGCCCTGCACGACGAGGCCACGGACTTCGCGAGCACCGACTGGCCGCAGATCGTCGCTCTCTACGACGTGCTTGCGGCGCTCTCTCCATCACCAGTGGTCTCGCTGAACCGGGCCGCCGCGATCGCCATGCGCGACGGCGCCGAGGCGGGTCTCACCCTGCTCGACCAGCTCGCCGACGAACCGCGGCTGCGCGACTACCACCCGTACCGCGCGGCCAGGGCCGACCTGCTGCACCGCCTCGGCCGGTCCGTCGAGGCCGCCGAGGCGTACCGCGAGGCCATCGCGCTCGCGGGAACCGAATCCGAACAGGACCTCCTGCGACGCAGGCTCACCGCCATCGAGGGGCGATCATGACCGCCTGGCCCGCAGGCGCGCACCGGGCGCCGCGCCGATCGACCCGTTGGTCGACTTCCGGAGGAACCGGCTCGCGCCGCGCTGGAACGCGTCCTCTGCAGCTCGTTCTGGGGCGGTCGCAAGCGTTTCGGCAAGGCCGGAGTTCCTGATCTTCCGGTGTCTGACCTGCTGATGCTGGCAACTGGCCGGAAGTTGTCCACAGTTGGGGACAACACTGTGGGCAACTCGAACACACGTTCGATCCGACCCCTCGGCTATAGTTGCATCGGACCTCGTGCGGCACACATCTCGCGAACCTCCCCAGGGCCGGAAGGCAGCAAGGATAAGCGGGCTCTGGTGGGTGCACGGGGTCCCCTTTTGTCTCGCGTGTCTGCCCGATCACGAGCGGGTGGCGGGACGCGCGGAACTGTCGGTGGTCACCGGTACTGTCTGCGGCGTGGCGCTCGCTCTGTATCGCAAGTACCGTCCGGCCACGTTCTCCGAGGTGGTCGGCCAGGAGCACGTGACCGATCCCTTGCGCGTCGCGTTGTCGGCGGGCCGGGTCAACCACGCGTATCTGTTCAGCGGCCCCCGAGGCTGCGGCAAGACCTCGTCGGCCCGCATCCTGGCCCGCTCGCTGAACTGCGTGAAGGGCCCGACACCTGACCCGTGTGGCGAGTGCAACTCGTGTATCGGCCTGGCTCCGAACGGCAGCGGCAGCGTCGACGTCGTCGAGCTCGACGCCGCCTCCCACGGTGGTGTCGAAGACGCCCGAGACCTTCGCGACAAGGCCTTCTACGCCCCCGCCGAGGCCCGCTACCGCGTCTTCATCATCGACGAGGCGCACATGGTCACCACGCAGGGCTTCAACGCCCTGCTGAAGATCGTCGAAGAGCCGCCAGAGCACCTGATCTTCATCTTCGCCACCACGGAACCGGACAAGGTCCTCCCGACCATCCGCTCCCGTACCCACCACTACCCGTTCCGCCTGATCCCGCCCGGTGTGATGCGCACCCTGCTCGAACGCAACTGCGCCGCCGAAGGCGTCACCGTCGACCAGGCCGTCTTCCCCCTCGTGATCCGCGCGGGCGGCGGCTCGGCCCGCGACACGCAGTCGGTCATGGACCAGCTCCTCGCGGGCGCGGGCCCCGACGGCGTGAAATACGAGCGCGCCCTCTCCCTCCTCGGCGTGACCGACTCCGCCCTGATCAACGACGTCGTCGACGGCCTCGCCGCAGGCGACGGCGCCGCCGTCTTCACCACCATCGACAGCCTCGTCGAAGCAGGCCACGACCCCCGCCGCTTCGCCTCGGACCTCCTCGACCGCCTCCGCGACCTGGTCCTGCTCTGCGCCGTCCCCGACGCCGCCGAACGCAACCTGGTGAGCGCCCCGGCCGACGAACTCGCCACCATGTCGGCCCAAGCCGAACGCATCGGCCCCGCCGCCCTGACCCGCTACGCCGAGATCGTCCACACCGGCCTCGTCGACATGCGCGGCGCCACCGCCGCCCGCCTCCTCCTCGAACTCCTCGTCTCCCGAATGCTGCTCCCCTCGGTGAGCCAGTCGGAAGCCGCTCTCCTGCAGCGCCTCGAACAACTCGAACGCCGCCCACCCGCAGCCATCGCCCCCACCGGCGACGCGACCGCCTCTGCAGCCGCCGCCCCCGCCTCAGGCCCGGTCTTCACCCGCCGTTCCCAGGCCCCCGAACCCGAACAGCCCGCAGCCCCGCGCCCAGCCGCCGCCGCGCCGGCACCCGCGCAGGCCCAGGCTTCCGCCGCAGCTACGGCCTCAGCCTCGGCCCAGGCCCCCACCGCAGCCCCGGCACCCGTCACACCGCAGCCCCCGGCCGCACCCTCGGTTCCTCCCGCAACCCAGGCACCCGCCGCAGCCCCGGCTCCGGCCGCGCCTCAGGCACCGGCGACATCCCCGGAGCCCGCCGCAACTCCGGAACCCGCCCCCGTACCTGCCGTTGCCTCCCCAGCCCCCGGCGGCACCCTCGACGCAGCCGCAGTCCGCCGCGTCTGGTCCGACCTCCTGGCAGCGGTCCGCGCCAGCAGCCGCAGCACCGAAGCCATGCTCACGAACGCCATGGTGAGCGACGTCGACGGCAACGTCGTCACGATCACCCACACCTCGGCCCCGCTGGCCCGCCGCCTCGCCGAGCCCCGCAACACCGAGGCCATCGCCAACGCCCTGGCCACCGTCCTCGGCGGCACCTGGCAGGTCAACTGCACCCACGGCACCCCCGGCGCCACCGTCCAGGCCACCACCCCGGCCAAAGCCCCGCGTCCGGCCCCCACCCGCCCCAGCCAGCAGTCCCAGCCACCACAGCCGCGCCAGCAGGAACCCCAGCGCCCGGCCCCGCGCCCCGCCGCCGACGACGTCCCACCGCCCCCGGAACCCCCGGAGCCCGACGACCCGCTCCCGCCGGAACCGGACGACGAAGAGTCGATGATGGCCGAGGCCGCCCGCCCGGTGGACCCCGACAACATGACCGTCGCCCAGGACCCCGAAGCTGTCATGCTCAAACTCCTGGCCGACGAACTAGGCGCCCGCCCCCTCAAGAAGGCCTAGCCCTGGCCCCACAACGCTGCTGGCGCGCAAGGACTCTGCTGGCGAGTCGCATGACCCGCGTCTCTTGAGCGAAAAGCACGTTCGTACGAAATGGCCGTACGAACGTGCTTTTCGCTCAGTCAGGCAGGGGTGTGTGGGTCCGCCGCACCCGCTGCAAGGCTGCGACCCGAACCCGCCGTACGCTGGAACCGAAACCCAATGGCTGAGAGAGGACCAGCGGTGCAACCCGGTCAGTTCGACATGCAGGCCCTGCTCCAGCAGGCCCAGAACATGCAGCAGCAGATGGCATCCGCCCAGCAGGAACTGGCCGAAACCCAGGTCACGGGCTCCGCGGGCAACGGCCTCGTCGAAGCAACCGTCACCGGTGGCGGCGAGCTGACCGACCTCAAGATCGACCCGAAGATCGTCGATCCCGAGGACGTGGACACCCTGCAGGACCTGGTGATCGCCGCCATCAAGGACGCGAACACGAAGGCGCAGCAGCTCGTCGAGCAGAAGCTGGGCCCGCTCGCCCAGGGCGGCCTCGGCGGATTGCTCGGGTAACACCGCCATGTACGAGGGCCCGGTACAGGACCTCATCGACGAGCTGGGCAGGCTCCCCGGCGTCGGCCCGAAGAGCGCCCAGCGCATCGCCTTCCACCTGCTGGCCACGGAACCCGCTGACATCGAGCGGCTCCAGAGCGCGTTGCAGAAGGTGAAGGAAGGCGTCGTCTTCTGTGACGTCTGCGGCAACGTCTCCGCCGAGACCACCTGCCGCATCTGCCGCGACCCCAAGCGCGACCTCACCCTGGTCTGCGTGGTCGAGGAGCCGAAGGACGTCCTGGCGGTCGAGCGAACGCGAGAGTTCAAGGGCCGCTACCACGTCCTCGGTGGCGCGCTCGACCCGTTGAGCGGCGTCGGCCCGGACCAGCTGAGGATCCGCCAGCTCCTCACGAGGATCGGCACGCCCATCAACGGCGTGGACATCTCCGAGGTCATCATCGCCACGGACCCGAACACCGAGGGCGAGGCGACGGCCACCTACCTGGTCCGGATGCTGCGCGACTTCCCCGGCCTGTCCGTCACGAGGCTGGCCAGCGGCCTGCCGATGGGCGGCGACCTGGAGTTCGCGGACGAGCTGACCCTGGGACGTGCGCTATCTGGTCGCCGGAGCATGTGAAGCAGAGTCCACCGCGACTGGGCACGACTCGCCTGGTCGCGGTGGACGGCCCCTCGGGCGCGGGCAAGTCGACGTTCGCCGAGAACCTCGCCAAGGAGCTCGACGCCCAGCTCATCAGAACCGATCACCTCGCCACCTGGGACGACCCCGCGACGCAGTGGTGGCCGCGGCTCGCGAAAGCACTCGACGAGGTCGCGAACGGCAACATCGGCCGCTACCGGAAGACCGACTGGTCCGCGGGCTTCCCGTGCATCGAGCAAGGCGAGCAGGTCGAGATCCACCCGCAGGAAATCCTTGTTCTCGAAGGCTTTTCCTCGGCGCGAAAGGCGAACAAGCGCCTAAGCCTTGCCATCTACGTGGACTATGGCACAGCCGAACAAAGGCTGGAACGCGCCACACAAAGAGACGGCGAGCAATACCGCGAGCACTTCAAACGTTGGCAGGACTACGAACGCGGCTGGTTCGCGGTCGACGAAACCAAAGCCAGAGCCGACTACGTTGTCAACTCAAGCTGACGTCGCACCACATCCGCCTCGGGCGTCCCGATCGCACTGAGCACCTCAAGCGACGACGCCCAGTACCCCCGAGCCGCCGCGACATCCCCCAGAGCCGAAGACGCGTCCCCGGCCAATCGCAGCGCACGCCCGAACACCCACCGGTGCCCAGAAGTCTCGCCAACAGCCGAGGCGCGCAACGCACACTTCAAGGCCCCCGCGGCATCAGCGGTCTCCAGGTGGACGCGCCCGAGTACGAGCAGCACCTCCATCTCCGCCAACCGGAACTGCGACCGCCCAGCCTCGACCAACGCCGACGTCGCCATCGACAACGCCTCGTCGAACCGCCCCACCCCGCGATAGGCCGCCGCGAGCCCACGCCGGGCCGAGCAGATGCCCCACGAGTACCCGGTCTCGGTCGCACTGCCCAACGCCGCAGCGAACTGAACCAGCGCCTCCTCATAACGCCCAGCGCCCTCCAGCGCCCGGCCGAGCAGGTTCGTGGCGTCGCAGACGCTCTTCACGTTCTCCAGGTCGGCGGAGATCGACATGGCGGAACGGGCGTGGTCAGCCGCCTCGTCGTAGTGGCCGCGCATGATGAGGGTGATGGCCAGACCCTCGTGCAGCGTGTGGCCGAACGTGCGGGCCGCGGAACGTTCGTAGAGCTCGCCCGCGCGCACGAAGTGGTCCGCGCCGAGGTCCGGCCTGCCGCGGAACGCGTGCACCTCACCCAATGCGCGCGTCACGTGCGCCTGCGTGATCCACGAGTCCAGCCGCGTGCCGACCTCCAACGCCTCTTCGAACGTCTCGGCCGCGCGGTCGAGCTGGCCGAGCTGCATGTAGACGCCGCCGAGGTTGAACAACGCGGTGGCCTGCAGCTGATCCGCACGGACCCGGCGGGTGATCACGAGAGCGCGCTCCAGGTGATCGGCCGCGTGTTCGAGCTCGCCGAGGTCGATGTAGACGCCGCCGGCGTTGGACAGCACGGCGGCTTCGGCCTGGGGGAGGTCGATGCGTTCCTGCAGCGCGATGGCCTGCTGGTAGTACCCCAAAGCATTGCGGTGCTGCCCGGTCACCCAATACAAGGTGCCCAACGACGACAGCATCGCGAGCTGGCCGAGTTCGTCGCGCGGGGCGCGGGCGCCGAGCAGGCCCGCCTTGGCGGTCTCGCGCCACTCCGCGGCCAGGCCCTGGGTGTGGAAGTAGCCGCGCAACGCGTCGGCCAGCTGCCAGGGCGAATTTTCGGGATCGCGTTCCACCGCGTGCGCGACCAGGGCCACGAGGTTCGCGCGTTCGGTGTCGAGCCACGACAACGCCTCGGTGCCGGTGCTGAACGTCCGCGGCAGCACCCCGTCCAACGGTGCGGGCCGCGGGAAGCGGAACAGCGCGGACTTGAGCGCCGCGGTCCCGTTGTCGACCGAGCGGACCGCCCAGTCGACCAGGCGCCGCAACGCGAGCCGGGAGTCGGCGCGGCCTTCCTCGAAGGCCAGGCGTTCGGCGGCGTAGTCGCGCAGCAGGTCGTGGAACTGGTAGCGGGACGGCGCGTGGTTCGCGATGAGGTTCGCGGTGGCCAGGCGGTCCAGCCGGCGGCGGGCGTCCTGTGTGGTCAGTCCCGACAGGGCGGCGGCCATCTCGGGCGTGAAGTCCGTGCCCGGCACCAATGACAACAGCCGGAACATCTGTGCCAGCTCGGGCTTCAGCGCCGTGTACGACAGGTCGAACGCCGCGTGCACCGCGACCCGTTCGTCGCCCTCGACGGCAAGGGCGGCAAGGCGGTTGCCCGCGCGGAGCTCCTCGACGTAGTCCGCGATGGACAGTTCAGGGCGCGACACGAGGTTCGCCGCCGCGATTCGCAAAGCCAATGGCAGATGGGCGCACAACGACGCGAGCTCGGCCGCGGCGTCCGACTGGGACGCCACCTCGTCCGCGCCGAGGATGCCGGCGAGCAGCGCCCTGGTCTCGCACCGGTCGAGCACGTCGAGGCGCACGTTCGACGCCGCGTGCGACACGGCGAGGCCGCGCAGGGTGTCGCGGGAGGTCACCAGAACCGCACAACCGGGTGAACCTGGGAGCAGTGGCCGGATCTGCTCGGCGGAGGAGGCGTTGTCGAGCAGCAGGAGCACGCGCTGGCCGGTCAGCGTCGACCGGAACATCGCCTCCTGCTCGTCCTGGTCCAACGGAACCTGATCGGGTTCGGTGCCCAGCGCGCGCAGGAACCTGGGCAGCACGTCCACGGCGCTCAACGGCGGCCCCGGGGCGTATCCGCGCAGGTTGACGTAGAGCTGGCCGTCCGGGAAGTCCGCGCGCATCCGGTGCGCCGCGTGCACGGCCAGCGCGGTCTTGCCGACGCCGGGCGGCCCGGCCAGCGTCACCACCGGCACGCCCTGCGCGGTCCGCAGCAGGGCGATGATCAGCGAGACGGCCTCGTCGCGGCCGACGAAGTCGGGGATGTCGGCAGGCAGCTGGGACGGCACGACGCGCTCGGGCTTCGCGGCGACCATCGACGCGCCCGGCGCGGAGGCGGCGACGGCGTCGATCGAGCCCGACAGCACCTGGCTGTGCACACGCCGCAGCTCGTCGCCGGGGTCGATGCCCAGCTCGTCGCCGAGCAGCCGTGACACCCGCTGGTAGGCGGCCAGCGCCTCGCTCTGCCTGCCCGAGCGGTACAGCGCCACCATCAGCTGCGCCCAGAAGCGCTCGCGCAACGGGTGTTCGCTGGTCAGGCGGGACAGCTCGGCCACGAGCTCGCCGTGGCGGCCCAGTTCGAGGTCCACCTCGACCCGGCGTTCCAGCACGTGCAGGCGGCGTTCGTTGAGCCTCGGCACCTCGTCGCGGTGCAGGATCTCCGACGGCACGTCGACCAGGGCCGGACCGCGCCACAGGCCCAGCGCGGCGGCGAACGCGGCCGAGGCGGCCTGCAGGTTCCCGGCCGCGCGCTCCTGCTCGCCCTGTTCGATCAACGGCTCGAAGCGCATCAGGTCGATGGTCTTCTCGTCGACGTCGATCAGATAGCCGTCCGGAACCGTCCTGATCGGCACGGACGGTCCAAGCAACTGTCTGAGACGCATCACGTAGGTCTGAAGAGTCGCGCGCGCTCGTGCGGGGGCGTCCTCACCCCACACGTTCGCTGCCAGCTCGTCCACGGACACGCTCGAACCGGCGCGCAACAACAAGGACACGAGCAACGCTCGCTGCCTGCCGGCCCGCACCAGCAGCGGTTCGGAGTCGAGAAGCACCTGCAGAGGGCCGAGCACGCGGAACTCGACCTGCCTGCTCATGCGACCTCCTCCGCGTGTCGGTGTCGTTTCTACAGCCTAGGAGAGCGTTCGACGTATCTGCCGTGCTCACGTTGGGTCAGCGGGCATGCGCCGGACGTATCAGAATGCCTGGTCTAGTGGCCGGATCGTGACCTGAGTTGCCTCGGAGGGGGTATGTACAACGGTTATGGTCGGCGACCACACCGTGAGATGTGCGGATTTGTCCAAGGGGTGTTTGATGGTCCACTCAGTAACGGCTCGACGCCGTTGGGTTGCCGCGATCGGCTTCCTCAGCGTCAGTGCCCTCGCGCTCTCAGGTTGCGCACAATCCCAGCGCGACTCAGGGACGGGCGGTGCGCAGGGCGGCACGCTGACCTTCGGTGCCGCAGGTGCGCCGAAGTTGTTCGACCCGTTCTACGCAACGGATGGTGAGACCTTCCGGGTCGCTCGCCAGATGTACGAGGGTCTGGTCGGCTTCAAGCCCGGCACGGCGGATGTCGAGCCCGCGTTGGCCACCAAGTACGAGCCCAGCGCCGACGGCAAGACGTGGACCTTCACCCTCAAGGAGGGCGTCAAGTTCCACGACGGCACCGCGTTCAACGCCGAGGCCGTCTGCTTCAACTTCGAGCGTTGGTACAACCAGAAGGGCGCCGGCCAGAGCGACGCCGTGTCGCAGTACTGGCTGGACAACTTCGGCGGGTTCAAGGACACGCCGGACAAGCCCTCGCTGTACAAGTCCTGCACGGCCAAGGACGCCAAGACCGCGGTCGTCGAGCTGACCAAGGTCACCTCGCAGTTCCCGTCGGTCCTCGGCTTCACGTCGTTCTCCATCTCCAGCCCCGAGGCGCTGAAGAAGTACGACGCGGACAACGTCCAGGCCGCCGGTGACGCGTTCACCTACCCGGCCTACGCGAACGAGCACCCGACCGGCACGGGCCCGTTCAAGTTCGGCAAGTACGACAAGGCCAACAACACCGTCGAGCTCGTCCGCAACGACGACTACCACGGCACGAAGGCCAAGCTGGACAAGGTCGTCTTCAAGATCATCCCGGATGAGACCGCCCGCAAGCAGGCGCTCAAGGCCGGCGACATCGACGGCTACGACCTGCCGAACGCCGCCGACTGGGCAGGCCTCAAGTCAGACGGCTTCAACGTCGCGATCCGTCCGGCGTTCAACGTCTTCTACCTGGGCATCAACCAGAAGAACAACCCGAAGCTCGCCGACCTCAAGGTCCGTCAGGCCCTGATGTACGCGATCAACCGCGAGCAGCTGGTCAAGTCGCAGCTGCCCGAGGGCGCAACGGTCGCGACGCAGTTCATGCCCGACACCGTGGACGGCTACAACAAGTCGATCACCGCGCCGAAGTACGACCTCGAGAAGGCCAAGTCGCTGCTGGCCGAGGCCGGTGCCTCCGACCTGACGCTGAAGTTCTACTGGCCGTCCGAGGTCACGCGTCCGTACATGCCGTCGCCGAAGGACCTCTTCGGTGCCATCTCGGGTGACCTGCAGAAGGCCGGCATCAAGATCGACGTCGTCACCAAGCCGTGGAACGGTGGCTACCTGACCGACGTCGACAACTCCATCCCGGACGTGTTCCTGCTCGGCTGGACCGGTGACAACGGCACCGCGCACAACTGGGTCGGCACGTTCTTCGGTCGCCCCGACAACCGCTTCAACACCGGTGTGTCGGCGTGGGGTGCCACGCTCGCGGCCGACCTGGCCAAGGCCGACTCCGAGCCGGACGAGGCCAAGCGCACCGCGCTGTACGAAGAGATCAACAAGAAGATCATGGAGCAGTACCTGCCCGCGGTCCCGATCTCGCACTCCCCGCCCGCGCTGGTGTTCAAGTCGGACATCAAGGGTGTCGTTGCCAGCCCGTTGACCGACGAGAAGTTCGGCCCGGCCTCGAAGGGCTGAGCTGACTAGCTCCCACCACAAGAGAACAACGGGGTAGCTCAAGTGCTCCGCTACACCATTCGACGGCTGATCCAGCTGGTCGGCGTGGTGATGGTGCTCTCGCTGCTGCTCTTCGCGTGGATGCGTCTCCTCCCAGGAGGGCCGGTTTCGGCCCTCCTGGGAGAGCGCGCTACGCCGGAGTCGCGCGCGGCCCTCACCAAGCAACTCGGCCTCGATCAGCCGATCTTCGTGCAGTACTTCAAGTTCCTCGGTCGCGCCGCGTCCGGTGACTTCGGCGTCTCCACCGGTGTCCAGCCCGGTGACTCGGCGCTCGACATCTTCATCCAGCGGTTCCCCGCGACGATCGAGCTCAGCTTCTTCGCGATCGTGATCGCGATCGTGGTCGGCGTCCCGCTCGGCTACCTCGCCGCGAAGCGCCGCGGCGGCCTGTTCGACAACATCAGCGTCATCGGCTCGCTCATCGGTGTCGCCGTGCCGGTGTTCTTCCTGGCCTACGTGCTCAAGGACGCGGCTTCGGCCGCGCTCGGCCTGCCATCGTTCGGTCGCCAGGGTGACGTCAACGCCACCAGGGTCACCGGCTTCTTCACCCTGGACGGCATCCTCACCGGCGAGTGGGACGCGACGTTCGACGCGCTGAAGCATCTGATCCTGCCGGCCATCGCGCTCGCCACGATTCCGTTCGCGGTGATCTTCCGCATCACCAGGGCCGCTGTGCTCGACGTGCTGGACGAGGACTTCGTGCGCACCGCCGAGTCGAAGGGCCTCACCGCATCGGTGATCCGCCGTCGGCACGTGCTGCGCAACTCGATGCTGCCGGTCGTCACGACGATCGGTCTGCAGACCGGTGCGCTGCTCTCCGGCGCGGTGCTCACCGAGAAGGTGTTCGTGATCCCGGGTGTCGGCCAGGCGCTCGCCATCGGGTTCGAACGGCGTGACTACCCGGTGCTGCTGCTGTTGATCATCATGGCCACGATCGTCTACGTCGTGGTCAACCTGCTGGTCGACCTCTCGTACGCGCTCATCGACCCGCGCATCAGGACGAGGTGAGCGCAGTGGCACTTGGAGTCACCAAGAAGGAAAAGATCGACGGCCTCGCCGAGACCGCGGGCGTCTCGCTTGCGGCGAGCGCGTGGAAGCGGCTGAAGCGCAGCCCGGTGTTCCTCATCGGCGCGGTGATCATCGGCATCTTCATCGTGGTGTCGCTGCTCTCGCCGTGGCTCGCGCCGCACGACCCGTCCGACCCGATGCTGATCAAGCAGGTCATCAAGGCGCGCAACGAGATCCCGCCCGCGCAGGCCGGCCATCCGCTCGGCGGTGACCTGCAGGGCCGCGACTTCTTCTCGCGCCTGCTGGTCGGCTCACAGCAGACACTGATCGTCGGTGTCGGCGCGACGCTGATCGGACTGACCGGCGGCCTGATCCTCGGCACGCTCGCGGGCGCCATCGGCGGCTGGGTCGACTCGATCGTCATGCGTCTGGTCGACGTCATGCTGTCGCTGCCGTCGCTGCTGCTCGCGTTCTCGATCGCGGCGATGTTCGCGCGGCCCAGCCAGTTCACCGTGATCCTCGCGGTCTCGATCGTGCAGATCCCGGTGTTCGCCCGATTGCTCAGAGGCTCGATGCTCGCGCAACGGCACAGCGACCACGTGCTGGCGGCGACCGCGCTCGGGGTCAAGAAGGGCGCGATCGTGTTCCGGCACATGCTGCCGAACTCGCTCGGCCCGGTGATCGTGCAGTCCACGCTCGTGCTGGCCACCGCGATCATCGAGGCGGCCGCGCTGTCGTTCCTCGGCCTCGGCAACCCGGACGACCGGATCCCGGAGTGGGGTCAGATGCTCGGTGACGTGCAGAACGTCTTCGACACGCATCCGCACCTCGCCGCGTGGCCCGCGGTCTGCATCATCATCGTCGCGCTCGGCTTCACGCTCATGGGCGAGACGCTGCGCGAAGCCCTCGATCCGAAGAACAGGCGGTGAGTCGTCGTGGCACTGCTCGAAGTACGTGACCTCACCGTGGTCTTCCAGCGCAAGGGCGAGGAGCCGTTCCGCGCGGTCGACGGCGTCAGCTTCGACGTCGAACCCGGCCAGACGGTCGGGCTCGTCGGCGAGTCGGGCTGCGGCAAGTCCGTGACATCGTTGGCGATCATGGGCCTGCTGCCCAAGCGTGGCGCGACGGTCACCGGCACGGTGACCTACGACGGCACGGATCTGCTGAAGCTGTCGGACAAGCAGATGCGCGACAAGCGCGGCAGCGAGCTCGGCATGGTCTTCCAGGACCCGCTGTCGTCGCTGAACCCGGTCATCCCGATCGGCCTTCAGGTCACCGAGGTGCTGGAACGGCACCGCGGCCTGGCGCGCAAGGAAGCCATGATCGAGGCGAAGAACCTCCTCGACAAGGTCGGCATCCCGGACCCGAACCGGCGGCTCAAGGAGTTCCCGCATCAGCTCTCCGGCGGTATGCGGCAGCGCGCGCTCATCGCGATCGCGCTGGCGTGCCGTCCGAAGCTGCTGATCGCGGACGAGCCGACGACGGCGTTGGACGTGACCATCCAGGCCCAGATCCTCGCGTTGATGAAGGAACTGGTGCAGGACCTCGGCACCGCGCTCGTGATGATCACCCACGACCTGGGTGTCGTCGCCGGCCTGTGTGACGACGTGAACGTGCTGTACGGCGGCAAGGTGGTCGAGAAGGCCATGCGGCACAAGCTCTTCGCCGAGCCTCGCCACCCGTACACGCACGGCCTGCTGGCCTCGATCCCGCGCCTGGACGCCGTGCGTCACGAGAAGCTGACGCCGATCAAGGGGTCCGTCGCGGACAACATCCCGTGGGCAGGCGGCTGCGCGTTCGCGCCGCGGTGCCCGAACGCGCTGGACCTCTGCTTCACGGAGACGCCTGCCGAGGAAGACCAGCTGGGTCGCCTGCTCCGCTGCCACAACCCGGTCGTGCCGGGAACTCCCGCCGCCGAGGAGGTGCCGGTATGAGCGAGACCCTGGTGTCAGTCCAGGACATGAAGGTGCACTTCCCGATCAAGCGGGGCGTGCTGCTGGACCGCACTGTCGGCTACGTCTACGCGGTCGACGGCGTCGACCTGGAGATCAAGCGCGGCGAGACCTACGGCCTGGTCGGCGAGTCCGGCTGCGGCAAGTCCACCCTCGGGCGGGCGATGCTGCGGCTCAACGAGCCGACCGCGGGCAAGATGATCTTCGACGGGCAGGACTTCTCCGCACTCAAGGGCGAGGACCTGCGCAAGATGCGGCGCCGGATCCAGATGGTGTTCCAGGACCCGCTGTCCTCGCTCGACCCGCGCCAGTCCGTGGAGTCGATCCTGATCGAGGGCCTGCGGGCGCACGATCTGGACAAGGGCAAGGAGTCGACCAACAAGCGACTTCGCGACCTGCTCACCGCGGTCGGTCTGCCGAGCACGGCGCTGCGCAAGTACCCGCACGAGTTCTCGGGCGGCCAGCGCCAGCGCATCGGCATCGCCCGCGCGCTGGCTCTGGAGCCGGACCTGATCGTCGCCGACGAGCCGGTGTCCGCGCTGGACGTGTCGGTGCAGGCCCAGGTCGTGAACCTGATGGAGGACCTGCAGGAGCAGTTCGGCCTGACCTACCTGGTGATCGCGCACGACCTCGCGGTCGTCCGCCACATCTCCGACCGGGTCGGCGTCATGTACCTCGGCGGCCTGGTCGAGGAGGCCACCTCCGAGGACCTCTACGCCGAGCCGCTGCACCCGTACACGCGGGCGCTGCTCTCCGCGATCCCGGTGCCCGACCCCGTTGTCGAGGACCGGCGTGAACGAATCCTGCTCGCGGGCGACCTCCCGTCGCCGGCGAACCCGCCGACTGGCTGCCGGTTCCACACCCGCTGCCCGTGGAAGCAGGCTTCGCGGTGTGACACCGAACGGCCCGTGCTGCGCGAGCTCAAGCCCGGTCACAAGGTGGCGTGCCACTACGTCGAGCAGATCCGGTCCGGCGAGATCCAGCCGCACGAGGTCAAGCCGATCCTGGTGGAGGAAGGCGACAGCATGTCGCCCGACATCCCCCTCGTCGGCCCCGCCTCCGTCACCGAGGCCCTCAACCCGTAGTTCCAACGGTAACGCGGGGGCCTTTCGTTTCCTTCCGGGAAACGAAAGGCCCCCGCGTTACTTCTGTTCGGCGGCGAGCGGGGCTTGAGCGGGGGCTGGTCCAGTGTCGAGGTGGACAGTCGTGGGGTGATCTTGCTGAGGGCCGCGGAGATCGCGTCCGTCGACGGGCTCGAAGGGGTCACGATCGGGCGGCTCGCGGTCGAGCTCGGCATGAGCAAGAGCGGCGTGTTCTCCCACTTCGGCTCCAAGGAGGAGCTGCAGCTCTCGACCGTGCACGTGGCCTCGGAGATCTTCACGCACGAGGTCGTGATGGCCGGTGGCTCGCTGCTGGACCTGTGCGAGCGGTGGCTCGACTACTCGAAGCGGCGGGTGTTCCCCGGCGGCTGTTTCTTCGTCGTGACGCGTTCGGAGTTCGCCGCCAGACCTGGCCGCGTGCGTGACGCGCTGATGCTGTTCAACCTGCGCTGGTTCTCACTGCTGGAGCGCCTGTGCGGCGACGCGCAGGCCGCGTTCGAGGTGGACGCCCTGCTGGCCGCCGCGGACCGGTTCGCGGTCCTCTACGACGACGCCTCGGCGTACGAGAGAGTGCGGTTGGCGTTGCGCGCACGCCATACCATGCCGATCGGCACCGAGATGGCCGTCGCCACCGCGAACGACAGCAACATCGCCAACCAGGCCTCATCGACGAGCTGACCGCCGATGTACCCCATCGTGGCCGGGTAGACGCTCCACACCAACGACCCGATGGCCGCGATCGGCACAAAGCGCCTCAGCGGCCACTTCAACGCACCCGCCAGCATCGCCCCCACGATGCCGCCCGCCGGAAGAAACCGCGCCGCGATCAGAATCGTCTCGCCCTTGGTCCCCAGCTGCTCCGCCGTCCACACGACCATCGCCCGCGCCTTGGCGTTCTTGTTCACCTTGTCGAGGGCCCTCATGCCCATCCGCCGGCCTGCGGTAAAGTTGATCATGTCGCTGGCCAGGCAGCCCGCCGCCGCGACAAGGATCACCAGGTACAGCGGAACCTCACCGGACGCGGCCAGGACGCCGGCGCCGATGAGCACAGCCTCCGTCGGTGCCAGGGGCACGACGGCGACCAGGAACAGCACGATGAGGCTGGCGGCTGTGGCGCTCATGATCTGTGAACGTACGTGACCCGGATGAACAATCCCGACCTGGGTGTTTCTTCAGGCCGCCCACAGGAAAGAAGTCGATCTAGGCTCGGATTGTGCCGTTCACTCTCGCGCACCCGGCCGCGGTGCTGCCACTGCGCCGCTTCCTGTGGTTCCCAGGGCTCGTAGCGGGGGCGATGGCGCCTGATCTCGGCTACTACGTGCCAGCGCTGCCGACGCACGACGTCCTGGGTGGATTCCTCGCCGGCGTGGTGTTGTTGCTGGCAGGGCGGGTGTTGCTGCCCTCGGTGATGGCACTGGCGCCCGCGTTCGTACGAGAGCGCGTGGCACGGCCAGGTCCTGTGCGCAGACCGTCCACACGCGCGTTGTCCATTGTGGCCGGCGTGCTCACGCACCTGATGTGGGACGCGTTCACGCAGACCGGTGGGTGGGCTGTGCAGCGGTGGGACTGGTTGACCGTCTCGGTCGTCGGTCCGCATCGGCTCTACAACGTGATCGGCTACGTGTCGTCGCTCGGCGGCATGTTCCTGCTCGCCGTCGTGGCCCTGCGAGCCCCGCGAGAACATGACTGGCCGTCACGTACCGGGAATTCCCGGTACAAATTCTGGATCTTCATCGCCCTCACGATGACGGCAGGCGCGACCTGGTCTTTGTCCGATCCTGTCAGTCAGGCAAGCCTGTATGACTGGGTACGCGGGCTGTTGCTGGGCGCTGTCCAGGGCCTGGCTGCCGGTTTGGTGGCGCACGCCGCTCTGTGGCGTTTCAACCAGTCAGCGCGTGACAGCGAATGACCGCTCACTTCTGCCGGTAAAGCTCCGATCTGTCATGGATTCAACCGGCACTTCTGCCGTTGACCTGTGTGTTTGCCCACAGTTAACCTCCGACCTTAATAGGAAAGCTTCTTTACCAATCCTTCGCCGCCGCCCCTTGCCCAGGAGGACGAAGTGATCAGAAAGCACACCCGCTCGGGTGTCGCGCTCGCGGTGTTGGTGCTGGTGATACCGCCCTTGGCGGCGTCAGGCACGGCAAACGCGGCGGACTCCCTCCTGTCTGCCAACAAACCCACCACCACCTCGTCCGTGGAGGCCGCGACGTTCGGCGGCGCCAAGGCCGTCGACGGAGATCCGACCACTCGGTGGGCGAGTCTCGAAGGCGTCGACCCGCAGTGGATCGCGGTCGACCTCGGCGCGAACGCCACGATCACCAAGGTCAAGCTGAACTGGGAGGTCGCGTACGCCTCCGAGTACAAGATCCAGACCTCGGCCGACGGTGTGTCGTGGAGCACCAAGAAGACGCGCACCGGCCAGAACGGTGGCATCGACGAGACCAGCCTGACCGCGACGGGCCGCCATGTGCGGATCTACGGTACGAAGCGCGGCACGCCCTATGGCTACTCGCTCTACGAGTTGGAGGTCTACGGCACCGTATCCGGCGGTGGTGACGTGACGCCTCCCACCGCGCCGACGAACCTCGCCACGACGGGCACCACGTCGAACTCGGTGAGTCTGCAGTGGACGGCCGCGACCGACCTGGTCGGCGTCACCGGCTACGACGTCCTGCGCAACGGCAACGTGGTCGGCACGCCCACGGGCACGACGTTCACCGACACCGGTCTGGCTTCCGGGACGGCGTTCACCTACACCGTCCGCGCCCGTGACGCGGCGGGCAACCTCGGGCCCCCGAGCAACGCGGTGCAGGCGAGCACCCTGCCTGCCGGTCCCGGTGACAGCATCACCATTGTCGTCGCCGGTGACATCGCGTCGTTGACGAACTCCGAGCACTACGAGACCGCGAAGCTCGTCGAGCAGATCAAGCCGAACTACATCATGACGGTCGGCGACAACCAGTACGACAGCGGCACGCTCGCCGAGTTCAATGCTCACTACGACAAGTCGTGGGGCAGGTTCAAGAGCATCACCAAGCCCGCCACCGGCAACCACGAGTGGTATGACAACCTCAACGGCTACAAGTCGTACTTCGGCGCCATCGCCTACCCACAGGGCAAGCCGTACTACAGCTGGGACGCGGGCGAATTCCACCTCGTCTCGTTCGACTCGATGCCGCTCTACGACAAGGGCGACACCTCGACGATCAACTGGCTGAAGACCGACCTGGCCAACACCACCAAGCCGTGCGTCATCGGCTACTGGCACCACCCGCGGTTCAACTCCGGCCAGTACGGCGACAAGTCACAGGTGGCGGCGCTGTGGAACGCCTTCCACGACGCCAAGGCGGACGTGGTGTTCTCGGGTCACGACCACCACTACGAGCGGTTGGCTCCGCTGAACAAGAGTGGCCAGGTCGACCAGGCCAACGGTTTGAGGTCGGCGATCGTCGGCATCGGCGGTGACTACCTCTACAAGGAACGCACTCCGCGAGCGGGCGTCGAGAGCTACTTCAACGACAGCCACGGCGTCATGAAGCTGACGCTCTCCGGGCGCTCCTACTCGTGGGAGGTCGTCGACACGGCAGGCAACACCCGCGACAAGGCCGGTCCCTACAGCTGTCGTTGATCGAATCTGGCTGCTGATCGGAGACCGTCGTGTACATCGCAACCGCACGCCAAGCTCCCGCCGCGGGTGGCACCGGCAGGATCGCGGCGAACGTGCTCGCCCTGGGCGCGGTATCTCTGCTCACCGACGTCTCGTCCGAGATGGTCACCGCGATCCTGCCGCTGTACCTGGTGCTGGGGCTGGGATTCTCCCCGTTGCAGTTCGGTTTGCTCGACGGCATCTACACCGGTGTCTCCGCACTGGTCCGAATCGTCGGCGGTCATGCGGCTGACCGCTGGCAACGGCGCAAGCTCGTCGCCGGCATCGGATACGGGATCTCGGCGGTGGGCAAGCTCGGCTTGCTCGCCGCCGGGACCTCGGCCACCGCCATGGGGCTGGTGCTGGCCGGGGACCGTACCGGCAAGGGCTTGCGTACGGCGCCGAGGGATGCGCTCATCACGCTGAGCAGCGAACCCTCGGCGCTCGGACGCGCCTTCGGTGTCCACCGTGCCATGGACACCGTAGGCGCGTTCCTCGGCCCACTGGTGGCGTTCTGTCTATTGTGGACGCTGCCTGCTCGCTACGACGTGGTGTTCGTGGTGAGTTTCTGCTTCGCCGCAATCGGTGTACTGGTGCTCGTGCTGTTCGTGCGGGACCACCGGGACGTGCTGCCGCGCGTCGCGGTGTCGCTCAGGTCGGCCTTCGGTCTGTTGCGGGACAACCGGTTCCGCCGCGTGTGCCTCATCGCGTGCGGACTAGGGCTGCTGACATTGGGTGACGGGTTCATCTATTTGTTGCTGCAGAAGAAGCTCGACGTCGAGGTTGCGTACATCGCGCTGTTGCCACTCGGCACGGCCGGGGTGTACCTGCTCGCCGCCGTGCCGCTGGGCGTGCTGGCAGACAAGGTCGGGAGGTGGCAGATCTTCCTCGTCGGCCATCTCGCGCTGCTCGGTGCCTACCTGCTGCTGATCGGGTCTTCCGGGACCGCGCTGCTCGTGGGTGTTCTGTTGCTGCACGGGTTGTTCTACGCCTGCACGGACGGCGTGCTGATGGCCGTCGCCGGTCCGCTGATCCCCGACGAGCTGCGCACGTCCGGTCTGGCCCTGCTCCAGACCGGCCAGGTGCTGGCACGGGCCTGCTCCTCGGTGTTGTTCGGCGCCCTTTGGACGTGGTTCGCGTGGTGAGGATTCTGATCGTCATCGCGGCCGTGTTGTTGTTGGGCGTGGGCGCGACCGCATTTGCGTTGCGCGCGCCGGAGAAGCCCTCGGTCGAGGTCGATGTCGGCGGCATCGACCTCGCCGAGCCCGGCAGGCTGATCTTCATGGACGAGGTGAGCGGGAAGGTCGCCTCGGTTCCACTCTCCGCCCCCGGTGGTCCGCGCCGGGTGAGTGCGTTGTCCTGCAAGCGGTTCTTCACCGCGGCGAAGCAGGGCCTGTGCCTCGCGGACCGAACGGGCCCGTTTCCCGGGGCGGTCTCGATCTTCGTCGACCAGTCGCTGACGGAGACACACCGCGTCGACGTGGCGGGTGTGCCGAACCGCGCGAAGCTGTCGGCGGATGGGCGGATGGCGTCGTGGACGACGTTCGTCACCGGTGACTCGTACGCGCAGACCGGCACGTTCTCCACCCGTACCGGCGTCTACGACCGGCAGACCCAGGAGTACCAGAGCAATCTGGAAGGCACCCGGATCGCCGGCATGAAGTCGGTCAACGACATGAACTTCTGGGGCGTGACGTTCACCGAGGACGACCGCTCCTACTACGCGACGCTGTCCACGGCGGGCAAGACCTACCTGATCAACGGCGACGTCGTCGACAACTCCGCGAAGACGTTGCGGGAGAACGCCGAATGCCCGTCACTCTCCCCGGACGGCACGCGCGTGGCGTTCAAGAAACGGGTGCCCGGCGACGGTGCACGGCCGTGGCGCCAGCACGTCCTCGACCTGAAGACGATGGTCGAGACACCGCTGGCGGAGACGCGGGGCATCGACGACCAGGTGGTGTGGCTCGACAACGACACCATCGCCTACGGCCTGCCGGGAGAGGGCATCTGGGCCGTGCAGGCGAACGGGGAGGGTGCGCCTCGGCAACTCGTGCCGCACGCATCCTCCCCGTCCGTCGTCTGATTGAGCGAAAAGCAAGTGAGGATGTAGATGTTGGTGGTTCCCCCGGACCGGTCTGACTCTGAAAAGCACCGGCCTTGTGCCTTGCGAACGATCTGTCGTCTGGTCTTGGGGGATCACCACGCGCTCTCCGAACCGGCGTTCGTGACCTGATAGGAGCCTGTAGCCGCAGGCCGCTCATCACTGTGCTGTCCGTCCCGCCGGCTCGGAGTCGCACCACCCTCCGCGCTAACGAACAGGATGGCCTCTCCAGCATGGCAAAGACCCGCGGTAAGTCGACTCGCCCGAGCGTGATCACCCCGATCGGCGACATCACCGGCGGAGTCGACACCCACAAGGACTTCCACGTCGCCGCCGCCGTGGACTCCATCGGCCGGACACTGGGCACCGAGAAGTTCCCCGCCACCGCCGCCGGATACGGCGAACTGCTCGCATGGCTGCGCGGCTTCGGCCCGCTCGCCTTGATCGGAGTGGAAGGCACCGGTTCCTACGGCGCCGGGCTGAGCACCCACCTGACCGGCCAGCCCACGGCAGCCAGGTCCGGGTGGTCGAGGTCAACCGACCGAACCGGCAGAAACGACGCCAGCGCGGCAAGTCCGACCCCCAGGACGCGATCAACGCCGCACTCGCGGCACTGGCCGGCGAAGCCACCGCGACCCCGAAACCCCGCACCGGCCCGATGAGTCGTGCGCGTCCTGCGCACCACCCGCCGCCAGCTGATCGAGGCCCGCACCGCCCTGATCAACACCCTGCACGCGTTGATCGTCACCGCCCCCGCCACGCTGCGGGAATCCCTGCACGGCCTGTCCACCACCGCCCTGATCACCCACTGCGCCGCGCTCACCACCCCGGCCCTGCCCGCCAGCGGCCTGCGCGGCACCGCCCGCACCCAGGCCCGTGACCAACTCGCCCAGGCCCTGCTCGACTCCACCACCACCGTCAAGTTCACCCTGGCTGGGCTGGCCGCCACCATCACCGACCACAACACCCGGATCGCCGAACTCGACACCTGCCTGGACACCCTGGTCCGCCGGATCGCACCCCGCACCTGCGCCCAGTTCGGCATCGGCCCCGGCCGCGCCGCCCAACTCCTGCTCACCGCCGGCGACAACCCCGACCGCGTCCACAGCGAAGCAGCCTTCGCCCACCTCATCGGCACCGCACCACTGGACTGCAGCAGCGGCCGCCAGCAACACCACCGACTCTCCCGCGCCGGCGACCGCCAAGCCAACTCAGTCCTCTACTACATCGTCCTCACCAGACTCGCCCACCACGAAGCCACCCGCACCTACATCGAAGACCGCCTCGGCGCCGGCAAGAAGATGACCAAGAAACACCTCATCCGCTGCCTCAAGCGCTACATCACCCGCGAGATCTACCCCAAACTCATGGCCGACCTCACCGACCTCACAACGCTCCAACGAGCACAAGCCGCTTGACAATCCATAGGAGCATCGTTCGTACGAATATTTCGTACGAACGTGCTTTTCGCTCAAGATCAGTTAGCGGTTCGCGCGGTTCACGGCTGAGACGATCGCGCGCAGCGACGCGGCGACCGTGGAGCTGTCGATGCCCACGCCCCACAGCACCCGGTCGCCCACCGCGCACTCGAGGTAGGCGGCCGCGCGGGCGTCGTCACCGGCGGACAGCGCGTGCTCGGCGTAGTCCAGCACCCGCACGTCGTAGCCGATGCTCGCCAGCGCGTCGACGAACGCGGCGATCGGGCCGTTGCCGGACCCGGTGATCTCCTGCTGCTCGCCGTCGATCAGCAGCGCCGCGGCGATCTCCTCGTGGCCACTGCCGTCCGACGTCGCACGGTGGCGCAGCAGGTACAGCGGCACCTGCCCGTCCAGGTACTCCTGGGCGAACGCGTCCCACATCTCCTTCGGGTTGATCTCGCCGCCCTGACGTGTCGGTGACCTCCTGGATCACCCGCGAGAACTCGATCTGCAGGCGCCGCGGCAGGTCGAGGTGGTGCTCGCTGCTTCATCAGGTACGCCACGCCGCCCTTGCCGGACTGCGAGTTGACCCGGATGACGGCCTCGTAGTTGCGGCCGACGTCCTTCGGGTCGATCGGCAGGTACGGGACCTCCCACGGGTACTCGTCGACGTGCTGGCCCGCGTCCTTCGCGTCGGCCTCCAGCGCCTCGAAGCCCTTCTTGATCGCGTCCTGGTGCGAGCCGGAGAACGCGGTGAAGACCAGGTCGCCGCCGTACGGGTGGCGCTCGGGGACCGGCAGCTGGTTGCAGTACTCGACGGTGCGGCGGACCTCGTCGATGTCGGAGAAGTCGATCTGCGGGTCGATGCCCTGGCTGAACAGGTTCATCGCCAGCGTCACCAGGCAGACGTTGCCGGTGCGCTCGCCGTTGCCGAACAGGCAGCCCTCGATGCGGTCCGCGCCGGCCAGGTAGCCCAGCTCGGCGGCGGCGACACCGGTGCCGCGGTCGTTGTGCGGGTGCAGGCTCAGGATGATCGAGTCGCGGCTGTCCAGGTTGCGGTGACATCCACTCGATCGAGTCGGCGTAGACGTTCGGAGTGGCCATCTCGACGGTCGCCGGCAGGTTGATGATCAGCGGCTTCTCGGGCGTGGGCTGATGACCTCGATGACCGCTTGCAGACCTCCAGCGGCGTAGTCCAGCTCGGTGCCGGTGTAGGACTCGGGCGAGTACTCATAGCGGAAGTCCGTATCCGGGGAGTGCTTCTCCTGCTCCTTCGCGAACTTCGCGGCGTCGGTGGCGATCTTCTTGATGCCGTCCCGGTCGCGCGGAAGACCACGCGGCGCTGCAGGATCGACGTCGAGTTGTAGAAGTGGACGATGGCCTTGTTGGCGCCGCGCAGGGACTCGAAGGTCCTCGCGATCAGCTCCTCACGGCACTGCGTCAGCACCTGGATGGTGACGTCGTCCGGGATCGCGCCGTCCTCGATGATCTCCCGGACGAAGTCGAAGTCGGTCTGGGAGGCGGCCGGGAACCCGACCTCGATCTCCTTGAAGCCCATCCGGACCAGCAGGTCGAACATCTTGCGCTTGCGGGCGGGGGACATCGGGTCGATCAGGGCCTGGTTGCCGTCTCGCAGGTCTACCGCGCACCATAGCGGGGCCTTGTCGATGCGTTTGGTCGGCCAGGTGCGGTCGGGGACGTCGATTACCTCGACTACCTCGTGGAACGGCTGGTAGCGGTGGAACGGCATGCTGCTGCCGAGCTGGGCGTTCCACTAAGGCTGGGAGTCCGGGGCCGGGCGCGCGGGCTGGCGGATGCGGCTGTTGCCGGAGGTGTAGGCGTCCTGGGAAGTCATTTTGGGTGCTCCTGCGGGTCGTCGGAGATCACGACCGGCGGCAACGCTGAGTCCCGCGACGGGGGGCCGGTCTGATCAGACCCCGTCACGGCAGCGAAGCAGGAGGGACGCCACACGCTGGACAGAGTAGCCACAGTCACGCGGAGGATGGAACTCAGGGACCGGATCGTGGGATTCGGGTGCGCCCGTATCGCAGATGCCGCGGCATTCGATCAAGCCTGCGGGCGTGGAATTGGGCCATTAGGCGCGTTTTGGCACCTGAGAACCCGGGAAGTTCTCATGTATGGCCAGATTACGTACGTCCACAGGCCGCGGCACGGCTTCGCGCGTGATCAGCGGCATCGGTGCGGTATTTGCAGTCATCGAGATCCTGTACATCCTGATGATCGTGCTTGGTGCGAACCAGGCGAACGCGTTCTTCAGGTTCATCGGCTCCCTCGCCGAGCCGCTCGCGCTGTTCTTCCCCGGCCTCTTCGCCACCGGAAACTACAACGTCGACGTGCTGCTCAACTACGGGCTCGCGGCGGTGTTCTGGCTGGTCGTGACCGGACTGCTCGCGCGTGCGGTATCTCGCTACTAGCCCGCTCCACCCCTGTTGCCGGATGCCACGCGGGGCCCTTTCGTGCGCTCCTACCGCACGCGGGGACCCCGCGTGTCCTTTTGGGCGGTGAAAGTGTTGGGCCGCTTGACAAACAGGCCTCTGACAACGTTGTCACAGCTCTTGTCGCGCCGGAAAGCGCAGGTCAGGTGCGCACGCGGGGAGCTTTCGTACGCCAGGAGCGTACGTAGGGTCCCCGCGTGCGGTTTGAAGCGCGGCGGTCGAGCGAACGTGCTTAAAGTTGCGAGGCGGCTGAACTAGGTTCAAAGGCATGGCGCGCGACGAGTTCTGCAACAGCTGCGGCACGGCCTACGCCGACACGGCCGCGTATCCGCGCAAGTGCCCGAGTTGTGCGCACATGGTGTGGGCGAACCCGTCCCCGGTCGTCGTGTTGCTCGTGCCGGTCAAGGACGGGCCGAGGACCGGCCTCCTCACGGTGCGCCGCGCGATTCCGCCGGTGGGGCAGCTGGCGTTCGTCAGCGGGTTCATCGACCGCGGCGAGACGTGGCAGCAGAGCGCGGCCCGTGAGCTGCTGGAGGAAGCAGGTGTCACGGTCGAGCCGGATGAGTTGCGGCCGTTGCACTTCGTGTCGACGCCGGACGGTGCGACGGTGCTGCTGTTCGCGACGGCGCCCGCGATCAACGCCGAGGACATGCCGCCGTTCGTGCCGAACGACGAGGCCTCCGAGCGCAGGGTGATCTTCGAGTGCGAGCCGCTGGCGTTCCCGCTGCACAACGAGGTCGCGACGAAGTACTTCTCATTCGAACAGTGACTCGCCCCAGCTGCCGGTGAAGACGGTCTCGGACAACGGGTGCCGCAGCCGTTCGCGTTGCTCGCGGGCCTGGAGGTCCTCGGGGAGGTCCTCCAGCCGGCCCGGCCGTCCGAGCGCCATCGCCACGAGCGGGCGCACGTCGTCGGGCATGTCGAACGCGGTGTGCGCGGCGGCCTTGTCGAAGCCGCCCATCATGTGTGCGATCAGGCCGATGTCGACGGCCTGCAGGGCGATGTTCTCCATCGCGAGCCCGAGGCCGAACTCGACGTTCGGCAGGTCGCCGCGTGAGTCGGGGTGATCACGCAGCCGATCAGCAGGACGGACGCGCGGACGGCCCAGGTCTTGTTGCCGGGGCGCAGTGTCTCGAAGATCGCGTCGAACGTCGGCGAGCCGCGGTGTCCGAGGACGAATCGGGCAGGCTGGCTGTTGCCGTGCGACGGCGCCCAGCGCGCCGCCTCCAGCACCGTGCGCAGCTCGTCGTCGGACACCACAGCGTCAGCGGAGAAAGCGCGCGGACTCCAGCGCTTCGAGATCAGCTCGTTCATCAGATCGCATAATCCCAAACCGCGATGGAGTAGGCACCGAACCAGGCGCTGAACAACGTCACGAGGCCCAGCACGGTCAGCACCGTGGAGGGCCGCGCCGGGCCAGCACCAGTGCCAGCGGGATCAGCAGCGTGAACGCGGGCAGCAGCAGCCGGGCCTTGGAGTTCATCAGGCCGTTCGAGCCGATGTCCATGACCAGCACGCCGAGGCCGTAACACGATCAGCGGCCACTCCAGCCGCCGCTGGAACGCGTAGAAGACCAGCACGATCGCGGCGACCAGCAGCCAGACCGTGAGGATCTCCAGCGCCGACCGCGGGTTGCCGAGGTGCTGCAGTGCGAACGTCCAGGTCGCGGCGCCGCCGTCGAACTTCGTGCCCCAGCCGCGCTGCTGGACGCCGAACCAGCCGCCGAGATCACCCGTTCGGACCGCCACCCAGCCGAGATAGCCGAGCATGCCGACCGGGGCGACGAGGCCGCCGATCCACGCCTTCCAGTCGCCGCCGTTCGCCGATCACCGCGACCAGCGCCGCGAGCCCGACCGCCGCGATCAGCGCCGCCGCCGTCGGGCGGACCAGACCGGCCGCGGCGCAGCACACGCCGGCGAGGATCCAGCGCTTCTTCACCACTCCGACCAGTGCCCACGCGGCGAACGCGCAGAACGTCGCCTCGGAGTAGGTCATCGACAGCACGACGGCCATCGGCGACGCGGCGAACAGCGTGACGAGCATCAGCCCGGCCCGCGACGAGCCGCCGCGCACCGCGCGTGCCAGCTCGAACAGGCCGTACGCGCAGAACAGGCCGCTGATCAGGCTCACCGCGAACGCGGCGCCGGCCACGTCGACGCCAGGCAGGCCGTCGACCCACCGGACCAGCGCCGGATAGCCGGGGAAGAACGCGAGCGGCGTCTCGGCCGAACGCCTGCCGAACGCGTCGAACAGGCGCGTCGGCACGTCGTTGTAGCCGCCCTGGGCGATCCCGAGGAACCACTCGCCGTCCCACGAGCTCAGCTCGCCGGACAATGTCATCTTGGCCGTGACGCTTGTTCTGGTAGTCGACCATGAGATCGAGCACGAACAGGCCTAGCTGGCGCACGAAGAGGTAGATCAGCGCGGGCGCCGCCCATAGCGCGGCGGGGTGTCTGAGCGCGTCGCCCATCCGCGAGCGCGCATTGCTGTCATGCACGGCTGCTGGGGCCTCCACGACATCGACGGTCGACACCCCGGACAGAGTAGTCACGCGCATCACGGCTCCAGAGTCTCACCAGGTGGTCCGGGTAGGCTGCCTTCGACGTGGGGTTTTAGTCGCGTGAAGGAGGTCAGGTCGGTGGCGCTCGTCGTCCAGAAGTACGGCGGTTCATCGGTTGGAAGTGCCGAGCGGATCAAACGCGTGGCCGAGCGCATCGTCGCGACCAAGAAAGCGGGCAACGACGTCGTCGTCGTCGTGTCCGCCATGGGTGACACGACCGACGAGCTGCTCGATCTCGCCCGCCAGGTGTCCCCGGTGCCGCCCGCGCGTGAGCTCGACATGCTTCTCACCTCTGGTGAGCGCATCTCGATGTCACTGCTCGCGATGGCGATCCACTCGCTCGGTGCCGAGGCGCGGTCGTACACGGGGTCGCAGGCCGGCGTGATCACGACTTCGGTGCACGGCAAAGCGCGGATCATCGACGTGACGCCGAGCCGGATCCAGGACGCGCTGTCCGAGGGGGCGATCGCGATCGTCGCGGGCTTCCAGGGCGTCTCCCAGGACTCGAAGGAGATCACGACGCTCGGCCGTGGCGGCAGCGACACCACCGCGGTGGCGCTCGCGGCCGCGACCAAAGCCGACGTGTGCGAGATCTACACCGACGTGGACGGCGTCTACACCGCCGACCCGCGCATCGTGCCGAACGCGAAGAAGCTCGACACGATCACCTACGAGGAAATGCTCGAGATGGCCGCGTGTGGCGCGAAGGTGCTGATGCTCCGCTGTGTGGAGTACGCCCGCCGCTACAACGTGCCCGTGCATGTCCGCTCTTCGTTCAGCAACAAGACCGGAACCATCGTGTCCGGTTCAGTGGAGGACCTTCCCGTGGAACAGGCGATGATCACCGGCGTCGCGCACGACCGGTCCGAGGCCAAGGTCACCGTGACCGGTGTGCCCGACCACCCCGGCATCGCGGCCAAGATCTTCCGGGTCGTGGCGCAGGCCGAGCTCGACATCGACATGGTCGTGCAGAACGTCTCGCAGGCCGCGTCCGGCCGCACCGACATCACGTTCACGCTGGCCAAGGTCGACGGCCCGCGCGCGGTGGCGGCGCTGGAGAAGTCGCGCGGCGAGATCGGCTTCGACCAGGTCCTCTACGACGAGCACGTCGGCAAGGTGTCGCTGATCGGCGCGGGCATGCGCTCGCACCCCGGCGTCACGGCGACGTTCTGCGAGGCGCTGGCCACGGCCGGCGTCAACATCGACATCATCTCCACCTCGGAGATCCGCATCTCGGTCATCTGCCGCGACACCCAGCTCGACGACGCCGTCCGTGCCCTGCACGACGCGTTCGACCTGGGCACCGACGAAGAGGCCGTCGTCTACGCAGGGACTGGCCGATGACCGCCCCCGTTCTCGCGCTGGTCGGCGCGACCGGTGCCGTGGGCACCGTGATGATCGACATCATCAACACCCGTTCCTCCGTGCCGTGGGGCGAGATCCGGCTGATCGCGTCCCCGCGCTCGGCCGGCAAGAAGATCAACGTGCGCGGCCAGGACGTCACGGTCATCGCGCTCTCGCCCGAGGCGTTCGACGGCGTCGACATCGCGATGTTCGACGTGCCGGACGAGGTCTCGGCCGAGTGGGCCCCGATCGCCGCCGAACGTGGCGCCGTCGCGATCGACAACTCCGGCGCGTTCCGCATGGACGCCGACGTGCCGCTCGTCGTGCCCGAGGTCAACGCCGACCAGATCGGCAACCGCCCGCGCGGCATCATCGCGAACCCGAACTGCACGACGTTGTCGATGATGGCGTCGCTCGGTGCGCTGCACCGCGAGTTCGAGCTCAAGGAACTCGTCGTGGCCTCCTACCAGGCCGCGTCCGGCGGCGGCCAGGTGGCGATCGACCGCCTGTACGCCGAGATCGGCGCGTTGGCGGGCAAGGAGGTCGGCGTCGTCGCGGGCGACGTGCGCGAGACCCTCGAAGCCGCAGGCCTGCCCGTCTCGGACTCGCCGTTCCCGGCCCCGCTGGCGCTGAACGTGGTGCCGTGGGCCGGTTCGCTGAAGGACGACGGCTGGACGTCCGAGGAGCTGAAGGTCCGCAACGAGGCCCGCAAGATCCTCGGCATCCCGGACCTCAAGGTCTCCGCGACCTGCGTCCGCGTCCCGGTGGTGACCACGCACTCGCTGGCCGTCCACGCGACGTTCGCCCGCGAGGTCTCGGTCGAGGCCGCGCACAAGATCTTCGAGGCGCAGCCGACCATCGTGCTCGTCGACGACCCGGCGGCGTTGCGCTTCCCGACGCCCGCCGACATGGTGGGCGAGGACCCGACGTACGTGGGCCGCGTGCGTCAGGCGCTGGACTTCCCGAACACGCTCGACTTCTTCGTGTGCGGCGACAACCTGCGCAAGGGTGCCGCGCTGAACACCTACGAGGTCGCGGAAGAGCTCGCCAGGCGACTCTGATCTCACTGCCCATCGCCGCCCACCCAGGTAGGGTCGGGCGGCGATGGGGGAGATCGAGTGGATCAGGCCGCCCCGACTGAGTCAGGTCGTGGCCGCCTATCAGGGTTTCGCGGCGGGCGCGGGCGTCCGCACCGGACTTGTCGACCAACTGCTGCTGGTGTGCTCGGCGGAGAAACCGCTGGACGCGCTGGCCGAGTGGGCGTCGCGACCGTCCGTCCAACCGGATCTGGTGTCGAGGCAGGCCGCCCGCAACCAGGTGCCGATCAAGCACAGCAACCCGAGCATCAGATCGCAGGGACCGGGCGCGCTGATCTGGGCGCTGCCCGCCGCCGTGCGACGGCTCGACGCCGACGCCATCCGTGAGCTCGTCACGCTCACCCACGGCGAGGACTCGCCAGCGTGCGACGCGGTGATCCTGCTGGCGGACAACCTCTTCACGCCCGAGAAGCTCACGGACGTGCCGGACGCCGATCCATTCACCGCGGCCGGTGCGCTCGCGCAAGCCGTGCGAGGTGAGGCCACGCGTGGAGTCGCGAAGGCCATCGCGGGCGCGCTGCACGGAATCGGGGAACACGCCGAGGCTCGGCAAACCGCGGAAGAGCTGTACCGGAGGTCGTGGTGAACGCCGACGAAGCGCTCGCGATCGCGGAGAAGTGGGTCGCCGAGCACAAAGGACCCGAGTACCGCGTCGACCCCAAGGGCGTGCACCAGACGAACCATGGCTGGGACGTCGGCTTCGACATCCCGGACGAGAACGGTGTCGTCCGCGCGAGCAGCAAGTGGGCCAGGCATGGCGTCGAGGTGCACATCCTCGGCACCTGCACGGAACTCGCCGAGGGCAGCGCGAAGAGGCCCTGGAAACCCGTCTACGACCCGGAGTTCGTGCGGATCGAGGGCATGACCAGCGATCCGGGTTTCCCCGCCGTCATCGGTTGGGTGCCTGCCGAAGGTGGTGAGCAGCACCCGAACCCGGCACACGTGCCGCGCAAGGGGGAGCGGCCGACGACGCCGATCGAGCGGCTGCTCGACTACGTCGAGAGCGGCTGGCTCGCGGCGGACCTCATCGGGCACAACGCGGCCCACTGCGAGGTGCTGATCCCCGGCGAGGCGTCGCTCAAGGCGTTCGACTACCCGGACACGCTCACCGTCTACACCTCGGAAGAGCTGCTGCCCGAGGGAACGGCGCTGTGGCACCGGATCTCGTTCAACACCTTCGTCGCCAGGATCCTGGCGACCAGCGATTTCAAGGGCACCAAGCCGTCGTCGCTGCACATCAACCCCGGTCTGCGCTATGACACGAAGTTCCGGTGCTGGGACTTCGCTGACGACGCGGCCCAGCACCTGCGGATGTGCGGCTGCGGGCAGTACGGCACGTTCAAGGCCGAGCGGTCGCCGTGGGTGAGTCAGTCGGACATCGCGGCGCTCGACCGCATCGTCAACTCGGGGCGGACCGACGCGGTGGCCGTGCGCACGGTGAAAGTCGAGTTCACGCTGGGCGTCGACGACCAGGGGCGCAAGTTCGTCGTGCGGGAGCAGCCGAAGCACGAGCCGCGGTTCGATCCCGGCAAGCTGCGCGGCTGTCTCATCGGCGGCGCGATCGGTGACGCGCTCGGTGCGAACACCGAGAACCTGCCGATGGAGGTCGTCTACGAGCGTCATGGCCCGCTGGGTGTCACCGATCTGCCTGAAGAAGCGCACATCACCGACGACACGCAGATGACTCTGTTCACGTTCGAGGCGATGATCCGGGCACACGTGAGCGGGCGGGTCAACGGCAACCCGAACACCCGGTCGTCCTTCAGCACGCCTGCCAGCGGTGGCTGCACACGCAGAAGACGCCGTGGGCCAAGGCGCGCGGCCCACTGTCCACTGAGGACGAACCGGACGGCTGGCTCATCACGCACAGGGACCTGTTCCGGATGCGGGCGCCGGGGCTCACGTGCACGAGCGCGTTGCAGGAGTTCGCCAGGACCGGTGTGCGCGGCACGATCGAGAAGCCGATCAACAACTCCAAGGGCTGCGGCGGCGTCATGCGGGTCGCCCCGATCGCCTGGTTCGCGGACGACGCCGAGCACGCGTTCGCCCTCGCCGCGATCGCCGCCGCCCAGACACACGGGCATCCGAGTGGCTACCTCTCGGCGGGCGTGTTCGCGGTGCTGATCCAGGAGGCGTTGCAGGGTAAGGGTTTGCGAGAAGGCCTGGATGTCGCGCTGAAGTCGCTGACCCGCAGGGCCGGGCACGAGGAGGTCGTCGCGGGCATCGAGCACGCCGTCGAGCTCGCCGAGCTCAAGGACCCGAGCGTGGCCCGCGTCGAGGAGCTCGGCCGGGGCGGCGTCGGCGACACGGCGCTCGCGATCGCGCTCTACGCGGCGCTGGTGACGGATGACCCGAACGAGGCGTTGCTGCTCTCGGTCAACCACGGCGGCGACAGCGACTCGACGGCGTCCATGTGCGGCAACCTGGTCGGCGCGTTGCACGGCATCGACAAGATCCGTCCTGGCTGGGTGGAGCGCGTGCAGTTCCGCGACGTGATCGACGAGATGGTCGGCGACTGGCTGATCGAGAGCGCTCCCAACGCGCCGAAGTCCGCTGAGTGGCTGACGAAGTACCCGCCGACCTGATTTTCTCTAGGCTGCTCTCATGGCGGAGAGCGACGATCAGTACGACGTGTTGGGCGCGATCTACGAACGTGCCAAGCACATCCCGACGGGACTGGCGGAACGCGCCACGCTGCTGTCGGCGCTCGGTGACCTGCGCGGGAAGTCCGTGCTGGACGTCGCGTGCGGCACCGGCTTCTACCCGCGGCTCTTCCACGACCTCGGCGCGACGACCGTGCTGGGCGTCGACTCGGCCGGCGAGATGATCGGCTACGCGCGGCACGTCGAGGAACGTCAGCCGCGCGGCATCACCTACCACCAGCACGACGCGACGGACCTGCCCGGGCTGGGCCAGTTCGACCTCGTCACGGCCGTGTGGCTGCTCGGCTACGCGGACGACGAGCCCGCGCTGGACGCGATGATCGACAACCTCAAGCGGAACGTCGCCGACGGCGGGCGGCTCGTCGTGCTGGTGCCGAACCCCGACGCGGACTGGGACCTGCTTGAGCAGTACGGCCGCTACGGCTACGAGATCACCCGCACCGGCCCGCTGAACCTGAAGCAGCCGGTCCGGGTGCACGTGCTGGGCGATCCGCCGTTCGACTTCGACTCCTTCTACTGGGAGCGCGGCGTGTTCGACGGTGCGCTGAAGCGAGCCGGGCTGGCGGACGTCACGCGGCACCCGGCCGTCGTGCCGGACGACGAGCGTGGCGCGGAGTTCTGGGAGCCACTGCGGCAGAGCCCGAGCTTCGGGGTGTTCAGCGCCGTCCGGAACGGCGGGTAGCGATGATCGTTCTGGCGGTAGACCTCGGCACCACGGCCACCAAGGTCGTCGCGGTGGACGAACAGGCCCGCGTGGTCGCGTCGACCGAACGCGGCTACCCGATGCGCAGCAGCGGCTTGGAGGCCACACACGACCCGCAGCAGGTGCTCGATGCCGCGTTCGATGCCATCCGTGAGCTGGCTTCGGACGAAGTCCGAGCCATTGCGCTGACCGGCGCCATGCACTCGATCATGGGCCTCGACGCCGACCTGAAGCCGGTCACCGAGTCGCTCAGCTGGGCCGACAACCGCGCGGTCGAGCAGACCGAACGCCTCAGGGGCACCAGCGAGGGCAAAGAACTCCACCAGACAACCGGCACGCCGATCCACTCGTTCACGCCGTTGATGAAGCTCGCCTGGTTCCACGAGAACGGCGTGCGGGCCGCGAAGTGGTGCGAGATCAAGGACTTCGTCCACCTCCACCTCACCGGCGAGCTGATCAACGAGCACTCGTCCGGCTCCGGCACCGGCCTGATGAACATCCACACCCTTCAGTGGCACGAGCCGTCACTGGAGTTCGCCGGCGTGACCGCGGACCAGCTCCCGCCGCTCGTCGAACCGACCCACTCCACCCCGCTCAAAGCCGAGATCCCTGGTCTGCGCAAGGGAATCCCGGTGATCGTCGGCGGCGGTGACGGCCCGCTCGGCAACCTCGGCGTCGGCGCGGCCACCCCCGGCGCGGGCGCGGTGTCGCTCGGCACCTCGGGCGCTCTTCGCGTGGCACAACAGGGTCCGGGCGTGGACGACGAGGGCCGCACGTTCAGCTACGCCATCGCCGAAGGCCTCTGGGTCCGCGGCGGGGCGATCAGCAACGGTGGCGTCGTCGCGCAGTGGGCCGCGGAGACGTTCAACATCCCGGTCGGCGATCTCCTGCAACAAGCGGAACACGCCGACTCCGACGGCCTGGTCGCCCTGCCGTACCTGCTGGGTGAGCGAGCGCCGTGGTGGGACCCGACCGCGCACGCCGCGATCCTGGGCCTGCGCCGCGAACACACGCCACCCCAGATCACGAAGGCGCTGGTGGAAGGCGTGTGCCAGCAGCTGGCGCTGGTGCTGGAGGCGGTGCCGCAGGTCGACTCGCTGCGGATCACCGGCGGCGCCTTCCGTGCGCCGGTCTGGGCGCAGGTGCTGGCCAACGCCCTCGGCATGCCGTTGCACCTCACCGAGGACGCCGGCGGTTCGGCCGTGGGCGCCGCGCTGCTGGCGTGGCGAGCGCTGGACGAGATCCCGAACCTGACCGTCGACCTGGTTCGGCCCACGAAGACGATCACGCCGGACGAAGAGGCGATCAGGAGGTACGCGAAGGCGCGGCCGTTCGTGGCGAAGGCGTACCGGGCGCTGGAGGAGCTGTACAGCGAGGGCAGCGGCCCCAGAACGTGACCTCGGCCCGTTCGACCCGGAACCCGGCGAGCTCGAACGCAGGCTCGAAGACGCAGTCCACGTCCTCGGTCCGGCCGCAGTCGCGACACACGAGATGGTCAAGTGCGGTCACGCGCCCAGCCTATAACTGTGATCTGGAACTCATCAATAAAACGAAAGGTTAAACTTGTTGCCTGTCGAGTGACGATGGCAGCGTGAACCTCGCGCCCTTCAAACACGTACTCATGCTGCCCAGGGTTCGGCCCCTGGCGCTGCTGTTGTTCTTCGCGAGGATGCCACCGGCCGCGACGGGCGTGATCCTGACGCTGCACGTCGCCGTCACGCTGGACAAGGGCTACGGCGCGGCGGGGCTGGTCGGCGCGATCGGCACCGTCGGCATGGGGCTGGGCGCCCCGATGATGGGCAAGCTGGTCGACGAACGCGGCTTACGGCCGATGCTCGCGCTCAGCGTCACGGCGTCCGCGGCGTTCTGGGTCACCGCGCCGCTGATGGGCTACTGGACGTTGCTGTTCACCTCGTTCTTCGTCGGCCTGCTCGGCGTGCCGATGATGTCGATCGGCAGGCAGATCATCACCGCGCTCGTCCCGGAGCAGCAGCGCCGCGTCGCGCTGTCGGTCGACTCGATCTCCGTCGAGCTCTCGTTCATGGGCGGTCCCGCGCTGGGCGTGTTCGTCGCGACCAACTTCTCCACGAACGCGGCACTGGTGTTCATCGGCGCATCGACCCTGGTCGCCGGCGCGCTCCTGTACTGGGCGAACCCGCCGATGGTGCACGAGGACGAGGTCATGGACGGGCCGAAGCCGCGCGTGTTCGAGTGGCTGCGCGGCCGGATCGTCGGCGTGCTGGTCGTCTGCATCGGCGCGACCGTGTGCCTCGTCGGCATGGAGGTCTCGGCGATCGCGTCGCTGGAACACATCGGCAAGGAGAGCTGGCTCGGCGTCGCGTTCTTCGCGATGTGCGCGGCGTCGATCGTGGGCGGCCTGGTCTACGGCGGCGTGAAGAGGGCACCGAGCGTCCTGCTGCTGCTCGTGGCGATGGCGGCGTTCGAGATCCCGGTCGGCTTCGGCGACGGGAGTGTCCTCTGGCTGTGCCTGCTCCTCATCCCGATGAACCTCATGTGCGCGCCGCTGATCGCCGCCTCGGGCGAGCACATCAGCAGGCTCGCGCCGCCCGCGGCCCGTGGCCTGGCGATCGGTCTGCAGGGCTCGGCGTTCACCGTCGGCAGCGCGATCGGCGCACCGCTCGCGGGCGTGGCGATCGACAACGGCGGCGCCCAGCTCGGGTTTGCCGTCGTCGGCGTCGCGGGGCTGCTGGTGGCGGGTGTCGCGTGGCTCCTCGCACGTCAGAGTGAGCGGAAGGTAAACCCGTTGCCAGTGGAGTGACGATGTGGGGGTGAACCTCGCGCCCTTCAAACACGTCCTCGCGCTGCCCAGGGTGCGTTCGTTGATGCTCCTGATGCTGTTCGCGCGGGTCGGGCCGACGGCGGCGGGCGTGACGGTGACCCTGCACGTCGTGACCACGCTCGACAAGGGCTACGCGGCGGCGGGCACGGTGGGGTTCGCGACCATGGTCGGTATCGGCCTCGGGTCCCCGCTGATGGGCAAGCTGATCGACAGTAAGGGGCTGCGGGTCACTCTGGTGCTCAGCCTGCTGGAAGGCGTCTTCTGGCTCACCGCGCCGCTGATGGACTACTACGTGCTGCTGCCGCTCGCGTTCGCCAACGGGCTGGTGGCGGTGCCGCTGATGTCGATCGGGCGGCAGGCGCTCACCGCGCTCGTGCCCGAGCCACAGCGCAGGCCGGCGTTCTCGCTGGACTCGATCTCGGTCGAGCTGTCGTTCATGATCGGACCTGCTGCCGGCGTGCTGGTCGCGACGCACTTCTCCACCGGCACGGCGCTGGTCTCGATCGGCGCGGCGATCGTCATCGCGTGCGCGCTGCTGTTCATCATCAACCCGTTGCTGATCCATGAGGACGAGGTCGTCGACGGGCCGCCACCGCACTGGCAGACCTGGATGCGCGGGCCGATGATCGCGGCGTTGATCATCCCGTTCGGCGCCACCATGGCGTTGTCCGGTATGGAGATCGCCTCGATCGCCAGCCTCGAACGCGCAGGTCAGCAGAGCTGGCTCGGCCTGATCTTCGTGGTGATGTGCGCCGCGTCGGCGCTGGGTGGGCTCGTCTACGGCAGCCGAACGAGGGTGCCGAGCGGTGTGGTGCTGCTCGCGTGCATGGCGTTGTTGGAGATCCCGGTCGGGCTCGGCGACGGCAGCGTGGCACTGCTGGCGATCGCGCTCATCCCGATGAACCTCGTCTGCGCGCCGACCATCGCTTCATCGAGCGAGCAGATCAGCAAGCTCGCGCCCGCCTCGGCGCGCGGGCTGGCACTGGGCTTTCAGGGGTCGGCGTTCACGTTCGGCGTCGCGGCAGGTCAGCCGCTGGCGGGGCTCGCCGTGGACCACGGCGGAGCCCCGCTCGGCTTTGCTGTCGCCGGTGTCGCCGGACTACTGGTCGCCGGCGGGGCGTGGGTGCTGTCCCGGCAGCATCAGGCGGTCTCGGTCACATCCTGAGCGGAGTTCGCGAGCGCGAGACCGGTTCGCAGCGCGCCGACGGCCTCGGACACTGCCTCGCGGAAGATCCCGCCGACGCCGAGCACGTTCGCGAAGCCGTGGAAGAGGCCCTCGTGCCTGCGCAGCACGACCGGCACACCCTCGGTGGCCAGTCGTTCCGCGAACGCCTCGCCCTCGTCGCGCAACGGGTCGTAGCCCGCGGTCGCGACGTAGGTGGGCGGCAGGTTCGAGAGGTCGTCGGCCAGCATGATCGACAGTCGTGGGTCGTGGCGGTCGTTGCCACCGGCGCTGTACTGGTCCAGGAACCAGTCCATCTTCTCGTCGGTCAGGAAGAACCCGTTGCCGAAGATCTCCCGCGACCGGCGGCGCACCGAGGCGTCCACGCCGGGGTAGAAGAGCAGCAGGAACGCGATGTCGATCTCGGCGTTGTGCGCCGTCACCGCCGCCAGGTTGCCGCCCGCGCTGTCCCCGCCGAGCGCGATCCGCCTGGCGTCGATGCCCAGGTCCTCGGCCTTCGCCACGGCGTACTGCAACACCTCGGCCGCGTCCTCGACCGCCGCCGGGAACGGGTGCTCGGGCGCGAGCCGGTAGTCGGCGGCCAGCACCCGCACGCCGGCCTCACGAGCGAGGAACCGGCACAGGTTGTCGTGTGTCTCCAAACCGCCGGTGACCCAGCCGCCACCGTGATAGAAGATCAGCAACGCCGAGCCGGGTGCGAGCCCGTCAGGCGTGTAGAGCCGGCCGGCGAACTCGCCGATCGTGAGGTCGCGAGACCCGACCCCGGTGATCTTCGGGCCGGAGACGAGTTTCGAACTCAACTCCAGGTCTAGCCGACTCTCGGACGCTGTCTTGGTGCGCCACTCGGTCCCGGACACGGTCTGGAGGCGCAGCAGGAGCTGTGCTTCCGGGTGCAGGTCCTGTCCGTCCAGGCGGATCGGGGTACCGGCGATGAGACGGCGCAACGGGCCGGGCAGACCGAACGCGAAGCGCAGAGCACCGGCCAGTACGCCGGCCTGGAAGTTCGACATGTGGTGCACGTTACTCGCCAGTAGTGCTGGATCTCCAGGTATCTGGAGGTGGAAGGATCGACGTCATGACGGTGACGGTGGTGGGCATCGGGGGCTCTATCAGATCCGACTCGCAGTCCGAACGGGCGCTGCGGGTCGCGCTGGAGGGTGCTCGTGAGCTCGGCGCGGAGACAATCCAGTACAGCGGGCCCGAGTTGGTGCTGCCGTTCTACGACCCGTCCGTGCCGGAACGCACGGAGGTCGCGTTGAAGATGGTCGAGGACCTGCGTCGTGCGGACGGCGTGATCCTCGTGTCGCCCGGCTACCACGGCACCGTCTCCGGTCTCGTCAAGAACGCGCTCGACTACATCGAGGACCTGCGCGACGACGAACGCCCCTACCTCGACGGCCGCGCGGTGGGCACGATCACGGCCGCGTACGGCTGGCAGGCGGCGGTGAACACGCTCGCGGCCGTCCGTTCGATCGTGCACGCGCTGCGCGGCTGGCCGACGCCGCTGGGCGCCGCCATCAACTCCGCGCAGGTCAAGTTCGACGGCGACGGCGCCTGCTCGGACGACGACGTGGACCGCAACCTGAGGGTCATCGGACGCCAGGTCGTCGAGTTCGCGCTGCGGCAGGCGTCTCACATCGAAGTGAACTGAACCACCTTCGGGCAGGTATCCGTCTTCCTTTGCGTTACTCCCCAGTAGACATCATCCCTACGGGCTCAAAGGAGAGCGGAATGAGCACGCTGTACACGGCTGAGGCGACTGCTTACGGCGAAGGACGCAACGGCGAGGTCCGGTCCTCCGACGGCGTGATCGACGAGGTCCTGTCGGTCCCCAAGGAGATGGGCGGCCCCGGCGGCGACGCGACGAACCCCGAGCAGCTGTTCGCGGCCGGTTACGCGGCCTGCTTCAACTCCGCTCTCTCCGCCGTCGCGCGCGCCGCGAAGGTTCAGATCGCCTCTTCCGAGGTAACCGCCAAGGTGGGGATCGGCCCGAACGGTGCCGGCGGCTTCCAGCTGTCCGTCGAGCTCGCCGTGCTGATCCCCGGACACGACCAGGCGGTCGCGGAGAAGCTCGTCGAGCAGGCCCACCAGGTCTGCCCGTACTCCAACGCGACCCGCGGCAACATCGAGGTGGCGATCACCGTCACCGTCTGAGGAGGCGCGGATCACCATGGCCAAGAACCCGATCACCAGCCCGCTGTCCGACGCTGACCGCGACGCGGTCGGCACCGTGCTGCAGGCAACGCTCGTCGACCTCGTCGACCTGTCCCTGATCGGGAAGCAGGCGCACTGGAACGTGATCGGCAAGAACTTCCGCAGCGTCCACCTCCAGCTCGACGAACTGGTCGTCTCGGCGCGCAACGCCGCCGACCAGGTCGCCGAACGCGCGGCCGCTCTCGGCGTCACGCCGAACGGCACGGCGAAGACCATCGCCGCGTCGTCCGGCGTGCCCGCGATCGAGTCCGGGTGGCTGAAGGAGGATCAGGTCGTCACCGCCATCACGTCCTCGCTGGGCGCGCTCATCACCCGCATGCGCTCCCGCATCGACGAGACCGACAAGCCGGACCTCGTCACCCAGGACCTGCTCATCGGCATCACGCAGGACCTGGAGCAGGCGCACTGGATGTGGCAGGCCCAGTCGGCCTAGCGTGGTAGTCGACGGATGGCCCGCTCCTCGATGGAGCGGGCCTCGTCTACTTTCTCGGCCAACTCGTCGTAGTCGCCGCCCTGCGCGATCCGGGACCAGAGCTTGCCGGCGCGTCGAAACTCTTCCGCCCCAGGCAATCCGACCTCGTCGAGGAACTCGGCGTACAGCGGCCGGGTGGCGCCCGGTGCCGTGTAGGTGACCTCCAGGCAGTCGTGCAGGCGTTGCTTCACGAAACCGGGGTCCTCGGCCCAGCGCTGCGTCCAGCCCTTCTTCCCCTTGTCGCGCAACTGTTCCGCGAGCTTCCGCATCCCGGAGAAGCCGAAGTTCACGTCGAAGTTGTTGCCCAGCACCGGACCCGTCAGATGCTCGCACGTCATCCGCACCGCGGCTGCGACATCCGGCTCGCCCGTGCGTTCGCCGATGCTGATCATCTCGTGCTTGCCCTGACCCCAGCTCGTCATGAACTCGTCGAGGGGCTGGGTGTTCGTGCTGAGGGTGACGGTGTCGTCGTCGATCCCGAGCACGGCGACCGGGTGCTTTTCCTTGCCCAGCAGGCAGATCACCGGCCCGTCGGCTTCCCTGATCACCCTCTCGGCCTTGCGCGCGGACGTCGTGGACGTGACGTCGTGCGCGATGCCCGCGTGCATCAACGCGGTCGGGATGAACGGCGCCGGGTGGTGCCGCGCGACGATCGTCATCGTCGACGTGTGCCCCTTGTAGTCGAAGACGAAGTACATGAACCCGATGCCGCCGGCGAGCCCGGCCAGCATCGCCTCGGACCACTCGCCGTCCAGGACCTCCCGCAACAGCCACGAGTCGTGCATCTGACCGGTGGGGCGGGCGTCTTTGAGCACGTGACGGCGTGCGGTGGAGTAGGACTCGCCGGTGCGTTCCATGCGGGTGCGGACCAGGCGCTTGAAGGACTTCTGCTCGGTCATGGCGTGCCTTTCGCGGACGCGCTGGAGCCGTTCCCCACGCCTTGCCCTGCTCGTCCGGACACGTTTGCCCATGCTGACCGGCGCCGGGAGGACAAGGATCCCCTTTGCCTCCGCGACGCCGGTCAGCGTGGGTGACCGATCAGGAGGTGAGGCGCTCCGGCAGCGCCGCACCCAGGTTACTTCGAGAGGTGGCGCCTTGCGAAGTCCACCTCGGCCGCCGTCTGCCGCATCATCTCGGCGACGACCAACGATCCGTGGCCCGCGTCGTAGCGGTACATCTCGTAGGAGTGGCCGCGAGCCGCGAGCGCGTCGAGGTAGTTGTCGATCTGCCGGATCGGGCAGCGCGGGTCGTTCTCACCCGCGAGCACGAGCACCGGCGCCGTCACCTTGTCGACGTAGGTGAGCGGCGAGCACTCCCGGTAGAGCTCGGGCAGCTCCTCCGGCGAACCGCCGAACAGGGCCCGGTCGAACGCCCGCAGCGGTTCCATCTCGTCCTCGTACGCGGCGAGGTAGTCGGCCACCGGGACACCCGCGACGCCGACCGTCCAGCGTTCCGGCTGGATGCCGATGCCGAGCAGGGTCAGGTAGCCGCCCCAGGACGCGCCGTTGAGCACGGTCCTGGTGGGGTCGGCGAGACCGGAGCCGACCGCCCAGTCGTGGACCGCGGCGATGTCCTCGAGTTCGGTGAGGCCAGGCCTGCCCTCGATCGCGTCGCGCCACTTCGAGCCGTAGCCGCTGGAACCGCGGTAGTTCACGTGCACGGTGGCGAACCCGGCGTCCAGCCACACCGCGCGGTAGGCCGAGAAACGGTCCTCGTCGGACGAGTGCGGACCGCCGTGGATCATGAAGACCGTCGGGAACGGGCCCTCGCCGGCGGGCTTCGAGACCAGCGCGTGGACGTCGCCGACGAACACGTCCTCGAGCGGCAGCGACGTCGCCGGGCGGGCGCCCTGCGGCTCGACCAGGACGCGTTCGGTGCCGTCGGTCGAGAGAGCGCGGATCACCGTGGACTTCTCGGCGGACGACCACGAGTACTCGACGGTGCCGTCCGGGCGAACACCCGCGCTGCCGATCACGCCGGGCGCGGTGTCCAAAGAGGACAGCTTGCCGGTCGCGAGGTCGTAGTGGTGCACGGTGTTGCGCGCGTGGTGGGTGTGGACGATCAGCAGCGCGGAGGCGTCCGGGTACCAGTCCGCGGCGACCTCGCCCGGCAGGTCGAGGACGATCTCCTGCTCGGTGCCCGCGGCGACGTCCCAGACCAGCAGCTCCTCGCGGCCACGGCGCTCGTGCAGCACCAGCAGCCGCTGGTCGCCGCGCACCGGGCTGAACGAGATGGCGTCGAGGCCCTTGCCCTTGCCGTCCCACTTGTCCGCCAGGGTCGCGCCGTCCGTGGTGAGCGCGCGCAACGCCATGTGCCGGTTGTCGCCGTGCTCGGAGTGCGCGATCACGACGATCGTCTCGTCCTTGGACATCGCGGAAACGCCGGCGTCGTGCTCGTTCTGGTAGATCACCTCGGCGGCGTCGCCGTTGCGGGACAACCACACCGTGGTGCCGTCGTCGGTCGAGGCGGCCACCGCGATCACGTCGCGGCCGATCTCCAGGCCCGCCGGGTAGCCGGCGGTGACGTTCGCGACGGCAGGCTCGGCCTTGCTGCCGTCAGCCTGGAACGGCTCACGCACCCAGACGCCGAACTCGTCGCCGTCGTGGTCGTCGAACCACCAGATCTCGGTGCCGTCCGGGTTGAGCGTGCCGTGCGACGTGCCGTTCGGTCGGTCGGTGACCTTCCGGTGCTCGTCCTTCGCGCGGTCCCAGGCGTAGATCTCCCACACGCCGCTCGCGTTCGAGATGTACAGCGTGTGGTCCGGAGCGTCGTCGGCCCAGCCGGGCAGGCTCATCCGAGGTGCGGTGAACCGCTCCCGCCACTGAGCCTCAGCGGCGGAATCGTCGAAAAGCTGGTCCGGAACGTTCGGAGCAGGGTGCGTTGTCACGTCTCAACACTAGAGTCAGGTCAGGTTCTAGGGGGATTTGAGATGACACAACCACCACCTTGGGGAGCGCCGCCACCACAGCGGCCGCAGTACCAGGCACCGCAACCACCACCCGGTTATCCACAGCCACCGCAGGGCTATCCACAGGCCGGACCTCCGATGTATCAGCAGCGGCCGCCGCTGACCATTCCCGTGCCGGGGCCGCCGCAGGCACAGCCGGCCCACGGGTATCCGCCACCGTTCATGGGCGGCGGGCTGCCGCCGAAGCCTCCGCAGCTCACCATGCTGGCCGTGCTGAACTGGATCCTCGCCGTCGGCATGCTCGGCATCGCGGCGTTCGTGATCGTCAGCTTCCTGATGTCCGGCGGCACGTTGATCGTCGGCATCCTGCTGGCGTTCGTGATCGGCGCGTTCGGCGTGCTGAACGCGCTCGCGGCGTTGTCGATCAACCACCCGCACTTCCCGAACACCGCCGCCTCCCACCTGGCCGGCGTGTTCACCGCGTTCGTGCTGGTCGTCGCGCTGTTCCGCTCGGTGCGCCGCGGCGTGGCCGAGCTCGTCCCGTCACTCGGGTCGTTCGCGCTGCTGGCCGTCTGCGTGCTCAGTCTCGTGCTGGCATCACGGCCGGCCGTGAAGCAGTGGATCGTGGCGAAGCACCAGCTGTCCCTCGCGCAGGGACACGTGCCGAGGAACCACCGCCGATGACCATGGAACTCGCCCAGGTCAACATCTCCCGCCTGCTGGCGCCGCTGGACAGCCCGCAGCTCAAGGAGTTCGTCGACGCACTCGACCCGGTGAACGCGGTCGCGGACGCCGCACCCGGCTTCCGCTGGCGGCTGCAGAGCGAGGACGGCGACGCGACCGCGATCAGGGTCTTCGACGACGACTGGCTGATCGTGAACATGTCCGTGTGGGAATCGCCGGAGACGCTGATCGACTACGTCTACGGCGACACCCACCGGTCCATCCTGCGCGGCAGACGCCAGTGGTTCCACCCGCCTGTCGAGGCGATGACCGCACTCTGGTGGGTGCCCGCGGGTCACCGGCCGTCGGTCGCCGAGGCCGAGGAACGCCTGGTCCACCTGTGCACACACGGACCTTCATCGCACGTGTTCACGCTGAAGTCGGTCTACGGCGCGACATCCGCGTAACTGGTGCCGAGCTTGGCGTTGTTCAGCCAGGCCGTGGCGCGCCCGCTGTTGGGGCCCGACCGGTAGACACCCCACTTGGTGTTGACGTGCGTGCCCCACAGCGTGGCGCCGGCATAGCGCTTCTGCCCGTTGTCGAACGTCTGCTGCTCACCGTTGCGATACAGCTCGACCCACCCGTCGTTGCCGCGGCTGAGCTTGAAGCCGATCACCCAGTCGTTCCACTGGTTCGTCGGGAACGGCACCGTCCAGATGTGCTTCGACCCGCCCGTCGGCGCGGTGAGCTGGAAGTGCAGCTTGCCGTCGCCGAGCGTGCGCAACACGAACGGCCCGGACTTGGGCTGCGACCCGCTCGACCCCGAGATGTGCAGCTGGTAGACCGCGACCCAGTGCCCACCGCTCGCGTTGACCTCCCACTTCGCCCGCCAGCCGAAGTAGAAGACCTTGCCGACGTCCGCACTCCCGATCCGGTAGGGCGAGCCGTTCTTGCGCATGCCCCGTGACTCGCAGCGCTCCTTGCCGTTGCTCCAGTCCCAGGTCTCGTACTTGATCGACGGCCCGTACCTGGGATCGTTCGCCACCGTGATGGCGCCGGGATCCCGTTCCAGCCCGTCGAACACGGCCGCGGGCCCCTTGGCCGGATCCGCCTCCCACAGCACGTTCGCGGCCTGGGCCTGAGACGGGGTGACGAGCGCTATGGCGGCAACGAATGCCAGCAGTACTCGCATCAGATCTCCTTCTGTGCAACGCCCGCGGCGAAGGCATAGATCGGATGTCTGCGGCGTGATTCGCACAGTATCGGCGATCAATCGATGGCACCAGAGTTCGCCCGGCACCGGAATATCTAGGCCCTGGACCTGGTGAGAGTTAACGTGGTGCCCATGCACGACACGACGGAACGCCTTGCCGAGGCGGCCACGTTGGAGGAAGTCCAACGCGTCGTCCGCACCACGGCCCGATCTCTTCTGGCTGCCCACGGCGCGACCCTGGTGCTGCTGGACGGCGACCTCTGCTACTACGCCGACGAGGACTCGATGAGCCCGCTGTGGAAGGGCCAGCGTTTCCCCGCCGTCAACTGCATCAGCGGCTGGGCGATGCTGAACCGGCAGACCGTCGCGATCAGGGACATCCGCTTCGACAAGCGAATCCCGCAGGAGGCGTACCGCCCGACGTTCGTGCGAAGCCTACTGATGGCCCCGATCCTGCGCCCCGACCCGCTGGGCGCCATCGGCTGCTACTGGGCCGTCCCGCACACCGCGTCACCCGAGGAAACCGAGACCTTGGAGTCGCTGGCCTCGGCCGCGGGCGAAGCACTGGAACGCTTCCCGGAAGGCCTGCCCGCACGGGGCTTCCTCAGCTGAGCTCTTCCTCGAAGATCTCGTCGATCTTCTGCGAGGCCCTCGAAAGCACCCTCACGGTCGACATGACCACCACGAACCCGGCAGCCACCGCCACCGTCACCCAGATAGACGTGAGCATGTAAACGATCGCCAGCGACTGCAACACAACAATGCACTTCGCAGCTATGACGATCCACGACTTGTGAACCTGCCTGACAGCCGAAACCGAGTTCATCAGGTCTTCTCCCGACCAATTTCAACGAGCACCGAACACCGATCCGTGTGTCGAGTCGATCTAGGCCTCCGTTACCCACCGTGAGTTGAATAGTCAACGATCACTCGTACGGGTTAACGCTACATGGCGGTTCCGCATTGTTTGGTGTGGAACGGTGGCGGAGCGTGCATGCAAACACCGTGTCTCTCGTGCTCCCGGATGTCGAGCCATGCCACACGATCGTGTGGCAAATGGGGGAACCTGATGCCCTTCTCCGTGAATGACGGGGCCCTTCGCCTCTGCTCTTCACGGCATGCAAGCGACCTGAAAGGTCGCGTTCCTACGGTCCGCGCATGACAGTCATCGGAAGAACCGGTCCGGCCCTGCTGGTCGGCCTCGCCCTCGCCGCGAGCGTCGGCGTCACCCCCGCGGCATCTGCCGACGTGACCCCGCAGGCCACCGTCCGCGTGACCTGGCAGCAGCAGCCGAACGGCTACTACTGCGGGCCCGCGGCGATCCGCATGGTCATCTCGTCGCGCACCACCGCGTTGCCCACCCAGGCGGCGATCGCCTCGTACGTGGGCACGAGTCCGGACACCGGCACCGACCGCTACCAGGTCCGTGACGGCCTCAACCACTGGCTTGGCACGAACGCGTACGTCGTCCACACCGTCAGCAACCCGATGACGAACCCCGAGATCGACGCCTTGTGGTCGCGGATCAAGACGAGCATCGACACCGGCTGGTCGATGCCGGTCAACATCGTCACGCGCGCGGGCGGCCTGCGGCCGCCGGGCTACGCCGCGTCCAGCAACGTCGACCACTGGATCGTCATCTCGGGCTTCTACACCTCGGGCGGCCAGAACTACGTCACGGTGCACGACCCCGCGTCGGGCAAGCCGGGCTTCAACGCCAACGCCTCGTACAACATGAACCTGTGGACGTTGCGGAACATCGTGACCAAGACCTACGTCGCACGCCCGGCCGCACCACCGGCCTTCTCCTGGAATTCTCCCGGAATGGCCGGAAATACAAATCAGGCTCTGTCCACGTCTAATGTGGACAGAGCCTGATTTGTTGTCGGGGTGACAGGATTTGAACCTGCGACCTCTTCGTCCCGAACGAAGCGCGCTACCAAGCTGCGCCACACCCCGGCTGGGAACGAGTTGAACTCTACATCATGTCGCTCCCAGCTCCGAATCGGACCCCCTGATTACGCCCCTGAGCAGGCGTGACGGGCCGAGGCACCAGCGTGAGCAGCGAAGCCTCCGGAGGACAGCAGAACCGCACCGGAGCGAACGGCGAAGTACCCATCCCCGCGGACACGTTCATCCACATGTGCGATCCCCACCGGGAAACGCCACGGGCTCGTGAACGGTCCAACTCGCAGTTGGTCACCAACGCGCCGTAAAAAGGCACCCGCAGCTGACCGCCATGGGTGTGCCCGGCCATCACGAAGTCGTAGCCATCGGCAGCGAACGGGTCGAGCACGCGCGGCTCCGGCGAGTGCGTGACGCCGAGACGCAACGCGGCCGACGGATCCGGCGCACCGGCGATGTCGGCATACCGGTCGCGCTTGAGGTGCGGGTCGTCGAGCCCGGCACAGAAGATCTGCTGACCGGCCACGGTGATGGTCTTGCGGACGTGCGTGAGGTCTTCCCAGCCGCGCTCGATCATGCCGGCGCGCAGGTCGCGCCACGGCAGCGTCACGCCGTGGATGCGCTTGGTCTTGGCAGACGGCAGCAGGTACCGCACGGGGTTCTTCAGGCGCGGCGCGTAGTAGTCATTGCTGCCGAACACGAACACACCCGGCCGGTCGAGCAGCGGCCCCAACGCGCGCAGCACGGCGGGGACGGCGTCCTTGTGGGCGAGGTTGTCGCCGGTGTTCACGACCAGGTCGGGGTTCAGGTCGTTCAGTGCGGCGACCCAGCGCTGCTTCGACACCTGGTTCGGCGTCATGTGCAGGTCCGAGATGTGCAGCACCCTGATCGGCTTGGCGCCGGGCGACAGCACGGGCACCGTCGCGGTGCGCAGTGTCCAGTGCCTTCTCTCGATTCCCGCCGCGTACCCGATGGTCGCGGCACCGAGTGCGGTCGTGGCGAGAAGAGCGCGGCCGAGCTTGTTCACGTTGTCAAGGGTACGGAAGACGGATAACTCGATCGGCGCCGCATCCGGCGGGCGGTAGCGTTCACGCCCATGGCGGAGTTGAAGACGCGGCTGAAGAACGACCTGACCGCGGCTATGAAGGCAAGGGAGACCGTCACGGCCGGTGCGCTGCGGATGGCGCTCACGGCGGTCACGACCGAGGAGGTCTCGGGCAAGCAGGCTCGCGAGCTCACCGATGACGAGGTCGTGAAGGTCCTCACGCGTGAGGCCAAGAAGCGCAAGGAGGCCGCGGAGGCCTTCGCGGGCGCGGGTCGTGCGGAGAAGGCGGAGCTGGAGCGCGCGGAGCTCGCGATCCTGGAGGCGTACCTGCCTGCCCAGCTCGACGACGCCGAGCTGGCTTCCATTGTGGACAAGGCCGTCGAGGCTGTTGCCGCGCAGCTCGGTGAGACGCCGGGGCAGAAGCAGATGGGCCAGGTCATGAAGGCGGTCAACGCCGAGGTGGCTGGCCGGGCAGAGGGTGGCCGGATCGCCGCCGCGGTGAAGTCGAAGCTGAGCTCCTGAACCGAACTGAACTGAACAGGGCCCCTCACGAATGAGGGGCCCTGAACGCTATCTGGGTTCGCCCGGTTCCGTGGGCAACGTGATCGGCGGCGGCTCGTTCGGGTTACCGGGGTTACCAGGATCGTTCGGATTCCCTGGATTGCCCTGAGTCGGCTCCGTCGGCACCGGCGGCGGCACATAGCCCGAGCTCACCGAGAGCGTGATCACCGTACCCCGCAGGGCGTTGCCGCGCGGCGACTGGCTCACCACGGTGCCCTTCGGCTGGTCCGAGTTGATCGACTGCTGGCTGGCCTTGTAGCCGGCCTGCTCCAGGATCCGGATCGCGTCGTTCACCGAACGGCCGACGACGTCCGGGATCTGGATCTCCCGTCCGCCCTTGAGGTAGCGGGGCTCCACCGGCGCGAGGTTCCTCACCGGCAACGAGCCGTGCAGCTTCGACATCGTGTCGAACCAGGTGCGGGCGGGCACGGTGCCGCCGAAGATGTTGCCGCCGCTGCACAGGCGCGGGGCGCCGCCGACGCAGATCGGGCGAGGGTTGGTGCCGTCGTTGTACGTCTGCACGGCGCCCGCGAAGTCCGGGGTCGCGCCGATGAACGCCGCCGACTTGTACTCCTCGGTGGTGCCCGTCTTGCCGATCATCGGGCGGGTCCACTTGAAGGCCTTGGCGGCCGCGGCGGCGGTGCCGTTGCCGACGTCGTCCTTGCTCATGCCCATCGCGAGGCCGTTGGCGAGGCCCTCGTTCACGGCCTGCTCACACGGCGCCTCGTTGACCGGGAGGACCTTGTTGTTGCGGTCGAGCACCTTCACCAGCGGCGTCGGCGGGCACCACTTGCCGCCGGAGACGATGGTGGCGGCGACGTTCGCGAGCTCCAGAGTGGACACCGGCGCGGGCGACAGCGTGAAGGACGCGTTGCCGCCGTTCTGCTTGTAGAACTCCGTCTGCGAGATGCGGTTCTGCTTGTCCTTGGCCTTCGGGTCCGGCCGGGTGCCCTGCAGGTTCGTCGCCATCGTCTCGCGCATGCCCAGACGGGAGGCCATGTCGACGACGGTGTCCAGGCCGGTCTGCTCCTCCAGGATCACGAAACCGGTGTTCGGCGAGGTCTGCAGGGCCTGCTGCAGCGACATCGACGACGGGTAGCTGCCGTCGAAGTTCGACAGGCAGTACCACCGGGTGCCGGGCTCGCCGGTGCCGGGACAACGCGCGGCGCCACCCTTGAACACGCGCGAGACGTGGTGCGTCGGCGTCGGGATCACGTTCTCGATGCCGAGGCCCTTCTCCAGCGCCGCGGCCGCCGTGAAGACCTTGTAGACCGAGCCCGCGCCGAACTTGTTCTCCACGCCGCTCGGCAGGTCGAACGTCGTCTGGTTCTGCTGGGCCTTCAGGCCGTAGTCGCGGTTGGCCACCAATGCCAGCACATCGTGACGCTCCTTGCCGGGGCGCACGACCGCCATAGTGTTCGCCACTCCGGGAGTGCCCTTCGCGACGCCCGCCTCCGCCGCCGCTTTCGCCTGCGAGGTGACTGCTCTGTCCAAAGTGGTCTGAATTGTGTAGCCGCCGGTGCGCAGCTGTTCTTCGCTGAAACCCGCTCGCTGCAAGTAGTTCACGACGTACGAGCAGAAGAAACCGTTTTCCGGACCGGCGCCGACACAACCGTTCGGCGGGGTTCGCACAGGACTCGCGAGTCCGAGTCCTTCCTTCTTCGCCGCCTCTCCCGCGTCACGCGAGAGCTTGTCGTTCTCGACCATCCTGTCGATCACTTTGTTGCGCCGGTCCAGCGCTTTGTCCGGATACGCTTCGGGGTCGAGTGCTGACGGACTGTTGACCATTCCGGCGAGCATCGCGGACTGAGGAACGGTCAGCTTGTCCGGAGTAGTGCCGAAGTACGCCTGTGCCGCCGCGGCGATGCCGTAAATGGTCGAACCAAAAGGCACGACGTTCAGGTACCTGGCGAGGATCTCCTCCTTGCCGAGCTTTCGCTCCAGCTGAAGGGAGATCCGGGCCTCGCGCATCTTGCGCGCGATGGTCTGCTCCTGCGCCTTGGCCTGCTCCAGCTTGTTGTTCCGCGCCACGACGTGGACCAGGTAGTTCTTCACGTACTGCTGGGTCAGCGTGGACGCACCCTGCGACACGGAGCCGCTGACCTGGTTCGTCAGCCCGGCACGCATGGTGCCCTTCCAGTCGACGCCCTGGTGCTCGTAGAACCGGCGGTCCTCGACCGAGATCAGCGCCGCCTTCATGGTCGGCGAGATCTTCTCCGGTGGTGTCAGGACTCTGTACTGGTCGTACAGGTAGGCGATCGGGCCGCCGTCCTTGTCGGTCACTGTCGTGATCAACGGTGGGTCCGTGGTCACGAGGTCGGCAGAGATGCTGTCCACGGTGTCGCTGGCGCGGTTGGAGACCAGGCCTGTCGCGCCCACCACCGGGAACAGCATGCCGGCGAGGAGAACCCCAGCCAGCAGGCACAGGCCGAGCATCTTGAGCACGCCATTCCTGACTCGCACGAGGGGCAGCGTACGCCGTACACGAACGGGTGACGGTGATCAGTAAGCCCCGTTACTCAGCATGAGTAGGGATACGCAAGACAGGTAACAGTTGGGTGGCCCAGGGTTGGACGTGGAACCAGAAGGCTCTACAGTCCGTCAACGTCCAAGGAATGCAGCCGTGGCTTCGAACGCTACGGCATCCGTGGCAGGGGTGTGGCGGATTTCCACATTTGGACAGCACTGAGGAGTGGGGGATATGAACCAGGGGGATTGGCGTATCAACGCTTCGTGCCGCGATGAGGAGCCGGATCAGCTCTTCGTCAGGGGTGCGGAGCAGCGCAAGGCGAAGCTCGTGTGTCTCGGTTGTCCCGTGCGCATGGAATGCCTGGCCGAAGCGCTGGACAACAGGATCGAGTTCGGCGTCTGGGGTGGCATGACAGAGCGTGAACGACGCGCTCTGCTGCGTCGCCGGCCGGACGTTACGTCTTGGTACGAATTGCTGGACAATGCGCGCCTTGACCATCACGAGGACTCGAGGGTCGGCTAGTTCTGCAAGATCAGGAACTAGTCCGAGGCTCTACTCCCCGGCGAGCCGGCGACCTATCTCTCGAAGGCCGTCGAGGTCGTGCACATCCGCGGGCAACGCGGGCACGCCGACCAGTGCGACACCGGGGTGGGCACGTGTGAACCGGGCCAGCAGTCGCTTCTCCCGATCCGCGACCGCTACCCGGTCCGCGTGCAGCCGGAGCACCGCCGCGGCGAGCGGCGCCTCACCGGAGCGATCAAGATCTTCCGCTGCGGCGAGCGCCTTCGCCGCGGGCAGGTCCGCAGCCAGCACGGGGTGGGTCCTGTTCGCGACGAGCCCGCACAACGGCATGCCCTCGGCGCCGAGCCGTTCCACGAAGTAGCTGGCCTCGCGCAACGCGTCCGGCTCCGCGGCCGCCACCACCACGAACCCGGTGCCCGGCGAGCGGAGCAGCTCGTAGGTGCGCTGGGCCCGTTCGCGGAAGCCGCCGAACATGCTGTCGAACGCCTGCACGAACGTCGAGGCGTCCTGCAGCAGCTGGCCGCCGACGATCGTGGACACCGCCCGTGTGAACAGGCTGAAGCCGGTTCCGACGATCTTGAGCAACCCACGTCCGCTCGCGCGCGCAGGCGCGGAGAGCATGCGGATGAACCTCCCGTCGAGCACCGTCGACAGCCGCTGCGGCGCGTCGAGGAAGTCCAGCGCCGATCGGCTCGGCGGGGTGTCGACGATGATCAGGTCCCACTCGTCCTGCGCCACCAGCTGGCCCAGCTTCTCCATCGCCATGTACTCCTGCGTTCCGGAGAACGACGAGGAAATGGTCTGGTAGAAGGGGTTCGACAGGATCTGGTCGGCCCGGTCGCGGCCCGCGTGCGTCAGCACCATGTCGTCGAACGTGCGACGCATGTCCAGCATCATCGCGTACAGCTCGCCCTTGGGCTCGAAGCCTTCGACGACGACCTCACGCGGATGGTTGTCGAGCTCCCGCAGGCCGAGCGACTGCGCGAGGCGGCGGGCCGGGTCGATCGTCAGCACGACGACGCGCCTGCCGCGTTCCGCCGCGCGCAACCCCAGCGCGGCCGCCGTCGTCGTCTTGCCGACGCCGCCGGAACCGCAGCAGACGAGCACGCGAGTGGCCGGATCGTCCAGCAAGTTGTCGAACTCGAGCCTGTTCATCGGACACCCGCCGCGACCAGCACCTCGGCCAGCTCGTACAGCGCGGCCACGTCCACCCCGTCCGTCAGCTCGGGCAGTTCGAGCGTGGGCAGGTCGGATTCCGCGAGGAGTTCCTTGGCCTGCTGTTCGGCGCTGATCCTGATCGCGTGCTCGACTGTTTCGTCGACCAGACCCTCGATGGTGTCCTCGGGCAGCTCCAGACCGGCGGACAGCAGGCCGGCGCGCACCCGCGTCGCGTCGACCCGGCCGCCTGCCGCGGCGGTGACGGACCTGGCGGGCAGGCGGGACGGGTTCACCCGGTTCACCAGCACCGCGCCCGGTCGCAGGTCGGCGCCGTCGAGCTCGGAGACCGCGTCGAGTGTTTCCCGCACCGGCATCTCCTCCAGCAGCGCGACCAGGTGCACGGCGGTGTCGCCGGAGTGCAGCAGCCGCACCACGCCGTCGCTCTGCCCCTTGATCGGCCCGACCTTCGCGAGGTCGGCCATGGCCTTCGTGACGTCGAGGAACTTGACCACGCGTCCGGTGGGCGGCGCGTCCAGCACGACGGCGTCGTAGAGGTGGCGCCCGTCCTTGCCGGTGCGGTTGACGCACTCCTTGACCTTGCCGGTCAGCAGCACGTCCCGCAGGCCGGGCGCGAGCGTGGTCGCGAACTCGATCGCGCCCATCTTGCGCAGGGTCCGGCCGGCGAAGCCGAGGTTGTAGAACATCGCCAGGTACTCGAGCAGAGCCGCCTCGGCGTCCACCGCGAGCGCGTGCACCTCACCGCCGCCGGGCGCGGACACGATCCGTTCCTCGGCGTAGGGCAGTGGGGCCCGGTCGAAGAGCTGGGCGATGCCCTGCCGTCCCTCGACCTCGACCAGCAGCACCCGGCGGCCTCCGGTGGCCAGCGCGAGCGCCAGCGCGGCCGCGATCGTGGTCTTCCCGGTGCCGCCCTTGCCGGAGACCACGTGCAGGCGGGCTCGGCTCAGCTCCTCGGTCCACGACGTCACACGTCCAGACTATGTGTGAACGAGGCCGGGTGTCGGTCAGTCAATCAATCCATCATGGTGAGGAAGAAGACTGCCATCGCCGTCGCGGCGACAAGCGCCCACGCCACGACCGAGGGCAGCCACAGCGCGATGCTGAGCGTGACGACGCCCACGACCACCAGCCCGATCAGCCCGGTGCGCACGACGTCCGCGTGGTGGCTGTGCTTGCGATCACGCACCTGCGCCATGGCGACGAGCACCATCACCAGCCCACCCACGCCGAACAGGCTGGTGGCGATGATCCGCCAGGTCTCCATGTGATCAAGGTAGCCCGAACGGCGAGAACCGCGCAGAGGGCGTTCGGGTGGCAAGTTAGGCTCCGAGCATGACGAAGTGGGAGTACGCGACCGTTCCGCTGTTGATCCACGCCACCAAGCAGATTCTCGACCAGTGGGGCGACGACGGCTGGGAGCTCGTCACCGTGCTCACCAACCCGACCGGTGAGCAGCACGTCGCGTACCTGAAGCGGGCGAAGGCATGACCACCTGGACCACGCGCCTGAAGGAGCTCGGCATCGAGCTCCCCGGCGTCGCGGCCCCGCTCGCCGCCTATGTCCCGGCCATCCAGAGCGGCTCGCACGTCTTCACGTCCGGCCAGCTGCCGTTCGTCGACGGCAAGCTGCTCGCGACCGGCAAGGTCGGCGCCGAGGTCTCCCCCGAGGAGGCCAAGCAGTACTCCGCGACCTGCATCCTCAACGCGCTTGCCGCCGTGCACGCGCTCGTGGGGATTGACTCGATCAAGCGTGTCGTGAAAGTTGTCGGGTTCGTGGCCTCCGCCGAGGGCTTCACGGGGCAGCCGGGTGTCATCAACGGCGCTTCGGAGCTCCTTGGCGAGATCTTCGGAGACGCGGGCAAGCACGCCCGGTCGGCTGTGGGGGTCGCAGAGTTGCCGATCGGCGCTCCCGTGGAGATCGAACTGATCGTCGAGGTCTGATAGTCCCGGGTTCTGGGGAAGGGTGTGACATGTCGGACACGTGCCACGAACTGCTGCTGCGGCTCGCCGGACGCCTCCCGGACGACCTGCTGTGGCGGTACCGGGACTGGGCGTCCTCGGACGCGTATGCGGTGCTCGCGCGGTCGTTGCCGCGCACTCTGCTGCACTCGCGCATCCCTCTGACTGATCATGAACTGCGCCTTTTGCAGGACGCGCTCGTGCCCTACGGGGCGGAACCGGGCGCTGTCAGTTCGGTCAAAGGGCTGGACGAACTGCCACCCACCGACTACACCTTTTCCCCGGAATCACCTGATCGGGTGCCGATGGGGGATTCCGCGACCGTAGTGCTCGGTGCGACGCTGCGAGGTCGGCACGGGGTAGGGGAAGTCCGTTCCTGCTGGCGCATCGGTCCCTCCGGGGTCCGTCGCGTTCTGCTGGTCGCGGCGACCACCGGCCACGCCCGGCTGACCGGCGAGCTGCAACGCGTTCTGCGGGCGCTGGGCGAGCACGACCCGTGTGTCGAGGTCGTGTCGTCCGGGATGGACCTGCCGCCCTACCACCGGGCGGCGCTGGCGGCATCGGAGCTGGTATGTGCCGGCGCCGAGTCCGAGGAACACCTGGTGCTCAGCTAAGGAGACTTGACGTGACGAACGACGGTGTCGGCCTGCCGGTCCGTCTGCACGATCTCCTGCTGTCGATGGCGGGCCGTGTGGATGATGACGCCCTGTCGCAGGCACGCGAGTTCCTCGCTGTCGGTGAGCTCGACCGTGCCGTCGAACTTCTCGTCGGCACGCTCCTCGCGGGCCGCATCCCGGTGCTCCCCGACGAGCGGGCGGCCCTCACGTTCCTGCTGCACGAGGTGCGTTCCGACGGCGCGCTGACCGACCGCCTGCCGGTGGTCGAGGTCCTGCCGTTCGTCCGCCACCGCTTCACCTCCGAGAGCGACCCGGCCTCCGACCTGGCGCCGCTGCTGACCCGCGCCGTGTCCGTGCTGCCGGACGTGCGCTCGGTCCGCTGCGTCTGGCGTTCCTCACCCACCGGCTCCACGCCCGGCCCGCTGCCGCAGCGCGTCGTGCTCGTGGACATCGGCCCGCAGGGCTTCGCGCCCGCGACCTCGTACCGAATCGACTCGGTGCTCCGTAAAGCGGGCGTGCGCGCCGCGGTCGAGGTGCTGACCGTGGGCACGCAGCTCAGCGATTACCACGCCTCCGCCGTGACGTCGTCGCGTCCGGTGCCGATCTCGGGTGCTCCCGCTCCCGTCACCGCTCCGGTAGCCGCGGTGGCCGGCCACGATCCGACCCCGACCTGGTTCGACCAGTCAGAAGAACCTTCCGCTGCGGCGCCGGTGGCCGAGCCGACACCGGCGCCGGAGCCAGTGGAGGAGATCGGCTCACGTCGTGCTCGCCAGTCCACCCTGGAGGGCTCGCAACCATTCCCGCCGAAGCCGGTGAAGCGGATCTCGGTGGCTCCCGCCGAGCCCGAGATCGAGGCTCTGCCCGAGCCCATGCCGATCAACCGGGCCGAGGTCACCACCGAGCTGAACCCGGACGAGCTCGCCGCACTGCAGGCCGCGCTGGCCGAGTCGCCCGAGCCGTCCTCTGTGGACGCCAACCTGAGCGAGCGTGAGCGGGCCCTGCTGCAGCAGCTGCACGAGGAGCTGGCGCAGCGCGAGCAGACCGGGGTGAAGGCGAGCGACACCGGCCGTTGGCAGATCGACCGTTCTTCGGCTCGTGAGTCAGCGTTCGGGGTTACGAACAACGGGCACCAGCCGCAGTAGTGGCGACCCGCGTCGACTCGATCAACGCGGGATCACTCGCGCAGGCCGAGCTTCGACGATCTTGTCGGACCTGCTGAGTACGTTGAGATGTAGGGGTTCCCAGACCGGGGGGACCCCTGCGAAAGCGCGCGTTCGGGCGTTGTGGGCATGTCGTCGAACCGCTACCGACGTGCGAACGCGTCCACCAGCGCCGCGAAGGCAACGGGGCATCGCTGCACGTCAACGCACGCTCGACTCACTCAGCCCGTGCGCCGACCTCCCGTGGCTCCGGCCGAAATCCGGATCTCACGCAACGCCGAAGCGGCGTCACGCCTCGGCCTTGCGCCTCGCCAGGTCGATGACCCGCTGCAGGTGCAGGCCACGCCGCACGTCGCACTCGTGGGTCGTGGTGCCGCTGTGCACCATCGCCACGAAGTCGTCGAGCAGGTTGATGAAGCAGTCCTGGGCGGACGTGTCGCGGCTGTTCAACGTGCGGTGGCCGTTCGGGCCGAACACGGTGAAATCCGCGAACGGCGGCTGCAGCGGCAACGACAGGGTCAGCGTCAGCGTGCTGGTGGCGCCGCCCGCGTGCTGCAGGATCAGCTGCCACAGGCCGGTGTCCGACACGTTGGCGGCGATCACGTCGGTGATCTCGCCGAGTGCCGCGTCCAGCAGGTCGAACGCGTGCGGGCCGATGTCGTCCAGCGCGCCCTTCTCGTGGCGCCACGGCGAGTTCGAGAACGGCCCGTCCAGCAGCGCGCCCGTCAGCCAGCGCCCGTCCGCTCCCGTCCAGCCGCCCGTGCGGTGCAGCTGGGCCAGCAGCTCCTTGGTCTCCTGCGCGTAGCGGCGGGTCAGCACCACCAGCGACGCGACCCCGGCCTCGGTGATCGCGGCGACGAGGTGCTCGGCCACCTCGACCGACTCCGCGATCGGCTTCTCCAGGATCACGTGCTTGCCCGCGTTGGCGGCCTCGATCGCCATCGGCCCCTGCACGCTCGGCGGCACACAGAACGCGACGGCGTCCACAGTGGACAGCAGGTCCTGGTACGACGTGAACGGCTCGGCCCCGTGGGCGTGCGCCAGCTCCGTCGCGGCCTCGGGCCGGCGCGCCCACACGCCGGTCAGCGTCGTGCCGGGGTGGTTCGCGATGCCGGGGGCGTGGATCATGCTCGCCCACGGGCCCGCGCCGACAAGTCCTACGCGCAGCTGTTCTTCCACTCGCTCATCCTGCCTCAGGAGTAACTCGCCTTGGGGACGAAGATCTCGCCTCCGTCGCGGAACTTCAGTCGCATGCCGTCGCCGGTGGTCTCGCGCGACGGGTCGTAGTCCCATCCGGAGGGAACGGTCACCACGTGGCCGCGGTCCGGCGACGGCCCGAGCCAGATCTCGTAGTAGGTGCCGCCGACCATCCGTTCGACCTTCTTCACGTACACGCCGGGGTTGGCGGACGTCGGATCGACGCTGATCACGGTCGTGCGGTCGGGGATGAACAACAGCACGCCCGCCACGGTGGTGAGGCCGGTGCCCATCACCACCCCGAACAACACCAGCAGCATCTTCACCAGGCAGCCGGAGACCTTCGTCGCCATCACACCATCCTCGAGTTGGCTCGGTCGTACGCTCGGAGGATGCCCGAGGACATGACCTTGCCGGGAAACCTGGTACCCACCTCGCCGGTCGCTCAACCCGCTGAGGCGCGCGACGCCGTCACCGTGGTGCTGCTGCGGGACACCTCCGCAGGCTTGGAAGCCTTCCTGCTGCGCCGGGTGAAGGGCATGGCGTTCGCCGGCGGGATGTCGGTCTTCCCCGGCGGCGGCGTGGACCGGCGTGACGCGGACATCTCCGTCGCGTGGGCAGGCCCGGAGCCCGCGTGGTGGGGCAAGGTCTTCGGCGTCGACCCGGCCACGGCCCGCGCGTTCGTGTGCGCGGCGGTGCGGGAGATGTTCGAGGAGTCCGGTGTCCTGCTGGCAGGCCCCGACGCCTCCTCGGTCGTGGCGGACACCCGCCCCTTCGCCGACGCGCGTCAGGCCCTGGTCGACCGCGAGCTGTCGCTGGCCCAGTTCCTCTCGGAGTCGAAGCTGGTGCTGCGTGCGGACCTGCTGCGCCCGTGGGCCAACTGGGTCACTCCCTACGACGAACCCCGCCGCTACGACACCCGCTTCTTCGTGGCCGCGCTGCCGTCCGGCCAACTCGCCGACGGCGCCACCACCGAGGCCTCCGACGCCGCCTGGCAGACCCCGGCCGACGCCATCGAGGACGCCCGTGAGGGCCGCCGCATGCTCATGCCCCCGACCTGGCGCACCCTCGACGAGGTGGGCGAGCTCGGCACCGTCGCCGCCGTGATGGCCGAGGAACGCAGCGTCGAGAAGATCATTCCCAAGCTCGTCCGCGACGGTGACGTGATCCGGGTGATCCTCTCGTGAGCGGCTCACCTCTGATCGGTGCGCGCGCCTCGCACCCCCTGTACGGCGAACTCCGCCAGGTCACCCAGCACGCCGCCGTGCTGCTCGCGGACAACCCCTCGCCGATGACCCTCGACGGCACCAACACGTGGCTCCTGAAGGCTCCCGACGCCTCCTCCTACGTGGTCATCGACCCCGGTCCGCTAGATCTCGTCCACCTGAAGCGGATCGCCTCTCACGGCCCCGTCGCCGAGATCCTGCTGACCCACGGCCACCCTGACCACTCCGATGGTGCCCGCGAGTTCTCCGAACTGGTCGGCGCCCCGGTGCGCGCGCTCGACCCGACGTTCACCTACGGCTCCGAGGGCTTGGTCGACGGCGACGTCATCACCAGCGCCGGCCTCGAACTCCGCGTCCTCGGCACCCCCGGCCACACGAGCGACTCTCTGTGCTTCGTGATCGACGGCGAGGCCGTGCTGACCGGCGACACCGTCCTCGGCCGCGGCACCACGATCGTCGCCCACCCGGACGGCAAGCTCGGCGACTACTTCGACTCGCTGAAGCTCCTCGCCGACCTGCCCCCGGACACCGCCGTGCTGCCCGGCCACGGCCCCGAACTCGCCGACGCCGGTGAGGCCGCCCGCGCCTACCTCGCCCACCGCACCCAGCGCCTCGAACAGGTCCGCCGCGCCGTCTCGGCGCTCGGTGGTTCGCCGACGCCTAGGCAGGTCGTCGAGGTCGTCTACGCGGACGTCGACCGGGTGCTCTGGCCTGCGGCCGAGTGGTCCGTGCGCGCTCAGCTGGAGTACCTGAACACTCAGAAGTGAGTGCGGAGGCGGGCGCACAACGCCCCTGAATCACCTGAGGGCGCGCCCTTCCACGCCACCTCGTTCCAAGGCAGCTCAGCCGGCGTCCCCCGATGCCGAACGAACACGTGCTGATGGAAATGCGCCACCGACAGCCCCGTGATCATCGAGAACACGAACTCCGGATCCAGCTCGGCCCGCAACGCCCTGGCCACCAGCCGCACCGCCCGCGCGACCGCCTCCGCCTCGCCGACCGTGAGCTCGTCCAACGTCGCAACATGCCGCCGCGTCTCGACGAACAGGTGGCCGAGCACCCCGGCCGGCCGGTGCGACACCACGACAACCGAGTCCGTCCACACGACTGGGCCGACCAGCGGCCCGTGGCCCTGATGCTTGGCGCAGATCAGGCAGCCGTTCGTCACCCGCTGAGACGACATGCTTCCGCTCCGTACAAGATCCCGTTACCTTGCCGCGACAGAGCCTGACAGGGCTCTCCCGACAAGGCTCCCGAAATTGTCAGGGGTCCTCGCTAGCGTGCCGGGTATGGACCTCACCGCCACGACAGCCGAGCTGGCCGGGGCCGCCGCCGAGGTGGCGCGGCTGCTGCCGACCCGCGTGTTCGACCCCGTGCTCGCCGGACTTCGCCTCCGCGCGGGCGCCGACGTGGAGATCGCCGGTAGCGATCACGAGCATGCCGTCAGCCTGGTCAGGAACGCGTCCGTGCACACCGAAGGCGAGGTGCTGGTGCCCGCGAAAGTCCTGGCGGCGACGCTCCAGGCCCTCGACGAGCCGCAGGTGAGGCTCACGAAGGAGGGTTCGCGGCTGGCCGTGCGCACGCCACGGGCGAGGTTCGCGATCCCGCTGCTCGACCTGGCGAACCACCCCGGCATCCCGGTGCTGCCGCCACTGCAGGGCCACATCAGGGCCGAAGTCCTCAAGACCATCGCGGCGGTCGCGGGCGCGGCCTCGAAGGACGACGCGCTGCCGATCTTCACGGGCGTGCGCATCCAGTCCGACAAGGAAAAACTGCAGGTGATCGCGACGGACCGGTACCGGATGGCGTACGCGACGCTGCCGTGGCAGCCGCGCGGCGAGATCGACGTGCTGGTGCCCGCGAAAGTTCTGGTCGAGGCGGCCAGGCAGACCCAGAACGAGGTCGCGTTGCACGCCGACGAGGACCGGATCGGGCTCGCCTGGCGGCACAACTCGATCTCCACCGCACTCTTGGCCGCACCGTTCCCGGACGACCGGGCGCGCCGACTCCTGGAGGCAGTCATCGACAGCACGGTGCTCGTGGACGCGGACGAGCTGGCCCGCGCGGTCAGGCGTGCCACGCCCTACGGCGGGCCGCACCAGGCGGTGACGATCCAGGTCGAGGACAGCGAGCTGCGCGTCAAGGGCAGCGACCCGCAGCAGGGGGAGTCCGAGGAGTTCGTCAAGGCCACAGTGGACGGTGACCGGGTGACGAAGACGTTCCAGGCGCGCTATCTGGCGGACGCGCTGAAGGCGTTCGCAGGCCGCCGGATCGAGCTCAAGATCCAGGACGGCCTGCGTTCCACCGTGCTCACGTCGACACCGGGCGAAGACGGTGTCGAGCTCACCTACCTCGTCGTACCGATGAGGTCAGTCGCCTAGAAAACTCAGCGAGCGGCGAGTTCCATCTCGGAACGCGAAGGCAGCGGCTCCGAGTGGGGCACGCCGCGCCGGACGGTGGCGCGGAGCAGCCACACCGCGAGAGCGATCACCAGGCCGGCGACGCCCGCCGCGATGAACGCGGGCCGGGTGCCGAAGTGCTCGATCAGCTGACCGGACAGACCCTGCCCGATCGCGAGACCGACGGTCACCGAGGTGATCACCCAGCCGAACGCCTCCGCGGCCATGCCGGACGGCGTGACCTGCTCGATCGCGGCGGAGTGCGCGGTCGACTGCGGCGTGATCAAGGTGCCGACCAGGAACAGCGCGACACCGAGACCGATCAGCGTGGCAGGGATCGCCAGCAGGAACGCCAGCAGCGCGAAGCCGCCGAGCAGCACCGGCAGGCGCAGGTGCATCGGACGCGGCCACGGACGCATGCCGTAGAGCACGCCGAAGATCACGGAGCTGATCGACCACAGCGACAGCATCAGGCCACCCATCGAGGCGTGACCGGCGGCCTTCGCGAAGGCGGGGACCGCGACCTCGACGAACCCGATGGTCACACCGAAGCCCAGAGCGGCCAACGCCACCGTTCGCATGCCGGGGTAGGCGAAGGCGCCGAGCAGCGGGCGCGGAGCCTGCTCAACGGCACCCCATGCGCGCACGACGGGGTTGAAGGCGAACCACAGCGCACCGATGACCATCAGCACGGAGCCGACCACCACACCGGTGCCCGCCCACGGCGCCGCGAGCAGCACGCCGGCGAGACCGGGGCCGAGGATGAAGAAGACCTCCATGCTGATCGACTCGTAGGCGTAGGCCGCCATCCGGGTCGGGCCGGAGGGCAGCATCCGCTCCCACAGCGCACGGGAGGCCGAGCCCACCATCGGCTCGGTCGCGCCGACCCCGAGTGCCATCGGGACCAGTACGAACACCGAGGCGCCGGACTCGACGGCGATCACCGAGGCGGTGACGAAAAGTGAGAAGAGGCCGGTGACGACGACCAAGGGGCGGGTGGGGCCGAAGCGGTCCATCAGCCTGCCCTGGACGACCGAGCCCATCGCCACGCCCACCAGCGCCGCCGCCGAGACCAGGCCGGCCGCCGCGAACGAACCCGTCTTGCGCTCCACGTAGAGCAGCAGTGAGAGCCCGACCATCGCGATGGGGAGGCGGGCGAGCAGAGACGCGACCACAGGGCCGCGCATGCCGGGGGTCGTCAGGGCTGCGCGGTAGTCGGAGAGGCGGGCAGAGTGGGACATGTGTACCAGTATGCCAAATCTGGTACGGAAGTACCAGGTTGGGTGCGCAGGGTCACCTTGGTTGCGATTGGGTCACGGGAATGGGATGACCGGGTGAAACATGCAACGAAATCCCACGACACGAGGTCCTTGAGGGTGAAAGGACTTGAGCGTCATGGGTGGTGACGTGCGAAAGTTGACTCATCACCCGAGACCAACCTCTGGCCTGAGGGTCGGGGCCTGCGCGCCAGAGGGATGGAAGGCACGGTTCGTCGGGGGATGGGCCGTGCAACACAAAGGACCGGTGCGCCACGTCGGGGGTGGCGCCCGGTCCTTTGTGTTCTAAAACGAGCGCAGAACCTAACGAGCGCGTCGTGCCAGGCGCTCGGGGTCCAGAATCAGCACGCTCTTGCCTTCGAGCCGCAGCCAGCCGCGGTGCGCGAAGTCGGCGAGCGCCTTGTTCACGGTCTCGCGGGACGCGCCGACGAACTGGGCGATCTCCTCCTGCGTCAGGTCGTGCGTGACGCGGAGCAGACCGGCCTCCTGCGAGCCGAAGCGCTGTGCGAGCTGCAGCAACGCCTTGGCCACGCGGCCGGGCACGTCCGTGAAGATCAGGTCGGCCAGCATCGAGTTCGTCCGGCGCAGCCTGCGGGCAAGTGCCCGGAGCAGCTGCTCGGCGATCTCGGGCCGGTTCGTGATCCACTGCCGGAGCGCGGGGCGGTCCATGGACACCGCGCGCACCTCGGTCACCGTCGTCGCAGTCGACGTGCGGGGGCCGGGATCGAAAATGGACAGTTCGCCGAACATGTCGGAGGGTCCGAAGATCCCCAACAGGTTCTCGCGGCCGTCCGGCGACTTGCGGCCGATCTTGACCTTGCCGGACTGGATGATGTACAGGCGATCGCCCGGCTCACCCTCCGCGAAGATCACGTGGCCACGCGGGAACTCCACCGACTCCAAGGTCGTCGCCAGAGCCTCTGCGGCTGCCGGGTCAACACCTTGGAAGATGCCCGCTCGCGCCAGGGTCTCGTCCACCTCGTCCCTCCTAATCGACGCGACGGCACGCCTACCACCATCTTTGGTGGAGTCAGCGCCGTGCCGCCGATCACTGCAGTGCAGTCTAAGGGCTGCGTTGTGGATCGCCGCTCGGCTCGCCGTCTTACTAGGAACAACCTGCTGACTCGATCCAGAGCCCAGCGGGGCAGTTTACGGCATCAGCGGACGCGCTTGCGCACCGCGCCACGGCCGCGACGACGAAGGCGGAACAGCTCCAGAGCACGACCGATGCCGTGTCCGTAGAGCGCCTTGACCTCGTCGGGCCTCGCGGACTCCAGGAACTCCTCGACCTCGTTCTCCTGCACGGCCACGTGCCGGAGCCTCGCTTCGACGCGCTCCATGAAGAGCGCGAAGAACATGATGACGATCGGTACGACGATCACAAACCAGGCAGTCATGATGCTCCGAAGTGTGGCGCAAGTGGGATTCGAGTACGCGTCTAGGGGGTGGTTCCGGCGTGTTGACTACGCTGAATCAGTGCCCGCAACCAAGAAGCCGGAAACCAAACTCGGCCTGACCCGTAGGGCCCGCAGGATGGTGCGCACGCTTGCCGAGGGATACCCCGACGCCCACTGCGAGCTGGACTTCACCACGCCGCTCGAGCTGGTCGTGGCGGTCATTCTGTCCGCGCAGTGCACCGACAAGAAGGTCAACGAGGTCACTCCAGCCCTCTTCGCGAAGTACCCCACGGCCGCCGGCTACGCCGGAGCCGATCGGGTCGAACTCGAAGAGATGATCCGCCCGACCGGTTTCTTCCGGAACAAGGCGACGTCTCTGATGGGTCTCGGTGCTGCTCTGGTGGAGCAGTACGACGGTGTGGTTCCCGGCAGCATGGAGGAGCTGGTCAAGCTCCCCGGTGTAGGACGCAAGACGGCCAACGTGGTTCTCGGCAACGCGTTCGATGTGCCCGGCATCACAGTCGACACCCACTTCGGCCGGCTGGTGCGCCGGTGGGGGTGGACCGAGCTGGAGGACGCGGTCAAGGTCGAGCACGCGATCTGCGAGCTGATCGAGAAGCGCGACTGGACCATGGCCTCGCACTGGATCGTCTTCCACGGCCGGCGCGTCTGCCACGCCAAAACGCCTGCGTGTGGCGCATGTCTGCTGATGAAGGACTGCCCTTCGTACGGCCTGGGTCCCGAGGATCCGGTGAAGGCCGAGAAGCTCGTGAAGGGCGACGAGAAACCGCACCTGATCGAGCTTGCCGACCGGGTCCGGGCCGGTGAGAAGCTTGTTGGGTGAGTAACCGCACCCGCTGGCTGGTCCTCGTGCTCGTCGTCGGCGTGGCCGGCATCGTGGCGCTGTGGCCGCGTGACCGAACGCCGGAGCGGCAGCCGCAGTCGAACCGCCCGGCACAGGACGTGGTGGCCTTGCGCGCGCAGGCGCAGTTGAGGCCGTGCGTGCCGGGCGGCGCAGGTGGCGTCACGGTGACGTGCCTCGGCGACGGCACCCGGACGGACCTCGCGCTCAACGGACCGGTCCTGATCAACTTCTGGGCGACCTGGTGTCAGCCGTGCCAGGAGGAGCTGCCAGTGCTGGATTCCTACGCGAAGCAACCAGGCGCCGTCCCGGTCGTCCCAGTTCTTGTGGAGAGCCGGGAAGCCGACGGCCTCGAGCTGCTCGCCAAGCTCGGCGTGCGGCTGCCCTCGGTGTATGACGGTGCGGACGAGCTGCGCAAGCGTGTGAAGGCGCCGATGACGTTGCCCGCGACCTACTTCGTGGCCGCGGACGGCTCGGTCCGGCAGGTCACGGACCCGCCGTACTTCACGGCGCCCGAGCAGGTGGAGAAGGCGGTGCGATGACCGACGCGGCAGAGCTTCCCGACTGGATGCAGCGCCTGGTCAAGGCGACCGAGGAGATCGACGCGCGCACGTTCACGCGGATCAGGCCACCCGCGGAGGGTGGCCGGGCCGCATCCGTGCTGATGCTGTTCGGCGAGGGCGAGTCCGGCCCGGACGTGTTGTTGCTGCTCCGGGCGGACACGCTGGGCTCGCATCCGGGCCAGGTCGCGTTCCCCGGCGGCGCCGCCGACCCGACCGACGACGGCCCGGTGGCCACCGCATTACGCGAGGCTTACGAGGAGACGGGTGTACTTGAGTCAGGAGTGAGACCGCTGGCCCTGCTGCCGGAGCTTTACGTACCGGTGTCCGGGTTCGTGGTGACCCCTGTGCTCGCTTATTGGGAACAGCCGAGCCCCGTTGCACCCGTCGACGCGGCGGAAACCGCCGCCGTTGCGCGGGTTCCGGTCGCGCACCTCGCGGATCCTGCGAACAGGTTCCGGGTGCGGCACCCTGCGGGCTATGTCGGAGCTGCCTTCTCCGCACCGGGCATGTTGGTGTGGGGGTTCACCGCGGGACTGCTGAACGGCCTGATCGCGCTCGGCGGCTGGGAACAGCCGTGGGATGAGACCGATGTGCGCGACCTTGAACTAGCGTTGCGCGCTACACAGTGAGGCGGAGGTTGTCGGTTGAACTGGGTTGACCTGCTCGTGCTGGGCCTTGCGACGATCGCGGCGATCTCGGGGGCCAGGCAGGGCATGGTCGTCGCGCTGCCCGCCTTCGTCGGTGTGCTCGTCGGCCTGATCCTCGGCACGCAGATCGCACCGCTCCTGGTGTCCCAGTTCGAGAACGTGGTGACCAAGGTCGTCTTCGCGGTCGGCATCGTCGTGCTGCTCGTGGCGCTCGGCGAGACCATCGGCGTCTACATCGGCCGCACTATCAAGGCGCGCGTGAACGCGTCGCCGTTGCGTGGCGCGGACAACGCTCTGGGCGCACTCGTCCAGGGCTTCGTCGTCTTCATCGTCGCCTGGATGATCGCGCTCCCGCTGACCTCGGTCGCAGGTCTGCCCGACCTCACCGCGTCGCTGAAGCAGTCGGTGATCCTCGGCAAGGTCAACGAGACCATGCCGCAGGCCGCTCGAGTGCTGTCGGAGGACCTGCAGAAGCTCTTCGACGTCTCGGGCTTCCCGCAGGCGATGGACCCGTTCAACCGCACGCCGCTCAAGGACGTCAGCCCGCCCGACGGCGCGCTGGCGAACTCCCCGGTGGCGAACAAGCTGCGGTCCTCGGTGCTGAAGGTCCGCGGCCGCGCCCCCGCGTGCTCGCGCGCGCTGGAAGGCACCGGCTTCGTGATCGGCCCGGAGCGCGTGATGACCAACGCGCACGTCGTCGCGGGCACCAACGAGGTGACCGTCGAGGTCGGGCGCGGCCAGTTCGACGCGACCGTCGTGCACTACGACCCGAAGGTCGACGTCGCGATCCTCGCGGTGCCGGACCTGGAGGCCGCGCCGCTGCAGTTCCGTTCCGACGAGGTGCAGGCGGGCGAGGACGGCATCGTGCTCGGCTACCCGCTCGACGGCCCGTACAAGGCGTCGCCCGCTCGTGTGCGGGAGCGCATCCCGCTGCTGCGCGGCCCGGACATCTACGACGCGCAGACCGTCACCCGTGACGTCTACACGGTTCGTGCCGAGGTCCGTTCCGGCAACTCCGGCGGGCCGCTGGTCGACCCGGCCGGGCGCGTGATGGGCGTCGTGTTCGGTGCCGCGGTCGACGACCCGGAGACCGGCTTCGTGCTCACCGCGCAGCAGGTGCAGCAGATCGTGCAGAAGGCGCCGACGATGACCCGCCGCGCTTCGACGCAGGGCTGCGCCTCCTAGAGATTGACGAAGGGCGCTTTTGTCCACCTGAGGTTGACAAAAGCGCCCTTCGTAAACGTGCTCAGAGGTTGTGGCGGGCGGCGATGCCGTCCAGCACGTAGTCCAGGCCTGAGTCGAACACCTGCGCGGGCTCACGGTCGCCTGCGTCGAAGACGACCTTGGTGAGCATCGGGAACCGGCCGGTGGCGAGCATCCGCTCCATGTACGGACCGGACGCGCGCTGCCACTGCTCCTCGGTCATGCCGGTGGACCGTTCCGCGCGGAGTTCGGTGATCTCGCTGCGAACGGCGCCGTAGACGTACGCCATCACGGTCCCGACCGCGCCGAGTACCTCGTCGATGTTCTCGAAGCGGACCGTGGCGAGCGTGGTCTCCATGTGCGCGTACGAGTTGGGGCCCTGGTGCGGCCGGCCACCGACCAGGTCGATGAACCACTCGTGCCTTTTCGCCGCGTCACGGATGCCGTGCGCGACGTGCCGAAGTCCCGCGCGCCAGTCCGCTGACTCCGATGGCGGCGTGATCTCGCCGTACACGAAGTCGACCATGAGGTCGAGCAGCTCGTCCTTGGTCTCGATGTAGCCGTAGAGGCGCATCGGGCCGGCGTTCAGCGCGGCGGCGACCTTGCGCAACGACACCTCGTCCAGCCCGCCCTCGTCGGCGAGCCTGATCGCGGCGCCCACGATCAAATCCCTGCTCAACGGGGTCGGCGACGGCTTACTGGGCGGCTCTGGGCGGTCCCACACGGTCTCGTTCGGCATCGGGCTGGACAATACACCGTCTCATTGCGATACAGTGTATCGAGCGATACGGCGTATTGGGAGGATGCGATGAAGACTTCGGTGTTGGTGGTGGGCGGGGGATTGGCGGGGACGTCGGCCGCGCTGTTCCTGGCGTGGCGCGGGGTGCAGGTGACGTTGGTGGAGAAGCATCCGAGCAGCTCACCGCACCCGCGAGCGGTCGGCTTCACGGCGCGGACGGGCGAGTTGCTGCGCGCGGCGGGGCTGGAGGACGGGTTGCCGCCGAGCCGGATGGCGAATGGCTTCGGCATCCGGCGGGTCCGGGTGGCAAGCCTGGTCGGGGAGCGGTTCGAGGAGACCTTCTGGTCGCCACCGGCCGAGGTGTCCCAGGTCGAGTACTCGCCCTGCGCGGGCATCGGGGTGGCCCAGGACAGGATGGAACCGATCCTGCGCGACAAGGCCCGTGAGCTCGGCGCGGACATCCGCATGAGCACCCGGATGCTGGAGTTCTCCCAGGATGAGGAGGGCGTCACGGCGATCGTCCGAGGTGACGGCGAGCCGTACGAGATCCGGGCCGACTACCTGATCGCGGCGGACGGCCACCGCAGCCCGGTCCGGGAGACGCTCGGCATCACCCGCGGCGGGCGCGGCTACCTGCACACCTCTCGCAGCGTGCTGTTCCGTGCCCCGCTGGAGGAGTACCTGAAGGACGGGATCGGCCAGTTCATCGTCGACGGCGTCGGCTTCCTGACCACTTACGGCGACGGTCGCTGGGTCCTGATGCTCGACGACCGCGAGTACGACGAGCCCGAACTACGGCAGAAGATCTTCCAGGCCATCGGCCGCGACGACCTGGACGTCGAGATCATCACCACCGGTCGCTGGACGATCTCCGCAGCCGTCGCGGACCAGTTCTCGGCGGGCCGGATCTTCCTGGCGGGCGACGCCGCGCACACGTTGCCGCCGAGCCGCGGCGGGTTCGGGGCGAACGTCGGCATCGAGGACGCGCACAACCTGGCCTGGAAGCTCGCCGCCGTGCTGACCGGCGAGTCACGACCGTCCCTGTTGGACACCTACGACGCGGAACGGCGCCCGGTCGCAACCCTGTGCCACCAGCAGATCTTCGCGCGCAACGACGGCCACAACCGCGACGGCGAGCCGGAGGACGCGCCGCTGATCGACAACAACGCGATGCACTACGGCGTCCTCTACCGCTCGAACGCGGTGCTCGGCGCGGGCCCGGACCTGCCGCCCGCGCAACTCCCCGAGCAGTGGAACGGCCAGCCTGGCACGCGGGCCCCACACGTGTGGATCGCACCGGGAAAGTCCACTTTGGATCTCTTCCAACGGGGCTGGGTGCTCGTCGCGGACCACCCCCAGTGGGAGGAGGCGGCGAACGACCTCGGCATCCGGTACGAACGGGTCGAGCAACTGGACGTCTTCGGGCTGTCCGCGAAGGGTGCTTCGCTCGTGCGGCCCGACGGCTACATCGCGTGGCGGGCGCCGGAACTCCCGGACGACCCGGCCGAAGCACTGAAAGCCGCGTTCAGCCGGTCTTCCGCAGGAACTCGGTGAGCAGCCTGCTCGTGGTGTGCGGCGCTTCCTGGTTCGGGAAGTGCCCCACCTCGGGCAGCGAACGGAACTCCGACCCGGCGCCGAGCCACGGCCGCGACTCGCGAGCCGTCGACTCCAGCATCATCGGGTCGAGCGCGCCGTGGATCTGCAGCACCGGCACCGGCATCGGCTTGTCGATGGCCTCGGCGAACCGGCGGCCGTCGCTGCGGAGCTGGGATCGCACGGCCCAGCGGTAGTACTCCATCGCGCTGTGGGCGACGCCCTGCACCAGCATCGCCTGCCGGCAGCGGCGGATGACCTCGTCGAACTCCGGCGCCGAGCGGTACTTCGGCCCCGACCACGCGGAGAGCAACTTGGCGACCTGCAGGCCGTTCTCGCCGGTCAGCCAGCGTTCCGGGTAGATGGGCAGCTGGAAGCGCAGCACGTGGGAGTTCATCCGGGACGGTCGGCGGAACGAGCGGCGCAACGCCAGCGGATGGGGTGCGGACAGCGCGGAGATCGACGTGACCAGGCGTGGATGCATGGCGCCGACCGTCCACGCCAGCAGGCCGCCCCACGCGTGGCCCACCAGGTGCGCGCGTTGGGCGCCGAGCGCCTTGACCAGGCCGGCGACGTCACCCGCGAGCGTGAACCCGTCGTAGCCGCGAGGGGGTTTGTCCGAGTCGCCGTAGCCGCGCAGGTCGACCGCCACCGCGCGGTAACCGGCCTCGGCGAGCGAGGTCAGCTGGTGCCGCCACGACCACCAGAACTCGGGGAACCCGTGCAGGAGCAGCACGAGCGGTCCCTCGCCGAGCTCGGCGACGTGCAGGCGGATGCCGTTGGCCGAGACGTCGCGGTGCGTCCACGGTCCCGCGACCCGCACCACCGACGGGTCGGGCTTGCGGCTCAGTTGTCGTCGCCCCGGTTGCGCAGGGCGGCGACGGTGTCCCTGGCCGCCGCGATCGACTTCTCCGGCGCCCTGATCTTCTTGACCTTGCGCCAGCCCAGGAAGCCGAAGAGGACCGCGGTCAGCAGCATCAGGCCGAACACGATCCCGAACCCGGCAGACGGCCACCAGTCGAACAGGTCGGAGATCAAGAACGCGAGTGCCATGAACATGAAGAACAGGCTGAACAGCAGCACCGTCAGCGCGATGATGAAGAAGACGCTGCCCTTGACGCCCTTCTTGACCGAGTCGGCGATCTCGCCCTTGGCGAGCTCGACCTCTGCTCTGATCAGGGTGGAGACCTGCGTGGTCGCGTCACGGACCAGGCCGCCGATCGACGCCTCGGCGGTCGGGTCGTCTGCGGTCAGCGGAATCGACGCGATGTGCTCCCTGGTGGTCACCCGGACATCGTGCCATGTGCTCGGCTGCGACGAATGAGCAACACCGCGGCGAGCAGCGACGCGATCATCGACGCGATCAGCACGGCCGCCTTCGCGGTCTCAGGCTCGGCCAGCGACAGGTCCGCGATCAGCAGGCTCACCGTGAACCCGACCCCGCCCAGCACCGCCACCGCGATGATGTCCCGCGGCCCCGCCCCCGACGGCCAGACCGCCGCCTTGAACCACACCGCGAGCGCCGACGCGCCCACGATCCCGATCACCTTGCCGACGACCAGCCCCGCGATCACCCCGATGGCGATCTTGTCCGCGAAGAGCTTCCCGAACGCCTCGGCACCCACCGGCACCCCCGCCGCGAACAGTGCGAACACCGGCACCGCCACACCCGCAGACCACGGCTGAATCCGGTGCTCAAGTCGCACGGCCGGTGCTTCCTGCTCGTACGGGTCGCGGCGCACCCGAGTCAGCAGTGCCAGCGCGACGCCCGCGATCGTGGCGTGGATGCCCGACTCGTGCATGAACCACCACGTCGCGAGCACGATCGGCACATAGGCGAACGGCGTAGTGATCCTCTTGTGCTGCAGGAACCAGTACAGCGCCAGCAGCAGGATCACGGCCCCGACGGCGAGCAGGTTGAACTTCGCCGTGAACAGGATCGCGATCACCACGATCGCACCGAGGTCGTCCACGACCGCGAGCGACAGCAGGAACACCCGCAGACTCGACGGCAACCCGGACCCGGTCAACGCCAGCACGCCCAACGCGAACGCGATGTCCGTCGCCACCGGGATCGCCCACGCCTTCTCGATCCCCGGCTGTCCCCAGCCGATCGACAACGCGACCAACGCGGGCACGACCATCCCTCCGATCGCCGCGACGACCGGCAGGGTCGCGGCCTTCGCGTTCGACAGCTCCCCCACGACGAGTTCGCGCTTCAGTTCAAGCCCTGCGACGAAGAAGAAGATGGCGAGCAGCCCGTCCTTGGCCCAGTCTCCGACGGTCAACGGCCCGAGGTGCAGATCGCGTAGTCCGAGGTAGGCGGGCGCCCACGGAGAGTTCGCCCACAACAAGGCGATGGCGGTGGCCCCGAGCAGCACCATGCCACCGACGGTTTCCGTGCGGAGGTAGCGGGCGAACTCGGCGACAACAGCCTTCTGGCGTGACAACAGGTCTCCTGGGGCGTTCGGCGGGTACAGCGATACTCGCGCCGACCAGACTTCCCGGCTCACCTGGATGCGATCCTAACGCGAACGGGCGCCCTCCGAAGAGGACGCCCGTCACGTTTACGCAGATCAATGGAGGGATCAGTCTTCGGCCTTGCCCGACTGTAGACCCGCCGAAATCAGGTCCATCACCGACGAGTCGGCCAGCGTCGTCACGTCGCCGACCGCGCGGTTCTCCGCCACGTCACGCAGCAGACGCCGCATGATCTTGCCGGAGCGCGTCTTCGGCAGCTCCGGCACGACCATGATCTGGCGCGGCTTCGCGATCGGGCCGATCTCCTTGGCCACGTGGTCGCGCAGCGCCTTGATCGCGTCCGAGCCGCCCGCGTCCGCACCCGCGCCACCGCGCAGGATCACGAACGCCACGATGCCCTGGCCGGTGGTCGCGTCGGACGCGCCGACGACGGCCGCCTCGGCCACGGTCGGGTGCGAGACCAGCGCGGACTCGACCTCGGTGGTCGAGATGCGGTGACCGGACACGTTCATCACGTCGTCGACGCGGCCGAGCAGCCAGATGTCGCCGTCGTCGTCGTACTTGGCGCCGTCACCGGCGAAGTAGAAGCCCTGGTCGGCGAAACGCGACCAGTACGTGTCGCGATAGCGCTCGTCGTCGCCCCAGATGCCGCGCAGCATCGACGGCCACGGCTCGTCCAGCACCAGGTAGCCGCCGCCACCGTTCGGGACCTCGACGCCCTCGTCGTTGACGACCTTCGCGCCGATGCCGGGCAGCGGGCGCTGCGCGGAGCCGGGCTTGGTCGAGATGACGCCGGGCAGCGGCGAGATCATGATCGCGCCGGTCTCGGTCTGCCACCACGTGTCCACGATCGGGGCGGAGCCGCCGCCGACGTTCTCGCGGTACCAGATCCACGCCTCGGGGTTGATCGGCTCGCCGACCGAACCCAGCACGCGCAGCGACGTGAGGTCGTACTTCGCCGGGATGTCCGCGCCCCACTTCATGAAGGTGCGGATCAGCGTCGGCGCCGTGTAGTAGATCGAGACGCCGTACTTCTGCACGATCTCCCAGTGGCGGCCCTCGTGCGGGGTGTTCGGCGTGCCTTCGTAGACGACCTGCGTCACGCGGTTCGACAGCGGGCCGTAGACGATGTAGCTGTGGCCGGTGACCCAGCCGATGTCCGCGGTGCACCAGTACACGTCGGTGTCCGGCTTGAGGTCGAACACGTTGTGGTGCGTGTACGACGCCTGCGTGAGGTAGCCGCCGGACGTGTGCAGGATGCCCTTCGGCTTACCCGTGGTGCCCGAGGTGTAGAGGATGAAGAGCGGGTGCTCCGAGTCGAACGCCTCGGGGGTGTGCTGGTCGGACTGCGAGTCCACCAGCTCGTGCCACCACACGTCCTTGTCGGTCCACGCGACGTCGGAGTTCGTGCGCTTGACGACGAGCACCTTCTCCACGCTCGGCGCGGCGGCGACGGCCTCGTCGACGGCGGGCTTGAGCGGGAACGGGTTGCCGCGGCGGTACTGGCCGTCGGTGGTGATGACGAGCTTGCACGAGGAGTCCTCGATGCGGGTGCGCAACGCCTCGGCCGAGAAGCCGCCGAACACGACGCTGTGCATGGCGCCGACGCGGGCACACGCGAGCATCGCGAAGATCGCCTCGGGGACCATCGGCATGTAGATCGCGACGCGGTCCTCGGCGCCGACGCCCAGCGCGGTCAACGCGTTGGCGGCCTTGGAGACCTCGCGCTGCAGCTCGCCGTAGGTGATGGCGCGCGTGTCACCGGGCTCGCCCTCCCAGTGGATCGCGACCTGGTCACCGTGGCCGGACTCGACGTGGCGGTCGACGCAGTTGTACGCGACGTTGAGCTTGCCGCCCACGAACCACTTCGCGTACGGGGCGCCCGACCAGTCGAGTACCTGCGACCACCTGGTGTCCCAGTGCAGCCGCTCCGCCTGCTTCGCCCAGAACGCCTCGCGGTCGGCCTTGGCCTCCTCGTAGAGCGCAGGCTGGGCATTCGCCTGAGCCGCGAACTCGTCGGAAGGCGGGAACGTCCTGCTCTCCGTGAGCAGGTTGTCCAGGGCTTGGCCCTGGCCTGGCGACTGGGTCATGTTGCGAGACCTCCTGGAAAATCCAGACCGGTTGGGGATTCGGGTGCTGACCGTAGTGCGAGCCAGTTCACTTCCAACAGGCTCCTCCCCCGAAAGGTTCAGACCAATCCGGGGTGGCGGGAAACACGGCTGTCATTGTGTAACCCGTTTTGTCTGGTTGAAGCACGTGTGGCGCGGCGAACGGGCACGGTTACGCGCTCAACGGTTGGGGCAGTGAGCTGGGTCACGCGTTTCACCTGGTCAGGTACTCTGCGCGACCGTGACCGATCCACTCGCACCGCTGCTTTCCTTGCCTGGCGTGGCAGATGCCGCCAGTGCGGCCAAGGACGCCGTCTTCCAGGTGCACCGCCATCGGGTGAACCTGCGGGGCTGGGCCACGACGGCGGCGGAAGCGTCGGTCCGTGCGGCCCGCGCGTCGGCCGCTCTGGAGGGTGGCCCGACCGAAATTCCGGAGTCCGGCGAGGTCTCGGATCCCGTGCTGGCAGGGTCTTTGCGGATCGCGGAGGCACTCGGCGGGCTGGTCTCCACGTGGCAGCGCGCGCCGTTGCAGGCCCTCGCCCGGCTGCACGTGCTGGCCGCCGCCGACCTGGCGTCCGAGGTCGGCCGTCCGCGCATTTCGGCGGATGTGTCCGCCCGGCTCGACCTGCTCGGCACGTTGGTCACCGGTGGAACGTCGGTGCCTGCGCCCGTGCTCGTGGCGGTCGTGCACGGCGAACTGCTCGGGCTGGCGCCGTTCGAGGTGGCCAACGGAGTGATCGCCCGTGCCGCGGCCCGGCTGACGTCGATCTCCTCCGGCCTCGACCCCAAGGGGCTCGGCGTGCCCGAGGTGGCGTGCCTGCGGCGCTCCTCCGAGTACGAGGCCGCGTCCGTGGCGTTCGCGTCGGGTGAGCTGGACGGTCTGGCCCAGTGGATCCTGTTCGTGTGCTCGGCGCTGGAGGCGGGCGCCCGCGAGGCGAAGAGCATCGCGGACGCCGCACTCACCGGGTGAGCTCGGCCAGGACCTCGGCGGCCTTGATCGCGTCCTCGTCTGTCACGTAGAGCGGCGCGAACCCGAACCGCAGGATGTCCGGCGGCCGGTGGTCGCCGATCACGCCGCGCTCGATCAACTGCTCCATCACGGCCTTGGCGTCCGGGCAACGCACCGAGATCTGGTTGCCCCTGTTCTCGGGCGTGATCACCTCGAGTGAGGTCAGCTTCTCGACGTGCGTGCGGAACAACGCCGTCAGCGCCAGGCCCCGCTGCCGCAGTTCGGCGAGGTCGACGTCGTCCCACACGTCCATCGCCGCGTCGAGCGCCAGCATCGACAGGATGTCCGGCGTGCCGACCCGCGCCCGGACGATGCCGGGGTCCGGTTCGTAGTTCGCTTCCATCGCGAACGGCGCGCGGTGGCCGTTCCAGCCGGACAGCGGGTTCTCGAAGTTCACCTGTTTGTGTGTCGGCACGTAGATGTAGGCGGGCGAACCCGGCCCGCCGTTGAGGAACTTGTAGGTGCACCCGATCGCGAAGTCGACGTTGAGCGCGTCCAGTTCGATCGGCAGCACGCCCGCGCTGTGGCAGAGGTCCCAGACCACCTGTGCGCCAACGGCATGTGCCTGTTCGGTGAGCGACTTCATGTCGAACAGCTCGCCGGTCCGGTAGTCGACGTGGTTGAGCAGCACCACGGCGGTGTCCTCGGTGAGCTCCAAAGAGGACGGTGCGGCGGCACGGATCTTCAGTCCCGCCAACGACGCCACGGACTGCGCGATGTACCCGTCGGTCGGGAACGTCGACTCGTCCACCACGATCTCGGTGCGGTTCGTGCCCTTCACCGCGCCCATCAACGCCTTGAAGACGTTGACCGACGTCGAGTCGCCGACCACGACCTGTCCGGGAGCGGCCCCGATCAGCCTGCCCACGCGGTCACCGATGCGTTGCGGCGCCTCCCACCATCCCTCGGACCACGACCGGATCAGCCGCGTGCCCCACTGGTGCTTCACGACCTCCTGCACCCGTTCGGCGACGCCCTTCGCCGGCGGGCCGAGCGAGTTGCCGTCGAGGTAGATGACGCCTTCGGGCAGGTCGAACAGCTCGCGCCTCACACGTAGCTCCTAGCGGTCCACAGCTCCGGGAACACCGCTCGTTGGGTGCGCTTCTCCAGCCATGCGACACCGGCCGAGCCACCGGTGCCCACCTTCGAGCCCATCGACCGCCGTGTCGCCAGCAGGTGGTCGTAGCGCCAGCGCGCGAACTCCTCGGCGATGTCCGTCAACGCCTCACCGAGCTCCAGCAGGTCGCGGTCGTTGCCGCGGTAGATCGCCGCCCAGACCTGCTCGACCTCGGCCGACGGCTCGTACGCCTTGGTGAGGTCGCGCGTCAGCACCGTCTCGGGGATGTCGAAACCCCTGCGGGACAACGCCGCCAGCACGTCGTCGTAGAGCGAAGGCAGGCCGAGCGAGCGCTCCAGCTGCTCGTGCATCGCGGGCACCGCCCGGTGCGGCACGAGCATCGACGCGGACTTCTCGCCGAGCAGGAACTCCATCTCGCGGTACATGCCCGACTGGAAGCCCGATCCCTCGCCGAGCGCGTCGCGGAACGAGTTGAACTCCGTCGGCGTCATGCGCGCGATCGGCCGCCACGCCGCGGACAGCGCCTGCAGATGCAGATCGGACCTGCGCAGCGTTCGCACGGCCGCGCGGAGATCATCGGCGCGGAGTTCGGTCTGGGCCTGCCGCCACTCGAAGCACAGCAGGCCGAAGTACAGCTCCATGACCTGCGTGATGACCAGGAACGACATCTCGCGCGGGTCCTTGGACCACTGCTGTTGAAGGGTGTGCAACACCGACGCGTGCACGTAGTCCTCGTACGGCGTGGTGCCGCCGAAATCCAGCTTGGGGGATACGGGGCAGCTCATGCCCTCAATCCTCCGCCGCGGGCCCCGCCACCTGAATGGGCGACGAAAGGCGTTCGGCACGAACTTCTTCCAAACACAAACCAGATCGCCGGGTAGCTTTGCGTTCATGCTGGACGAGGTGGACAAGGCCCTCTTGGAGGCCCTCCAAGAGGATGCGCGGCTGTCGTACAACGAGCTCGCGCGCCGGGTCCACGTGTCCCCGCCGACGGTCGCTCAACGGGTCCGCCGGTTGGAGCACATGGGCGCGATCACCGGCTATCGCGCCGTGGTCGACCCCACCGTCGTAGGGCGTCCGGTCGTCGCGTTGGTGCGCATGAAGTGCTACGGGCCTCGCTGCATCACCGTGCACCCCGAGCTGCTCGACGACTGCCCGGAGGTGGTCGAGGTGGTGCGGCTGACCGGCGACATCTGCTCGGTCGTCAAGGTCGTGACCACGTCGATCCTGGAGCTGGAACGCCTCCTGATCCGCCTGGCCACCCACGGCGAAACCTCGAGCGCCATGGTCCTCTCCACCCCCATCCCCTGGCGCCCCGTCCTCCCCTCCTAACCCGTTTGGAGCGAAAAGCACGTTCGTGCGCTCTATTCGCACGAACGTGCTTTTCGCTCAAAAAGTCAGACGGCTAGGCGGTCGAGGGCGTTGCGGACGTGGCCCTTGGTGTCGGCCAGGGCGGCGGCGGCACGGTCCGTCGGCGCACCCGAGAGTAGGTGCACGAGTGCGACCTTCAGGTCACCGGACGCGTCGGCCAGCGCCCGCTCGCAGTCGTGCTCGGGCAGACCGGTGGCCTCGTGCAGGATCCTGATCGTCCGGCCGCGCAGCTTGGCGTTCGTCGCCCGCATGCTGACCATCAGGTTCGAGTAGGTGCGGCCGAGCCTGATCATCACCGCGGTCGAGAACGATGTCAGCACCAGCTTCTGCGCCGACCCCGCCTTCATCCGGGTCGAGCCCGCGATGGCCTCCGGGCCGGTGTCCAGCGCGACCAGGACGTCCGGGGTGAACGGCACGGACGCGTTGTTCGACACGAGCACCGTGCCGGCGCCAAGCGCTTGCGCCTCTTCCAGCGCGCCGATGACGAACGGCGTGCGCCCGGACGCCGTGATGCCGACGACCAGGTCTTTCGCGGTCGCGTACCGGCGGATCTGCGCGGCGCCGGAGTGGTCCTCGACCTCTTCGACCGCTCGGACGAGTGCCTCGGAGCCGCCCGCGTGGTGCGCCACGAACCAGTCGGGCGGGACGTTGAACGTGGGAACGAGCTCGGCAGCGTCCAACGTCGCCAACCGGCCCGATGTGCCGGCGCCGACGTAGTGGACGCGGCCGCCTGACGCGATCGCGGTGACGCCGAGGTCGACCGCGCGCGCGAGGTCCGGCAGTGCCGCGGCGACCGCGACGGGGACCGTGCGGTCCTCCTCGTTGATCATCCGCAGCACGTCGATCGTGGGAACCCGGTCGATGTCGGTCGTGCGAGGGTTCCGTTGCTCTGTCGGAGATTCCACGCGCACCACCACACCGTTCCGGGGGGAGATCATTTAGTCGTCTCCCGTGGCCGCCGCCGGCCGTCTGGTCTCGCACCCAGCCGGTGGCCGGACACTGCCTCGTAGGTGGCCTCCAGCGCCGTCTTCGCCGTGTCGACGTGGTGCTGGGCGACGCCGATGAACAGGCAGTCGATCACGGTCAGCTGCGCGATGCGGCTCGCCATGGCGCCCGAACGGAACGTGGTCTCGCGCGCGGCCGTGGTCAACACGTGGTCGGAGATCTCGGTGATGGGCGAGCGCGGGAAGTTCGTCAGCGCGACGGTGGTCGCACCGGTCTCCTTGGCCACGCGCAGGGCCTCGACGGTCTCCGAGGTCGAGCCGGTGTGCGAGATGCCGACGGCGACGTCGGCGGGGGTCAGCACGGCCGCCGAGGTCAGCGCGATGTGCGTGTCGTTCCACGCGAAGCAGGTCAGACCGATGCGGTGCAGCTTCTGCTGCAGGTCGAACGCGACGAACGCCGAGGCGCCGAAGCCGTAGACGTCGACGCGGCGTGCGCCCGCGACGGCCTCGACGACCTTCGCTAGCGACTCCACGTCCAGCTGTTCGGCGGTCTCCTCGACCGCGCGGGCGTCGGCGAACGCCACCTTGCCGACGACCTGCTTGAGGTCGTCGCCCGGCAGGATGTCGCCGCCCATGTTGTGGTTGGCCCTGGCCTGGCTGCGGGCGGTGTCCGCGGCGAGCGCGATGCGCAGCTCCGGGTAGCCGCCGACGCCGATGGCCTTGCAGAACCGCGTCACCGTCGTCTCACTCGTGCCGGCCTGCTCGGCGACCTCGGTGATGCTCCGGTGCGCGACCGTCCCGGGGTTCTCCAGCACCACTTTGGCGACGCGCTGTTCGGCGCGCGCTAGACCCGGCAGCAACGACCGGATCCGCACCAGTGGGCTGGTCTCGGCACTATTTTCGGTGGACACGTGGGAAACTTACTAACCGTAACCCGGACGGTCAACGGAGTGTGGGCGTAACTCACCCCAACTGTGTCCCAAAGTCACTCCAGTGGAGCGAATGCGCCGCGGCGTGTCGGCGGAAGGTCACCGAACGTCGGGGACCTTCCGGGTGGAAACAGCGATCCGGTTCCACGAGTTGATGGTGAAGATCAACGCGATGAGCTGCGCGAGCTCCTCGTCGCCGAAATGCTTCGCGGCACGCTCGTAGACCTCGTCGCTCACGTATTCGTGGCTGCTCATCACCGTGATGGCCTCGGTCAGGCGCAGCGCGGCCTGCTCCTTCTCGGTGTAGAGGTCGCCCGCTTCCTCCCACGCGTGGAGCAGGTAGATGCGAGCCTCGGACTCACCACCCTTTCGGGCGTCGACAGTGTGCATGTTGAGGCAGTAAGCGCAGTGGTTGAGCTGCGAGGCCCGGATGCGGACGAGCTCGGCGAGCTGCTCGTCGAGGCCCTCACGAGCGGCGGCGTCGAGGGCGATCATCGCGCGGTAGACCTTCGGGGCCTTCTTGGCGAGGTCGATGCGGTTCGTCATGGCACAAACCTATGCCGCTGATTGGCCCGAGGCATGGTGCAATTCGATCGTGGAATCGTGGGCCAATCTTGACATCCACCTCGACCTGTCCGGTCCGGGTGGATTGCGGCAGCGGTTGACGGCGTCGCTGCGGGAGGCGGTCCGTTCGGCACGCCTGCCGCCGGGCACTCGCCTGCCCGCCTCACGGTCGCTGGCCGCCGATCTGGGGATCGCGCGGAACACCGTCGCCGAGGCGTACGCGGAGCTCGTGGCGGAGGGCTGGCTGACCGCGCGGCAGGGTTCCGGGACCGTGGTGGCGCAACGCGTCGCGCCGCCTCCGCCGGTCACCCGCCGGATCGTCGACTCGGGCGTGCGGTTCGACCTGACGGTCAGCACGCCGGACATCACCGAGTTCCCGCGTACGGAGTGGATCAGGTCGACACGGCGGGCGTTGACGGCGGCGCCGTCGGAGGCGTTCGGGCCGGGGGATCCGCAGGGTCGGACCGAACTTCGTGAGGCTTTGGCGGAGTACCTGGCGCGGGCTCGTGGGGTACGGGCCGATCCGGAACGGATCGTGGTGTGTTCCGGGTTCGCCGATGCCATCAGGATGTTCAACCGGTTGATCGAGTCGCCGGTGGTCGTCGAGGAGTACGGGCTGGGGTTCCACCGCTCGTTGTGGACGTCGACCGTGCCGTTGGCCGTGGACGACCACGGTGCGAGCACCGAGCAGCTGCCCGACGACCGCCGAGCCGTTGTGCTGACACCGGCGCACCAGTTCCCGTTGGGCGGGCCTCTGCATCCACTGCGGCGCGCGTCGGCGGTGGAGTGGGCACGGCGCGTTGACGGTCTCGTACTGGAGGACGACTACGACGGCGAGTTCCGCTACGACCGGCAGCCCGTCGGGGCAGTGCAGGGGCTCGACCCGGAGCACGTCGTCTATCTCGGCACGTCCAGCAAGGCGTTGTCGCCCGCGCTGCGGATCGCGTGGATGGTGCTGCCGGACCGGTTCGTGGACCCGATCCTCGCGTTGAAGACGGATCGCGAGCAGTACATCAGCATGCTCGACCAGCTCACGCTCGCCGACTTCCTCACGTCCGGCGCGTACGACAGCCACGTGCGCCGGATGCGGCTGATGTACCAACGGCGGCGCGACAGGCTCGTGGAGGCCGTCTCGCCGTATGCGGAGGTTTCCGGCATAGCGGCGGGGATGCACGCAGTGCTCGACACCCCACACGAAGCCGCCATCGTGCAGGCCGCATTGGAGCGCGGAATCGAGGTCAGCCCTCTCTCGTGGTTCCGGCACGAGCTGAGCGACGACGACCGCACGGGGATCGTGGTCAGCTTTGGAGCGCCCGCGTTTCCGCGGGCGCTCCCAACGTTCGCCGAGGTGCTAGCGACGTGCCGGTGACCAGCCCTCCGCGACGACGTCGCCGCGCGCGTGGACGTACACGCCACGGCCGTTGTACAGGCCCGCCTTGGTGTAGACGAACCTCGTCTTGACGGGTTCTGTTGCCACCCAACGACGTTTCGTCGTGGTGATCGTGCGGACGTCCTGCCACGCGGTGCCGTCCCAGTGCTGGACCGTCAGCTTGTCACCCTTGTCGACGTCCACGAACACCTCGGCCGGCCGTTCGGCGGTCAGAGTCGCGCCGGAAGTCGTTGCGCGCCAAGCCTTTCCGTGAGACTTGACGGCCATCGCCTCGGCGAGTCCGTCCGCGACGGCCCGGCGCGCGGGGTTCACGCTGCCCCAGTCACGGCTGGGGTGCACCCGGTTGCTGAACAGGATCGCGATGCTCCGGGACGCCTTGTCGATCACGAACGACGTGCCGGTGTAACCGGTGTGACCGGCGGTTCCGAGCCCGCTCAGCGCGCCCATGTACCAGCGCTGGTCCAGCTCGAAGCCGAGCCCGTGCGCGTTGTCCGGGAACTGCTGGTTGAAGTTCGTCAGCATCAGCTCGACGGAGTGCTCGCTCAGGATCCGGCGGCCCTGGTAGGTGCCGCCGTTGAGGATCGTCTGGCCGAGGATCGCAAGGTCTTTGGCGGTGCCGAAAACGCCCGCATGGCCGGCCACTCCTCCGAGGGACCACGCGTTCTCGTCGTGCACTTCGCCGCGAACGATGCCACGCGGTGGTGCCGACTGGAACTCCGTCGCAGCCGTGCGGTTCCTGGCTTTCGGGTTGTAGCCGGTGTCCTTCATGTTGAGCGGCTTGGTGATGCCGTCCCGCACGGCCTGGTCGAGCTTCTTGCCGCTGACCTTGTGGATGAGCTCGCCGAGCGTGATCAGGTTCAGGTCGGAGTAGACGTACGTGGTGCCGGGCGTGGACTTCGGCTTCACGTCCATCACGGCTTTGATGCGTGACGGGATGTCCGGGTACAGCTTCCACAACGGGATGAACGGCTCAAGGCCGCTCGTGTGTGTGAGGAGCTGCTTGACGGTGATGTTCTCCTTGCCGTTCACGCCGAACTCGGGCAGGTATGTGGCGACCTTCTCGTCGATGTTCACCCGGCCCTGCTCGACCTGCTGGATCACCGCGATCGACGTGAAGAGCTTCGAGATCGAGGCCAGGTCGAAGATCGTGTCCTTGCGCATGGCGACGCGTTCTTCTTCTGGCAGCTGGGTTTGCTGGTCTTTGTAGAGGACCGCGTAACCCGTGCGGTCGTGCGTGACGATCTTGCCGTCGTGCACGTACATCGTCACCGCGCCCGCGAAGAGCGGCTTGCCGTTGGCCTGGGGTTTCGTGAAGTCCCGGACTTGGCGCAGCGCCGTGTTGACCGGCTCCGGGTCGAGACCGGCCCAGTACGGGTTGGATTCGCGCAGGGTCGTCCACGGGGACGCGAAACCGTCCTGTGGCTGGTCGAAGTGACCGGGGATCGCAGCCGTCACGAGTGCGACGGCCAGTGCAGGGATGAGCATGGCGTCCTCACCGGTAGCGCAGGTAGGGCAGGCGGGTGCGGCGGAACTGCCGCAGTTCCTGTTGCCAGGCACCGACGATGTCGTCGGTTGTGGCGTTGGCGTCGATCATCCTGCGGAGCCGGTCGGAGCCGCTGAGCTTGTCGATCCAGTTGTCCGGCCGCCACGCGAACACGGCCGGGTAGAGCGACTTCGCGGTGCCGATCATCGCCACGGCGGCCCTGATCGCGTCGAACTCGTGCGGGTCGGTGACGTGCAGGGTGACACCGCCGCAGGTCTTGCCCTGGAACTTGTTGAACGTCGGCGCGAAGTACGTCTCGCGGAACCGGACTCCCTTGAGGTTCAACGAGTTCAGCGCCTCGGCCCAGCGCCAGTCGATGCCGGGCGCGCCGACGGTCTCGAACGGGCGGGTGGTGCCGCGGCCCTCGGACAGCACGGTGCCCTCGAACAGGCACGTGCCGGGGTAGACCAGCGCGGTGTCCTGGGTGGGCATGTTCGGGCTCGGCGGCACCCACGGCAGCCCGGTGTCGAGCTGGTCGCGGCGCCACCCTCGGACGTTGACCACTTCGAGTTTCGTGGTGAGGCCGAACTCGCCAACGTAGAAGCGGGCCAGTTCGCCGACGGTCATGCCGTGTTGCTGGACGATCGGTTTCAGGCCGACGCCGGTGGCATAGGCGGGATCGAGCTGCGGGCCGTTGGCCGTGCCGCCGATGGGGTTCGGGCGGTCCAGGACGATGAAGTCGAGGTTCGCCGCGGCCTGCATCGCCGTGTACATCGACCAGATGTACGTATAGAAGCGCGCGCCGACGTCCGCGATGTCGAAGACGACGGTGTCGATGCCCGCCTTGGTGAACATCGCCTGGAGCTTTGCCGCGTTGGCGCCGTACGCGTCGTACACCGGGACACCGGTGCGTGGGTCGGCGTAGTCACCCTCGGAACCGCCGGCCTGCGCCGTGCCGCGGAAACCGTGCTCCGGGCCGAAGACCGCCGCCGGCTTCACACCGTGGGCGACCATCGAGTCGACGATGTGCGTCTGGTCTTTCAGCACGCCCGTCGGGTTCGTGAGCACGCCGACCTTGCGGCCCTTGAGCTTGCGCCAGCCATCTTGCGCGAGCTGTTCCGCACCGGCGGTGAGGGTTCGGGTCGCGTTCGCGGTGCCCGTGGTGAGAAGCGGGACGGACAGTGAACTTGCTACGAGGAACTGTCGTCTCCGCATCGTCACCAGCTCAATCCGTGTCCGAACGGGTAGGGGGTCGGGCCGGGCACGACGACCGGGAGCTTGCCCTGCGGCTTGGTTTCGCCGAGCAGCACCTCGGCCAGCGCCTCCATCGAGGGCGTGGTGGTCGAGTACGTGGCGAGCCACGTCTTGGCGTTGCCGTAGCCGACGTCGTAGGGCACGCCGGTGGCGACCGCGATGACCGGCTTGCCGGTGGCGACGAGCTGGTTCAGCAGGTCGAGCTGGGCGGGCCTGGTCAGTCCGTTGGTCAGCATGACGATCTTGTCCGCGTTCGCGGCCGCTGCCAGCGCCTGCTGTGTCTGCGCTGGTGTCGGGCTCGTTGCCGTGATCACCTTGGTGGCCTTGAGCCTTGTCGCGAGGGTGGTGGCCGGGGCGTCCGAGGTGCCGACGACCAGGGGAGCGGTGGCCTGGAGCGGGATCGCCTGCGCGTCGTTGCGGACTGCGGTGATCGTGCGGTCGGTGATGCGCTGGGCGGCGTCCTTGTTCGAACCGACGACCTGGTCGACCTTGGTCTCATCGACCTCGGCGGTGAGCATCACGCCTCGCATGAGCTTCATCTTGAGGATGCGCAGCACGCTCTCGTTGATGCGCTGCTCGGAGATCTCACCGCTGCGGACGGCCTTGAGGACGCTGTCGATCGCGAGGCCCAGGTTCGGCGGCATCAGCAGCTGGTCGACGCCCGCCTTGATGGCGAGGATCGGGATCTCCGCGTCGTCGGGGTGCAGCTGGCGGACGCCCGCCATCTCCAGCGAGTCGGTGACGATGACGCCGTCGTAGCCGAGCTCTTCCCTGAGCAGGCCGGTGATGACCCGGTGGGAGAGCGTGGCCGGTTCCCCGGACGGGTCGATCTTCGGCACCTGGATGTGCGCGGTCATGATCGAGTCGATCTTGGCGGCGATGGCGGCCTTGAACGGCGGCGCGTCGATCTGGCGCCACTCGTCGAGGGTGCGGCCGGAGACCGGCAGGGAGGTGTGGCTGTCCTCGGACGTGTCGCCGTGGCCGGGGAAGTGCTTGGCGGTCGACGTGACGGACTTCGGGTCGAACCAGCGGCGGCCCTCGTAGCCGGTGACCTGGGCCTTCACCATGTCGGCCGCGAGCGTCGGGTCACTGGAGAAGCTGCGCACGCCGATGATCGGGTTCGCCGGGTTGGAGTTGACGTCCGCGTCCGGCGCGAAGTTCTGGTTGATGCCCATCGCGCGGAGCTCTTGGGCCGTGATGCGCGCGGCCTCCTCGGCGTCCGCGGTGGAACGGCCCGCGCCGAGCGCCATGTTGCCCGGCAGCTGCGTGGCGGGTGGGCCGATGCGCGTGACGAGACCCATCTCCTGGTCCGTCGAGATGAGCAACGGGATCGGGCTGGCCTTCTGCAGGCCGTTCGAGAGCCGCGCGATCTGCTTCGGGGTGTCGATGTTGTCGCGCGACGAGTTGTTGAAGTAGATGACGCCGCCGGGGCGGTACTTGCGCACCATCTCCTGTGGCGTGCCGACGCCGAAGTCGGTGTTGTTCTTGGGGTGCGGGACGTCGGCGGCCTGGCCGTTGACGTACGTGACGAAGAGCTGGCCGACCTTCTCTTCCAGCGACATCCCGCGCAGGGTGGTCACGGTGGCGTCCGCTCGCGCCACGGGCGTGAGCGCGATCATGGCCGTGGCCAGCGTGAACGCGGCGATTTTCCGCACTAGTACGAGCCTCCCGGTGATGTTCCCACAGGTAACTGGCGTATTTCGCAAGTTACTCACGTGCTCGTGGTGGGTCAACGGGGGCGCATTCTGCCGGTCGCGCGAGTTCTTCACAGGATCCGAGCGGACCCTTCACACAAAAACAGACAGGGCGCCCCCGGAAGGGCGCCCTGCCAACAGCGCGGGCTTGCGAGTTACCAAGCGTGCAACTCTAGTCGTACAACCCTGGCCTCGGCGTCCGGCGTCCCGGTACGCAGGCCCTAGACGACAAGCCTCCCGCGGCGTGCTGCGCGTGGGTACTCGAAGTCCGCGCACGGAGCTTGGCCGGGGTGGATCCTGACTTCTCTTCGTCTGGCCCCTGGCCGACCCGAGGTCCGCACCACCCATTTAAGTGCGTGGGGGCGGTCACAGCAAGGGCTCGGACGGGTGCACCGGTCAAGCCACGTTAAGTAGTGAAAGTACTGGCGTTTCAGGATTTGTGAGCGTTCGTTCATGTCTGGGTACCGCTGACAGGGCGGCTCCGTGCACTCACGCGAACACCACGTGTGCGGCGCGTTGCCGCTACTCGCCAGTACCCATCTCGAAGGCTTCGTTTCGGGCTCGGGGGCTTGACTTCAGTCGCGGCTTCGCTTCCGCCTCAGGCCGTACCAGGCGGCTCCGGCGGCGGCGACCGCGCCGAGACTGATGGCCGTGACAGCCACTGCCTTGCCCGACGGCGTGGGGATCCGGGAGCGCAGGCTCACCGGGTCGGAGAACTGGAGCACCGGCCAGTCCTTCAGCGCGGCGGTGCGGCGCAGGGCGCGGTCCGGGTTCACGACCGTCGGGTGGCCGACGACCTCGAGCATCGGCAGGTCCGAGACCGAGTCCGAGTAGGCGTAGCTGTTCGCGAGGTCGTAGTCGAACTCGGCGGCGAGCTGCTTGATGGCGACCGCCTTGTTCTCGGCGGCGCAGTAGAACTCGACGTCGCCGGTGTAGCGGCCGTCCTGGACGACCATCTTCGTGCCGACGCTGTGCGTGGCGCCGATCATGTGCGCAATTGGGGCGACAAGTTCCTCGCCGGATGCACTCACGATGACGACGTCGTGCCCCTCCGCCTTGTGGTCGGCGATGAGCTGCGTCGCCTCCTTGTAGACCAGTGGATCGACGATGTCGTGCAGCGTTTCGTCGACGATGCCGCGCACCTGTTCGACGTCCCAGCCGGCGGCCAATGCGGTGATGTGCGCGCGCATGCGTTCCATCTGATCTGTGTCCGCGCCTGCCAGCATGAACACGAACTGCGCATAAGCGCTCTTCAGCACCGCGCGGCGGTTGATCAACCCGCCCTGGAAGAACGGTCGGCTGAACGCGAGCGTGCTCGACTTCGCGATCACGGTCTTGTCCAGGTCGAAGAAGGCGGCGGTCCTACTCATGGGCCCAGCTTAGGTGTACTCGCCAGTAGGCCGTTCGGGCGGCATTTCGGCATTGGACGAAACCGTTGTGCTGCACGGTTACCGAAACTTGCCCTTTGGCTGTTGCGGAAGTTGCGCGCGGCACTGGCGCATGGGGATACAGTAGGAGAGTCCGGTTCGACGGACGGGTTCAGTCCGACCCCCCGGGACTGAACCATTGACGACCCCCGTCCCTCCCCCCTGACGGGGGTCGTCCCATATCCACGCCACGTTTCCGCGTGAGTGCGACTGGACCTCTGCGGCCTTTTCGGCCCGCTCCGCCGCGCAACCCCTCACCATCGCACACAGCCCCGACAGTTCCGGCGTTCCAGGGCTCTCAAGATCGCGACTTGTCCACACCCCGCGATTTGTCCACATCTGGATCTTCCCTCGTTGTGTCGTTCATCACGACCAACCACCGTGGATCCCATGACCCACCCCACCGCACTGCTCACGGACCCACTGCTCCTCGACGAGGTCCTCCGCCTGGCCGCCGCGGCCGACTGCCAGGTCACCTGCGTTCCGGACGTCGTCTCCCTGCGCACGCAATGGCAGTCCGCGCCCCTCGTGCTGGTGGATCCCGTCGGCCTCGCCGCCTGCCTCGCCGCGGATCTCCCGCGCCGCCCCGGAGTGTTCGTCGTCCACGGAGGCGACCCGCCGTGGTCACCCGCTATCGCACTGGGCGCCCAGGCCGTCCTCGAACTGCCCCGCGAAGGCCGCGCCCTGGTGAGCGCTCTCGCCGACCTCGACGAGGGCCCACCCTCGGACCGCGGCCGAGTGCTCTCGTTCCTCGGTGGCCGCGGCGGCGCCGGTGCCTCGATCCTGGCCATCGCCTGCGGCCGTGAAGCCGCCGCTTCGGGCAGCGAGGCCATGCTCGTCGACTGCGACCCACTCGGCGGTGGCATCGACCTGGCCCTCGGCACCGAGTCCGCGGAAGGCGCCCGCTGGCCCGGCGTGCACTGCAGCGGCGGCCGCGTCCCGATCTCCGCCCTGCGCACGGCGCTGCCCGCCACCGGCAGCCTCAGCATCCTCGCCTGCGACCGCACCGGCCCCGACCCGGAACCCCAAGCCGTCGCCGCCGTCCTCGACGCAGGCCGCCGCGCCGGCTGCACCGTCGTCTGCGACCTCCCCCGCCACCCCACCGCCGCGGCCTCCGCCGCCCTCGACCGCACCGACCTCACCGTGCTGGTCGTCCCCGCCGAAGTCCGCGCCACCGCCGCAGCCGGCCGCGTCGCCTCCCACCTCCTCACCCACGGCCGCGACATCCGCCTCGTCGTCCGCGGCCCCTCACCCGGCGGCCTGCGCGCCCAGGAGATCTCCGAGGTCGTCGGCATCCCCCTCCTCACCCAGATGCGCCCCGAACCCGGCCTCTCCGACGCCCTCGACCGCGGCCGCTTCCCCTGCAACCCCAAGGGCCCACTCGCCACCGCCGCCCGCCTGGTCCTGAAGGAGCTCCACCCGTGACGCGTCTCCGTATCTGGTCCCGCGCTCTGCTGAACCTCCTCCTCTACGGCAGCATCACCAAGCCTCCCTACGTCTTCCGCCGGCCTCCACGATGACCGCCGTGCCTGCACTTTCAAGCCACGCACCGTGTTCCGGGAGCCGCCGCGACTCGCCTGCGTTCTTGGTGCGGCGCGTACGCAAGCCGGTTGTCCTGTGGCCGGGTGGCCATGCCGACCAGCTGTCATCTCGCCAGACAGCCAAGCCTCCCAACGCATTGCGCCAACCACCCTGCGACCGCCCTGCCAGGCCGCCCCACACCCTCCAGGAGCTGCGATGAGCTGGTTGTTCGCCTGGTGCTGCGAGACCTGGCTCCGCCTCACCCGCCGCGAGATCACCTACGGCCGCCACGCCCGCCGCCAAGGGAGCCCCACATGACCACCGCTTTGATCGACCGGGTCCGCCACCGTCTGGCCGGCGCCGACATGGAGATGACCGCGGCCGTTGTGGCACAGGCGGTCCGTTGTGAAGCGGGTGGTGTGCTGGCCGACGCGGACGTCTTGGAGGCACTCCAAGTTCTTCGCCAGGAATTCAGCGGCACCGGACCACTCGACCCGTTGCTGGCCGACCCCGGCACCACCGACGTCCTGGTGACCGCGCCGGACCAGGTGTGGGTCGACGGCACGGCGGGCCTGCGCCGCACGGACATCACCTTCCCGGACGAGGCCGCGGTTCGCCGCCTCGCCCAGCGCCTGGCGGTGGCAGCGGGCAGGCGCCTCGACGACGCCTCGCCGTGCGTCGACGGGTGGTTGCCGGGCAGCGGGGTGCGCATGCACGCCGTGCTCGCGCCCATCGCCGAGCGCACCTGCCTCTCGTTGCGCGTGCTGCGCCCAGCGACGCACGACCTGACAACGTTGCAGGAGCTCGGGACGTTCGACGCGGAGATCGCCGACGTGCTCCGCATGATGGTCCGCAGGCGCATGGCGTTCCTGGTGATCGGCGGGACGGGCTCGGGCAAGACGTCGTTGCTGTCCGCGCTGCTCGGCTGTGTCCCGGCAACCGAACGAATCGTGTGCGTGGAAGACGCGGGCGAACTGCAGCCGGACCATCCGCAGTTCGTGCGGCTGGTGGCGCGCCCGCCGAACGTCGAGGGCGCCGGCGAGATCACCGTTCGCGAGCTGGTGCGAGAGGCGCTGCGCATGCGGCCCGACCGGATCGTCGTTGGCGAGGTCCGCGGTGCCGAGGTCCGTGAACTGCTCACCTCGCTCAACACCGGCCACGAAGGTGGTGCCGGAACCATGCACGCCAACTCGCCGGCCGAAGTGCCTGCCCGGCTCGAAGCACTCGGCGCGTTGGGCGGGCTGGACCGCCAGGCTCTGCACAGTCAGGTGGCCGCCGCCGTCCGGCTGGTGCTTCACATGCGCCGCAGCGAGGCAGGCACGCGACACCTGGTGGAGATCGGTGCCTTCTCCCGCACCGAGAACGGCCTCACCGTCCATCCACTCTGGACGAAAAGCAAGGGCTGGCACGACAAGGAGGCGTTGTGCTGAGTCTCCTGCTGGTAGCCGCCGCACTGCTCGTGTGGCCGCACATCAGACCGATTCGCCGGCTCAAACCACAGCGTGAGCGGAAAATCCTTGTACCGCAGTGGTTCTGGACAGCACTGACCGCAGGAGTCGTATACCTGGTAGCAGGGATCGGCGGGTTGATCGCCGCAGTGCTGCTCGCCGTCACAGTCGAGAAAATCATCAAGCGCAGCAGGGAAACAAGAGCACAGACTGCCGCGACCGAAGCGTTGAGCAGCGGCGTGGCCGGGATGATCGACGAGCTGCGGGCCGGTGCCCACGCGGCCGCCGCGGCGGAAGGTGCGGCCCAGGACACGCCACCGCCGGCGAACGAGGTGTTGAAGGCCGCGGCCGCCGCTTCGAGGTTGGGCGGTGACGTGGAACGAGCGCTTCGCAAAACTCGGCAACCGTTGCTGAGAACTGATCAGCTGGCCAAGGCGTGGCAGGTGTCGGCGAGGTATGGCGTGGCACTCGCGGACGTGCTGGACGCGACGAGACGTGATCTGGACCAGCGGGCGGCGTTCGCGCGGCAGGTGCATGCGCGGATGGCGGGGCCGAGGGCGAGCGCGATGGTGCTGGCCGGGCTGCCGGTGTTCGGGGTGTTGCTGGGTGAGCTGAGCGGTGCGAGACCGCTGCACGTCCTCCTCGGCACCACCGCGGGGCAGTTCCTGCTGGTGCTGGGAGCGGTGTTCCTGGCGGCCGGGCTGTGGTGGACGAAGAGGATCACGGAGGTGGACCCGTGACGTTTCTCTTCCTGGCGCTGGCGATCCTCGTGGCGCCGATGCCGAAGCGCGCGATCGAGCGGCTCAGACCCCGAGCGCACGATCCGCCGGGCAAACCAGGGAAGCCTGACGGGCCGTTCGAACGGGCGGCAGCCTGGGATCTGCTCGCCGCGTGCCTCAAGGCCGGGTTGCCGGTGCCCACGGCGATCAAGGCGGTCGGCATCAGAGAGCTGGACCAGGTCGCGGAGCTGCTCAGGCTCGGAGCGGACCCGGTGACGGCGTGGGCGCCGGCGCTCGAGGAGAAGAAGACGGCGGTGCTCGCCAGGGCGGCCCGCAGGACCGCGCGGTCGGGAGCGGCGCTCGCGAGCAGAGCGGCGGAGCTCGCTGAACGGACCAGGGCCGACGCGGTGGATCAGGCGGAGGCGAAGGCGCAGAAAGCCGCGGTGGCGGTGGCAGCGCCGTTGGCCTTGTGTTTCCTGCCGGCGTTCCTGTGCCTCGGCGTGCTGCCGGTGGTGCTGGGGCTGGCCGACCAGATTCTCAACTAGGAGAGGTAAGAACGATGGAACTTCTGAAGGACGAAAGCGGCATGAGCACGGTCGAGTACGCGATCGGGACGTTGGCGGCAGCCGCGTTCGCCGCGGTGCTCTACACGCTCGCCACGAGCGATGTCGTGCAGAACCTGTTGCAAGGGCTGATACAGCGTGCGCTCTCTTCGGTCTGATGACCGGGGCATGGTCACCGTGGAGGCGGCGGTCGCGGTGTGCGCGCTCCTTGTTGTCATGGGTCTCGCGGCGGCCGGGATCACCGCGGTGATCGAACAGCTGCGGTGCACGGACGCGGCGAGAGAGGCGGCGCGACTGGCCGCGCGTGGTGAGCGGCAGCGAGGGGAGGAGGCCGTCGGGCAGATAGTGCCCGGAGCGACGGTCGTGTTCCGGGACGAAGGCGACGTCATAAAAGTTGCTGTACGGCAACGAGGTCCGTTGGGCGTGCCGCTCAGCGCCGAGGCGGTCGCCGTCATGGAGCCGCGATGAACGGTGACGCGCCTGACGAGGAGCGCGGTTCGGCTGCGGTGAGCGGTGTCGCGGCGATGTTGTTGCTGGTCGTGGTCGCGGCGGGCGGGATGCAGATCGGGGCTGCGGTCGTTGCGCGGCACCGGGTGACCGGTGCGGCGGATCTGGCGGCGCTCGCGGCCGCCGCTCGGCTAGTCGAAGGTGCCGAAAGTGCTTGTGAGCAGGCAGAACGCCTGGCGCGAGCCAACCGGGCAGAGCTGAGGACGTGCACGGTGAGCGGTTGGGAGGTGGTTGTGGAGGTGTCGGCGGCCACACCGTTCGGCCCGGTGAGCGCGAGGTCGAGAGCAGGTCCGGCTGAAGATCGAAGCGTTTGGAGCGCGACGAGCGGTCGTTCATCGACGGTGAGCGGACTCACACCGGGGCTCGGACATGCTGAACGGTGATCGAACTAATCGCGGGCAGTACTGCTCCCCGGTCTCACAAGGGGCGCTCACCGTTCCGTAGCTACCAGTTGTCGAGCGGGGGTTACCAAGCCTGGCCCCGGTGTCGTTAGTTGTAGTGGCGGCACCAACGCGGTGTCCTACGAAAACCGACACCACGTCGATGTCGAGTCAAAGCCTATGGAGGCGAAGGAAGATGGATTGGTCGGATAGCTGGCGCGGGGCCTTCCGCATCGAACTGCGTGCCGAGGCGATCAGCCTCGCGTACCGCGGTTGGCCCGTACTGCCCGGCACCTATCCGGCCGGTTCGGAGCAGGGCGTCACCCAGTGGGCGGGCCGCAGCGGGCTCGAGCACGACGGCCCGGTTCCCGTCCACCGCGACTGGGAAGAGCGCATCGGCACTCGTCCCGAGCAGGTCGCCACCTGGTGGGCGGGTCGCTCCTACAGCCTTCTCGTCGCCACCGGCCACGCGGTGGACGCGATCGAGGTCGGTACCGACCTCGGCCGCCGCGCGGCCGTCGCACTGCGCACGATCGGCGTTCCCGTGCCGATCGCCGCGACGCCGGCCGGTCGGTGGATGTTCCTGGTGAAGTCCGGCTCGACGCTCAACGCCGAGCTGGCCGCACACGAGGACGTCCGTCACTACGCCAAGGGCGAGTACATCCCGCTGCCGCCCACCCCGATGGCGCACGGTGTCGTTCACTGGCGGGTCAAGCCGCAGATCTGTGGCTGGAACCTGCCCGCGGCGCACGTCGTGCAGGACGCGCTCGTCGAGGCGCTGCACACCCCGGCGTCGTTCGAGCTCGAAGCCGTCTGACAACTAAAATCCAAAGCCCGGCCGTGCTGGGTGTCGTCGTGGACTCTCCCCGACAACCCCGAAGACGATGCCCTGCACGGCCGTTCCACCAAGCCCGATCCGAGGATCGGCCTCCGTACCCCGCACTTCGGGGGCCACTGAGGAACGGGCGCAAGGCCGAACACGCACCCCGAAGGACAGCCTCCCGCACCAGCGATCGGGCCGAGGGACAATAGTGGCAGGGCGCCAGCTCTGCCGCGGTCGGTGAAGCCGGCTCCTCTCCCGGAGTTCGTCAGTAGACAGTGGACACCGTCGCCTCCCGCGTGTCCTGTCGAGACGGACAACCAGATTCCACCGATGTCCCAAGGCATCCGGTCGCTGAGCGGTAGTAGGCGGGAAAACAGTGTTCGGCACGTGGAGAGCGCAGGCGGGTACCCGTGAGCCCGCCTGCGCCCCACGCACGAAGCGGGCGACGCTGCTCATCGCTGACGCGGTTTCGCCGTTGCTCGCAGTGCCTATTGCGGGGGCGACCCCGCAGACCCCGAGAGCGTTGAGCCCCAGTGCTCGGCGTAGGCCGCGAAGGCGAGCGTCTGCTCCATGCTCCCCGGCCGCGGACCGACCTCCGGCTCCCAGCCGAGATCCCGGTCCCCCAGAACTTGCTCGAGCAGCGGGTGCCACCGCTGCTCGAGCACTTTCATTCCCCACTCCAGCGCGCCCCGCTTGGACGTCACCGCGTCGGTCGCGATCGTGTAGAGCGTGCGGCAGTACGCGGAGACGATGTAGCGCTGAGCCCACGCCGCCTTCATCGGTGCCCACTCCTCGATGCCGGTCAGCACATGGGGAAGCTCGGAGATCATCGACGCGCGGAGCACCCCGGCAGGCACCTCGTCGACGAGCGAGGTGACCGGTGGACCGTCCAGCGTGATGCCGTGGTTGCGCAGGATCCAGCGGACGTGTGCGGAGTTGCAGTGCAGGTCCCACGCCAGGGTTCGGGTGCCGTGATCGTTGAACAGCCAGGGCACGCCCCTGCCTGCCACCGAGCGCAGTGACGCGATGTCGGCGTACGAGCCCTCGATCTCCGTCGACCAATGGCCTGGCCGCAGTGGGATCTCGTCGTGCAACGCGCGCAGGCCGTCCAGAGCCGCCCCGGAAGGCAGTTCGGTGCAGGCGACGATGAAGTCGGAGTCGCTGTGGATGTCACCGGCTCCGAGGGCGAACGAGCCTTGGACGTACGTGCCCACGTAGGTGGGGCCGAGGATCTCGCGGACCGAGGAGACCAGGTCGGCGAGCAGTGCGTTCAGATCGGAAAATGGCGTGAACAAGTGAACTCCTGAAGAACCCGTGGCCGAAAGGGACGGGCGCGGCGGAGTGTCGGACTCAGCCGCGCCTAGGCGCGACGGGTCCGGTCAGTGGCGTTGCAGCTGCATGCGTTCACGCCCATACGGTACTCAGACCGAATCGGACAGGTCAGGCGATTTTGCTCAGCACCACGTCCAGCACCAGCACGGCGCCTGCCTTGTCGAGGGGCTCGTTGCCGTTGCCGCACTTGGGCGACTGCACGCACGACGGGCACCCCATCGGGCACGTGCAGGCGCGGATCGCGTCACGGGTGGCCGAAAGCCAGGCCCGCAACGCCACATGGCCGCGGTCCGCGAAGCCCGCGCCGCCGGGGTGGCCGTCGTGGACGAAGACCGTGGGCAGGCCGGTGTCCGGGTGCGCGGCCGTCGAGACGCCGCCGATGTCCCACCGGTCGCAGGTCGCGAACAGGGGAAGCAGGCCGATCGCGGCGTGTTCGGCGGCGTGCAGCGCGCCGGGGATGCGTTTGGCCTCCACACCGGCGGAGAACAGCAGCGACTCGTCGACCGTGTACCAGACCGCACGGGTCTGCAGGCTCTGCTCCGGCAGGTCGAGCGGGATCTGGTCGAGCACCACACCGGACGGCAGTCGCCGCAGGTAGCCGACGACCTGGGTGGTCACCTCGACCTCGCCCAGACACACGGAAACGCCGCCGAACTCGGCACGTTCGACCTCGCGGACCACGGTGATGTCCACGCAGTCGCGCGGTTGCGTGGTCCACTCCGGGTCCTCACGGTGCACCATCGCGAGGCCGCTCTCCAGGTCGAGCTCGTCGACCACGTACGAGCGCCCCTGGTGCAGGTACACGGCCCCGGGATGCACCTGCCAGCACGCCGATCCGGGGTCGACGGTGCCGAGCATCCGGCCGGAGTCGGCCTCCACCACGGCCACCTGGTCGCCGCCCGAGCCGCGGATGTCCACGCCGGAGTGCGGCCGGTCGTGCGAGGCCCAGTACCACCCGGCCGGGCGCCTGCGCAGCAGCTTCTCCGCCACCAGGTCGTCCAGCACGGCGTGCGCGAGCGGGCCGCCGAAGTCGTCGAGACAGGCAGGCGTCAGTGGCATCTCGGCCGCCGCGCAGGCCAGCTGCGGGCCGAGCACGTACGGGTTCAACGGGTCCAGCACGGTCGCCTCGACCGGCCGGTCGAGCACCGCCGACGGGTGGTGCACCAGGTAGGTGTCCAACGGGTCGTCGCGCGCCACGAACACCACAAGAGCACTGTCCCCGGACCGGCCGGCGCGACCGGCCTGCTGCCAGAACGACGCCAGGGTGCCGGGGAATCCGGCCACCACCACGGCGTCCAGCCCGGCGATGTCGACGCCGAGCTCCAGCGCGTTCGTGGTGGCCACCCCGAGCAGATCGCCCGTGGACAGCGACTTCTCCAACGCCCGGCGCTCCTCCGGCAGGAAGCCGCCGCGGTAGGCGGCGACCCGCACCGGCAGCTCACTGTCCACTTCGGACAGGATTCGCCGGGTGCCCATCGCGGTCAGCTCGGCACCTCGCCGCGAGCGCACGAAGGCGAGCGAACGTGCGCCTTCGATCACCAGGTCGGCGAGGATCCGCGACGTCTCCGCGCCCGCCGACCGCCGCACCGGCGCGCCGTTCTCGCCCTCCAAAGAGGTCAGCGGCGGCTCCCACAACGCGACGGTCCGCGAGGCGCGCGGGGAAAAGTCGTCCACGACAGCGGAAACCGGCACGCCGAGCAGACGCTCCGCCGATGCGGATGGATCGGCCACTGTGGCCGATGCCAGAACGAAGATCGGATCGGCGCCGTATTTACGGGCGATCCGGCGCAATCGCCGCATCAACAACGCCACATGTGATCCGAAAACGCCACGATAGGAATGGCACTCGTCGATCACCACGTACTTCAGCCTGCGGAAGAACCGCAGCCATTTCGGGTGCTGCGGCAGGATTCCGCGGTGAAGCATGTCCGGGTTGGTGAAGACCCAGTTCGCGTGCGCCTTGACCCAGTCCCGTTCGGCCATCGGGGTGTCCCCGTCGTAGGCCGCCGCGCGGACCCCCTTGACCCCCAGCTCATCGAGTGCGCGGAGCTGGTCCGCCCCAAGGGCTTTGGTGGGGGAGAGGTACAGCGCGGTCGCCCGAGTGTCCGCCAAAAGAGTGGAAAGCACGGGGAGTTGGTAGGCGAGTGACTTGCCCGACGCGGTGCCGGTCGCGAGCACGACGTGCTGCCCGGACCACGCCAGTGCGGCGGCCTCGGCCTGGTGGCGCCACGGCTCCCGCACACCCGAATCCACGAACGCGGCGACCACCGGCGCGGCGGCCCACGACGGCCACTCCACGTGATCTGCCTGCCGCAACGGCAGATCGCGCGCATGCGTGAGGGGTGACTCCCCGGCGGGCACTCCCGCCAGCACGCGGTCCAGTAACCGGCGTCCCTGATCCACCACGAGCCCGAGCTTCGCACACGGCACCGACAGTTCCGGCCGGGCCGTACTCGACTTCCAGCGCGGATAACGGTGTGTGCACGGATCGGGACACTTCGTTGCCTCGTTGCAAGCAACCCCTAGACTCCCCGCTCATCGCATCCAATGAGGGATGCGTCACGTCGCGCTGGGCGGCTGGTTCGCCTTGGCGCTGCACATGGCAACTCACCAGGAGGACGGATGTCCCGGCAATTCCTCGCGGAGAGCCTCGAGCTCTCCGGAGGTGATCGCGGCGTCGTAGCCGTGGTCGCCGTGGTCGCCCTGGCTGCTCTCGCCGTCGGGTACGTCCTGCTCAGGGAGGTGCTGGCCGCGGGCCAAGGCACCCCCAAGATGCAGGACATCGCCAAGGCGGTTCAGGAGGGCGCAGCGGCCTACCTCAACCGGCAGTTCCGCACGCTCGGCATTTTTGTCGTGATCGTGTTCGTACTGCTGTTCGCGCTACCGGCGGAAGATTTGGCCGAACGAATCGGCCGGTCGTTGTTCTTCCTCGTCGGTGCCGCGTTCTCGGCGACTATCGGCTACCTGGGCATGTGGTTGTCCACGCGCGCCAACGTGCGTGTCGCCGCCGCCGCGAACGAAGAAGGCGGTCGCGAAAAGGCGACGCGCATCGCGTTCCGCACCGGTGGTGTGGTCGGCATGACCACGGTCGGCCTGGGCCTCTTCGGCGCGGCGCTGGTCGTGCTCGTGTACGCGGGCCAGGCACCGAAGGTGCTGGAAGGCTTCGGTTTCGGCGCCGCTCTGCTCGCGATGTTCATGCGTGTCGGTGGCGGCATCTTCACCAAGGCCGCCGACGTCGGCGCCGACCTGGTCGGCAAGGTCGAGCAGGGCATCCCCGAGGACGACCCCCGCAACGCCGCCACCATCGCGGACAACGTGGGCGACAACGTCGGTGACTGTGCCGGTATGGCGGCGGACCTCTTCGAGTCCTACGCCGTCACGCTCGTCGCGTCGCTGATCCTCGGCACCGCCGCGTTCGGTTCGCAGGGTCTTCTCTTCCCGCTGATCGTTCCCGCGATCGGTGTGCTGACCGCGGTCATCGGTGTCTACACGACGCGTGCCAAGGCGGGCGAGAACGGCCTCGCGGCCATCAACCGCTCGTTCTACATCTCCGCGGTCATCTCCGCGGTGCTGTGCACGATCGCGGCGTTCTCGTTCCTGCCGAGCTCCTTCGCGGACCTCAACGGCATCTCCGACGAGATCAAGGCCACCAGCGGCAACCCGGCGCTGATCGCGTCCGTCGCGGTGATCATCGGCATCGTGCTGGCCGGCGTCATCCTCTGGCTGACCGGCTACTACACCGGCACCGAGCACAAGCCGGTCAAGGAGGTCGGCCAGACCTCGCTGACCGGTGCTGCCACGGTGATCCTGTCCGGTATCTCGGTCGGTTTCGAGTCGGCCGTCTACACCGCACTGGTCATCGGCGCCGCCGTTTACGGCGCGTTCCTGCTGTCCGGTTCGGTCGTCGTGTCGCTGTTCGCGATCGCGCTCGCCGGTTGTGGTCTGCTGACCACCGTCGGTGTCATCGTCGCGATGGACACCTTCGGCCCGGTCTCGGACAACGCGCAGGGCATCGCCGAGATGTCCGGCGACGTGCACGGCGAGGGCGCGCAGATCCTCACCGAGCTCGACGCGGTCGGCAACACCACCAAGGCCATCACCAAGGGCATCGCGATCGCGACGGCAGTGCTCGCCGCGACGGCGCTGTTCGGCTCCTACAAGGACGCGATCGACCAGGCGGTGCTCAAGGTCGGCGACGTCGCGGGCGGACTGCCGATCTCGTTCACCAACCTGGTGTTCAGCCCGAACGTCCTGGTCGGCATCACGATCGGTGCGGCTGTCGTCTTCATGTTCTCGGGTCTCGCGGTCAACGCCGTGACGCGCGCCGCCGGTGCCATCGTGTTCGAGGTGCGCCGCCAGTTCCGTGAGAACCCCGGCATCATGGACTACTCGGTGAAGCCCGAGTACGGCCGCGTCGTCGACATCTGCACCAGGGACTCGCTGCGTGAGCTCGCGACTCCGGGTCTGATGGCAGTGCTCGCCCCGGTCGCCGTCGGCTTCGGCCTCGGCGTCGGCCCGCTCGCGGGCTACCTCGCCGGTGCGATCGCGACCGGCACGCTGATGGCGGTGTTCCTGGCCAACTCCGGTGGTGCCTGGGACAACGCCAAGAAGCTGGTCGAGGACGGCAACCACGGCGGCAAGGGCTCAGACGCCCACGCCGCCACGGTGATCGGTGACACGGTCGGTGACCCGTTCAAGGACACCGCCGGTCCGGCCATCAACCCGCTGATCAAGGTCATGAACCTGGTGTCCGTGCTGATCGCGCCCGCGATCGTCGCGTTCTCCATCGGTGACCAGGCGTCCGAGCCGCTGCGCATCGCGATCGCGCTCGTCGCGACCGCGATCATCGTCGGTGCGGTCGTCGTGTCGAAGCGTCGCGGTACCGCGATCGCGGAGACCCCCGCGGAGTCCGTGAGCAACGGCGCCGCGTAGTTCCGCCCTCGGTCGGGGTACGTTCGGGTCTTCCCCCGACGTACCCCGACCGAGGAGTTACGACATGAGGCTCCGCCTCGTCGCCACTGCCGCAATCGCCGCCATCGCGCTGGCCGGGTGCACCACCGGCGGCGGTTCCGGCACGTCATCGCCCACCAGCGGCGCGGCCGACCCCGCGGCCGTCGCCTACATGGACAAGGTCTGCGGCTCGGCCTCCGAGTTCGCCAAGATCGACAAGACCGCCCCGAAGCTCGACGCGGGCGACCCCGCCAAACTCAAGGCCGAGATGGCCTCCTACATGGGCCAGCTCGCCGACGCCTTCACCAAGTCCGCGGAAGGCCTCAAGCAGGTCGGACCGTCACCGGTCGCGGGCGGTGAGGAAGCCGTCACCAAGATGTCCGAGACGTTCGGCGCCCTCGGCGTCCTCTTCGCCGACGCCAAGGCCAAGATCGAGAAGGCCGACGCCAACGACGCCACCGGAGGCCTGCAGGCCGCCGGAGAGGCGATCTCCAAGCTCTCGGAGCTCGCGGACCCGCTCAAGGACCTCAAGGCCGTCCCCGAGCTGCAGAAGGCCGCGCAGACCGCCCCGAAGTGCCAGGAGATGCAGCGGCTCAACATCACGCCGACGAGCTGAGTGAGGCCGTCCGGAGTAGCTTCCGGCCCATGACTCGCACAGCCGTCGCAGTCCTCACGAGCTGCGTGCTCGCACTGACCGCGTGCACGAGCGGAGGCTCCTCCACGACCTCGTCGCCGACCACCGGCAGCGAGGCCGACGTCGTGGCGTGGATGGACAAGGTCTGCGGTGCCATCGGCGGCACCGCGAAGGCCATGAACGACGACCCGCCGGTCGACCTGAGCGACCCCGCCAAGCTCAAGGCAGGGCTGGCCGAGTGGCTCGGCACCAAGGTCGCCGCGGCGGACAGGTCCATCGCCGACCTCAAGGCGCTGGAGAACGGCCCGCACCCGAGGTCGAAGGAACTGGTCACCGCCGCCGAGGACGGCATGGGCCAGGTCAAGACGCTGCTCACGGACACCCGGACGAAGGTCGAGTCGGCCGCCGACGCGACCGGGGTCGTCGCCGCGTTCACCGAGATGATGACCAAGGCGGCGGCGTTCGAAGGCGCCACCGCCGACGTGCGGAAGAAGTTCGACGAGACGGGTCTGGCCGAGGCGTCGAAGAAGGCCGCGAACTGCAAGGAGCTGGAGGGCTCTTCGTCCTCCACTCCGACCTCGTAAATGCTCGGATCGCGAATCGTCCGAACGGGTACTGTTCGGGCGATTTCGCATCTGAGCTGGGGGTTCGGTGAGAGCACGGTTGTTCGGCGCGGTGTTGGCGTGCGCCCTGCTCGTCTGTCTGAACGGCTGCGGCAGGAACACCTCCAGGCCTGCGACGGACACGGGCACGGCCGAGGACTGGGCCGCGACGTTCTGCGCCAACTACGGAGTGCTCATCAGGGGCCGAGATGGTCTTCGAACGGCAGGACCCCGGTAGTGGGCCGACCAGAACCGCGGCGCTGGCGATGGCGTCGACCGGCGTCGACTCGTTGCTGATCATCGCGGACGAGCTCGAGGAGCTGGCGCCGCCGGGCGAGGACGTGCGTGACCCTCACGAACAGCTGATCAAGACTCTGCGTGAGACTTCCGACCGGTACGCCGACTCGTACCGGCGCATCGAGAGCATGAACGGCGACGCGTACGACCTGGTGTTCTCGGCTGAGATCGGCTCGCGGACCGATGACATCAGGACGTTGTTCGAGGACATCAGCCGGAGCCAGAGGTACGCCAAGGCGTTCAGCGCGAACACGGTGTGCGAGGCGGTGCAGTTCTACTTCGACGGGCCGATCAGGTGAGGAAATCGATGAGGTCACGTCTGCCCGTCGCGGTTCTGGCGGCTTCGGCCGTGCTGGCCGGCTGCGGTACCGACGACGCCGAACAGCCGCTCAGTGACCGGCAGGGCCAGTGGATCGACGCCTTCTGCGGCGGCGTCCTGCCCGGCACGAAGGCCGCACAGGAACTCCAGACCCAGGACCCCGCGAACCCCGCCGCGGTCAAGGCTGCCTACCTCAAGCTCGTCACGGCCAACGCCACCGCGCTCGCCGACTCGCAGAAGAAACTGTCAGAGCTCGGCGCGCCGTCCTCCGACCTCAAAGACGTACACGAACGACTGGTCGAATACTTCGACGAGTCCGCGAAGTCGTACGCGGCCGCCAAGGGTCCGGTCACAGCTCTGGAACCGACCGCCCAGTTCTGGGACAGCGCCGAGAAGGCGCTGGCCGACACCTCACTGGTGAGCAGCCCAGAGACCCTGCGGGCAACGTTCGACGCCCTCGAGAAGCTGCCCAAATACGCCGACGCGATGAGCAAGTCCGGCCCGTGCACCGAGCTGAAGAAGAAGTAACTCGACCGGCGTAGTCACAAGAGTCCCACTGGCCACAGTCGAACGTCTGTTCTACTCTGTGCGCCGTGGTTGGGCAGCTGTCCTTCTTCTCGGCCGAGGCGCGCACACCGGGTGTGGCCGACCTCGCCGGTCTTCTGTGCGGGCCGGGGCAGGCCGTCGGTTTCGCGCGCGGCACGGCGGCCCGCGTGTTCGTCGAGGTGCGCGACGAGTGGCGCCACCGGCCGCTCAAGCAGGCCTGCGCCGAGCGCGGGGTCACCTCCGAGCTGTGCGTCAACGCGGAGGGGACGCGGTTCGTCCGGACGCCGTTCCGCACCGATCTCACCCCTCTGGCCGCCCGCTGGCTGGACGGATCTGTCAAAAAGGTGCCCGCCGGCTTTGAGCTGAACGGAGCAGTGCTGAGGGTCTGGGCGCTGGCCGCGGGCAGCTGGATGGAGTCGGCGTACCTGCTCGGTTTGGACCCCAACGCGCCGCAGACACACCTGCCGTTGCAAAATGCGCTGCTCGCATCGGGACTTCCGTGCACCCTGGTAGGGGCACCGGCGTTGCGGGTGACCGGCCGCCGGCGGCTCGCGAGGCTCGCTGAGCTGGTCGGAAGCCCTCCTCTCGGAGTGGCGATGAGCACCTGGCCGGCGGCCTGAGCGGGCGGTCCGGCATGGTTGTGTCACTCTGTCTCGTCGTACAGGCGTCACGGAGTCGTCACGGCAGACTTGACGGATGGTGTGCTTTTCGGCGGGCGCTGGGCAACACTGGCGGGCCTGGGAACCGGGTTTGGAAGAGAGCGGGACGGCGTGGCTGGATCTACACGGGCGAAAAAGAGCAGCGGAGGAGAGGGCGGCAACATTCGACGACTTGTGATCGTCGAGTCGCCGACGAAGGCACGCAAGATCGCCTCCTACCTCGGCAGCAACTTCGTCGTGGAGTCCTCCCGGGGACACATCCGGGACCTGCCGCGCGGTGCCGCCGATGTGCCCGCCAAGTTCAAGGGGCAGGCCTGGGCGAGGCTCGGCGTGGACGTCGACCACGACTTCGAGCCGCTCTACGTCATCAGCGCGGACAAGAAGTCGCTGGTCACGGAGCTCAAGGAAGCCCTGAAGGACGTCGACGAGCTCTACCTCGCGACAGACGGTGACCGCGAGGGTGAAGCCATCGCGTGGCATCTGCTGGAGACGCTCAAGCCCAAGGTGCCGGTTCGCCGGATGGTGTTCCACGAGATCACCGAGTCCGCGATCCAGGCTGCCGCGGCCAACCCCCGCGACCTGGACCAGGACCTGGTCGACGCGCAGGAGACCCGCCGCATCCTCGACCGCCTCTACGGCTACGAGGTCAGCCCCGTGCTGTGGAAGAAGGTCATGCCGAAGCTCTCGGCGGGCCGCGTGCAGTCGGTGGCGACCCGCCTGGTCGTCGAGCGTGAACGTGAGCGGATGAAGTTCGTCTCGGCGAGCTACTGGGACATCTCCGCGCAGATGGACGCCGGTGCCGAAGCCACGCCGCGCCAGTTCGGCGCGCGGCTCGTCGCCGTCGACGGCACGCGTCTCGCGACCGGCCGCGACTTCGGCTCGGACGGCAAGCTCAAGGGCAACGCCGACGTCACCGTGCTGGACGAGGCGCAGGCCCGTGCCATCGCGGCCGGCCTGGAGAACGCGCCGGTCAAGGTCTCCTCGGTCGAGGAGAAGCCGTACACGCGCAAGCCGTACGCGCCGTTCATGACCTCGACGCTGCAGCAGGAAGCGGGCCGCAAGCTGCGGTTCTCCGCGGACCGCACGATGCGCACGGCGCAGAAGCTGTACGAGAACGGCTACATCACCTACATGCGTACCGACAGCACGACGCTGTCGGAGACCGCGATCAACGCGGCACGTGCGCAGGCGACGGACCTCTACGGCGCGCAGTACGTCTCGCCGCAGCCCCGCCAGTACACGCGCAAGGTCAAGAACGCGCAGGAGGCCCACGAGGCGATCCGCCCCGCGGGTGAGGAGTTCCGCACGCCCGGCCAGGTGGCCGCCGAGCTGGACGCCGACGAGTTCAAGCTCTACGAGATGATCTGGCAGCGCACGATCGCCTCCCAGATGACGGACGCGCGGGGCAACACGACCAGCATCCGGATCTCGGGCCAGGCCGCGACGGGCCAGGGCGTCACGTTCGCCGCGTCCGGCCGCACGATCACGTTCGCCGGCTTCCTCAAGGCCTACGTCGAGACCGTCGACGCCGAGGCCGGTGGCGAGTCGGACGACGCGGAGTCGCGCCTGCCGCTGCTGGTCAAGGACCAGGACCTGACGATCGCGGAGCTGTCCGCGGACGGCCACACCACCTCGCCGCCCTCGCGCTACACCGAGCCGTCGCTGATCAAGACGATGGAGGAGCTCGGCATCGGCCGTCCCTCCACCTACTCGTCGATCATCAGCACGGTCCAGGACCGCGGCTACGTCTGGAAGAAGGGCGCCGCGCTCGTCCCGTCGTGGGTGGCGTTCGCCGTCGTAGGGCTGCTGGAGAACCACTTCGGCCGCCTCGTCGACTACGACTTCACCGCCGCGCTCGAGGACGAGCTCGACGGCATCGCCGCCGGTCGGCAACGCCGCACGGTGTGGCTCTCCGGCTTCTACTTCGGCGGCAGCGTCGGCCCGGACGGCTCGATCGGCCGCTCCGGTGGTCTGAAGAAGCTGGTCGGCACCGGTGTCGAGGACATCGACCCGCGTGAGGTCAACTCGATCCCGCTGTTCAGCGACTCCGAGGGCCGCACGGTCGTCGTCCGCGTCGGCCGCTTCGGGCCGTACCTGGAGCGTGAGGTCGACGGGGCCGCGCAGCGCGCGAACCTGCCGGACGACCTGGCGCCGGACGAGCTCTCGAACGAGATCGCCGAGAAGCTCTTCTCGACGCCGCAGGAAGGCCGTTCGCTCGGCACCGACCCGGTCAGCGGCAACGAGATCGTGGCAAAGGAAGGCCGCTTCGGCCCGTACGTGACCGAGGTGCTGCCCGAGTCGGACAACGGGTCGTCGTCAAAGGCGAAGGCGCCGAAGCCGCGCACCGGCTCGTTGTTCAAGTCGATGTCGCTGGACACCATCACGATCGAGGACGCGCTGAAGCTCCTCTCGCTCCCGCGCGTGGTGGGCAAGGACCCGGAGACGGGCGCCGAGATCACCGCGCAGAACGGCCGCTACGGCCCGTACCTGAAGAAGGGCACGGACTCGCGGTCGCTGGTGGACGAGGCCCAGATCTTCACGGTCACGCTCGACGAGGCGCTGAAGATCTACGCCGAGCCGAAGAAGCGCGGCCGCGCCGCCGCCGCACCGCCGTTGCGCGAGATGGGCAACGACCCGGTGTCCGGCAAGCCGATGGTGATCAAGGAGGGCCGCTTCGGCCCGTACGTCACCGACGGCGAGGCGAACGCGTCGCTGCGCAAGACGGACAGCGTCGAGTCGATCACCGACGAGCGCGCGGCCGAGCTGCTGGCGGAGAAGCGCGCCAAGGGGCCGGTCAAGAAGAAGGCGCCGGCCAAGAAGCCCGCGGCCGCGAAGAAGCCGGCGGCCAAGAAGGCCCCGGCCAAGTCCAAGAGCTGAGCCCGATCTGATGTCAGGCTGAGGAGGTGGCGGTGCCGAGTTCCGATTTCGGACCGGACGGGACGCAGGCCCCGCCCCCTCCCAAGCTGTACCCCGACCCGCTCGCGGGCCTGGTGACGGCGGACATCTCGACCGCGTCGATGTGGTCAGGGCAGTGGGCGCAGTACGTCTCGTCACGTGTGGTGGCGGCCATACCGCCGACGCCGACCGAGGAGATGAGGAAGGCGATCTGGGCCGCGATGGAGCAGGAGCAGCGGCACCCGCGTGGCCGCCGTCAGCGTCCTGCGACGCCGCAACCCCAGTATGTGCAACAGCAGTACGTGCCGCAGCTGTACGGGGCGCAGATGCCTGCGGCGCAACAACAGCAGCCGGCCAAGCAGACGAACGGCGTGGCGGCGTTCATCGGCTGTCTCGTGGTGATCGGCTTCTTCGTGCTGGTGGTCGTGAACATTCTCGGGGCGATCTTCAGCGGATAGTCAGCCGCTGGAGCTGAGAGTCCGGCGACCTCGCCCACCACATCCGGTTACCCTGATCGCTCAAAGGTGGGCCGATTAGGGGTGACTGAGATTCACGACGCGGACACAGACGTGAGCGAGGCAGGCCAGTCTGGGCAGGCCCAGACCAGCGTGTCCACGGTTCACCGGCTGCGCTCCGTCCTCGCGATCCGGCCGTTCCGCAGGCTGTGGCTCGTCACGTACCTGTGCAGCGTCGGTGACTGGCTGTCATTGCTCGCGTTGACCGGTCTGGTCTCCGAGATGATGGACAGCTACCAGTGGCAGTCCTTCGCGCTCTCGCTGGTCGTCCTGACGCAGCTGCTGCCCGGCATCCTGTTCGCCCCGATCGGCGGCGTGCTCGCCGACCGGTTCGACCGCCGCAAGGTGATGGTGATCTGCGACATCCTGCGCGGGTCGCTGTTCATCTCGATCGCGTTCATCGGCTCGCCGATCTGGCTCTTCATCGCGAACTTCCTGGTCGGCTGCTGCGCGATGCTGTGGATCCCGGCCAAGGAGTCGGCGGTCCCGAACCTGCTGCGCCGCCCCGACCAGGTCGAGTCGGCGAACCAGCTCGGTCTCGTGATGACCTACGGCATCTCGACGATCAGCGGTTTCGGCCTGTACTCGCTGATCGCGGGCATCCCGGCGTACCTGAACCTGCAGGGTGGCAACCTCGAGTTCCGCATCGCCACCATCGCCGTGATCATCAACGGCCTGCTCTACTTCACCTCCGCGATCCTGATCGCCACCCGCCTGCCGGAGCTGTCCGGCCGCGCCGAGTCGGCCCGCAAGAAGTCCGACGCCGCCGACAAGCCGGGCTTCGTCGCGATGTTCCGCGAGGGCCTGAAGTTCGCCGCCGCGACGCCGCTGGTCCGCGGCCTGGTGATCGGCATGGTCGGCGCGTTCGCCGCGGCCGGTGTCGTGATCGCGACGGCGAAGCTCTACGCGGAGTCGCTGCTCGGTGGCGCGTCGACGTTCGGCCTGCTGTTCGTCGCCGTGTTCGTCGGCCTCGCGATCGGCATGGCGACCGCGCCCCGGTTCGCCCGGCGGCTTGCCTACAACCGGCTCTTCGGCATGACGATCGTCGGAGCCGGCGTCACGCTGGTGCTGGTCGCGCTGGCCCCGCACCTGTGGATCGCGTTGCTGATGGTGTCCGCGGTCGGCACGTGTGCCGGCATCGCGTTCCTGACCGGCCTGACGATCGTGGGATCGCAGGTCGAGGACGAGATGCGCGGCCGGACGGTCGCGCTCATCCAGTCGTTGCTCAAGATCGTGCTGTTCGGCGCGTCCGCCGGCGCGCCGCTGCTGGTCGCCCTGTTGCAGAAGCGGACGATCAACGTGTTCGGCCACCCGATGGAGGTCGACGCGACCCGCCCGGTGATGCTCGGCGGCGCGGCGATCGCGATCGTGCTGGGCCTCGTCGCGTACCGGCAGATGGACGACCGCCGCGACGAACCGGTGCTGTCGTCGCTGTTCGCGGCGATCCGCGGCCGCAGGCACACCAAGGGCATGCTGATCGCGGTCGAGGGCGACACGCGTGAGGACACCTCGGTGCAGGCCCGTCGCCTGGCCGCGGCGTTGCGGGCCGATGGCCTCGACGTGCTGCTGGCCGCCGACCCCGAGCACGACGAACGCCGTCTGCGAACGATGTTGTCCTCTGCTGAGTTGGCCGGCGTGCGCGCGCAGGCTCTCGTTGCCGCCGCCGTGCGCGCAGACGTCGTCGAACGGCAAGTGCGTCCCGCTCTGGACGAGGGTTCCATCGTCGTGATGGAGCGCTACGTCGACTCACCGCTGGCGCACTTCACCGCCACCAGTTCGTTGGAGCATCAGGAGCTGGAGGGCCTCGTCGACTGGGCCACCGGCCGCCTGCGCCCCGATCTCACCATCCTGCTCGACCGCCCCACCGCGGACGGCCGTGGCATCGGCGTCGAGCACCACTGGCGCGTGCAACGCCTGCTCAGCGAGATGGCCGCCGCCGACCCGGACCGCTACCTCGTGGTCGAGGCCGAGGGCGACCCCGACGAGGTGGCCGAACGCGTCCGCGCCGCCGTTCTCCCGCTGCTGACCGCCCGCAAGCGCGTCGTCCCCGAGGCCGCGGCCCCCACTCTCTGATCTGACCCTCGTGATCCGACCGTCCGCTGGAAGACTGGACCCATGAGCGTGTGGGACGAGGTGGTCGGCCAGCCCGACGCGGTGGCAACCCTGTCCGCGGCAGCCGAAGCCGCCGCCATGATCGTCGCGGGCGGCACCCCCGCCCCTGGCGCGATGACCCACGCCTGGCTCTTCACCGGCCCTCCCGGCAGCGGCCGTTCCTCCACCGCCCGCGCCTTCGCCGGCGCGCTGGAGTGCGTGGTCTCGGACGACCGGCCAGGCTGCGGCGACTGCACCGGCTGCCGCACCACCCTGCACGGCACCCACGCCGACGTGCGGATCGTCGCCCCCGAGGGCCTCTCGATCTCGGTGGCCGAAATGCGCTCCCTGGTCCAGATCTCCGCCCGCCGCCCCACCTCGGGCCGCTGGCAGGTCGTCATCATCGAGGACGCCGACCGCCTGACCGAAGGCGCCGCCAACGCCCTGCTGAAGGCCGTCGAAGAACCGCCGGACCGCACGGTGTTCCTCCTGTGCGCACCCTCCGACCATCCCGAAGACGTCTCGGTGACCATCCGCTCCCGCTGCCGCCTCGTGTCGCTGGGCTCCCCGCGCCCCGCCGCGATCGCCTCCGCGCTGGAGTCGGTGGACGGCGTCGCGCCGGAGATGGCCCAGTGGGCGGCCTCCGTGTGCGGCGGCCACGTCGGCCGTGCCCGCCGCTTGGCCGTCGACGTCGAGGCCCGCGACCGCCGCGAGGCCGTACTGCGCATCCCACTGGCGCTGCGCCGCCCCGCCGACGTCTTCACGTGCGCCGACGAGCTGATCAAGGCCGCCGAGGACGACGCCTCCACCGCCAACGACGCCCGCAACGAGTCCGAGCGTTCGGCGCTGGAGACGGCGATGGGCGCCGGTGGCACGGGCAAGGGCACTGCCGCCGCTTCCCGTGGCGCCAAGGGCGCGCTGAAGGACCTGGAGAAGCGCCAGAAGTCGCGCGCCACCCGCACCCAGCGCGACTCGCTGGACCTCGCGCTGGTGGACCTGGCCGGCTTCTACCGCGACGCTCTGGTGACCAAGACCGGGTCCGAAGCGGCGCTGATGCACCCGGACCGGGCGAACGACGCGCGCACCGCCGCCGCGCAGTGGTCGCAGGAGTCGATCCTGCGGCGGCTGGAGGCGGTGCTGGCGTGCCGGGAAGCCATCGAGGTGAACGTGAAGCCGCGCATCGCGATCGAGGCGATGGTGACCACGCTGCACCGCGGCTGAATCGCTCGGAGGGCAGACCCCCGCCCTCCCAGGGGGAACCCCCGTCCAATACGAAGACCCTAGCGGCGAAATCAGGCTGTCAACCCACCGCTCGGCGATCTGTGGACAACTCACGACCAGCCGAGCGCCGCCGACACCTCCTCGGCCGCCTGCACCACCCGCGGCCCCAACGCGATCAGCTCGGCGATCGAGTGCTCCATCGCCAGCGACGACGCGGACAGCCCACCGATCACCACCCCCGCGTGGTCCCGGACCGCGGCCCCGACGCACCGCACGCCGACCTCGTTCTCCTCGTCGTCGAGCGCGAACCCGGACCGCCGCACCCGAGCCAGCTGTGCCCGCAGACGTGCCGAGGAAGTGATCGTCTTGGGTGTGCGGCCCGGCAGCCCGGTGCGTTCGACGAACGCACCGAGCTCCGATGACGAGTACAGGGCCAGCATCGCCTTGCCGATGGCAGTGCCGTGCGCGGGCAGCGACATGCCCAGCCGGGACGCCATGCGGTACGGCTTGTTGGCCTCGATCTTGTCCACGTACACGAGTTCGTCGCCGAACAGCAGCGCCATGTGCACGGTGCAGGCGGTCGACACCTGCAGCGAACGTAGGGCGGGGCGGGCCCGCTCGACGGTGTCCATCGGCCGGAGGACCTTGCCTGCCAGCGCCAACACGCGCGGGCCGGTGAGGTAGCCCTCCGAGCCGAGGGTGGCGAAGCCGCGCTCCACCATCGTGGCCAGCAGGCGGTGGACCGTTGACTTCGGCAGGCCGGTGACCCGCGCGATGTCCGTGATGCGCGTGTGGTCGGCCAGCGCCTCCAGCACGGCGAGCGTTTTTTCGACGGCGGTATCGGTCATCTCGCCAGCCAGCCTCCATCGACCACGAGCACGTGTCCGGTCACATAATCGGACGCCGCGGACGAAAGGAAGACCGCCGGGCCCACCAGATCTTCCGGTGTTCCCCAGCGGCCGGCCGGGATGCGGCCCCGGATCGCGGGCTCACGGGAGGAGTCAGCGCGCAGCGGGGCCGTGTTGTTGGTTTCGATGTAGCCCGGCGCGATGGCGTTGACCTGCACGTTCGAGGCAGCCCACTCGTTCGCCAGCAGTTTGGTCATGCCGACAAGGGCGTGCTTCGACGCGGTGTACGCGGACACCAGGATCCCGCCCTGGAACGACAGCAGCGACGCGATGTTCACCACCTTGCCGCCGCCGTTGGAGATCATCTGGGCTCCGCACAGTTTGCTGATCTCGAACGCCGAGTCCAGGTTCACCGCCATCACCCGCTGCCAGTCCGCCAGGGACACGTCGACGGCAGGGCCGCGGTGAATGGTTCCGGCGTTGTTGACCAGCACATCCACGCGATGCTCGGCCAGCACGGGCGCCAACGCGGGTTCGATCGACTCCGGAGCAGAAAGATCCACCGATACCGTGGCCAACGCGGGCGCGACGCCGGACAGATCGCCACGCCCGACGAGGATCAACGAAGCGCCCGCGTCGGCGAGACCGCGGGCGATGGCGCGGCCGATGCCCGTGCGGGCACCGGTGACGACGGCGGTCTTGCCCGCCAGTGAGAAGCTCACCGCAGCTCCGTCACGGCAACGGGATCCATGTCGTCGTACGCCTGGTTCTCGCCGCCCATGGCCCAGACGAACGTGTACGAGTGCGTGCCCGCTCCACTGTGGACGGACCACGACGGCGAGATCACCGCCTCCTCGTTGCGCACCACGATGTTCCGGGTGTTCTGCGGCTCGCCGCACAGGTGGATCACGCGGTGGTCCGCGGGCAGGTCGAAGTACAGGTAGCACTCGGTGCGGCGGTCGTGGGTGTGCGGCGGCATCGTGTTCCAGACGCTGCCCGGCGCCAGCGACGTGACGCCCAGCACCAGCTGCGACGAGCGGATCCCGTCCGCGTGCACGAACTTGCGGATCTCGCGCACGTTCGCCGTGCTCTGATCGCCGAGCTTGAGCACATCCACGTCGTCGAAGCGCGCGACGGTGGTGGGGAACGAGGCGTGCGAAGGCGTGGAGAACAGGTAGAAGCGGGTGTCCTCGTCGGCCGCGTGGAACTCGACGTCCACCGCGCCCTGGCCCACGTAGAGGCAGTCGCGGTTGCCGAGCTTGTGTTCCGTGCCGTCGACCGTGACGGTTCCCGCACCACGGACCGCGAGCACCGCGAGCTCACGCCGTTCGCAGAAGTGCGAAGAACGCAACGGGGGAGCGCTCTCAAGCTTCAACGGCTGCCCGGTCAACGGGGTCGCACCGCCCAGCACGATCCGGTCCTCGTGGGTGTAGACCGTCCGGATCTCGCCCGGTACGAAGAGATCGTCCACCAGGTAGTGCTGCCGCAACCCGTCCGTGTCGAACACCGGCAACTGCGCCGGATGGGTCGAGTGCCTGATTTGCATCTGAGGATGCCTTCCGATCGGGGCGGCGGAGTGACACGATGTGCGCCGACCGTCATGGAACTACGTTCCGTGCACTGGAACAAGCCTCCGTCGACCACGCCGCCGGTCACGCGAGGCGATGAAAGGCGGCCTTTGGTGTACCAGCAGAACCCGAATCCGACGGGCTCGCTGTTCCTGTCGGCTTTGCTCGCGTTGATCCCGCTCGTAGCCGTGCTCGTGCTGCTCGGCGGCCTGAAGTGGAAAGCTCATTGGGCGGGTCTGACCGCCCTCGCGCTCGCGCTCGGCGTCGCGATGTCCGGCTACTCGATGCCGTTGGGGCAGGCACTCGACTCGGCCGCGTTCGGCGCGGCGACCAGCGTGCTCGTGGTCCTGTGGATCACGTTCAACGCGATCTGGATCTACCGCCTGACCGTCCACAGCGGACATTTCGCCGTGCTGCGCCGATCGTTCGGCTCGATCAGCGACGACCAGCGCGTGCGGGCCATCGCGCCTCGAACAGCTCGGGTGGCGTGATGGCGAAGATGATCTCGCCGCAGAACCTCGCCATCGGTACCGCGGCCGCCGGCCTGGTCGGCAAGGAAGGCGACCTGTTCCGCAAGGTCTTCGGTTGGAGTTTGTTGGTGTTGCTGGTGATGTGTGTGATCGCGTACCTGCAGTCCACACCCGTACTCGGATGGATGGTGCCCTGATGTTCAGTCGCAGAACCCTGCTCGGCGCGGCGGGCGCGTCCGCCGTCGCGGTCGGCGTCTCCGGTGAGGCCTCGGCCGACGTCGAAGCCGCTTCGGCCAGGCTGTTCCGCTCCTCGCTCGACTACGCGGTCGGCAAGCTGCGCCAGGTCGCCCCGAACGTCACCTCGTTCCCCGAGGAGACGAAGTTCGAGAAGTGGATCTACGTCAACTCCGGTGGCTGGGTCGGCGGTTTCTGGCCCGGCATGCTCTGGCTCGCGCACCTGGACAGCGGCGACGCGCAGTTCAGGACGTGGGCGACCGAGTCGGCGCTGAAGCTCTCCCCGCGCCGCACCGACACCTCGATCCACGACCTGGGTTTCCTGTTCTACCCGTCGTGGGTCACCGCGTACCGGCTCACCGGCGACACGTCGTGGCGTGACGGCGCCGTGCAGGCCGCGTCGTCGTTGATCCAGCGGTACAACGACAAGGGGCGCTTCATCAGGGCGTGGGGCGCGCTCGGCACGCCGAACAACGCGGGCCGCGCGATCATGGACACGATGATGAACCTCGACCTGCTGACGTTCGCGTCCGAGCAGACCGGGGATCCGAAGTACCTGGACATCGCGGTCGCGCATGCACTGACCACGCGCACGAAGTTCATCCGCCCGGACGGCTCCACGCCGCACGTCTTCGACTTCAACCCGGACACCGGCGAGGACATCGGCCCGAACACGAACCAGGGCTACAGCCCGACCTCGTGCTGGTCGCGCGGACAGGCGTGGGGCATCTACGGCTTCACGACGATGTACCGGCGGACCAAGCGTCGTGAGTTCCTGGACGCTGCAAGGAAACTCTCGGACTTCGCGCTGGATGCCCTCACCCCGGACCACATCCCGGTGTGGGACTACCGCTCACCGTTGGCGCCCAACGACGTCAAGGACTCGTCGGCGGGCGCGATCATGGCGTGCGGCCTGCTCGACCTGGCGAAGATCACCGGCCGGATCGGCTACCGGCTGGCAGCACTGCGCATCCTCGATGCGTTGTGCCGCACGTGTTTGACGACCCGCTCCGAACGGCACGAGGCCATCATGTCGCGCGGCACCCGTAACCGTCGCATCGAGGTCGGCATCGAGGTTTCGCTGCCCTACGGCGACTACTACCTCATGGAGGCGTTGCTGCGCGTGCTCAAGCCTCGGGAGATCGGTCGCGCGATCGGCCTCTGATCGGCAGCGCGGCCACCAGCACGACGCCGGCGAGCAACAGGCCGGCACCGGTCCAGAACAGCGGGATCGACTGGTACGCCGCATTGGTGTAGGCGAGCGGCGTCTTCTGCTTGGGAGGCGCCGCCACCCCGCCCGGCTTCTCGGGCGTGTTCGTCGTCGGCGGCTGAGCCGTCCCGCACACCACACCACCCTGCGGCGCAGCGGCCCGCACGATCTGCTCCCCGAGCGAGATCTGCGCGAGCGCCGTCGGCAGGTTGGGCAGCTTGAGCTTGTCCGTCGGCAGCAGCTGCACGTCGAGCATCCGCGCCGTGGCCCCGAGCTGGAACCCGGAGAACCCGCTGCCGGTGAAGCTCGCCTTCTTCTCGGTGAGCCCGGCGATCTGCAGCTTCACCACGACCAGGTCGAGCAGCAGCGGGATGTCGAGCGCCGGATGCGCCGCGTCCAGCGTGCCGAGCTCCTTGCCGTTCTGACTGACCTTCAGCACCGGCGCCGTGTACGTGACCTTCGACGACTTCTCGTCCCCGGTGGCCGTCGCCGTGAGCGTCGGCGGCGTGTCCACATCGATCTTGATGCCACCCGCGAGCTCGATACTCACGGCTCGCATCGTCGACGTCGACTCGACCGCCTTGTTCTTGCTGCCCGCCAGGTCCACGAGCCGCACGTTCGAGGTCGCCTCGAACGTGTCCGGAATGCTGACCAGACTCGTCTTCACCGGCAGCGGCACCTCGGCCGGCAACGCACTGAGCACCTGCAGCCCCGCCAGCGACGTCTTCGCCGTGGCCAGCGGACTCACACACGGCCCGAGCTTCTCGTCCCACCGCGCGTGCACGCTGCCGTTGAGCAGCCCGATCTTCGCGAGCGGGTTCTCCGGCACCGGCAGCCCACCGTTCGTCGGCTGCGAGTTGTCCGGAATCGCGGTCTGCACGAGCGTCCCCGGCGTCTGCGGCGCCCGCCCAGCCACCGCGAACCCGAACGGATTGGCCTGCGTCACCACCCGCTCGGTGCTGAGGAACGCCTCGGTGTTGACCTGCGCACTGGCCAGCCCGAAGCCCAGCTCCGTCACCGACTGCCTGGGCAGTTGATCACCCAGCCCCGGCAGGATCGTGTTCGTCGGCACCCCCTGCGGCCCCAGCCTGACCACCGTCAACCCGGTCCCCGCGTCCCCCACCGCATGCGCGAGCGGCTGCGGCCCGTTCGGCGCGGACGCCGGCGGCTGGTTCGGATCGCGCGGCCCCGGCACCGGTGTCGTCGGCTGCGCGAGTGCGGGGGCGGCGACCAGCGCCAGCAGCAGACCGGCGATGGGCACGGACAACGATCGGCGCATGGACCACTCCTCGGCGGATAGGGGTGGTGACCTCGGTCACGGTCCGTTCAACGATGCCGACCCCCGTGAGTAACGGGTCGCGGGACCGGCTATAGTTATCGCGTCTCGCCGCCTTAGCTCAGTCGGCCAGAGCAGCTCACTCGTAATGAGCAGGTCATCGGTTCGATTCCGATAGGCGGCTCGGTGAGATGAGACCCAGGTCAGGCTTCCTGACCTGGGTCTTTCTTTGTTCCCAGGTTCGTGACGAGTTGTAGAGCTGCGCTGCGCTGGGCCTCGTGTGTGCCCCGAAGTGTGCCCATCGGTTCCGGTGGACTTGCGCGGGACTAGCTTGGCCGCTGCTTCGGCGGCCCGGTGAGCGACCTCGGGAAGAACGCTCGGGTAAATGTCCGACGTGATCGTGATGGACGAGTCCCCAGAGCGCGCCCGCTGTCCACGACGTCGTGAGCGCGGGCGGCTCGGCGGTGCGCACCAGGACCCGGTGCCCGTGGTCCGCCAGGGTCACCGCGGTCGTCAACCCGATCACGCCGGCGCCGATCACGTGCACGTCCACGCCGTGACCGTAGCGCCCGTCAGGCCCAGGTCAGTTGCCTGGCAAGGGCTGTGCGCAGAACGGGCAGGAAGTCGGCGACGTGCTCGTTCCTCGACCGGCGACGTAGACAGGACTCCAGTACGCGCAGCACACCCACGCCGCGCCGTGCTCGACGCGCGACGACGACGCGCCCGATCGAGCAGGCCCTCACCTCGACGCAGCAGCGCCCGAGACGTTCGCGGGCCATTCGCTCCGACGTCGAGCGTGCCCGTCTGGATGAGCGCGTAAGCGCGTTCCATAGCAGGACTGTATGGATGGTCGATTCCTGCGGGCTTCGGGACTCCGAGGTCGGAACTACCGAGGCACAGCAGTCTTCATGGCCAAGTTCACCACCACAATCGCGATGATGATCAGTACCAGTGCCACGGCCGCGTAGACCAGGATCTGCCCGTAGCTGGTCCGGCTGCGAATGCGGAAGGTCGCGAACATCGTACCCAGCGAGCAGGCGACGGGTGGCAGCCAAAGCCAGCTGGGGTACTTCACGGCTCCTGCGACGGACGACAGGATCAGAACGGCCGGGATGACATATCCGGCCCAGTGGTACCGGCGAATGTTGTGGTCGTATTCGAAGGGTGGCTGCGGGTTCGACGTCACGGTGATCGCCTCTCAGGTAAGCCAGCTGCGGTCGGAGAAGTCCTCGTCCTCCGAGCCCTCAGGCGGATTCTGCCGCCGAGTTCTTCCTGTTCGGCACGTTGCTTGTCCGAAAGACCGCCGTACCACTGCTTGAACTGGGCTACTCCCGGTTCCAGTGCAGAGGCGTAGCTGCTGGAGGTCATCACTTGACGCGGGGTTATCCGTCCCGCCAGCAGTTCTCTGGCCATTTCCGCCAATGCGGGTGGACGAATGGCTTGTAGACCGTGCCATTGGTATCACCATTCGGCTCATTCGGATCACGTCCCGAGAGCTGATCCGAATGAGCTGAATGGTGATCCGAACCCAGCCACCGCGACCGGTCGCCAGTCGTCCCGCGCGCACGCGTGAGCCCCCTGACCTTGGGGTGGGAGGTGACCCCCTGAGGTTGTTCTCGTCCACCGGTACGTCATAGCTGCTCGCGGTGTGTACGGAACTGGGAGATTTCGGCCGACACGGCCTCACGGAGCCTCGCGAACCAGTTCGCGACCGATCGCTTGTAGCCATCGGGCATCTTCAGTGCGGTCACTTCTCGCTCGGTGAACAGCCCGATCTCCTTGTGCTCGTGGGAAAGCACGGGCTCGCGGTCATCGTCCGAGATGCAGCCGTAGGTCACGATGAACACGTGCTTGGCGGCTACTTCGATGTAGTACATCCAGGCGTCGAGGATCGGTCCGGCGGTCACGTTCCACCGTGTCTCCTCGGTGATCTCACGAGCGACACACTGCTCTGGGGTTTCGCCGGGCTCGATGCGTCCGCCTGGCAGCTCCCACTCGTCGCGCTCGTTCTTCAGCAGCAACACTCTGCCGTCACGGACCGCCACTCCCTTGATCGAAACTGGGTACGCGGGCTGACTCATCGGGATGTCCTCACTCACGAGGTTCAGAAGGCGGACCAAGACCATGGACGGGGAACGTCTCCCCGTAAGCAGGCGATGCGGTGGCCTGCTTCGCGCTCGGCTTTCTCGTCCTTGTCCGCCTTGCTGAGCACGAAGCACACCCAGCGAAGCTCTCGGATCGCAGCCAGAGTCCGGAAGCCGGGCCAGGCGATCACGTCGTAGCCGCCGTAAGCCTCGACGAACGCGCGGTACTCCTCGGCGGTGATCCGCGCGAAGTCCGTGTGATCGACGGCGAGCGGAACGAGGTCCCACTCGGGACGGCCGATGCCGACGTGTTCAAGGTCGAGCAGGACCGGGTCGCCGCTGTGGGGTACGGCCAGGTTGCTTTGCCAGGCATCGCCGTGCACGACACAGAGTAGTTGCCCGGACGGTAGGCCCGTGTACGCCTCGCGCAGGTCGTCGAGATGACGTGAGAGCCAAGCGCGGTCATCGGTCGAGATCGTGCGCGCCTCGTCGATCTTCTGAGCGAGGTGCGCGAACGGGTCGACCTCTGGCAAAGGGAAATCCTTGGGCACGGCAAGCGCGTGCAGGTCGCGCAACGTCGCACCGAGTTCGGCTGTGGTGGCCGGTCGGTGCTCTGGCAAGAGCGCCCACCACGTCACGGGCCGACCCTCGACGAGCGTCGGCTGATCAATTCCCGCAATCGCTCGCACGGCCGGAAAGCCGTTGGCCGCCAACCAGAGTGAGACCTCCACCTCTCGTCGAGCCGTCGACTCGGCACCGACTTGGCCGATCCTCGCCACGACCTCGCCAGGGAGTGCATAGAGGACGTTCGAGCCGTCCCGGATGAGCTTGGCTCCGTCCGTCTGGACTCCCGCACGGTGTCCGGCGTCGGCGAGTACATCGCGTGCTGGTGGCGTGGTCGCTGCGGTCACCACTCGATGTTGTCAGTTCGTGCCGAGGGCGACGCGCAGACTGCTGCGCAGTTCGGCGACCTCGGGAACCGACCTGTGCTGACTGGCGGCGTGGTCGAGAGCTCGCAGTTCGTCCGTCATGCGGCGAGAGTGCAGCGCTTCGGCCTCGACGAGCGCCTGCTGACCGATCGGGACGGCTGCCCGCGGTTCACCAGCCGCCATCGTCAGAGCAGCGAGCCTGATACGGGAAAATGCCCGTGAACGCGGGTAGTCGTCGCTGTGCAGACGTACCGCCGCCGCCAGGCGCTCGGCGGCCTGGCCCGGCTCGCGTTGCGCGATGGCTAGCGGCGTCAGCGCGCGTGCGGTTGTGCCTTGGTGTTCAGCCTCGTCGTAGTAGACGAGCCACGGCGGATCGTCATCCAGGGATCGCCCGGTGAAGTGGATGTCGGCACGGTCGACCTCGGCCACCGCCTCGTCGTGCCGGCCGAGCTGAGCGAGCAGCCGAGCGCGGACGGTCGACACCATCGCTCGTCCGGTCGCAGACAGACGGTCTGCGCGTACCTGAGCGAACTCCACCAACGACAACGCGTCGTCGAGCTGACCGAGGTACACGGACTGGCGCGCCATGTCGGCGAGCGTGGCCGCACGCAGCGCCCATGACCCACCCTGGGGCGCGCACCAGAGCGCGAAGTCGAAACACTTGCTCGCCGTGTCCTGGTTGCCGATGTCGAATGCGGAGAACGCGACCACTCCGGCCAAGTTGCCGACTGCTTCGTACATCGCCCGCTTGGTGTCGTTGCTGGAACGAGCGTCCAGCAACCGGGCGGCCCAACGCAGTTGCCCGGCGGCTGCCTCGCACGACAGGCCACCCCCGAACCTGTTCTCCGACGCGGCGAGCGCACGCGTCGTCGCGCGCACCTGCTCGACGTCCGCCAGGCCGATCATGCTCGGCGTCGGTGTCTCGATCGTCAGGCGGCTGACGAACTCGGCAGGACTCACGCGTGGTCATGTGGCGGCTCAACCACAAGGCCACCGACGTGGTCGTGGGTCTCTACCTCGCCGTACTTCCGCCCGATGATCAGCAACCGCTCAGCACCGACTCGGAGAACCGCTCATGACCGCCGATGTTCCATCCGCCTACGGCACCTGGTGGGCCTTCTACACCGACGCCTCGGGTAACGGGGCGGTGCTGAACATCGAGGTTGAGCAGCGACGCGTCGTGCTCACGACCGCGACAGGCGAAGTCCTGCGCCTCACGCCTACCGATGCGGCGATGCTGCTGGAGAACGTCGAGTCCGCCCTCGATCACTGTGTGAAGTCCGCCATGCCTCAAGAGTGACGACTTCGCCTGACAGTGGAACCGCTGCTCTGCCATCATCGTCTACCGGGTGAGGGACGAGGGAGCGCGGGGAGTCATGGCTGAAGACGCGGGCGGGGGACGTCCGGTGGGATTGGCAAGAGCATCAGCTTTGTTGCCGAGACGATCAGCAAGACGGCGGCTGACGTCGCGGGCACCGTCTGGAACCACCTGACTCAGACGCAGTTCAGCGTCGACATCGACCAAGCGCCGAAGCTCATTGCTGCCCTTGAGGACGCCATCAAGGAGCTGCAAAATGCCTACCAAAAGGCGGAACGCCTCAGAAATATGCAGACTCCCGGTAAAGACCCGTACAGCGGTTTCGCTGTTCTTGCCATCCGTCAATCGGCCGGGGATGAAGAAGGCGGATATGGCTGGGCCAACAAGGAAGCTCGTAACGCTCTCCAGAAGACGATCGAGAACATCAAGCGCGCAGTCGAGACTTACAGCCAAACCGATGAGGCCGCCGCGACGGACTCAAGCCACAAGGATGAATCGTTGAAGTCCACAGCGCTGATCTTGCTGACGATCGCGGCCTGCGCCACTGCTGTCTCCGGTTGTTCAACCAAGGATCCCGGTCGCGCAACGACGCAGACCCCGTCAACCGAGACTACTTCGCCCAGCACAGCGAAGCGTGCGGCTGGACCTGACCTAGACCTGAGCAGGTTCACCAGCAATCCATGCGACCTGCTGAAGCCGGATCAGCTTGCCGGCTTGGTACCTTCGACGCTCCTGAGCCGGGCAATCAGCAACTGGGCCCTGGATGCACGTGGACGGCGAAGGAAGTTCTCAAGGGAGCTACTTACTCGGTCACGTTGTCGACAAAGGGGAACACTCTTGAGTCGATATGCAGAACGCGAAGAGTGAGCCGGTCTTCCGGGAAGCTACCGTTTCGGGATATCCTGCCTTCAGCTCGGACGGTACGACCGGAAAAGGTGACTGCGGTACCTACGTGGGCACATCAGATAAGGACGCCATGGTGGTGCAGATCAGCGTTCAGAACAGGGACTCACCGGAGTACAAGGACTCCTGTGGTGCGACCGAGAAGGTCGCGGCACTGGTGGTCGGAAACTTGAAGGGGTAGGCGATGACTGCTCCGGGGGCAACGCGTCGACATGGACATGACTCTGTTCGCTGGTCCGCTGGGTATGGCGATGTGTGCGAAGAAGGTCTACGGCTGGTTCAAGGAGGGCCGAGGACCTGAGCAAACGCTCGACGATGGTCACGAGGCGTGGGGCGAGATTTCGGCCTCACAGGTCAACGTCAGTGATCTGATCAACAAGGCGGTGCGGGACTCAGGGGCGTCCTGGGGTGGTGCCGCTGGTGATCAGATGCGCAGCTCGACATCGCCACTCGGCTCGTGGGCCGACACCGCCAGGACGACCGCGACGGCGGGGTCGACCGCCGTCGCCAACCTGAGCGGTGCGTTTCGGACGGCTCAGAACTCGGTGCAGCAGCCGGTCGAGATGCCGGACAAGCCTTGGTACAACGACGGTGTTCCGTGGGATACCGACTATGACGATGCTCTGGAGAAGAGCAGCACGGTCGACAACGCGAACATGCAGGCGCTAAACTCCTATGCCGCGTCGGCGAACAGTGCGATGTCGTGCATGCCGAAGTTCGAGTCGCCGAACTCTTCGACGGCGAACGTGCAGGAGACGCCTCCGCCGCCGATCGACAAGACCAAGCAGTACGACGGGTACAACGGCAAGACGAACACGAGCAGCGTCAACACGCTGTCGACGCCTCCGGGCTCGACACCGAACAACACCACGACGCCGTCGTGGACCGCGCCGCCGTCGACTGGTCAGCCTCCTGACGTACCGAATACGCCGCCGCCGGGCGGCAACCTGAACCAGCCGGGCGTGCCGTTGCCGGGTATGCCGTTGCCTCCTGGTCAGTTCCCCGGCAACCAGAAGCCTGGCCCTGGCGTGCCGAGGCCGGGCGTGCCTGGTGGCAAGCCTGGTGTTCCGGGCGGCCCCGGTGGATCACGCGGGCCGGGTGGGCTCGGTGGACCGGGCGCGGCGGGTGCCGCACGCGGACCTGGTGGCATGGGTGGCGGTGTGGGTGGTCTTGGTGGTGCGGCGAAGCCGGGCAGCTTTGGGCCGCTGGGTTCTGGTGGCTCGGCGGGTGTGCTTGGCGAGCAGGGCCGTGGTGGAAGCTTTGGCCCTTCGGGCAGTGGTAGCGGTGCGGCTGGTGGTCGTGGCGCTGCTGGTGCGGCGGGTGGCATGGCTGGTGGCGCAGGTGCCGGCCGAGGCGAAGGTGCTGACGACCTTGAGCACACCTCGAAGTACGTGGAGCCCAACGACGAGGCGTTCGGCGATGACCGGATGGTCGCGCCGCCCGTCATCGGCGAGTAGTAGAGGCGAGGTTTCGTGCTGCACAGCAGAGTCGTGCTACCGGTGCCGTCGGTGTACGTGGCGTGGCAGGCCGAGGGCCTGCCCGCCCTGCACCGGGCGATGATTGTCGATCTCGACTTCGACGGAGATGCCATCGCCGAAGGCAACGTCGACGGAGCCCTGGCAGCACTCCGAGGAAGTTGGACCACGCTGGAACAGCACGGCCTTGCGCGTGGCCGTCAGGTTCATCGCGACTTCGGTCGCACGCTCCGGCTGATCGCCGAGGCCGGACGCGATTACTACGCGTTCTTCAACTCCGGCGACGAGAACACCCGCAGCGCACTGGTTGCCGTGTCGGGCGACGACGCGGTGCGAGTGACCCTCACAGCAGACAAGCAGTTCGTGCTCGAACCCGTGCGCGCCGACGAGGCACCACAGGCGTTGATCGCCGCCCTTCCCGAGGCACCGCCAGGACGGGGACGGGTGATCTCGCTACCCGCCGACGCGCTCAAGCCGAAGACGAACGCATTCCAGGACACGGGCTCGGTCATGCAGAAGGCGCGTCCGGTCAGCAGCCCACAGGAACAGCAGGTGCAGGACCTGCGCCGCCTGCTCGCGGAACCCAGGCTCGGCGGCGGGCAGTTGTACGTCAGCCACCGCGACCGGTACGGCAAGCGAGTCCGGGCACCGAAGCCGTTGACGTTCTTCGACACCACAAGTGGCCGGTATGTGCAGTACCAGGTCGAGGGCAACGGCGGCCCGTGGATGACGGTGCAGCCCGCGGACTTCTCCACGATGGCGGGCAGGCTCGGTGCACTGGCAACGGGGTGACGACGGCGTGATCGTCGGCGAGTTGGTCGACCACCGGCTCGACTTCCTGCGCGCCGAGATGGGCTCACTCCAACGCCTCGCGCGCGGGCGACGCGACGAGATGCCCGCCCTGATGCCGCTCGGTGTGACGGTCAACCTCGTCGTCTCCGGCGCACTGCCGAACGACGAACGGTGCCGCGTCCTGCTCGACGGGTTCATGCCCGACGAGCCCGACTGGGTACGGCAGTGGTGGGAGCCAGATCTCTGGAGCCACCTCGACACCTGTGCGCAAGTCGTCCTCGACCACGTCCTGACCAACGATCGAGTTGAGGTCACAGACGCCCGCCTCGCTGACGCTTTCACGACCACCTTGCACGCGGTCGCGATGATCGCCGATCACAAGTTTGGCCCGGACGGCGAGCACCGGTGGGTCGCCAACTGGCTGCGCCACATCGCTGACACGTTGATCTCGTTGTGAGGGACTCGATGACCGATCCACACCAGTTGCTCGATGACTACGAGCAGCGCACGGCCGCACTGCTCGAACGAGCAGAGGAAGCCAAGGCTCAGATCGCCGGCTTGACTGGTAGCGCAACCAGCTCGGATGGCGCGGTGACGGTGAGCGTCAGTGCGGGCGGTGCACTGTTGAGCCTGTCGTTCAGCGCGAAGGCCGACGACATGCCGAAGGACCGCCTCGCGGCTTTGGTCATGTCCACAGCGAAGCGCGCACAGGCGCAGGCCGTGGGCCAGATCGCCACGATCATGGCACCGGTCATCGGCGAGAACAGTGACGCGATGCGCTTCGTCCAGGAACAGATCCCACCGATTGACATTCCTGACGACGAGGTCGACGAGCCTGCGCCGCAGCGGCAGTTCGTCGTCAACGAAGAACAGCAGGACGCGGCAGCAACGCAGCCAGCGCCGCCGCCCCGCCCTGCGCGCCGTCCGGTCGAGGACGACGACACCGACTTCGAACAGCGCAGCCTCTTCAAGAAGGACGGTGGTTGGTGATGTCCGGCGGCTACCAGGTGGATCTGCAGGCGCTGGAGGTTCACGAACGTGAGCTGAAGGCGCTGGTCGCGGGACTCCCGGACGCAGCGGATGCGGCATCCGACTACGTCGGCAACGTGCAGGCGTGGGGCATTGTCGGGCAGTTCTTCGCGATGATCATGAAGAACTGGACGGACGACGCGGGCGAGTATGTCGGCAAGGTCAAGGAAGCAGGCGACGCGGTGGTGGAGAAGTTCTCCGGCGTGCGGCAGGTCTACGCCGACCAGGAGGACGCCATGGCGCAGTCGTTCCAGAAGCTGCGTGGGGGTCTGGACGGAGCCAAGCCGTGAGCGAGGAGGCACCGAAGACTGTCGGGGAGCTGAACCCGCTCAACGCCACCGAGAAGTTCAAAGGCGAGGACCTCGCTGGATTCTCGAACTTCGACAGTCCGACCCAGTCGTGGGACGCCTCCGGGATCTTCGGCAGTGCTGCCAACACGATCTACGACGGGATCAAAGGCGACTGGGGTGCCGTTGCAGGTGACCTCGCGGCGTTCGGCATGGACCTTCTTGGGTTCGTCACCAACCCACTTGGCAGCCTGCTGTCCGCAGGCATTGGCTGGTTGATCGAGCACATCGGGTTCCTCAAGGAGGGGCTGGACCTTCTGGCCGGCGACCCGGACGCTGTCAACGCGATGGCGACGACGTGGAACAACATCGCCAAGCGCATGCATGAGACCTCGGAGAAGTACGCCGGCACCCTCAACACGCTGAGTGGGGCGCAGGGGGCGGCGATCGAGGGTTATCGCAAGGCGGTGCAGGACTTCTCGAATGTCGTGGCGGGTGGCTCAAGCCACGCCACGTCCGCCGCCAAGGCCATGACTGTCGCCGCTTCGGCCGTCGGTGTCGTCCGCGGTGCGGTCCGAGATGCCATCGCGACCTTCGTGTCCAACGCGATCATCAAGTTCGCGGCGGCGACCGCCCTCGCTCCGGTCACTTTCGGTGCTTCGGAGGCGGCGTTCATCGCCGACACAGTCGCTCAGGGCGCGATCACGGCTGGCAAGAACGCGAAGAAGATCAGCAAGGTCGTCAAGCAGCTCGAGAAGGTCGCCGACGACGCCAAGCACTCGCGGAACATGCTCAAGGGCACGACCCGCAACCTCGAAAAGAGCGTCACCAAGTACAACCAGGACGCGGTGAAGCACGCCAACAAGGCGTTGAACACAGCGAAGAAGGCACAGGCAGGCAAGCTCGGCGCGGACGACGTCGACAACCTCAGGGAACTCGGCAAGCGCGGCGACGAGCTGAAGGAAGTGAGGGACGCGGCGGCGGACTCGCTTGCGGGCACGCGCAACGCCAACCTCCGCGAGCGCATGGGCACTGACAACCCACGTCTGGACGACGCGAGCGACGTGCTCGAGCGGGAGGTCGGGAACACCGCGCTGCCGAAGTACCCCAAGATCCTTGGCAACTCGGTGGTCCAGGAGTGGAGCGACCAGCCGCACCGCGAGGCGGACGCCCAGGTCAAGCAGGACGAGAAGAACGAAGCCTGGCAGAAGTACTGGGAAGAGCAGCGCGCCAACACCAGCACGACAGGGTCGTTCAAGCGCTTGGAAGGCGATCTGTGAGCGAACCACTCGCCCGCAGGGCGGCCGGACTGGTCCTGGTCGCGCTCGCGGCGCTGCTTCCGGTCGTCGCCTACACCCGGCTGGACGCCTGGGAAGCCGAACTCGCTGGCCGAGCCACCGTGTCATCGGGTGTCGTCGAGGTCTTGGTAGGCGGCGTTGCCATCTGGTTGATCATTGGTGCCGGACTCTGGTGGCACCGACGCCGCATGACGATGTGGCGGATCTGGACCCGCTGGGCCGCGTTTCCAGGGCTGTTCCTCGGGCTCTTCGAATGCTTGGTGATTGCGGGCGAGCAGGGCAGACCGATAGCGCTGGCCATCGGCGCGGGGGTGGCGGTGGCGTGCTGGATGATCAGCGAGGCCGTTCGGCTCGTCACCACGTGGCCCGTCACGACAGCGTTGATGCATTCGAACCTGGAGATCCCGTTCCCCACCCGAGGTCTGCAGGCCAGGATGTGCATCCGGGAGGATCGCCTCGTCCTGGACAGCTTGGCGTCTCGCCGCAAGCGCTCGCGCGATGCAGTGGCTGTGCCTTGGGAAGCGCTGCGCTCGATCGAGTTGATCCAGGTCGACCAAGAGACGGTCTGTCAGGTGTTGGTGTTCTCCGGCGAGCCTCTGGCGAACGCGCGGGAGTTCGATGTGTCTCCTGGCCCGGCTCTGCACATCGTGGGTACGGCACGCGAGTTGCTCGTGCCGGTCACCGACGAGGTTGGCCGCGTAGTCGTCGCAACGGTCGACGCACGCTCAGCGGGCGTTGAGGTCAGCAACACACAGCTCACCCAAGATCGGTGGCTCAGCAAGGTCAGTGCGCGGAAGACCGGCGCGCTCACCCCTGTCCAGCGCCACGGCCGCGTTCATCACCGCACCGACTACCGTCCCTACCGCCTGATCCCGGTAGTCGCCTTCCTGCTCACCCCGCTCACCATGCTGTCGCTGATGGTGGCGTCGCTGGTCAGCGGAGACGAAAAGATGCGACAGCAGTTCGGCCTTGCGGACGCACTAGACCAGGGCGACAAGATCGGCATCGCCGTACTCGGCGTCGGCTGCCTCGTGTTCCTGTACCTGCTGCGCTTCCCTATCCGTCAGTTCACGCGCTTCATGGATGGCCAGAACTACATCGAGGCGTACCCCGAACCGCCAACGCGTCCCAGCGCAGGGACTGTGCCAGGGACCGGCAAGCGCAAGAGGAAGCGATGACCTGGTGCAAGTCTGGAACGCACGCCTCCTTGCCCAGTGACGCCGTCTCGCGACCGGTTCGCTTGATGGCACCCTGACGGAAGAAGCCAGGAGCGCCTGGGACGATGAGCGTGTGGCGGACTTCGTAGCTGACCCGCCTGACCAACGAGAGCTGACGTTGACCTCGCGCTGGACGAGCACCACCGAGGGGCGCCACCTGCGCGGGCGAAAGAAGGTCAGCACGGAGCCGGAGGTGCTGCTTCGGCGGGCACTTCATGCGCACGGCGCTCGGTTCAGGCTGCACAGACGTATTGCGCCTGGGTGTACGCCGGACATCGTCCTGCCACACCACGGACTCGCTGTCTTCGTCGATGGGGACTACTGGCACTCGTGCCCTGCCCATGGCCGGAAGACGCCCTTCACGGGGCCGAATGCCGAGCTGTGGGAGCAGAAGATGCATCGGAACCGCGAGCGCGACGAGCGGTCCACTGCTCTCGCCGAGGAACACGGTTGGACTGTGCTTCGCCTCTGGGAGTGTGCCGTTCGGGCTGACCCTGACAGAGCAGCGCGCGCAGTTCTGGAACGTGTGCTGCTTGGTCCGGTAGTCGCGTCGTAGCGGCATGCCGTGCTCGTTTGCGCTGGTCAGGGGCACTGAATCTGTGAGCCCATTGTGGCGTGTGCCCGGACGCGCTTTGATCTTGCATCAGGAGCCGTCACCGAACGGCACCCGCACCGGTCTGACCAGTACAGACCAGACCGGTGCGGTATCACCCGGTAGTGCCCGACACGATCACTGTGGAACTCGTAATGAGCAGGTCATCGGTTCGATTCCGATAGGCGGCTCGGTGAGACGGAAGGGCCAGGTCAGTTCGCTGACCTGGCCCTTCCGCATTGTTCGGGCTAGCCGCAGGTCGCGAGCGCCCGTTCCAATGCCGAACGTTCCGCCGCCGCCACAGTCAACGCATAAGCCGCCTTGACCGTCACATAGATCCGCCCGTACGAGCACGCATACCCCGCATTGGGCGGCATCCACTCGTCCGGCGTCTTGTCTCCTTTCGCCTGGTTGACCTTGCCCGCGACCGCCACAAGGTTGCGCAGGTCGTTGGCCGCCGCCACCCGCCGCTCGGAAGGCCACGAAGCCGCACCGCTGCGCCACATCTCCGCCAACGGCACCACGTGGTCGATCTGGATCTTCGACGTGCCGCTGATCCGCGAGCCGGTGTAGGGGTCGTCGAGCGTGCCCGACTGCACGCCGCAGCGGCCCGGCTTGCGTTCCACGGCGGTGAGGTCGCGGGCGAGCACCTGGCTGCGTTGGTCGCAGCCGTCGCCGTCGGTGTCGAACCACGGCTGACCGAACACACAAGCCGCGCCATCGGTGCAGTCGCGTTCGTAGCCGCCGAGCTTGCCGGGCAGGGCAACGGGCAATGCCGCGAGTGAGGTCCGGGCCGTGACGGCGTCGAGGGTGCCTTCGGGTACGCGATCCAGTTGTGGCGCCGGAGAAGTGGGGGCGAGGGGGAGCGCGGCACAACCGGCCAGCAGAAAGATCAGCAGAATCCACCGCATGCGGACGGCATACCCATTGATATCAGGGTGATGGCCGCCCAACGGCGTAACCTCGGAGACGACTCTGGGGGGAGATCAGAGATGTCCGAGATCAAAGCGCTCGCCGAGCGTCTCTCCGACCTGATGCTCGACCACCACCCGCTTCGCGCGAACCTGATGGGCCTGCGCGACGACGGCGCGCTCGGCGATCGCCGCGAGGAAACCGATCAGCGGTTCCGCGGGCAGTACGCGGCCATCCTCGACGAAGCGGAACGCACCACGCCGACCAGCCTCGACGAGCGCATCACCCAGGCGATCGTGCTGCACCAGGCCCGTGCGCAGATCGACGCGATCGACTCGAGGACGATCGAGTTCGGGGTGAGCTCGTATCTCCAGGCGCCGGTCCCCGAGCTGCTGTACATGTTGCCCCACCTGAAAAACCACGAAGAGGTGCCGCGGTTCATCGCGTCGGTCGGCGAACGGCACCGTGCGGGCGTCGCCAACGGGCTGAGGCCGGTCAAGCACCTCGTCGAGCAGGCGATCGCGTTGATGGACAGCCATGGCACGGACCGGCGATCGAGAACTACCGCGAGGTCCTGAAAGAACTCCTGCCACACGGGCGCGACACCGACCATGCCGGACTGTGCTGGCTGCCGGACGGCGAAGAGCACTACCGGTCCACCATCCGCACGCAGACGACGTCGGACCTCGACCCGCACGAACTGCACGAGATCGGCAAGAGCCTGATCGAGGAGCTCAAGCGCGAGTTCTTCCGGCACCCCGACGACGTTCGAGAGGATCCGCAACGACCCGAGCCTCAGGTACGCCAGTGCCGAGGAGATGGTCGAGGCGGCCGAAACGGCGATCAGGCGCGCCGAAGCCGTTGCACCGCAATGGTTCCGCACGATGCCAGAGGACAGATGCGTGGTTGCCGAGATGGGGCCGGCGACACCGGCGGGCACACCGGCGCACTACCTGCCCGCAGCGCTCGACGGCAGCAGGCCCGGCACGTACTACGTGGACACCAAGCGCCCGCATACCCTTCTCAAGATCGTGGCCGAGGCGACGGCGTTCCATGAGGCGGTGCCCGGCCACCATTTCGAGCACTTCAAGAGTTCGCGGCTACGGGACCAGCCATTTCTCCGCCGCAAGGCGCCGATCAGCGTGTTCGGCGAGGGTTGGGCGTTGTACTGCGAACGTCTCGCCGACGAGATGGGCCTCTACAGCAGCGACGAAGCCAGGCTCGGCATGCTCACGATGGACGCCAAGCGCGCGGGCCGGCTCGTCGCGGACACCGGCCGCCCCGTAGGAAGCCAGGATCAGCCACAGATACGTGCGCAACGACCCCAGTCCGTACTGCCCGACCAGGAACGCCACGGCGCCGAACGCGCCGAGCGGCGCCAGCTTCATCACATAGCCCAGCACCGTGAAGAACGCCAGGTTGATTCGTTCCAGAAGATCGACAACGGGCGTGACGCGGTCGCCGAGCTGGGCCAGCGCGCAGCCGAACAACACCGCGAACAGCAGCACCTGAAGCAACGCGTTGCGGGCCAACGCGTCCACCACACTGGAAGGGATGAGATCGAGCAGGAACCCGACGGCGCCGGGAAGGTGACCGCCCTGCGTCTTCGCCTCGACCGCCGAGGCGTCCAATGTGGATGGATCCACGTTCATGTCCGCACCGGGCCGCACGACGTTGCCGACCAGCAGGCCGAACGCGAGTGCCGCCGTCGACACCACCTCGAAGTAGATCAACGCTTTCACGCCGATCCGGCCTACCGCGCGCAGGTCGCCGACCTTCGCGATACCGGTCGCCACCACGCAGAAGATCAGTGGCGCGATCACCATCTTGATCAGCTTGATGAAGCCGTCCCCGATGGGTTTCAGGTCCGCGCCGAAGGCCTTGAAGAAGTGGCCGACCAGCACACCGGCGACCACCGCGAGGAGGAGCTGCACGAAGAGCGACCGAGTTTTCACTTGCCGGAAGCTGAATCTCATTTGTAAGCAATGGAGTGCTCTTCGTGTTACGCGTGCGCTATCCCGTGGCTGGCAGACTGCGGCCCATGAAGACCGCCGCGGCGGCTGCCGCCCTGCTTCTGCTCGTCACCTCGTGCACGAGTGAACCGGAGCTGCCGCCGGTCCAGCTGCCGCCCATCGGCGCCCAGTTCGACTACCAGGTCGGCGGGGTCTACCAGCCGGAGGCGCGGGTCAAGATCGTCGCGCGGGACCGCAGCAAGATCCCGGTCGGGGACCGCTACAACATCTGCTACCTCAACGCGTTGCAGACCCAGCCGGACCCGATGCAGGGCGGGCTGAGCTGGTGGAAGCAGAACCACAACGACCTGCTGGTCAAGAAGCCGGACGGACAGCCCGCGATCGACGACGAGTGGGACGAGGGCATCCTCGACATCTCCACGCCCGACAAGCGCGGCAAGATCCTGGAGATCCAGAAGAAGTGGATCGACGAGTGCAAGACGTCGCGGTTCCAGGCGGTCGAGGCGGACAACATCGACTCGCACATGCGGGCGGGTGGCGCGTTCGACCTCAATGCCACCAAGGAGTTCATGAAGGCGTTCGTCCGCCACGCGCATGAGAAAGGGCTGGCCGTCGCGCAGAAGAACGGCGGCGAGCTCGGCGACTCGGGCCGGAAGTACATCGGGTTCGACTTCGCCATCACCGAGGACTGCCAGGCCAACGACGGGTGCAAGTCCTACGCGGAGGCGTTCGGCGACAACTTCATCCAGATCGAGTACAGCGACGAGGCGTTCCAGAAGTCGTGTGCCGATCGCGGCGGAAAGGTGTCGATCATCCGCCGCGACCGGGCCGTCGTGCCGTACGGGCACGAGGACTACGTCTACGAGGTCTGCCCCAAGGCCTGATCCAGGAAGGCCTTCCACTTCTCGCTCTCGCCCATCGCGTCACCGAAGACGTGGTGGCCGACGTTGGCGCCGGGGTGGAAGCGGTACATGCCGTCCTGGCCGCGCACACCGAGGAGCAGTCCTGGGTGGCCGTAGTCGATGACACCGTTGATGCCGAACGGCTTCAGCGTCACCTCGTCGCCGACCTGGAAGTCCTCGGGCACGCCGAGCGCCTTCATCAGCCTCGGCCAGACGTCCACGCCCTCAGGCTGCTCGGGCGCCTGCGCGAACACGTACGTCCCGGTCCGGCCGGTGAAGTACTTGATGTACGAGGCGAGCGTGAACAGGTACATGTCCCAGCCGTGCGAGGACTGCTCCAGGTACTCGTCGCCCCAGCCGTCCGCGAGGATGCCGCTGTGCACGAACCGAAGCACGGTCGTGCCCTGGTCACGGCCCTCGATCAGGTACTCCATCGCGTGGAACGCGCCGTCCTCGCCCGTGGCGGTCCGGTAGGCGAAGTGCTTGCCGGGCTCCCACGTCGTGATCGTCGAGCTCTCCTGGAAGAAGCCCAGGTCGAGTGACATGCGGCCGCCGACACCCGGCTCGACCGTGTGCGGGCCCATGAACCACGCGTCGATGCCCGGTCCGGTCGCGATGGCGTCCCAGACCTGCTCCGGGGTCCCGTCGACCTCGATCTCCTTGCTGATCTCGAACTCGCGCGTCACGACTCTTCCTCCTTGGGGGCGACACTCGGATGCAGGGCGACGATCACTCGGTGCGGACGTCCCCCCTCGGCCTGTTCGTCGTGGTACTTGGAGACGAGCTGCGTCACGCAGGCCGCGAGCTCTTCGGCGAACGCGGCGCGATCGGCCGCTGTGGCGAAACGGATCTCGCCGTCCAGCGCGAACGTCGCCAGCCGCTTCTGCGCCTTGGTCGCGCCCGTGATCAACGAACCGACGTCGCGCACCAGCCTCGCCGAGACGGCGAGCAGCCACCGTGCGGACAGCCGGTCGGGGGAACGCGCCGGATCCGGCTGCACGGCGGCCAGCGCGATCGGGGAGATCACGTAGGACGCGGCGGTCGCCTGGAGCACGCGCTCGTTCACGTTGCCCTTGCGTCGTTCCTCGACGAGCTCGACCAGCCCGTGCTTCTCCAGCGCCCGCAGGTGGTAGTTCACCTTCTGCCTGGGCAGACCGACCTTCGCCGCGAGCATCGTCGCTGATCCCGGCTCCGCGAGCTCGGCGAGCAACCGGGCCCGCACGGGGTCCAGCGACACCTCGGCCGCCTCCGGGTCTTCGATCACCGCCACTTCGAACATGGATCCACCGTCGCACCGAAAACAAAATTAGTCAAGAACTGAGTTGCTGTCGGTGACTTTGCTCCACCTGGGTGGCTTTGGACCCGGTACCGTAAGCGTTGTCTCGATTGGTCGTTGCTTGTTCGCAACCCTTGAGGAGACGACGCATGATCACGATGCTGGTGCTGACCCTGCTCGCCTTACCGTTCGCCCTGACCGCAGCCAACGTCGGTAGACGCAGGTGGATCCGCAAGGCGGGCGTCGCCCGAGTGCGCGCGGAGCTCGACGCGTTCCACGAGGAGCTGGCGCGCCAGGGGCTCAGCCACTTCTCCGGGCGCTGAGCACGTTCGTCGACGGCGAGATGCGGGTGACGACGTCCCCGAACCGCCGGTCGAAGCCCGCGGAGATCTCCTCGGGAGATCCGACGACGGCGAACGTGTGCAGCACGTCGTCGTCGATCAGCTCGGCCATCTCGGCCCACTGCTGCCGCCGCGACATCCGGTGCAGCTCGTCGTGCAGTTCATCCCAGCCGTGCAGCGCGAGCACGGGCTTGTACGCGGGCGTCGACCCGTAGAACGCGATCTGCCGCTTGACGTCGGCGATCTCCTCGTCGGTGCTCGCCGCGAACACCGGGCCGCTGACGTCGAAGCCCTCGAACGGCTTGCCCGCCTTCTCCCGCCCGCGTCGCAGCGCGGGCAACGTCACCTCGCGCAGGTACTTCTCGGTCGTGAAGTTGTGGCACAGGAAGCCGTCCGCGACCTCGCCCGCGACCTCGGTCATCAGCTCGCCGACGCCCGCGAGGTAGATCGGCGGGTTGCCGTGCGGGTTCGGGCCGGGGTCGAAGAACGGCGTCATCAGTGTGTGGCGGTAGAACTCGCCGCGGAACGCCAGCCGCTCGCCCGTCTCCCACGCGTGCCAGATCGCCCTGATGGCCAGCACGAACTCGCGCATCCGTGCGGCCGGCTTGCTCCACGGCATGGCGAAGCGCTTGGTGATGTGCGCTTCGACCTGCGAGCCGAGGCCGAGGTTGAACCGCCCGGAGCTGAGCAGCCGCAGGTCGTTCGCCGTGGTCGCGACGGTCATCGGGTTGCGCGCGAACGCCACCGCGATCGCCGTGCCGAGCTCGATCCGCTCGGTCGCGGCGGCCGCGCCGGTGAGCGCGAGGAACGGGTCGTGCTTGGTCTCGGCGAGCCAGAACCCGTCGTAACCCTGGTCCTCGGCCCGTTTCGCGATGGCCCCGACGTCGTTCGGCGTGTACTCGACGGCACTGCTGTCCAGCTTCATGCCGCCGAGGTTATTGCCCGTACCCGTACCGGTCCCGGTCCTCGCAGGCGACGCCGTTGCGGTTGGTGTCGAGCTCGATGCGGTAGCCCGGCCTGCCCCAGTAGAGCGGTGCCGCACCGGCGCGGCGGGCGTCGTCACAGGTCGCGTAGAACACCGGCTTCGGCTTCGGCGTCGTCGTGGGTGCCGGGGCTGGCTTCGGAGCGGGCGCCGGCGGCGGGGGCGGCGGGGGAGCGGGCGTCTCGGTGACGTCCTTGCCGCTGCACGGCGGTCCCCAGAGCCCGAGCGTGCCCTTCTGCGCGGCCGCTTCGGCTTCTCTCATCGCACCGTTCGCGCCCGGTCCGGTGCGGGCGGCGCCGTTGCCGAGCGCGAGCAACGCGAAGTCCGTGCCGTCCGCGAGGCTCAGCGCGTTCGTCGCCGGGTCGAAACGCACCTGCTGCCCCAGCAGCATCGTGGTCGCGAAGTCGCTCGCCGCCACCGCCCAGCACGGTCCAGGCGCGGCGAGCCCGCCGACCTCGACCGTCTTGCCGTCGGACAACGTCATCGAGTGCCCGTTCACCACTGTCTGGACCGTGATGCCCAGCTTGGCCGGCGGGATCGTCGCCGAAGTCGAATTCGGTACGTCGACGGGCGCCGCGACCGGAACTACATTCACTTGCTGCGCGTTTGCGGTGCAACCGGCTGCTGATAGCGCGACCAGCAGTACCCCGCCCACAGTTCTCCACCCCGACATAAACCTGAATAGTGCCGCCTGGCCGGTGTGTGGCCAAGGTTACGTATTTGGCTCGGATCGGTTCATGGGTAGACCGTTTTGAGACCTTAAAAGCCCAGGTTGATCAACGTACGGGCTTGAGCGTCCACACCACGGTCATCTCTCCCGTGGTCACGCCTTCGGCATTCGTGATCGTAATGGTCACCGGGAACTCCGGTCGCACGCCGGATTCGAGCTCCGCGATCACCTCGTCGGCCGGCCGCCCGAGCACGGCTTCGGCGCGCAGCGGGCCGAGCGCGAGCTTCCTGTAGGCGATGTCCGCGCGTGCGACGAGCGGCGTCGCCTTGCCGAGGTACGGGGCGAACGCGGCCATGACGACAGCACCCGACGCGGTCTCGCCGAGACCGAACATCATCGCGGCGTGCGGACCGCCGACGTGGTTGCGCAGCGACTCGTCGTCGGGCAGCGACGCGACGACACGGGTGGCGGAGACCTCTTCGAAGTCCATGCCGGTGGTCTTCACCAGCGGCACGGCCTGCTTCATGGCGTCAGCGACGAACGACACGTCTTGGCTCATGAGACGGATGCTACCGGCGAGTAACCCAGTTTGCTACTCATCGGTAACCGGACATACCGCACCACTGTCGAGTGAGGCTCGGAACTCACTTGCGTTTCGGCGTATCGAGATGGATGCTTGTACCGAGCAACTAGTTGGGTGATACAAGCAACGAGGTGTCAGATGGTCGATCCGGGCAGGTGCATAGGCATCGATCCCGAGCACGAGCTCGCGGATCGGGTCGGCATGGCGATGGTGCGGCTGAACAAGATGCACGCCCAGGTCGCACACCAGATGGCCAAGCAGGGCATGGACAAGTCCGCCTTCGTGCTGCTGGCGACGTTGAACGGCCTCGGTGAGTGCCGGTCGAGCGCGCTCGCGGACGCGGTGCTGTCCGACCCGTCCACGGTCAGCAGGCAGGTGGCCGGGCTCGTCAAGGACGGGCTGATCGAGCGACGGGCCGACCCCGCCGACGGCCGGGCCAGCGTCCTCGCGGTCACCAAGGCGGGTCGCGAGTTGCTCATCGACCGACGCCGAAAGCGCAACGAGGCGATCGAGCAGGTGTTCGCGGACTGGGCCGACGAGGACTTCAAAGGCTTCGCGGACCTGTTCGAACGCTTCGTCCAGGACTACGAGCGCACGATTCCGGCGCTTTTGACCGATCGCGGGTTGGGGATCCGCGCAGGAGGGGAAAAGTAGAGATGTCACAAACAACCGAGGCGACACCCACACCAGGGGTCTCGTTGACGCACCGCCAGATCATGACGGTGCTGTCCGGCCTGCTGCTGGGCATGTTCCTCGCGGCACTGGACCAGATGATCGTGGCCAGCGCGATGAAGACGATCGCCGACCAACTGCACGGTCAGACGTTGCAGGCGTGGGCGACCACCGCGTACCTCATCACCGCGACGATCACGACCCCGTTGTACGGCAAGCTCTCCGACATCTACGGACGCAAGCCGATGTACCTCGCGGCGATCTCGTTCTTCCTGATCGGCTCGCTGCTCTCCGGCATCGCGACGTCGATGTACGAGCTGGCGGCGTTCCGCGCGGTCCAGGGCATCGGCGCGGGCGGTCTGATGTCGCTCGCGTTCGCGATCATGGCCGACATCATCTCGCCGCGTGAGCGCAGCAAGTACTCCGCCTACTTCATGGCGGTGTTCGGCTCGGCGAGCGTGCTCGGGCCGGTCATCGGCGGTGTGTTCGCCGGTCTCGACTCGTTCGCCGGCGTCACCGGCTGGCGCTGGGTGTTCCTGGTCAACGTCCCGATCGCGCTCCTCGCGCTGGTCGTCGTCGGCCGCGTGCTGAACATCCCGCACAACCGCGTCGACCACCGCATCGACTTCGGCGGCGCGATCGCGCTGACCGTCGGCCTGGTGCCGTTGCTGATCGTCGCCGAGCAGGGCCGTGAGTGGGGCTGGGCCTCGACGGAGTCGCTGCTGATGTACGCGACCGGCGTGATCGGTCTGGTGGCGTTCGTGTTCGTCGAACAGCGCATGGGCGACGAGGCGCTGCTGCCGATCCGGATGTTCCGCAACCACACGTTCGCGCTGGGCAACACGATCAACTTCGTGCTCGGCATCGGCATGTTCGGCGGCATGGTCTCCATCCCGCTGTACCTGCAGATCGTGAAGGGCGTCTCGCCGACCGTCTCGGGTCTGATGCTGTTGCCGATGACGTTCGGCATCATGTCCGCGACGGCGATCGCCGGCCGCGTGACCTCGCAGACGGGCCGCTACAAGATCTTCCCGATCATCGGCGCCGGGCTGATGTCACTCGCGCTGCTGGCGTTCAGCACCATCGGCACGGACACGCCGAACTGGCTGGTCATGATCTACATGTTCGTCATGGGCGCCGGCCTCGGCCAGTGCATGCAGACGCTGCTGCTGGCGATCCAGAACGACGCCGAACCGCGTGACATGGGTGTGGCGACCGCCTCGGCGACGTTCTTCCGCCAGATCGGTGGCACCGTCGGTACCGCGGTGTTCCTGTCGATCCTGTTCAGCACGGTCGGCGACAAGATCGCCTCCGGCCTGAAGTCGGCGTTGCAGACCGACGCCTTCAAGGCCGCGCTGGCCCAGAACCCCGAGTTCGCCGCCTCGCTGCAGAAGGCGGGCGGGTCCGGTGTGGACATCAACAACACCGAGTTCCTCAACCACCTCGACCCGGTGCTGGCGCGGCCGTTCCTCGACGGCTTCTCCAGCGCGATCGACACGGTGTTCCTCACCGGCGGGTTCGTGATGGTGGCGGCGTTCGTGCTCGTGTGGTTCCTGCGCGAGAAGCCGCTGTCGACGAAGTCCGGCCTGGAACGCGTCGCCGACGCCGAGGCCCTCTCCGTCTAGCTCTTTGAACGACGAAGGGCGCTTTTGTCCACCTCAGGTGGACAAAAGCGCCCTTCGTCGTTTTGGGTCAGTGCAGTTCCTCGCCGCGGTCCTTGGCGTCCTGCAGACGCTTGTAGGAGCGGACGATCTCGGCCTCGGCCTCGGTGCGACCCACCCAGGACGCGCCCTCGACGCTCTTGCCGGGCTCGAGGTCCTTGTAGACCTCGAAGAAGTGCTGGATCTCCAGGCGGTCGAACTCCGCCAGGTGGTGAATGTCCCGCAGGTGCTCGTGACGAGGGTCGTGGGCGGGGACGCAGAGAACCTTGTCGTCGCCGCCCTTCTCGTCGGTCATGCGGAACATGCCGATGGCGCGGGCCGCGATGAGACAGCCGGGGAACGTCGGCTCCTGGACGAGAACGAGCGCGTCCAGCGGGTCGCCGTCCTCACCCAGGGTGTTCTCGATGAACCCGTAGTCGGCCGGGTACTGCGTCGACGTGAACAACGTGCGGTCGAGGCGGATACGACCACTCTTGTGGTCCACCTCGTACTTGTTGCGCACGCCCTTGGGGATCTCGATCAGGACGTCGAACTCCACTGGTCCTCGCTCATGTAGCCCATTCGTGACGCCACTAGTGTGGACCACAACGCCCTGTCAACCCTCATCGGAGCGGCGGCTTGAGGGTGTGAGATTGCCCGTACTGAGCTGACGGAGGCCCTCTTGCCGGACGAGCCCCAGTGGCCGACCGTCGACGACGACACGATCCAGGCCCCGCTTCCCGAATCGGCTTCGCCGCAGGTCAGCGCCCCGCCCGTTGATCAGCCGACCCAACGCTTCCCCCTCGCCGCCGTGCTCACCGCACCGTCCACTCCGGAGCCTCCCCGCTCCTCCCCGGTCCGCATCGACCCCGGCTCCGCCGTTCGCCCGAAATCCGGCGCTCCGGCCGCTCCCGCCACTGTTCCGTCAGTTGCGAGTGGATCCACGAGTGGGAAGTCTCACGAGGCGATTGGTCTGAACGGCGGCGAACCTCGGCCGTCCGCGGCGTCCGACGGCGCCACGCTGGAGGTGGCCATCCCCGAGGTCACGCCGGTTGCGTCCGCTGAGCCGGTCGAGCCGGTCGAGCCTGCTGAGTCGGTCGAGTCTGTTGAGCCGCCGAGGGCCGCGCCCATGCGGATCACGCCCGCGGGCAAGAACGGGAGTGGCTCGCCGCAGCGGATCGAGCCTGCCCCGGTGGTGGAGCCGCGCAGCGACCAGACGCGCGTGATGGCCAGGCCCGTTCTTACTCCTGCGCCGAAGCCGGACGGTGGGGACCCGGCGGCTGCTGCGGTGTCGGCTGAAAGTGCTGACGTTGCTGCAGGTGAGAAGCCTGAAGCAGGTCCGGAAGAGGTTGCTGCGGATGCGGCGCCCGCCGACCCGAAGCCTGCGGAGTCGACGCGACCTGCGGACTCTGACACGGCTGCGGCACCCAAACCCGTCTCGGAAGAGAAGCAGGCGGTTGTCCGGAATCCGGTGGAGACCTCCGAGACTGAGTCTGAGCCGGGGCCTGCCTCTTCTGAGCTGGGGCTTGCCGCGGATCTGGACTCGGCCAGCGATCCGAAGTCGACGGCTGCTCCGAAGCGGACGGCAGATCACAAGCCCGCTGCCGACGCCAAGCCGCCAGTTGTCCACAGGGCCGCAGTTGTCCACAGGCAGGAGCAAGCGACCACCGAACTGTCGGTCCCACCTGGCAAAATTGAAATCGGGGGACCCCTGGAGGGGGACCCTCGCGCAAGCATGTTCGTGGAGGCGCCGCCGTCTGAGCAGCCGCGGACCGAAGCGCGCTGAGCAGGCGAACTGAGCAGCCAACGCGAGCCGGCAAGCCGCAGCGGGTCGATCAGCTGTTTCGTATTGAGCCGCTTCGTCAGGAGCCAGGGCAGTCCGAGCCTCAGACGCCGCCCGAGCAGCCCGAGAGCAGGCCGCAGCCTCAGCAGCGGTCGCAGCCCGATCAGTCGATCTCGGAACAGCACCAGGAGCAAGGGTCGGCTGAGCGTCAGCCGCGGACCGAGCAGCCGGAGCGGCGGTCGCAGCCAGACCAGTCGTCGCCCGAGCAGGCTCGCCAAGAAGCCGCGCAGCCTGATCGGCGGTCGCCGTGGGATCAGTCGAGAGCCGACCAGTCACGCCAGGAAACTCCCAGGCCCGATCATCAGGCTGCGCAGGATCAGTCGTGGTTTGCGCAGGAGGCGAAGCAGGAGCAGGCGCGGCAGGAGCAGCAGCCCAGGCCCGAACCGCCCAAGCCTGAGCAGCCGAGGCCTGAGCAGCCCAGGTCCGAGCAGCGCCATGAGGGTTCGTGGCAGGACCAGCGCCAGTTCCCGAGGTACGGCCAGCCGCAGGACCGGCCTCAGACCGACCAGGCGCGGCCCGAACTGTTCCGCCACGAACCACCTCGTCGCGATCAGCCTTACCCGGATCAGACCCGCCAGGATCAGACCCGGCAAGGCCAGCCCGGTCAGCCCGGTGTGGTGCAGCCAGGCATGGGACCGACGCGTCAGGACCAGGTTCGTCAGGACCAAGTTCGACAGGGCCAGCCTCGTCCCGGCCAGTGGCATCCCGGACAACCGCACACCGGCCAGGGCCGCAACGAGCAGTCGCGGCCCGAGGCGTTCCGCCAGGAGCCGCCGAGGCCCGATCAGGCGTGGCCCCATGCCCAGCGTCAGGAACCCCAGCCCACTCGCCAGGACTTTCCCCGGCAGGACGGCAACCGTCAGGACCCCGACCGCACGGAACAGCTGCGTCACGACCACCGCCAAGAGCAGCCCAGACCGGACCAGCACCGGCAGGAACAGCGCCACGAACAGCAGCGCCCTGACCTGCCCCGCCAAGAACAACGCCAGCAATCCCGCCAAGAACAGCCCGACCCCCGCCAAGACGCCCACTCGACCCGCGACGACCTCCCTCTCCCCGGCCACGACGAGGACCCCCAGGACCACCTCACCGACGAGGAGCAGGAACCCAAGAAGAGCCGCAAACTCCTCGCGGCCGCACTGAGCCTGCTCGTCGTCGCAGCCCTGGCCGGCGCCACGCTCTACGCGGTCAACGAGTTCGGCGGCCCCGCGGCCATCGAGACCAAGCCTCCGGCCCCGCCCGTGAACGTCCAGCCGCTCGTCAAAGCGGCGGGTGCGGGTGCTCCAGCGCCGACGCCGCTGGGTGTGAAGCAGGCGTTGACCGGCCCGGCGGGCAACTCGGCGCTCGGCACGGTCACCGGCAGCGTGGTGGACGCCGCGACCGGCACGGTGTTGTGGCAGCAGGGGGACACGACGCCCGCGACTCCGGCGTCGAGCCTGAAGGTGCTCACGGCGGCGGCGGCGTTGTTGAGTCTGGAGAAGACGGACCAGCTCTCGACCAGGGTGGTGGCGGGTGCGGAGCCGGGCACCGTGGTCATCGTGGGTGGCGGGGATCCGACGATCTCCGGTACGCCGGGCAGCTCGGTCTATCCGGGCGCGCCGACCCTCGACGACCTTGTCGGCCAGGTCAAGGCGAAGGGGCCCGTCACGAAGGTGCTCTTCGACCTCGGGCGGTACGCGGGGGAGCCGCTGGGGCCGCAGTGGGAGACGGCGGACATCGCGGGTGGTTCGGTGACGCAGATCGTGCCGTTCATGGTCGACGGCGGCCGGATCGACCCGAAGAAGGTCGTCGGGGCCCGCACCGCGACTCCGGCTCAGGCGGCGGCGGATGCGTTCGCGCAACGGGTGGGTGCGCCTGGAGCGACGGCCGGGACCGCGCCGCAGGGGGCTCAGGTGCTCGGTGAGGTCAAGTCGGCGCCGGTCGAGCAGCTCGTCGACAACATGACGCAGATCTCGGACAACGTGCTCACCGAGGCGATCGCGCGGGAGATCGCGATCAAGACGGGCAACGAGCCGTCGTTCGCGGGTGGCGTCAAGGCGGTCAAGGACGTGCTGACCAAGAACGGGTTCGACCTGACCGGGGCGGACTTCGTGGACGGCAGTGGGCTGTCGGCGCGGAACAAGATCCCGGCGAAGCTGCTCACCGATGTGCTCTCGGCGGCGGCCAAGCCCACGTTGGAGGATCCGAAGACGGCGAAGTTGCGGCCGCTTCTGACCGCGCTGCCGGTCGCCGGTGGCAGCGGCACGCTCGCCGATCGCTACGGCGGCAACGCGGCGGGCGGCAGGGGGTGGGTGCGGGCCAAGACGGGCACGCTCACCGGGGTCAACGCGCTGGCGGGGATGGTCGTGGACGAGGACGGGCGGGTGCTGGTCTTCGCGTTCATGTCGGCGAGTGCGCGCAACCCGGAGACCGAAGTTCGGCCGGCTTTGGACGTGATGGCCGCTGCGTTGCGAGGCTGTGGCTGTTCGTAGCGGGCCGTGCGCAGGTAGCGTCGGCAGAGTGAACGGCGCTACGGAGGCAGAGCTCGGCCCGGTGGACTGGGAGCTGGCGGTGGCGACCGCCAGCCGGCTGGTGCGGCCCGGTCCGGTGATCGGCAAGGACGAGGCCGAGCACGTGGTCGGCAGACTCCGCGAGCTCGCGCCGCAGTCCGAGGTGCACGTCCGGGAGCTCACCGGGCTCGGCACCGGTCTGCCGCTGCTGCCCGGTGAGGTGGTAGACCGTCCCGCGTGGGTGAAGGCGGCGGCGCAGGGACTTGCCGCACTCACGGCACCCTCGATGCCGCGGCAGCCGGGCGCGATGGCCAGCGTGCTCGCGGGCACGGCCGGGGTGCAGGCGGGTGTGGTGCTGTCGTTCCTGAGCTCACGGGTGCTCGGCCAGTACGACCCGTTCAGCCCGAGCGAGCAGCTCGCCGGGCGGTTGTTGCTCGTCGCGCCGAACATCGTTGGCGCGCAACAGGCTTTGGACGTCCCGGCGGACGACTTCCGGATGTGGGTGTGCCTGCACGAGGTTACGCACCGCCTGCAGTTCACCGGTGTGCCGTGGCTGCGCAAGTACTTCGCGGAGCAGGTCGCCACGCTTCTCTCCACAATGGACGAGGAGACGCGGGCGCCGCTGCCCGACGTCATCCGTGACTTCCGGCAGAAGCTGCGCGCGGGTGACGGCCCGATCGGCCTGATCGAGATTCTCCAGTCGCCGCAGCAGAAAGCCGTGCTGGACCGGCTGATCGCACTGTCCACTTTGCTCGAAGGCCACGCGGACCACGTGATGGACGCGGTCGGCCCGACGGTCGTGCCGTCCGTCGCGACGATCCGCAGCCGCTTCACCGCGCGGCGCAAGGGCGGCGGACTGCTCGACCGGGTGCTGCGCACGCTGCTCGGCGTCGAGGCGAAGGTGCGCCAGTACGCGGAGGGCGCGGCGTTCACCGAGTACGTCGTCGAACGCGTCGGCATGGACGGCTTCAACGCCATCTGGACCTCGGCCGACACCCTGCCGACCCGCGCGGAGATCGCCGAGCCGATGACCTGGCTGCGCCGCGTATCGCCGTGAACGGTCCGGTCTCCGAGGTCAGGACGGCGGTCCGCAGGTTCCTCGACGAGGTGTGCCCGGACCACGTGACCGTCGCCGTCTCCGGAGGCGCCGACTCACTCGCACTGGCCGCGGCCACGGCACAGCTGGTCCCCGGCGCGCACGCCGTGATCGTCGACCACCAGCTTCAGCAGGGCTCGGCCGAGGTGGCGGCGAAGGCAGGCGAGACGTGCACCGGACTGGGCCTCACCGCGGTCGTGCATCCCGTCAAGGTCGAAGGCCCCGGCGGTCCTGAGGCAGCGGCCCGCAGGGCCCGCTACGCCGCGCTGAGGCCCGAGGAAGGCGTCGTGCTGCTCGGCCACACGCTGGACGACCAGGCGGAAACCGTGCTGCTGGGTCTCGGCCGCGGCTCTGGCCCACGCTCGATTGCCGGCATGCGCGCGTATGACCCGCCATGGGGCCGACCGCTCCTCGGGGTGTCTCGCGCCACGACGCGCGCCGCGTGTGTGGAGCAGGGCATCGAAGTGTGGGAAGACCCTCACAACGCCGATCCGTCGTTCACTCGCGTGCGGCTGCGTTCCGAAGTGCTGCCGTTGCTGGAGGACGTGTTGAAGGGCGGCGTCGCGTCGTCGTTGGCGCGCACGGCCGCCCAACTGCGTGAGGACTGCGATGCGCTCGACGAGTTGGCGTCGGCGTTCAGCGGTGATTGCTGTGCTGTTGATGACATCGCGGAGTTGCCTGTCGCACTGCGACGCAGAGTGCTCAGGTCGTGGCTCATCGACGAAGGCGTGCCTGAACTGTCCGATTCGCACCTGCGCCGGGTGGATGCACTGGTGAGTGAATGGCGCGGTCAGGGCGGTGTCTGGCTACCCGGCGGCTTTGTCGCGCGGCGCGCGCATGGCAGGCTCCAGGTGGAACCAGAGTCTTAAGCAGAGGGGACCTGTCTGTGTACGACGGCGACATCGCATCCGTGCTCATCACCGAGCAGGAGATCAGCGACAAGGTCACCGAACTCGCCAAGCAGGTCGCAGATGATCACCCAGAAGGTGACTCCGACCTCGTGCTGATCACTGTGCTCAAGGGCGCCGTGATGTTCATGACCGATCTGGCACGTGCGCTGCCCGTACCTGTGCAGCTGGAATTCATGGCCGTGAGCTCGTACGGCTCGTCCACGTCGTCTTCGGGCGTGGTGCGGATCCTCAAGGACCTCGACCGCGACATCGCCGACCGCGACGTCGTCATCGTCGAGGACATCATCGACTCGGGGCTCACGCTCTCCTGGCTGCTCAAGAACCTGCAGTCGCGCAGGCCTCGCTCGCTCGAGGTGTGCACGCTGCTGCGCAAGCCGGACGCGGTCAAGGTCGAGGTGCCGGTGAAGTACGTCGGGTTCGACATCCCGAACGAGTTCGTCGTCGGTTACGGCCTCGACTACGCCGAGCGGTACCGCGACCTGCCGTACATCGGCACGCTGGACCCGAAGGTGTACTCCGGCTGAGAGTTGTCCACAGATCGACGAATGGTCGTTTCTGCTGGTAAGAGAGCGATAGAATGGCCAAGGGGCCGTCCCCCCGGGATAGGGTGGGGGCTGCCCTTTGGCCATTTTCACGTTGCGTCGGGCCGGTAGACGTAGGTGATGAAACCCTTGATGTGGCGGGCGATCCTGTCGTACATCGCCCGCGCAGGAACGTCGTCCATCGTGTTCCAGTAGAGGTGCGGGAAGCCCTGCTGCACGCCGTCCCGCGCCACCCACCTGATCACCGCGGTGCTCTCCGCCCTTGAGCAGGCGTTGCCAGGTCTGTTCGTACTCGTCGTCAGGACGCCTGGTCTCGAAGTAGGCGTCCGCCGCGCGGGCCAGGAGCTCCCAGCCCGCGCGGTCGGACTCGCGCAGAAATTCGATCTTCAACCTGAGACGCGATCAGCAGTTCGGACGGCAGCGCCGCTGCGACACCGCGTCCAGCAGCACGCCGCGAATGTCCTCAGGGTTGGGCGCCTGATAGGCCTTACCGCCGGTAGCAGCGGAAATAGCCCGCAACGCCTCCATGTCGGCCTCCTGCCCCAGCCCGATCATGATGATCGGCACGGGCTTGGCCGGATCCGACTCCCGCTTCAGCGTCTCGATCAACGCGGCCGTGTCGATCGACGACACGTCGTCGTTGCGACCGTCCGTCATCAGCACCACAGAGTTGACCTTCGACGGGTCGTATCCCTGCAGCACATGCCGATAGGCGGCCAGCGTCGTGTCGTTCAACGCCGTCCCACCACCGACGAGAGCGTTCAGCTGCGATGCCCCGGCCTCCAGGCGCTTGCGCCGCGTGACGCCCTGTAGAGGCTCACCGAGAGGTCCGACCGGCACCAGTTCGATCCAGTCCTGCGGGGGCTTCTTGTCCGTCGAGAACGCCCACAGGCCGATCTGGGTGGTGTCGGGCAGCATCGACAGCGCCGTCATCGAGGCCGTGGTCGCGGCCTCCACGCGGGTTTTGCCGTTCGCGCCCTTCTCGATCATCGAGCCGGACACGTCGATCACCGTCAGCATGCGCATGTCGAGGCTGATGGCGCCCCACGTGCGCAGCAGTTCGGAGACCTGGTCGGCGGTCGGGGTCTCGATCAGTTTGACGTCACCGGCCTGCACGCCCTCGACGTCGGTCGTCCACTTCGACGGCGCGGCGCCGGAGACGGTGCGGAAGCCGGCGTCGCCGAAGCGGCGCGAGGTGTCGGCGGAGCGCAGGACCTTCTCGAACTCGGCAGCGGCCTCGCCGATGCCCTCCGGCTCGTTCGGGCGGGACACCCGGACCAGCGGGTAGTCGAACGAGACGGTGCCTTCCTTCGGCGGGGCGCCGAGGACGGCGTTCTGCTTGATCGAACGGTTGTTGGCCACGATGGACTGCTCGGAGGCCGCGAAGAGCGGGGCCTTCGCCGCGTCCGTGGTGACCTTGCCGAACGCGTCACGCACCGACGGGACGGCGCTGCGGCCCACACGCAGGAGCGCGCCGACGAGCTCCGGCTTCGGGGTGCCGTCGGGGTTGCCGAGCAGCGTGCGGATCACGAACAGCGTGGCGAGGCCTTCGGAGGTCATCGTCGGGTCGGCCATCGAGACGGTGACCTTGGGGTCGAGGACCTTGGACCAGGACACGGGCGAGACCGGGTAGCCGATCTTGCCCATCGCCTCTTCCGAACCGGCCATCACCAACGGAGAGGACGCCAGCGAGGGCTTGATGTCCAGCTTCGGTGCTTCGGGTCCGGTCTCGGCCGCCTGGCGCTGTGCCTCGGCGGCCCACATCGAGGAGTCGGGGATCCAGAGGGAGTGTGGGTTGATCTGAGCGGTCGGGAGTTCGTTGGCCACGTCGGCCGCGTTGCGCGACTCGACCTGGAGCTGAACACAACGACCGTTCACGACGGGCTGGGACCGCTGGTAGTCCTGTGCCGCCGCGTTCACCACATCTAGAGCTGCGGGGGTGACGGCGACCTTCAGCGGAAGTGCGCCGGAGCAGTCGGCGCCGCTGGTGGCACGCAGTGCCACGACCGTGACGCCCGCCGCCGCGACCACTCCCAGCAGGGCGCCCACGGGGAGGGCAACCCGCCGGAACAATCCGGGGGACGTGTGACGAGCTGACATACAGTTACTTACCTTCGGTCACGTGTTCACTCTTTCGAGTGGCGGGGGAACACTCGGGGGAATGCATGAGGATGACATGTGACCCCCAAACGTAATGAGATGGCGTGACCTGCGTCACTCGTCTGGACGGCCGTATTTGTTCCGGATGAACCAAACAGCGTGAACATGCGTGGTAGGGGTCACCCGTGGGAACCACGGGGCGGGCCCGACCGTTGGTTGCTCAGTACCCGACCGGCGAGCGGTAGGCTGGTCGGACGCGGTATGTGGGTCTTCCACTGCCCGACGCGCAAGTCAGGGAGGGGCGAGGCCGCCCGCCGGCCGTAAGTGCATGGACCGCAAGCGCCTGCTTCGCAACCCGCTGCTGTGGATCGCTGCGGTGTTGTTGCTCTACTTCGTCTTCACCGTGCTCTTCGACGACTCACGGGGCTACCACCCTGTCAAGACGTCCCAGGCACTTCAACAGGTGCGGGACGGCAAGGTCAAGGAAGCCACGATCGAGGACAAGGAGCAGCGGCTCCGGCTCACCCTCAACGACGGCACGACCTTCGAGGGCAGCAACCGCCTCATCACGCAGTTCCCGGCCAGCTCCACCGACGAGGTCTTCACCATCCTCGATCAGGCAGGCAACAAGCCGACGGTCGAGACCAAGGTCAGCCAGGAGTCCATCCTGATGCAGATCTTGATCTACCTCGTGCCGCTCGGCCTCCTGTTGCTGCTGCTCATGTGGATGATGAACAACGCTCAGGGCGGTGGTAACCGCGTACTGAACTTCGGCAAGTCCAAGGCCAAGCAGCTCTCCAAGGACATGCCCAAGACGACCTTCGCGGACGTCGCCGGTGCCGAGGAGGCCGTCGAGGAACTCGAGGAGATCAAGGACTTCCTCCAGAACCCCGGCCGCTACCAGGCACTCGGCGCCAAGATCCCGAAGGGCGTGCTGCTCTACGGTCCGCCGGGAACCGGTAAGACGCTGCTTGCGCGCGCCGTCGCCGGTGAGGCGGGTGTGCCGTTCTACTCGATCTCCGGTTCGGACTTCGTCGAGATGTTCGTCGGTGTCGGCGCCTCGCGTGTGCGTGACCTGTTCGAACAGGCCAAGCAGAACGCGCCCTGCATCATCTTCGTCGACGAGATCGACGCCGTCGGCCGGCACCGTGGTGCGGGCATGGGCGGCGGCCACGACGAGCGTGAGCAGACCCTGAACCAGTTGCTGGTCGAGATGGACGGCTTCGACGCGCGTGGCGGGATCATCCTGATCGCGGCGACCAACCGGCCGGACATCCTCGACCCCGCGCTGCTGCGCCCAGGCCGCTTCGACCGGCAGATCCCGGTGTCCGTACCGGACCTGAAGGGTCGCAAGCAGATCCTGCGGGTGCACTCCAAGGGCAAGCCGCTGGCGGCCGACGCCGAGCTCGACGGCCTCGCGAAGCGCACCGTCGGGTTCTCCGGCGCCGACCTCGCGAACGTCATCAACGAGGCGGCACTGCTGACCGCGCGCCACAACGGGCACGTCATCACGGGTGCCTCGCTCGAAGAGGCGGTGGACCGGGTGATCGGTGGTCCGGCCCGCAAGAGCCGGATCATCTCCGAGAAGGAGAAGAAGATCACCGCGTACCACGAGGCCGGGCACGCCCTGGCCGCGTGGGCCATGCCGGACATCGACCCGGTCTACAAGGTCACGATCCTCGCCCGCGGCCGCACGGGTGGTCACACCCTCTCGGTGCCGGAAGAGGACAAGGACCTGATGACCAGGTCCGAGATGATCGCGCGGCTGGTGTTCGCACTAGGTGGCCGCTCGGCGGAGGAGCTCGTCTTCCACGAGCCCACGACCGGCGCGTCCAACGACATCGAGCAGGCGACCAAGATCGCCCGCGCGATGGTCACCGAGTACGGCATGAGCGCCAAGCTCGGCGCGGTGAAGTACGGCCAGGAGCAGGGCGAGCCCTTCCTCGGCCGGAGCATGGGACGTCAGGCGGACTACTCGCTCGAGGTCGCGCACGAGATCGACGAGGAGGTGCGCAAGCTCATCGAGGCGGCGCACACCGAGGCGTACGAGGTGCTCAACACCTACCGCGACGTCCTCGACGACCTCACGCTCGAGCTGATCGAGAAGGAGACCCTTCACCAGAAGGAGCTCGAGGTCATCTTCGCCCGCGTCGAGAAGCGCCCGCGGATCACCCAGTTCAACGACTTCGGTGACCGCACGCCGTCGAACATCCCGCCGGTCAAGACGCCGGGCGAGATCGCCAAGGAACGCGGCGAGCCGTGGCCGCCCGTCGTCGAGGACACCCTCGACGAGGACCCGCAGCAGGCGGAGCCCGCTGCTGTGGAGCCGACCGAGGAACTGCCCTCGCCGAACGGCGCCAACGGCTCGCACCAGCCGGGCCAGCCGGTGAACCAGTCGGGACCGCCGAACTACGGCGCCCCGCCCGGATGGACCCCGGCGACGGTTCCGGGTCAGCCGCACAACGTCTGGGAGCCGCGCAAGGCGCAGCCAGACCAGGAAGAGCGGCAGTGACCGAGCACTTTCAGCTCGACGGAGACGCCGGCCTCACCCGCAACGGGGAGGCCGGCGTCTCCGCGCGGCGGGTCTTCGACCAGCCGCGAGCCGAGGCCGCGGTGCGCGAGCTGCTGATCGCGTGCGGTGAGGATCCCGAACGGGAAGGTCTCCGTGAGACGCCCGCTCGGGTGGCGCGGGCCTACCGTGAGTTGTTCGCGGGCCTCTACACGGACCCGGACAGCGTGCTGGCCAAGACGTTCGACGAGAGCCACGAGGAGCTCGTCCTCGTCACCGACATCCCGATGTTCAGCTTCTGCGAGCACCACCTGCTGCCGTTCCACGGCGTCGCGCACGTCGGGTACATCCCGAACGAGCACGGCCGCGTGACCGGCCTGTCGAAGCTGGCCCGGCTCGTCGACCTCTACTCGAAGCGGCCGCAGGTGCAGGAACGCCTCACCTCGCAGGTCGCGAACGCGTTGGTGCGCAAGCTGGAACCGCGCGGCGTGATCGTCGTGGTCGAGGCGGAGCACCTGTGCATGGGCATGCGCGGTGTGCGCAAGCCCGGTTCGCGCACGACCACGTCCGCCGTGCGCGGGCTGCTGCGCACCTCCGCGTCGTCGCGGGCGGAGGCGATCGAGCTCATCCGGGGACGGCTGCGGTGACCGGCCTGCCACGGCCGGGCCGCTGTGTGGTGATGGGCGTGGTGAACGTGACGCCCGACTCGTTCTCCGACGGCGGCCGCTACCTCGACCGGCAGGACGCGGTAGCGCACGGCGTCGCGATGCACAAGCGCGGCGCGGACATGATCGACGTCGGTGGCGAGTCCACCCGCCCTGGGGCACAACGCGTCGACGCCGCCGAGGAGATCTCGCGGGTCGTGCCGGTGATCCGCGGGCTGGTCGCCGATGGCGTGCCGGTGAGCGTGGACACGATGCGCGCGTCGGTCGCGGTGGCGGCACTGGAGGCGGGCGCGTCGATCGTGAACGACGTCTCCGGCGGCCTGGCCGACCCGGAGATGGCCGCTGTGGTGGCTGCCGCGGGCGTTCCGTACGTGCTGATGCACTGGCGCGGCCACAGCACGGAGATGGACTCGTTGGCGCGCTACGACGACGTGGTGACGGACGTGCGTTCGGAACTGCTCGAGCGCGTGGAGGCGGCGTTGGCGGCGGGTGTCGCGGAGTCGTCGATCGTGCTCGATCCGGGGCTGGGGTTCGCGAAGCTCGGCGACCACGACTGGGAGCTGCTGCAGCGCCTCGACGAACTGGTCGAGCTGGGCTTCCCGGTGCTGGTGGGCGCGTCTCGCAAACGCTTCCTCGGCACGTTGCTCGGCGACCGTCCACCGGACGGCAGGGAGGACGCGACCGCGGCGGTGTCCGCTTTGGCCGCGTTCAACGGAGCGTGGGGAGTACGAGTGCACGACGTCGACCGGACGCTGGACGCGGTCGCCGTCGCCGGTGCGTGGAGGCGGGGACATGGCTGACCGGATCGCGTTGACGGGCCTGCGGGTCCGGGGCAACCACGGGGTGTTCGAGCACGAGCGGCGCGACGGGCAGGAGTTCGTCGTGGACGTCACGCTGTGGCTCGACCTGAGCTCGGCGTCCCGCACGGACGACCTCAGCCAGACCTACCACTACGGCGAGCTCGCCGAGATGGCCGCCGCGATCATCGGCGGCGAACCGTGCGATCTCATCGAGACCGTCGCCGGTCGCATCGCCGATGCCGCGATGCAGGACTCCCGGCTGCACGCCGTCGAGGTGACCCTGCACAAGCCGTCCGCGCCGATCCCGCTGACGTTCGACGACGTGTCGGTGACGATCCGGCGGTCGCGGAGGCTGGCGGCCCCGCTCAAAGAGAACAGCTCAAAGAGGCCAAATGACCCGCGCGGTCCTGTCGATCGGCTCGAACCTCGGCGACCGGTTCGCGCACCTGCGATCCGTGGTGGACGGACTGAGGCCCTTTGTCGTCGCCGTGTCGCCTGTGTACGAGACGGCCGCGTGGGGTGTGGAGGACCAGCCGGACTTCCTGAACGCCATCGTGATCGTCACCGCCGACGACGCCGACGAGTGGGACTGGCTGCGGCGCGGTCAGGCGCTGGAGAACGCCGCCGGACGCGTGCGGGAACGGCGCTGGGGCCCGCGCACGCTCGACGTGGACGTCGTGACGGTCGACGGGGTGACCTCCGAGGACCCCGAGCTCCTGCTGCCCCATCCTGGCGCTTTTGAGCGCGCGACCGTGCTCGTCCCGTGGCTCGACGTCGAGCCGGACGCCGTGCTTCCGGGCCACGGACCGGTTGCCGCGCTGCAGTTCTCGGCGGAGGGCGTGGCACGGCGCGACGATCTTGTGCTGAGTTCGGGTTGGATGGACGAGTGAGGTTCACCCGCCCCCGCGACCTGGCGACCGTCGCGGTCATCGCCGCGTTGCTCGCGCATCTGTTCCTGCGACTCGCCTACGACACGCTGCCGCCGTTGCCGAGGGCGGCCGGCTCGACGCTGCTCGCCATCGCGGTCGCCGAGGTGGTGCTCGCGTTCTCGTTGCGGGCCCGGATCGAGCGCCGTCCGGGGGCTCGTCCGGTGCAGCCGCTGACCGCTGCCCGCGCGGTGGCGCTGGCGAAGGCATCCTCGGTTTTGGGCGCGCTGATGTTCGGTGTCTGGAGTGGACTGCTGATCTACGTCATCCCCGTGCGCGACTCGTTCCCGGCCGCCGGAAACGACCTGTTCGCAGCGGTTGTCGGGATCATCTCGGCCGCGGCTCTGACGGCTGCCGCGCTGTGGCTCGAGCACTGCTGCAAGACACCCACGGAGACCACGGGGAAGGATTCAGATACCGGTGCGTAGGTCTCAGTCGGATAACTACGCGGTACCGTGGTGCCCATGACCGGACGCGGCGCGTCGATCGACGACGAGCAGGAAGATCACGGTCGTGGCTCCGGGCGTTTGCTGTTAGTAGCAGCGTTGGCGCTCGCCCTCGTTGCCGCGGCGGTGCTCGTGCTGAGCGACAGCGCCAGAATGTTGCGCCTCGCGGTGGTGGCCGCGCTGTGGGCCGCACTGGTGGGTGCGTTCCTCGCCGCGAAGTACCGCAAGCAGGTCGGCGAGCGGGACGACGAGGTCGCTGACCTGCAGTCCGTGTACGAGCTCGAGCTCGAACGCGAGGTCGCCGCCCGCCGCGAGTACGAGCTGGAGATCGAGTCCGAGACCCGCAAGCGGATCGAGGAGGAGTCGCGCGCGGACATCGAGTCCCTGCGCGCGGACCTCAGGTCTCTCCGCGACAACCTGCAGAACCTGCTGGGCGGCGGCGACGTTCTGGTGGAACGCGTGGCGCTGCGCGCCGAGTCCACCCGCCTGCGCTCTCTCGCCTCCTCCGACCAGGCCCGGCTGACCGCGGCCCCGGAGAACCGCGTGATCAACGCCAAGCCCACCATCACCAGTTCCGCGGAAAAGCCGTCCGAGCGCACCGAACTGATCGAACGCGTCGCGCAGGAGGCCAAGCTCCAGCCGCCGCGCCGCGAGCCTCTCCGGCCCGAGCCGACCAGGCCGGAGCCCGCCCGTTCGTCGCCCTCCCCGCGCCCGCAGCCCGCCGTCGTGCGCCGCGAGCCGGTGAAGGCCGTGAAGCAGGAGCCCGCTCGTCCCCAGCCGCGTCCTGCCGCCGGTCCGGTGGCCGCGCGCCTGGGTGCCGGCGCGCCCCCGGTGCAGGCACAGTCGTCGGCCCAGATGCCGGCCCCGATGTCAGCACAGCCCCTGCAGGCGCAGGCTCAGCGCACCGAACGGGTGCCGCGCCCCCAGCCACTGGCCCAGCCGCAGCCGCAGTCCCGCACGGAGGCGCTGGCACGGCCGGAGCCACCCAAGCCGCCCGCTGCCGTCGCCAAGGCCGTGGAGGCACGCAAGCCGGAGCCGCCGCGAGCGCGAGGGGTCGCCGAGCGGACCGAGATGATCGACCCCAAGGCACTGGGCACGCAGAGCGCCGGGCGCCGGCGGGCCGATGAGCGAGCGCCGGAGCAGGAGAGCGGGTCGTGGGAGACGCTGAAGCCGTCCAGCGGCGAATCGAGCTCCAGCGGCCGCCGCCGGGCCGAGGAGTCGTCGGCCTCGCTGCCGCCCGTGAGGCAGGAGCCCGCGCGTTCGTCGGGCCGTCGCACCGCCTCCGAGGACTCCCTGGTGTCGTTGTCACCGGTCAGCCAGGAGCCCGGACGCTCGTCCGGTCGGCGCACGGCCTCCGAGGATTCGTTCGTGTCGCTGCCGCCGGTCAGGCAGGAGCCCGCCCGGTCGTCCGGTCGTCGCTCGGCTGAGGAGTCGTCGGCGTCGTTGTCGCCGGCCAAACAGGATTCCGGCCAGTTCTCCGGCAGGCGCACGGCTTCCGAGGACTCGCTGGTGTCGTTGCCGCCCTCGGGCCGCCGCGCCGCCGAGGAGTCCTCCGCCCGCTGCCGGCCGCCTCCACCGGCCGCCGAGCCGCGCAGGACGACGCGCCGGTCGTCCGGTCGCCGGGTGGCCGAGGAGTCGTCGAGCCGCGATCCCGGCCGCGAGCGGACCGGTGGCCGCCGCGCGGCACCGGAGGACCCGTCCGGCGCACACGCCGACGGCAAGTCGGTCAGCGAGCTGCTGGCGTCGCTCGGCGGGGGCGACGCGCCGCCGTCGCCGCCGCGCGCCGCGAGGATGAGCGCTACTTGTCGATGTCGCCGACGATCACGGCGAACGAGCCCAGCACCGCGGGCAGGTCGTCCACCGTCGTGCCGGGCAGCAGGGCGGACAGCGCCTGAACGTTGTTGAACGACGGCGTCCGCAGCTTCAACCGCCAAGGTGTCTTCTCGCCGCGTGACGACAGGTGCACGCCCGAGGTGCCCAGCGGCGCCTCGACCCGCGTGTAGACCGAGCCCTCGGGCGCCTTGATCGCCTTCGGCAGACGCACGTTCACCGGTCCCGACGGCAGTTGGTCCAAACAGGACTGCGCCAGCGTCACGGACAGACTCCACCTCGTCCAGCAGACAACGCACGCGCGCTAGCTGCATCGCCCTCGGTCCGAACGATGGGCGTGAATTCCAACAACTGGTAGGCGGGCAACGGATCGTCGCGGCGCAGGTCGAAGTCGACACCGCTGGCGCGGCCGATCGGCCCGGTGACGCCGTACTGCTGCGCGTCGGCCAACGGCAGAACACCCAGGCCGGTCAAGGGATCGAGGTCGACGTCAGCCGGGATGTCTACAGTGGACAAGAACTCGGCGACCCGCGAGGTCCAGCCGGCCGGGACGTCCTCCCGCAGACCGCCGATCCGGTTGAACATGAAGTGGATGCGCCCGCCGGACGCCTCCTCCATCAGCGCCTGAACGCCCTCGCGGTAGACGGCGGCTTTGGGGGACAACGGCGTCAGGAACACCATGTGCGCCATCAGCCTGTTGAGCTCGCACAACAACACCCGCAGCCACTGCGCGCGCAGAGGTACGTCCATGCCGGTCATGCGTTCCACTGCGAGCGCGACGGCGAGCTCGTTGCAGAACGCGGAAAGCCAGTCGTGCCGGTTCGCCAGGGTCAGGACCTGCCGGTAGTCGCGCACCTCGAAGAGCTTCTCGGCGCCGCGGTGGAGGTGCCCGACGAGTGGCTCGGCGGCGGTGATCACCAGGTGCCGGCGTGACGGTCAGGCGCAGGCGGTACGCGCCGTGGGCGGACGGGTGCAGCGGGCCCAGGTCGATCACGCGGTCGACGCCCAGGTACTGCGCGCCTGCGCCGACGCCGACGGTGATCTGCTCGCTCACACGGGCAATGGTTTCACGCCCCCTCGATCCGGCCGACCACCCGCCAAGTCGTGTTGGAGCGAAAAGCACAGTGAGAGTAGATGTGGTGTCGGACCGTTGACTCTGAAAAGCAGTTGTGTGCGACGATCTGTGTTGTCTGGGGGATCAACGCGCTCTCGAACGGCGTCGTGATGATAGGAGCTGTAGCGCAGGGCTCATCACTGTGCTGTCGTCGCGGCGGAGTCGCACCACCTCGCGCTAACGAACAGGATGGCTCTCAGCATGGCAAAGACCGCGGTAAGTCACTCCGCCGAGCGTGATCACCGATCGGCGACATCACGGCGGAGTCGACACCACAAGGACTTCACGTCGCGCGCGTGGACTCATCGGGGACACTGGGCACCGAGAAGTTCCCGCACCGCGCGGATACGGCGAACTGCTCGCATGGCTGCGCGGCTCGGCCGCTCGCCTGATCGGAGTGGAAGGCACCGGTTTCCGGCGCGGGCTGACCACCTGACCGGCAGCCCGCGGCAGCAGGTCGGGTGTCGAGGTCAACCGACCGAACCGGCAGAAACGACGCAGCGCGGCAAGTCGACCAGGACGCGATCAACGCCGCACTCGCGGCACTGGCGGCGAAGCCACCGCGACCCGAAACCCGCACCGGCCGATCGAGTCCGTGCGCGTCTGCGCACCACCGCGCAGCTGATCGAGGCCGCACCGCCTGATCAACACCCTGCACGCGTTGATCGTCACCGCCCCCGCCAGGACGGAATCCCTGCACGGCCTGTCCACCACCGCCCTGATCACCCACTGCGCCGCGCCACCACCCCGGCCCTGCCCGCCAGCGGCCTGCGCGGCACCGCCCGCACCCAGGCCCGTGACCAACTCGCCCAGGCCCTGCTCAACTCCACCACCACCGTCAAGTTCACCCTGGCCGGGCTGGCCGCCATCATCACCGACCACAACACCCGGATCGCCGAACTCGACACCTGCCGGACACCCTGGTCCGCCGGATCGCACCCCGCACCTGCGCCCAGTTCGGCATCGCCGGCCGCGCTGCCAACTTGCTACCGCCGGCGACAACCCCGACCGCGTCCACAGCGAAGCAGCCTTCGCCCACCTCATCGGCACCGCACCACTGGACTGCAGCAGCGGCCGCCAGAACATCATCGATTCTCCGTGCTGGCGACCGCCAAGCCAACTCAGTCCTCTACTACATCGTCCTCACCAGACTCGCCCACCAGGAAGCCACCCGCACCTACATCGAAGACCGCCTCGGCGCCGGCAAGAAGACGACGAAGAAACACCTCATCCGCTGCCTCAAGCGCTACATCACCCGCGAGATCTACCCCAAGCTGATGGCCGACCTCACCGACCTCACAACGCTTCAGCAGCACAAGCCGCTTGACAATCCATAGCAGCATCGTTCGTACGGCCTGTTCGTACGAACGTGCTTTTCGCTCCAACCAGCAGGGGTCATGACCTCGTGATCCCGAAGAGGAAGCACCCGTGCGAGAGGCTCCGGACCTGGAGCGCCTCGATCGTTGGATCGTCGAACGATGCGTCGATCGCACGTTCGAACGATCCGGGCTCCACCACGTCGCCGTCCTGGATCTGACCTGCGGCGTTGTAGGAACGTAGGATCCGGGGATTGTTCAACAATTCGACAGGCAGGGCCTCCGCGGAAGGCGCCGCCGGGGCAGTCGACGTGGGTGAAGATCGGTCCGACCTCCTCGTACGGGCCCTTGCCGGCGTCCGGGCTGAAGCGGAAGAGCCAGACCGGTTCGCCGGGCAGCGACTTGCGCAGGCAGCAGCGCACCGGAACGCCAGGTTCGGAGGCGCGGTACTCGCGGCCGGGGTCGGACATCGCGGCGGACGGCGGGACGGTGTGGATTCGCATGCCGTCAACGATTGCCGTCAGAAGGCCGAATAGCTGGCGGGAATCGGACGCCAGGGCGGCAGCTCGGGCAACAGGTCCGCCACCGCGACCCCGCACCCGTGCAGCAACCACCCGAACGCCCCCAGCCCCGCCGGATCGCGCAGCTCGGCGATCCGCCCCGCGCGAGCCGCCGACTCCAACCACTCCCACCCGGAACCGGAGGGAGCACCGACCAGCCCCAAAGCAGCAATGGCATCCCGCTGCGACACCAGCACGGACTCACCCCCGGCAGCCGCGGCACACGCATCGAGCGCCACATGGGCGGTGATGTCACAGGACCCGTCGAAAACGGGAGGCACCTGCCGCCCGTCGCGGTACCCGGTCAGCGTGAACCGCCGCGAAGACACCAGATGCCCGTAGTCGATCGCCAAGGCCGCACCTCGCACCGACGAGACCGCGGCAGCCCACGCCGCATCCCGCGGCGCCCCGACCTCCGCCCGCGAGCCATCGCCCAGCGAAGGCCACCACCGGGTGATCCACGGATCAGTCGAAGGCCCGGTCACCACCGGGCAGGGAATCGCGTCGAGCCACTCGTGCCCGACCAGCAGACCGACACACGACGGCACCGACGAGGTCCACAGAACCCCTGGCAGCTCAACGAAAGGCCCGAGCTCGACAGCCGTGACCCGCAACCGCGAGGCCAACGACCCGGAAGCCAGCCGACGCACCGCGAACGCCAGCTCGCCCCCGCCCGCTCCCACGTCGACGAAGTCCACGGCCGGGGGAAATCCCAGAGCGGCGTCGACCCGGCCGAGCAGCTCCACCATCGCGAGAGCGAGCTCCGGACCGACCAGCGGCGAGGTGCGGAAGTGGGCGGCGGGCTTCTCACCACGCGCGAAGAAGCCGCCAGGCTCGTACAACGCGGCGTGCCAAGCGGCTTCCCAGTCGAACACCGGACAAGTGTGCATCTAAGGTCATTTCCCGTGAACGACGCCGACCTGACGCCGACGCCGACCAAGAAGCGCATCGAGCAACGCCGCTGGACCGTTCTGTTCCCGGTGGTGGGCCTGATCGCGCTCGCTGTGGCCGGTCTCGTGCTGTTCGCGCTCGGGTCGACGAGCATCGGACTCGAGCCGATCCTCGTCGGCGCCGCCGCCGCGCTGATCCCCGTCGCGTTCGTGGTCAGCGCGTTCCTGTGGATCGACCGGTGGGAGCCGGAGCCGGCGAAACTGCTGCTCTTCGCGTTCTTCTGGGGTTCGTGCGGCGCGACGATCAGCTCGCTCGTGTTCAACCAGACCTCGCGCGTGGTCGGCGACATCATCACCCACGGCAGCGGTGACACGTTCACGCTCATCGTCGGTGCGCCGATCGTCGAGGAGGCCGCCAAGGCCGCCTTCCTGATCGCGGTCTACCTGCGGCGCAGGCACGAGTTCGACGGGGTCGTCGACGGCATGGTCTACGCGGGCGTCACCGCGGCGGGCTTCGCGTTCACCGAGAACATCTGGTACTTCGGGCAGATCTTCGCCAAGCAGGGGTTCGGTGACATGGCGGGTGGTGTCGTCGCGCTGTTCGTCCTGCGTGGCGTGCTGTCGCCGTTCGCGCATCCGCTGTTCACGGCCATGACCGGCATCGGCGTGGGCATCGCGGCGAGCAGCAGCAACGCCACACTCGGATCGTCGCGCCGATCGGCGGCTACCTGGCCGCGGTCGGGCTGCACGCGGGCTGGAACTCGATGACCAAGGTCGGAGCGGGTCGGCGTTCATCAACCTGTACTTCCTGGTCATGGTGCCGATCTTCGGTGGCGCGGTCGCGATCGTGGTGTGGCAGCGGCGCAGGGAGCAGCGGATCGTGGCCGGTCAGCTCGCCTCGATGGCGCAGAACCGGTGGATCGCGAACAGCGAGGTGTCGCTGCTGGCCAGCCTGAACGGCCGCCGGAACTGGCTCAGGGCGGTCAAGCGCAAGTCCGGCGACGACGGCGGCCAAGGCCGTGAAGAACTACCAGATCGCGGTCACCGAGCTGGCCTTCCTCCGGCACCGCATCGAGCAGGGGACCGCGGGCCTGAGCGCCGAACAACGGCACGGACGTGCTGCTCGACACGCTGAACGCGACCAGGGCGGCGCCCGCCGGTGAACCCGTCACCGACCAGGTACATGCCAGGAACAGCCGGATTACCCTCGGCGGCGTCGTCTGGTACCCGAACCGGGACTGGAACGTCAGAAGGAGTTAGTCGCATGGACGCGACCTCACGTCCGGCCAGGCTCGCCGTCGGTGTCATCTCGGCAGGCCGGGTCGGCTCGGTGCTGGGTGCCGCGCTGGCCAGGACGGGCCACGTGGTGGTCGGCGCCTCCGCCGTCTCCCAGGCCTCCCGCAAGCGCGCCGAGGAGCTGCTGCCCGGCGTCCCGATCGAGAGACCCGACCGAGGTCGCCCAGAAAGCCGACCTCGTGCTGCTGGCCGTGCCGGACGACGAGCTCGCCGGCCTGGTCAGGGGTCTGGTCGCCACGGACTCGCTGCGCGCGGGCCAGATCATCGTGCACACGAGCGGCGCGCAGGGCGTGCAGGTTCTCGAACCCGCCGCCGAACTCGGTGCTCTCACGCTCGCGCTGCACCCCGTCATGACGTTCACCGGCCGCTCGGAGGACATTCAGCGGATGAGCGCCGCGTGCGTCGGCGTCACGGCCGCGGACGGTGACGAGGTCGCGTGGAGCGTCGGCGAAGCCCTGGTCGTGGAGATGGACGCCGAACCGGTGCGCGTGCCGGAGGCCGTCCGCCCGCTCTACCACGCGGCACTGGCCCATGGCGCGAACCACCTGATCACGCTGGTCCGCGACGCCGCCGACCTGCTCACCGGCGCCGGCGTCGCGAACGCCGAACGCCTGCTCGGCCCGTTGCTGTCCGCCGCGCTCGACAACGCGCTGCGCCACGGCGACCGGGCACTCACCGGTCCGGTCGCCCGCGGCGACACGGGTACCTTGCGCAAGCACCTCACCGTGCTCGCGGAGCAGGCGCCCGAGATCCTGCCCAGCTACCGCGCGCTCGCCCGGCGCACCGCCGCCCGCGCGGAGGAGTCCGGGCTGCTCAAGCCCGACGCGGCCAACGACGTTCGCACGACACTCGAGGACTGACGTGACCAAGCCATTGACCAAGGACGACTACAACCGGGACGACGTCACGGTGCACCGCGATCCCGTGCGGCTGAACCGGGTCATCAGGGCGTTGCGCAGCGCCGGCCGCAACGTCGCGCTGGTGCCCACGATGGGCGCGCTGCACGCGGGCCACCGGCAGCTGATCCGCGAGGCGCAGGTCATGCAGAACACGGTGGTCGTGGTCTCGATCTTCGTGAACCCGTTGCAGTTCGGGCCGAACGAGGACCTCGCGAAGTACCCGCGCCAGTTCGAGTCCGATGTGGACATCTGTCGTGCCGAGCGCGCCGGCATCGTCTTCGCACCGTCCGTCGAGGACATGTACCCCGCGGGCGCGCAGGTCACCGTGCACCCCGGTCCGCTCGGCGCCGAGCTGGAGGGAGCGTCGCGGCCCGGTCACTTCGACGGCGTGCTGACCGTGGTGTCGAAGCTGTTCAACATCGTGCAGCCCACGTACGCGGTGTTCGGGCAGAAGGACTACCAACAGCTTCAGCTGATCCACAAGATGGCGCGCGACCTGAACTTCCCGCTCGACGTCGTCGGCGTGCCGACCGTCCGTGAACACGACGGTCTCGCGTTGTCGTCGCGCAACGCCTACCTGACCCCGCAGCAGCGGCAGGCCGCCGTCGCGCTGTCGGCCGCGCTGACCGCGGGCGCCCACGTGAGCTCACAGGGCGCGGACGCGGTGCTCAAGACCGCGCACGAGGTGCTGGCCGCGACGCCCGAGGTCGAGCTGGACTACCTGGAGCTGCGCGGGATCGACCTCGGTCCCGCGCCCGAGAAGGGCGACGCCCGGCTGCTCGTCGCGGCCCGCGTCGGTGCCACCCGCCTGATCGACAACATCGCGGTGTTGCTCGGCGACGGCGACGAGTAGGGGGAATGACATGTTCCGCACGATGCTGAAGTCCAAGATCCACCGGGCCACCGTGACCCAGGCCGACCTGCACTATGTCGGCTCGGTGACGGTGGACGAGGACCTGATGGACGCCGCCGACCTGCTGGCGGGCGAGCAGGTCGCCATCGTCGACGTCACCAACGGCTCGCGGCTGGAGACCTACGTCATCCCAGGCGAGCGCGGCACCGGCGTGCTGGGCATCAACGGCGCGGCCGCGCACCTCGTGCACCCCGGCGACATCGTGATCTTGATTGCCTACGGGCAGATGGACGACGCCGAGGCCCGCACCTACCAGCCCAAGGTCGTCTTCGTGGACGCCGACAACAACGTCGTGGACCTCGGCGCCGACCCGGCGCACGCCCCCGAGGGCTCCGGTCTGGTGAACGGTTCCACGAGCGCGCCGTCGTCTGAGACCGTTGAGGCGACCGCGTTGGACGCGCTGATCCAGGCCGAGAACTAAGAGGGAAACGCAACGTGCTGTTCGCCATCGACGTCGGCAACACCAACATCGTGCTCGGCCTCTACGACGGGGTGGGCGACGACGCACCGCTCGTGCGGAACTGGCGGATGCGCACCGACGCCCGGATGACCGCCGACGAGCTCGCGCTCACCATGCGCGGCCTGCTCGGCGAGTACGCCGACAAGATCACCGGCATCTCCGCGTTGTCCACCGTGCCCGCGGTGCTGCGCGAGCTGCGGGTGATGCTCGGCCGCTACTACGACGCCGTGCCGAAGGTACTGGTGGAGCCGGGGATCAAGACCGGCGTGCCGCTGCTCGTGGACAACCCGAAGGAGGTGGGCTCGGACCGCGTGATCAACACGCTGGCCGCGCACCACCTCTACGCGACCTCGTGCATCGTGGTCGACTTCGGCACGTCCACGAACCTCGACGTGATCTCCTCACGCGGCGAGTTCCTCGGCGGGGCGCTGGCGCCCGGCATCGAGATCTCGGTCGACGCGCTCGCCGCCCGTGCCGCCCAGCTGCGCAAGGTCGAGCTGGTCCGGCCGCGCAACGTGATCGGCAAGAACACCGTGGAGTGCCTGCAGTCCGGCATCGTCTACGGGTTCGTCGGCCAGGTGGACGGGCTGGTGCGCCGGATCACCGAGGAGCTCCAGCTGACCGATCCCGGCCCGGTGACGGTGATCGCCACCGGTGGGCTCGCCCCGCTCGTGGTCGCGGAGTCCTCGACGATCGCGCACCACGCGCCCGACCTGACCCTCCTGGGGTTGCGGCTCGTGTTCGAGCGCAACATGGCTAGCCGCTGACGATCGTCCGGATCACCTCGGTACGCAGGGGGACGTCGAACGGCCCGTTCGACGTCTCCGGGCGTGACCGCAGGACCGCGAGCAGCTTCTCGTTGACCGCCGTGCGTTCTTCCTCGTCGATGACGAGCATCCGCGAATGGGTGTTGATCGTGGCGATCAGGTCCTCTGGGGAGTTCCTGAGCTGCGTGTGCGGGAACACCTGCCGCTCGATCGCCCCGAACAGCGGATGTGGCCGCACGCTCGTCGGAGCGTCACGCTTGCTCTCGACGCTCGTGCCCGAGATGCGTTCGAGCTCGGCGACCCACTCGACGTCGGTGTCCGGCTCGTTCCACAGTGCCGCGACCACGCCGCCGGGCCGCAGCACGCGGGCGATCTCCGGCAGCGCCTTCTCCTGGTCGAACCAGTGGAACGCCGTGCCGACCAGCACGGCGTCGACGGTCTGGTCCGGCACCGGGATGTGCTCGGCGTGGCCGGGCAGCGCGCGCACGTCGTGAACGCGGCGCACCAGTTCGGACAGCATCTGCTCGTTGGGCTCGACGGCTGTGACGCGGTGGCCCTCGGCGACCAGCACCGCGGTCAGCTTGCCGGTGCCCGCGGCGAGGTCAAGCACGTCTAAGTGCTCTCCGGCGCCTAGTGGTTCGAGTGCCCACCGGATCGCCGCCACGGGATAGTCAGGCCGGTGTTCGGCGTAGGCCTGGGCCTGCGCGCCGAACGAGTCCGCTCGCCTCGCGTGTAGATCCATCCGTCCAACTTAGGCTGTCGCAGTTCTGCCGGGGTATCCGGTTCGCTTTGTCCTCGCGCCCTTCCGTACCCTTCTCCATGTGAGTGAGCAGCCAAAGCAAAACCCTGTGACCAGCGAAGAGGACTTGCCGGAGCAGATGCGCGTGCGCCGGGAGAAGCGTGCGCGGCTGCTCGCTTCCGGCAAGGAGCCGTATCCCGTCGAAGTCGAGCGCACGCACACGTTGCGCGAGATTCGTGATGCGCACCCCGAACTCGAACCCGACACGCAGACCGGACAGATCGTCGGCGTGACCGGTCGCGTCATGTTCATGCGCAACACCGGAAAGCTGTGTTTCGCGACGTTGCGCGAAGGCGACGGCACCGAACTGCAGGCGATGCTGAGTCTTGCCGGAGTCGGTGAGGAAGCACTTTCCGAGTGGAAGACCGACGTCGACCTCGGTGACCACGTTTTCCTGCATGGTGAGGTCATCAGCTCGCGCCGCGGCGAACTTTCCGTGATGGCGGACGCGTGGCAGCTGACGTCGAAGTCGTTGCGCCCGTTGCCGGTAGCGCACAAGGAACTCGGCGAGGAAACTCGTATTCGGCAGCGATACGTCGACCTGATCCTGCGGCCGCAGGCGCGGGACACCGTAAGGACCCGTGCGAACGTCGTTCGTTCTCTGCGTGACTCGTTCCACCGGCGCGGTTTCCTCGAAGTCGAGACGCCGATGTTGCAGTCGCTGCAGGGAGGTGCGTCCGCGCGTCCGTTCATCACGCACTCGAACGCGCTCGACATCGACCTGTTCCTGCGCATCGCGCCGGAGCTGTACTTGAAGCGTTGCGTCGTCGGCGGGATCGAGAAGGTCTTCGAGATCAACCGCAACTTCCGCAACGAGGGCGTGGACTCGTCGCATTCGCCCGAGTTTTCGATGCTGGAGTACTACGAGGCGTACGCCACGTATGACTCGAACGCGGCACTGACGCGCGAGCTGATCCAGGAAGCCGCGATGGAGGTCTCCGGTTCGCACGTCGTGACGTTGGCGGACGGCACGGAGTACGACCTGTCTGGCGAATGGACGACGCTCAGCATCTACGAGTCGCTGTCGGACGCGGTCGGTGAGGAAATCACCCCCGACACGCCCGCCGAGGTGCTGCGCAAGCTTTGCGACCGGCACGAACTGGAGCTCAACCCGAAGCTCGGGCACGGCAAGCTGGTCGAGGAGTTGTGGGAGCACCTGGTGTGCGACACGCTCTACCTGCCGACCTTCGTTCGTGACTACCCGATCGAGACGTCTCCGCTGACCAGGCAGCACCGCAGCAAGCCGGGCGTCGCCGAAAAGTGGGATCTCTACGTTCGCGGATTCGAACTCGGAACCGGTTACTCCGAACTGGTGGACCCGGTCATCGAGCGGGAACGTCTCGAAGCGCAGGCGCGTCTTGGCGCCGCCGGTGACCACGAGGCGATGCCGATCGACGAAGACTTTCTGCGATCACTGGAGTACGGAATGCCACCGAGTGGTGGCGTCGGAATGGGTATCGATCGGCTGCTGATGGCCCTCACCGGTCTGGGTATCCGAGAGACCATCTTGTTCCCGCTCGTTCGCCCTGAATGAGTAACTTTCCGGATGTCGATAGGTGCAATGCGGCACTCGTGCGCTAACCTGCCTCGAAGTAGGCATTAGTGGCGTCGCGGGTGACCGCGCATTCGGGGTTCCAGGAGGATACGCATGGCGCAGAAGGTCACGGTGACCCTCGTCGACGACCTGGACGGCTCCACTGCGGAGGAGACCGTCGAGTTCGGGCTGGACGGTGTCAGCTACACGATCGACCTTTCCTCGGGCAATGCGGGCAAACTGCGGGATGCCTTGTCCGACTTCGTGGGAGGTGCACGTCGTGCGGGCGGTCGCAAGCGCGTTGGTCCCGGCCGCCCGGCCGGTGTGAAGGCGCGCCCGGCATCGGCGGATCGTGAGCAGAACCAGGCCATTCGCGAGTGGGCCCGCAAGCAGGGCATGAAGGTGTCGGACCGCGGCCGGATCCCGGCCGAGGTGCTCGACGCATACCACCAGCAGGGCTGAAATTCGTAATAACACGAAGGGGTTCCGGGAGCGATTCCCGGAACCCCTTCATGTTATGTGGGTGACCACTCGGCTGCGGGCCGGCTCCATGAAGGCTGACCGAAGCTACCCAAACGAGATCCCAAACCTCCTGCTTCTGACCTTTTGGTTGACCCCACAACGGGTTGGCCAAATATTGTTCCTTGATCTTCTGGACTCGTTGTTCCGGTCGCGCTGAGCGTGATCACTATCGAAGTGGCCGCGAGCAAGCGGCCTGCGCATCGACCCGCCACGTTGTTCGGTTAGGCTTACCTGTCCTCTGAGGATCGTGGGAGCACAGGAGCGTGGGCCTTGGGTCGTAGGTCATTGGGCCTGGCCTTCCTGCTGGTCGTGTTGGTCGCCGTGGCGTTGGCGAGCATCGCGATCGGCTCCAAGGAGATTCCGCTTTCGGGCGTGTGGCACGGGCTCTTCACGCCGACCGGCGTCGAGGACGACGTGGTCGTCCGCGAGCTCCGCATCCCGCGGACGTTGATCGGCATCGCGGTGGGGATCGCGCTGGGTGTCGGTGGAGCCCTGATGCAGGGCCACACGCGCAACCCGCTCGCCGACCCCGGCATCCTCGGTGTCACGCACGGCGCCGCGCTGGCGGTCGTGCTCTCGATCTTCCTGCTCGGCGTCTCGTCGCTCTACGGCTACATCTGGTTCGCCTTCGCCGGCGCGATGATCGCGAGCGTGCTGGTGTTCCTGCTCGGCTCGGCCGGGCGCGGTGGTCCTTCGCCGGTCACGCTGGCGTTGGCCGGTGCCGCAGTCTCCGCGCTGATGAACGGTCTCGTGTCCGCGATCGTGCTGCTCGACCAGCAGTCGCTCGACGCGTTCCGGTTCTGGCAGGTCGGCGCCATCGCGGGCCGCGACATGTCGGTGCTGACGCAGGTGCTGCCGTTCCTCGTCGTCGGTCTGGTGATCGCCGCCTTCAACGCTCCGGGGCTCAATGCCTTGTCGTTGGGCGAGGACGTGGCGCGGTCGTTGGGCGTGAACGTCCGGGCCACCCGAACGTTGGGCATCTTCGCCATCACGCTGCTGGTGGGCGGGGCTGTCGCGGCGTGCGGGCCCATCGGGTTCGTCGGGCTGGTGGTGCCGCACGTCGCGCGTGCGTTCACCGGGCCGGACTACCGCTGGATTCTGCCGTACTCCGCGGTGGTGGGCGCCGTGCTGATCCTGCTCGCCGACATCCTCGGCCGGGTGGTCGCCCGTCCGTCCGAAGTGGAGGTCGGCGTGATGCTGGCGCTGCTCGGCGCGCCGTTCTTCATCTTCCTGGTGCGCCGCAAGAAGCTGGTGAAGATTTGACGCCCGCGACGACCACCTCCGCGCTGAGGCTGGGTGCCACCTCGTTCAAACTGCGCCGCCGTCCGTTGCTGGTGGTGGCGTCGGCGCTGGTCGTGCTGGCGGCGCTGCTCGTCGTGGACATCATGATCGGCGACTTCCCGCTGACCGTGTCGCAGGTCGTCGACACGTTGCTCGGCGGTGGTTCTCGGCGCGACCAGTTCGTTGTTCTGGAGCTGCGGCTGCCGCGGGCGTTGACCGGGCTGCTCGTCGGTGGGGCTCTCGGCCTGTCGGGGGCGATCTTCCAGGCCATCGTGCGCAATCCCTTGGCGTCGCCGGACATTCTCGGCGTGACGTGGGGTGCCGGTGCCGGTGCGGTCTCCGTGATCACCTTCTCCGGGTCGCTCGGCGTGGTGACCGGGGGCGCTGCTTCTTACGGACTGCCGCTGGCCGGGCTCGCCGGCGGGTTGGTCGCCGGGCTCCTCGTGTACGCGCTGGCGTGGCGCAAGGGCATCGAAGGCTTCCGGATGGTGCTGGTCGGCATCGGCATCACCGCCGTGGCCGGCAACTTCACGCATTACCTGCTGACCGTCGGCGACGTGCAGGACGCCGGGCGGGCGATGGTGTGGATCACCGGCTCGTTGAACGGGCGCGGTTGGGAACACGTGGTGCCCATCGCGATCGCGTTGGTGCTGCTGGTTCCGGTGGCGTTGATCGGCGGGCACGTGCTGGGGGCGCTGCAGTTCGGCGACGAGACCTCGCGCGGGCTGGGTGTCCGGGTCAACCTTGCGCGGTCGTTCCTGATCATCGTGGCGATCGTGCTGGCGTCTGTTGCTACCGCTGCGGCAGGGCCGATCACGTTCGTCGCGCTGGCTACGCCGCAGATCGCGTTGAGGTTGGCGGGGACCGCGCAGCCGCCGTTGTTCGGGTCCGTGGTGGTGGGTGGCGTGCTGGTCATGTTGTCGGACTTGGTGGCGCGGACGGTCTATCGCCTTGAGTTGCCGGTTGGCGTTGTGACGGCGGTTCTTGGTGCGCCTTATCTGATGTACCTGCTCGTTCGAAGCCGTCGGGAGGCTCGGGTATGACTGTGCGTCTTGAGGCGTCGTCGTTGTCGGTCGGGTACGGGGAACGGCTGGTCGTCGACACCCTGGACCTGTCCGTGGTCGCTGGGACCGTCACGGCGGTGATCGGGCCGAACGGGTGTGGGAAGTCGACTCTGCTGAAGGCTCTTGGGCGGTTGTTGACTGCGCGGTCCGGGGCGGTTTTGTTGGACGGCAAGCAGATCGACCGGATGGCTACTCGGGATGTGGCGCGGGTGCTGGGGTTGTTGCCTCAGGCGCCCTCTGCTCCCGAGGGGTTGACGGTGTCGGATCTGGTTGCGCGGGGGAGGCATCCGCATCAGACCTGGTATCGGCAGTGGTCTTCCGATGATGCGGCGGCGGTTGACGCGGCGTTGGAGATGACGGGGATTTCGGATCTGGCTGAGCGGACGGTGGATGAGCTGTCCGGGGGGCAGCGGCAGCGGGCCTGGATTTCGATGGCGTTGGCGCAGGGGACGGATCTTCTTTTGCTGGACGAGCCGACGACGTATCTGGATCTGGCGCATCAGATCGATGTGCTGGATCTGGTGCAGGAGCTGCATGTGTCCATGGGGCGGACGATCATCATGGTGTTGCATGACTTGAATCTGGCTGCGCGGTACGCGGATGTGATCGTGGCGATGAGGGATGGGCGGATTGTGGCTTCCGGGGCGCCAGCGGAGGTGCTGACGGAGAAGATGTTGCTGGATGTTTTCGGGTTGGATGCGAGGGTTGTGGAGGATCCGGTGTCGGGGACTCCGTTGGTGGTGCCGGTCGGGTCTCGGCATCGGTTGCCGTAGCCGGTCCGTAGGTGGTCCGGTTGCGGGCGGACCGTTCCTGTTGCTTTCTGGGGCTCCGCCAATCTGATCAAAGACCCCATCGCGCACGAGTTTGTGTTGATGTCACGCCTGTTGCGTCGGCGTGTGGCGGTTGCGTAGGTGGGTTGCGTTTTGTAGGTGCGGCAACGGCATCGGGCACGACTCGTGACGGGCCCCCACCATCGAAGCTGGGTACTGGTTCAGACGCCTCGGGCCTGCGGCCCTCGATCAAATGCTGCAAGTACCGCCAACTAATGATCAACAGGCTCGTGACTACAACCAACTTGGTCGCGGTGCTTGCCGGGGTGGGTCAGCAGACGCGGGGGCAGGCGGTGCAGGGTTCGGCGTTGGGGAGCACGTAGTGGAAGCAGCAGCTGCGGCGGCGGCGGGCCCAGCCGTCGTCGGTGAGGTGAAGCGTCGAGGCTGAGGTGAAGGGGTCCAGCTTCTCGGGGAGGATCAGGGCGGCGTCGGTGACGCCCGCGGTTTCGTCGCCGCAGAGGCGGCCGGCGGCCCAGGGGCCGTATTCCAGCATGTCGGTGGCGGCGGACCAGAGCATGCGGCGGCCGAAGCGGACGACCTGGCCGAAGGAAGCGACGAACTGGGCGGCGTGAGCCGCGTAGCGGGCGCGGAGGAGGGCGGCGAGGGCGGCCTCGTTGGCGACGACGGTGGCGGCCGGGTGGTTGGAGGCCGGGTCGTCGGGGAGGCAGGCGAACTCGTCGGAGAGGACGGCGAGGCCGTCGGGGCTCGGGCGGCCGTCGGTGGCGATGCGGAAGGCCAGGTCGGAAGGTTTGAGCGTGGGGACGCGGCGGGCGGTGTGGAAGAGGAGGCCCGCGAGGTGGCCGGGGACGTGCAGGTACCAGCCCATGACGTAGCCGGCGGTCGCGCGGTCGTCGAACTCGCCGTACTCGGCGGCCATCCACTCGGCGAGGTCTTTGCGCCACAGGTCGAACCGGGTGGGCTCCGCCAGCAGGTCCGAGCAGATCTGCCAGTCGGGGGTCGGCATGCCGAAGCGGATCTCGGAACCGACGTTCAGACGGGCGATCGACTGGGCCAGAGGCGTGAGCGCACGCGGGTTCTGCTGTGAGACCCTCGCCGGTACGGTCAACGCGCAAGTCCTATCTCAATTGATGAGGCTTGCCTAACCTTACCGAAGATCAGTCATTTCGCGCTCGTTCTGGTGGGCCCAGTCACACCAATGTCGCTCAACGGTCGCTTGTTCGCGCTCAGCGGACATCGCCCGATCTGTGGAATCCGTTGCTCCCGACCTGCGTTGATGCCGATGTCAGAGTTCACCGGAGGCGGCTGGCCGCTGACGGGAACCACAGGCCTCGGGACCGCCCACTACAGTGGAGCCACGGTGCCGCGCTCACCAGGGTAGATCGGTGGAGCCGAGGACCGCCGACGCAGCAGTCAGGGAGTGCGAATGTTCGAAAGGTTCACCGACCGCGCGAGGCGGGTGGTTGTCCTTGCCCAAGAAGAGGCACGGATGCTCAACCACAACTACATCGGCACCGAGCACATCCTCCTGGGTCTGATCCACGAGGGTGAAGGTGTCGCCGCCAAGGCGCTCGAGTCGTTGGGGATCGCGCTGGAGGGCGTCCGCCAGCAGGTCGAGGAGATCATCGGCCAGGGCCAGCAGGCCCCGAGTGGACACATCCCCTTCACCCCCCGCGCCAAGAAGGTCTTGGAGCTGTCACTGCGCGAAGCGCTGCAGCTCGGACACAACTACATCGGCACCGAGCACATCCTGCTCGGCCTGATCCGGGAGGGTGAGGGCGTTGCTGCGCAGGTCCTCGTCAAGCTCGGCGCCGATCTGAACAGGGTGCGGCAGCAGGTGCTGCAGCTGCTGTCCGGTTACTCGACGGAGAAGGGTGCCGCCGAGTCCACCGGTCGTGGCGAGGGCACGCCTTCGTCCTCCCTGGTGCTCGACCAGTTCGGGCGCAACCTCACGGCTTCGGCCCGTGAAGGCAAGCTCGACCCGGTGATCGGGCGCGCCAAGGAGATCGAGCGGGTCATGCAGGTGCTGTCCCGCCGCACCAAGAACAACCCGGTCCTCATCGGCGAGCCCGGCGTCGGCAAGACCGCCGTCGTCGAGGGACTGGCGCAGATGGTCGTCAAGGGCGAGGTGCCCGAGACGCTCAAGGACAAGCAGCTCTACACGCTCGACCTCGGTTCGCTGGTCGCGGGCTCCCGTTACCGCGGTGACTTCGAAGAGCGACTGAAGAAGGTCCTCAAGGAGATCCGCACGCGCGGCGACATCATCCTGTTCATCGACGAGATCCACACGCTCGTCGGGGCGGGTGCCGCCGAGGGTGCGATCGACGCGGCCTCGATCCTGAAGCCGATGCTCGCTCGCGGTGAGCTGCAGACGATCGGCGCCACCACTCTCGACGAGTACCGCAAGCACGTCGAGAAGGACCCCGCGCTGGAGCGCCGCTTCCAGCCGATCCAGGTGGGCGAGCCGTCGCTCGAGCACACCATCGAGATCCTCAAGGGCCTGCGCGACCGGTACGAGGCGCACCACCGCGTCTCGATCACCGACTCCGCGCTCGTCGCCGCCGCCACGCTGGCCGACCGGTACATCAACGACCGGTTCCTGCCGGACAAGGCGATCGACCTCATCGACGAGGCGGGCGCCCGCATGCGCATCCGCCGGATGACCGCGCCGCCAGACCTGCGCGAATTCGACGAGAAGATCGCGGACGTGCGTCGTGACAAGGAGTCCGCGATCGACGCGCAGGACTTCGAGCGCGCCGCGAAGCTCCGTGACGCGGAGAAGACGCTCCTGGGCCAGAAGTCCGAGCGGGAGAAGCAGTGGAAGGACGGTGACCTGGACGTCGTCGCGGAGGTCGACGACGAGCAGATCGCCGAGGTCCTCGCCAACTGGACCGGCATCCCGGTGTTCAAGCTCACCGAGGAGGAGACCACGCGTCTGCTCCGCATGGAGGACGAGCTGCACAAGCGGATCATCGGCCAGGTCGACGCGGTCAAGGCCGTGTCGCAGGCGATCCGCCGCACCCGCGCCGGCCTGAAGGACCCGAAGCGTCCCTCCGGCTCGTTCATCTTCGCCGGCCCGTCCGGCGTCGGTAAGACCGAGCTCTCGAAGGCGCTCGCGAACTTCCTGTTCGGCGAGGACGACGCGCTCATCCAGATCGACATGGGCGAGTTCCACGACCGGTACACCGCGTCGCGGCTCTTCGGTGCCCCTCCCGGTTACGTCGGCTACGAAGAGGGCGGCCAGCTCACCGAGAAGGTGCGCCGCAAGCCGTTCTCCGTCGTGCTCTTCGACGAGATCGAGAAGGCCCACCAGGAGGTCTACAACACGCTGCTCCAGGTGCTGGAGGACGGCCGCCTGACCGACGGTCAGGGCCGGACGGTGGACTTCAAGAACACCGTCATCATCTTCACGTCGAACCTGGGCACGTCGGACATCAGCAAGGCCGTCGGCCTCGGCTTCACCTCGGGTCAGGACACCGCGTCCAACTACGAGCGGATGAAGAACAAGGTCAACGACGAGCTGAAGAAGCACTTCCGCCCCGAGTTCCTCAACCGCATCGACGACATCATCGTCTTCCACCAGCTGACTCAGGACGAGATCATCAAGATGGTGGACCTGATGATCGCCCGCGTCGAGACGCAGCTGAAGAACAAGGACATGGCCCTCGAGCTGACCGACAGGGCCAAGTCCCTGCTGGCCAAGCGCGGCTTCGACCCGGTCCTGGGCGCCCGCCCGCTGCGCCGGACGATCCAGCGCGAGATCGAGGACACCCTGTCGGAGAAGATCCTGTTCGGCGAGATCCAGCCGGGCCAGATCATCCTCACCGACGTCGAGGGCTGGGACGGCGAGTCCGACCAGCACGACAAGGCCAAGTTCGTCTTCCGCGGCGAGGCCAAGCCGAACCGCGTGCCGGACGCACCGCCCGTCGACCTCGCCGCCCCCGCGGGCGTCGAGCAGGAGACCCCGGTCGCCGAGACCGAGTGATCCAGTCGCAGCTCCACCGAAACGGCCCCCAGGCTTCCTGGGGGCCGTTTCGCGTTGTCACACGAGTCACCCGTATCGATTCGCCTTTTTCGCCACGAACCGGAACCGCGCCCTGCCACGATGGCTCCCGCTCACGTGATCTTGCGCGAGCGAGTCCCTGGAGGAGGTCCTTGTCGCGTCGGCTGAGTTCGAGCAGCTCGTCGCTCAGTTCGAGCGGTTCCAGTCCAAGATGCAACGTGTCGACCAGGACTTCTCCAAGGTGGGCGAGATGCAGCAGCAACTCACCGACCTGGAGGCGGTAGCCACGTCGGCAGACCGTGCTGTGACAGTGGTTGCGGGTCCGTCGGGGTCCATCAAGGACATCCGGCTCACCGACCTGGCCATGCGCAGACCGCCGCAGGCACTGGCCTCCGAACTGATGACGATGGTGCAGAAGGCCCTCGCCGAGGCGGCGCGCCTTCAGGCAGGCATCGTCGAAGGCACGTTCGGCAACGACATGAAGCTCTCCGAGCAGGTGCTGGAAACCCAGGCCCAGTTGTTCGGAATGTCCAAAGAGGACCGAAGTGGGCGGCCAGGATGCCGCGAACCGTCGCTGAACAGGAGCGACCTTTGTGGATGAAGCTGACACTGCCCGAAACGGCGGGCCACCTCGCGTTCACCAGCGACCTGTCCGAGGCGTCCGGGGTGTTGAACCACGGGTTCCTCGGACTGCTCCAGGACGAGCTGGAGCTGCGCGATCTGACCTTCGAGTCCGGGATCGTCCACACCGTGCTGGAGGGGCCGATCCTGCCGAACACCACGGTGCGGACGGTCGACACGATCGTTGCGTTGCTGGACCGCATTCCCGGCGCAGGGCATGCAGGAAAAGGGTTCGACCGACCGCCGCGGTGAAGAAGTGCTGGTCGAGGCCGGTCGGATGGGCCGTTTGCGCCGTCGTAGGCGCGGATGATCGCGACACTGGAGGGAACGGCGGCGTAGATTTCGTTGAGGGCAGGTCGGCATCCATTCCGTGGCTCCCTTGAGCCCTCCGAGAGTTTGGTCGTGTGGTGAGGATGCCCGATGTGTCCGAAGGTCCCCAGAGGCAACGAAACAGGGGTACCGACCGTCACCAGGCTGTGAGCACCGAAGTCGAGATCAGGCAGCCCAGGAACGGCATGGCCACGTTTCTGCTGGTCATCTGCGCTATCGCGTTCGTGGCGGCGGCGATGGTCAGGCTGCTGGGCATCGACGGCACGCGGTACATGATCGCCGCGACCTCGCTGACCCCGTACATCACTGTGCTGGGACTTCTCATCGGACTAGGAGCGTTGTTCCGCAAGAGGTGGGTCGTCGGGCTGACGATGACCTTGGTGGCCATCATCATGGTCGCGAACGTGGCGCCGCGGGCGTTTTCGGACTCACGGCCGAACGGGGTCGGGCAGCCGGTGCGGGTGATGACGGCGAACCTGCTCGTGGGCATCGCGGACGCGGAAGCGATCGTCAGGGAGGTCCGGGAGCGCCGGATCGACATCCTGGCCATGCAGGAGCTGACCCCGGACATGGTGAAGGACCTGGAACGCGCGGGTCTTGACCGGTTGTTGCCGAACCGGGTCTTCTTGGCCGAGGACGGTGGGTCGGGGTCGGGGATCGCGTCACGGTTCCCGTTGACCGCACGCCAGTTGACGCCGCCGGGCTCGTTGCAGCAGGCGGGGGCGTGGGTGGACGTGCCGGGTGCGCAGGACATCGAGGTCGTGTCGGTGCATCCGTTGCCGCCGGTGGTCACCGCGGGGCCGGAGGCGTGGCAGCGTGAGCTGGCGGGGCTGCCCAGTCCGGACAGCACCGGTGCGATCAGGGTGCTGGCGGGCGATTTCAACGCGACGCTCGACCATGTCGGCATGACCAGGCTGATCAACAAGGGCTACGTGGACGCCGCGGACCAGGTGGGCAAGGGGTTGATCCACACGTGGCCGAGCAACAGCGGGGTCTGGCCGCCGCCGGTGACGATCGATCATGTTCTGGTGGATCCGAGGTGCCCGGTGGACACGGTGGACGTGTTCGACATGCCGGGTAGCGATCATCGGGCGGTAGTTGCCCAGTTCGTCGTACCCAGGTAGGCGGTTCTCGGTAGACAGGTCGCATGAAGATCCTCGCCATTGCGGCCTTGCTGGGGGGCATGTTCACGCCCGCTCAGGCCGAGGAAACCAGTTGTAAACCGCCGGAGCCTCAGCACCTGAGCGACCCGGTCTTCTACGAGTTCGTCTCGACCTACAAGCCTCGGTGCGCCAAGCACGCGAACTGGGGCACCTACTACCCGGACATCACCGTCTCGTCCGACCAGGTGTCCGTCACGGCGTCGACGGCGCTCGCCGGGGCGATCGCCTCGGTGCGCTACGGCGGCAAGGAGTACATCGGCAGCGGCGGGCACGGTGCGGCGTTCCAGTGGGCCATCAGGCCGTTCGTCAGGCCGCTGGGCGCGCCGTCGACGGTGCAGCCGCACGCGACCGAGTGCTACAACCCGACGCAGGCAGGTTCGCAGCGCGACGACGACGAGAAGGAAGCGCCGTACCACGGGACATCCACCAGTGGGTTGTCGGAGTTCAGGCAGACGAGCCCGTCGAGCTACATCGCGGCCGGCAGGCTCGCGATGTACGTCCCGGTCCCGCAGCAGACCAAACTCCCGAACGACAACTGCACCGCGGCCGAGTACCAGGACCTCACACCCATCCCGGGTGAGAGCCCGAACCCGATGAGCCCCGGCCTGTCGCGGTACTGGCTGAACCCCGATGTGAGCGTGACGGGCAACGTCATCAGGCTCAGGGCGGGACTGCACGTCGAGGACAACGAGCCCGAGGCGAACGTGGGCGAGGTCCACAGCACGGTCGTCGCCTACACCCAGCGCGACTTCACCAAGGAGTTCGCGTACGTCGACGGGCGGCTCGTGCCGTTCGACTACACGAACTGGGACCACAAGAAGAGCCCGGCGGTGCGTTGTACGGAGGCGGCGGACCACTGTCTCGGCATGTATCTGCCGAACAGCCGGGCTCGCGGGGACGCGTACGTCTATCTGGAGAACAGGGCGCCGGACGCCTACACCGCGTGGGGCGGCTCGTACAGCATCGAGGCGACGTTCGTGAGCAAGGGACAGCGGCATGTCGACATGGAGGCCTTCGCGGTCGTGGGTGACCTGAGGAAGGTCACTGACGCGTTCGACGAACTGAGTCGTCCAAAGCCGTAAGTGCCTCAAGGGCGTTCATTGGCAACGAGACGCCCCGGCCGTGCCTGACCTCCGGCTCGCGCGGGTTGATCCTGATCAGCGAGCCGGAGGCGGCACTGGCCAGCTCGGCCTGCCGCCGCACGGTCGGCACCGAGGTGCCGGCGCCGATCTCGATCACGACGAGGTTCCGCTGGGTGCGGCGCCAGGCCGTCAGCTCGTCGAGCTGTAGCTGGCTGCGGTGCGGCACCCAGCCCCAGTCGCCGAACATCAGGATGTTGGGGCGGGCCAGGCCACCGCACTGAGGGCACGACGGCAGCGGGTCGATCGCGCGCATCGACTCGGGGTCGACGGCGACGTCGAACTCGCACTCCCAGACCTCGTCCGTGCACGGTTCCACGCACTGGACGTGGTGGATCGACCCGTGGACCTCGGCGACGTCGGTGAAGCCCGCCTTCTGGAACTGACCGTCCACATTGGACGTGAAGACGTGCGCGCCCCACGAGCGCAGGATCGTGAAACCCTCGTGCGGCACGGTGTCGCGGTACAGGTGCAGCCGGTGGCCGTAGAAACCCCACGCCAGCGCGGGATCGTCGGCGAAATGCACCGGGTCGGCGATCTCCTCGAACTTCAGCCCGAGCCGCTCGTACGGCGGATAGGCGCGCCAGAAGCCTTCGGTGCCACGGAAATCCGGCAGACCGGAGTCGACTCCGATGCCGGCGCCGGCGCAGACGAGCAACGCGTCCGCGCCGGCGATCAGCTGAGCGGCTTGTTCGAGACTCACTGCTTGGGCTTGCTCCCCAGCACGACCTCGAACTCCAGCAGGTCGGCGCCGGACGACACGGGACGCGCGCGCTCACCGGAGTGTGCGGCCGCACCGGCCTGCCCGTCGCGCCACGCCACGAAGTCCGCGTCGGTCTCCCAGTGCGTGACGACGAAGTAGCGGTCCTCGCCCGCGACCGGGCGCAGGAGCTCGAAGCCCAGGAAGCCGGGCTGGTCGTCGACCGCGCCGAGGCGGGCGGCGAAGCGCTTCTCCAGCTCGGGGCCGTTGCCCTCGGGGACCTTGATCGCGTTGATCTTCACGACTGCCATGACCGGCCACATTAGCGGCGAAGCGGACCGGGCAGCAGGTACTGATCTTCGGGAATGCCCGATCCGCGGAACCACGCCGCGTAGAACCCGTCCAGCTGCTGGCCGGAGGCCTGCTCGAAGTGGTTCTCGAACTCGGGCCACGAGGCGTTGCCGTCGCGGTGAGCTGCCGTCCACGACCGCAGCGCCTTGAAGAACACGTCGTCCCCGACCTGCTTGCGCAGCGCGTGCATGGCGAGGATGCCCTTGTCGTAGACGCCGCGGAACTCGTTGCCCTTGCCCATGTCGTAGAGCTTCGGCGCCCAGAAGCTCGCCTGTGCGCGGCGCTGGTCGATGTTGCGGCGGTAGCGGTCGTCGAGGTTCTGGCCCTCGTGCTCGGCCCACAGCCACTGCGAGTACGACGCGAGGCACTCGTTCAGGCAGATGTCCGCCCAGTTCTGGATCGTGACCGAGTCGCCGAACCACTGGTGGGCGTTCTCGTGCACCACGGTCTCCAGGTCCGCCCACGCCGCGTAGATCGGCCGGGTCTGGGTCTCCAGCGAGAACCCGATCTGGTCGGCGACCCAGATGCTGCCCGCCGCCCGCTGCGGGTACGGGCCGAACTTCGTTTCCAGCAGCGCCAGGATCTCCGGCAGTCGTGCCTGGAGCGGCTTCTTCGCGGCAGAGGTGCCCGGTGCGTAGGCGTCGATCACCGGGGTGCCGTTCGGGAGCTTCGAACGGACGATCTCCCACTTGTCGATGGCCAGCGTGACCAGGTACGTCGCGATCGGCGTGTCCTCCTGCCAGTTGAAGGTCGACCAGCCGCCGCCACGGGTCTCCTCGCCCTCGACGCCGTTCGACACGGCCTGCCAAGGGCTCGGCACGCGGGCGGCGAGCTTGAGCTTGGCCTTGTCGCGCGGGGTGTCGTTGGCCGGGAACCACGTCGTCGCCGAGTGCGGCTGACCCGCGGCGAACGCGCCACCGGTCGACGAGACCTGCCAGCCGCTGCGGCCGAGCGAGGCGTCGTCGATGGTGCCGGGCTTGCCGCCGTAGGTGACGAGCGTGAGGAACGGCTTGCCCTTCGCGAGCGGCGCGGACGGCGTGATCACGAGCTCGTGGTCGCCCTCCTGGACGAACTTCGCCGGCTGGCCGCCGACCTTCACGTCGCTCACCTTCAGCTCGTGCAGGTCGAGGTTGAAGCGGGCCAGGTCCTGGGTCGCGGTCGCGGTGATCGTGGCGACGCCGTTGAGCTGCTTCGACTCCGGGTCGTAGTTGATCGCCAGGTCGTAGAGCGTCACGTCGTAGCCGCTGTTGCCGTCCGTCGGGTAGTACGCGTCGCCCGCACCCGCGCCCGCCTCCACGGCGGCCTGCGGTGACGTCTCCTGCCGCGGCGCGGGGTCGCCGGTCGGCGTGCGCAGGACCACGACGAGCCCGGCGATCAGCACGAGCAACACCAGGGCGACGAGGTACGGACGGGCCTTCATGCGTTTAATCATCCCTGTGCGGAGTGTGGAATTCGGCGGAACGGGTCAAGGGGTCTTGCTCCTGCACGGCCTGATGAGCAGGGCCACCGCCTGGTGGCCGGTCGCGCAGTGGCTGAAGCCACACGGCCGTGTGGTCGGGATCGACGCACGCGGGCACGGCCGAAACCCGCAGCGGGGACCGTTTCGCACCGAGGACTTCGTCGACGACGCCGCGAAGGCGATCGAGGACCTTGACCTCGGACCCGCTGTCGTGATCGGGCACTCCATGGGCGGGCTGCACGCGTGGTGTCTGGCGGCGACCCGTCCGGACCTGGTCCGCGCGATTGTGGTCGAGGACTTCGCCCCGGACAACCGGGGAAAGACGATCGACGAGTGGAAGTGGTTCTTCGACGCCTGGCCGGTGCCGTTCCAGTCGGTCGCGCACGTGAACTCGTACTTCGGCGCGCCGGTCTTCGCCGAGTACTTCGAGGAACGTGAGGACGGCTGGCACCTGATCGCCTCGATGGACGACCTCTACGAGATCGCGGCCGAGTGGGGCACGCGGGCGTACTGGGACTTCGTCGACGCCGTGCAGTGCCCGTCACTCGTCATCGAGGCAGGTCAGGGCGGTCAACGGCCGGGGCAGATGGCCGAGGCCGCACGGCGCGCGAACGGTCGGTATCTCCACGTGCCGGAGGCCGGGCACCTGATCCACGCCACCGCGCCGTGGGTCTACCGAGGTGCGGTGGAGGCCTTCTTGAGCACGTCGATCTCGCCGGTCTGAGTGTCGACGACCGACACCTCGCGAACCTTCGCCTGGATCGGCTCGACCGGGAAGACCTTGCCGAACGCCGCTTTCATCGCCTCGTCGTCGATGCCGATGGCGAGCGTGCAGTGCGGGACCCAGTTGCCGGGCAGGTAGTAGGCGCTCGGGTTCTTGACCTTGCCCGCCAGCACGTCGTGGATCGCCGAGTGCACGGCCAGGAGCTCGCTGTCGACGACCGCGGCGAGCATCAGCACGTTCTCGACCGTCGAGAACGTGCCGAGGGTGTGCAGCCAGAGGTCCGGCATCCACAGCCGTTCGAGGTCCTCACGCAGCTCCTTGCGGACCTTGGGGCCGATCGTGGTCGCGACGGCGTAGGTGAGGTGCGGCGGGTGGTCGTGCTTCACGCCGATCCTGCGCCACAGTTCGCGGACCTTGGCGTCAGCCTCGTCGTCGAAGAACGCCAGCAGCGCGTGCATCAGTGCTCTCCCGGAAGCGCGAAAAGGCCGTCCTGGGTCTGTTCGACCAGGCCGTCGGTCAACAGCGAGACCAGGCACTTCTCGCGCTGGGTGATGTCGTTCCAGACGATGTCGAGCTGGATCTTCGGCACCGGGCCGGGTGCGCCGCGCAGCACGTCGAGCAGCTTGCCCCGCACCTGCCGGTCCGTCCCCGCGAACTGCTGCACCTTCTTCGCCGGCCCGGCGTAGGCGGGCCGACCGGCCAGCTGCCACGCGCACTCGGCGTACAGCGGGCAGTCCGCGCACTTCTGGTTCTTCGCAGTGCAGATCAACGCGCCGAGCTCCATCAATGCCGCGGAGAACACGGCGGCGTCGTCCTGGGCGTCCGGGAGGATCGCCTCGACGTCCCGGAGATCCCGCTTGGTCGACGGCGGCCCCGCGTCACCGGCACCGTGCACCGCGCGCGCGACGACCCGACGGACGTTCGTGTCGACGACCGCGCACTTCTGCCCGTACGCGAACGTCGCGACCGCACGCGCGGTGTAGCTACCGATGCCCGGCAGCGACTCCAGCGTCTCGATGTCCGAAGGCACCACATCGCCGTGGTCGCGGGCGATGGCGGACGCGGCCTCATGCAGGCGTAGCGCGCGCCTCGGGTAGCCGAGCTTCCCCCACGCGCGCAGCACCTCGCCCTGCGACGCGGCGGCCATCGCACTGGGTGCCGGCCAACGCGCCAGCCACTCGTGCCAGATCGGTTCGACGCGGACGACCGGCGTCTGCTGCAGCATGATCTCGCTGACCAGCACACCCCACGCCGTGCAATCCGGATGGCGCCATGGCAGGTCACGGGCCGTGGTGTCCCACCAGCCCAACAGCAACTCGTGATTCATCGCGCGCCATTCTCGCAGCCTGAAAGTCACGCGGGGGCCCTGCGTTACCCCAGAGGTAACGCAGGGCCCCCGCGTGGCAGAAGACTAGGCGGCCTTGGAGTCGGCGGCGTCGACCTCGCGCAGCTCACCGGTGAACACGTCGTAGACGAAGCCCCGGACCTTGTCGGTGTGCGGGATGAACGGGCTGCGGCGCAGCCGGGCCATCGAACCGCGCACGCTCTGCTCGACCTGACGGAACGCCTCGACGGCCCAGGTCGGCCGCAGGCCGGTGTCGGCCTCCAGCTCGTCCTTGAAGTCGTCCTCGGTGACCATCTCGAGGCCGCAGTTCGTGTGGTGCACGAGCAGCACCTCGCGCGTGCCCAGTTTTCGCTGGCTCAGCGCAAGCGACCGGATGGCGTCGTCGGTGACGACACCTCCCGCGTTGCGCAGCACGTGTGCCTCGCCCTGCTTCAACCCGAAGATCTCGAAAACGCGGATGCGCGAGTCCATACAGGTCAGGATTGCGACCTGCAAGGACGGCTTCGCGGAAGACCTGTCTCCCGGAACCACGTTGCCGAGCTCGTAGTTGCGCTTGAGCAGTTCGTCGATCGCGGTCATGACACCTCCATGGCCTACCGGCGGACCCTGCGTCGATTGGAACCGGAGTTAGCGCACGTTCACAAGGGGTTTCCGCTCAATATCACGTTCACCGGATCGAGCGAGCCTTGCCTACCACTGGATTCCACCCCACGCGGTTACCTTCGGGCCGTGAGCGAGCCCACACTGCCGTCCTCGGTGTACATGCGCAGGCGCATCGCCGCCATCGGAGCGGCGCTGGCGACACTCGTGCTCGTGATCTGGATCGTCGGCCTCTTCGGTTCCTCGGACGAGCCCGCCACGCCGACGAACGCGGCCGCGGCCTCCAACCCGCCGTCGACCATGTCGGAGGAGGCCGCGGCCTCCTCGTCGACGACTCCGCCGCCCTCACCCTCGGAGACCGCGCCGCCTGCCCCGCCACCTCCACCGCCGGGGCCGCCGCAGCCGTGCGTCGACGACGCGATCGGCGTGGCGGCGAAGGCCAACAAGCCCTTCTACACCATCGGTGACCAGCCTGAACTGTCGATGGACGTGGTGAACAACGGCCAGGCGCCGTGCATCAAGGACATCGGGCGGCAGCACCGCGAGCTGATGGTGATGAGCGCCGACGGCGCGACCCTGCTGTGGTCGAGCAACCACTGCCTGGCGACCGTGGGCTCAGAGGTGCGGGTGCTCGCGCCCAAGGAGATCTTCAACTTCGGCACGAAGTGGGCGGGCTCCACCTCGAAGCCGGGGTGCGGTGCGCACACCCGGCTCGGGCCCGGCGACTACCTGCTGGTGGCGAAGCTGGCCGGGAAGACCAGCCAGCCCGTCGTGTTCCGCCTCGAATGGTGACTCCCCTTTGGAGCGAAAAGCACGTTCGTACGAACAGGCCGTACGAACGTGCTTTTCGCTCCAAACACAGAGAGTGATTACGGGCCGAACCAGCGTTCTTCGGCGCCGCCACGCGGCGGGCCGGACGTCTTGCCGATGATCAGCTCGGTCGCGAGGTTCACCGACCGCGGCCGGGTCCGCTCGTTCGTGTCGAGCAGCAGCTTGCCCGCCGCGCGACCCTTCTCCAGCACCGGCTGACGCACGGTCGTGAGCCCGGCTTCCTCGCCGGGGCGGATGCCGTCGAATCCGGTCACCGTGAGGTCGTGCGGCACGCGCAGCCCACGGCGGGCGGCCTCGGTCATCGCGCCGAGCGCCAGCACGTCGGACGTGCAGATCAACGCGGTGATCTGGGGGTCGCGGTCGAGCACCTGTGCGGCGCCGGAAGCGCCGGAGGCCGTGTTGTGGTCGAAGCGTTCGACGACGGGGACCTGCGACCAGTCGACGCCCGCCTCGCTGAACGCCTCGGCGAGGCCGGAGAGGCGGTTGCGCTGCACGTGGAAGTGCGCGGCGTGCTGGCGGTCCGGGGTCACGAAGCCGTCGTTGCGGTCGCGGGCGAGACGCATGCACACGACGCCGATGCGGCGGTGGCCCAGCGAGATCAGGTGCCTGGCCAGTTCGTACATCGCGCCGCGGTCGTCGATGCCGACGCGGTCGACGGTGCCGAGGTCGGGCTGGTCGCAGACGACGGTGGGAACCGGGCGCTCCAGCACTGCGGCCAGGTGCGGGTCGTCGTCGGGGACCGAATAGACCACGAAGCCGTCGACGCCCGCGCGGTGCACGGAGGCGACGTCCTCACGCTCGGGATTCGCCGGGACGAGCAGCAGGCCCGTGCCCGCGTCCTCACAGGCCAGTGCGAGGCCTTCGAGGAAGCCGATCGCTGCCGGGTCGCGGAACGCGTACGAGAGGTTCTCGGTGAGCAGCAGGCCTACCGCGCCGGCCTTCCGCGTGCGCAACGAGCGCGCCACAGGGTCCGGGCCGGGGTAGCCAAGCCTTCGTGCCGTGTCCAACACCCGCCGACGCAACTCTGGGGAGAGCTGGTCGGGCCGGTTGTACGCGTTGGACACCGTTGTCCGGGAAACGCCCAGCTCAGCGGCCAGAGAGGCCAGCGTCGCCGGACGTCGCACATGCATCGACCGCGCCATGAAAGGACCGTAACGGTTCAGAACCAATTCGTGAAGCGAGGGTGACCTGTGTCCCTCAAATGACGCATCCGCGCTGGTTGACCCATCTGCCTTGTTCAGAAGTTGGTCCAGACCAATTCGGTCAATCGTCTTATTTCGGCGGCGCAGTCGACTCCCGCACGACCAGACGCGGCCGGAACACACGGGTGTAGTTGTCGGTCCCCTGCCTGCGGCGATCCGGGTCCAGGCGCTGCACCAGCTCGTCGATCGCCGCGGCCGCCATCTCCTCGATGGGCTGCGCGAGCGTCGTCAGGGCGGGTGACGAGTAGGCGGCCAGCGGGATGTCGTCGAACCCGACGACCGGACAGCTCGTCAGGTATCGAGATCCCTCGTTGGTGTGCCTCTCGCATCACGCCGAGCGCCATGTGGTCGGACGAGCAGATCACCGCGGTCGGCGCCACCGTGTCGAGCAACGCCGCCAGCGCCTCGCCGCCGCCCTCCGCGCTGAACGGCCCGTGCGCGACGAACTCGGAACCCGCCGGCAGGTGGTTCTCCTCAAGAGCCGCGGCCCAACCGGCGCGCTTCAGCCGTGAGGGAGAGATCGCGCCGGGCCCGAGACGAACCCGATCGCGCTCGTGGCCCAGCTCGATCAGGTGCTTGGTGGCCAGGTAGCCCGCGATCTGCTCGTCCACCGTCACGTCGGGCACGTCCAGCGCGGGCGTGGCACCGTTCAGGAAGACCATGTGGACGCCGTCCGCGAGCAGTTTCGCGTAGTAGCTCGGGCGCGGCGCCTGCCCGAGCGGCACCTCGACGTTGGTGATCTCCGGTGACACGAACACCATGCCCTCGACCCCGCGGGCCAGGAGCATCCGGACGTACTCCTCCTCGCCCATCGCGATGCCGCTGCGCGTGTTGCAGAGCAGCGACGAGTAGCCGAGGCGGGCGGCGCGCGTCTCCAGTGCCTCGGCGAACGCCGGGAAGACCGGGTTCGAGAGCTCCGGCACGAGCAGGCCGATCACGCCGGTGCGCTGCAGCGCACCGAGTCCGCGCGGGGTGTAGGGCATCTCCGTGAGGACCGACAGCACGCGCTGCCTGGTCTCCTCGTTGACACCCGCACGGCGGTTCAGCACGCGGCTGACCGTCGAGATGCTCACCCCGGCTGCCCTGGCGATCTCGGACAGTCCGGACACGTTGCCTCCCTGCTGGGACCGGGTCTGGGATGGACCCGGCGCAAGCCTGCCGTGTTCAGAAAACTTTTGCAACGCGCGTCTGCAATTCAGTGCCGTTACGGCTTGGTTACGGATCGGCGTCTTGACCTGACCATGGTTCTGGTAGTGAAATCGCCCGCAACGTCTTCGCAAAACCTTGCAAGACCCCTCATCTCGCTGGGAGATGAGGACCCAGCTGGAGGGAACGGCAGCAACGATGCGACGGACAACCCTCGTGACCGCCATGGCGACGGGTGTCGCCCTCGTGCTCACCGCCTGCGGAGGTGGTGGATCGAGCAGCAACGGCGCCGACTCGGGTGAAGTGACCTTCTGGGACACCAGTGGCCCCAACGAGAGCCCCGCGTTCACGAAGATCGCCAACGACTGCGCCACCAAGGGCGGCTACAAGGTCAAGGTCGAGACGCAGGCGTTCGACACGGCGCTCGCGAACTACAAGACCGCCGCGCAGGGTGGCCAGGGCCCGGACGTGTTCCGCGCCGAGGTCGCGTGGGTGCCGCAGCTCGCCAAGCTGAGCTACATCGCCGACCTGTCCGACACGGACCTCGCGAAGGACACCTCCGACTTCCTGGAGGCCCCGCTGGGCTCCACGAAGTTCGAGGGCAAGACCTACGCGGTGCCGCAGGTGACGGACTCGCTCGCGTTGCTCTACAACAAGAAGAAGCTCGCCGACGCGGGTGTCAGCCGCCGGCGACGTGGGACGAGCTCAAGGCCGCCGCGGCCAAGCTGGGCGGCGAGAAGTCGTTCTTCCTCAACAACGACGCGTACTACGCGCTGCCGTTCATCTACGGCGAGGGCGGTGACCTGGTCGACGCCTCGGCGAAGAAGATCGTGGTCAACTCCGCAGCCAACGTGAAGGCGCTGGAGACCGCGAAGGGCCTGCTCGACGCCAAGGCCGCGTTCACCTCGCTCGACGCGGGCAACTCCTACACCACGATGCAGGCCGCGTTCTCCAGCGGCGACGCGGCGATGGTGATCAACGGTCCGTGGGCGGTCGCCGACTACCTCAAGGGCGCCGCGTTCACCGACAAGGCGAACCTGGGCATCGCGCCGGTGCCGGGCCCGTCCGCGGGCAAGGGCAGCGCGCCCGTCGGTGGCCACGACTACGTCGTCCGCCAGGGCACCAAGGCGAAGGCGTCGTCGATCAAGTTCATCCAGTGCATGGCCTCGGTCGAGTCGCAGTCCGCGATCGCCAAGGAGATCGGCCTGCTGCCGACCCGCAAGTCGGCCTACCAGAACGCCGACGTCAAGGCCAACGCCGTCGTCTCCGCGTTCGAGCCGGTCACCAAGGTCGCGCACGAGCGCGCCTGGATCCCCGAGGGCGGCCAGCTGTTCGACCCGCTCAAGATCGCGTACGCCGACGTGCTCGCCGGCAAGAAGCAGCCGAAGGCGGCGCTCGACGAGGTTGCCAAGTCCTACAAGGACACCGTCGTTCCCGAGTACTCCGTCGGCTGACTGTGCGGTCGTGAGTGGTTTCCGTTGCTACAGCGGCGGAAACCACTCACGACCCCTGAGGGGAGAGTTCGGTGCGTCGGTTCCTGGACCGGTACTGGTACGCGTATGCGATGGTGCTGCCGGTCGTGGTGGTCATCGCGGTGTTGGTGCTCTACCCGCTCCTGCAGGGCGTGTTCTTCACCTTCACGAACATCAACGAGGGCAACATCGCCAACCCGGTCCTCGACCGGGCCGCGTCCTACGACGTGGTCGGCTTCAAGAACTATCTCAACGTCCTGACCGGTAGCGAGTCGTACGGCGCGTTCTGGGGAACGCTGGTCCGCACGCTGATCTGGACGTTCTCCTGCGTGTTCTTCCACTACACCATCGGTCTCGGCCTGGCGATGCTGCTGAACCGCCAGGTGAAGGGCCGGACCTTCTACCGGGTGCTGCTGATCCTGCCGTGGGCCGTGCCCGCGTTCATCAGCGCGTTCGCGTGGAAGTACATGTTCAACGCCCAGTACGGGATCATCAACCAGGTCCTGCGCGCGGTCGGCCTGCCCGACCCGGTGTGGCTCGGTCAGTCCGACTGGGCGCTGGTGTCCGTGGTCATCGTCAACGTCTGGCTGGGCACGCCGTTCATGATGGTGGCGCTGCTCGGTGGCCTGCAGTCGATTCCCGGCGACCTCTACGAGGCGGCCGAGGTGGACGGCGCCACGCCGTGGCAGCGGTTCCGCCACGTGACGCTGCCGGGTCTGCGTTCCGTGTCGTCGACGGTGATCCTGCTGGGCATCATCTGGACGTTCAACATGTTCCCGGTGATCTACCTGGTCGCCGGCCCGAACCCGAACGCCCGGATCCTGGTGACCTACGCGTTCGAGCGCTTCTTCTCCGGCGCCTCCCGTGACTACGCGATCGCGTCGACCTACGGCGTGCTGATCCTTTCGGTGTTGTTGGTGTTCGCCGCGGTCTACCGGCGGGCGCTGCGCAAGCAGGGCGAGGTGTGGTGATGACGCTCGATGCTTCGTCTCTCCAGGTGGTCAAGGCGCCGCATCGCCAGTTGCGCCGGGCCGATCGCTCGGCCGGTGCTTCCGTTGCGCTGCACGCCACTCTGATCGTCGCGTCGATCATCTCGGTGTTCCCGATCTTCTGGGTGCTTCGTCACGTCGTTCAAGCCGGACGCCCGTGCCGTCGAGCCGACGCCGAAGCTGGTCAACGAGTCCTCTTTGGACAACTACACGCGGATCCTGGCCGGCGAGAAGGGCGACTTCCTCGCCTGGTTCGGCAACTCCGTGCTGATCGCGCTGATGACGACCGTGCTCGGCGGTCTTCATCTCGGCGACGGCGGGCTACGCGGCGTCGCGGTTCCGGTTCCCCGGCAAGCGCGGGCTGATGATGTCGTTCCTGCTGGTGCAGATGTTCCCGTTCGCGGTGCTGATCGTGCCGCTGTACAACATCCTGATCGCGTTGGGGCTCAACGGAACCTCGATCGGGCTGGTGCTGGTGTACTGCACGACCGCGGTGCCGTTCTGCACCTACATGTTGAAGGGCTACTTCGACACGATGCCCGACGACATCGACGAGGCCGGGCCGGGTGGACGGGCTCTCACCGTTCGGCGTGTTCTGGCGGCTGATCCTGCCGCTGGCCAAGCCGGGTCTCGCGGTCACGCGTTCTACGCGTTCCTGACGGCCTGGGGCGAGGTGGCGTTCGCGTCCGCGTTCCTGTCCGCGGCGGACGAGTCGAAGACGCTCGCGGTCGGGCTGCAGGTGTTCGTGCAGCAGAACAGGACGGAGTGGGGGCACCTCGCCGCCGCCTCCATCCTGGTCGCCATTCCCGCGGTCGTCGTTTTCTACCTGGTGCAACGGTTCCTGGTGACCGGCCTCGCCTCGGGCGCGGTCAAGGGCTGACGGTCCCCTTACCGGCTGGTCTCCCGCACCGGCCGATACCGCACGTCCACCTCCGAGTGGGGGTCGTCGGTGTCGAGCCGGTGCAGGTGGATCGGCGCCCCACCAGGGTTGTCGTAGAGCCTGAGGCCATCGCCGAGCAGCACCGGCGCGATGTGCAGTGCGATCTCGTCGACGAGTCCCCGCTCGATCAGCTGACGGCCGATGGTCGGCGAGAACACCTCGAGGTCCTTGCCGTCCGCCGCCTCCAGCCCGATCCGCACCGCCTCGGCCACGTCGCAGGTCAGGAACGTGACACCCTCCGCTGGCGTCGCGTCCTCGGGGTGGTGGGTCAGGATGAAGAGCTTGCCCACGAACTGGCCGCTGTACGCGGCGCTGGGGTCCGGGACCTGGTCCCAGCCGTTCCGGCCGCCGAGGATGGCACCCGTGCGCTCGGCGTAGCTGTTGACGAGCCCGGGCTGGTCGGTCGTGTGGGCCAGCCAGCCGAAGCCGTTGTCCGCGTCGGCGATGAAGCCGTCCAATGACATCGAGAAGTGCAGTCGCACGTTGCCCATCGGTTTCCTCCAGTGTCGGTGCTTGGAGGGGTAGACCGGTGCGCCGCACAGAACTCATCGGCCGTCGTAGCGCGATCTCGCCCTGTCGACCTTGGCCAGGTTGCTCTTCGACCACTCGGCGAGGTTGTGGAAGATCGGCGCGAGACTGCGGCCGAGCTCGCTGATCTCGTACTCCACCCGTGGCGGGACCTCAGGGTGGTAGGTCCTGGTGACCAGGCCGTCGCGCTCCATCTGCCGAAGTCGCTGCGTGAGCACCTTCGGCGTGATCGTGCCGATCCGGCGTTCCAGCTCCACGAACCGCTGCCTGCCGTACTCGTTCAACGTCCACAGGATCGGCGTCGTCCAGCGGCTGAAGACCAGGTCGACCACCGGTGCGATGGGACAGGCCAGCTCACTCTCCATGGGTTAGCCACTTTCCTCTAGGTACCTACTATCTTCATGATGTTAGCTTCCCTCACGACAGTGACCCAGAGCGAGGGAGTGGGCCGTGATCGTGGTGACCGGGGCGACCGGCAATGTTGGATGTCCGTTGATGGAGTTGTTGGGGGACAAGGCGGTTGGAGTCTCGCGGCCGCAGGTGGATCTCGCCAGGCCGGAGACTCTCGAACCGGTTCTGGATGGCGCGGAAGCGATGTTCCTGCTGTTCGCGGGAGACCTGTTAGGGCCGGACACGGACATCGCCTCGGTGCTGGACGTGGCGAAGGCCGGTGGGGTGCGGCGGGTGGTGTCGCTGTCGTCGCAGGGTGCGGGCACGCGGCCGGCGATGGTGCCGCACTCGCGGCTGGCCGGGTTCGAGGAAGCCCTGCGGCAGTCGAGTCTGGAGTGGACGATCCTGCGGCCGAGCGGGTTCTTCACCAACACCTTCGCGTGGGTGCGGCCGATCCGCGAGCACGGGGTGGCGGCGGCGCCGTTCGCGGACGTCGCGATCCCGTTCGTCGACCCGGCGGACATCGCGGCGGCGGCCGCTGTGGTGCTTGAGGGCGGGCACGAGGGCCGCACCTACGAGTTGACCGGCCCGGAAGCGATGACTCCGCGGCAACGAGCGAAAGCGCTTTCGTCGGCGATCGGCACCGAGATTCGGTTCGCGGAACAGTCCGCAGAGGAGGCGCGTCAGCAGATGCTGCAGTTCATGCCTCCGCCCGCTGTGGACGGAACACTGACCATTCTGGGCACGCCGACACCCGAGGAACAGCAGGTCAGTGTTCATGTACGGGAACTTCTTGGCCGTCCTGCCGCCCACTTCTCCGACTGGGCCGCCCGCAACGCGAGGATCTTCCGAACGTAAGCGCTTACGTTCGGATCTCCTGCAACGTAAGCGCTTACGTCTGTTCCCGTAAGCGCTTGCAATGCATAACGTCGCGCCCAGACAAGCGGTGAAAGGTGCGTCACATGGCTGAGGTGTCCTACGTCAAGGCGTCGCGGGTGTTCTCCGGCAACCCGCCGGTCCGCGCGGTTGACGAGCTGTCGCTCGACGTCGCGGACGGCGAGTTCCTGGTGCTCGTCGGGCCGTCCGGTTCGGGTAAGTCGACCGCGCTGCGCATGCTCGCGGGCCTCGAGGACGTCGACGAGGGCGCCATCAACATCGGTGGCAAGGACGTTACGAACGTCCCGCCGAAGGGCCGGGACATCGCGATGGTGTTCCAGTCGTACGCGCTGTACCCGCACATGACGGTCGCGGAGAACATGGGCTTCGCGCTCAAGCTGCGTGGCGTCAACAAGGCCGAGATCAAGGCGAAGGTCGAAGAGGCCGCCAAGATGCTCGACCTGCAGAAGTACCTGGAGCGCAAGCCGAAGGCGCTCTCCGGTGGTCAGCGTCAGCGTGTCGCCATGGGTCGCGCCATCGTGCGCGAGCCCTCCGTGTTCCTCATGGACGAGCCGCTGTCCAACCTGGACGCGAAGCTGCGCGTCGAGACGCGTGCGAACATCGCGGCTCTGCAGCAGCGACTGGGCACGACGACGATCTACGTCACGCACGACCAGGTCGAGGCCATGACCATGGGTCACCGCGTGGCGGTGCTCAAGGACGGTCTGCTGCAGCAGTGCGACACGCCGCGCGCGCTGTACGACCGACCGGCCAACGCGTTCGTCGCCGGCTTCATCGGCTCGCCCGCCATGAACCTCAAGACCGTTCCGATCAGCGCCGAGGGCGCCAAGCTCGACGGCATCATCGTGCCGCTGAGCCGGACCGCGCTGGACGCCGCCAGCGGGCTGGACGAGGTCACGTTCGGCATCCGGCCCGAGGCGCTGGGCATCGTGCCGTCGGGCGACGAGGGCATGGAGATGACCGTTGAGCTGGTCGAGGAGCTCGGCGCCGACGCGCTGGTGCACGGTGCAGTGAAGATCGGCGATGCCTCGCAGCGCTTCGTCGTCCGTGTCGACGGCCGCACGCCGCCGACCCTGGGCCAGCACGTCAAGGTCGCGGTGCGCGACCACACCGAGATTCACCTGTTCCACCCCGAGACGGGCGAACGCCTGGAGGCGTGAGTCACATGTGAAAGCCCCCGGCGTGACCGCCGGGGGCTTTTTCGTGCTCGTAAACTGAACTCGACAACGGTTTCCATTACCTGATCGAGGGATGGTGTGATGACTCTCCGCAACGTTCTGGTCGGTGCTCTCGCCGTGGCGAGCCTGGCCGCTTGCGGCACGAGCACGCCCACCGCCGACAACGGCAAGATCCAGGTCGTCGCCTCCACGAACGTGTGGGGCAGCGTCATCAAGGCGGTCGGCGGCGACGAGGTCGAGGTCAAGGCGCTGCTGGACGACGCGGCGGCCGACCCGCACTCGTACGAGAGCAAGCCCGCCGACGCCGCGCTGGTCAAGAACGCCAAGCTGGTCGTGTTCAACGGCGGGGGCTACGACGACTTCTTCGCGAAGCTGATCACCACCGAGGGCCAGAAGAAGATCGAGGCGTTCCCGCTGCGCGACCACAGTCACGCCGAGCCCACGAGCGAGGCTCCGGACGCCGACGGTCACGACCACGAGCAGAACGAGCACGTCTGGTACGACCTGCACACCGTGCGCGCGGTGGCCGAGGCGGCCGCGAACGAGCTGGGCGCACTCGCGCCGGACAAGAAGACGACCTTCGAGAGCAACACCCAGCAGTTCACCGCGAAGCTGGACGAGCTGGAGAAGAAGGTCGACGGCATCGGCAAGGGCCGCAAGGTCGCCGCGACCGAACCGATCGCGCACTACCTGCTCGACGAGACCGAGGCCGACGACGTCACGCCCGAGGCCTTCAGCAAGGCGGTCGAGGAGGAGACGGACGTCCCCGCCGCCGCGCTCGCGCAGATGAACCAGCTGGTGGAGACCAAGCAGGTCAACGTGCTGGTCAACAACACCCAGACCGAGAACGCCGTCACGAAGCAGCTGGTCGAGAAGGCCAAGGCGGCGAACGTGCCGGTCGTCGCGGTCACCGAGACGCTGCCCGAGGGCGTCACGGGCTACCTTGACTGGATGACGAAGCAGGTTGACGCGCTGGCGCAGGCGCTCAAGGCATGACCGCCGATCTCGCTGCGCGGGGCCCGGCTGTCCTATGGGGACAGAGTGCTGTGGGACGGGCTCGACCTCGACGTCGAGCCCGGTGAGTTCCTCGCGGTCCTCGGCCCGAACGGCTCCGGCAAGACCAGCCTGATGCGGGTGCTGCTGGGACTCCAGCCGCTTCAGCTCGGGCACGGTCACCGTGGCCGGAGGAAACCACGCCATCGGGTACATCCCGCAGCAGCGAGCGCTCGACCAGTCCATGACCCTGCGCGGCCGCGACCTGGTCGGCCTCGGCCTCGACGGCTATCGCTGGGGCCTCGGCCTGCGCAACCGTCGCTCGCGGCAGATTCGGGTCGACGCGGCCATCGAGTCCGTGGGCGCCACCCGGTACGCGGACGAGCCGATCGGCCTGCTGTCCGGTGGTGAGCAGCAGCGGCTGCGCGTCGCACAGGCGCTCGTCGGCGATCCGACGGTGATGCTCTGCGACGAACCGCTGCTGTCGCTGGACCTCGCGAACCAGCGGGTGGTCAGCGAGCTGATCGACAAGCGGCGGCGCGAGGCGAGCACGGCTGTGCTCTTCGTGACGCACGAGCTCAACCCGGTGCTGCCGCTGGTCGACCGGGTCCTGTACCTGGTGGGCGGGCGGTTCCGCGTCGGCACGCCGGAAGAGGTCATGAACTCCCGCACGCTGTCCGAGCTGTACCGCACGCCGGTCGAGGTGGTCCGCGTGCGCGACCAGATCCTCGTCGTCGGCGCGGGCGCCTGCGAGGAACAGACCCACCACCTCACGGCGGAGGCCGCGTCGTGACGTTGCTCGACCTGCTCGAACTGGACTTCGTACAGACCGCGCTGATCGCGGCCGCGGTGCTCGGACTCGTCGCCGGCGTGCTCGGGCCGTTCATCGTGACCCGCAAGATGGCGTTCGCGGTGCACGGCACGAGCGAGCTCGCGTTCACGGGCGGCGCGGCGGCACTGCTGCTCGGCGTCAGCGTCGGGTACGGCGCGCTCGCCGGATCGATCTTCGCGGCGGTGCTGCTCGGCGTGCTCTCCCGGCGCGAGAGCGACCGCGACTCGGTGATCGGGGCGATCCTCGCGTTCGGGCTCGGCATGGGCATCCTCATGCTCGCGCTCTACAAAGGACGGTCGTCGAACAAGTTCGGCCTGCTGACCGGCCAGATCGTCGGCGTCGACTCCACCGACCTCAAGCTGCTGGTGATCTCGTCGATCGCGGTGCTGGTCGTGCTGGCGTTCATCTACCGGCCGTTGTTCTTCGCCTCGGTGGACCCGGACGTCGCGATCTCACGCGGGGTCCCGGTGCGTGGCCTGTCGATCGTGTTCGCCGTGCTGGTCGGTGTCGCGACCGCCCTTTCGGTCCAGGTCGTCGGCGCGTTGCTGGTGCTGGCGTTGATGATCACGCCCGCGGCGGCCGCCATGCGCGTCACCGCCTCGCCGGTGCGCGCGACCGTGCTGTCGGTGGTTTTCGCGGAGGTCGCGGCCGTCGGCGGCATCCTGCTGTCGCTCCAGCCTGGGCTTCCGGTCTCCGCTCTCGTCACGGCGGTGAGCTTCGTGATATACCTCGTATGCCGAGGTATCGGGGCTGTGCAACGACGTTCCACCTGATGGACTGGCGTAGCTCCCGGCTTTTGCCTGTTGAGCTCGCCGTCCATGCTGTGGGCCATGAGCAGCATCCCGCCCTCGCCGGTCAGCTTCAGCCCGCTGGCCTTGGCGCTGCTCAGCAGCTGCGCGACGAGCTGCTCGTCCAGGCCGTCCAGGCTGGTTGCGGGCGTCCTTGGCCAGTACGCCGGATTCATGGGCGTGGACGTGGACGCCGACGATGTAACGGGAGTAGATGTCGATCATCACGTAGGCGTCGTAGTAGATGCCCTTGACCGGGACCGGCGAGCTTGGTGATGTCCCAGGTGAAGACCTGCCGCGGGCGCGGTCGCGATCAACTCCGGGCACGCCGGGCCGGGTGACGGGCCAGCCGGCGGCGTTCCCTGACCTGCGTGCTCGCGGCAAGCACCCGGTACATCGTGGACACCGAGCACAGGTAGACGCCCTCGTCGAGCAACGTGGCGTAGACCTGCAACGGTGGCAGGTCGACGAACCGGTCGCTGTTGAGCACCGCCAGCACCGGCTCCGTTCGGGCACGGACAGCTTGTTGGCCGGCTCCGCCCGGCCGGGAGCGGCATCGCGCGGAGAGAGCGAGAGGGCGGCGTGTGCAGAGACGGGTCGCTGTCGAGCGCAACAGCCCGGCCAGAGCTGGGCGGCACGCCGGGTGGGGACACCGCCGCCGGTGAGCGACGAGTAGGCGTCGGATCAGCGTTTCTTGCGCGGCTCGTCGGAGTCCGCGCTCTCGGAGAGTCTCTCCAAGAGCGCGTGCGCTTTTCCCATGATGTCCAGTTCGAGTCCTCGGCGTTCTGCACGCCGGACATCATGTCGGTCATCAGGTGCACTTCCATGATCGGGAGTTACACCGAACGTTTTACGGTGTCCCCACGGGCGCGGTGACCATCAACATGCCCTTCCTCCTGCGGTGAAAGGAAGAATCGTGAAGCGCCTAGTTCTCGCGTCAGTTCTTCTGTTCATCGCCTGTGGAACCGGTGAGGCTTCTTCGGGCGGTGAGGTGCCGGTCGTCATCGGCTATCAGTCGAAGACCATCAACACTGTCACCGCGGGAACTGGTCGAGGTGGTGCCGGCTTCGGATGCGCTGTGGGAAGTGCTTGAACGGTCACCTGCGCGGGCCGCGGCGCTGGAAGTGTTGTGGGCGTTGAAGCTTGGCACCGCGGATGTCTACGCGGCCGGGTTGGCGTCTGCGGAGACGGACGTGCGGCTGGCCGCGGTGCGGGGGCTGGTGGCGTTGCGGGAGGACTCGATCTTGGCGGTGGCTGCTGAGGATTCGACGCGCGAGGTGCGGGTGCAGGTGGCCAGGGGGATTTCGGATGTAGCGGTGTTGGTTGGGCTTGCGGGGGATGGTGATCTGTAGGTGCGGCGGCGGTGTCCCGTCACAAGCCGTACCAGAGGCGGCGCAGCAACGGCATCGGGCACGACTCGTGACGGGACCCCACCACCGAGGCCGGGTATTGGTTCAGACGCCTCGGGCCTGCGGCCCTCAATCAAATGGCGTCTGCAACTACTACCAACTGGTCGCGAACGGCCTGTGCTGCTCAGGCGGTGCGGGACGTGATGGGCTTGGTGACGTCGTCCTGGCGCGGGGCGGGCATGAGGCGCGGGGGGATGTCGAGGCCGGCGACGCGGACCTGGTTGCGGCCGCTTTCCTTGGCCTTGTAGAGGGCGGCGTCGGCGCTGTGCTGGGCGGTGGCCATGTCGGGGCCGTTGTCGGGGATCACGGCTACGCCGATGGAGGCGGAGATGGCCTGGAGGGCCTCGCCCTCGGGTTCGGGCGGTTGGATTTCGCGGCCGTAGAGGGTCACGACGTTGCGGTGCTTGTCGGTGGTGGGGACGGCGAGTGAGCCGATGGCCTCGCGGATGCGTTCGGCGATCGTGACGCCTTGGGCGACGGGGGTGTCCTTCAGGGCTACGACGAACTCCTCGCCGCCGTCGCGGCCTGCGACGTCGCCGGGGCGGAGTTTTTCGCGCAGGATGCGGCCGACCTCGGCGAGGACGGCGTTGCCTGCGGGGTGGCCCCAGGTGTCGTTGATGCGCTTGAAGTGGTCCAGGTCGATGACGAGGACCGTCATCGGGACGCCGTCGAGGCGGCAGCGCTCCGCGAGGCGGCCTGCGTACTCGGTGAGGCCGTTGGTGTTCAGGAGGCCGGTGCGGTAGTCGGTGTGGGCGTCGGCGGCGAGGCGTTGGTGGAGTTGTTCCTGTTCGCGGAGCAGCCGTTCGAGGTGGGTGCGGCGTTCGGCGGCGCGGGAGAGGAGGGCGTTCACGAGGATCACGGGGACGACGAGCAGGAGCGGGCCTACCCAGTGGGAGGTCATGAGCATGCCGAGCATGGCGCCGGCGCCGAGGGTGCTCATTTCGAGCATGTTGTCGACCTTGGAGCCGAGGAAGTCGAGGACCTTGGTGTTCGGGGTCACGATCTTGAAGGCGGTGGCGACGGTCATGACCTGCGAGAACCAGTAGAGGGCGGCTGCTATCGCGAGGACGAGGACCAGGCCGAGGTCGGCGGGGATGTTTCCGGTCGCGGCCAGAGATACACCCGATAGGTGGACAAGTGCCCACGAAAGGAGGGTGGCGGCGAGCATGGAGGCGGTGCCGAAGACGAATCTGTACGGCTGGCGGCGGGCGATCGGCTGGATGAGGATGCGCATCCAGATCGTGGCGATCACGGCCAGGCCGCCGGGTAGTGCCACGGCGGCGGCGAAGGTCCAGACGGAGGTCAGGTCGATATGGGGGCCTGAGGCTTCGTTGCGGCGGGCCTCCTCGGCTCGGCGGACGATCGTCAGGTGAACGGTGATCGCGGCGATGAGCGCGGCGAAGCGCAGCCAGTCCGAGGGGTCGACTGAAGTCAGGCGTGTGAGCAGCCAGATGGAGGCACCGGCTACGGCCGCTTCGAGCACGAAAAAGTACGCGATCGCACTAGGCGCAACTGTCCAAAGGTCCCAGTTGCGAATCGGAGTCAAGCCGAGTGCCCGCGATCGCCCGCGATCAGTCAAACTGTTCTTCACCACGACCCCCTACGCTCATGACACATCATGAGCAAAGCCGCCGCTGACCCGGTCGTTGACCGCCGCGCTGCTGCTCGCTGCAACGAGGAGGTGTCCTTCCATGAGCAACCGAGACTTCTGAACACCACCTCACCTCAATACTTGTCTGGAACCTCCGAGTTTGAGGTACCTCCTCGACGGGGATATCGCTAATGGTGACCGTTCTGTTTCAGATTGCCACCACCTTCGTGTCGTTGCGGCCCCGCGCACGTCGCCAGGCGAACGTGGCCTGGGTCGCCAGCAGCAACCCGATGGCTCCCGCGCCCGCGATCGTCGCTGTGATCGATCCGATCGAATGGGCGACGACACCGGCCAGCGCCATTCCGCCGCCCTGGCTCGAACGTAGTGCCGCGCGCCCAATGCCATAGGCCCTTCCGCGGTACTGGTCCGGTAGCAGTCGCATCCACGCCGAACGAGCGGGCGTGTGATAGGCGCCGCCTATACCGGCGATGACCAACAAAACGATCGTCCACGTCAGGTTCGGGTTGAACGCGAACATGATCAACGGTGCGAGCGACAAGATCGCGAGCGGACCGATCAGTCGCTCCCGTTTGGCTGGATCTCGCACTATTCGGAAAAGCAATGCCACGCCGAGTACGTTCGCGGCCGGTTCGATCGCGAGGATCAGGCCGACCGCCCACACGGCGTTGAGGCTCGCCGCCAGCGGTACGGCCAGTCCTTCCGGGACCATCGCGAGGCCGGCGAGCAGCCGGACGCCCAGCAGGGTCCTCAATCGCGGCTCGGACACCATCAGGGTGAACGCGCCGCGCGGCTCGTCGTCCTTCTTCTTGCGCCCTAGGGGATCCGCGGCCGGACGGTGCTTCACGGACACCTGCACCAAGATCGCCAGCACCACGAACGTGGCGGCGTTGATCCCGAGGGCTATCCCTGGGTTGGTGTGGGCCACGAGGAACCCGGCGGCGGCGAGGCCCGCCATCTGGGCGATGTCGACAGACGTGCCGAACAGCGCGACGCCGTCGTCGTAGCGCTGTGCCGGGAGCACGTGCGGCAGGCTCGCCTCCTGTGCCGCGAGGTACGGCGAGGAGATCGCCAGCACGGTGACCAGCAGGACGATCATCGCCCACAGTGGCATGCCGGGAATGGCCATCGCGCCCATGAGTACGGCCTGTGACCAAGCGGTCGTCACCATTACCGTGCGGCGCGGGAACCGGTCGGCCACCCAACCGAGCAACGGACCGGAAATCAGTGGTGGGAAGAGCGTCAGTGACCACGTGAGCGCGGTCCAGGCAGCGGATTGTGTTCGTTCGAACACGAGCAGCGACAATGCGACCGCGGCGAGTTGGTCACCGGCTGTCGAGACTGTCGAACCGATCCACATGGCGCGGAACTCACGCAAACCGACTAGGTCACGCAGGGCGCCGCGGGACGTCATGCCTGTCCTCGGCGCGCCGAGGCTCGCGCGCGGCGAATCAGCACGTCCTGATTCGCTCTACGCCGAGTCACGTCGCCCCCGCCGGTGGTAATCAATTTCTATCGACAATCACGGTAGAAGCTGCCTGACCGTTCAACGTCTGTCCTACCACAGTGTGTACCTAAACGGAGCAGGGTGGTTACCTAAAGTAGTTACAATAGCGAAACGTGAGGCTGATCTTCTTCACAGTTGACCTCGCCTCGCCTGATTGGACCCCAAATGGTCACGCTGCGTGCCAAGGAGTGCCAATCGGGTGTCATGGACTCGGCCGACCGGTGCAACCCGCTCCGACTCCTGCCTGCTCACACCCGGCAGAACTGGCAATTGATGAACGGATCTGACCGTACCCGCGGTCGGGAGTGGCGCGGAATAGGCCACGCCGAATGTCATCAACGAGGCATCCGCAAAGCTCTCTCAACACACGACGAAGGGCGCTTTCATCCACCTCAGGTGGACAAAAGCGCCCTTCGTCGAGGAACTACTTCGCGGCGATGCGCCTGCGCCTCGCGACCTCGGCGAGTACGACACCTGCCGCGACGGATGCGTTCAGTGACTCGACTCCGGTCGCCATCGGGATGGAGACCGTCTGGTCGCACGTCTCCTTCACCAGACGGCCGAGTCCGCGACCCTCGGAGCCGACCACCACGACGAGCGGGCCCGTCGCGAGTTCGAGACCGTCGATGTCCACGTCGCCGTCCGCGTCGAGGCCCACGATCATCAGGCCGGCCTCGGCCCAGTCACGCAGCGTGCGGGTGAGGTTCGTGGCCATCGCGATCGGGATCTTGGCGGCGGTGCCGGCACTCGTCCGCCACGCCACGGCCGTCATCGACGCGCTGCGGCGCTGCGGGAGCACCACACCGTGCGCGCCGAACGCCGCCGCGGAACGCACCACGGCACCCAGGTTGCGCGGGTCCGTCACGCCGTCGAGCGCCACCAGCAGCGGAATGTCACCGGCGCGCTGCGCCAGCTCCAGCAGCCCGTCCGGGGTCGCGTACTCGTACGGCGGCACCTGCAGGCCGAGGCCCTGGTGCATCGCGCCACCGGTGATCCGGTCGAGCTCGCCGCGCGCCACCTCCAGCACGGAGATGCCGCGGTCGGCGGCCAGGCGCACGGCCTCGGCCACGCGGTCGTCCGCGTCGATGCCCAGCGCCACGTACAGCGCCGTCGCCGGCGTGCCCGCGCGCAGACACTCCACGACCGGGTTGCGCCCGGCCACGGTCTCCGCGTAGGCCTTCTCGTCCTTACGGCGCCGCTGCGTCTTGACCGCGTCGCCCTTCGCCGCGACCTTGGCCCGCTTGTACGCGGGGTGGTTCGGGCGCTCCACCGCCTTCGGCGTCGGGCCCTTGCCGTGCAGCCCCTTGGACTTCTGCCCGCCGGAGCCGACGACCGCGCCCTTCTTGGAGCCCGGATTGCGCATCGCGCCCTTGCGCTTGGAATTGCCAGCCACGGAGTTCAGTCGTCCTTCAACGTCCACTGCGGACCGTCGGGGGTGTCCTCGACGGCAATGCCAGCCTCGATCAGCTGGTCTCGCAGGGCGTCCGCACGCGCGAAATCCCTGCTCTTGCGGGCTTCCAGGCGCTCGACGAGCAGCCGGTCCACCAGCGTGGTCAACGCCTGCCGCATGCCGAGGTCGGCAGACGACTGGTCGTTCCACTTCGGCGACAACGGATCGACGCCGAGGATGTCGGCCATCCGGCGCACACACTCGGCGGCCTCACGGGCCGTGTTGTCGTCGCCGTCGGCGAGCGCCGTGTTGCCTTGGCGCACCTTGTTGTGCAGCGCGGCCAGCGCCTGGGGCGTGCCCAGGTCGTTGTCCATCGCCACGACGAAATCGGGGCACATGTCGCCGACCAGGTCGATCGGGCCGACCTTCTCGGCGACGCGGCGCAGGAACGACTCGATGCGGCGGTAGCCGGACACCGCGTCCTGCAGCGCCTCCTCGGAGTACTCGATCATCGACCGGTAGTGCGGGCCGACGAGGTAGTAGCGCAGCTCGGGAGCCCTGACGCGCTTGAGCATCTCCGGGATGGACACCGTGTTGCCCAGCGACTTCGACATCTTCTCGCCGGAGAGCGTCACCCAGGCGTTGTGCATCCAGTAGTTCGAGAAGCCGTCGCCGGCCGCGCGGGACTGCGCCTGCTCGTTCTCGTGGTGCGGGAAGATCAGGTCGATGCCGCCGCCGTGGATGTCGAACGTGCCGCCGAGGTAGGTCGTCGCCATCGCGGAGCACTCGAGGTGCCAGCCGGGCCGCCCGTTGCCCCACGGCGTCGGCCACGACGGCTCACCGGGCTTCGCGGCCTTCCACAGCGTGAAGTCGCGCGGGTCGCGCTTGCCGCGCAACACGTCGCCCTCACCCTGCTGGACCTCGGCGATCTTCTGCCGGGACAGCTCGCCGTACTCGGGGAACGACGACACCGAGAAGTAGACGTCTCCGTCCGCGTCGTACGCGTGACCCTTGTCGATCAGCCGCTGCATCAGCTCGACCATCTGCGTCACATGCCCGGTCGCGCGTGGCGCGTACGTGGGCGGCAGGCAGCCGAGCGCGTTGTAGGCGTCCTCGAACGCGAGCTCGTGCTTGTACGCCCACGCCCACCACGGCTGGTCGTGCTCGGCGGCCTTGGTGAGGATCTTGTCGTCGATGTCGGTGACGTTGCGGACCAGCGTGACCTCGGCGCCGTCGCGCGCCAGCCAGCGGCGCAGTACGTCGAAGTTCAGGCCGCTGCGAACGTGGCCGATGTGCGGGATGCCCTGCACGGTCGCCCCACACACATAGATCGACGCCGCTCCGTTTACCTGCGGGTGGAACTCCCGCATGCTCCGGCTCGCCGTGTCATAGATGTGGAGGCTCACACGGGAATGGTACGGGCGACTTCCAAAAGAGCGTTCGGCCGGTCACTCGTCGGAACCGGATTGACAAGCCGGAAGGCGCAGCCGATCGCCTCCGCGCCGCCGTCGGCCTCCTCGCTGTCGCCGACCATCACGGCGTTCGCCGGATCCACGCCGAGCCGTTCGCACGCGGTGGTGAAGATCTTCGGGTCCGGTTTGATCACGCCTTCCTCGTAGGAGAGCACGAACTCGTCCACGAGGTGCGTGAGGCCGTGGAGCTCGAAAACGCCGCGGATGTCCCAGCCGATGTTGCTGACGACCGCGACCGGGATGTCGGCGAGATGCTCGAACGTCGCCCGCGTGTCCGGGTAGGGCTGCCACGACTCCGGGCTGATCAGCTGGTCGTAGAGGGCCTCGGCGTGCGCCACGCCGGAGTCGTTCAGCACCTTCACGTGCACCCAGCGGTGCACGTCCGGGTCGAGGTCGCGGCGGTGCCACGCGTCGACCAGCTCGGGGTCCATGCCGTCGGCGATGCCGATCGGGGCGGTGAGTGCACGCATGAGCTCCGCGTTGGCCGCGAGCTCGGGGTGCTCGAGCCGGAAGAGCGTGCCGGAGAAGTCGAAGAGAGCGGCGCGGATCGTCACGCCGCCGACTCTACGTGCCGAACCGCTATGTGGTCTGGACCTTTGTGAGCTCGGCCTCGACATCGGCCGGGTCGTAGGAGAGGGTCAGCCGCAGATCGCCCGCGCCCCGTGTGGCGGCGGTCGCGAACTCCTCCACGAACTGCTGGATCTGCTTCAACGGCTGGTCCGCGAGCCGCGAGGCGGCCAGGTAGAGCGCCTGGTAGCGGTCCGGTACCGCCGTGCCGCGCAGCTCGGCCGCCCAGTCGAGCAGGTTCTCGTACTCCTCGACGAAACGGTTCGCGAGGTGACGGATCTTGTCGCTGTCACCCGGCCGCCCCACCGGGCCGAACGCCATCTGCAGCCTGCCGGGCGAGAGCAGGTCCGCGATGCCGTTGACGATGCCGTCGAACGTGCGGCTGCGCGCCATGAAGGTGTCCATCGCGTCGACGTCCGCGGTGATCATGCGCCTCGGCCGCACGTCGCCCATCTCGTGGCTGATCCGCTTGTCCTTGAGGTTGCGCATGTGCAGCCCCACGGTGTCGGAGAACAGCTGGTACTCCCAGCCGGTCCGTGGCCCGCTGGCCGGGGTGCCGACCTTCTTGGCGATCATCTCGGCCAGCTCGCGGGGCGTGCGGTTGCGCAGGTCCAGGTAGCCGGTGCCGACGCGCAGGGCGGGGATCTCGGTGTCGTCGAAGCGGACGGGCAGCACGTACTCGGTGTCGGAGACCAGCGCGCGGTCGAACGCCGCCTGCCGCTCGTGCTTGGTCCACATCTTCCGCGCGTAGTGCTCCGACACGAACATCACGCAGTAGCGCGAGTCGTGGCGGTAGATCTGGTCGAGATGCTCGACGAGGTTCTTGCCCCAGAGATCCGCCTGTTCATCGGTGTCGTAGAAGCGGGAAACGCCCAGCTCGGAGAGGTGGCGGGCCACCTCGTCGACGTAGGAGCGGTCTTCACCGGCGAACGAGAGGCAAACGTCGTACTTGGGCACCAAAGGGATGTTAGTGGTGGGAACCATCACGCCGAACCGGAAGTTAAATCTGTATGAGCCTGGGGTTCCTGTTCGCGATGTCGTTACCGGCCCTCGTGCTGGTGCTGTTCGTGCTCGCGGGGGTCGAGCGGTTCGTGCGCCGGCGAAAGGGCGGCATGCCGATGTCCGCGGCGGGAGTCAGCGAGCTGGGCGCGACGTTCGAGGCGGGTAAGCGCGACGAGATCGAGTACCGCAAGGAGGAACGGCAGCTGCGCGACGACGCCAGTGACGCCGCACCGCCGCGAAGCCGGGTCGACCTCGACGGCGGTACCGCTGTCCTCAAGGTGCCGGGGATCGGCTAGACGTTCATCCCGGTGGTCTTCGAGACCTTCACGCGGACGATCACGCGCACGTTGTCCGTGCCGACGTCACCGGTGTAGTCGCGGCCGCCGTACTTGTGCGACAGCTCGTTGATGAGGTCGAACCCGCCCTCGGTCGTCAGCGACGCCTCGCCGCGGAACTCCGCGTACTGGTAGGGGTTCTCGCCGTTCTGCACGGTGATGCTCACGCGCGGGTCGCGGGACAGGTGCCGTTCCTTCGCGCGGCCGACGACCGTGGAGAACAGCACGTCGTCGCCGTCGCGCTTGACCCACACGATCGAGGTCTGCGGGCTGCCGTCCTTGGTCAGCGTCGCGACGGTGGCGTAGTTCGGAGCGTCCAGCAGAGCGCGGTGGTTGTCAGAGAGCGTGGCCATGATCTCAGGCTACGGGGATCAACAGCGCTGTCGCGATGGCCGCGATGCCCTCGTTTCGCCCGGTGAGACCGAGCCCGTCGGTCGTGGTGCCGGAGACCGAGACAGGGCCGCCGACGGCGTCGGAAAGCGTTTGCTGCGCTTCCTCGCGGCGCTTGCCGACCCGCGGCGCGTTGCCGATGACCTGCACTGTGGCGTTTCCCACACGGTAGCCTGCCTCCTCGATGAGGCGGCGGACCTCGGTGAGCAGGACCACGCCGTGTGCGCCGGACCAGCGCGGGTCGGACGTGCCGAAGACGGCTCCCAGGTCGCCAAGGCCCGCGGCGGACAGCAGCGCGTCACACAGAGCGTGTGAGGCGACATCCCCGTCCGAGTGGCCCGCACAGCCGTCGACGCCTTCCCAGAGCAGTCCGGCGACCCAGCACTCGCGACCGGCCTCGATGGGGTGGACGTCGACGCCCTGGCCGATCCTCACGCGTTTCCTCCGGTGAACAGGGCCTCCGCGATCGCGAGATCGAACGGGGTGGTGATCTTCATGGCGTTCTGGTGGCCGGGAACCGTGTGGACCCGCCCGCCGTTCTTCTCGACGAGACCTGCGTCATCAGTCGCGGCGATACCGGAGCGATAGGCCGCTTTGAGAGTGTCGACGCGGAAACCCTGCGGGGTCTGCACGACCCGCAGTCCGGCCCGGTCAGGTGTGGAGACGACTACTCCGACCTCGTCCACCTGCTTGATCGTGTCGGTGACCGGAAGCACCGGGATGACGGCGTCGTGCCCGTCGCGCACCGCGGCCACGACCCCGGCGATGACCTCGGGAGGGGTGAAAGCGCGAGCGGCGTCGTGGACGAGCACGATCGAGGTGTCCGGAATCACGCGGAGCGCGTGTTCGAGGGCGAGGCGCACCGAGTCGGTGCGTTCAGCTCCCCCCGAAAGCACGTGCACCGCCCCGCCGGCCGGAGCCAGCGAGGCGGTAGCGGTGTGCACCAAGTCCACATCGGACGGTGGAGCGGCGATGACCACGTGCTGCACCTGGCCTGACGCGAACAGGCCCAGAACGGCACGAGTCAGCAGCGGTACTCCGTTGACCGGCACGAGCGCTTTGGGCATCCCGTAGCCCAGGCGCTCACCCCGCCCTGCCGCTGGCACGAGCGCGACAACACTCATGTTCGCGGCTTGTCCGATGCTCTGTGTTTTGGGTTTGTACTAGGACGCGGTGGCGAGAACTTCGTCGAGGAGAACCTCGGCCTTGTCCTCGTCGGTGCCCTCGGCCAGCGCCAGCTCGCTGACCAGTATCTGCCGAGCCTTCGCCAGCATCCGCTTCTCGCCGGCGGACAACCCGCGATCCTTCTCGCGCCGCCAGAGGTCGCGCACCACTTCCGCAACCTTGTTCACGTCGCCAGAGGCGAGCTTCTCAAGGTTGGCCTTGTACCGCCGAGACCAGTTGGTCGGCTCCTCGGTGTGGGGAGCACGCAAGACCTCGAAAACCTTGTCGAGCCCTTCCTGGCCGACAACGTCACGCACGCCTACGATCTCGGCGTTGTCAGCGGGAACCCGAACGGTGAGGTCGCCCTGCGCCACCTTGAGAACGAGGTACTTCTTCTCCTCGCCCTTGATCACGCGGGTCTCGATTGCTTCGATGAGAGCGGCACCGTGGTGCGGGTAGACGACGGTCTCTCCGACCTTGAAAACCATGTGTCCTCTGCCCCTTTCGATGCCTCCATCCTAACACGTCCGGCAAGCGTTCGAATGCCGCTCGATGATCCGTTAGTGCTGGTCAGGGCCATGCGGGGGGTTGACAAACCACCTGTTCGCGTGCAAGGTACGACCAGTTGATGATCGATTGGCACCACGTGCCGCGTGCTTTTCAGGCCCCGGTTAGGCTCCTTGCCTGGTGGTTGTTCCCTAGGAAGGACGCTGGAGCCGTGAACTCAGGAGTGTCTCGCCGGTTGATCGTGACGGCAGCGCTGGCCGCGGGCCTCGGCCTGGTGGCGGTCGGCTGCAGCGCCGGTCAGGTCACCCAGACCGACACCCAGGTCGCCGCCGTCGACGGTGCGAGCGGAAACGTGGGCCCGATCGCGGTCCGCAACGTCATGCTGGCGTTCCCCGCGGACGGCAACCGTTACCACGACGGTGACGATGCGCCGCTGACCTTCGTCATCGCCAACACGGGCGCGTCGGCGGACAAGCTGCTCTCGGTGAAGTCCGAGGCCACGGAGTCCGAGGCCGAGATCGTCGGCGGCAAGGACATCCCGTCGCGCTACGCGCTGCAGGCCAAGTACGACGCCTCGCACGCGCCGACGAAGTCCTCCTCGCCGTCGTCGTCCGCGTCCGCGTCGCATGGGCCCTCGTCGTCGCACGCGCCTTCGTCGTCGGTGTCGCTGACGCCGTCCTCGGGCGCGCCGTCGTCGTCCTCCGTGGCGCCCTCGTCGTCTGTCTCGCCGTCGTCGTCCGGTTCGGTCTCGCCCTCCTCGGGCCGCCCGTCCGGCTCGTCCTCGGTGAAGCCGACCGCGTCGTCCGCCCCGGTGGACCCGACGCTCGAGGTGCTGCAGATCCGTTGCACGCTGAAGAAGCTGAACCGGGACGTCATCGCCGCGCAGACCGTGAAGATCACGTTCCTGTTCGAGAAGGCCGGCTCGCTCACCCTCGAGGTGCCGATCGCGCCGTCCGACCACAAGCGCGTCAGCGAGGGCCACGAGTCCGGCGGCCATTGATTCTCCGCGCACGAGGAAACGCCGCTCCCTGGCTTCAGGGGGCGGCGTTTTCGTTTGGTCTCAGGAGGCGCGGAGCATCGGGCGGAACTTGTCGCGGTAGGCCCACGCCAGGCCGATCTCGGCGGCGACCACGATCAGCGCGGTGACGATGCCGCTCGGCTCCAGGAAGACGTGGAACAGGAAGATGTTCACGACGACCGGGGCGAGCAGGGCCAGCGCCAGTGGCACGTAGCGGCCGATGATCAGCAGCAGGCCCGCGACCAGCTGCGTCGCCGAGGTCAGCTCCAGCATGTAGCCGGTCTCGTACAGGGCGCCGGTGAACTTCAGCCCCGCCTCGGCCATCGTGCTGGGATCAGGGGCAGGCATGAAGTTCAGGAACCCGTTGAGGCCGGTCGTCGTGTAGAGCAGGCCGATCAGCACGCGGGTCACGATGGTGGCGTAGCGGGCGACGGCGGGCTTGCGGGTCGCGGTGCGGGTGACGTTCGCGGTGGTGGTCATTTCGGGTTCCTCCAGGGGGTTCGTGTCCTTCCACTGATGCGTCGAACGGGCACCGCGCCGGATCGACAAGCTCGGCCGAAAATCTTCGAACTTTCTGTCGCACGTGCGCTGACCAGGGGTTGACCGTTTCTGTCGGTGGTGTGCTCTACCGTTCGATCTCGTGGCGAAGACAGCGCGGCCGATCTTCCGTTGTGCCGAGTGCGGGCATGAGGTGTCGAAGTGGCACGGCCGCTGCCCCGAGTGCCAGGCGTGGGGCAGCATCGAGGAACGCGGCACCGCGTCGGTGACCCGTGTGGCGGCGGGCGCTCCCACGTCGGAGGCGCGGCCGATCGGCGAGGTCGACATCGAGTCGGCGCGGGCGTTGTCGACGGGCGTCAGCGAGTTCGACCGGGTGCTGGGCGGTGGCCTGGTGCCGGGGGCCGTCGTGCTGCTCGCGGGTGAGCCGGGTGTCGGCAAGTCGACGTTGCTGCTGGAGACGGCGCATCGGTGGGCCGAGAGCCACGGGCGTTGTCTCTACGTCACGGGCGAGGAGTCGGCCGGGCAGGTGCGGTTGCGCGCGGAACGCACCGGGAACCTGCACGGCGAGATGTACCTGGCGGCGGAGAGCGAGCTCAGCGCGTTGCTGGGGCAGGTCGACGCGGTGAAGCCGTCGATGTTGATCGTCGACTCCATCCAGACCATGTCGACGGTCAGCGCGCAAGGGGGGCCGGGCGGAGTCACGCAGGTGCGGACTGTCGCAGCGGGACTCATCGCGATGGCCAAGGAGCGCGGCCTGCCGGTCGTGCTGGTCGGACACGTCACGAAGGACGGATCCGTTGCGGGGCCACGGGTTCTGGAGCACCTGGTCGACGTGGTGCTGCAGTTCGAGGGCGACCGGCATTCGAGTCTGCGGCTGCTGCGCGGCATCAAGAACCGCTACGGCGCGGCGGACGAGGTGGGCTGCTTCGAGCTGCGCGACGACGGCATCGTGTGTGTGCCGGACCCGTCCGGGCTTTTCCTCACCCGCCGCGACAAGGCGGTCGAGGGCACCTGCGTCACGGTGATCGTCGAGGGCAAGCGCCCGATGCTCGGCGAGGTGCAGGCGCTCGTCGCCAAGACGAACCTGCCCGCGCCCCGCCGTGCCGTCAGCGGGCTGGATTCCGCCCGCATCTCGATGGCCTTGGCGGTGCTGGAAAAGCGCGGCAAGGTCAACCTGTTCCAGAAGGATGTCTTCACCGCCACCGTCGGCGGCATGCGCCTCACCGAACCCGCCGCGGACCTCGCGGTCGTGCTCGCCGTGGCCTCCGCCGAACGCGAGATCGCCCTGCCCGCCGACCTGGTGGTGCTGGGCGAGGTCGGGCTCGCCGGCGAGATCAGGCGCGTCAACGGGGTCGGCAAGCGGCTCTCGGAGGCCGCGCGGCTCGGCTTCAAGAAGGCGCTCGTGCCGCCGGACCACGGGCCGCTGCCGGACGGTGTGCGAGCGCTGGTGGCGAACGATCTGGTGTCGGCGCTGGAGCTGCTGGGGCTGAACCGGCGCCGCAGCACCAAGACCGAGGAAAACGGTAGCAACGAGGAAGACTGAGCTACCTGGAGCACGCGGAGTGGGCGCTCGCCATGGGTGAGCGCAGCCCGTGGTGCGTTCGGCGACCGTGATCGAATACGTGCGTGTGGGGGAAGCACGACAGCGAGATCGGTGAGTTACTGGGCCTGGCCGCGACCATGGTCCCGGCGGAGGTCCAGACCGAGGACGTGCTCGACTACCTGGACCACGAGGAGTGGGAGCTGGTCCTCGACCTGCTGGGGGAGTTCGGCGGCATCACCTGGCAGACGCCGCGCTACTGGGACCTGCTCGCCGAGGCGGCGACGCAGATGGGCCTGGACCCGGCCTGGTTCCACTGGCGGTGCGCGGAGTCGATCCACGGCCTGCTGCGCATAGACCTCTTGCTGGCACACGACGCGGACCCGTTGCCCGTGCGCGGACAACGCCCGATCTGGGACCTCACCGGCAACGACCGCCGGGTCGCCGCGGCATGGATCGAAGGCAAGCCACGCGAACTAGGCCCAGGAGAACGCGCCACAGCCCGCCTGAAGCCTCTGGTGCCGACCACGTGGTCGCACCTGGCCAAGGGCGACGTAATCGGCCTGTGCGAGCCGGTGAGCGGCACGGCGACGGTCATCGAACGCGTCCCACCCCGCCCTTAGAAACGACACGCGGGGGCCTTTCGTTTCCCGGAAGGAAACGAAAGGCCCCCGCGTGGCGGTCAGATCACTGCGAGAGCAGCTGGGCGCAGCGGATCAGGCCCAGGTGTGAGTACGCCTGCGGGTGGTTGCCCAGCGAGCGCTCGGCCACCGGGTCGTACTCCTCGGGCAGCAGACCCGTGGGACCGGCGGCCGCCACGATCTGCCCGAACAGCTCCTCGGCCTCCGTGCGGCGACCGGTCAGGAGGTAGGACTCGATCATCCACGCGGCACACAGGTGGAAGCCGCCCTCGTCGCCCGGCAGGCCGTCGTCGCGGTGGTAGCGGTAGACGGTCGAACCGGAGCGCAGTTCGGCCTCGATCGCGGTGACGGTCGACTGGAAGCGCTCGTCGGCCGGGTCGATGAGACCCGACAGCCCCACGAACAGTGAGGCGGCGTCGAGGTCGTCGCCGTCGTAGGCCGTGGTGAAGGACTGGACCTCGTCGTTCCAGCCGTTCTTCAGCACGTCCGTGGCGATCGTGTCGCGCAACGGGACCCACGAGGGGTCCAACTCGCGGCCGAACTGCTCGCCGAGCTTGATCGCGCGGTCGATGGTCAGCCAGCACATGACCTTGGAGTACACGTGGTGGCGCGGCGCGTGCCGTTCCTCCCAGATGCCGTGGTCGGGTTCGTGCCAGCGGCGGGAGACGGCCTCGGCCATCGCCCCGACCATGCGCCAGTCGGCGTCGGACAGCGAACCGCGTGCGGTGGCGAGCGAGACCACCAGGTCCACGACCGGGCCGAAGACGTCGAGCTGCACCTGCTGGTTCGCAAGGTTGCCGACGCGCACGGGACGGGAGCCCGCGTAGCCGGGCAGCGACTCGATCACGGCTTCGGCGCCGAGCTGCGTGCCGTGCAGGGTGTAGAGCGGGTGCAGGCGCTCCGGGCCGGGGATGGTCTCCAGAACGCCGTGCAGCCACGCCAGGAAGCCGTCCGCCTCAGCGAACGAGCCGACCGACACGAGTGCAGAGGCGGTCATGGCGCCGTCACGCAGCCAGCAGTAGCGGTAGTCCCAGTTGCGGACGCCGCCGAGCTCTTCGGGCAGTGACGTGGTGGCCGCCGCCATGATCGAGCCGGAGTCCTTGTGCACCAGGCCACGCAGCGTCAGGGCCGACCGCAGCACCAGGTCCGGCTGGACGCGCGGCAGCTTCAGGCCCGCCGCCCAGTCCGACCAGTAGCCGGCGGCGCGGTCGCGACGCATGGACTCGGCCAGAGCGTGTTCGGAGATGTCGTCGGTGCCGCAACGCAGCTCCAACAACACAGCCGCACCCTCACGCGGACGAACGACGGCGCGCGCGGTCTCCTGCACGCCGTCCGAGGTGATCTCCCAGTCGACACCGGGCGAACGCAGCACCATCGGGTCCGAGGTGCCCACGATGCGCAGACCGTCACGCTCGCGCAGCAGCCGCACCGGCACCTGACCGAACTCGGGCCGCGGTGCGAACGTGATCACCGCGTTCGTCGAGCCCGAGATGCGCCGCACCAGGTCGGTCCGGTGCGAGGCGAGGTCGTGTTCGAGATAGTCGGTCACCAGGAGACGTGACCAGCGGGTCTCCACGATCATCGTGCCCGGCAGGTAGCGCTGGCCCAGTGGCAGCGACCCGTGCTCCGGCTTGATCGAGAAGTGGCCCGCGGCCGGGCCGCCGAGCAGGTCCGCGAAGATCGCCGCGGAGTCCGGCTCGGGGTGGCAGAGCCAGTTCACCTTGGCGTCCGGCGTGACCAGCGCGACCGAACGCTCGTTGGCGAGCATGGTCAGCCGCTCGATCGGCACGGCCTGGTCGCCGTGCAGCCACGCGCGTCGTTCCTCCAGCAGGAACGCGAGCACGGTCGCGACGTCGGACGGGTCGCTCACGTGGTACTCGGCGAGCGACTCGCCTGCGCCGACGCGGATGCCGACGTCCGGGCCGGACAGGCGTGCGAACGCCTTCTCGTCCGTCACGTCGTCGCCCAGGAAGACCGCCGCGGTGGCACCGACCTGGTGACGCAGGATGTCGAGGGCGTGGCCCTTGTTGGTCTCGATGACGGCAAGCTCGATGACGGCCTTGCCCTCGGTGACCTCCACCCCGTCCCAGGTGCACGGGCCGAGGCGGACGGCCGACAGCACCGTCTCGCCGATTTCCGCTGCGGCACGGCGCACGTGCACCGCGACCGAAGCGGGCTTGACCTCGAGGTGCACGCCCTCGTGGCCGTCGACGATCTCTTCCAGCTCGGCCTCGATGCGGCGGTGCAGCGCCTTCGCGTTCGCGTCCAGCGCGTGGACGAAACCGACGTCGAACTCCGAGCCGTGCGAGCCGACGAGGTGGACCTCGCCGGGTAGGCGGGACAGCGTGGCCAGGTCGCGCAGCGCACGACCGGAGATCACGGCTGATGTGGTCTCGTGCAGGCTCGCGAGTGAACGCAGCGCGTTCACCGACTCCGGAAGCGGGCGAGCCTGCTCCGGGTCGTTCACGATCGGCGCGAGTGTTCCGTCGTAGTCGCTGGCGACCAGTAGTCGCGGGGTCCGCGCGAGCTGGACGATCGCTCGGCGCAGTTCGGCGGGGAGGGCCTCGGCGGTCAACGCCCCTCCTGGAGCACTCGATGGGTCAATGGGATCTGAAAGGATTCAGACCGAGGTCTGCGTGCCCAACGCCTCCAGGAACGACCTTGCCCAACGGTCAACATCGTGGGTGAGGACTTGTCGGCGCAGCGCGCGCATCCTACGGCGGCCCTCTGCTGGATCGATGTCGAGGGCGGCCTGCAGTGCGTTCTTGACACCGTCCAGATCATGGGGGTTCACCAGGAACGCACTGGTCAGTTCTGCGGCAGCGCCGGCGAACTCGCTGAGCACCAGAGCTCCACCAAGATCATATCGGCATGCCACGTACTCCTTGCAGACCAGGTTCATCCCGTCACGAACCGGGGTGACGACCATGACGTCCGCGGCGCTCATGAACGCGACGAGTTCCTCGCGGTTGACCGACTGGTGGAGGTAGTGCACGACGGGTTTGCCGACCCGGCCGAACTCGCCGTTGATCCGGCCGACGGACTGCTCGATGCCCTGGCGCATCGTGATGTAGTGGTCGACCCGCTCCCGGCTCGGGGTGGCGAGCTGGACCATCGCGACGTCCTCGGGGTCGACCCGTCCGTCCGCGATGAGCTCGTAGAGCGCGCGCAGCCGGACATCGATGCCCTTCGTGTAGTCGAGTCGGTCCACGCCGAGCAGGATGCGCTTGGGGTTGCCCAGGTCCGCTCGAATCTGCTTCGCGCGGGCCTGCGTCTCCTTGCGCCGCGCCACCGCGTCGAGCCCCGCGCTGTCGATCGAGATCGGGAACGCGCCGACGCGCACGGTCCGGTCGCCGACCTGCACGACACCTGGCCGGGTCCGGACACCTACCGTGCCGCGGCTGGGCTCCAGGCCGACGAGCCTGCGGGCCAGCCAGAGGAAGTTCTGTGCGCCGCCGGGCCGGTGGAAGCCGACCAGGTCCGCGCCGAGCAGGCCGCGGATGATCTCCGTGCGCCACGGCAGCTGCATGAACAGCTCGACCGGCGGGAACGGGATGTGCAGGAAGAAGCCGATCTTGAGGTCGGGTCGCTGCTCGCGCAGCATCGCCGGGACGAGCTGGAGCTGGTAGTCCTGCACCCACACGGTCGCGCCCTGCGCGGCGACCTTCGCCGTCGCGTCGGCGAACCGCTGGTTGACCCGCTTGTACGAGTTCCACCAGTGCCGGTGGAACGCGGGCTGCGCGACGACGTCGTGGTAGAGCGGCCAGAGCGTGCCGTTGGAGAAGCCCTCGTAGTAGTCGCGCACCTCGTCGCCGGACAGTGGCACCGGGTGCAGCAACAGGCCATCGTCCTCGAACGAGGGCACCTCGGCGTCCGCGACACCGGGCCAGCCGACCCAGGCGCCGCTGTGTGAGCGGAGGAACGGCTCGAGCGCGCTCACCAGCCCTCCCGGGCTGTGCTTCCAGCGTTCTGTCCCGTCGGGCAGGCGCTCCAGGTCAACCGGCAGCCGGTTGGCCACGACTACGAATTCCGCCCCGTTCTCGCCAATGTCGGTGCTCACAGGTTCCGAGGCTAGTGCGGACGCGTGTCCACGGCGTGTCGTGTAACCCCCGTCACAGCGACGGTCACTCCAACCTTCGTTCGGTGGGTTTAAGTGGCCCGGACATGCGCGGACCAGCGAACTTGCGCTCCAGACGGCCCAGTCCGGTACGCACTGGCTGGGCCAGGTATTCGCCCAGAACGACCCCTCCGGCCAGAGCGAGAGCAATGCCACTCGCGAACACCAGCGTGCTCAGACCGGCCGGATCGCCCTCCGCCGTGAGCTGGAACAGGCCCCGGTAGGTGGTCCAGCCGGGCAGCAGCGGCACGACGCCCGCCTGCACCACGACCAGCGTCGGAATCCGCAGTCTGCGGGTCATGGTCGCGCCACCGAACCCGGTGATCATGGCGGCCACCGCCGAGGAGAGCAGCACGTCCAGCCCGAGGCTCGTGACGAGACCGAACGTCGCCGTGCCGATCGCGCCGGAGATGGCGGCGGCGACGAGCGCACGTGGCCGGGCGTAGCAGGCGAGCGCGAAGAACGCGCTGGTCGCCGCACCCGCGGCGAACTGCATCGGCACCGCGGAGATCAGTGGCGGCAACGGGTCGGAGAGCTTGATCTCCAGTCCGAAGTGGACAGCGGTGCGGATGGCGAGCGCGACACCGCCGATGAGGCCCGCGCTGAGCAGCACGGTCTCGACGGTGCGACCCGCGGCGGTGACGTTGTAGCCGGAGATCGCGTCCTGCACGGTGCTGACCAGTGCCAGCCCGGACAACAGCACGACGATGCCGACGGCGACCAGCAGGCTCGGCCGGACGTCGGGCAGCAGCTTCGTGGCGAAGACGGCGAGCGCGGCGCCCGTGCCGAGCGCGCCACCGACGAACTGCTGGAAGAAGAAGGGGAGCGCACGCCGGTTGAGCACGCGGCCGACCCGGTCGACCACGGCGGTGACGATGGCGGCCGTGATCGCGAGCGACAGCCCGCCACCGACGAGGAACGCGACCGCCGCGGCCATGCCCGCCCACGCGGCGGTGGCGACCCAGCGCGGGTACGGGTGTTTGGCCGTGGTGATGTGTTCGAGCTCGGAGTGAGCGTCCTCGATCGGCCCGAGATGGCGGACAAGGTGCTCGACGGCCGCGAGTCGCGTGTAGTCGAGGCTGCGTTGGCGGACGACCCTTATCGCGGTTATCGGCGGCGCTTCGGTACCTCGATGACACGACACGCTGATCGAGGTGTAGATCACGTCGACCTCGGTGTGCGGCAGTCCATAGCTCTCGGTGATCGAGAGAATCGTCGCTGTCACATCGGCCGCACCGGCTCCGCTGGCCATCTGGACCTCGCCGATCTTGAGTGCGAGATCGAGTACCAGGTGAACCGTGGTGTCGTCGGGCAGAGCGGGGCCGTGCAGGTTGTTCGTGGAAATCTCAGGCACCTCCGTCGTGTGATCGTGAGAGGCACTTCGACTGTTGCTGTGGCGTCTGCCACCTCCGATCGGGGGACCCAAAAAGGAGGACATGATCACTGTCTGTTGGTTACCCTCCTGACCTGGTCAAGGCGAGGGGTCCGAGGCCTTGATCCACTCAGTTGGTTGGTCTGCCTCCGGTCGGAGCAATCCGATCACACTGAGAGCAGACCGTTCGCCGCAGGTAGCAACCGCAACGGGCGCTTACGATGTTCGCGAACAGAGCCAGGCCGGCGTAGCTCAATTGGCAGAGCACTCGCCTTGTAAGCGAAAGGTTAGGGGTTCGATTCCCCTCGCCGGCTCTATCCGAGAAGAGGGTTCGCCCAGGTGGGCGGGCCCTCGTCTCATTTCGGCGTGACCCTTGGTCAGCTTTTGCGAACAACGCTCTATTACTCGCGATGCCGGGCGTGGCGGACGACTGCTCGAAGGTCCGCGCAGCCCGGCCCGCGCCCTTCGTCCGCCAGTCGGCCGCACCGTCGGCGGGTTCGGCCGCAAGACTGAATCCTGTTAACGGACGAACAGCACGGAGAGCGACGCTCTCACCACGCTGGATGACGCTCGGAAGCTCCTGCTCCGTCTCAGTTCGACGTGACATTGTGGGCACCATGTCCTACCTCGCGGATAGCGCGCGCTATGACCAGATGACGTACCGGCGGACGGGTCGCAGCGGCCTCAAGCTGCCCGCCATCTCGCTGGGCCTGTGGCACAACTTCGGTGGAGATCGACCGTACGAGCTCGGCCGCGGGATCGCGCGTCGTGCGTTCGACCTCGGCGTCACGCACTTCGACCTCGCCAACAACTACGGGCCGCCCTACGGCTCGGCGGAGGTCACGTTCGGGCAGATCCTCGCCGACGATCTCCGGCCGTACCGCGACGAGCTCGTCATCTCCACGAAGGCGGGCTACGACATGTGGCCCGGCCCGTACGGGGAGTGGGGCAGCCGCAAGTACCTGCTGTCGTCGCTCGACCAGTCGCTCACCCGAATGGGCCTGGACTACGTCGACATCTTCTACTCGCACCGGTTCGACCCCGAGACTCCGCTCGAGGAGACGTGGGCGCGCTGGTCAGCGCCGTTCAGCAGGGCAAGGCGCTCTACGTCGGCATCTCGTCGCTACTCCGCGACCAAGACCCGTGAGGCGGCCGAGCTGCTGCGTTCCGCGGGGGTGCCGCTGCTGATCCACCAGCCGAGCTACTCGATGCTCAACCGCTGGATCGAGCCGGACCTGCTCGACGCGCTGGAGGAGGTCGGCGCCGGCTGCATCGCGTTCTCGCCGCTCGCGCAGGGCATGCTGACCGACCGCTACCTCAACGGCATCCCCGCCGACTCGCGGGCGGCGCAGAACAAGTCGCTGTCGACGGACCTGCTCACCGAGGAGAACCTCGGCCGAATCCGCTCGCTCAACGAGATCGCGGCCAAGCGCGGACAGTCGCTGGCCCAGCTCGCGCTGACCTGGACGATCCGCGACCCGCGCGTCACGTCGGCGTTGATCGGCGCTTCCTCGGTCACGCAGCTGGAGCAGAACCTCGCCGCGCTCCAGGCGCCGCCGCTGACCGACGACGAGCTCGCCGAGATCGACAAGCACGCCGTCGAGTCGGGCATCGACCTCTGGGCCACCAGCTCCACCGCCGACTGATTCTGAGCGAAAGGCACGTTCGTACGAACTGGCCGTACGAACGTGCTTTTCGCTCAGTCAGAGGAGGCGGCGGGGGAGGCGGATGGTGAAGGTCGTCGAGCCTGGGTGGCTGGCGAGGGTGATGGTGCCGCCGTGGGCCTGGACCAGGGATTGCACGACGGCGAGGCCGAGGCCGCTGCCGCCGCGCTGGCGGGTTCGAGAGTTGTCCACGCGGTAGAACCGGTCGAAGATCCGCGCCTGGTCGGCGGCCGGGATGCCGGGGCCGGTGTCGCTCACCCGCACCACCGCCCAGCCCGGTTCGGCGGTCACCCGCACGGAGACCGAGGTGCCTGCCGGGGTGTGCACGGCGGCGTTGGTCAGCAGGTTGTCGAGCACCTGCCGCAGCCGGGTCGCGTCGGCGCGCATGGTCACCGGGTCGGCGTCGATCGACAGCTCGTGCGTCGGGCGGGCCGCGCGGAACGCGTCCGCGGCGGCCTCCGCGATCGCCGCCAGGTCCAGGTCCTCGGGGCGCAACGGCGGTTCGGACTCCGCGGAGTCCAGGCGTGCCAACAACAACAGGTCGTCGAGCAGCACGCTCATCCGTGACGCCTCCGACCGCAGCTTCTCCAGGTGCTTCTCGCGTTCGCCCGGCTCGTTGGCCGCCGCGTACCGGAAGAGGTCCGCATAGCCGCGCAACGACGTCAACGGCGTGCGCAGCTCGTGTGACGCGTCGGCGATGAACCGGCGCAGACGTTGCTCAGCGGCCGTGCGTGCGGCCAAAGAAGAGTCGATGTGCGCGAGCATCTTGTTGAACGCCTCGCGCAGCTCCTCGACCTCGACGCCGCCGCCCTTGCTGTCGACGCGCACGGTGAGGCTGAGCGGAGTCGGTCAGGTCGTGCGAGGTGATGTCGTGCGCGGTGTCGGCCATGTTCGACAACGGCTGCAGGCCCCGGCGCAGCAACGCCTGGCCGCCGACCACCAGCGTGACCAACGCGGCGATGAACGCGATCACGCCGACCGTGATCAGCTGGGAGATCGTGCTGTCCCGGTCCTTCATCGGGGCCGCGCTGACCAGCGACCTTCTCGTCGTGGATTGATCGCGCAGGCCCGCGCAGCCGGAACTTGCCCGTCGTCGCGCAGGTACGTCGGTCTCGAAGTAGTCGGCCGTCAGCGCCTGCTGCGCGACCTCGTCCAGCTCGGCGCGGTCCTCCGGCTGCTCGTCCCCGGCGCAGGGCGCAGCTGCGCCGCCGTCCTCGATCTGTGTAGACGACCGCGTACCAGTCCTGCGGGACCTTGGAGAGCTTGCCGGTGCTGCGACCTCGTCGGCCGCCCCGGTCTGGCTGATCACCATCTGGTCGTCGAGCCGGCGGTCCAGGTACGTCCTTCATCGACGTGACCATGACCGTGCCGACGATCGCGAACACCGTCAGCGCGAGCGCGCCGAGCGCCAGTGCGAGCCGCGTGCCGAGCCGCAGTCGCGGACAGGCTGCGTAGCCATGCCATTCCGCTGCTCGGCGGAGCACGTACCCCACACCGCGCACGGTGTGGATCAACGGCTCGTGGCCGTCGTCGAGCTTGCGGCGCAGGTGCGAGATGACCAGTTCCACCACATTGGACCGGCCGCCGAAGTCGTACTCCCACACGTGGTCGAGGATCTGCGCCTTGGTCAGCACGGCGGGCGAGCGGCGCATCAGGTAGCGAAGCAGCTCGTACTCGGTCGGGGTCAGGGTGACGAGCTTGCCGCCGCGCCGGACCTCGCGCGTGTCCTCGTCCATGCACCAGATCGGCGACCTTGAGCACGGAGCGCTTCCACGACGGACCGGTCGAGCGGCGCAGCACGGCCCGCAGCCGGGCCATCAGCTCCTCGACGGAGAACGGTTTCACGAGATAGTCGTCGCCGCCGCGAGTGAGTCCCGCCACACGGTCGGCGGTGCCGTCGCGGGCCGTCAGGAACACCACGGGCACCATCGCTCCGGCCGCGCGCATCCGATCAAGAACGGTGAATCCGTCCAGGTCAGGCAGCATGAGGTCGAGCACGACGATGTCCGGCTGGAACTCGGCGGCCTCTCTCAGCGCGTCCTCGCCGTTGAGCGCTGTGGCCGCCTGCCAGCCCTCGTACCGGGCGACCGTCGCGACCAGATCAGCGATGTGCGGCTCGTCGTCGACGACGAGCAATCGAACCGAGTTCCCCTTGTCCACGTGCTCATGGTGCGTCACCTGGTGCTCCCTCCGCTCGATCGACAGGAAGTCGACAGCCCGTGCAAAGCGGAGCCACAGCTCCAACGCCAATGCTCGACACCAGCCCGACCCGACCTGATCCGCCGACCGAGGAGCCCGCTGTGACGACCACCCTGCAGCATCCCGCGCGACCGGCTTCGGCCGGCCGGGCGACGCCGCACAAGGTGCTGGCCAAAGCCGGCCTCTACCTGTTCCTCCTCGCCAACGCGGCGTTCGTCACCTACCTGTTCAACGACGCGGGCGTCGGGTCGAACAAGCTGATCAACTTCGGGCGGCTGACCGGTCTCTACGGCGCGCTGGCCATGGCGTTCCAGCTGCTCCTGGTGGCGCGGCTGCCGTGGCTCGACCGCCGGTTGGGCATGGACAAGCTCACCTCGTGGCACCGCTGGGTCGGCTTCACGATCTTCTGGATGCTGGTCGGGCACCTGGTCTTCATCTCGTTCGGCAACGCCGGTGACGACGGCCCGGTCGCCGAGGTGATCCGCCAGGCCACCGAGCTGGAGGGCATCCTCCGCGCGCTGGTGGCGTGGGCGATCATCATGACCGTCGGCATCGTCTCCGCCCGCTTCGCGCGGCGCCGGATGGCCTACGAGACCTGGCACTTCATCCACCTCTACACCTACGTCGCGATCTTCCTGGCGTTCACGCACCAGGTCGCGGTCGGCAGCACGTTCCGCAAGTCCGAGCTCGCCACCGCCTACTGGTGGGGCCTCTGGGCCTTCGCGCTCGGTTCTGTCTTCATCGGACGGTTCGTGCTCCCGTTCTGGCGCAACTGGAAGCACCAGTACCGGGTCGCCGCGGTCGTGCCGGAGGCGGACAACGTCGTGTCCGTCTACATCGAGGGCAAGGACCTCGACCAGCTGGGCGCCAGGGCGGGCCAGTTCTTCCTGTGGCGCTTCCTCACCGCGGACCGCTGGTGGCAGGCCAACCCGTTCTCGCTGTCCGCGGCGCCGAACGGCAAGTACCTGCGGTTGACGGCGAAGGCGCTCGGCGAGGGCAGCAAGGGCGTTCGCAACATCAAGGTCGGCACCCGCGTGTTCGCCGAGGGCCCGTACGGCGCCTTCACCACGATGCACCAGACCAAGCAGAACGCGCTCCTCGTCGCAGGCGGCGTCGGCATCACGCCGGTCCGCGCGCTGCTGGAGGAGATCAAGGGTCACGTCGTGGTGCTGTACCGGGTCAGCGACCCGCGCGAAGCAGTGCTGCTGCGCGAGCTCGAACGCATCGCACAGGCCAAGGGCGCGGTGCTGCGCCTGGTCACCGGTTCTTCGAAGACCATCACCGCGAACGGCCCGCTGCTCGGCCCGGACAACATCGCCGCGCTGGTGCCGGACGTGCAGGACCGCGACGTCTTCATCTGTGGCCCGAACGGCATGACCGAAGCCGTGGTCCGCAGCCTGTCCGAGCTGGGTGTGCCCGGCAACCAGGTGCACGCCGAGCGCTTCGCGCTCGCCAACTGAGGGGTATGACGACGTGAAGAGGGCAATTCCCGTTCTGCTGCTGAGTGTCGGCGGCCTCGTGCCGGTGTGGCTCTACGAGCCGGGCGCGGCGCACGAGGGTGAGATCAGCGAGATCGCCGCGCCGGAGACCCCGCAGCAGACCCAGGCACAGACGCAGCCCAAGGCTCCGACGCCGACGCTGGTGTCGCCCCAGAGCACCGCGCCCGCGCCGACCACGCAACAACAGCAGCAGGCGCAGACCCGCAACGTGTCCGGACCGGCGGTGAACACGTCGGAAGGCACCGTGCAGGTGCAGGTCACGTTCCAGGGCACCAGGATCACCGACGTGAAGGCGCTCCGTGCCCCGAACAGCAACCCGACCAGGATGGCGCTGCCGCTGCTGCGGGAGTCGGCGCTCAAGGCGCAGAGCGCGGACATCGACACGGTGTCCGGCGCGACCGCGACCTCCGACGGCTACAAGCAGTCCCTGCAGGCCGCGATCGACGGAGCGCAGTAGGAATGCCGGTGCGGCGCGTCGAGCAGATCATGGGCCTGCCGATCTCGGTGGACCTGCGTGACGGCGATGCCGCGCTGGCGGAACGGGCTTTCGCCTGGTTGACGGCGGCGGACGCACAGTTCTCGCCGTTCAAGCCCGACAGCGAGGTGTCCCGGCTGGACCGGGGTGAGCTCACCAGGGAAGAGCTCACCCCGGACCTGGTCGAGGTGCTGTCGCTGTGCGACTGGTACGAGGAGTCGACCGGCGGCGCGTTCACGGCACGGGTACCGGGACGCGGGCTCGACCCGTGCGCGGTGGTGAAGGGCTGGGCCGTGCAGCGCGCCGCCGACATCCTCCGCCAGGGCGGGGCATCGAGCTTCTGTATCAACGCCGGTGGCGACGTCGTGACGGCGGGCGAGCCCGAGCCGGGAAAGCCTTGGCGCGTGGGCGTTCGGCATCCCGATCTCGCCGACCAGCTCTGCGTCGTGCTCGGTGTCCGGGACGGAGCCGTTGCCACGTCAGCGTTGTACGAACGCGGCCAGCACATCCTCGACGGCCGCACCGGCGAGCCCGTCACCGGAATTCTGTCCGTCACGGTCTTCGCCGAAGATCTCGCCATCGCCGATACCACTGCCACAGCAGCGTTTGCGCTGGGCAGGGACGGCGTCGAGTGGGCGGCGGCGCAGGAGGACTGCGAGGTTTTCATCGTCGACGAAGATCGCCGGGTCTTCCGCAGCCCTGGACTACCCGTACACATCTGTTAACATGCCCGCCCAACGGAGCCTTGACTCCGGGGCACGTTTTTCGTTGATCAAGAGCTGAGCGGGGCTCGCTCGGGGCGAGACCCGGCCTGCTGTCGACCAACACTTCGTGCGAGAAGCCTGCTGGTGCTGCGCTATTCGGGAGCGCGCCCAGCAGGCTTTTCTGTTCTTGATGAGGGGAGCTTTCATCAACGTTGATGAAAGCTCCCCTCATCAAGAACGTGGTCAGGAGTAGCGGGCCTCGTCGAACTCGAGGTTGACGGCGGAGCGGCCGAGGTCGCGGCCCATCTCGTCGAGCACGTCCACGAGCTCCAGCCCGCTGAGCCAGTCGCGGGGCAGCGCCTCGGTGCCGTGCAGGGCGCCGAGCACGTTCCCGGTCAACGCCGCCGTGGCGTCACTGCCGCCGGAATGGTTGGCAGCGGCCCGCATCGCGTCGACGAACTGCACCGGCTTCGGATGCGTCAGCACGGTGTAGACCGCGATCGCCAGCGCCTCTGGACCGGTCCAGCCGCTGCCGAGCCGGTCGACGCGCACCGGCGCCGAGCCGTCGTGTTCCTCGGCCAGCACCACGGCCCGCGTCAGCACGGTCGCCGTGTACGTGTCGTCGCGCAGCACGCGGCCGATCATCTGGTCGATCGCCTCGCGCAACGGCCTGGCCTTCACCGCGAGCAGGTGCACCAGCAAGGCAAGCGCGCCACCGGAAACCCAGCCGCCCGTGCCGCCGTGCGTCAACGCGGCGAACCGGCAGCCGAGGTCGTACGCGATCGCCGCGGACGGCGCGAAGCCCGCGGGGGCGGTGCGGGTGACGCCGTTGCAGCCGGAGGACTCGTTGTGCGGGTTCTCCGGCGTGGACGGGGTTTCCGCGGCCAGCGCGCGCAGGCACGTCAAACCGGGCGAGCGGCTCTGGTACAGCCGTTCGTCCGCGAGCAGCCCGGCCGCGCCCTGCTCCGGGCGCGGCTGCTGCTGGGTGATCAACCAACGCCGGTAGCTGTGCCACACGGTCTGCGACGGCTCCCAGTCGCCGGTGCGTTTTCCACGCACCCACGCGCGCAGGTAACCGTCGGCGGTGAACAGGGTCAGCTGGGTGTCGTCGGTGAAGAGCGCGGGCTTCGGTGGTGCGAGAACGCCTTCGGTGCCGTGTTCGCGCTGGATGTCGGCCCAGCCGAGGTACTGCACCGGCGCGCCGAGGGCATCACCGAGAGCGCCGCCGAGGAGACACCCGGCGCCGCGGTCAACCACTGAGTCCCGATCTCGCGGCACGCGTGCACAGTAGCGCCCCGCGAAGTTGAACCGCACTTGTATCTGAGACGCGGGCACTCGTACCTGTTGAAGTGACAAGGTCAGCGGGCGTCGAAGGAGGGGCATGCGGAGCAAAAGCGGACTCGAGTTCGGCGTGCTCGGTCCACTCCAGGTGCTCGCGGACGGACGGCTGATCCCGCTCGGCCGGCGCGGAATGCGCGGGCTGCTTGCCATGCTCGTCGTCGAGGCGAACCGACCCGTCTCGATCGACCAGATCGTCGACGCGCTGTGGACGGACTCGCCGCCCGCCACCGCGCGGACGATCGTGCACGGCTATGTCTCGCGGTTGCGCAAGGTGCTGGAGGAGTCCGACCAGACGGGCTCCGCGACAATCCGCACCACGCCGACCGGGTACCAGCTGACCGTGGATCCCTGGCGTCTTGACCTGCACCGCGCCCGGCAGCTCGTGGCGTCGTCCCGCGGCAAGCCCGCCGCCATCAGGGCGGGTTTGCTGCGCGAAGCGCTGGGGCTGTGGCGCGGGCCCGTGCTCTCCGACGTCCCCGGCGACCCGATGACCTCCGACCTCGAAGAGCTGCGGCTCTCGGCGTTGGAGCAGCGCATCGACGCCGAGCTGGAGCTGGGCCGCCACCTCGAACTCGTGGGCGAGCTGCGCGGCCTGTGCACCGAGTACCCGTATCGGGAACGTCTGGTGGCACACAGCATGCGCGCGCTGTACCGGTCCGGTCAGCGAGCCGACGCTCTTGAGGCCTACCAACGGTTCCAGCGCCGTGCCGTGGACGAGCTCGGTATCGATCCCGGGCCGGAGCTGAGGTTGCTGCAGGAGCAGGTGCTGCGCGACGACCCGGCGCTGAGCCTGGTCGGCGCCGTCGACAGCCGTCCCGTGGCACCACGCGCCGGCATCGTGGCTCCCGCGTTGCTGCCCGCGTCCGCGTCCCGGTTGTTCGGCCGTGACGACGACAGGTCGTGGCTGGACAACGTGTGCGCCACCAGGAACCTGCTCGGGACGACGGTCGCGGTGCTGACCGGCCCGCCCGGTGTCGGCAAGAGCGCGCTCGCGATCACGTGGGGGCACGAGAACTGCGAGATGTTCCCGCACGGCGTGCTGTTCGCGTCGCTCGGTGACGCCGAGCCGGGTGAGGTGCTGGTGCGCTTCCTCGTGGCTCTCGGCGTCCCCTCCGACGGTGTGCCGGTGCAGGTGGAAGACCGCATCGGCCTCTACCGGTCGTTGCTCAACCGCCGCCGGGTGCTGGTGGTGCTCGACGACGCGACCGGCTTCGACCAGGTCCAGCCGTTGCTGCCGCCGGGTTCGGGCTCGGTGGTGCTGGTGACCTCGCGCAGCCGGATGGAACGGCTCGTCGTCACGAACAGCGCCCGCGTGCGCAAGCTCGGACCGCTCGACGACGACGCGTCGCGCGAACTGGTGGACGACGTGCTCGGCAAGCCGCTGTCCACGGAGGACCCGGTGGCCGCGCGCAAGCTCGCCGAGCTGTGCGGCGGGTTGCCGCTGGCGCTGCGGGTGGCCGCGGCCAAGCTCGTGAGCAGTCCCGAGTGGACCGTCGACGAGCTGCTGGGGGAGCTGGCCGACGACGGGCACCGGATGCGTGGGTTGGACCTACCTGAGGCAGGCGTGGGGGTGTCGCGGGCACTCGACCTGTCGACCCGCGACCTGCCCGCCGATCTCGGCGACACCTTCACGTCGGTCGGGATGGCGCCAGGCCGTTGGATGAGCTCGCACGCCGTGGCCGCCCTGACCCGCACCCACGTCGAGTCGGCACGCGACCGGCTCGGCCGGCTGGTGGGGGTGAACCTGCTGGTCGAACCGTGGCCGGACGGGTTCACCATGCACGAGCTGGTGCGGCTGTACGTGCGGAACACCGGCCGCCCGGACCTGGACTCGTTGCGGCGCCTGGTGAACTACTACCTCGTCGCGTGCGACCACGTTCGCCGCGCCATCCGACCGGCGCGTGACGGACTGGACTTCGCGTTGGGGGACAACGGCTCCACGGCGTTGCCCGCGTTCGGCGACCCGATCGCCTGGTTCGACCGGGAGTGGCCCAACATCGTCGCGGTCGTGCACGCGTCCGCCGAATCGGGCCTGCACGACCAGGTGTGGCAGCTGGTCAGGCTGTTGCACGGCTACGCGACCGTGCGCGCGCTCACCGGCGAGTGGGTCGCGCTGGTCGGGTTCGGCATGGCCGCGGCCGAGGTGACGGGGAGCCGCCTCGGCCAGATCCTGATGCTGGACACGGCCTACACGACGAACGCCCGGCTCGGCAGACCAGTGCTGCTGCCGGACGCCCGCCGCGCGCACCGGCTCGCGTCCGAGCTCGGGGAACGCCAGTACCTGGTGCTGACGCTCGCGCAGCTCGCGGACGTGTTGTTCCGGCTCAGGCACAACGACGAGGCGCTGCTGTACTTCTGGGAGTCCGTGCAACTCGCGCAGCAGTCCGGTGATCTCGTCGGCGAGGGCCACGGGCTGAACAACGTGGCGCAGGTCGAGCAGGCCCGCGGACGCGTGGAAATCGCGCTGCAGCACCAGGCTCACGCCGTCGAGGTGTATCGCCGCTCGGGTGATCAGTCCGCTTTGGTCGACGGCATCGCGAACCTCGCCGAGCTGCACCTGCAGGCAGGCAGCCTGGACCAGGCCGAGTCGCTGGCCCGCCAGGCCGTCGACCTCGCGGCGGCCGCCGCGATGACCTACACCGAGGGTTTCGGCCGCCACGTGCTCAGCGGGGTGCTGCTCCAGCGGGCGGAATGGGTTGCTGCCACAGCAGAGTTGACGGAGGCGTTACGCCTGTATTCGCAGGTCAACTCGGCCAGGGTGGTCGAGGTCCGGGCCGCGCTCGACTCGTTGTCGTCCGAGGTTTAGCGACCGTTTAGTCGTCTGGTCCCAAAACATGGGATGTTGGATGTGAGCCAGTTGGCTCCGCAGGTCGCCGAGTGGGGGATTACCGAGGGGGTAAGGCGCCTGCGTTGAAGAAGGCCGACCGGCATTCGGGGGAGAGTGCCGGTCGGCCTTCGCACCGGGCTAGAAGTTCTCGTCGGTGCAGCGCGCCATCGGCAGCAGCTCCGGTCGCTTCGGCGCCAGGCCGTCGCCCATCGACTCGCCCCGCAGCTGACGGCCGATCCACGGCACGACGTGCTCGCGTGCCCACTTGAGGTCCGCCTTGCGCTGGGTGACCCAGTCCGCCGCCTCGAGCGCCGGCCACGGCTGGTTCCACGAGTGGTCGTCGACGAGTCCGAGCACCTCGGCGACCCGGAGCGCGACCCGCTGATGACCCTCCGGCGACAGGTGCAGCCGGTCCGCGCTCCACGCTCGCCGGTCGTGCAGCACCTGCATGGACCACAGGTTGACCATCCGGCAGTGGTACCGCTCGGCGATCGACCACAGGTGCGTGTTGTAGATCGCGATCTTGCCGCGCAACGACCGCAGGAACGGCGTACTCCTGGTGTCGAAGCCGGTGAAGATCACCACGTCGCATCCGGCGGCCCGCAGGTCGGCCACCGCCACCTCGTACGTCTCGGCCAGCGCGTCCGGGTCGCTGTTCGGCACCATGATGTCGTTGCCGCCCCCGCAGAACGTCACCAGCTCCGGCTTGAGCGAGATCGCGAGCGGCACCTGCTCGTCCACGATCTCCTGGAGCATCTTCCCCCTGATGGCCAGGTTCGCGTACCGGAATTCGGGCGCGCCCTGCGCGATCATTCCCGCCAGCCGGTCCGCCCAGCCGACGTACGTGTCCCCCGGTCCGGGGTCGTCCATGCCCTCGGTGAAGCTGTCCCCCAGGCACACCAGACTGTTCCAACGCAGCACAACATCCCCCTCACTCGCGCGGCTCCCGTTCGCGACGACTGGTCAGCATGCACAATCGTCCGCTGGTTACGCCACCGTTGGTTACGGCAGCGTAGGTTTCGTTGCTATGGGTGACGATTCTTTTACCACTCGATCGAGCGAAGCTTGAAGGTATTGCGGGGGATTCGTCTGATTTGGTGCATTAGCTTGTGCCCGTGCGTTCCGGTTTGCCGCTTCCTTCCATTTCCCTCGGTGTAGCGCTCGTCACGATCAGTGTTCTCGCCGGTGTGGCGATGAGCACTGGCGTCGTGACGATCCCCACGCCGACCGAGGCCGCGCCCGCCGAGCCCGAGATCGCGAACATCGGTGGAGACCAGCCGCCCATGAGTACTCCCCGGCGCCCTCGGTGGCGAAGGTGACGCGCCCGCCCCACGCCCGCACGTCCTTCGGCCACCCCGCCGCCGCATTCGAACCCGGTGGTGCGGCCCGCGACTGACGAACCCGCACCAGCGCGGTGGAGACGACCGTGGTGCCGTCGGACTTGTTGCCGTCGCTCGCCCCGCAGCCGAGCGGGCCTTCTTCTTCCTCGGCAACGGAAAACCCCCGCAGCGACATCGGCGCGTGACGTCGCTGCGGGGGCCGTCTGGGACCTCGTGGAGGGGGAGCGCCGCCGCCGATCAGCTCCCCCTCCACGAGGGGTTTGGGACCACTGCCAGGGGCGCCGCCGCCGATCAGCCCCTGGCAGTGGGGTTTGGGACCGTCTCAGGGGGCGCCGCCGCCGATCTACCCCCTGAGACGGGGTCTGTGGATCACCCGTTCGCCGCGACACGCCAACGTGCTGTCGGCGACCGGCAGGTGATCGTCGTACGCGGAACGCAACCGCAGTTCGGCTCCGGCCGAGGCTCCGATCGTGTCGAGGCCCAGCAACGCGGCCCCGACCACGGGAGGCAGGTCGACGACCCGGACCTGGGCGAGCGGCGCCACCTTGAGCACCTGCTGCCGCACCGGGCCGAGCACGATCTCGCCGGTGCCGGTCATGACGCCGCCGCCGAGCACGACGTCGACCGGTTCGTCGACGAGGTCGAGCTTCTGCAGCGACACCGTGCTCAGCAGCACGATCTCCTCGACCAGCCGGTCGACGAGCGACTGCGCGATGGCGTCGCCGCGGCCGGCCACCTCGAAGAGGATCGGGCAGAGCGCGTGCGGGTCGAAGATCACTTCCTCGAAGTGGAGCTTCTCGACGACCTTCATGATCGAGGTCTCGCCGTAGTGCGCCAGCACCGCCGGCAGCAGGTCCGTCGGCTTGCCACGGCCGTCCTCCGCGCGCACGGCGTGCCAGAGAGCCAGCTCGCCGAGCTGCCCACCGCCACCCCAGTCGCCGGAGATGGAGCCCAGCGCCGGGAAACGGTGCGTGCGGCCGTCACTGGCCACACCGACGGCGTTGATGCCCGCGCCGCACACGACCGCCACGCCCACGCCGGACGTGGTGCCCGCACGCAGCAGCGCGAAGGTGTCGTTGCCGACGACGACGGAGGGGGACCAGCCTCGCTCGCTGATCGCCTGCGTCAGGTCTTCTTCCTCACGGGGTAGGTCCGCACCCGCGAGATAGGCGGCCGTGTGCGTGGCGATCGGTTCGTCGGGGGACAGACCCGCCTGCGCGGCTGCCTCACGTGCCAAACCCTCGAACACGTCGAGACCACGCTTCATGCCGACGGTCTGCGGCGGGGCGCCGGGCCCGCGCACCTGCGCGAGCACCTTGCCGTCCGCGTCGACCAGCAGCACCGCGGTTTTGCTGTTCCCGCCGTCGATAGCGAGCACCCGGTCCGTCATCGTTGTCAGGCTCCCTTCACCCACGGAAGCAGATCGCGGTTCTGCGCGATCAGCTCGTCGGCCAGCTGGTCCGCGATGGCGTGCTGGCCGATCAGCGGGTGGGCGAGCAGTGCGTTCGCCACGCGGTCACGACCGCCGTGGATGGCCGCCTCCAGCGCCAGGTACTCGTACGCGGTCACGTGCGAGATCAGGCCGGAGATCGACGGCTCCACGGGGCGCACCGGCAGCGGAACGCCACCGTTCGCGTCCACAGTGGACGAAACCTCGATCACCGCGTCGTCGGGCAGGAACGGCAGCGTGCCCTTGTTCAGCACGTTGACCACGTGCTTCTCGGCGCCCGCACCACCGGTCAGCGCGTGCACGAGCTGCACGGCCGCCTCGGAGTAGTACGCGCCACCGCGCTGGGACAGCTGCTCCGGCTTCGTCACGACCGACGGGTCGTTGTAGATGTCGAGCAGTTCCTTCTCGACCGTCGCGACGACCTCCGCACGCGGCGGCTCGGTCTGCTGCTTCTTCACGACGGCGTCGTGGTTGTAGAAGTAGTTCAGGTAGTACGACGGCACCATGTTCAAACGCCGCATCAGGCCGCCGTCGATACCGATGTGCTCGGCGAGGCCGTCGACATGGTCGGCGAGCAGCTCCGGCAGGCGGTCGACGCCGTCGACGTAGACGCCGCGCTCCCACGTGAGGTGGTTCAGGCCGACGTGCTCCAGCTCGACGCTTCCCGGATCGACGCCCAGCAGAGCGGAGGTCCAGCGCTGGAACGTGATCGCCACGTTGCACAGGCCGATCGCCTTGTGGCCCGCCTGCAGCAGAGCGCGCGTCACGATGCCGACCGGGTTCGTGAAGTTCACGATCCACGTGTCGGGGCCCGCGATGCGACGCACCTTGTCGGCGATGTCCAGCACGGTCGGCACGGTGCGCAGCGCTTTGGCGAGACCGCCTGCGCCGGTGGTCTCCTGGCCGACGCAGCCGCACATGAGCGGGAACGTCTCGTCCGACGCGCGGGCCTTCTGGCCGCCGACGCGGAGCTGCAGCAGCACCGCGGAAGCGCCCTCGATGCCGTCTTCGAGCGAAGTGGTTAGCCGACGTGGCCGGCGAAATCGGTGATCCACTGCAGCTCCAGGCCGTGCTCCCGCTCGGCCGCTCTCCGGCCCGCCTCGATCCCGGCGAAGACGACCTCGGGGGCGATCCCGCGCTCGAGGTGGTTGTAGAGGCTGACGTGCACCTCGGCGTACCGCACGTTCTGGGCGGCGAGCTTCGCGGCGACGTCACGGGTCATCCGGGCGAAGTCGGCCTCGTCGCGGAGCACCCGGACGGCCTGCAGGTAGACGTCGACGAAGTGCGGGAAGTCGACGAAGCGATACCACTCGTCGGGATCGTCGATGGCGGTGAGTACGTCGTCGAGGTGGTTCTTCTCGGCGAGCGCCATCAGGGTCGCCGGTGTCATCGAGCCCTCCAGGTGCACGTGCAGCTCGACCTTGGGGAGGTCGGCGATCAGGGTGTCAATCGGCGGTGCCACGGCTGTCCCTCCCGGCCATCGAGCGTTGCAGCAACTGGGCCACGTCGAGCACCTCGACGTCCTCGCGGGCGTCGCCGGTCGCCTGCTTGGCGGTGACCGCGTCGGACAGCATGACCATGCAGTACGGGCAGGCGGTGGAGACGATGTCGGGGTCGAGCCCGAGCGCCTCGTCGATCCGCTCGACGTTGATCCGCTTGCCGATCTTCTCCTCCATCCACATCCGCGCGCCGCCGGCGCCGCAGCAGAAGCCGCGCTCCTTGCAGCGGTGCATCTCCTGCGGGCGCAGCCCTGGACGGCGGCGAGCACCTCGCGCGGCGGCGTGTAGACCTTGTTGTGCCGGCCCAGGTAGCACGGGTCGTGGTAGGTCACCGACGGCTCGACCGGCGTGACCGGGGTCAGCCGGCCGTCGGCGACCAGCTGCTCGAGCAGCTGGGTGTGGTGGACGACCTCGTAGTCGCCGCCGAGCTGCGGGTACTCGTTGGCGAGCGTGTTGAAGCAGTGCGGGCAGGTCGCGACGATCTTGCGGCGCGCCTTGCGCCGTCGTTGAGCATCTCGACGTTCTGCTGCGCCAGCATCTGGAAGACGAACTCGTTGCCGAGCCGGCGGGCCGGGTCGCCGGTGCAGGTCTCGCCGGCACCGAGGACCGCGAACTCGACGCCGGCGGTGTGCAGCAGCTCGGCGAACGCCCGGGTGACCTTCTTGGAGCGGTCCTCGAGGGCGCCGGCGCAGCCGACCCAGAACAGGTACTCGACCTCGTCCGGGATCGTCGCCGTCGACGACGCGGGACCTCGAAGTCCAGGCCGTCCGTCCACTCCTCGCGGGCCCGGGGTTCATGCCCCACGGGTTGCCCTTGTTCTCGAGGTTGCGCAGCATCACGCCGGCCTCGCTCGGGAACGCCGACTCGATCAGCACCTGGTAGCGGCGCATGTCGAGGATGTGGTCGACGTGCTCGATGTCGACCGGGCACTGCTCGACGCAGGCGCCGCAGGTCGTGCAGGACCACAGCACGTCGGGGTCGATGACGCCGCCCTCGGCCAGCGTGCCGACCAGCGGGCGCTCGCCTGCTCCGGGCCGGAGCCGGTGACCCGGCCGAAGCCGGACTCCGGGACGCCGTGCGCGTGTTCTCGCTGCCCGACGACCTCGACCGAACCGTCCGTCGGGCCGCTCGGCGTCACCGAGCAGGTAGGGCGCCTTGGCGAACAGGTGGTCGCGCAGGTCCATGATCACCAGCTTCGGCGACAGCGGCTTGCCGGTGTTCCAGGCCGGGCACTGGCTCTGGCAGCGGCCGCACTCGGTGCAGGTCGCGAAGTCGAGCATGGCCTTCCAGGTGAAGTCCTCGATCTTGCCGCGGCCGAAGGTCGTCGTCCTCGTCGGGGTCCTCGAAGTCGATCGGCTTGCCCCGCGACTCCATCGGCAGCAGCGCGCCGAGCGCGATCGGGCTCGCGCTTGGTCGGGACGTTGATCGGCGCGAGCGAGATGTGCAGGTGCTTGGAGTAGAGGACGAGCACCAGGAAGCCGAGGATCACGGCGAGCTGGGCCAGGATGAAGAAGGTCTCGATCACGTCGTTGGCGCCGTGCCCGAGCGGGTGCAGTGCCTTGCGCGACGAGCGTAGGACGCGAACGCCCACCAGCTCTGGCCGTACGGGAAGACGCCGGTGTTGATCTGCGCGCCGCGGTAGACGAACAGCGTGACGATGACCGCGGAGATCATCCCGAGCACGACCCAGGCCGCGCCGGTGTGCGAGCCGTAGAAGCGGGACTCGCGCTGCTCGGCGGCGGGCGCTGCCGCAGCCGGATCACCGCGAAGGTGATGATCCCGACCAGCACGGCGACCGCGAAGAAGTCCTCGAGGAAGCCCGAGCGCCGCCAGTGGCCGATCACCGGGATGGCGAAGTCGCGGTCGAACAGCGCGCCGAAGGCCTCGATGATCGTCAGCGTCAGGATGATGAAGCCCCAGAAGGTGAGGAAGTGGGCGACGCCGGGCACCGTCCACTTCAGCAGCCGGCGCTGGCCGAAGACCTCGACGACCTGGGTGCGCAGCCGCGCGGCCATGCCGTCCGTAGCGGCCCGGCCGCGGCTGGCCGGACGCGGATCAGCCGGTAGCAGCCACCAGCACCCGCCGGCCGGCGATGGCGAGCGGCGAGCCACGGTCAGCGCCAGCCCGATGACCAGGCGGACGACCACGGTGACCTCCTGTCGAGCCGCCGTGGCGCTACGACCGGCTGGTAACCGCGTACCGGCGAGCACCTAACGCTGCGGCGTACACCCGTCCGAGCCACCCGGTGGGCGCTGGGTCACTCCGAATCAGACTGCGAGCCGGGAACGTCTCCGACCCCCCACGTTGACAAGAGCATGAAAGCTGAGCTCTGGCCAGTCTGACGCTCGACTGCAGCCTGGCGACACTCAACACCGACAGATCAGAATGAGAGGGGTCTTCATGGCACGAGCGGTCGGCATCGACCTCGGAACCACCAACTCGGTGGTCGCCGTCCTCGAGGGCGGCGAGCCCACGGTCATCGCGAACGCGGAGGGCTCGCGGACCACGCCGTCCGTCGTCGCCTTCGCCAAGAACGGTGAGGTGCTGGTCGGCGAGGTCGCCAAGCGGCAGGCGGTCACCAACGTCGACCGCACCGTCCGGTCGGTCAAGCGCCACATCGGCACCGACTGGACGACCGAGATCGACGGCAAGAAGTACACCCCGCAGGAGATCAGCGCGCGCGTGCTGCAGAAGCTCAAGCGCGACGCGGAGGCCTACCTCGGCGAAGAGGTCACCGACGCGGTGATCACCGTGCCGGCGTACTTCTCCGACGCCCAGCGGCAGGCCACCAAGGAGGCCGGCACGATCGCCGGCCTCAACGTGCTGCGGATCATCAACGAGCCGACCGCGGCCGCGCTGGCGTACGGCCTGGACAAGGGCGAGAAGGAGCAGACCATCCTGGTCTTCGACCTCGGTGGCGGCACCTTCGACGTGTCGCTGCTGGAGATCGGCGACGGCGTCATCGAGGTCAAGGCGACCTCCGGTGACAACCAGCCTCGGTGGCGACGACTGGGACCAGCGGGTCGTCGACCACCTGGTCAAGACCTTCAAGAACCAGAACGGCATCGACCTGTCCAAGGACAAGATGGCGATGCAGCGGCTGCGTGAGGCCGCGGAGAAGGCCAAGATCGAGCTGTCCGGTGGCCAGGCCGACGAGCATCAACCTGCCCTACATCACCGCCGGCGCCGACGGCCCGCTGCACCTGGACGTCAACTGTCCGCGCGCGGAGTTCCAGCGGCATGACCCAGGACCTGCTCGAGCGCTGCAAGGGCCCGTTCCAGCAGGCGATCAAGGACGCCGGCATCGACGTGTCGGCAGATCGACCACGTCGTGCTCGTCGGCGGCTCGACCCGGATGCCCGCCGTGTCCGACCTGGTGCGCGAGCTGACCGGCGGCAAGGAGCCCAACAAGGGCGTCAACCCGGACGAGGTCGTCGCGGTCGGCGCCGCGCTGCAGGCCGGCGTGCTCAAGGGTGAGGTCAAGGACGTCCTGCTGCTCGACGTCACCCCGCTGTCCCTGGGCATCGAGACCAAGGGCGGCATCATGACCAAGCTGATCGAGCGCAACACCACGATCCCGACCAAGCGGTCGGAGATCTTCACGACGGCCGACGACAACCAGCCGTCGGTGCAGATCCAGGTCTTCCAGGGCGAGCGCGAGATGGCGGCGTACAACAAGAAGCTCGGCATGTTCGAGCTGCCGGGCATGCCGCCGGCGCCGCGCGGCGTCCCGCAGATCGAGGTCACCTTCGACATCGACGCCAACGGCATCGTGCACGTGTCCGCCAAGGACCTCGGCACCGGCAAGCAGCAGTCGATGCCGATCACCGGCGGCTCCGCGCTGCCGAAGGACGACATCGAGCGGATGATCGCGGAGGCCGAGGAGCACGCCGAGGAGGACAAGCGGCGCCGCGAGGAGGCCGAGACCCGCAACACGGCTGAGTCGCTGCAGTACCAGACCGAGAAGTTCCTCGCGGAGAACGGCGACAAGCTGCCCGACGAGGCCAAGACCGAGCTCGAACGAGGCCCTCGCCGACCTGCGGTCGGCGCCTCGGCGGCAGCGACATCGCCGCCATCAAGGCGGCGCACGAGAAGGTGCAGCAGGTCTCCCAGCAGGCCGGGCGGCGCTGTACGCGCAGGCCGGTGCGCAGGCGCCGGGTGCTGACGGTGCCGATGCCGGCGGCCCGGGACCGGACGCCAGGCCGGTGCCGCCGGTGGCGCCGACGACGAGGACGTCGTCGACGCCGAGATCGTCGACGACGAGCCGGGCGACGGCCAGAAGGCATGACAGTCGCCGCCGAGCGGCAGGTGCGTCAGCCGGCCGGGGGTCAGCGATGACCCCCGCCGGCCCGCGCTGGGGAAGCCGTGACCCACACCGTGCCCGAACGTGACCCGAACGAACCAGAGGAGCCCGCGTAGTCGTGCGTGATCGCAGAAGGATCGACCCCGAGACCGGCGAGCTGCGGCAGCCGGCCGGAGCGGCCGGCCGCCGCGGCGCACCGGCGACGCCGCCGAAGAGTGCGGCAGCGGCTCGGTGCCGGACCCGGCCGCACCGTCGGCCGATACCGAAGAGCTCGAGCAGGCACGCCTGAGCTCGGCGAGCGGACCGCCGACCTGCAGCGGGTCACCGCGGAGTACGCCAACTACCGCAAGCGGGTCGACCGGGACCGCGCTGCGGTCGCCGAGATCGCCACGGCATCGGTCCTGGCCGCCCTGCTGCCGGTGCTCGACGACATCGACCGGGCCCGCGAGCACGGCGACCTGACCGGCGCGTTCAAGGCGGTCGCCGACCAGCTCGACAGCGTGCTGGACAAGCTCGGGCTGGAGCCGTTCGGCGAGGTCGGCGACCCGTTCGACCCGACCCTGCACGAGGCGGTCATGCACTCGACTAGCGCCGGACGTCACGGAGCCGACCTGCGTGCAGGTGCTGCGCCGCGGCTACCGCCTCGGCGAGCGGCTGCTGCGCCCGGCGATGGTCGCCGTGGCGGAGCCCGATCGCGCGGCTCCAGCCCGAGCCGAGCGATACTGAAGACCCGAAAGATGCGGATGCGGCACGACCCGGCACCGGCGAAGATGCCGAGGCCGCCGACTGACCGACGCCGACGGCAAGACGCCGACCGGCAATCGGTTCGAACAAGGAGGAGGTGACGCCCGGTGAGCACCAAGGATTACCTCGAGAAGGACTACTACAAGGCGCTGGGCGTCGCCAAGCGCGCCAGCCAGGCCGAGATCAAGAAGGCCTACCGCAAGCTGGCCCGCGAGCTGCACCCCGACACGAACCCCGGCGACGCCAAGGCCGAGGCCCGCTTCAAGGAGGTCTCCGAGGCCTACGACGTGCTGTCCGACGCCGGCAACCGCAAGGAGTACGACGAGGCCCGGTCGCTGTTCGGCGGCGGCGTCCCGGCTTCGGCGGCGGCGGGTTCGGCGGCTTCGGCAGCGGCCGCGGTGCGGCACCGACGGCACCGCGGCGGCCCGCCTTCGACCTCGGCGACATCTTCTCCGGCGGCGGGCGGCGCGGGCGGCCGGGTCGGCGACATGTTCGGCGGCCTGTTCGGCGGCCGCGGCGGCCGGTCCCGGCACCGGCACCCCGGCGCGGCGGCAACGACGTCGAGACCGAGATCACCTGACTTCGCCGAGGCCGTGCGCGGGCGTGACCCTGCCGCTGCGGCTCGCCAGCCCGCACGCCTGCCCGACCTGCCACGGCACCGGCGCCCGGCCCGGCACCGCGCCGCAGACCTGCCCGGTCTGCCACGGGCCAGGGCCTGACCACCCGCAACCAGGGCGCGTTCGCCTTCAGCGAGCCCTGCCGGAGTGCCGCGGCACCGGGCAGCTCGATCGACCGACCCGTGCCCGGACTGCAGCGGCACCGGCGTGCAGAACGGCGTCCGCACCATCACCGTGCGGATCCCGGCCGGCGTCAAGGACGGCCAGCGGATCCGGCTCGCCGGCAAGGGCTCGCCGGGCGAGCGCGGCGGCCCGGCCGGCGACCTGTTCGTCGTCGTGCACGTCAGCGCGCACCCGCTGTTCGGCCGCAGCGGCGACGACCTGACGCTGACCCTGCCGGTGACCTTCCCCGAGGCCGCGCTCGGCGCGACCGTCCGGGTGCCGACGCTGGACGGCGCGGTGACGCTGAAGATGCCGCCGGGCACGTCCAACGGCCGCACCTTCCGGGTCCGGGGCAAGGGCGTGCAGCGCCAGCACCGGCAGCGGCGACCTGCTGGTGACCGTCGAGGTGGCGGTGCCCAAGACGCTGTCGGCGAGGCCGAGAACGCGCTGGAGACCTACGCCGCAGGCGCAGCCGGACGACCCGCGTCCGCGCGGTCACCGCGCGCGGTGACCGGCACATGACTGACCGACTCGGCATGGGCCGCAACCGGCCCGACGTCCCCGACGACGCACCGGTGTTCGTGATCTCGGTGGCCGCCGAGCTGGCCGGCATGCATCCGCAGACCCTGCGCCAGTACGACCGGCTCGGGCTGGTCACCCCGGGCCGCACTCCCGGCGGCGGCCGGCGCTACTCGGCGCGCGACGTCGTGCTGCTCCGCGAGGTGCAGCGGCTCTCCCAGGAGGACGGCGTCAACCTCGCCGGCATCAAGCGGATCATCGAGCTCGAGCACCAGGTCGAGTGCGCTGCAGGCCCGGATCCGCGAACTGCTGGTCGAGCTCGAGCACGCCACCGCCCGGGCGGTCGCCGCCGAGTCGGCGGTGCACCCGGCGTACCGCCGCAACCTCACGCCCGACGTCTCGACCGCGCTGGTCTCCTGGCGGCCACCCCGCCGCTGACCGGCCGGGCGCCGGGCGACTGCCCGGTCTCGCGATCGTTAGCATGGCGCGGTGTCCTCGCCGGCCGCCCGCACGCTGGCCAACGCCGGCCGCGGGATGATCTACCCGTTGCGGCGGGTGATCCGGCTGTTCGCCGGCACTGGCCGGTGTTGCTGATCTGGTACCTGATCGCCAGCCTCGCCCATCGCGGCGCGATCTGGCTGGCGGCGTGGGTCGGCGTCCGGCATCCACTCGTCGGGCTCATGGTGCTGCCGGCCGCCGTACTGGTGTCACTGGCGACGTACGTCGTGATGTTCCTGCTGCTGCGGCCGTCGCTGCGCTATCACGGCCGAGCCGTCGCCGACGGTGCACTGGCCGACGACTCCGACAGCCGCAGTGACCAGCAGTTCCTGGACGCGGTCGTCACCTCACTGCTGCCGTTCCTGACCTTCTACTTCGTCTACAAGTTCATGCGCAACGACGCGATCGACTACGCCTCGAAGGCCTTGGACCTGGCCAACGCGACCGTGTTCAGCACCCACCGGCTCAACGGCAACGTCGCGGCCACGCTGACCGGGACCGCCGCGGCCCTGACCGCCATCGCCGCCTACGTCGCCCGGCTGGTGATCAAGCGGATACCGCTGTCCGACGGATCGCACTGGCGGTGGCTGCACACCACCGTGCTCGGTTATCTGGAGTGCCTCTGGATCTTCTTCACGATCTACGGCATCGCCAACGCCGCCACCCCGGTGGCCTGGCTGTCCTCGCGCAGCGTGGTCGTGGGGCTGCGGCACCGCTGGCAGGACCTGGTGACTGCCCTGCTGGGACAGCACAACCCGATCCGGCACGGCTACGACGTCACGGTGTCGGCGATCCACCTGGTGACCAGCGACCTGTGGAACGCGGCGGTGCTGCCGATGATGTGGCTGACCGTCGTGGCCGTCATCTACGGCCGGCAGCTCCCGACGCCCGAGGACCTCACGCCGGCGCCCGACTCGCGGGTCGGCGCCCGGATCGCCAGGGCCGGGGAGCGGGCCGACAAGGTGCCCGCGCCGTTGCGGTACGTCGCCATCGCCATCAGCAGCGACTGGCGGGCGCGCTGGATGCCGGTGCTCAACGCCTTCCGGCTGGTCACCCGCGGTGGGCTGCTGCCGTTCCTCGGGTTCCTGCTGAGCTACGCGCTGCTCGACGCGGCCTGCGGCTGGTTCTGGATCGGGCTGCGGGAGTCGCTCGGTGCGCACTCGGTCGGGTGGTGGCAGGTCGTCTACAGCCCGGTGTACGACGGCGTCGACGCGATCCGCACCATGCTGCGGGTGTGCCTGCTGGCCGCGGTCTACGACCGCACGGTCGGCGCGCTGGCCGGCTATCTCGGCGGTCCGGATCCGGCACCGGCGGTCGACCGGCCGGCCGACGACGACGTGCCCGCGACGGCCGAACCGGCGACCAGCGAGGTCTAGCGGCCGATCAGTGATCGAGCCGCAGGTACGCCGGTTTCGCGGTCGCGAACGTCACCACCACCGATGCGTTCCGAGCGGCGGCCGCCGGCACCCGGAAGAGCCCGGTGACGGTGTACGGCTTCGGCGTTCCCGAGGGTCCGCCGCCCGGCGTACCGACTCCGCCGGCGTACGGACCGGCGCAGTCCGATGACGCCGGACCGTACCGCCAGCTGTTGTCGATGTCCTGCTCCCACAACCTGCCCTGCCGATCGCGCAGCGCGAGCAGACAGCCGGTGAGCCGCCGGGCGGAGGACGCGGACGCGGCGCGGATCTCGACGACCGCCCGCACCATGGTGCCGGGCGCCGGACCCGGCTCACCGGGACCCGGCGTGAGCCCGCTGTCGGCGGGCGGGTCGACCTGGTAGCCGACCAGCTTCCACGTCGCACCGTGCCAACTGCCCGCGGTCGCCGGCGCGACCGCGACCGGGCTGTGCAGGCCCGCGGTGCGGTAGTCGTGATAGTCACCGCGCATCGTGATCCAGGCGTACAGCGGCAGCAGCCCGAGCAGCGTGATAACGACGGCACCGACCCGGGCGGAGCGGTGCCGACGCCACCAGGCGAGGAGACCGGCCCGGCGCGACGCGGTCACAGCGTGCGTCACTTGCTGGACTCCACGCCGCCCGGCGCCAGCGGGACGCCCCGCTGCACGGTGATCCGGGGCGAGGAGTCGGCTGCCGGCAACGGCATCGACGCCACCGCCTCCAACGCCTGGAAGTAGTGCTCGGACACTTCGAGGCGCGCGCCGTTGACCAGTCGCGCCGGCATCTCGACGGCGAGTTCGGCCCGCACCGGCAGGCCCACGGCCAGGGACTGCCCGGTCAGGTCCACCGTCCCCAGCGAGCCGCGGGTGCTGACGGCGTACAACGCACCGGACCGGGTCTTGATCCGGACGCCGGACAGGTGCGTCGGCTGTTTCGTCGCCGCTGCAGTGACCGTGACGACCACCCAGCCGAGGGTGCTGGACAGCGGGGCCGCCGGCTTCGTCGGATCGAGACTGCTGGGTACGACGAGCTGCCGGGTGGTGCGCACCGAGTCGACCGCGATCTGGAAGTCGGGGGCCTCGGCCACGCCGTGCCGGTTCGCAGCCACGGTCACCGGTTCCAGGAACCGGCCCCGCCCGGGCGTCGTGTCGTAGAGCAGAGCGACCAGTCCGAGCACGACGACGACCGCGGCGGTCTTCCAGGTGGTCATCCACCGGCGGGCGCCGGCCCGGCGGTCCGGGCTCACGAACCAGTGCCGGCACGCACCGGCAGTGACACGGTCGCGATCGCGTTTTCGCTTACCCAGCCGGCATATCCGGACACCGGCAGGGACGCCAGGTGGGTCATCTTGTGCACGACCACGGTCACCGAATGCGGCAGCGTCGCGGCCGCCGTGCCGGGCGGCATCGTCCAGCCGAAGGTCACCGTCGAGGTCTGGTCGGGATTGACGACGAGCGACGAGCCGTCCCGTGCATCGGCGGCGGAGTCCGGGCCGTCGGTCGTGGTGCGCACGCCGGACAGCGCCAGGGCGCCGTTCGGGGCGGTCAGCGCCTCGTCGGTGGTCAGGTGCACGACGGCGGTGACGATCACCTGCGGGCCGCCGAACTTTGCGATGTCCTTGGCGGGCAGCGTGATCGATGCCGAGCGCAGGGTGATGTCGAACTGGCCGGTCGCGATCGGCGTGCCGGGCCGGACCTGCCGCGGTGCGGCCTTGGCCGACCCGAATCCGCCGAAGACGGTGACGACGAGGAAGACCAGCGCGGCGGTGGTGCGGATCAGCAGTTTGGGGGTCTTGCCCCAGATGGTCAGCTTGCCGTCGGCGACGGTGACCGACGGGGTGAGCTGCGCGGCCCGCAGTGCCTCGGTCGCGCGGGTGGCCGCCTGGACGGCGCGCCGTGGCGACTCGTCGTCGGCAGCCATCGGGCGATCGTACCGACGGCCCGGATACGACTAGAGTTGAGTGGAACAGACTCAACTCTCGGCTCGTTGGAACCGAGGAAGATCGGAATCCAGTTCAGACCAGTTCGGTGGAGTGTGAGAGTGGAACCCAACAAGCTGACCACGAAGAGCCAGGAAGCGGTCGCCGCTGCGGTGCAGCAGGCGACGGCGGCCGGCAATCCCGAGGTGGAGCCGGCGCACCTGCTGGCCGCCCTGCTGGCGCAGGCCGACGGCATCGCCGTACCGCTGCTGCAGGCTGCCGGCGTCGACCCTGAGGCCGCCCGCCGGGAAACCGCCGCCCTGCTGCAGCGGCTGCCCTCGGCCGGTGGCGGTACCGCGCCGCCGCGCACCTCCCGCAACCTGCTGCAGACCCTCACGGTCGCGCAGGAGAGCGCCGAGGAGCACGGCGACGAGTACCTCTCCGCCGAACACCTGCTGGTCGCGATCGCCACCGCCGGCGGCCCTGCCGCCGACCTGTTGCGCGGACTCGGGGCGACCCCGGAGGCCCTGACCGCCGCCTTCACCGCGGTCCGCGGCTCGCAGCGGGTGACCTCACCGGATCCCGAGGGCACCTATCAGGCGCTGCAGAAGTACGGCGTCGATCTCACCGAGAGCGCCCGCGCGGGCAAGCTCGACCCGGTCATCGGCCGGGACACCGAGATCCGCCGGGTCGTGCAGGTGCTGTCCCGTCGTACCAAGAACAACCCGGTGCTGATCGGCGAGCCGGGCGTCGGCAAGACTGCGATCGTCGAAGGCCTTGCCCAGCGCATCATCGGCGGTGACGTGCCGGAATCCCTGCGGGGCAAGCGAATCGTGTCCCTCGACCTGGGCTCGATGATCGCCGGGGCGAAGTTCCGCGGCGAGTTCGAGGAACGACTCAAGGCCGTCCTCGCCGAGATCCGCGACTCCAACGGCGAGATCGTCACCTTCATCGACGAGCTGCACACCGTGGTCGGTGCCGGCGCGACCGGCGAGGGCGCGATGGACGCCGGCAACATGCTCAAGCCGATGCTGGCCCGCGGTGAGCTGCGGATGGTCGGAGCCACCACGCTGGACGAATACCGCCAGCACATCGAGAAGGATCCCGCGCTGGAGCGCCGGTTCCAGCCGGTGCTGGTCGGTGAGCCGAGCGTCGAGGACTCGATCGGCATCCTGCGCGGGCTCAAGGAGCGGTACGAGGTGCACCACGGCGTCCGCATCACCGACGCCGCGCTGGTCGCCGCCGCCACGCTGTCCGACCGCTACGTCACCGCCCGGTTCCTGCCGGACAAGGCGATCGACCTGATCGACGAGGCGGCGTCGCGGCTGCGGATGGAGATCGACTCGCGGCCGGTCGAGGTCGACGAGGTCGAGCGGGCCGTCCGCCGGCTCGAGATCGAGGAGATGGCGCTGGCCAAGGAGGACGACGACGCCTCCAAGGCGCGGCTGGAGCGGCTGCGCGCCGACCTCGCCGACCGCCGGGAGGAACTGTCCCGGCTGACTGCCCGCTGGCAGCAGGAGAAGCGCGTCATCGACGACATCCGCCTTGCCAACGAGGAGCTGGACACCGCCCGCGGCGAGGAGGAGCGGGCCGAGCGCGACGGCGACCTGGGACGGGCCGCCGAGCTGCGCTACGGCCGGATCCCCGAGCTCGAGCGCAAGCTCGCCGAGGCCTCGGACACCGTGCCCGCCGAGGACGCGATGCTCAAGGAGGAGGTCGGCCCCGACGACGTCGCCGAGGTCGTCGGCTCCTGGACCGGCATTCCGGCCGGCCGCCTGCTCGAGGGCGAGACCGCCAAGCTGCTGCGGATGGAGGACACCCTCGGCACCCGCGTCGTCGGCCAGAAGGCCGCCGTACAAGCGGTTTCCGATGCCGTACGCCGTGCCCGCGCCGGGATCTCCGACCCCGACCGGCCGACCGGGTCGTTCCTGTTCCTCGGCCCGACCGGCGTCGGCAAGACCGAACTGGCCAAGGCGTTGGCGGAGTTCCTGTTCGACGACGCCCACGCCATGGTGCGGATCGACATGAGCGAGTACTCCGAGAAGCATTCGGTGGCCCGGCTGGTCGGCGCGCCGCCCGGCTATGTGGGTTACGACCAGGGCGGCCAGCTCACCGAGGCCGTGCGGCGTCGCCCCTACACCGTGGTGCTGCTCGACGAGGTGGAGAAGGCCCACCAGGACGTGTTCGACGTGTTGTTGCAGGTGCTCGACGACGGCCGGCTGACCGACGGCCAGGGCCGCACCGTCGACTTCCGCAACACGATCCTGATCCTGACGTCCAACCTCGGCTCGCAGATCATCGCCGACGGCACGATCGCCGGGGACCGCAAGCAGGACGCGGTGATGAACGTGGTCCGCGGCCACTTCAAGCCGGAGTTCCTGAACCGGCTCGACGACGTGGTCATGTTCGAAGCCCTCGGCAGCGAGGAGCTCGGCCGGATCGTCGACATCCAGATCGACCAGCTCGCCGCCAGGCTGGCCGCCCGCCGGCTCACCCTCACGGTCACCGCCGGTGCCCGGGACTGGCTCGCCATCACCGGATTCGACCCGGTGTACGGCGCTCGGCCGCTGCGCCGGCTGGTGCAGGCGGCGATCGGTGACCAGCTCGCCAGGGGGCTGCTGTCCGGCACCATCCGCGACGGCGACGAGGTCATCGTGGACGTGGCTCCCGACGAGGTCTCCGGACTCGTCGTGGTGGCCGCGCCGGCAGCCTCGGCCGCCGCGCTCCAGGAGTAGAGCCGGCAACCGGATTCGGCCGCACTCACGGTGCCGACGGCGGGTCGCAACTCGCCGTCGGCACCGGGTCGTGCCACCCTGGGGCCTGCTCAAGCCAGCTGCCCAGACCTGATCGAGGAGTCGCGATGACCGACGAAGGCCGACCGTCCCCGGGCGATGACCTGCCGTCGTATCCCACCGGTCCAGAGACCAACCAGGTGTCCGCTCCCGCACAGCTCGGGCCGGCGCCGAAGCCGGTGAGCCAGGCGGCGTTGCTGATGGTGATCTCGGCGGTGTTGAGCATCGCCGGCTCGATCTACACCCTGGCGCGCAAGAACTCGATCCTCAACGAGCTGGTCAAGAAGAACACCATCAAGGCCAGCGAGCGGTCGGCGGCATCGAATTCGCTCGTGGTCGGCGTGATCATCGGCCTGGTGATCGCCGCGCTGTACATCGGGCTCGCCTACAAGGTGCGCGGTGGCAGCCGATGGGCACGCACGGTCACGATCATTCTCGCCACGCTCGGGATTCTGAGCGGGCTGCTCAGCCTCAGCCAGAATTCGGGCGTGATCGCCAAGATTTCCGGAATCATCAGCCTCGTACTCGCGGTCGCGATTCTCGGTCTGCTCGTCTCCAAGCCGGCCAAGCAGTTCTTCGCGAAACCGCCGCTGCAGTAGGCGTTAATTAACGCTGCGTAATCGTCGGCCGGCGGAACCCGGCAGCGAGATAGATCATCGGACATTTGCCCACGGCGGGACGCGCCGTCGGGCAGACTGATAGGCGCAGGTCACGACGCGGCCTCATTTCGGTCTATCAAATCCCGCCGCGCGGGGTCAGCCCAGGAGGAGACAGCAATGTCCGGATACGGTAACGACGATCCCACGCAGCAGCCCGGCCAGGCCGGCCAGCCGCCGCAGTCGGGCCAGTCCCCCCAGGTGGACCAGTACGCCCAGCCGGACCAGTACGCCCAGCCAGGGCAGTACGACCAGCCGGGGCAGTACGGCCAGAACCCCACTCAGGACTTCCAGAACACCCCGCCACTCGGCCAGCCGTCGGCAGCCGAGGGCTACAGCCAGTACCCCGCCGCACCGGCGTACGCCGGCACCCAGACCATGGCGCCGGGCACCGGACCGCTCGGCAAGCCGCGCGGTATCGCGGTTTCCATGCTGCTCGCCGTGGTCACCCTCGGCATCTACACCTTCGTCTGGTCCTACAAGACCGGCAAGGAGATCAAGGACCACTGCGGCTCCGGCATGGGCGGCGCGACGCTGGCCTTCATGTTCATTCCGTACGCCGGCAGCACCATCGTGATGTTCCTGGTCGCCAACGACACCGGTGAGATGGTGCGCCGGTCCGGGCACGAGAGCCGTGTCTCGGCCATCACCGGCCTGTGGTTCCTGCTCCCGGTGATCGGCCAGATCGTGTGGTTCGTCAAGACCCAGGGCCAGCTCAACGACTACTGGCGTTCGCTCGGCGCACAGGGCTGATCTTCCGCCCGGTTCTCGCCCGCTTTCCCGCCGGGATCAGTTCTTGGAGCAGTTCTTCAGTTCGCTGGTGCTCGGCTTGTGGCCGATCTTGTCCCGGCAGTCGCTGTAGACGCGGTAGGACAGGATCAGCAGCACGGCCGAGATCAGGATGGCGAGCACTCCGGTGATCAGGCCGGTCAGGGCCCAGCTGCGGCGGTCGGCGACTCCACGGCGTACCGCCCGCAATCCGAAGATCGCCAGCACGATCGCGATGACCCCGAACAGAATCCCCAGCACGACCTGGCTCAGCACCAACATCACCAGGATCGCGAACACGCCACAGGCGAGCGAGGCGATCGGCAGGGTGTTGCGGGGCCGCGGGCCGTCCTGCCCGTCCCCGTCGGACCACTTGATCGCGTTCTGCTTGCCGAGGGCGCTCTGGCCGGATTCGTCGGTCACGTGAAGGGCTCCTGCATCGGTGACGCGTACGGCGTCGGGGCCGCCGTACGTCGGATTCGCTGCTCGATCCCGGTGCCCGGCGGTGGGATCCGATCAGGTGCCTCGCCGAGCTTGGGCGCTACTGTGCCATGCCGAGAGACTGTGCCACGCTTCCGGCATGGATGTCGCCCTCGTCGTCATCGTCGTACTCGCCGTCGTGGCGGTCACGGTGCTGCGCTTCCAGGCCGCCAAGAAGCGTCGCGAGGCGTTCGCCGTATGGGCGGCCAAGCGGGGCTGGATCTACTCCGAGTCCGACAACTCCTACGCCGACCGGTTCGACGGCACGCCGTTCGGTACGGGCAACCGCAGGCGGGCGCAGAACGTCGTCGTCGGCCAGCTGAGCGGGCGTCAGGTCGTCGCCTTCGACTACCTCTATGAGACCGATGCGGCCGACTCCAAGGGCCGCCGTACGACCAAGCACCGCTACGGCATCGTCGCGATCGCCCTGCCCGGCCTGGTCCCGACCCTGCAGGTCAGCCAGGAGGGCATCGCCGGCACGGTGGTGCGCGCGGTCGGCGTCAAGGACATCGAGCTCGAGAACGAGGACTTCAACCGGGAGTTCAAGGTCAAGGGCGACGATCGGAAGTTCGCCTCGGACGTGCTGCATCCGCAGATGATGGCGTTCCTGATGCAGTCCAAGGGGCCGGCCTGGCGGATGTCCGGCGGTGACCTGGTCAGCTGGAACAAGGGTCGGCTCGACCGCCGCCGGATCGACCGTGACCTCGCGTTCCTGTCCGGCGTGATCGACCAGGTGCCCGGGTTCGGGTGGACCGACCACGGCGCCGCCAGCGCCTGAGCAGGCCGCGACCCGCCCGGTTCCGGCCGGGATACCGCTACCGTGGGCAGCAGCCGGGACCGTCGCCGACCGACCCAACCAGGAGAGCCCGTGCTCATCGCCATCATCGTTATCGTCGTCGTCCTGGCCTTGCTGGGCATCGCACTGGCGGTGAGCTACAACCGGTTCGTCCGGCAGCGCAACCTGGTGCAGGAGTCGTGGCGGCAGATCGACGTCGAGCTGCAGCGCCGCCACGACCTCATCCCGAACCTGATCGAGACGGTCCGTGGGTACGCCGCGCAGGAGCGGCAGGTGCTGGAGTCGGTGACCGCGGCCCGCACTCAGGCCATGCAGGCCCGGCAGGCGAGCGGGAGCGGTCCGGAGCAGATGGCGGCCGCCGAGAACCAGCTGCAGCGCAGCCTGGGCGGTCTGTTCGCGGTCGCCGAGTCCTATCCGCAGCTGGAGAGCAACCAGAACTTCCTGGAGCTGCAGCGGCAGCTCGCCGACACCGAGGACCGGATCGCCGCCGGCCGGCGCTTCTACAACGGCAACGTGCGGGCGATCAACACCCGGGCGCAGGCGTTCCCGTCGAGCATGATCGCGTCGAGATTCCACTTCAAGCAGGAGGAGTACTTCGAGGTCGACGACCCGCAGGTGCGCGGCCCGGTCGCGGTCGACTTCTCCGGTATCGGCCAGGACCCGTCGGCCCCGCATCCCGGCCAGCAGCAGGCCGCGCTGCCGCAACAGCCGCCTGCCGGGCAGCTGCCGCAGCAGCCGCCGCCCGCGCAGCTCCCGCCCTCGGTACCCGGCGATCAGCCGCCGTCGGCGGGCGGTCCGCCGCAGGCGGGTTCCTGATCAGCGGTGGCCGACGAGGCTGACGAGACCGGCGGGGCTGACGAGGCCGGGGAGGCTGCGGCGCCCGCTCGCACCGACGAGATCGGCGTGGGACCGCATCCACTGCCGTGGCCGGACGATCCCCGGCTGGATCCCGAACTCCTGGGCGCGGGCGACCGACGCAACGTCATCGACCGTTACCGCTACTGGCGGCTCGATGCCATCGTCGCCGATCTCGACACCCGCCGGCACGCGTTTCACGTCGGCATCGAGAACTGGCAGCACGACGCCAACATCGGCAGCGTCGTACGCACCGCCAACGCCTTCCTCGCCGGCGAGGTGCACATCGTCGGGCGCCGGCGGTGGAATCGGCGCGGGGCGATGGTGACCGATCGCTACCAGCACGTGCGGCATCATGACAACGTGGCCGCGTTGGTCGCCTGGTGCCGGGACGCCGACCTGGCGGTCGTGGCGATCGACAACCTGCCGGGTGCCGTCCCGCTGGAAAGCACCGAACTGCCCCGTTCCGCGCTGTTGCTGTTCGGCCAGGAGGGACCGGGATTGTCGGCCGCCGCACACGACCAGGCCGACGTCGTCTGCTCGATCGCGCAGTACGGTTCGACCCGCTCCATCAACGCGGCGGTGGCGGCCGGAATCGCGATGCACACCTGGATCCGCCAGCACGCCGACGAGCCGGCCTGAGCGATCGTTTCGCGCTGAGTGTGCTGTCGCTCCGGTGCCCTGGTGATCGGCGCGTTCACGTGAACCGGCTGTGCGTTGGGCTGACTGTTCACGTGAACGCTCGATCCGGACCGGCCACGCTTGGGGGCAATTGTGTGGCTGACGGTGCAGCGTTCCTCCCCGGTGCGCAGAGTGCTCTGGTGGCGGGGCGGCTCACGTGATCCCGATCTATCGCGGGCGGCGTCGACGGGCGGTTCACGTGAACCGGCTGAGCGTTGGGCTGACTGTTCACGTGAACACTCGATCCGATGCGGATGGCTTCTATGGGGAGCAATTGTGTAGCCGATGGTGCAGCGTTCCTCCCCGGTGCGCAGAATTCAGGGATAACGGAAGATCGTGACGCCTGGAGCCGTGAGGATCTTCCGTTATCACTGGTGGCGGGGAGATGCACGTGAACCGGATCCATCGCAGGGACAGGGTCGACGGGCGGTTCACGTGAACCGGCTGAGAGTTGAGTTGACTGTTCACGTGAACGCTGGTTCCGGCCCGATCAGGCGTTGGGGGCAATTGTGTGGCTGACAGTGCAGCGTTTTTCCCGGGTGCGCAGAATCTCTGGTGGTGGGGCGGTTCACGTGATCCCGATCCATCACGGGCGGCGTCGACGGGCGGTTCACGTGAACCGGCTGTGCGTTGGGCTGACTGTTCACGTGAACGCTCGATCCGGACCGCCACGCATTGGTGGGGCAATTATGTAGCTGACGGTGCAGCGTTCCTCCCCGGTGCGCCGAATTCAGGGATAGCGGAAGATCGTGCCGCCTGGAGCCGTGAGGATCTTCCGTTATCCCTGGTGGCGGGGAGGTTCACGTGAACCGGCTGTGGGTGGGTCGACTGTTCACGTGAACAGTGGGCGCGGCCCGACGAAGGTCTACGGGGAGCAATTGTGTAGCCGACGATGCAGCGATGCTCCCCGATGTGCGGAGAACCAGGGACAACGAGAGATGGTGCGAGCCGGGTCAGTCGGCGACACGGTCAAACGGGCCAGCAGTCGTGGAGGACCCGTGCCACCGTCGAATCCAGGGACTCGGCCTCGGTCACGACCGCTTCGTCGAGCCCGTCGACACGCTGGCAGCCGCGCCACCACATCCGCATCTCCGCCGCGCCGAACAAATCGGCGACCGGCTTGCCGGCATGACGTCGTACGGTCTCCTCGAAGGACAGGTCGTAGACATAGCAGCGGGAAATGCCTCGGTGATCGTGCACGAGACGAAGCAGGGTCTCGGTATACCAGTCCGCGTTCAGGATGCCCTCGACGATGACATCGAAGCCCCTGCACAGCGCGTAGCGGACCGTGAGATCGATGAGTCCGGTCGCGTGTCCGTCGGCGTCGTCACCGGTGCCGAGCACGTCACGACGTACGACGTCCTGCCCGACGACCGCCACCGTCCGACCGGGCCGTGCGGTCCGGACCGCGGCAGCGAGTGAGGACTTGCCCGACCCGCTGCTGCCACGAATCACCACCAGACGCGACGTGGCAGAGCCGATCGGCCCCTCGAGATCCATCATCAACGCTCCATATCTGCTCACCTTCGGCGATCGCAACCTATCCGTCGGGCCGACCAGAAGGATCCCGTGCCGCCCTAAGCTCGCACCGGACAGGGGAGGATCGGAACATGGACCAGAACGAGCTGTCACACATCAGTCCCGACGGCGCCGCCCGGATGGTCGACGTCGGTGCCAAACCGGAGACCGACCGGGTCGCGGTCGCCGCGGGCACCCTGCGGACCACGGGCGCGGTGATCGGGCTGGTGCGCGACGGGGCGATGCCCAAGGGCGAGGTGCTCGCCACCGCGCGGATCGCCGGCATCATGGCGGCCAAACGCACCTCCGAACTGATCCCGCTCTGCCACCCCGTGCCGCTCAGTGCGATCGACGTCGAGCTGGAACTCGGCGCCGACGCGATCGCGATCATCGCGACCGCGCGCACCCGTGGCCGCACCGGGGTCGAGATGGAGGCGCTCACCGCGGTGGCGGTGACCGGGCTGACCCTGCACGACATGGTCAAGGCGGTCGACCCGGCGGCCGTGCTCGACGGCGTACGGCTGCTCAGCAAGACCGGCGGCCGCTCCGGCGACTGGACCCGGCCGTGAGAGCCGAGGTCGTGGTGGTGAGTACGACGCGTGCCCGCGGCGAACGCACCGACACCACCGGACCGGTGATCGCCGATCGCCTGCGCAGCTGGGGATTCACCGTCGCCGAGCCGATTCACGTCGGCGACGACGCAGTCGCGAAGCGCTCGCTGCGGCGGTCACCCGCCGACCGCAGCTCATCGTCACCACTGGTGGCACCGGCCTCACCGGCGACGACCGCACCCCGGATGCGACCGCGGCGCTGGTCGACCGCGACATCCCCGGACTGGCCGAGGCGATCCGTGCCCGCGGCGCCCGGTCGACACCGATGGCGGCACTGTCCCGCGGTGTCGTCGGTGTCGCCGGCCGGACGTTGCTGGTCAACCTGCCGGGTTCGAGCGGCGGCGTCCGCGACGGGCTCGACGTGGTCGGTGAGGTGATCGAGCACCTGGTCGCCCAACTGCACGACGGTGACCGCGACGCCCACCCCTCGGCGCATTCGCCGCGACCCGATGCACCAGCAACCGCAGCGGGCGAAGTCGCCATCGCCCGGATCAGCGCCGACCCGATCGAGCTGGCGACCCACATCGACGCCGTCTCGGCGAACGAGAACGGCGCAGTGGCAAGCTTTCTCGGCGTCGTACGCGATCATGACGGTGGCCGGGCGGTGACCGCGTTGCACTACGAAGCGCATCCCGATGCCGAAGCCGTACTGCGGGAGGCCGCGGCGCAGATCGTGCGTACGCACCGGGTGTCGGTCGCCGTGTCACACCGGGTCGGGTCGCTGGCGATCGGTGACATCGCCCTCGTAGCGGCGGTGTCGGCACCACACCGGGGGCCGGCCTTCGCCGCCGTCGCCGCGCTGGTCGACACCGTCAAGGGCACCGTCCCGATCTGGAAGCGGCAGGAGTTCGCCGACGGCGCCGCGCAATGGGTTGGACTCGACGATGAGCCTCAGGCACCCTCGACACAGTGATCGGCCGGTGATTCGGTCGGTCGCCGATCAGTCATGGCGAGCAGTGGAACAGGAGCACGACAGGTGAGCACGAGGCAGACGCTGGTATTTGACGCCGACGACACGCTCTGGGAGAACAACGTCGTCTTCGAGCGAGTCATCGACGATTTTCTCGGCTGGGTAAGGCATCCGAGCCTCGAACGTGGGCAGATCCGACACATTCTCGACGACATCGAGCGGGCGAACGCCGGCACCCACGGATATGGGACGGCCGCCTTCCTGCGCAACCTGCACGAGTGCTTCGGCAAACTGGCCGAGCGACCGGCCACCGACGCCGAACGGGCCGAGATCGACGCGCTGGCGGCACAACTGGTCGAGCACCAGATCGAGCTCATCCCGTCGGTAGCAGCGACGTTGCAGACCCTCGGCGCCCGGCATGACCTCTACCTGCTGACCAAGGGCGACCACGAGGAGCAGCAGCGCAAGATCGACGCCTCCGGGCTCGCCCCGCATTTCCGCGGCATCGACATCGTCGCCGAGAAGCGGACCGACACCTATCTCGAGCTGACCCGGCACTACGGCTGGCCGGTCGAGCAGACCTGGATGATCGGCAACTCGCCGAAGTCCGACGTGCTGCCGGCCCGGGCGGCCGGACTGCGCGCGGTGTTCGTCCCCAACCCGCACACCTGGATCCTCGAGCACGACGAGCTCGACCCCGACGACGCGGGTGTCCTGCAGCTCAAGGCGTTCGGTGAGCTGGTCGAGCATTTCTGACCTAACTGCTGCCGATCACGTGCCGAGTCGGGTCAGCCGCCGGCGAACGGTGGGAGTACGTCAAGGGTCTGCCCGCCACTGACCGGCGCGGCCCGTTCGGCGTGTACGCCGTCGAGCAGGAACGAGCAGCGGGCCAGCACCCGGTCGAGTCGGCTCCGTGCCGGCGTACCGCCGCTGCGAGGACGTCACCGACCGTGCCGCCGGGCGGGGTCGCGATGGAGTCCTCGGTGGTGCCGGCCGCCGCTCGGGCACCGGCGAAGAACCGCACCGTGCAGGCCGCTGCCTCGCCGGTCGCCGCCTCGCCCGCCGCTGCCGCCGGCCCCTGGCTCGCCGGTCGACGGATCAGCCACCGATCGCGCTCATCGGCCGGTCGGGCTGCCGGAACCCGGGGGTGCCGATGCCGTGGCCCTCCTGCTTGCCCCACATCGCGGCTCGCCAGGCGTCGGCGAGTGCGCCGTCGGACGCACCGGACCGCAACAGGGACCGCAGGTCGGTCTCCTCGGTGGCGAACAGGCAGGCCCGCACCGTCCCGTCGGCGGTCAGCCGGGTGCGGTCGCAGTCGGCGCAGAACGGCCTGGTCACCGAGGCGACGATCCCGACCTTGCCGCGCCCGCCGTCGACGTCCCAGAGGTCGGCCGGTGCGCTCCCGCGCGGAGCCTCCGGGCGGGTCAGCGTGAACTCGGTGCCGAGCTCGGCGAGCAGGTCGGCGGCGGTCACGACGTGCTCGGAGCGCCACTCGTGGCCGCCGTCGAGCGGCATCGCCTCGATGAACCGCAGCTGCACATCGAGGTCGAGGGCGAGCCGCAGCAGCGTCCGCGCCTCGTCGAGCGTCTCCGGCATCGCGACCGCGTTGACCTTGGTGCGGCCGGGCCAGCGGGCGGCAGCCGCGTGCAGCCCGGCGAGTACGGCGTCGAGCCGATCGCGCCGGGTCAGGTCGATGAACCGGGCGTGCGAGAGGGTGTCCAGCGAGATCGTGACCCGGTCGAGGCCGGCGTCGGCCAGGGCATCGACCCGTTCGGCCAGCCCGACCGCGTTGGTGGTCATCGCGATCTCCGGCCGCGGGGCGAGGGCGGCGACCGCCTCGACGATCGCCTCCAGATCACGGCGGACCAGAGGCTCACCGCCGGTGATGCGCACCCGGCGTACACCCAGGGACTCGACCGCGATCCGCACCAGCCGCACCAACTCGGTCGCGGTGAGCAGCCCCGCGGCCGGGGTCAGCGCGACACCCTCGGCCGGCATGCAATAGCGGCACCGCAACGAGCACCGGTCGGTCACCGAGAGGCGCAGATCGGTCGCGACCCGGCCGAACTGGTCGAGCAGCGACGGGTCGTCGGGGCGCTCAGGCACCGGTCCGGGTACGTCGGTTGGCCGCACTGCCGGCCAGCCGAGCGTGGTGGCACTCACCCCCCACTGTAGGAGCCACCCCGCGCAGGTCGGCTTACAGTCCGGTGACGCCGCTCAGCCACGCGGCGAATGTCGATGCCGAGGCCGTAGGGTCGGCGTCGGGTATGTGTCGATTCGGAGGCAGGGGCGGAGCGGTCATGTCGATGACCATGCGAGCAGGAGCGGCGATCCTTGCCGGTACGACGGTGGCGGCCGCGGCGGTCGGCTGTTCGTCCAGCGACAAGAGCGGTAAGGGCGACAAGACCACCATCCGGGTGCTCGCCGCCGCCTCCCTGTCGAAGACCTTCGATCAGCTCAAACACGACTTCGAGAGCAAGCACGACGGCGTCACCGTCGACATCGACTACGCCGGATCGTCCGCGCTGGCCGAGCAGATCGTGGCCGGCAACGACGCCGACGTCTTCGCGTCCGCCGACGAGCAGACGATGGGCCGGGTGACCAAGGCCGGCGACGCCAAGGGCACGCCGGCGATCTTCGCGACCAACACCCTCACCATCGCCACGCCCCCGGGCAACCCGGCGCACATCACCGGCTTCGCCGACCTCGCCAAGTCCGGGGTCAAGGTCGCCGTCTGTGCCGCGCCGGTCCCGTGCGGCGCGGCGGAGAAGGCGCTGGAGACCAAGACCGGCGTCAAGCTGCATCCGGTGACCGAGGAGGACAACGTCACCGCCGTGCTCACCAAGGTCACCTCGGACCAGGTCGATGCCGGCGTCGTCTACGTGACCGACGTCAAGGCGCTCGGCTCCAAGGTGACCGCCGTCGACGTACCGCAGGCCAGTTCGATCATCAACAAGTATCCGATCACCGTGCTCAAGGGCAGCAAGCATCAACCCGATGCCGCCGCGTTCGTCGCGCTGGTGCGCAGCGCCGCCGGCCAGGAGGTCCTGCGGAATGCCGGGTTCGGCGCTCCCTGAGACGGGATCGCCGGGATCGCCGGCAGCGCCGGGATCGCCGGTAGCGGGCTGGCGGCGACGGCGGGCAGTCACACCGGGTGTGCCCCGGATCGTGCTGCCCTTCGCCGTGGTGGCGATCGCGTTCCTGCTGCTGCCACTGGTCGCCCTCGGCCACGCGGCGCACTGGTCGACACTCGGAGGCCAACTCACCGATCATGCTGCCCTGCAGGCGTTGTGGCTCTCGGTGCGGACCGCGTTCGCGGCGACGGTGTGCTGCCTGATCGGCGGTGTCCCGCTCGCCGTCCTGCTGGCCAGGTCGCGGTCGCGCTGGATGGTCGTCGTCAAGGCGTTGGTCACGGTGCCTCTGGTGATCCCGCCGGTGGTCTCCGGGCTGGCCCTGTTGCTGCTGTTCGGCCGGGCCGGTCTGCTCGGGAAACCCTTGGGGCACTGGGGAATCTCGATCGGTTTCACCACCACCGCCGTCGTGCTCGCGCAGACCTTCGTGTCGATGCCGTTCCTCGTGCTGGCCATCGAGGGTGCCCTGCGTGACGTCGACCCCCGGTTCGAGACCGTCGCCGGCAGTCTCGGCGCGGCGCCGTCCCGGGTGCTCGCCACCGTCACCCTGCCGCTGGTCCGGTCGGCCTGCGTGACCGGCGCGGCGCTGGCCTTCGCCCGGTCCCTCGGTGAGTACGGCGCCACCGTCACCTTCGCCGGCAGCTCGGCCGGTATCACCCGCACCCTGCCGCTGCAGGTCTATCTCGCGATCACCTCCACCGGCGCCGATTCCGCGGTGGGCATGTCGTTGCTGCTGGTCGCCGTGGCCCTGATCGTGTTGATCCTCGTCTGGCGCTGGCGGCCGGTCCGGTGAACCTGACGGCGAGTTTCTCCGTGCACCGCGGCGACTTCCGGCTGACGACGGCGCTGCAGGTAGCGGCCGGTCAGGTCGTCGCCATCGCCGGCCCCAACGGCGCGGGCAAATCGACGCTGCTGCAGACCATCGCCGGCCTGCACCGGCCGGCCGCCGGCGAGATCAGGATCGGGGACCGGTTGCTCACCCGGCATCCCGACGTGCACGTGCCGCTGCACCGGCGCCGGATCGGCTGGATGAGTCAGGACCCGATGCTCTTTCCGCATCTCGACGCGCGTGACAACGTCGCCTACGGCCTGCGCTCGGCCGGCGTACACCGCCGGGCCGCCCGGCAGCGCGCGGAGTCACTGCTGGCAGAGGTCGGCCTCGACGGGTTGGCCGGCCGCCGGCCCGGCGAGCTGTCCGGTGGGCAGGCGGCCCGGGTTGCACTGGTGCGGGCGCTGGCGACCGATCCGGACGTCGTACTCCTGGACGAGCCGTTCGCCGCCCTCGACGTGGAGACCGCCGATGCGGTGCGGTCCTTCACCGCGGCGCACCTGCGGGCGCGGGGCACCACGGCGGTACTGGTGACTCAGGATGCGGCCGATGCGGTGTTGCTCGCCGACCGGATCGTGGTGATCGAGGCCGGCCTGATCAGCCATGACGGCGAGGTGACCGACGTGCTGGCCACCCCGGTGACGGCGTTCGCCGCGCGGTTCGCCGGCAGCAACGTGCTCACCGGTGCGGCGCAGCCGGGCGGGCTCGAGCTGCCCGATGGATCGGTGCTGACCGCGCCGGGTGCGCCGACCACCGGTACGGCGGCGTGGGCGTTCTTCGGCTCGGACGCCGTGCGGGCCAGGCCCGACGGTGCCGGCCTGCGCCGTCCGGTCGCCGCCCTGCACTCGTCGCTGACCGGAGTGGTGGTCACTGCCGACGTCGGCGCCGATGCGCTGCTGCGCGCGGAGGTGCCGGTGTCGACGCCGTGGCTGCGCGAACTGCGGCTCGGCACGACGCTGTGCTGGGAGATCGACCCGGCGTCGGTGCGGCTGGTGTCCGTGGGCTTGGTTCGGTAGCCGCCCACCGGCCCGATCAGGGTCAGGCCGGTGGGCGGAACCGTCACGGCGCCCGGAAGGTGGCGCCGAGGTCCAGGTAGCCCTGCCACGTGCCGGCCGAGAAGGTCTTGAGCTCCACGTGCCCGCCGGTACCGAGTGCGTAGACGTCGTACTTCGCGTCGTGGAAGAGCGCGGTCGGTGCGGAGCTGAGGACTCCGCCGAGCTCGGTCCACACCCCCCAGCCGTTGCCGTAGTTGGTCAGCTGGTGCAGGGCGTGATCGGTGCCGGTGGCGAAGACGTCGTACCGGCCGCCGCGGTACGACGCGCTCACGCCGTAGGACATCGAGCCGCCGAGGGTCTGGGCCGGCTGCCAGCTCTCACCGACGAACCGCTTGAGCTGGATGTGCCCACCGGAACCGAGGCTGAACACCTCCCAGGTGCGGCCGTCGTGCATGATCGCCGACGGTGCCGAGGTGAGCAGGCCGCCGAGTCCGGTCCAGCCCGACCAGGCCCCGTTCTGGTTGATCCGCTGGATGAGTGCCCCGTCGGGGTTGACGCTGAACACGTCGTAGCGCCCCGCGGCATAGGTGACGGACACGCCGTACCGCAATCCACCGCCGAGATCGGTCCAGGGTTTCCAGCCCTGCTGGAACACCTTCATGACCAGGTGCCGCCGCCAGTCGAGGGCGAACACGTGATAGACGCCGTTGCTGTAGACGACCGAGGGGGTGGATGCGAGCAGGCTGCCGCCGAGGCTCACCCACGAGCTCCACTGCCCGCCCTGGTTGATCCGCTGGCGCAGCGCGCCGTTGGCGTCGACCGCGAAGATGTCGGTGCGGCCCGGCCGGGCGATCGCTGCACTGGTGCCGACCGACTGCGGTGAGGTGTCGATCAATTCGATGGACGGATAATAGATGCGCAGGATCTGCTGATAGGTCTTGCCGGCCTCGTCGCAGGCCTGCGA
>CAVYAD010000044.1:0-7334 GCA_963766275.1 uncultured Actinomycetota bacterium
CAAAGGGGCCGCTCACCTCCTGGTGAGCGGCCCCTTTGCGGCCGTGCTCAGCCAACCAACGCGTCCAAAGCGATGTCCACGGCGAACGGCACAGTGGTCTTCAACCGGTCGTGGAAGATGCCGGTCACGACGTAAGTGGTCGTCGCCGGATCCAGTTCGTACACGTAGACGACCGGTCGCCCACCGTCGTTCTCCACCCGCCAGAAGTGCTGGATGCCGCCCTGCGCATAGCGCCTCGGCTTCGTCTCCCGGTCGCGGATCTCCGACGACTTCGACACCACCTCGACGACCAACATCACGTCTTCGAGGTCGTAGTAGGTGCGGTCCAGATCCGCGGCAGCTGCTTTGGTCACCACGGAGACGTCAGGACACGGCCGTTGCCTCTCGCCGAGCAACACGTCCATCTCACGAGTGGCGCTCAGGGCTTCCGGGCACTGGCGGTCCAACTCGTTGCGCAACCGCTCCACGACGCGCCTGTGGAACTCGGTCTGCGGGCTCATGACGATGAGTTCTCCGTCGATCAGCTCGATGCGCTTCAGCGCATCCAATTCAGCGTAGGGCCCGTCAGGGCTGATGTGGTCCAGGTCAGCCGCTGTCCAGCCGTCCGGCGGCACGTACGGCCACTGGAGATTGGCAGTCATGTCGTCCCAGCCTCCACAAGTCCAGCGCCGCTGATCAGGCAGTCCTGTCGGCGCTCATCCGACAACGGTAACGGTATCCGACCGTGCCGGACATCGGGTGACCAGCGTCTGAGTCATATTCGCCTCGTCACGCATCAGCCAACGATAGTGGTTTGTACACGAATGACGTTCTGGTAACGAGGAACCCTCACCCCGCGATGCCAAGTCACCCTGATCACCGCGGGAGACGTCATGAGCTTGAGCGTGCTCGGCGACCTGAACTGGTTAGCCGTCTTGGTCGCCACGATCGCGTACTTCGCGCTCGGAGCGTTGTGGTACGCGGAATTCGCGTTCGGCAAAGCCTGGCAGCGTGCCGTGGGATGGGACCTGACACCACCGGAGAACGCGGGCGTCGGTCTCTACGCCGTCCCGTTCGTCACGTGTTTCCTGGCGACGCTGGCGACCGCGATGATCGGTGCCGCGTCCGGCACCGACAACATCATGGAAGGCGTGCTGCTCGGGTTCGTCGTCGGTGTCGGCGTCGCGTTGCCCGTGATGCTCGTGACCGGCATGTACGACACGACGAAGCCCGCCCCGATGACCTACGTGTCCATCGGAACGGGCTATCACATCGTCGGCCTGGTGCTCGCGGGAGCGATCCTGGGCCAGTGGAGCTAGTTCTGGGCTGGTTCTAGTTCTGGGCTGGTTCTAGTTCTGGGCCGCCTTGTGCAGCTCGCGCAACGCACGAACCGAGGTGACGGCGTACTCGCGGTCGACGGCCTGCACGGCCATGATCGAGATGTACTCGTCCTCCGGCAGCTCCAGGCGGGCCCACGCGGCACCGTCCGGGAAGCTCACCGAGTGCACGTCCGACCAGTCGAAGTGGTGGGACATCACGACGTTGCGGATGTCGATGCCGGCGGCGTCCGCGGTGACGCGCGGGCGGGTCAGCAGCAGCACGCCGCCCGCGAGCAGGAACCCGAGAACGACCATGGCCACCTGGTCGGACGCCTGGAAGAACACGCCGGTCGGCGTCCTGCCGAGCAGCAGGCCCACGATCGTGAAGACGATGACGAGCCCGATCGCGCACGCCCACGCCACCCTGCGGATCTTCTTGGGACGCAACACGACGGTCGCGGCTTCCGCGGTCATCACTCGAAACCCCGCTCGGTCCACGGCTGACGCAGGCCGCGCAGCACGAGTGCCGTGTCGATCGCGGCGGTGCACGCCTCGAAACCCTTGTCCTCCACCGAGTCCGGCAGACCGGCACGCGCCAGCGCCTGTTCCTCGGTGTCGCACGTCAGCACGCCGTTGCCGACCGGGGTCGACTCGTCCAGCGCCACCCGCGTGAGGCCGTCGGTCACCGCGTCGCACACGTACTCGAAGTGCGGGGTGCCGCCGCGGATCACCACGCCCAGCGCGACGACGGCGTCGTGGTGGCGCGCGAGCTCCTGCACCACAACGGGAAGCTCGATCGCACCGGCGACGCGCACGACAGTGGTGTCGTCGCATCCCGCTTCCGAGGCCGCGACAAGAGCGCGCTCGACGAGCTGGTCGGTGATCTTGGTGTGCCAGCGCGTGGCGGCGATCGCCACGCTCAGGCCCTTGCCGTCGAGCCGAGTCTGCTCGGGACGGCCCTCGCCACTCATTCCTGTTCCTCCGTAGCGGAAACAACGGCCTCGTACTGCTCCAGCTGGTGCAGCTCGTGGCCCATCCGGTCACGCTTGGTGCGCAGGTACCGCAGGTTCTCCGGGTTCGGGGAGATCGGCAGCGGCACCCGGTCGAGCACCCGCAGACCGTAGCCAGCCTCGAGTCCCACGCGTTTCGCGGGGTTGTTCGTGAGCAGCCGCATGGACTTGATGCCGAGATCCACGAGGATCTGGGCGCCCGTGCCGTAGTCACGCGCGTCGGCGGGCACGCCCAGTGCGAGGTTCGCGTCCACGGTGTCCGCGCCCTGGTCCTGCAGCTGGTAGGCCTGCAGCTTGTGCATCAGGCCGATGCCGCGGCCCTCGTGACCACGCATGTACAGCACGACGCCACGTCCTTGCGCCGCAACGGCTTCCAGTGCCGCGTCGAGCTGCGGGCCGCAGTCGCACCGCAGCGAGCCGAGCACGTCGCCGGTGAGGCACTCGGAGTGCACGCGCACCAGCACGTCCTCGCCGTCGCCGATCTCGCCGTACACCATGGCGACGTGCTCGATGCCGTCGAGCAGGCTGTCGTAGCCGAAGGCGGTGAACACGCCGTGCGCGGTCGGGATGCGGGCCTCGGCGGCGCGTTCGACCTGGGTCTCGACCCGGCGGCGGTACGCGATCAGGTCGGCGATGGTGATGATCGCGAGGTCGTGGTCCGCGGCGAACACTTCCAGCTCGTCGCGGCGGGCCATGTCGCCCTCATCCTTCTGCGACACGATCTCGCAGAGCACACCGGCGGGCGACAACCCGGCCAGGCGCGCCAGGTCGATGGCGGCCTCGGTATGGCCCGGACGGCGCAGCACTCCACCGGCCTTGGCGCGCAACGGCACGACGTGGCCGGGACGGTTGAAGTCGCTGGCCTTCGAGGTCGGGTCGGCGAGCAACCGGATCGTGCGGGCGCGGTCCGCGGCCGAGATGCCCGTGCTGACACCCTCCCGCGCATCGACCGTGACCGTGTACGCGGTGCCGCGCACGTCCTGGTTCGTGTGGAACATCGGCGGCAGGTCGAGCCGATCGCAGTCGGACTCGGTGAGCGGCACGCAGATGTAGCCGGACGTGTAGCGCACCATGAACGCGAGCAGTTCCGGCGTCGCCTTCTCGGCGGCGAAGATCAGGTCGCCCTCGTTCTCCCGGTCCTCGTCGTCCACGACGACCACCGGGCGACCGGCGGCGATGTCCCTGATCGCCCGCTCGATCTCAGCGAAGTCGGTGCTCACTTGGTCTCCTCGCCCGCAACGGCCCGCAGGTGCGGGATCGCCAGTCGTTCAACGTACTTCGCCAGCACATCGACCTCCAGGTTCACCACGGAACCCGGCGTGCGGTGCCCCAGCGTGGTGAGTTCGAGCGTGGTCGGGATCAGGCTCACCGAGAACTGGTCCTCGGAGACATCCATGACCGTCAGCGACACGCCGTCGACGGTGATCGAGCCCTTTTCCACGACGTAGCGGGCGAGCTGGGGCGGCAGTCCGATGTGGACGATCTCCCAGTGCTCGGCCTTCTCACGCGCCAGCACGGTTCCCGTGCCGTCGACGTGTCCCTGCACGATGTGGCCGCCGAGGCGCTGGCCGACGGCGGCCGCGCGCTCCAGGTTGACCCGTTCGCCCTCGGCGATCTTCGCCAGGCTGCTGCGCTGCAGGGTCTCGCGCATCACGTCCGCGGTGAAGGTGTCGTTCTCGACCTCAACAACGGTGAGGCAGACGCCGTTCACCGCGATGGAGTCGCCATGCTTCGCGTCGCTGGTGACGATCGGCCCCGCGATGCGGATCCGTGCCGCATCCGGCAGGTCCTCCGTCGCGACCACATGGCCGAGTTCCTCGACGATCCCGGTGAACACCGCTCCTCCTAAGTTTGCGGAACCGCACTGATCCGCAAGTCTGGTCCGCTCATGGTGACGTCTTCCACGGTCAACCTCACAGCGTCCGTGATGGTTGACACGCCCGCATCCAGCACCGCGGCGAGCCCGTCGCCCAGCAGCACCGGCGCGACGTAGGCGAGCACACGGTCGATTCTGCCCGCGCGCAGGAACGCGCCGGCCACCGTCGGGCCACCTTCCAGCAGCACGTCCACCACCCCGCGGCCGGCCAGCTCGGTCAGCACCTCGTCCGGGTCGTGTGTGCGCAGGTGTAGCGCGGTGTGCTGGAGCCTGGCCCCGTCCGGCAGGTCGCTCATTCCCACGACCACCGGCAACGGCTGGTGGGGCAACTGCATTCCGTCGGCGTCCCTGGCGGTCAGCGCCGGGTCGTCGAGCTTGACTGTATTGGTGCCGACGATGATCGCGTCGAGCTTTGCGCGCATCTCGTGGACTTCCTTGCGGGAGGCCTCCGAGCTGATCCACCGGCTGGTGCCGTCCTTGGCCGCGATCCTGCCGTCCAGTGACGCCGCGTACTTCCACGTGACGTGCGGACGGCCCGTGCGCGCGTAGTGCAGCCACGCCCTGAGGGGACCGTTGCTGACCCGTTGGGCGAGGAGGCCGCCCTCGACGGTGATGCCGGCTTCTTTCAGCCGTTCCGCGCCGCCCGAGGCCCTGGGGTTCGGGTCGCTGACCGCGTGGATGACGTGCTTGATGCCCGCTTCTCGCAGCGCTTCGGTGCACGGCGGCGTGCGACCGTAGTGCGAACACGGTTCGAGGGTGACGACCGCGGTGCCGCCCTGGGCCCTGACGCCCGCTTCCTTGAGCGCCATCACCTCGGCGTGCGGGCCGCCGACCGGCTGGGTGCCGCCGAACCCGACGGCCTTGCCCTGCGCGTCGAGGATGACGCAGCCGACCGGCGGGTTGGGGCTCGTGACGCCCCGCACCCGCTCGCTCTCCGCGATGGCGAGCGCCATCGCGTCCTCAGGGGTCACCGGGCGCCGGCTGCCTGAGCGCGCAGTGCCTCGACAGCCTTGCCGGGGTCCGCCGCGTCGTACACGGCCGAGCCCGCGACGAAGCAGTCCACACCGGCCTGCGCGGCCTGTTCGATGGTGTCGGCGTTGATGCCGCCGTCGATCTCCACGACCAGCGTGAGGTGGCCGGTGTCGACCAGGCGGCGGGCCGTGCGGACCTTGTCGAGCACGTCGGCCATGAACTTCTGCCCGCCGAAACCGGGCTCGACCGACATCACCAGCAGCGTGTCGTAGTGCTTGAGCACGTCCAGGTACGGCTCGATCGGGGTGCCCGGCTTGATGCTCAGGCCCGCCTTGCTGCCCGCGGCCCTCAGGTTCTTCGCGAGCGCGATCGGGTCACGCGCGGCCTCGACGTGGACGGTGACGTTGTAGGCGCCCGCCTCCGCGTACTCGATCGCCCAGCGGTCCGGGTCCTCGATCATCAGATGGCAGTCGACCGGGATGTCGGTCACCTTGAGCAGCGACTTGACCACGGGCAGGCCGAGGGTCAGGTTCGGCACGAAATGGTTGTCCATCACGTCGACGTGGATCCAGTCCGACGTGGGCACCGCGGCGAGCTCGTCGGCGAGCCGCGCGAAGTCTGCGGACAGGATGCTGGGGGCGATCATCGGCGTGTGGACCACACGCCGAAGTCTAGGTGTCGAGGAGGTCGAGCAGCCTGCCGGGAGCCTCGTCGGTGACCACGACGACACCCGCCTTGGTGAGGGTGGTGACGTGTGTCTCCCACATGGGGTGGCGGCGCTTGTCCGCGTTCGCCTGCGGCATGACGACGATCTTGCAGTTCTCGACGCCGATCGCCTCGTTCAACGCGGTCAGCGCCTGGTTGTCGCCGATGCCCAGCGCGAGCTTGGCCACCGAGTTGGCGCTCGCGGGGGCGAACACGAAGGCGTCCGGCGTCGGGTAGGGCTTGGGCTGACTGGGCAGCCGCGGCTGCCATCGGATCGGCAGGTCGGTGAGCTCCTGGAGGCTGTCCAGTTCACCGGCCTCCTCGAACCACGGGACCACCGTCGGCGTCAGCGTGATGGCCAGGCGCCAGCCGCGTCGAGCCGCGGGCTCCGCGAGTTCGGTGCGGAACCAGGTCTCCACGCCGCCACAGCCACTTGCGACGAGTCCGAGCAGCCCACGTGTCATGTGGACGATCTTAGGTTCGGGTGGCCGGGACGTCCGGCGAGCGCCGCCAACTGGTCCACTGCTGGCGGGCAGGCGTTCAGGCCGTCGCCCCGCCGTCGAGGACCAGGTCGTGCCCCACCGCGGAACTCGCCTCGTCGGACGCGAGCCACAGCACCGCGTTCGCGATCTCCTCGGTCCGGCCGACCCGTCCGAGCGGGACCGTCGTCGCGACACGGGCGTCGCGGTCCTCAGTGGTCTCCCCCGGCCTGCGCGACATCGTGGTGTCCGACGCGCCGGGACTGACCGCGTTGATGCGCACACCGTCCCCGATGTGGTCGAGCGCCGCGGTCCGGGTGAGCGCGCTGACGGCCGCTTTGGAGGCCGCGTACGCGGCCATGCCCTTCCGTCTGGCGTGTGCGCCGATGTTCGACGAGATGTTCACGATGGCGCCGCCGTCGTTGGCGCGCATATGGGCGATCTCGTGCTTCATACACAGCCACAACCCGGTGAGGTTCGTGGCGATCACCTGGTCGAAGACGTCCTCGTCGATGTCGGCGGCGGGGCCTGGTGTGCCGAGGATGCCCGCGTTGTTCACCGCGATGTCCAGTCCGCCGAACCGGTTCACCGCCGCGTCGACCATGCGCTGGGCGTCGGTCGTCACGTCTCCTACTACGTGGTGCACCTTCGGCCCGAGGTCTGCTGTCACGCGTTCCAACGTTTCGCGGTCGCGTCCCGACACGACCACGTTCGCGCCTTCACCGGCGAACGCTGTCGCGATGGCCCTGCCGATCCCCGAACCGCCTCCGGCGACCAGCACGGTCTTGCCGGCGAACCGCATTTCACTCCCCTGAAGTTGCTATACCGATCGTTCCAATATGGCCAGCGCCTGGGCAGCCGCGTCACGCACCCGGCCCTCCGCGGCCGAACCCTTGCCGAGCACGCGCAGACCTTGCAGCACGGCGAGGAGAAACCTCGCGGTCGCACGGGGATCCCCGTCGAATTCCTGCTGCGCCCGCGCCCTGCCCAGGGT
>CAVYAD010000045.1:0-170367 GCA_963766275.1 uncultured Actinomycetota bacterium
TCCGCCAGCCGCCGCGCCTGGTCCGGAGTGGGGTCGGACCGTTCGAGATCCGCGCGCACGCCGTCGTCGAGGAACCCGGCCGCCGTCGCGTAGGACAGGGCCGGTTCCGAGATGTCGAGGCCGACGAACCTCGCCGGGATCGCCTTTCCGCGCTCCCGGACGAGGTCCTGGTCGTCCGCCAGCACCTCGGCGTGATCCCGTTCGTCGATGCCGCAGTACCGGTCGTACAGGTCGTCCATCGTGAGGTCGCAGCGCAGCAGTGCCGCGTTGATGCCGTAGGAGCTGCCGATGTCGAGCACCGTCGGGGTGTCGATCCCCCGCGCCGCGCGGTACTCGTCGATCAGCGCGGCGAAATGGGGCTTGGCCAGCTGCGGGATCTGGTACTCGAGCCCGCGCAACGACGAGAAGTAGGCGCGCGGATCGGGCTGGGTGTAGATGTGGTCGAGCTCGACTTTGCCGGTCGCGTCGAATCGCACGTGTCTCCCTCAGGCCAGTCGCTCGTCCACCCGCACGCCGACTGATTCGGCCGCGAGGTGTTCCGGCAGCACCCGGCCGAACAACTGCCGCGTCCTCGCCACGCTTCCACGACCCCCGGCCGCAGACTGTAGGCGAAGATCGCCGTGTGCCGCTGCCGTTCGCCGCGCACGGTGCTGACCTGGTGCAGTGAATAGCGTCCCTTGAACAGCTGGAGATCGCCGACCCGGAGCGTGAGCCTTCGGACGAGGCGCTCGCCCTCGCCGGCCAGCACCGCCCGCACGTCGTCGAAGTTCTCCTCGTCCGCCGACCGGATGTTCGGGCAGTACTGGAACTCACCGCCCTCGTCGGGCAGCTGGGTCAGCATGCTGACGGTGAACTCGTTGGTGTCGAAGTGCCACGGGTGCGCGCGGCCCGGTGGGATCACGTTGAGCACCAGGCCGGACAGCGGATCGGCCAGCTCGTGCAGCCGGGGCAGTTCGAAGCAGCCCGCGACGAACCGCTGGAACACCTCGCTGGTGTAGAGCTGGTGAATGATCGCGTCACGCGGAATGTGGTCCCGCGCCACGAACGCGTTGCCGCGTTCCAACGTGGTCCGGCCGGGGTGGTCCGGCGGAAGCGGTGTGTCGACGGCGATGTTGTACGCGTTCACCGTCTCGACGTCGTAATACGCCTGCGGCGCGATCCGCGCGCATTCCCGCCGCAGATCGCCGTGCCGGGCGGGCCGGATGAAATCGGGCAGGACGCTGCAGCCGACGGTGTGCAGGTCATGGTGGGTTCTCTCGACGACTTCCCGCCACGCCGCGCTGTCCGGTTCGGTCAGCGGATAGTCCGTCGTGTTCACGACCTGGTCGAGTAATCCCGATTCCATCCGGCCAGTGTCACGCTGTCGATCACGGACGCGAAGACCTTGTGACATTCTCCACGGCAGGCGTTTGGCGGTAGCGTCCGGAACCATGAGACGACTGCTCAGCGTCGCGTTGTCGTTCGCCCTGGTGCTCGCGGCCGCGCACCCCGCCGCCGCGGACCAGGCAGGCGCCGGTGGTGGCGACAAGCCGTTGCCCGGCTACACGATCGTCAATCCGCCCCTCGCCCCGGCGGTGGTCGGCGGCAGACCCACGAAGGTCATGCAGGGCGTGCACAGCCACGCGGGCTACGTCATCGAGGTGCCGCCACGCTGGAACGGCCGGCTCGCGATGTGGGCGCACGGTTATCGCGGCGAGGGCAAGGTCCTGACCGTCGACGCGCCGCCGTTCGGACTGCGGCAGCGCTGGCTCGACGAGGGCTACGCCTGGGCCGCGTCCTCCTACTACAGCAACAGCTACGACGTCCGGGCAGGCGTCACGACGACCCGTGAGCTCGCGACGCTGTTCACGCGGAAGGTGCAGCGGCCGAAGAAGGTCCTCCTGGCAGGCGTGTCGATGGGCGGGCACGTCATCGCCCGTTCGCTGGAGCAGTATCCGGGGTTCTACGCGGGCGCGTTGCCGATGTGCGGCGTCCTCGGCGACCACGAGCTGTTCGACTACTTCCTGAGCTACCACCTCGTCGCGCAGGCTCTGACCGGTATCCACGCCTATCCGCTGCCACCGGACTACGCCACCACCGTCCTGCCCCGCGTCCGGCAGGCGCTGGCGGGCCACGGCGAGCAGTTCCGCGCCGTCGTCGCCACCCTGTCCGGCGGCGCCCGGCCCGGCACCGACGCGGCCTACGCCTACTGGCAGGACTTCCTGTTCAACCTGGTCACCACTCCGCCAGGCGACAGTCTCGCGAGCAACCCGCTGCAGCTCGCCACGAACACCGCCACCCGCTACCGGCCGAACTCGCCGGTGGACGTCAACGCCGCGGTGCAACGGGTCCGGCCCGCGAACCCCGTCGCGCGCAACACCGGTGCGCTCACCCAGATCCCTGCCGTACAGGGCAGGCCGAGCGCTCCCGTCGTGTCACTGCACGGGATCGGCGACCTGTTCGTGCCGTTCTCGATGGAGCAGGACTACCGCGACGACGTGGCCCGCTCCGGCCGCACCCATCTGCTGGTGCAGCGCGCCATCCGCACGATCGACCACTGCGAGTTCTCCCCCGCCGAGGTCGGGGACGCGTGGCGCGACCTGACCGCGTGGGTGGGCCGGGGCAAGCGGCCTTCCGGTGACGACGTGCGCCGGACGGACGATCCGCGGTACGGGTGCCGTTTCACCGACCGGCACGCCACCGACGGCACCCGGAAGCTCTTCCCCGCCTGCTGACCCGTCTGCTCACATCCGGGATCCCAGGACGTCGACGTCGCCGTACCCGGCGGCGACGTCGCCGAGGCGCTCCGGATGTCCGAGCGTCAGTGAGGCGAGGTCGAACATGGCGTCGCCCTGGGCGGCCCCGGTCCAGTCGATCACGCCGGTATTTGATCTCGTCGCGGCGGCGGCCGGGCCAGGGCGGCAGCGGTGCGTCGTGCAGCAACCGTACGGCGGCACCCGCCGCTTCCCACGCCGCTGACGACGCCGTCGACGGCTCACCGAGGCGGCCGAGTGCAGCGCCGCGGACGGCCGCGAGGGCGAGCACAGGCGGCTTGCGCCACAGGACTTCGGGAGCCGGGATCGGTGCCATGGCCATCGCCGCGACCTCCTCCATGTGGGCCATTGTCGCGGGGATGCCCACCGGACGTCGCCCGGTTCTCCCGGCATCCGTCCACAGCGGACGCTCGGGTGTCCGCTGTGGACGGCCGGGTCAGCCGCCGATGCGTGCGCCGACCGCCGCCAGCGCCTTGGTGACGGGCTGGAAGAACGTCACACCGCCCGACCGGCAGTCACCGCTGCCACCCGAGGTCAGGCCGATCGCGTCGCCGTTACGCGCGAACATCGGGCCGCCGCTGTCGCCGCCCTCCGCGCACACCGTCGTCTGGATCAGGCCCGTCACGGCGCCTTCCGGGTAGTTGACGGTGGCGTTGAGACCGGTCACGCGGCCGGAACGCAGGCCGGTGGTGCTGCCCATGCGCTGCACCTGCGTGCCCACCCGAGCCTCCGCGGCACGGCGGATCCTGACCGTGCGGCCGTTGCCGGTGTCGACCTCGCTGGGGGCGTCGGTGTTGCGGTTGTTGTAGGTGAGCAGGGCGAAGTCGCCGTTGCCTGGGAACGTCGAGTCGGTGACTGTGGCGGCCGCTCGTCCGTTGGCGGAGAGGGAGAACTGGCGTCCCGCGGCCGTGCAGTGGCCCGCGGTGAGGAAAGCGGGGCGGTTGTCGTCGGTGACCACGTTGAATCCCAGCGAGCAGCGGCTCCCACCCGCGAAGATGGCGTCGCCGCCCTCGGCGAACAGGCGGAAGACACCTGGGGCACGTTGCAGGGTGGCGCTCTCCCCCATGGACCGCACGGTGGACACCAGGTTGTCCCAGCGGGCCCCGGTGACCGTGCTGTCGGCGGTGACGATGACCTTGTTCGTGCTCGGGTCCACAGCCCACGCGGTGCCGGTGGTGGAAGCCTTCTCACGCAGCATCGCGGTGGCCTGGGCCGGGGTCGGCCGCTCGTCCGGCGCGGCCTGGCTCGCGGTGAACGTGGTGGCGGTGATCGTCACCGCCAGCAGCCCGATACCGGCCGCGATCGCCTTGGCTCTGCGGTTGTCGTCGTGGTGTTTGCCCATGTGGTGCCCTCTCATGAGTCCTGCGACGAGTGAACGGCGGATCTTGCTGCTTCTGTCTGGGATTACGTACGGCACGACCCTCCGGTTTAGGTCATCCCACTAATCTGGTCGCGTGATCCTCGCCAGCGCCCGTCTCACGATCCGGCCGTTCGGCATCGAGGACACGCCGACGCTGGCCGGTTACCGGTCGGACCCGGACGTGGCGCGCTACCAGGGCTGGGGCACGCCGTTCCCGGTCGAGGAGGCCGAACGGATGGTCGCGCCGGTGACCGACGCCGCCGAGCCGGGCTGGTTCCAGTACGCGGTCGACCTCGGCGGCACGATGATCGGCGACATCGGCGTCAACACGCACGAGAACCTCAGGCAGGCCGACATCGGCTACACGTTCGCCCCCGCGCACCAGGGTCACGGCTACGCCACCGAGGCCGTGCGGCGGATGCTGCGGCACCTGTTCACCGACCGCGGCCTGCACCGGGTGTCCGCCGAGTGCGACGCCCGCAACGAGCGTTCGGCGAAGCTGCTGGCACGGCTGGGTTTCCGCCACGAGGGCCATCGCGTCGAGCACACCTGGATCAAGGGCGAGTGGACGGACGACCTCCTGTTCGGCCTGCTGGCCACGGACTTCGGCACGCCGCCGGAGCGGTGAGCGAGCTCGTGGTCGACAATCACGGTGTGCCGACCGCGAAGAACCTCGACCGTCCCCGGCTGCTGGTATCCGGGAGCGCCGCGTCCGCGATCACCGAGTTCGTGGTCCCGGCGCTGTTGCTGCGCACGCCCGGCGCGGAGTGGTCGCAGCTCGTCCACATCTACGTGCCGCACGGTCCTGTGGTCGCCTTCAGCGGCCGGGACCTCCGCTCGCCCGGCATCGCCGCGGCCACCGAGGTGGCCCGTTCGGCGGGGTTCGACGCGGTCGTCCGGTCGCCGGGTGGCCGGATGGTCGCCTACGACAGCGGCGCCGTCGTGATCGACCACCTCAACAGCACCTTCGACCTGCGTCACGCGGGCAGTTCGACGTTCGCCGAGAACGCCGAGAGCCACGCGCGGGTGCTGCGCGGACTCGGTGACATCGACGCCCGCGTCGGCGAGGTGGACGGTGAGTACTGTCCCGGCGAGTTCAGCGTGAACGTCGGAGGCAGGACGAAGGTCGTGGGCTCGGCGCAACGCGTGACGGTCACCGGTTCCCTGTTCAGCACGGTCGTCCAGGTCACCGTCTCGGACCGGGTTCGGGCCGTGATCGAGGCCGTGTCCGATGCGCTCGGCTACGACCTGCGACCGAGCTCCATCGCGGGTCTGGCCGACTACGCGCCCACGTTGACCGCCGAGAAGGTCGCCGCGGCGTTCGCGGCGGACTACCGCGACCGGCTCGACATGACCGACGCGCAGCTGCCGGCGGAGGTGGTGGCGCACGCGTCGACCGTCACGCCGGGCGCGTCGCCGTTCCACGTCGACGACTGGACACGGGCGAACCCCGTGCGGGTCACGCAGGCGGCCGAGAGCGTCTGAGCCCGGTCAGCCGTTCGCGTCGCCGAGTGGTTGCGGGCACTCGCCGCCAGGGGGCGCCAGGAGTTCGAAGTGCCACATCTCGTCGGCGTAGGCCTGGCACAGGCCGTAGTCGGCGCCGTGCTGGATGAGCCAGTCGTCAGCCGCGGTCGGCCCGATGTCGATCGCCTTGCCTGACACGTGCTTCGACTTCTCCGGCGGGTGCACGAACCGCCGGGCCTCCTCCTCGCTCCGGTACAGGGCGACGGCCTCGTCCAGCAGGCGCTCGGCCTCGGCGCGGCCGCGGGAGAAGCCGCCCGGCACGCGGAGAAGTGGGTCGGGGTGGCGAAGCGAAAGCGTGCGGTCGATCGGTGACGGTTAGCCGCACTTAGTGTTCGGATAGCGCGGTTCCCCAGTCTTGCCCCAGAGGCGAGATCGCCTCGCAGAGAAGGGGGATTCTCTTGATCCGCAAGACGATGATGGTGCTGGCCGGCGCGGCGTTCGCCGCGTCCATGGTGTCGCTGCCCGCGAGCGCCGCGCCCGCACCGGCGCAGAAGCTCATCGAGGCGAACGACGTGTCCGTCGCGGCCTGGAGTGCCTGTCCGGCGGCGCGGATGTGCATCTGGACCGGCCTCAACGGCAACGGCGGAATCGGCTACTTCGCCAACGGTGACGTCAACCTCGGCGCTGCTCCCGGCCCGAGCGGGTTGAACAACACCGCCGAAAGTGCCTGGAACCGCACCGGTTCGAGGTTCTGCTTCTACGACGGCGCGGGCTACACGGGCTTCCTCGGTTACGTGTATCCGAACGAGCAGGGGAACATCAAGCCGGAGCTCCGCAACCGCGTCACCTCGCTGAAGATCTGCTGACCGGAGCTCATGATGGCCCGCGGAGCAGCAGCTCTCATGGCCGGTGCGGTGCTGGCGGGGTCGCTGTTCGCGGCGACCCCTGCCTTCGCCTCCCCGGTCTCCACCGCTTCCTTCAGCCAGTGCCCCGTGAACCGCTTCTGCACGTGGAGCAGTCTCGACGGCACCGGCGTGTTCGCGACGTTCACGGCAGGTGTGAGCACGCTGCCACGCGCAGTCGACAACAACATCGAGAGCGTGTGGAACCGCACCAGCGCGCCGTGGTGCCTGTACGACAGCCCCAACTTCAGGGACCCGCTTGTCGTCGTGGCTCCCAGCGAACAAGGAAACCTGCCCCCGTCCGCACGGAACAGGGTCTCCTCGCTCCGGCCCTGCTGATCACGGCGTGGTGCGGTCAGGCCGATGATCGTGCGGGTAGTACCTGCTCGGTCATCGGCCTGTTCCTGGTGGCGATCCCGACGATGTGCGGCGGACAGAAGCGGCTGAGCAGCCACGCCCGGCCGACGAGGTATCTGCGGTGGCCGAAGTACTGCTCGCACACGGCCGCCAGTTCCCCGGCGTCCTCCGCCATGCCGCGGGCCGCCGCCATCTCGACCGCCGCCCGCAGGGAGGGCAGCTCGGCGTCGAACCACCTCACGGAGTCGGTCGCGGGCAACAGTGCCGCCATCGACCTGGCCATCGCGAGCCAGGCGCCGACAGCACGGGCGATCACCGCATCCCGGTCACGCTCGGTCTCGGCCTGTTCGACGGCGAAGCTGCGCACCAGGTCGTGCATCCCGTAGTGGAGTGTCGCGCCTCGGTCGACCGCGCTCACCAGGTGCCAGCTGACGAGGTCTTCCAGCACCCGTTCCGCGTGGTCCAACCCGGTGTCGAGCAGGGCAGCCGCGAGCCAGCCGGGCACCGCTGCCGCAGGAAGCAAACCCATGCGCCGGAACAACAACCGATGCGACCGGGGCAGCTGCCGGTAGCTTTCATACAAGTTGGACCGCACGTCGAGATCGCCCGCCTCGAGCCAGTCCAGCCTGGTGCGTTCGTCCGCGAGCCGGGCGGCCAGGTCGTCGCCGCTCCAATGTGGACGATCGAGCAGCAGCGCTCCCGCGATCCGCACCGCGAGCGGCAGACCACCGCAGCGCGCGACCAGCGCCTCCCCCGGCGGCACACCGGTGATCCTGGTGAGCAGCTCGGCAGACTCCTCCGCGTCGAACAACCCGAGCCGGACCAGCCGGGCGCCTTCGAGCTCGGCGAGCGAACGCCTGCTCGTCACCAGCACCGCACAGCCGGGCTCGGCGGGCACGAACGGCCGCACCTGGCCCGCGTCGGCGGCGTTGTCGACGACGAGCAACACCTCACGCCCTGCCAACAGGTCCCGCAGCAGCGCCGAGCACTCCTCGTCCGCGGACGGCACGAGATCAACCGGCACCCCGAGCGCGCGCAGGAACTGCCGCAGCACGGCCGTCGTGTCGTCACCGTGCAGCGTGGCGAAGAGCTGACCGTCCGGGAACCGCTCGCGCACCCGGTGGGCGAGCCGCACGACGAACGACGTCTTGCCGAGCCCCGCCGTGCCCGAGACGACCAGGAGCGGAGTCCGCGTCCTGGCACCGGTGAGCACGTCCGCCAGCTCGGTCAACAGGTCCGCACGGCTGACGAAGTCAGGCAGCGCCGGTGGCAGCTGACGCGGACGACGTGCCTTGCGCGGCACCGGAAACGTCGGCCGGATGTCCTTGTCACCGCGCAGAATCCGCGCGTGCAGCGCACACAGTCGCTCTGACGGTTCGACGCCCAGCTCCTCCACCATGGTGCGGCGGAAGGAAAGGAACACGTCGAGCGCCTCGGCCACCCTTCCGCGTCTGGCCAGCGCGGTCATCAGCTGGGCACGAAACCGTTCCCGCAGCGGGTGTTCGGCGACCACCGCCGTCAGCTCACCGATCAGCTCGGCGTTGCCGCCGAGCAGCAGATCGGCGTCGACTCGTTCCTCCAGCACCGTCATCCTGAGCTCGCCGAGCTGTTCGGCGACCGGCTCGACGAGCCGCGGATCGGCGGGCCCATGCCAGCGCCCGAGCGCCTCACGCAACCTGGTCGCACCGAGCGCCACATCGCCGTTCGCGATGAGCTCGCGCGCGTTCACGAGATCCCCGCGCACCAGTTCGACATCGAGCTCCGCCGCGGCGGCGTGCAGGACGTACCCCGTCGGCACGGTCGTGATCCGCTCCCGGCCGAGCAGTCTCCTCAGCCGCGAGATGATGCCCTGCAGCTGCACTTTCGCCGACGACGGCGGCGCGTCACCCCACAGCTCGTCGGTCATCCGGCCGAGCGGCACGACCTCGTTCGCGTGCCACACGAGCAGCGCGAGCACCGTACGCGTCTGCGGCGTGCCCACCGCGATCTCGGCGCCGTCGCATTCCACCTGAAATGGACCAAGCAATCTGAAAAACCACATCCCCCAGTACCTCCCCGCGACAAGGGTGGCACAGGATCCGCGCCCGGCGCGACCACTTCGGCCGAACCTGAGGATTCACCGTTCCGTGCGCGCGCGAATTCCCTCGCAGGTCCGAGCACGTGCGGCCGTCGGCGGAGTCTTCTTTGTACAAGGCATTGATCGGCCGGAAAAAGCGCGCGAAACACTTTCTGCGAGACGTGTGGTTTCAGACCGACCTGGTAAGTACCTCGTCCATCCACGCGGCGAAGTGGACCGCCGTGCAGGCGGCGCCGGGCAGGGCCCGCGTCGTCCGAACCGCGGCGAGGAGGGCCTCTGTCATCGTCTCGACGCTGTAGCGCTCCATGATCCAGTTTCGGCCCGCCACCCGGAGTTCTTCCTGGCCGGGCAGATCCAGCAGTTCGAGCGCCTTGGCCGCCAGCAGGGCCGGGCGGTAGGACGGGACGGCCCACGCGGACGGCGCACCGAACAGCTCCTCGCCGCCGCCTGCCGCGTACCCGGCTACCAGGCATCCGCTGGCCAACGCCTCCGCGACCGGCAGGCCGAAGCCCTCACCGATCATCCCGCCCAGGCCGATGAACACCGATGTCTCTCCCAGCGCGGCCGCCACCTCTGCCTCGGTGCAGTTCGAAATCTCGCGGAATGTCACGCTCGCACCGAGCGGGTCATGCTGGAGTATTCGCTTGATCAGCGCGGCTTCTTTGGGCCGTTTTCTCGGCATCCACGCGATGGTCGGATCATTTCGGTCGCGGGGGTGGAACAGGTCGGTGTCGATCGCGTTCGGCACCAGCATCGGCGCCAGCCCGGGGTGCGCCCGGCCGAGCACGGCGACGCTTTCCTCGGACACCGTCCACACGGCCGGAGCGGGGCTCCATCCCGGATAGCCGGTGTCGTCCTCCCAGAACGAGAACGTGTGGAAGTGGTTCTGGTTGAAGATGACCTTGCGGCCACCCGGTGCCGGATCGCGGCCCGGCAGCACCACCGGCTCCGGCCACACCAGGACATCGTCGTCGGCCAGGGCGAGCTCGACGCCGGACAGCATCGGTACCCGCTCGTCGAACCACGTGTACCGGAAACCCGGCGTCGGGCACCACAGAGCGGCGTCGACACCGGCGCCGACCAGCGCTGCCACGTGCCTGCTCATGATCCGGACACCACCGACCGGACGTTGCACCTCCGGCGCCGCATAAACAACTCGACCCACGATGAAAGATTCCTCCCGTGCACCGAATCGGAAATAAATAACGTAGGACACCGTGCCGATCATCGTCAATGAGCTTCCACTATCCTTCCAAGGCCCTTCCGGGACAATTCCGAAGGATGTCCGGAAGCTCGCTCAAATGAGACGACACCAAAAGGAACCGTTCCGGCGGTAAGGTCCCCCGTGTGAAAGAACCCTCCGGTCCGCCGATCTCCATCAAGATCCTCGGACCGTTCGAATCGTCCGTGGCCGGCATCCCGGTTCAGGCAGGTGGCGCCATCCAGATGGTGTTGCTGGCGGCTTTGGCGATGAACGAGGGCGACTTCGTGTCGATCAAGGAGCTCGCCGCCGCGGCGTGGGGAACCGAGGCGCCCGCGGCGGCTCGCGCACAGCTGCACAAGCGGGTCGCGATGCTGCGCGACGTTCTGGGCAAGGAGGCGATCGCCACCACCGGCGCCGGGTATCGGCTCGACCGTGCGGTCTGCCGGGCGGACGTGCACGAGTTTCGCGAGCGGCTCGCGCGGGCGCGGGCGCACCGGGCCGCCGGTCGTGGCGAGCGTGCCGCCGAGGAGTTCCAGGGTGCGCTGGCGCGGTGGCGGGGGCCGCTGCTGGCCGGGGTCGAGCACGACTGGCCGGAGTCGCTTCGGCCGGAGCTCGAGGAGCTGCGGGTCCGTGTGATCGAGGAGCACCTCGAGGTGGAGCTCGAGCTCGGCAGGCACGTGGAGCTGGTGGCGAAGCTGTCCGAGCTGGTGGCGACGTATCCGCGGCGGGAGCGGCTGGTCGGGCAGTTGATGGTGGCGCTGCACAGGTGTGGGCAGCGCACCGAGGCGTTGGAGGCCTACGACCGGCTGCGGCTGGCGCTTCCCGAGGACGCCGAGCCGTCCCCGTACCTGGCGCAGAGTCGCCGGGAGATCCTCGGCGGGACGAGCACCGCGCAACCGGGCCGGGCCAACGTCGTGCCTGCCGGGTTGCCGATGGACGTCAGGCGGTTCGTGGGTCGCGATGGCGAGACCGAGGTGCTGGACTCCCTGCTGTCTCCGGACGAGCTCACTGCCGGGACGCCCATCGCGGTGGTGACCGGACCGGCCGGTGTCGGCAAGACCGCGCTGGCGGTGCGGTGGGGGCATCGGCGGTGCGGCCTGTTCCCCGATGGTCAGCTCTACGTGAACCTGGGCGGGTTCTCCTCACACGCGACGACCGCGAGCGAGGCGCTGAACCAGTTCCTCCGCATTCTCGGCGTCGATCCGCGGCAACTGCCGGAAGCGTTGGCGGACAAGGTGAACCTGTATCGGAGCACGCTCGCCGGGCAACGGGTGCTGGTGGTGCTCGACAACGCCGTCGACGAGGAACAGGTGCGGCCGCTGCTGCCGGCGGGGCCGGGGTGCGCGGTCATCGTCACGAGCCGCCACGACCTGCGCGGGCTGGTCGCGCTCGACGACGCGCAACGCCTCGAACTCGACGTCCTCACCCCGGACGAGGCGTATCTGCTCGTGGCTCGGATCCTCGGCGAGCAGCGGGCGTCCGCCGAACGGGCCGCGGCCGGCGAGCTCGCGCTCCTGTGCGGGCACCTGCCGCTCGCGCTGCGGGTGGCGGCGGCGAACCTGGCGGCACGGACCGGGTCGATCGCGGACGCCACGGCGGAGCTGGCGGGACACGACCGGCTCGCGCGCCTGAGCATCGGGGGCGACCAGGTGGTCACCTCCGCGTTCGACATGTCCTACCGGGCACTGCCCGAGTTCCCGGCACGGCTGTTCCGGCTGCTCGGGCTCCTGCCGACGCACGAGTTCGCGGTCGAGACCGTGGCCGCCATGCTGGGCGAGCCGTTCGACGTCGTGGAGTCCGCGATCGGCGAGCTGGAACGGGCCTGCCTCGTGATGCCGCACCGGCCGGGTCGTTACCGGCTGCACGACCTGCTGCACGTCTACGCGGGTGGTCTGGCCGGTGCCGGCGAAGGTGTCGCGGCACAGCGCAGGCTCTTCGAGTTCTATCTCGGGACCGCGGACTCGGTCGCCGCGTCGTTGGTGCCGTTCATGAAGACCCACCCGCGCGAACCATCCAATGTGGACCCCCTTGCGTTCGGGTCGGACAACTCGGCGCTGGCGTGGTTGAACGACGAGTGCGAGAACATCGTCACCAGTGCGCTGAGGTACGCGGAAACGGGCCCTCGCGCCACCGCCTGGCAGCTCGCGGACGCGATGCGCGCGTACTTCTGGCTCACCAACCGGCAGGAGCTCGGTGCTGCCGTGGCGCTGACCGCCCTGCGGGCCACGCAACGCGATGACGACCTGCTGGGTCAAGCGATCATGCATCGCGCCCTGGGCACGGTGAAGACGTCGTCCGACGTCGACAGCGCGGTCGACCATCTCCGAACCGCGATGGACCTCAGCGTGCGGCTGGGCGATCGGTCGTTGCAGTGCAACGCACTGCGGAACCTCGGGTACGCCAACGTGCTGCGCGGCGATCTCGTCGTCGCGACCGAGGTGATGGAGCAGGCACTTGAACTCGCCCCGGACGAGGCCGAGGAGATGGCCATCACCACGCGGCTCGGCGGAGTCCTGCAACTGGCCGGTCGGCTCGAGTCCTCCAGAAGCCACTTCGAGCGGGCGGTGTCGCTGACATCGCACACCGAAGGTCGTGATGTGCACACGCTCGTGTGGCTCGGGGGCACACTGCGCATGCTCGGCGACGTGGCCGGGGCACGCCGCCGGGTGCAGGAGGCGGAGCGGCTCGCCGCCGAGTCCGCGGCCGACTACTGGCGGGTCATCGTGCGTTCCACGACGTCGTACCTGGGCAGGGACTGCGGTGACTCGATGCAGGCGTTGTCACTCGGGAGGGAGGTTCTCGAGCACGCGACAGGAGCCGCGGACACGCACCATGTCCTGTACGGACGCCTGGTGGTCGGGCAGGTGCTGCTCCACCTCGGCAGGTGCGATGACGCGGTGTCCGAGCTGAGCGACGCGGTGGAACTCGCGCGAGTCGTCGGCAACGTCACCGAGTCCGTCCGGCTGATGATCAGCCTGGCCCGTGCACTGGCCGCCACCGGCGAGCGCGGCGCGGCCGAGCAGCATGCCGAGGAAGCGCGGGAAACAGCCACCCGGCACCAGTACGCGGTGGAGCAGGGCCAGGCGCTGGCCACCCTGGCGACGCTGCGGATCGGCGACCACGCGCTCGACTGCGCACGGCAGGCACTGGAGATCCAGCGGGAGACCGGCCACCTGCTCGGCCAGGCCGAGGCGCTGCTCGTGCTGGGACACCGGGGATCCGCGAACGCGGCCGAGTCGGTGCGCGAGGCGGAGTCCATTTTCCAGCACTACACCGGCCATCCGCGGCACGTCCCGGCGGGCACGCTCGGCTGGGCGGACCTGGGACTCGCACCGCGCCGCTGTACTCACTGCGCGACCTGACGACACCCGCACTCCTCCAATCCCTGCAAGGAGAATCCCGTGTTTCGACTGCCGGCCACCTCGGCCGCGGTGCTCGGCCTGTTCGCAGGCGCTCTCACACCCGCGACGGCCGACAGCGGAGCTCCCGACGGCCTGAGAGTCACCGCGACCACTCACACGAGCGTCACCCTCGCCTGGGACGCACCCGCCGGTGAGGTGTTCTCGTACGAGATCGTGCTGCCGGACCGCGTGTCCCGCATCGTCCCCGGCGACCTCACGTCCAAGACGGTGGACAACCTGTCCCCCGGCGTCGAGTACCGGTGGCGGATCGCCGCACGGGACAAGAACATGCGGCTCTCCTCGTTCGGCAGCGAGGTGGTCGTCGCCACGCCTGCCCGTCCCGCGGACGCGGTACCACCGGCGGCACCGGCCGACGTTCGGGCCACACGAACGAAGGCCAACAGCGTTTCGCTGGCCTGGCAGGCGTCCGAGGACAACGTCGGCATCGCGGCGTACGAGATCTTCGACGGTGCCGTACGCGTTGCCACGTCACAGGTTCCGTCCGCCACCGTCGACGGCCTTCGCTCCCACAGCAGCCACCGGTTCAGCGTCGTGGGCCGGGACTTCGCCGGCAACCGTTCCCCCGCAAGCGTTCCACTGCAGGTGCGTACCCGGTTAGGCGCCGATCCTGTCGGTACGGCCCGCACAGTGGCCACGAGTGACGACATCCCGTGGGGTCTCACGTTCCTGCCGGACAACTCGGCGTTGTTCTCGGAGCGGGACACGTTCCGGATCTACCACGTGAGCCCGGCCGGACGGAAGACGCTCGCCGCCGCGACCGTGCCGCAGACGCACAGCCTGGGTGGCGAGGACGGCGTGCTGGGACTGGCCGTGTCACCGGACTTCGCCCGGGACAGGTGGGTCTACGTCTTTCACACCAGGGAGTTCGACAACCGGATCCTGCGGGTGAAGTTCGCGGCGGGCAAGCTCGACTTCACGCGATCCGAGGTCGTGGTCGCGGGTCTGCCGCGGGCCAAGAAGCACCTCGGCGGCCGGCTCCGGTTCGGGCCGGACGGCAAGCTGTACGTCACCACCGGCGAGCTTGCAGCGCGGTGAGCTCGCACAGGACCTCACGTCGTCGGCGGGCAAGATCCTGCGCCTCAACCCGGACGGCAGCGTCCCCTCCGACAACCCGTTCCCCGGCAGCGCGATCTTCAGCTACGGCCACCGCAACCCGCAGGGGCTGGCGTTCGACTCCCGTGGCCGGTTGTGGGCCACCGAGTTCGGTCACTTCGAGTACGACGAACTGAACCTGATCAAACCCGGCGGCAACTACGGCTGGCCGTACTGCGAGGCCGCGTGCGGCCGACCGGACAGCCGATTCACCGAGCCGATCCGCACGTTCCGCACGTTCGACGCGTCACCGGCCGGGCTCACCATCGTCGACGACGTCCTCTACCTCGCCGGGGCACGCGGTCGCCGGCTGTACCGGCTGCCGATCGAGGGCGACACGACCGGCGCGCCGGAGACGTACTTCCACGACCACCACGGCAGGTTGCGCACGGTCGAGGCCACACCGTCCGGGAACATCTGGATCACCAGCACCGGTGGCGACGACCTGCACCAACCCGGTGGGGACGCGAACGTGCTCGTCGAAGTTCGGTTGCGCTAGGCGGCTTGGAGGGCGCCGAGGCGGTGGCCGTCCACAAAGGACGCGATCGCGGGTACGAAGCGGCTCACCGAGGACCTTCTGCGCCGCACGGGACGACGAAGCCGATCTGACGCTAAGCACCCGAACACCTTCCAGAAACCGGCTGCGTCGCATCGAGGAGCTGACCGGGTTCGACGTGGCCGACCCGGACGTCCGGTTCCTCGCCGAACTGCGGCTTCGCCTGCGCGGCTGAAATTTCCGTCGTTGCCCTGAACCCGCGAGTCTCGATAGGCATTGATCCACCGCCTCCCTCCACCGCGGAAAGGGACCTCATGCACAAACAAGTGGTCGCAGTCGCTCTTCTCGTCGCGGGGTTGGTGGTCGCGCCGAACGCGACAGCCGCCGCGGATCCGCCGCGGCAGACGACGCGCGAGGCGAAGACCGTCACGCTGATCACCGGCGACCGGGTCCGGGTCACCGAGCTGACCGGCGAGAAGAAGGCGGTGGTGATCACCCCGGCGAACAACGACCGGCGCCGCGCGTTCTACCGGCAGGACAAGGGGAAGGATGTCGTCGTGGTGCCACGCGATGCCGCCGCCCTGGTCGCCTCCGGCAAGGTCGACCGGCGACTGTTCAACGTCAGCGAGCTGATCAGGCAGAAGTACGACGACGCCAGCAGGGACACCACCCCACTGCTCGTCACCCACACCGCCGATCCGCAGGCCGTCGGCACCTTCCAGTTCACCGGCGCCGAGGTGACCAGGGCACTGCCCAGTGTGCGGGGGCTGGCGGTCGCCCAGCACAAGGCGGGCACGACCGGCTTCTGGCAGTCGATCGCGACCAACCCCCAGGTCAGCCGGATCTCGTTGGACCGCAAGGTGAAGGCGAACCTGGACCGGAGCACCGCGCAGGTCGGCGCACCCGCGGCGTGGCAGGCCGGGTACACCGGCAAGGGAGTGAAGGTCGCGGTGCTCGACACCGGCATCGACACCAGGCACCCCGATCTCGCCTCGTCGGTCGTCGGCGCGCAGGACTTCACCGGCACCGGCAGTGCCATCGACGACGAGGGGCACGGTACTCACGTCGCGTCCATCGTGGCGGGCCGCAACGCCAAGTTCCGCGGTGTGGCGCCGGATGCGGAGCTGCTCAACGGCAAGGTGATGAACTCGGCGGGCGAGGGTTACGAGTCGTGGATCATCGCCGGGATGGAGTGGGCCGCCGCTCAGGGCGCGAAGGTCGTGAACATGAGCCTCGGTGGCGAGGACTCCCCCGAGATCGACGGGCTGGAAGCAGCCGTCGAGAACCTCACCGCCCGCACCGGCACGTTGTTCGTGATCGCGGCGGGCAACTCCGGCGAGGACGGCGACGGCACGGTCGCCTCGCCGGGCAGCGCGGCCGCCGCACTCACGGTCGCCGCCGCGAACCGCGACGACACGATCGCGGACTTCTCCAGCCGCGGCCCGAACCAGGGTGCCGTGGCACTGAAGCCGGACGTCTCCGCACCCGGCGTCGCCGTCATGGCAGCGAAGATGGGCGCGACGGGTCACGTCGCCTACAGCGGCACGTCCATGGCGTCCCCGCACGTGGCAGGCGCGGCGGCGATCGTCACGCAGCAGCACCCCGACTGGCGGCCGGAGACCGTCAAGTCCGCGCTGGTGAACAGCGCGAAACCCACCGACGCCAGGATCTGGGACCAGGGCACCGGCCGGATCGACCTCGCCAGGGCGACGAAACAGACGGTACTGGCGTCCACTGTAGACTTCGGCACCCTGCGCCACCCGCACGACAAACCGGTCACCAAAGCGTTGACGTACACCAACCTCGGTGACACACCAGTGACCCTGGCCGTGACGCTGAAGGCGACCGGCCCGATCACCGCGGGCTCCAGGCAGGTCACGATCCCCGCCCGCGGCAAGGCCGAGCTCCCGGTCACGATCACCCCGACGCGACAGCTCAAGGGCGCCGTCAGCGCCACCGTCACCGCGCGATCGGACGACAGCGCCGTCGTCGTCCAGTCCGTCGCGGGCGCGGTGGCCGAGGAGGAGATGTTCGAGGTCACCGTCGCGCAGACAGACCGCAACGGCAAGGCACCGGCCGAAGGCGACGCGATGATCACCTACATCGATCTCGACCGCGGGACCATCGGTATGGGCCATCCATCCGGAACGGCCGACAAGGTCCGGTTGCCCAAGGGCACCTACCACTTCCTGCACAGCGTCTCCACGCCGAACGATCCCTCGGACCCGATGAAGTTCAGCGTGACTCTGATGGGCGAACCCGACGTGCGGATGGACCGCGACGTCACACTCACCTTCGACGCCAGGCGCGGCACACAGGTGCTGCTGGCCCCCGCGCGCAAAGGACTCGAGCAGCGCCTCCCCTGTCTCACGGGGTCGTTGGAGATCGAGGACGAGTTCACCCAGAACGGGGTCTGCGTCATCGGCGGCAACTCCGAGTCGAACCCGTTCTACGCGGTGCCGTCCCGCTCCGCCAAGGACAAGGAGTCCTTCACCTTCCACTACCAGCACGGCTGGGCCTCCGGCAACCGCGACTTCAAGGCACTGCTCAAGCACTACGTGGCCGGCCGGATCACGGCGGTGAACCGGACCGTTCCCGACTCCGAGCTCGCCGGCCTGCACGAGGAGTTCTACCGGCAGGGCCCGCAGAGGTTCGCCGAACGCGGGGAAGCCGCCTTCGCACCACACGAGAGCTCCGCCGTCGACACCGCGGACGAGGTCGCGTTCGGCGGCACCAGGACCCTGCTGATGACCGCCGCTCCCTGGCTGAGCTGGCACCACTCGCTGCTCTTCGAGAACGGCGACGAGTGGGCATCACTCGAGTCCGGCGAACCCCGCCGGGTGTACCGGGTGGGCGAACGCCGGACCGAGAAATGGAACCAGGCGGTCAACGGACCGGTCTTCGCCGACCACGACCTGATCTTCAGCCGCCAGGGCGACAGCATCGGAGGCCAGATCCCGCTCTACGGCGACCCACTCCACGGGTACTCGCCGAGCGGACCGCACAAGGAGGTGAAGACGTTCTCGCTCTACCGCGGTGACACGCTCATCGGCAGCCAGACCGTCAAGGAGGACGTCGAGTTCAAGCTCCCACTCCCGGCAGCCGACTACCGGCTCGTCGTGACCGCCAGCCGCACCCTGCCGTGGCGGCACCTGAGCACGACGGTCACCTGCGAGTTCGGCTTCCGGTCGGCAGGCACCGGCGCCGTCGTCTACACACCGCTGTCGGTCGTCCGGTACGCACCGCCGGTGAACCTCGACAACCAGCTCCGCGCCGGCGGCACCGTCCGCATCCCGGTGACCGTGCAACGACAACCGCGGTCCGGCACGTCGCCGGTGAAGAGCCTCACCGTCGAAGCCTCTTACGACGACGGCAAGACGTGGGTCACCGTGCCGCTCGACGGCAAGGTCGCCGTGGTGGCCCACCCGGCGCTCGACCGCACCAACGGGTTCGTCGCCCTGCGCGCCTCCTCGGCCGACGCGCAGGGCAACACGGTCAAGCAGACGATCCTGCGGGCATATCAGCTGACCTAGTGGCGCCCTGCAAGGTAGTCGGTCCGTGCCGGCGGCGCGGACCGGCTACCGCCGTCCGCAGGGTTCTGCTGAGCTTCGCGGGTTCACTACGTTGGGTGATGTGACCGCCACGCCGAGCCTTGACACACTGCTGCGGACCGGCCCGTTCCACCTGGCATTGCGCACCGCGATCAAACGACGCGGCCTGACCCTGGAGCGTGTCCGCCACCATCTCGCCAGACGCGGCGTGCCCATCGGCCTGGCGACGCTGAGCTACTGGCAGGGGGGCACCGCCCGCCCCAACTCACCGAGGGCGCTGCGGGTGATCGCCGCGCTCGAGGAGATTCTCCTGCTGCCCCACCGCGCGTTGCTCGACCTGCTCGAACACACGGGTCCGACGGGGTGGCCGACCGAGCTCCCGGATCTGATCCCCGGCTTCCGCGCGAACGACCTGGAGATCGTGGCACGCCAGGACAAGGTCACCGTCGACGCGAACCGCCACGCCACCTCGACCCGCAGCCGCATCATCACCCGCGCCCGCCGCGACGGAGTGGACCGGTTCTTCGTGCACTACTACGGCGATGACGCCGTCTCGGTCGACCGCATCGCACTGACGCCACTGCAGCACTGCCGGCTCGGCAAGGTCGTCCACGACGCGGGCGGGCCCGCGGTCGTCTTCGAGCTTCTCTTCGACCAGGTGCTGAGCACCGGCCAGACCTGGGTCTTCGAGTTCGACGCGCAGCATCACCCGAACTACCGGCCGTGCAGGGAGTACTGGCACAGCGTCCGCGGTTCCGCGTCGCACAGCCTGATCGAGGTCCAGTTCCACCCCGGCGCGTTACCCGTCGACTGTCATCTGGCCTTCCAGGAAGGACCCGACGACGAACCGAGACGCGTCGCCGACCTCGCGCTCAACGGTGACAACTCCGTGCATCACCTGGAGACCGCGCCGACGGTCAGCTGGATCGGCATCCGCTGGGGATGGCCGTGACGAGATCCGTGGGGGTCAGGCTGTCTCGCCGGTGTCCTGCGGCGAGCCGGCCGGCTCGCAGAACAGGTTGGTGTAGGACCGCTGGTACTCGTCGGGCGGAGAGCCGGGCTTCGTGTCCAGGTGATCCGTGTCCGGGTGGCTGAAGAGGCCGTCCGCCCCGAACGCGGTCGTGGGTTGCGTTCCGACACCCGCGTCGTCTGTGCCGCGGTCGTGCGTGTCGTCACGCGAAACGTGCTGGGTCTGCATTGGGTTCCGACTTTCTCTGCGTCCTGTGCGGGCTCACGGCGAGTGGTGCTGGAGCCGGAGCAGCCGCACGGCGCTAGGGGTTCGGGAACATCTGACGAGATCAGGCCCCGATTGCGCCAATGATACACCTCGCCCTCCGCGTCCACTGCGGACTTACCGTGATCCGGGTCAGCCGGCGGGAACGATGACGGCGCGGCCGACGACCGATCCGTCCTGCAGCCGGCGATAGGCGTCCATGGCGTGGTCGAGCGGGAACGTCGTGGTGACAGCCGTGAGCAGGCCGCGTGCCGCGAGGTCGAGGACCTCCACCAGCTCGGGCCGGGTACCCCAGTAGACGGTCTGCACGGACAGCTCGTACGGAACCGCGAAGAACGCCAGCGAAAGGGTGCCACCGGCGACGCCGACGACGGTGAGGTCGCCCATCCTCCGTGCCGCCGCCGCACCCTGCGCCAAGGTCGTGTCGCTGCCGACGAAGTCCAGGACGACATCCGCGCCACGACCACCCGTCGCAGCCCTGACGGCCTCGGTCGTCCTGTCACCGGCCCGCAGCACGAGGTCGGCGCCCGACCGCTCGGCGAGTTCGAGTGCCTCGGCACGCGTGTCCACGGCGACGACGCGCGCGGCCGTCGTCGCCTTGATGATCTGCACGGCCAGGTGCCCGAGCCCGCCGACGCCGATCACCATCGCGGTACTTCCCGGCGTCAGCTTCGACCACGAACGGCGCACCGCGTGATACGGCGTCAGCGCCGCATCGGTCAGCGGCGCCGCCGCGACGGGATCCAGGCCCTCGGGTAGCGGCAGAAGATGGCGGGCGGCCGGAACGAGCATGAACTCGGCCATGCCACCGTCCAGCCCGAGACCTCCGCCGCCGCCTGGCGCCGGCGAGCCGTCCGGGCTCTCGCAGTAGTTCTCGATCCCCGCGCGACAGCGCACGCAGGCACCACATCCCCAGGCGCCGTAGACCGCCACCGGCTGCCCGGCCGCCAAACCCGTCACGCCCGGCCCGACCGTATGAACCCATCCGGCGTTCTCGTGCCCGAGCGTGAACGGCGGCACCCACGGCAGCACGTCGCCGTCGAGGTCATGCATCAGGTGCAGATCCGAATGGCACGCTCCGGCGCCACCGATGCGGACGACCACCTGCCCAGGGCCCGGCCGTGGCTCCTCCACCTCGACCAGTTCCGCGTCAGATCCCCACTTCAGCAGACGCAAGGCCTTCATCAGCATCCTCCGCGATCGAGTTGTCCCCGGTGCGATGGCGTACCCACGGCCAAACCTAACGGCTTCTCGCGGCCGCGGCTCCGGTACGACGGTTTCGTTGCTGTTACGCCGGGTATGTACGAATTCGTGACCACCATCGATTCCACGGACCTGCTGGTCGAGGGGTACACCGCCGACTTCGCGGACGCCGACGAACCGGTGCTGCGCGACGCCGACGGCCGCGAGGTCCTCACGTGGCGGGAGAACTACCCGTTCACCGAACGGATGCCGCGTCCCGAGTACGAGCGGCTCAAGCGGCTGCTGCAGATCGAGCTGCTGAAACTGCAGTACTGGGTGACCGCGACCGGGCAGCGTCTCGTCATCCTCTTCGAAGGCCGCGACGCCGCGGGCAAAGGCGGCACCATCAAACGGTTCACCGAACATCTCGACCCCCGTGGCGCGCGGACCGTCGCACTCGGCAAACCGAGCGAGCGGGAGCGGGGCGAGTGGTACTTCCAGCGCTACGTCCGCGAGCTGCCCACCGCGGGAGAGATCGTCCTGTTCGACCGGTCCTGGTACAACCGCGCCGGCGTCGAACACGTCATGGGGTACTGCACGAGTGAGGAGTACACCCGGTTCATGCGGCAGGCGCCGGAGTTCGAGCGGATGCTCGCCGAGGACGGGGTGCTGCTGGTGAAGCTGTGGTTCTCCGTGTCACGCAACGAACAGCGGACCCGGTTCGTCATCCGGCAGATCGACCCGGTGCGCCAGTGGAAACTCAGCCCCAACGACATCAGGTCGCTGGACCGATGGGACGACTACACCGAGGCGAAGGTCGCCATGCTCCGTGCCACGGACACCGAGATCGCACCATGGACGGTCGTCAAGAGCAACGACAAGAAGCGAGGTCGCATCGAGGCCATGCGTAGTGTTCTCGCCCGTTTCGACTACGACGACAAGGACTTCGACGTGGTCGGCACCCCGGACGGCCGCATCGTCGGCGCCGCGGCCACGCTGCTGGAGGAGGGCGAGGACGACTCCGCGCTCAGCCCCACACCCATCGCTCCCGGCACCGAGCCGGGCCCTGGGCTTCATCCATGACGCTTGCCAGGTCAGGCGGTCATCAGACGCCGGAGGTCCGTCGCGTACCTGAGGATGAGCGACCGGGACAAGTGCGGGATCTCCCCGACGGCCTCCCGGAAACGGGCCGACGGGACGTCCGGACCGGGCACGTGTCGAGCGAGACGCCGTCGTCGTGCGGGTTAACCAGGCTGAAGGTCCGGTACCCGGAGGTGCTCCGTCCCAGCGTGACGACCGAGGCCGTGGTGAAGTCGACGGGCAGGCCGTCGTAGTGGGCCAGATGGCCACCACGTGGACGTGCACACGCTGGCCGAGCAGGTGACCGCGGCTCTGGAGGGTTTCCCGGTGCCGTTGCGGATGGCGGTGATGGGCTGCGTGGTCAACGGGCCGGGCGAGGCTCGCGAAGCCGACATGGGTGTCGCCTCCGGCAACGGCAAGGGCCAGATCTTCGTCAAGGGCAAGGTGATCCGCACCGTCCCCGAGTCACAGATCGTGGAGACCGTGCTGGCGGAGGCGGCCTGTATCGCCGAGGAGCAACGCCGTCGCCGGCTGAACCTGATCATGGACGCGGCGGACGAGGTGGCGTTGCCGGACGGCCCGGAGTTCCGTTCCGCGTTCGTGTCCTATCTGGAGTGGGGCACCCGCCTGGCGGTGCAGAACTCCGCTCCGGACGCCACGCCGTTCCACGGGGCACCGGTGCCCAGTGGGGCTGGGGCATGGCGCCGCCGTACATCAGGGGCTGAGTGGCGCCGGTTCACGGTGCGGCGTCCAACGCAGGTGGACGTTCCGGTCCGGCGCGTCCGCCCGCAGCAGGGAGAGACGCGGTCGTACGGCGTCGGTGCGGGCGGTCGGTGGTTTGCGGCTGCCCGCCCGGAACTGGACTGGCCACTCGGCGCCGCGGAAGTCCTGTTCGGCCGCCGCGTGCAGTGTCCAGTGCGGGTCGAACAGGTGCGCGCGGCCGAGAGCGCACAGGTCGGCTCGGCCCGCCAGCAGGATGGAGTTGACGTCGTCGTAGGAGGCGATGGCGCCGACCGCGATGACGGCCGTGCCGGTGGCGGCCGCGACCTCGTGACGGATCCGGTCAGCGAGCGGGGTTTGGTAGGAGCGGCCGTACGCCGGACGCTCGTCAGCCGTGACCTGGCCGGAGGAGACATCGATCGCGTCCGAGCCGTGAGCGATGAAGGCGCGAGCGATCTCGACGGCGTCGTGCTCGGTGTTGCCGCCGTCGGCCCAGTCGGTCGCGGAGATGCGCACGATCATCGGCCGCTCGGCGGGCCACTCCGCGCGGACGGCGTCGAACACCTCCAAGGGGAACCGCAGCCGATTGCCCAGCGAGCCGCCGAACGAGTCGGTGCGCTGGTTCGCGATCGGCGAGAGGAACGACGACAGCAGGTAGCCGTGGGCGCAGTGCAGTTCGAGCAGGTCGAAACCTGCTTCGGCACCACGGCGGGCAGCGGCGACGAAGTCGGCGGTGATCCGGTCCATGTCGTCGCGGGTGAGCTCGCGCGGGACGGGTGAGCCGGATCCGTACGGGAGCGGGGACGGGCCGACGGTCTCCCAGTTGCCGTCGGGCAGCGGTTCGTCCATGCCCTCCCACATCAGGCGCGTCGAGCCCTTGCGGCCGGAGTGGCCCAGCTGGAGGCCCATTCGAGCGGTGCTCCGCGAGTGGACGAACGACACGATCCGCGCCCACGAGTCGCGTTGCTCGTCGGTCCACAGGCCGGTGCAGCCAGGAGTGATGCGGGCCTCGGGCGAGACGCACACCATCTCGGTCATCACCAGCCCGGCGCCGCCCATCGCCTTGGAACCCAGGTGCACCAGGTGGAAGTCGCCCGGCACGCCGTCGACGGCGGAGTACATGTCCATCGGCGAGACGATCACGCGGTTCTTGAGCTCCAGCTGCCCCAGCCGGAACGGTTGGAACATCGCCGGAGCCGTGCCCGGAAAGCCTTGGGAGGCGGCGAAAGCAGCGTCGACGCGGTCGGCGAACTCCGAGTCGCGGGTGCGGAGGTTGTCGTAGGTGATGCGGCGGGAACGGGTCAGCAGATTGAAGCAGAACCGGGTCGCCTCCTGGTCCGCGTACATGCCGATGTTCTCGAACCATTCCAGGGACGCCTGGGCGGCGCGTTGCGTGGACTCGACGACGGGGCGTCGCTCGGTCTCGTAGGCCGTCAACGCGGTCTCGACGTCCGGGTGTTCGTGCAGGCAGGCGGCGAGGGCGAGCGAGTCCTCCATGGCCAGCTTGGTGCCAGACCCGATCGAGAAGTGCGCGGTGTGCGCGGCGTCGCCGACGAGGACGAGGTTGCCGTGGTGCCACCGCTCGTTGCGCACGGTGGTGAAGCTGAGCCATTTCGAGTTGTTGGCGAATACCTGGTGGCCGGCCAGTTCCTCGGCGAACAGCCAGCGGATCCACTCGACGGCGGCGGAGTCGGACACACCTGGCGGCAGCGCAAGCTCCTCGAAACCGGCCCGGCGCCAGACGTCCTCGTGCATCTCGACGATGAACGTGGAACCGCTGTCAGAGTAGGGATAGCCGTGGACCTGCACGGTGCCCCACTCGGTGTCCTTGATGAAGAACTGAAAGGCCTCGAACACCCGGTCCGTGCCGAGCCACATGTATTTGTTGTGCCTGCGGTCCAGGGTGGGCCGGAAGACGTCCGAAAAGGACTGTCGCACCAGCGAGTTGACGCCGTCCGCCCCGACCGCCAGATCGTACGATCCGCGAAGGAGCGAGGCGTCGGGCGCGGGCGTCGAGTAGTGCACCACCACACCGAGATCGCGGCACCGCGCCTGCAGCAGGCCGAGCAGCTCCTTGCGGCTCATCGCGGCGAACCCCTGTCCACCAACGGTGTGGCTCTCGCCCCGGTAGTGGATGTCGATGTCCGTCCACCGGGCGAACCTGCGAGTCATGGCGTCGGCGAACTCGGGGTCGGCGTTCTCGATACCGCCGAGCGTCTCGTCGGAGAACACCACGCCGAAGCCGAACGTGACGTCCGGAGCGTCGCGTTCCCAGACGGTGATGTCGTGGCCAGGGTCGAGCTGCTTCATCAACGCGGCGAGATAGAGCCCACCGGGGCCACCACCGACGATTGCGATCCTCACTCCGGCACCTCGTCCTCGACGATCTTGCGGAGTGCGAACCGCTGCAGCTTGCCGCTCGCGTTGCGCGGCAAGGAGGTGCGGAACCGCACGTCGCGGGGGTACTTGTAGGGCGCGATGGTCGCCTTGACGTGGTCCTGGATCTCCCGAGCCTTCGCCTCGTCGGCCGTCACGCCGTCGCGCAGCACCACGAAGGCGCACACGACCGAGCCGCGTTCGTCGTCGGGCTTCGCGACGACGGCGGACTCCAGCACGTCGGGGTGGGTGTCGATGGCCTCCTCGACCTCGGGCCCGCCGATGTTGTACCCGGACGAGACGATCATGTGGTCACTGCGGGCGTGGTAGTGGAAGTAGCCGTCCTCGTCGCGGTGGAAGATGTCGCCGGTGACGTTCCAGCCGCCCGCCACGTAGTCCTTCTGCCGCTCGTCGTCGAGGTAGCGGCACCCGACCGGGCCGATCACGCCGAGCCGGCCCGGCTCGTCCGGGCCGAGCTCCTCGCCGTCGAGGCCGAGGACGGTGGCGCGGTAGCCCGGCACCGGCTTTCCAGTGGCGCCGGGCCGGATGTCGTCACCGGCGGCGGAGATGAAGATGTGCAACAACTCCGTGGCGCCGATGCCGTCGATCACCCTGAGGCCGAGCCGATCCCGCAGCCGTTCCCAGGTCTGCAACGGGATGTGCTCGCCTGCCGATACCGCGGTCCGCAGGCCACCGAGCTTCTCGTCGATGCCGTCGCGCAGGATCGCCTTGTACGCGGTCGGCGCGGTCGCGAGCACCGTGACCCCGTGCCGTGCCACCAGATCCGCGAGCTGAGCGGGCGTCGCGGTCTCGGTCACCAGAGCACAGGCGCCCGCTCGCAACGGGAACACCACGAGCATGCCGAGGCCGAAGGTGAAGGCGAACGGCGCCGTGCAGGCGACGAGGTCGTCCTCGACCAGCCGCAGCACGTGACGGCCGAAGGTGTTGTCGATGGACAGGATGTCGCGGTGGAAATGCGCGGTGATCTTCGGAGATCCGGTGCTGCCGGACGTGGGCGCCAGCAGCGCCACGTCGTCGGCGGCGGTGTCCACGGCGGTGAACTCCCCCGACTTCGTTCCGCAACGTGCCGCGAGTGCGTCGTAGTCCAGAACCTTCAGCGACGCCAGGACGGTGTCCATATCTTCGGTGAACCGGTTGTCCACCAACGCGATCGACGGACGGGTCCGCTCCAGGACGGGCGTCAGCTCACGGGCCCGCAACGCCGCCATCGTGGTCACCACGACACCGCCTGCCTTGAGCACGCCGAGCCACGCGGCCACTGTCCACGGGTTGTTGGGCGACCGCAGCACGACCCGTTGTCCCGCCAGCAGGCCGAGATCCTCGGTGAGCACCTGAGCGACCTGGTTGGCGCGGGTGCGCAGATCGCCGTAGGACCAGACTTCGCCGGACGGCGTGCGCAACGCCGGACGGCCGGGTCCGAACTTCTCCGCGGGCACGTCGATGAGCTCGGTGGCGGCGTTGAGCCGTTCCGGGTAGGTCAGCTCCGGCGTGGTGAACTCGATCGTCGGCCACAACGCTGCGGGAGGCAGGTGGTCGCGAGCGAAGGTGTCCATGGTGCGTCCTTCCGCGGGCGGCGGCGGGTCAGGCGGCGCGGATCATGCCCTCCTGGGCAACGGTGGCGAGGTGACGGTGGTCGCGGGTGAGAAAGCGGCCGGTACCGAGGCCTCGGCCCGAGTCGGCGGCGACCGCCTCCTGCAGGTAGAGCAGCCAGTCGTCGACCGGGGCCTCGCGGTGGAACCACATGGCGTGGTCGAGGCTCGCGGTGACCAGTCCCGGCTGTGCCCACGGCAGGTCGAGCACCCGCAGGATCGGCTCCAGGATCGTGTAGTCGCACATGTAGGCCAGCGCGGCCAGGTCCCGCTGGGCGTCGGTCAGGCCGTCGACCGGGCGCAGCGGGTCGAACGGCTTGATCCACACCGCCTGGTGCGGGACCCGCTCGCCCTCGACGGCGAGGTAGACGGGACCGGGCACGTGCCGCATGTCGAAACTGCGGCCGCCGGACCAGTAGGCCTTCGACACCTCGGTCATCGAGCCGCCGCTGCGCCCGGCGAGGTACTCCGCCGAACTGGGCAACTGATCCGGGTCGGGCAGACCTGACGTGAACTCGGCCTGGAAGCTGCCGCTCGGCTCGCCCGCTGCGAAGTTCGCCAGGCAGACGTAGAGGGGCTTGCCGTTCTGGTAGCCGCGGACCTGCCGGGTGCTGTAGCCGCGGCCGTCGCGCAGCAGTTCCACCTCGTAGCGCACCTGCGCGCCGATGTCGGCCGGGCGCAGGAAGTAGCTGTGCATCGAGTGCAGTGTCTTGCCGTCGGTCACCGATCGCATCGCCGCGGCCGCCGCGGCAGCCACCAGGTCGCCGCCGTAAGCCTTGGGCCACGGGCAGGGCTGGGTGACCGCGGTGAAAGCGAGGTCGAAGTGCTGCGGTTCGGCGGGGTCCAGGGTGATGGCCGAGGTGAAGATCGCGGAGGTCGCGAGGGTCCCTGCCGTCATCGGCTCAGCCAGTCGCGCAGGTCCTCGTCCGGCACGTCGGCCAGGTTGACGACGATGTTCTCCGGTGTCCGCGTCGTCATCCACGTGAGCGGCCTGTTGCGGTCGAGGTTGCACTCGATGTGCGGCATGAACGGCGGCACGAAGACCCAGTCGCCCTCCGCCATGTCGACGTAGTCCTCGAACCTCTCGCCGAAGTAGATCCGCGCCCGGCCGGACAGGACGTACCCGCCGGTCTCGGCCTCGCCGTGGTGGTGGGTGACCGAGCGGTAGCCGGGCTCGTTGGTGACCTTCCCGAACCACAGCTTCGTGGCCGGGGTGTGCTGGATGCTCACACCGGAGATCCGGATCGCGCCACCGGAGTTCGCGGTGTCCGGGTTCTCCGAGCCGCCCCGCGTCACCACCGGGGCGACCAGGCCGCTGGGCAGCCGGTACATCGAGTTGTCGCCTTCGAGCTGGTACTTGCTCAAGTCGGGCTCCATATATCGCATTCTTCACCGCCGTCAGATATTGTCAATACGCATGAGCCCTGTACCGGTGAACCCGGCCAGCCTTCCCAAACCGCGCGGCTACTCGCACGGCACGCTCGCGGGCAACACGCTCCACCTGGGCGGGCAGACGGCGCTCGACGCCGAGATGAAGATCGTTCCGGGCGGCATCGTCGAGCAGTTCCGCCAGGCGTTCGGCAACGTGCTGGCCACCTTGCGCGAGGCGGGCGGTGAGCCGGAAGACCTGGTCAGCATCACGATCTACCTCACCGACATCCCCGACTACCAGGCGCACGGCAAGGAGATCGGCAAGGTGTGGCGCGAGCTCGCCGGGGCCGTCTACCCGGCCATGGCCGGCATCGGCTGCACCGCGCTGTGGCAGCCGGAGGCCCTGATCGAGATCCTCGGCGTGGCCGTGATCCCCGAGCATCGCCTCACCAAGCACTAGCGTTTTCATGATCAGCGAAATGGAGACGCAATAGTGAAGCTGGCGTCTGTGACCGTCGACGGCGTGCGGCAGGCCGGTGTCGTGGACACCGCGGAGCAGTCGATCACGCTGCTGCCCACCACCGTCGACGACATCGTCCGGGGCGGTTCACCAGGTGCAGACGGCGCGGTCCTGCCGCTGGCCGACGTCTCCCTGGAGTCGCCGCTGCACCGTTTCAACCGCGACATCCTGTGCACCGGCTGGAACTACCTCGACCACTTCGAGGAGTCGAAGGGCAAGCGCGACGGACAGGGCCCCGTGTCCGTTCCGGAGCGCCCGACCTTCTTCACCAAGGGCCCGGACACGGTCATCGGACCGACCGACGACATCGCCTACGACCCCGAGTTGTCGCGGAAGTGGGACTACGAGGCCGAGATCGCCATGGTCATCGGCCGCGACGGCCGGTCGATCCCGGAGGAGAAGGCCCTGGACCACGTCTTCGGCTTCCTCGTCGCCAACGACGTCTCGCAGCGCGACCTCCAGCGAGCGCACGGCGGACAGTGGCTCAAGGGCAAGAGCCTCGACGCCACGATGCCGCTCGGCCCATGGCTGACGACCGTTGATTCAGTGGACGATCTCGCGGCCCTGCAGGTGCAGTGCGAGGTCAACGGCGAGCTGCTGCAGAACGCCTCCAGCGCGCAGATGGCGTTCTCGTTCGCGCGGATCATCGCCGAGCTCAGCCACGGCATGACCCTGCGCGCCGGGGACGTGATCCTCACCGGCACGCCCAGTGGCGTCGGGAACGCCCGTGAGCCGCAGATCTTCCTGCGCGACGGCGACCTCGTGGTGACTCGTGTCAGCGGGCTGGGCGAGCTGCGCAACACTGTCACCCTCACTGATCACCCTGATCGAGCACAGCCGGGAAGGAGAGGGCGCTGAACCTCGCGGTGAACGTCGACGCCGACGCGGAGCTCGGCCCGCCGGCTCTCGCCGGGCGCGACCGGCTCGGCCCGCTCATCATCACGCTCTTCGGCCTCTACGCGCGCGGCGAGGACAACTGGCTCTCCGTGGCGTCCGTCGTGCAGCTCATGGCCGATCTCGGCGTGGACGGCCAGGCCGTGCGGTCCTCGATCTCCCGGCTGAAGCGCCGCGGCGTGGTCCTCAGCGACCGCCGCGACGGCGCCGCCGGGTACGCCCTCGCGGAACCGACCCTGGAGACGCTCGCGGAGGGCGACGCGCGGATCTTCGAGCGCAGGCGGGCGAGGACCGAGGACGGCTGGCTCGTGGTCGTGTTCTCCGTGCCCGAGTCCGAACGCGAGAAGCGCCACGCGCTCCGCTCCAGCCTGACCCAGCTCGGCTTCGGCACCACGGCGCCCGGCGTGTGGGTCGCGCCGGGCAACCTCGCGACGGAGACTCGGCGAACCCTGGAACGCCGCGGCCTGTCCGAGTACGTCGACATCTTCTCCGGCCACCACTTCGCGTTCGGCGACCTGCGGTCGAAGGTGCGCGCCTGGTGGGACCTCGACGAGCTGGCCGACCTGTACGCGGACTTCCTGCGGCGCCACCGTTCCGTCCTCGACGCCGGCGTCAGGACCCCGGAGCAGGCTTTCCAGACCTACGTGCCGATGCTGACCCAGTGGCGGCGGCTGCCCTACAGCGATCCCGGGCTCCCGCTGTCACTCCTTCCCCCTGGCTGGAACGGAGTGACCGCGGAAACGCTGTTCGAGCAGCTCAACACCACGCTGAGCGCACCGGCACGCGAGCACGCGCTGGCCGTGATCCACGGCCGCGATTAGTCCCGCGACTCACACTCCGCCCCCCTTGCTGGTTTGGAGCGAAAAGCACGCCATCTAGCCGCACCAACGTGCTTTTCGCTCCAGAACGCGACCTAGAGGCGAACCTCTGGTGGGGACGCTAGAAGCCGCAGCCCTCCGGCGACCACGCGCGGTCGGTAGCGCTGCCGTCGGCACGCACGACCCGCACCTCGACGCACAGCGCGCCCGACGCGGGCAGCTCGACCGACGGCACGTCGACGGTGCCCGACTTCAGCTCGTCGTTGGTGCGCCACACGAATTTGTCACCGGACTGCGGCGACGGGTAGGTCCACGTGAACCGCAGCGTTCCCGTGTTCACGCGGGTCGCGGTGACGACGGCCTTGCCCGCGGGCACGCCCTGGGGACCCGCCGTGTCCTGCGGCTGCGCCCCGGCCGGAGCCGGCAGGGAACCGTTGTCCGGCAGGAGAAGCACGCTGGTGACGACCACACCGGCCGCGACACCCGCCACCCCGGCGTACAGCGGCCAGCGAGGCCTGCGGCGCGCGGGCTCCTCCGCCGCCGGGACGATCACGGCGTCCAGCGCGTTGGTGGGAGCCGCGTCGTCGTGAATCTGCCTAAGCCGTCGCGCGAACTCCCCCGCCGACGCCGGACGCGCGGCAGGGTCGGCCGCCATCGCCTGGCGCAGCAACACTTCCAGTGGCTGCGGTGCCCGCCCCGCTGGGCGCGGGTTGCTGTTCAGGATGCGGCGTTCGATCGCCGCGCGTGAGTTGTCACCGCGCGGCACCACGAACGGCGAGTGGCCGACGAGGAGGTGCCACAACGTCGCGCCGAGCGAGAAGACGTCCGCGCGGACACCGTGCGCGCCGCCGCTGATCACCTCGGGAGCCGTCCACGGCAGCCGGTCCCTGCCGGTGGTGCCGAAGTCGGTCAGGTACACCTGTCCGCGCTCGTCGAGCAGAACGTTGGCCGGCTTGACATCGCGGTGCACCACACGGGCCTGGTGCGCGGCGTGCAGCGCCTCCGCGACGCCGATGCCGATCTCCAGCGCCCGCCCGAACGGCAGCGGTGCCGCGGCGGCCAGGTCCCCGTCCCGGTAGTACCTCATGACCAGGTACGGCACTCCGGCTTTGGTCCGTCCGGCGCGGTGCACGGGGACGATGCCGGGATGCCTGAGTTCTGCCACCGTCCTGATCTCCACCACGCGTGGCGGGTCGACGAGCAGCTTCACCGCGACCTCACCGTCCGCGCCGCGGTACAGGTGAACGTTCTTGCCGAGCGGCCTGGCGTACCGGAAGCCGGGGATCTCCGGTAACTCCTCTGTCATTCGCCACCTTCTTGCAAGCGGCGTCAGCCAGGAGGCCCGCCCACCTGACCGCGCCGGCGCACCGGACACTCTGTCGGGCTTGGAATATTCCACTGTGTGCCTGACTGTCAACCGTCAACCACCAGTTGAGACGCGGGGACGCCACATGAGCTGGCCCGATGCGCCGGATCCGGGTGTTCCTCTCCTCGCCGGGGGACGTGGGTGACGAGCGCGCCATCGCCGTCGACGTGCTGGACCGGTTGCGGTACGACACCGAGTTGCGCGAACGGGCGGACTTCGAGGTGGTGGCCTGGGACCGCCCCGGCGCCAGCGCACCGATCCTCGCCACCCGCACCCCGCAGGCGTCCATCGACGAAGGCCTGCCGCGCCCCGCGGACTGCGACATCGTGGTCGTGATCTTCTGGTCTCGAATGGGAACCGCGCTCCCCCGTCCCGAGTACGTCAGGGTGGACGGCGAGCCCTACGGCTCCGGCACCGAGTGGGAGTTCGAGGACGCCGTGCGGGGCGCGCGGGAACACGGCACGCCCGAGGTTCTCCTCTACCGCCGGACGCCGATGGTGCCGGTGGATCCGGAAGCGCCCGAGGCGGACGAGCACTGGCGGCAGGGACGGCTGGTGCGCGCGTTCTTCGAACGCCACCGGGATCCACGAACCGGCGCACTCGGCGAGGCGGGCATCATGCCGTTGCTGTCTGCCGCGCGGGACAAGAACAGCTGGGTGCGAACAGATGCCCGAGCCGCACTGCAGACGGTGGGCGGCCAGTACCTCGGACTGCTCGGGGAAGCTCTGCGCAGTGCCGAAGCCACGACGCGGTCGGCGGCAGCGGAGGCGCTGGCCGCTGTCGGTCTTCCGGCCTCCGTCGAACTGGCCGCGGGTTGATCGCGCCGTGCACGGTGCGGCGGATGTTGCTGCCGGGAGTGAGGATGCGGTGGCGCAGGCCGGTGGGCATCCAGCAGGACCGGACCGTGGGAGCAGGTCGATGTGGGTTTCGTCCTCGGCAAGCACCACGGATCCGGCGGGCAGCGCGGCGATACGGGCGGCGATCGTGGCGCAGGTGGTGTCGTGGTCGGGGTCGCCCTTGGCGACTCAATCCAACCCGACGGGGCTCTTCACGTTCGCGGCAAGGTCAACTCACGCGAGTTACAGACACAACTTCTGTCCAGGTGCTTAGTCGCGCGGGCCACGCAGGGTCAGGACCACCCGGAGCACGTGCTCGACGGCGGCCGGGAACACCGCCCCGCGCAGCTCGTCGCGGTGGGCGAGGGTGTAGCCGGCGAACTCCAGCATGCGTTCCGGCCCCACCCGCCGGACCAGGAGAGTGGCCACCTCTTCGAGGTCCATGCTCGGGTTGTCGAGCCGGGCCAGCGCGAACTCGACGATCAGCTCCTCATCGCTCACGGCGCCTCCTCCCGGAACACTTCGAGCGTAGTGGACGAACATCCATCGGTTCTGCTCACGAGTACAGGTCGAAAACATGAGCTGGACCGGTGATCGGCCGCCCAGCAGGCTGCACGCCATGAAGTGGTTCACGCGACCAGGCGCCCGTGCCTGGAGGTGCCTGCCCGCGCCGACCGAGGTGCGGGCCTTCCACCCGAACGTCCCCGGCTACGCCCCCACTCCCCTGACCGAACTCCCGGTGCTGGCAACGGAACTGGGCGTCGGACAGGTGTTCGTCAAGGACGAGTCGGAACGGTTCGGACTGCCCGCGTTCAAGGCGCTCGGCGCGTCCTGGGCGGTGCACCAGGTGCTCGAACGCCACCCAGGGCCGGTCACGCTCGTGACGGCGACCGACGGCAACCACGGCCGGGCGGTGGCGAGGATGGCGCGGCTGGCCGGGCAACGCGCCCACGTCTTCGTGCCGCAGGGCGTGCCCGAACGCGCGGTGCGGGCCATCAGGGACGAGCAGGCCGAGGTGACCATGGTCGCCGGGTCCTACGACGACGCGGTGCGGCTCGCGGCCAAGGCCGAGACCGCGGACACGATTCTCCTGCAGGACATGGGATGGCCCGGCTACGAGGAGATCCCGGGGTGGATCGTCGACGGCTACGCCACGCTGTGCGCCGAGATCGACGACCACGTCCGGCCCGACCTCGTGGTCATCCCGGTCGGGGTCGGGTCACTGGCGCAGGCCGTGATCACCCACTACCGCAGCGGACCCGTCACACCGGCACTGCTCGCCGTCGAACCGGACACCGCCGCCTGTGTGCAGGAAAGCCTGCGCGCGGACGAACTGCTCACGATCCTCACCAGCCACACGATCATGGCCGGTCTCCACTGCGGCACGCCGTCGACCACCGCGTGGCCGTTCCTGCGCAACGGGTTGGACGCCGCCGTCACCGTCTCCGACGCGGAATGCGTGCGTGCGGCAGCACATCTCCATGAGCTCGGCGTCCACTCCGGACCGTGTGGCGCCGCGCCACTCGCCGGACTGCGCGCGGCACCCCGCCGGGAACTCGGCCTCGACGCCACCTCCGTGGTCGTCCTGCTCAGCACGGAGGGCTCCGATGAACCCGCGTGACCTGCTGGCCGAACTGATCGCCATCGACTCCGTCAACCCCGGCCTGGTGCCAGGAGGAAACGGCGAGGCGGCCGTCGTCGACCACTGCGCCGCATGGCTGGGACAACGCGGTTTCGAGATCCACCGACTGGAGCGGCGACCGGGCCGACCGTCGCTCGTCGCGATCGCCCGCGGCACCGGCGGCGGCAGGTCGTTGCTGCTCAACGGCCACGTCGACACGGTCGGTCTGGCCGGGTACGACGGCGACCCGCTCGATCCGGTCGTCCGCGACGGCAGGATGTTCGGGCGCGGCACGTTCGACATGAAGGGCGGCGTCGCGGCCATGATGGTCGCCGCCGCCCGCGCCACCGAAGAGCCGCTGCGGGGTGACGTGCTGGTCGCGTGCGTGGCGGACGAGGAGCACGGCAGCTTCGGCACCGAGGAGGTGCTGGCGAGGTTCACCGCCGACGCCGCGATCGTCACCGAGCCGAGCCACCTCGAAGTGACGCTGGCGCACAAGGGTTTCGTGTGGTTCGACGTGGAGATCGACGGCCGGGCCGCGCACGGGTCGCGGCCCGAGCTCGGCATCGACGCCATCGCCAAGGCCGGGCATTTCCTGGTGGCGCTGGAAGAACTCGGCCACCGCCTCGCGACCGGCCCTGCCCATCACCTGCTGGGCACCGGAACCGTCCACGCGTCCGTGATCAGCGGCGGCGAGGAGGCCTCCACCTATCCCGCGCACTGCCGCGTCACCCTGGAACGCCGCACCGTCCCCGGCGAGACCCCCGAGCACGTCGAGGCCGAGCTGACCACGATGCTCGACCGGCTCGCCGCCACCGTCCCGGACTTCCGCTACCGGCTGACCCGTGGCCTGCACCGCGACACGTTCGAGGCAGATCCGGACTCGCTCATCGTCCGCACCCTGATCGGCAACCTCGGCGAACCGCCGGTGATCAGGGCCGAGCCGTTCTGGACCGACTGCGCGCTGCTCGACCGGGCCGGGATCCCGTGCCTGCTGTTCGGGGTCGACGGCGCGGGCGCGCACGCCGCCACCGAGTACGTCGACCTCGCCTCGCTCGACCGGCTCACCGACGTGCTGACCGGGACGATCACCGACTTCTGCGGCCAACGCCGATCTTGATGTTCCTCGAACATGGCCCGAACCTCGTCCGAGCCCGCGCCCGGCAACGTACCGCCCCGAACGTTTCACCGAACCCGAGCGACAACGTGAAGGCGGGCGCGAACTCCGTACGCGTTCCGTTGCGCTGGTGGGGTGAGTGGAAGGACGGCGTCGACAGCCGCGACCAGGACGCGCCGGGCCACATCTCGCCCGCGCACCTGGCGGTGCTCGACCAGACGATGTCGTGGGCGAGCGCGAACCGGATGTGGATCACGCTGTTCGTGGACTCCGACCACGGGCAGGGCGCGGGCGGGCGGCCCGACAACTTCTGGACGAACGCGGCCATGAAGCGGGAGTTCGAGGAGGTCTGGCAGTTCCTCGTGCGCCGTTACAAGGGCACGCCGTACCTCGGGGCGCTCGAGATCCTGCCCGAACCCAAGCCGGTCGGGGTCGACGACGCGGGCGTGCGCGAGTTCTACGACTCGATGATCAGGGTGATCCGCGGCATCGACCGCCGCACACCGGTCGTGGTGGGGCCCAACGACAACTACAACTGTCACCGGCTGCCCGGCGCGCACACCACCGTGGACCCGAACGTCATCTACACCTGCAACTACTTCATCTTCGACAAGCCGCTGAGCCGAATCCCGGCCATCACCGACTTCCGTGACTCGTTCGGCGCCCCGGTCTGGATCAACCAGGTCGGCGTCGAGAGCGGTGACACCAACGCTCGGGCGAAGGCCCACGCGGTGCTGAAAGCCTTCGACGACAACAACATCGGCTGGTCCTGGTGGACCTACCGGATCGTCGGCACCAACCCTGACACGCACGGCATCTACTACCGCGACCCCGCCGATCCCAACGGGTGGATCCTCAAGGCGGACTGGCTCGCGCTGGTGAACGGCTACCTCGCCGCGTAACGCCCGCACGGCGCCGCCGCTGCCGATCCAGCGGCGGCGCACCACCCTCTCGGGTATTCGGTCCCCCGATCGAGTCTGCAAAAGCGGTCAATTCTTACGGCGCGTTATTGCATATCCCTCTAATGGGTCGCCTCATTGTTGGTCCGTATTCTTCGGAGCCATCAACGAGGAAGGCCCCGCATGCCTGGATTTGCCGCGCTCGCCATCTCCACAACGCTCTACGGCATGGGGATCGTCGCGCAGAGCGTGGCGGCACGACGGGCGGAACCAGGGACCGGGAACCGGACTCGGACTGCTCGCCCGATTGGCCTAGGACCGGCTTTACCTGCCGGTTTCGCGGGCCAGGTCGGCGGTTTCCTGTTCGCGTTCTTCGCCCGCGCCTCGCTGCCGCTCTACCTCGTGCAGGCGGGATCGTCGTCGCGGTCGGGCTGGCGACGATTTCGGGGTGCTGGCCTGGGCTGGCGGGTGCGCACCGTCCGAGATCGCGGTCCTGGTGGTGATGGCGTCCGGGCTCGTCCTGCTCGGCCGGGTCGTCGGCGCCCTCGATCGGCCCAGGACCTGTCCTCGGGCTGCGGTGCGGTCCTGTTCGGTGTGCTGGTGCTACGCGGGGCTCGCGCGTGTGCCGCCGGGCCGCAACGCCGTCATGCCCGCGGCCGTGCTGGCCGGATCGCGTTCTCCCTCGTCGCGATCGCCAGCCGGTCGCTGGCCGACCAGCAGCTCTCCACCCTGTGCCAACCCGTTGACATGGCTGATGCTGGTCGCCGGCGTGGTCGGGCAGGCGTGCCTGGCCGTGGCGCTGCAGCGCGGGTCGGCGACGTCGGTCGGTGGCGTCCTGCGACGCGATCACCGTGGTGATCGCCTCGTCGCCGGCATCGCCGTGATGGGCGACCGGATCACGCCGGGCTGGGAGTGGGGGTGCGGCTGGGATGACGCTGGTCGTCCTCGGCGTGCTCGTGCTGGCCATGCCGCGCCTCACCACCGCGGCGCCTGACCCCGGTGCCGGAGACGGCGTGATGGGACCCACCGCGAGCGTCTCGCTGGACCTGGACAACCTCTGGGCGTACCTGAAGACCCACGGCGACCCGGAATGGGAGCGCGGCCCAGCTTCCTGCCCACCGCGGTGCCCCGGTTGCTGGAGGTGTTCGGCGAGCACCGGCTCACCACGACGGTGTTCGTGGTGGGCGCGGACGCCGCACGTGAGGACGGCGCGAAGGCGGTCGCCGAGATCGCCGCGGCCGGGCACGAGGTGGCCAACCACTCCTACGGACACGAGCCCTGGCTGCACCGGTACTCCCGGCGCCGAGCTGGAAGCCGAGCTGGTGCGCACCGAGGACGCGATCATCGCCGCGGGCGCGCCGCGGCCGGTCGGCTTCCGCGGCCCCGGTTACAGCGTCACGCCGCGACCTGCTGGAACTGCTCGCCGACGTGGCTACCGCTACGACGCCAGCACGCTGCCGACCTGGATCGGGCCGCTGGCCCGCGCCTACCACAACCGCACCGCCGCCGTCGACCGACGGCGGCCGCGACGAGCTGTTCGGCGGCGTTCGTCGAGTGCGGGCGCCCATCGACGCCTACCGGTGGCGGTGGCGCGGACACCGACCTGGTCGAGCTGCCGGTGACCACGATGCCGCTGCTGCGGGTGCCGATCCACGGCTCGTACCTGTTGCAGCTGCACCAGATCTCGCCACGGCTGGCCCGCGGCTACTTCCGCACCGCGCTGCGGTTGTGCCTGCGTCGCCGGCGTAGCCCCGTCGCTGCTGCTGCACCCGACCGACGTGCTCGGCGGCGGCCGAGGCGCCCGGCATGGAGTTCTTCCCCGGCATGGCGGTGCCCGGTAGCCGAGAAGGCCGAGCTGCTCGGCTGGGTGCTCGCCGTGCTGCGGCGAGCATTTCGACGTGGTCGGCACCGGCGAGCACGTCGCCCGGCTGCGCGCCGCGGGACTGCGCCGGGACCGGGACGCGCCGGGCTGGGATCGCGCGGATGACGCGGTTCGCAAGGGTCGCGGTGCTCGTCCAGCGCGCACCGCGATCTGCCCTTGCGCTATCGACGCGCGGGTGCTGCGCGTGCTCGCCTGCGCCACGGTCGCGCTGGCCCCGCTGGAGGGCTACCTGCTCAGCGTGCACGGGCACCTGGCGAAGCGGCGCCGGTGCTGCTGAGCGTCGCTGGGCGGTGTTGCGGGTCCGGCAGCGGCGTCTGCCCGCAGGCGCATCCGATGCACGTCTGCTCGCCTTGTTCGCCCGTGGTATCTGGCCTCCTCGGCGGTGCACGTCGGTCGAGCAGTTCACCGCTCGAGTACGCACTGCGCTGGTTGCCGTTCCTGGTGGTGACCATGGTGCTGGCCGACGTCGCCGCGCGCGAGGTGCCGATCCGGGCGCTGCTCGTCTCGGCGGTCGCCGGTGCGGCGGTGGCGGCGCTCGGGGCGCTGTACAGCCTGATCGGCGAGGGCGACAACGGGCGACCGGGCCGATGGACGACCCCAACGACCTGGCCTACGTCCTGGTGGCCGCGCTGCCGCTGCTGGTCGCGCTGACGCCGCGCGCGCAGCCCGCTACCGCTAGCTGTTCGCGTGCTCGGGCGCTGGCGGTGCTCGTCCTGGTCGCGGGAGCGGCGGCGACGTTCTCCCGCGGCGGCCCGCTCGCCCTGGTCCTGCGCGGTCGGCTGTCTCGTGCTGCGCCGGGCGTCGCGCTGCGGGCGCTGGCTGGCGTGGCGGCGGTGGCCGTCCTTCGCGCTCGCCGCGGTGCTGTTCGCCGGGCCGGAGCTGGAGCGGGCGCTCGAGGAGAAGACCTATATCGCGGCGTCCAATGTGGACACACGCGAGCTGCGCTGGCAGGCGGCCGCGCGGATGCTGGCCGAGAACCCGGTGCTCGGGGTCGGGCCAGGCGGATTCCGCAGCGAGTACGCCGCAGCGTCGCACAACGCCGAGATCGACGAGCAGACACCGGTGGCGCACAACATGTACCTGGAGGTCGGCCGCGGAGCTCGGCCTGCCCGGCTTCGTCTGTTCCTCGGCGCTGGTCGCGCGGCTTGTGGCGAGCGAACGCGTGCTGCGCGTCGGTGCCGACCGGCCGGCCAGATGGTCGCCGTCCAGGCCCCGCTGGTCGTGGCTGGTCGCGTCGACCTTCCTGTCCGAGCAGTACTACCTGCCCATGTGGTCGCTGGTCGCCGTCGCGATCGCGGCCGACCTGCGCCGTCGAGGAGACGCGATGACCTTGCGTGTGCTGCACGTGATCAGTGAGATGGGCGCCGGTGGCGCCGAGGCGCTCGTGGCGGGATGGCCCGCCGGGCGGCGACTTCGGCTGGGAGTCGGCCGTCGCCAGCGGCGGCGGGCACCGCGCGGACGACGTTGCGGGCACTGGGTGCGCCGACGTTCGACGTGCCCGTGGCGCGGCGCCGGGCGCCGGCGTCTGCGTGCGGCCGCCGCGACCCGTGCCGCGCGTCGGCGGTTCCGGCCGGACGTCGTGCTGGCGCACAACGTCTCCGCGAGCCTGACGGCTCGCGCTCGCCGCGCCGCCGGATGCCGCTGGTGACGGTGTTCCACGGCGTCGCCGAGGCAGATATCCCCGGCGCCGCCCGGATTCTGCGCCGCACCTCCGTGCCGTGGTCGCGGTCGCTCTGGCGACGGCGCCGAGCTGCTGCGCGCGGGGCTGCGCACCGCGGCCGTGGTCATCCCAACGCGATCTTCCCGGAGGCTCCGCGGGTGGATCGTGCGGCCGTGCGCGGGTTGCTCGGCATCGGCGCCGACGTGCCGGTGGCGCTGTGCCCGGCCCGGCTCGAACCGCAGAAACGGCACGACGTGCTGCTGGAGGCGTGGGCCCGGCTCGAGGGCGCGCGTGCTGCTGCTGGCGGGCGACGGCAGTCTGCGCGCGGAGCTCGAACATCGGGCGGAAGAACTCGGAGTGGCCGGGCAGGTGCGTTTCCTCGGCACCCGCTGCGACGTCCCCGACCTGCTCGAAGCCGCGCGACGTCACGGTGCTCACCAGCGACTGGGAGGGCATGCCGATCGCGGTGCTGGAGTCGCTCGCCGCGGGCAAGCCGGTCGTCGTGTCCGATGTGGACGGTGTCCGCGAGGCGCTCGCCGGTGGCGGCGGGAAGCTCGTGTCCCGGCGTGATCCCTCGGCGACCGCCGCGGCACTCGCCGTGTTCCTGTTCGACGCGGACGCCCGTGCCGCGGCAGGCGCCGCCGGTCGTGCCGCCGTCGAACGCGACCACGACCCGCACACCTTCATGAAGAACTACGACGAGTTGCTCAGGACCATCGCGGGAGGACGTCGGTGAAGAAGAGTGTCCGCACGGTGCTGGAGGCGACGGCGGTGGCGATGGTCGTCGCCGTGCTCGTGCTCGCCGTGACCGCGCTGCGCGGCGAGGAGTACGAGAGCCGGGTCGCCGTGCTCGCCGTCCCTGCCGCGGAGTCCGATTCCTCGGCCCAGTACGGAGAAGTCGCCTCACTGGCCATGCCCGCGATCGTGCAGCTCGTCCACGGCACCACCGTGCTCGAAGCCGCCGCGCGCGCCGCCGGCACCACCCCGCGCGAGATCGCGGACGGCATCGGCGTGGAGCTGGTGCCCGCCTCCGGGCTGGCGCGCCTTTCCGCGCGCGCGGGCTCCGCACAGCAGGCGAGCGCCGCGGTGACCGCCGTGGCGAAGGCCGTGACGGAGGCGAACCTGCTCGCACCGGCGGGCCGGCTGCGCCTGCTCGACGAACGGCCGGACACCACCAGGGTGGCGCCGGACTGGAAGCTCGCGATCGGCTTCGCCCTGGCCGCGGCGCTCGCTGCGGCCATCGCGACCGCCGCGGTCCGGTCGCTGCGCAGGGCACGCACCGGCGACACCGCCGTGCGCGCCGCCGTCGCGGCCGCCGGGGTGCGGCATCCGGTCGCGTTGCTCCGCGAGGACGACCCCGGCCTGGTCGACAGGCTCACCGCGCTGTGCGTCGCGGCCGCCCGGCCGGTGCGTGTGGTCGCCGCCGAGGCGGGGCTCACCGCGCAGGCGGAGTCGCTGGCGCAGTTGTTGCCGGACAAGACAGGTGAACCCGAGGTGGGCACGGCGGTGATCGCGGTCGCCGACGGTCAGAGCGAGCCTGCCGACCTGACCGCCACTCTCGCCGTGCTGCCTACGTCCGCGGTGTTGGTGGCGGTGGTGCTGACGTGATCACCACGACCCCACCCCGCACTCGCACCATCATCACCGTGCTGGTGGCACTCGCCGCCGCACTGAGCGCGGCCCGAGCGCTGCGACCGTCGTGGGAGGCGCCCACACCTACCGCGGACAACCTGGCCGAGGAACGGCTACAGGACTTCCGTGACGCGCTGTACTTCCCCATCCGTGAGTTCCTCGCGGGCGGGAACCCCTACGACCCGGCGGCGATGTTCGCGCACTGGCCGGTGCGGCAGAACTTCAACCTGTACCAGCCGTACCACCTGGTGCTGCACCTGCCGTTCGCGTTGCCCGACTACCGCGTCGGCGCGGTCGCGTTCACGCTGGCCTCCCTGCTGCTGCTGGGAGTTCTCGCGCTGTTCGCCGCTCAACGAGCCAAGCTGCCACTCGTGCTCGGCACGCTCGTCATCGGCGCGTTGCTCGTCACGAGCCAGGTCGGCAAGGCACAGCTGTATGTCGGGCAGGTCAACCCGTTGATCGCGGTCGGCGCGGCCGTCGCGGTGCTGGCGCGCTCCAGTGATCCGAGAGTGGCGGCACTCGGGCTCGCGGTGGCGTGGCTGAAGCCGCAGTTCGGTCTGCCACTGGCGATCCTGCTGTTCGCGCGCGGATCCAGGCGGGTCGCGCTGGGCGGCACGGGCATCGCAGCGCTCGCGAGTCTGCCGGTCGTGGCGTTGCTGGTGTTCCGTGGCGGCGGTGTCGGGCCGTTCATGGACGTGATCGCGGCGAACCTCGACCACGCGAGCCAGACAACGTACGGCGCGGTCGACTCCATGACCGCACAACGGGTGGATCTTCCCGCCGTGTTCTTCCGGATGACGGCCTGGCTGCCGCCCGCGGCCGAACTCATCGCGCTCGTAGGAGTGCTGGCGGCGACGGCCTTGCTCGCCCGCCGGCTCGACCGCGGGGACGACGATCACCGTGCCGTCGCGGACCTGATCACGTGCGTCGGTGTCGTCGTGGCGCTGGTGCACCAGCCGGGCGACGTGCTGATCGCCGTGCCCGCCATGACCGTGCTCGCGGTGGTGTGCTGGCGACGCAGGCGGGAACGGGACTGGCGGCTCGCGGGACTCGCGGTGCTGGCGTTGCTGGTTCCGTTCGCGCACCTGTACTTCGTCAACACGGCGGTGGCCGGGCTCTTCGGTCATCGGGCCGACGTGACCCTGGACGGGGCGGCCATCGTCGCGGCATGGGTGCTGCTGGTCGTCGTCGCGGTCAGAAGGCGCGCGTGACGGCTCAGGTCGGCGAGCGGGCGGTTCGTGGCTCGCTGTGGCTCTTCGCGGTCAACGTGGTCAGCAAGGGCTGTCAGGTCGCGGTCACGCTGGTGCTCGCGGCACTGCTCACCGAGCACGGGCTGGGCGTGGTGGCGCTCGTCGTGTCGCTGGTCAACATCGGCCAGGTCGTGCAGTCGGCGGGCGTCTACGACGTGATCAGCCGGACGGAACGCGACCCGCGGGAGCTCGCGGGCACAGTGCTCACGCTCAGCGCGGGCGGCGGGGTGGTGCTGGCCGGCGTGTTGTTGCTCGCCGCCGACCCGCTCGCCGCCGCGCTCGGCACGCCGGATGCGGCCGGGCTGCTGCGGATCGCCGCGATCAGCCTGCCGTTCACGGCCGTCGGGGGCGTCCAGATGGCGGTCATGCACCGTGATCTGGACTTCCGGCGCCGGATGCTGCCGGACGCGGGCAGCATGATCCTGGGTGCGGCCGTCACGATCGTGCTGGCTCTGCTGGGGTTCGGCCCGCTCGCGATGGCGCTCGGGCTGCTGTGCACCGCTGCCCTGCAGCCCGTGCTCGCCGTCGTCGCGGGGGTGCGGGTGCGGCCGCGCTGGGACCGTGCGGCCACGGTGGAGGCGTTGCGCTGGATGTCCGTCGTCGGGCCCGGTGCCGTCGTCGCCACGCTGCTGATCAACGTCGACTACCTCACGATCGGCCACGTGCTCGGACCGTCCGCCGTGGGCGTGTACTCGCTCGCCTTCCGGATCGCCTGGATGCCGTACATCCTCGTGGCGGTCGTGCTGGGTGGGGTCATGTTCCCCGTGTGCACCCAGCTGGTCCGAAGTGGACAGTCCGTCGGCGGTGCCGTGCTGCGGTTCACCAAGGCGACACTGATGGTCACGGGCGGCCTCTACATGGTCACCGCGCTGCTCGCGGACCGCGTCGTGCTGTTCGGCGAGCGCTGGGCACCCGCCGCGCCGGTGCTGGCCGTGTTGTGCGCCTACGGACTCGGGCTGGGACTGCTGCACACCTGGTACCAGGTCGTGCGAGCCGCTGGGCACGCTCGGTGGTATCTCGCACTCGAAGTCACGCACCTCGTCCTGTTGCTCGGCGCACTGGTGGCGACCACGCGGGCGGGCATCGAGGCCGTCGCGGTCGCGCAGGCTTCGATCGTCTGGCTGCTCGTGCCGGTCACCTGGTGGGTGCTGGTGCGGCACGGGCTCGCGTTCCCGCTCCGCTCGTTGGGTCGTGTCGCGATCGGGTTGATCGCGGCGGGCGTGGGCTGTGTGTTCATGGCGCGATTGCTGCCCTCGGGTGGCGTGGCGAGCGCGGTGTTCGGAGGCCTGGTGCTGCTCGGGCTGTACGCGGCGATCGTGTTGCCGCTCAACCGTGACGCGGTGCGGGAACTGCGCGGGAGTCTGTCGTGAGGGTCGTGCACGTGACCCAGCCCGTGTCGGCCGGTGTCGCCAAGGTCGTGCTGGACCTCGCGGTGGCACAGCGGGAGGCGGGGTGGGCGGTTCACGTCGTATGTCCGCCGGAGGGCTGGCTGCCAGACCAGGTCCGGGCGGCGGGAGTCGAGGTGCGGCCGTGGCGCGCGAACCGCTCCCCCGGCCCCGGTTCACTGCCGGAGACGGTCCGGTTGCGCGCTCTGCTGCGGGACCTGCGCCCGGACCTGGTGCACCTGCACAGTTCGAAGGCCGGGCTCGCGGGCAGGCTCGCGCTTCGCGGCCGCACGCCGACGATCTTCCAGCCGCACCTGTGGTCGTTCCAGGTCGTCGGCGGGGTGCTGGGGCGGTTGTCCGCGGCCTGGGAAGCCCTCGCCACGAGGTGGACCCACCAGTTGGTGTGCGTGAGCGACGACGAGCTCGCCGCCGGCGTCGCCGCGGGGGTGCGCACACCGGCCGAGGTGGTGTGCAACGGCGTCGACACCGCCCGGCTGCGCCCGCTTTCCCGTGACGCGGCACGACGACGGCTCGGGCTGGATGACCGGCCGACCGCGGTGTGCGTGGGCAGGCTGGTGCCCCAGAAGGGCCAGGACCTGTTGCTGGCCGCGTGGCCCGCGGTGCTGGCCCAGGTGCCGGATGCGCGGCTGGTACTCGTCGGCGACGGTCCGATGAGGACAGTGTGGTCGAACGGCCACGAGTCCGTGCTGTGGTGGGGTCATAGCGATGATGTCGCGGACTTCTACGCCGCGGCGGACGTGGTGGTGCTGCCGTCACGCGCCGAAGGCATGGCGCTGGTGCCGCTCGAAGCCATGGCGTGCGGGCGGTCGGTCGTGGCGTTCGACGTGGCGGGAGTGCGGCAGAGCGTCGGCACCGCGGGGGCGGTCGTGGCCATCGGGGACGTTTCCGCGTTGGGACAGGCGCTCGCGACCCGGCTCGCGGACCCGGCACTCGCGGATCAGGAGGGCCTGACCGGACGGCGGCGAGCCGAGACGTTGTTCGACCGCGGGCGGATGAACGACCAGATCACCACGCTCGTCGAGAAGCTCGTCACCGGAGGAGCGGAATGAGGATCGCGTACCTGCTGACCCAGGACCGGGGCGGCCCGGTCGACGTCACCGTGCGGCTCGCCGCGGCGTTGAGGGCGTCCGGCAAGGCGGAGGTCAGGGTGTTCGGGCCGGTACCCGCGCGGGACGCGGACCTGATCGCCGACGTGCACCAGCCGATCTCGGTGCCGCGCAAGGGAGACCTCCGAGCTGCCCGCCAGGCCCGCGCGGCGCTGCTGGCGTGGCGGCCGGACGTGGTGCACGCACAGGACCGCCGCAGTGGCCTCGTGTGCGCCGGTCTCAGCGTCCCGGTCGTGCACACCTATCACGGTGTTCCGGACGACGTGGCCGAGCCGTGGTTCCGCGGTGCGAGCGCGCCGCGACCGTCGTTCTACACGATGACGGTACTGGCCGCGGACGCACTCGTGGCCCGCCGCGTCGACCGCACCGTGGTCCCGGCGCCCGCGATGGGCCGGTTCCTGCGCTCCCGGCTGCGCGTGCAGGACCACAAGATCACGCACATCGACAACTGTGTGGCGTTCGGTGACGCCGAACCTCCCGCCGGTCCCGTGCGACGCCTGCTGTTCGCCGGTCTTCTCGGTGGAACGCAAGGGGCTACCGGCGCTGCTCAGCGCGCTTCCCGGCGTGTTGCCCGAGGACGCGACGCTCACGGTCGCCGGGGACGGCCCGCTGCGGGCTCGATGTGAACAGCTCGCCGATGGGCTGCCGGTGGAGTTCCTCGGCTTCCGCACGGACGTACCGGAGTTGCTGCGCAAGCACGACGCACTGGTCCTTCCGTCCACAATGGAACAGCAGCCTCTCGTGGTCGCCGAGGCGATGGCGGCGGGCAAACCTGTCGTGGCCACGGACACCGGTGGCGTGGCGGACATGCTGGACGTTCCCGGCGCCGCGCGGTTCCTCGCCGCTCCCGGTGACGTGGCCTCGCTGGCCGACCAGCTGCGCGCGCTCTTCGCCGACCCCGACCCCGCCCGCACGGGCCGTCTGCTGGCCACGCGGGCTCGCGAGCGCTTCACGCCGGAGGTCTGCGCCCAACGCCACCTGGCCCTGTACCGCAGCCTCATCTGACACCAGGGGTCGTGAGTGGTTTCCGTTGCCAGGACGACGGAAACCACTCACGACCTCACCGGACTCGGGACAGGCGGAGTCGTGGTCGTCGGTGGAATGACGGGCGCGATCGGGACCGTCGGTGGCGTGACCGGCGGGCTCGTGGTGGCCGTGGGAGCGGTCGGCGGCTTCACGGGCGGAGTCGCCGTGACCCCCGGTGTCTTCGGCTTGATCAGCACCTTCGCGTCCGCGGCGGGCAGCTCCAGCGGGCTGGGCACCGCGACGCCGTTGATGTCGGCCATACCGGTGGGCACGGCCACCTGCGCGGCCTTCGAAGTCGGGTTCACCGCGACCCAGCCGTTGCTGAACTCGCGGGTCCACACGCCGGTGGGCAGCCGGTTCGCCGTCTCCACCGCCTCACCGAGGCCCGCCTCCTGGTACTGCGACCACGCCGGCTTCTTGTAGTCGGGTGTCGCGCCTTTCCAGCAGGTGTGCGGTCCGGCGAGCAGTGCGGAGGTGGCGTAGCCGACGCGTTCCTCGCGCGGGCCGGAGGTGTGCGTGATGAGCAGGAGCCAGGACTCGCCGAGCGCGGCCTGGGCGCGCAGTTCTTTCCATTCGTTGCCGCGGAACGTGAGCAGCTCGCCCGTGCCGCCGTCGTCACGCAGGCCGAAGTTCTCCTCCATCGCCCCGTCGTAGCGGGAGTGCGCGGTCCAGCGGCCAGGGCGCAGGTGCGACTCGGAGACGTTCGGCACCAGCATCTTCCCGGCCTTCTGCAGCTCCTCGCCCGCGATGCCGAGGAACTCGTCGAACCCGTCGCGCAGCAGGCGGTCGGTGGCCGTGGCGTCGGCGGTGCCCTTGAGGACGGCGGAGGAGTAGAACTTCAGCGAGCTGAAGTCGTTGTCCGCCAGCACTCCGTCCCAGCCCTCGCGGACGACCTCCTCGACGACCGCCTTCGTCCAGGCGCGCTGGTAGGCCTCGGTCCACACGGCCATCTGCCAGTGCTTCTCGTAGCCCTTCCACTCGATCCGCTTGTCCGCCGAGTCGACGGCGAACCACTCGGGGTGGGTCTTCTCGGCGAGGACATACCCGATGCCGGTCGGCAGGTACTTCGCGTCGAGGCCGTTGTCCACCGTGCCCGGATAGTTCCGGGTGCTGGAGAAGTCCTTGTACACCAGGACTTTCACCTTCGGGTTCAGCGACCGCAGCCGACGCAGCGCGCCGGTCTCCCACGCGTTGAGCACGACGAGGTCGTAGTGCTGCGCGGCGAACTTGATGTCCAGCGACGTCGGCCGCCCCCCGATGCCGTACCACCACGCGCAGGGAGCCAGCGGCTTCGGCTGCGCCCCGACGACGACCCCTGGTGTGGGGTCGAGCGTGGGGTCCGGTCCGAGGATCTCGTGCGCGGCCTTCTCCGAGACCGGCACCGAGACCCACGCGGCCGAGATGAGCACCAGCACCGCGAGCAGGACGAATGCCCTGCCCGTCAGCGATTTCGTCGGCAACACAGTTCACCCACCGTCAACAGCACGATTTTGACATCAAGCCACAACGACCAGTTCGCGATGTAATAGTTGTCGTATCGAGACCTGTCGACGATCGAGGTGTCACCTCTCAATCCGTGTACCTGCGCCAGCCCCGTCAATCCGGTCGGAACCCGATGACGGGCCCAGTATAGTTCGTGGATCGCGGAGAACTTGCGAACGAAACCCGGTCTTTCCGGACGCGGTCCGACAATGCACATGTCGCCGCGCAGAATGTTCCACAGCTGCGGCAGCTCGTCGAGCGAGGTGCGGCGCAGGAACCCGCCGACCGGGCCGACCCGGACATCGCCCTCCACCGACCAGCGGACCTCGGAGTCGTCGACGCCCGACTGCCGCACGCTGCGCAGTTTGTAGATCACGAACGTCCGGCCGTCCATACCCACCCGGACCTGCCGGAAGATGATCGGCCAGCCGCTCTCCAGCAGCACCGCCAGCGCGCACAACGCGATGACCGGCGACAGCAGCGTGAGCGCCGCGGCGGCGATCAGCCACTCCGCCAGCCTCTTGATCCACCAGCTCGGCCTGCTGGTCGGCGCGGTGCCCAGCCGCAGCAACGGGTAGCTGCGCAGCCGTTCCACGTCGGGCCCGTCCTGGTGCAGCTCGAACATCCGCGGCACCACGAGCGTGGCGCAGCCGAGCCCGTGCGCCGTGACGGCGGCGTCGACCAGCGGTGAGTCGCGGGCGTGGGAGAACGCGATGACCACGGTGCCCACCCCGAGCCTGCTGATCGCCGACGCCAGGTCCTCACGCAGCAGACCGACCGGCAGCTCCCGCTCGACCTGCGGTTCCGGGTCGATGAACCCCACCGGGCGCAGGCCGTACTCGGGGTGGCGCAGCATGACCTCGGCGAGGTCCGCACCCACCTCCCCCGCGCCGATCACGATCGCGCGGTCGCAACGGTCGAACCGGCGACGGCACCAGCGACCGAACGCGAACACCACCAGTCGGGCAGGTTCACCCACCAGGGTGAATGTGATGACGCTCAGCTGCAGCTGGCCCAGCATGGCCGGCGACCGGCCGCTCACCAGCGCCGTGACACCGACCAGTGCGAGCGCGATCGCCGCGGTGGCGAGCGAGCGCGGCACGTCCTGCAGCCACGACAGCCACAACCTCTTGCGATAGATCCGTCCGGCCGCCCGCACGCCCAGCAACGCGCCCGCGAGGGCCAGGGTCCACCCGACCGCCAGAGCCGTGGACGACGCCATCACGACCAGGGCGGCCGAGTCGACGACGGCGAGCAGCACCGCCACTCCGTTGACCCGGCGGAGCAGACCGCGTGGACGTGGTCCGTCGACGGCGGCCGGCATGGGCAGGGTCAGCTCTCCGGCGGCGAACCATTCGCCCGGAGGAAGACTCACGCTCGTCTGCGCTTCAACGCTACGTCTCATTCGAGATCACCCGATCGAGATCGACTGGCCGGAAAATGCTCCGAGAATGACGGCAGCACGGCCCGTCGTCACCCTATCGAGGAACACTCGTACCCCTTTCGAATTACATCTGGTCCTGATCCGGCCTTTCGCTCCCCCACCGCCGGACGAAAGTCAGGCGGGGTGGTCCCGAAATGTAAGGCCGGGCGTGCGAATAATTCTCTCCGCCGCACTGAGACCCGATGAAATGGGGGCTCCATTGACAGTCGACAGACGCCAGATCCGCACCTCGCCGACGCCCGATCCGGGATCCGTGAGCACGGTGACGGCACCGTTGCGTGGTCGCGCGCACATCGTGCTGCCCGCCTACAACGAGGCCGCGTCGCTCCCGTCGCTGCTGCGCCGGATCGCCGAGGTGGCGCGCACCGAGCAGGTGACCGCGTGGGTCGTCGACGACGGTTCCTCCGACGGCACCGCCGATGTCATGGCGGACGTGGTCGGGCTGGACGTCCGGCTGGTGCGCCACCCGGTGAACCTCGGGCTGGGCCAGGCCGTCCAATCAGGACTCAAGGCCGCGCTGGAAGCCGCCGCGCCCGACGACTTCGTGGTCGTCATGGACGCCGACGACACGCACGACCCGGCGCTCGTCACCAGGCTGGGCGACGAGATCCTCGCCGGCGCGGACGTCGTGATCTGCTCCCGGTTCGTCGCCGGTGGCGACGACCGGACCGCCCCGCTGTTCCGCCGGATGCTCTCGCGCAGCGCCGCCGTGCTGTTCCGCCGCATGCTCGGGCTGTCCGACGTGCACGACTTCACCAGCGGCTTCCGCGCCTACCGGGTCAGCGTGCTCACCCGGGCGAGCAAGCACTGGGGCCAGCGGCTCGTCGAGGAACGCGGCTTCGCCTGCATGGTCGAGCTGCTGCTCAAGCTGCGGCACTGCCACCCGGTGATCACCGAGGTGCCGCTGGAGCTGCGCTACGACCGCAAACAGGGCCCGAGCAAGCTCAAGCTCTGGCGCACGGTCGCGCAGTACCTCAAGCTGCTCGTGCGCGACCGGCTCACGCCCGCGCCCTGCCGGGAGCTGTGAAGCCGTGACGACTCCACACGTGGTGGTGATCGGCGGCGGCATCAGCGGGCTCGACCGTCGCGCACCGCCTGAGCCGCGAGGGCCTCGCGGTGACCCTGCTGGAAGGCACGGACCAGCTCGGCGGGCTCGGCACGTTCTTCCCGTGGCGCGACCGGTGGGTGGAGCGCTTCTACCACTGCGTCATGCCCACCGACGACGATCTGCTGGCCCTGCTGGGAGAACTCGGGCTGCGCGACGCCGTCCGCTGGGAGAACACCAGCATGGGGATGGTCGTCGACGGGCGCCACTACCCGTTCAACTCGGCGCTGGACCTGCTGCGGTTCACGGCGCTGGGCCTCGTCGACCGGGTCCGGTTCGGCGCGGTGTCGGTGCTGCTGCGCAGGCTCGGCAAGGGCAAGGACCTCGACAACCTCCGCACCGAGGACTGGTTGCGGCGGCTGTACGGCGACAAGGTCTGGCGCGATCTCTTCGCTCCGATGTTCGGGTCGAAGTTCGGCGACGCGTTCGGCGACGTGCCCGCGCTGTACCTGTGGCAGCGGCTGGGCCGGGAACGCAACGTCGCCGTGCGCGGCTATCCCCGCGGCGGCTACAAGACGATCATCGACGCCCTGCGCGACTCCATCGAGTCCAACGGCGGGACCGTGCGAACCTCGGCCCCGGTCCGGCGTGCTGGGCACCGTCGGCGAGCGGGCGCGGGTCGAGCTGGACAGCGGCGAGATGCATCGAGGCGGACCGGGTGGTGTCGACCCTGCCGCTGCCCTCGTTGCGACGCGCGGCCGACGAGGACCTCGCCCCGCTGCTGCCGACGGTGAACCTGCGCTACCAGGGCGTTGTCAACGCGTTGTTCTTGCTGCGCGCGGCCGTTGATCGGGCCACTACTGGACGCCGGTGCTGCGTTCGTGGACCGAGTTCGACGGTGTCGTCGAGATGTCGCCGCTGACCGGCCCCGTCGAGGGACGGCACCTCGCGTACGCCATGCGCTACACCGACCGCGAGTCCGCGTTGTTCGGGGAGGACGAGCACAGCATCGCCGCCAGGTGGCGCGAGCAGCTGCTGGCCCTGCACCCCGGGCTGGCGGCGGAAGACGTCGAAGAGGTCCACGTCTTCCGCGCGCCGTTCGTGGAACCGGTGTACCCGCTGGGTTATCTCGCCCAGCAGCCGCCGGTCGAGGTCGCGGGCACGCCGCTACTGCTGGCGACGACCGCCCACGTCTACCCCTCGGTGACGAGCTGGAACTCGAGCGTCGGGCTGGCGAACCGGGTGTCGGCGATCATCTGCCGGACCGCGGCCTCGATGAGCCCGGACGGCGAACCCGTCCCGTAGGGCGACGTGATGCCCGCGAGCCGGGTGCGATGCCCGCTCACGTCGTCGAGCCACCTGAGCACCTCGGTCCGCAGCCGGGGACCAGGTGGCACGAGCGTGCCGAACGTGCCTTCGATCTCGGGCCGTTCGGTGCTGCGGCGGACCACGACGACAGGCCGCTTGAGCACGCTGACCTCCTCCTGCACCCCGCCGGAGTCGGACACCAGCACCGCCGACCACCTGGCCAGCGACAGGAAGTCCCGGTACGACTGGGGTTCGAGCACGCGCAGGCCGGCCAGCATCCCGCCGAGGCCGAACGCGGCGATCTGCTTGGCGGTGCGCGGGTGCAGCGGCAGCACGACCGGCAACGGCAGCCCGGCGAGCTCCCCGAGGATCGTCTCCAGGTTCGCCCGGCAGTCCACGTTCTCCGGCCGGTGGATGGTCGCGAGCACGTAGGAGTCCGCGGCAGGCCGTGCGCGGCGATCAGGGCCCGCGACTCGTCGGCGCCCGGCAGCGCCTCCTCCAGCGCCTCGACGACGGTGTTGCCGGTGACCGTGATCCGGTCCACCGCAACGCCTTCCGCGAGCAGGTTGGCGCGGTTGAGTGTCGTCGGCGCGCAGCAGAGGTCGGCGAGGTGGTCGATGGCGACCCGGTTGTGCTCCTCCGGCATCGCCCGGTCATAGCTGCGCAGCCCCGCTTCGACGTGGACCAGCGGCACGTCGTTCGCGTTGGCCGCCAACGCGCCGGCGAGCGCGGAGGTGGTGTCGCCCTGCACGATCACCACCTCGGGCGGGCGTTCGGCGAAGTGCGCGTCCAGTGCCGCCACGGCGTTGCCGAGCTGGGCGCCGCGGCGCCCACCGCCCAGCCCCAGCTCGTGGAAGCTGCCCGGTTCGGCGATCTCGTCGCGGATGATCTCGTACATCGACCGGTCGTAGTGCTGTCCGGTGTAGACGACGGCGGCGTCGTGGCCGAACCGCCGGATGAGCGGCGCTAGCTTGATCAGTTCGGGTCGCGTTCCGCACACCATGGTGATGGAGCCATTTCTCACCGGCCGGAGACTAGTTCGCCGCGTGATCTGATCCTCACTGCTTCAGTCCATCGAGTGACACTCCGCGTGTTTCGGCGACAGAACCGTTGTACGGCAACTAAAGTTCGATGGTGATCAAGAGAATCATCGCGGCGGTCGTCGCCGTGACCACCGCCGCCGCGCTCAGCACTTCCTCGCAGGGACAGGCCTCCGTCACCGGCGCGCTGCCGGACCTCAGGCAGGCCCCGGTCGGTTGTTCCGGTGGCTACGACGGAGATGCGAGCAAGTGCACGTCGTGGGACGTGTGCATGGTGCTCGACGCGTCAGCCCCGGGCGGCCCCTGCGTCACCGAAGGCGACATCAAGGCGGTCCGGCTGAGGTTCACCACATCGGTGGACAACATCGGCGACGGCCCCTTCCTGGCCCACGCCCACCGCGACAGCACCGCCGACCCGAAGATGAAGGTCCGGCAGGCCGTCCAGTCCAGTGTGGACGGACCTGTCCCGATGACCTACGGCGAGTCCCGGCACCAGACCCGGTCCTGGGCCTACTACGAGCCGGCCAACGCGCACCAGCACTGGCACCTGATGGGTTTCGAGTACTTCCAGCTGCGGACGCCCACCGGTGCGACCGTCGTGACCGACCGCAAGAACGGCTTCTGCCTCGGCGACCGCTACACCAACGTCGACGCAGGCGCGCTGGCCCACCGGCCGGGCGACAGGGAGACGCCGACGGGGCAGCTCGCGCGCAACCTCAAGGGCCACAAGTGCCAGCACCACAACCCCACCGCGCTGGACGTGTTCTTCGGCATCTCGGTCGGTGAGGGCGACGACTACAAATACCAGGTCGAGTTCCAGTGGCTCGACCTGAGCCGCGTGCCGTCCGGTACCTACGACGTCGTCTCCGTCGCGAACCCCGACCGCGCCTACCTCGAGAAGAACTACGACAACAACGCGGCGTCGATGTCGATCTCGGTGCAGTGGCCGGGTGGGGCGGCACGCGCGCCCGAGCGGATCACCGCGCCGCCCGCCGTGCAGCTGCTGCGGGGCTGTCCCGGCAAAGCGCGGTGCACCAACGAACCCTGGAAGTGACTATCTCGGCGCGAGCCGATCAGCTCTGCGCATGACGGGTTCCTCGACGTAACGCCAGCTCAGCGCCGCCGCCACGATCGTGAGCACCGCCGCGATCGGCCCGGCGGCGGCACCCAGTCCGGGCCGCAGCCACAACGTCAGCGGGTAGTTCCACAGGTAGGCGCCGTAGGACACGGTGCCGAGCGCCACCAACGGCCGCACCGGCAGCGACACCTGCTCCCAGGTGGACCAGGCGAGCAGCAGCACGGCCGTGCAGCCCGCGATCGCCGGTCCGGCCACCAGGTACGTCAGGGCATGGCCCCGCAACGGGACCACCGACAGCACCGCGAGCACGACGCCCGCGACCGGCACCGCCCACCGCGCGATGCTCTTGCCGCGCAACCGGACCGCCGCGCCGATCACGAAGCACACGAACCAGGAGGTGGGCAGCGCGTAGGCGTTGTCCGCGTTCGGCCACAGCCAGACCAGGGTGGCCGTGCAGGCCGCGAGTGCCGCGATGCCGACCGTGATCAGCGCGGCGCCGACCCTGCCACGCACCCACGCGAACGCCAGGATCGCGGGCCACAGCAGGTAGAACTGCTCCTCGGTCGCGAGCGTCCACCCGTGGAACGCCGCCGCGCTCACGCCGGGGATCGGCAGGTTGCCGGTGAACGTCAGCAGCACCGCCGCCGTCGTCCCCAGCTTGGCGCGGTCTCCCAGTGGGTCGAACACCAGCGTCACCGCGACGAACACGACGACCAGTGCGACGAGTGCGGGCAGCAGCCTGCGTGCCCGGCGCAGGTAGAACCGGCGGTAGTCGACCTTGCCGGTGCGGTCCAGTTCCTTGCTCAGCACGCCGGTGATCAGGTAGCCGCTCAGCGTGAAGAACATGACGACGCCGACCACGCCCGCGCCGGGGAACACGTCGGGGAAGGCGTGCCGGAGCATCACCAGCAGAATCGCGATGCCCCGGAGAACGTCCAGTCCGGCGATCCGTTTCACCTGGCGGCTCCGCGGACGATCTTGTCCAGCAGGTCCGGATAGGACAGTCCGACGGAGCGGAACATCTTGGGCACCTGGGACTCCGATGTCATGCCCGGCATGGTGTTGACCTCGTTGAGCACGAGCCCGTCCTCGGTGAGGAAGAAGTCGATCCTGGCGAGCCCGCGGCAGCCGAGCGCCTCGTAGATCCTCAGCGCCGCGTCCTCGAGTGCCTTGAGCTCGGTGTCGGCCAGCGGCGCGGGAATGAGGAACTGCGCACTGCCGTCGTACTTGACGGTGGTGTCGAACAGGCCGCTCCGGACCACGATCTCCAGCGGTGGCCCGGTTCGGCGGCCCTCGTCCGGGTCGTCCAGCACGGCGATGTCGATCTCGCGGCCGACCAGCAGCTCTTCGATCAGCACGCGGTCGTCGAGTTCGAACGCCGCTTTCAGGGCCAGTTCGAGGTCTTCCTCGCGTTCGACCAGTGCCACGCCGAAGCTGGAACCGGCGGCGACCGGCTTCACGACGACCGGCCCAGTGAAGTCCACAGTGGACGCATCAGTGACGAGGCGGCCGCGAGCGGTGCGGACCCCGACCGCTTCCGCGATCAGCTTGGTCGTCCACTTGTCCATCGCGAGCGCGCCCGCCCGCAGCGGTGAGCCCACGTACGGCACGCCCGCCAGCTCGCACAATCCGGCCAGTGTGCCGTCCTCGCCGAGCGGTCCGTGCACCAGCGGCAGCACGACATCACAGGTGGCCAGCACGTCGAGCGCGGCGGCGAGGCTGCCCGTCCTGGACGTGTCGAGGAGCTGCCCGTCCGGTCCGTACCAGGTGCCGTCCCGGCCGATCGTCAACGACACCGGCTCGTACTTGGCGGGGTCGAGCGCCGACCGCACCGACGCCGCGGAGGCCACGGAGACGTCGTGCTCGCAGTTCTGGCCGCCGCCGATCACCGCGACCCTGAGCCGCCTGGCACCCCAGACCTCCTTGCTCACCGCACCCAGCGCCGCGTGCAAAGCCTGATCTCCCCTGTCAGCCGAGCCCTTCATCGAACCGACCTCCGCACCCTCGCGCCGATCCCCGTCACGATCTCGTGCGGGATGGTCCCCGCCCACCGGGCCCACTCCCCCACCGTCGGCTCACCGCGGTCTCCAGGCCCGAACACCACGGCCTCGACACCCGGCACGATCGGCTCGTCGCCGACGTCCACCACGACCTGGTCCATCGAGATCCGGCCGACGACCGGACAACGTCGACCAGCCAGCAGAACCTCGGCCTGGCCTGAGGCGGCACGAGGCAGTCCGTCCGCGTACCCGACCGGCAGCAGCGCCAGCGTGGTCGCGCGGCCGGTGACGTGCGAATGCCCGTAACCCGACGCCCGGCCCCCGCCGCCACGCGCCGCACCTGCACGACCGGCGCGCTCAGCCGCAACGCGGATCGCAGCTGCGTGGTGCCCGACGGGTCGATGCCCACCAGCCCGGCGCCGATCCGGACCATGTCCAGATGGGTGCTGGGGTCGGTCAGCGTGGCGGCGGTGGCGGCCAGGTGCCGCACGCGACGGCCGCAGCCCGGCCTGCCTGGCCATCTCGACGCCACGCAGCAACGCCAGCCGTCCGGAGGCGTTCGCGGATGCCCGGCTCGTCGGCCATCGCGCAGGTGCCCCATCACGCCGACGACCTGACGTGCCCGGCGGCCTCCGCCCGCCGGGCGGCGGACATCAGCGCGAGCCACGTCGTCCGGGGCGGCGCCGTCGCGGGCCATGCCCGTGTCGAGCTGCAGGTGCACGCGGCACCGGTCCGGCCTGCGCGATCGCCGCGAGGTGGTGCACGCTCGGCACACTCAGGTCGATGCGGTGCCTGGCGGCGGTCCGCACGTCGGCGTCGACGGGGTTCAGCCAGCTCAGCACCGGTGCGTCCACACCGGACTCGCGCACCGCGACGCCCTCGGCGATCGACGTGACGCCGAGCCAGGTCGCGCCGTTCGCGAGCGCGGTCCTGGCGACGTCGCCGAGCCCGTGCCCGAACCCGTCGGCCTTCACGACGGCCATCACCTCGCCGCGCGCGGTCCGGACGAACCGGCGGGTGTTCTCGGCGACCGCGGACAGGTCGACCTCGAGCGCGGGGCCCGTCTCGACCTGCCGCAGCGTGGTCACGAGCGCGCCCATGCCGGCACCTCCGCGGGGCCGTAGAGGGCGTGGTCGGAGCCGGTCATCAGCGCCCAGTACCGGTCGCCGTAGGACCAGTGCCACCACTCGGTGGGGTAGTTGACCAGTCCGGCGCCGCCGAGCACCTCGGCGAGCAGCGTCCGGTTGCGCCGCGCCTGTCGGGTCCACGTCGGCGTCGAAGAAGCACGCGCCGTCGCTCTGCTCGGGCGTCGCGTCGATCGCGGTGCCCATCCACAGCTCGCCGGCGCGTCGACCAACGTGAGGTCGACCGCGGCGCCCGCGACGTGCGGCGCGACCTCCAGCGGCGCCACGAACCGGCTGTACAACCGGGTCAGCTCCGGCTCGTCCGCGTCCGGGTGCAGCTCCCGCAGCTCGCCGGTGTACCGCTCGATGATCGCGCGCTGGTCGGCGATGCTGCGGTGCCCCTCGACGACCCGCAGGTCCACACCGGACGGCAGCGCGGCGCGGGCCTCGTTCAGCCGGACCGCGAGACCTTCCCGCACCAGCACTTCCGGTGCGAAGTCGAGCGGCACCAGCGGATCACCATTGTCCCGCACGCGGATTGCCTGCACGATCGGATCGGCTAGCAGGATGGTCATGTCGCCACGCTAGGAATCACCCCATCGGACCAACCTCCTCCGGAAGGCCGCAGCGAATGGCCACTCGGCTGGTTCCCCGGCGCCGACATCGGCCGATCGGCTGATCAACCTCGGTGGACCGTGCGCCGACCTGCGGTTCCGCGCACGACGCGCGAGAGTTCGGCAGACTGGCACCGTGACCGACTCGAGGACGCGCTGACATGCACGCCGCCGGCCTGGTGCTGCACCCGCAACGAGACTCCGCCGCCGCCGTCGAGGCGGTGCTCGGCTGGGCGAGGAAGCGCGGTGTCGAGATCCTCGGCATCAACGAGGAGATCAAACGACTCCGCTGCGAGGCCACCGCGGTCTCGGCCGAGGAACTGGGCCGCCGCGCCGACCTGGTGGTGAGCCTCGGCGGCGACGGCACGATGCTGCGCGCGATGCGGCTGGCCGACGGCGAACGCGCCCCGGTCCTGGGCGTCAACCTGGGCAAACTCGGCTTCCTGGCCGAAGTGGACGTTCCGGACCTGCCCGCCGCGCTCTCCGCCATCGACGCCCACGAGTTCACCGTCGAACCCCGCCTGGCCGTCGACGCCACCTTCCAGGGCCAGACGGTCACGGCGTTCAACGACATCGCCGTCGTACGCGTCCCTGGCGACGGCAGCGCGCGCGTCGCGGTACGCGTGGCCGGCCAGCCGTTCGTGAGCTACGCCGCCGACGCGGTCATCGTCGCCACCCCGACCGGCTCCACCGCGTACAGCTTCTCCGCGGGCGGCCCGATCACCAGCCCGTCGGTCGAGGCTCTGCTCGTCACGCCGGCGGCGCCGCACTCGGCGTACAGCCGGGGCGTGGTGCTGTCGGTGCACGACGAGGTCGATCTGGATCTGTTGCCCTCCAGCGGCCGCCTTGCGGTCGAGGTGGACGGTCAGGTCGCGGGTACGTCGAGCCGGGTGACCGGTCTCGATTGCGGGGCCGTCCCGGTGCGGCACGGGTGGTGCGGCTCGGGATGACGACGTTCTACCAGCGGGCGCGGCGCAAGCTGCAGCTCACCGACTCCGGCGGAGCTGACGTAGCAACGACTTCACCGCTCCCCATTTGCGAACCCAGGAGTTAGTGTGTCGTCCTCAATCGACACATGGGGGCAAGAAGATGTCGTTGAACAGACGCAGTGTGTTCGCGTTAGGCGCGGGCGCCGCGCTAGGAGCGAGCACCGGTGTAGCGGCCGCCGACGGAAAGCACGTCGAGCCTGACCTTCCGGGTTTCAAGCACAACTACGCACAGGTGAACGGCGTGCGCCTGCACTACGTCACCGGCGGGCGCGGCGAGCCGCTCGTGCTGCTGCCGGGCTGGCCGGAGACGTGGTGGGAATACCACAAGATCATGCCCGCGCTGGCGAGGAAGTTCCGTGTCATCGCGGTGGATCTGCGGGGCATGGGCGGGTCGGAGAAGCCGGCGGCGGGGTTCGACAAGAAGACCATGGCGACCGACGTCCACGAGCTGATCAAGAAGCTCGGGTACACGAAGGTCGGGCTGGCCGGGCACGACATCGGCAGCCAGGTGGCGTTCAGCTTCGCCGCCAACTTCCCGAACGCCACGCGCAAGGTGGCGCTGATGGACGTGCTGCACCCGGACGAGGGCTACTACCAGATCCCGCTGCTGCCGCCGCCGGGCGGATTCAGCCTGTGGTGGTTCGCGTTCAACCAGGTGCGGTCGTTGCCGGAACAGTTGCTCGCAGGCCGGTTCCGGCACCTGCTCGACTGGCTGTTCGACAACACCGCGTTCAACCCGGCGGCGATCGACGAACGGTCGAGGGCGATCTACGCGCGGGCCTACAACTCGCCGGACGCCGTCCGGGCGGGCAACGGGTGGTATCAGGCGTTCCACCAGGACATCGCGGACGGCAAGACCTACGCCAAGCTGACGCCGCCCGTGCTGGGTCTCGCCTCCATCGGCTCCTTCGAGCAGTTCGCGGCGGCGTTGCCGACCGTGGCGAACCAGTTTGAGGCCAAGCCGATCGAGGCCGGGCACTGGCTCGCCGAGGAGCAGCCGGACGCCGTGGCGCGTGCGCTCACCGAGTTCTTCGGCTGACGGATCAGCTGTCCCGCAACCGCCGCAGCATCAACGCCAGGTGCAGCCGGAACCGGCCGGACGCCGAGTCGACCTCGAACCCGAGTACCGACTCGGCCCGGCCGAGCCCGCCCGCCAGGACCGCGGTGCGTCGAGCGCGGGCAGCAGCGGGCCGACACCGACACGGGCACCGGGCGGCTCCGGTACCTCGGTGGTCAGCACGGCCCGGACGTTCCCAGCGACACCGGCACCGGTCGAGGACTGCTACGCGGCACTGACGTGGGTCGCGGCCAAGGCCGCCGAGCTGGGCATCGACCCGGCGCGCCTCGGGGTCGGCCGGGGAGAGCGCGGGTGGTGGACTCCGGCCGCTGTCGCGCTGCTGGCCCGTGACCGCGGCGGTCCGGCGCTCTGCTTCCAGCTGCTCGGCATTCCGGAGCTCGACGACCGCCTGGACACGCAGTCGATGCGGGAGTACGTCGACACCCCGCTGTGGAACCGGCCGAACGCGATCTTCAGCTGGACGAGCTACCTCGGCACCGAGCCCGGCGGCGACGACGTCTCGCCCTACGCCGCCCCCGCCCGCGCAACGGATCTCGCCGGCCTGCCGCCCACGTTCGTGTCGACCTGCCAGTTCGATCCGTTGCGGGACGAGGGAATCGAGTACGCCCGGCGCCTCGCGCACGCGAACGTGCACGTCGAGCTCCGCCTCTACCCCGGCACGTTCCACGGTTCCACGTTCGTGGAGAGCGCGGAGTCGTCCCGCCGGATCATCGCGGACGAGATCGAGGCGTTGCGCCGAGGACTCACGACCTCAGCTGCGGCGGGTCACCTTGTTGGCCACCACGAGCGGGGCGAGCTGGACCCAGTCGACGTTCGGTCCCCACGCCGCGGGGTTGCCGAAGGTCAGCGCACCGGTCGGGGTGGTCAGGTCGAGCGGTGACGTCGCCGCCCAGAAACCGTCCCACGTGTAGTTGTGCAGGTACGGCGCACTCGTCGCCTTGCCACCGGCCTCGGTGGCGACCAGGTTCCGGGTGATCGTGTCGGTGTTGTACGGGTGCCCGGTGTTCTTCTCTGCCTGGGCGTAGCCGACGGTCAGGTTGTACTGGCCGCCGGGCAGTCCCGTGCGGGGAACGGTCAGCGTGCCGCCGTTGCCCAGGTAGCCGACGTAGGAACCGCCGGACGCCCAGGGACCGGTGGCCAGCGTCGCACCGCCCGCTCGCTGCCCGGACTCGGCCTCGACGCGGACCGCGTTCCGGTCGGCCGCGGCGTCCCGAACCAAGGTCAGCGTGCCCGCCACCAGCGGGGTGTTGCCCTCGTTGGACAGGACGACCTCGGTGATGCCCGCCTTCAGGTGCACCGTCGTCGTAGCCGCGTACGCGCCGGCACAGGTGGCGGTGAGGTCGGCGCCCGTCACGCGACGACCGGACAGCGCGAGTCCGAGAGCGCTCCGGCCGGTCGCGGTGAAGGACGTGGACAGCTGGTAGTAGCCGTCCTCAGCGGCGGACACGTAGGTGGTCACGGACTCGTTGGCGCGCAGAACCGTGCCGCGGGAGGAACCCCGGCCGTCAGCGAGCGGGTACACCGTCTTCTCCGGGCCGGTGGTCTCGGTGAGGTCCACGCGGTCGAGCGTGATGTCCGCCGTGGTGCCGAGGTATCCACCAGGACCGCTGGTACGCAACGAGATCCGGTGCGTGCCCGCGGTCAGCTGGACGGGCGTGTCGTACCTGCCGCGGTAGGTCCAGTTCAGCGTCGCGGGCAGGGTCAGGTTCCGCACGTGCGCGTCGTCGACGTACAGGGCCTGCTGGCCGACGGCTCCGTTGGTGCCGTAGAAGACCCCGAGCCGGTAGGTGCCGGTGCGCGGCACGGTCACGTTGACGGTGACGCGTGAGCCGGGCTTGTTCATCGCGCCGACGTCCTTGCCGCCGGACGTCATGTAGCGCATGGCCATGTCCCAGGAACCCGAACCGTCGTCCTGGGTGTACACGGTGGCGTTCTCCACCGTGCCGTTCTCGGCCTCGTAGCTCGCCTGCCACGGCGCGTTGGCCACGGGAGCAGCACCGGAGCCGGCGCGCGTGACGATCACCTGGTAGGCGGCGAACGGGTCGCCACCCGGCACGGCGATCGTCGCCCGGCCGTTGGTGACCCGGACCCTCGACGCCGCCACCACCGGCGGCTGACCGGCGTCGCCCTCGTAGCCGGACCAGCTGGTCTTCGCGACGCGCACGTCGACCTGGTCGCCGAAGGTGGTGCGGTCGAGCCCGGTCAGTGCGACGTCCACCGCGTTCGCCGTGCCGCCGAGCAGCACCGTCGCCTTGGACTTGGAGCGGTCCAGGGTCGCGAGGCCCTGCAACGTGTCCCTGGTGTTCGGCCGCGGTGGCGTCACCCGGACCGTGTTGCCGGTTAGGTCGGCGTACCACTTCGTCGTCCACCAGCCGCCGTTGGCACGGCCCGCGCGCACGGCGTTGTCGCTGAGGTTGCCCGCCAACGACCAGTAGGCCATCTGACCGTCCACTTTGGTGTCTTCCAGCATGGCGATCCACTGGACCATCTGGCCGGGCACCGAGGTGTCGCGCCGGTTGGAGTACTCGTTGATGTTGATCGCGCGCGGCGAGATGCCGAGCTGCCGTTCCATCTCGCGGTAGTCCGCGTAGTGGCCGCGGTAGAGCGCCAGCGAGTCGGGGCCGAGCTCGTGCCACGTGGTGACGTCGGGCAGCACGTTGTTGGCCTTGGCGTAGGTGAGGAACTCGCGCAGGTGATCCGCGCGGTATCGGGTCTCGCCGATGCCGGTGATGCGGGCGTTGGGCAGCACCGACTTCACCAGGCGGTAGACCCGTGCCCAGTCGGCGAAGAACTTCTGCTTCTTGTTCGCCCAGTCCGAGTACCAGATGCCGTCGGGCTCGTTGAAGATCGTCCACACGAACCTGTCACGGTCCGGCCGTTTCGCCACCTTCTCCAGCTGCGGCCGCAGTTTCGCGACGTAGTCGTCGATGCCCAGGTCCTCGTAGGGCCACTTGCTGTAGATGTCCTGTGCGTAGATGTGGACGTCGGTGCCACCCCCGGCGAAGAAACTGTCGGCGACCTTCAGCGCGTCGCCGTTCGGGTGCTGGTCGCCGTCCGGCGCCTTCTGCGAGATGGTGCGCGGCCGCATGCCCGCGATCAGGTCGTGTGACGGCACGCCGGGATCGCCGAGGCCGTAGAGGATGCCCGTGGCACCGCCGTGGAACGGGCCGGTCGACGAACCGAGGTCGACGCGCAGGGTCTCGGTCGCCGCGGCGGCCGGTGGGGACAGGGTCGTGAACGCTAACACGGCAACGACCGTGTAGACAGGGAAACGCATCGGTGCTCCATTCCGGATCACTTGACGGCGCCGCCGGTGATGCCCGAGATGATCTTGCGTTGGGCGACGGCGAGTACGACGACGAGTGGCAGGCTCATCAGCAGGACGTAGGCGAAGATCAGGTGCCAGTTGTCGAGGTGCAGACCGGCACTGGCGACGCGGAACAGGTTGAGCGGCAAGGTGTCCAGCCGTCCGCCGACGACGAAGAACGCGTAGAAGACGTCGTTCCACACGTAGAGGCAGATCAGGATCGTCGCGGTGGCGAGCACCGGCCGCAGCAGCGGGAGCACGATCCGCCAGAACACCGTGAACGGCCCGGCGCCGTCGATCTGAGCGGCTTCCTCCAACGCCGTCGGGATCGTCCGCACGAAGCCGGTGACGAAGAAGATGACCGTGGACATGTAGATGCCCGTGTAGACGCCGATCATGCCGACCGCGCTGCCCGCGAGCCCGAGCTGGCGCAGCAGGAGCACGACCGTGACGACCGCCGGTGGCAGCACGATGCCGCTGATGCCGAGCGCGTACAGCACGGCGTTGAGCCGGGTCGCACGGCGGGCCAGCACCCACGAGGCCATCGACCCGAACACCAGCAGGGCCGCGACCGTGGGCACGACGATGAGCAGGCTGCCGAAGAACGCGGCGGGCACCTCTCCGTCGGACCACACCTGCCGCAGGTTCTCCAGCAGCTGCCACCGCCGAGGCAACGAGAGGTCAGGGTTCAGCGCATCACCCTGTGACTTGGCGGCGGTGACCAGCACGAGCCACAACGGGATGCCGATGAGCACGAGCACCAGCGCGATCACGGCGAAGGGCTGTGCCCTCGTCCAGAACCGGGTCACAGCACGGCCTCCCGCCTGCGCAGCATCCGGATCACCGGGAACGCCAGCAGCGCGACGAGCAGGAACAGCACCAGGCTCATCGCGGTGGCCTGCGCGAACAGGCCCTGCCCGAACGTGCGGTAGATGAAGATGTTGAGGATCTCGGTGGTGCGGGCCGGTCCCCCGCCGGTGGTCGCCGCGACGATGTCGAACCCGTTCATCGAGCCGAGCAGCGCGGTGGCGACGTTGAACGTGACGGCGGGCGCCAGCAACGGGAACCTGATCGCCCAGAACGCCTTCACCCGCGACGCGCCGTCGATGCGCGCCGCCTCCAGCAGGTCCTCGGGGATGGTTTTGAGGCCCGCCAGGTAGATGAGCATCGACAGGCCCATCCACTTCCACGCGTGGATCACCGCGACCACGACGATCGTCCAGGTGGTGTCGCCGAGCCACGCGTAGTCGAACGGCCGGCCCAGCACCACCTCGACCAGCCCGTTGAGGCTGCCCTGCGGCTTGAGCAACGCCTGGAAGAGGTAGCCCACCGCGAGCGCGGACATCAGCACGGGCACGAGGAAGAACACCCGAGCCACGCGGTTGAGCCGGTTGTCCCGTTCGAGCAGGACCGCCAGCGCGAAGCCGAACAGGTTCTGGAACACCGCGACCAGCACCGCGTACACGAGCGTGATCCGCACCGCGCGCAGCAGCGTGCCGTCCGACGTGAGCTGGGTGAAGTTGTCGAAGCCGGTCGGGTTGATCGCGCTCTTGAAGCCGGACCAGTCGGTGAACGCGTAGACGAAGTTGAACAGCGTCGGCAGGAAGAAGAAGACGAGCAGGATGGCGAACGCTGGTGCCAGAAACCACATCGGATGCGTCTGGCGGCGCACCGTGCTTCGGGGACTCGCCGCGGGGAGCGACCGGACCGGCCGCTCCCGCACGGGTGATGTCTGTACGACCGTCATCAGAAGCCCGGCGCCCCGGCCGCCTTGGCGAGCTGGTCGAACTGGTCCTGGGTCGCCTTCGCGACCTCCTCGGGAGACATCGTCCCGACGATCATGTCCGCGAGGTTGATGTACAGGTCCGGGTTCGCGACCGCCTGGGCCTGCATGGAACCGACCGCGGTGCCCAGTGAGGCGTGCACGTCGAGCAGCGCCTTCGGCACACCGGCCGGGTTCGCGACGGCGGGCTGGAGCGAGACCGTCTTGCGGGCGTTGACGAAGTCCTGGTAGCCGGGGCCCATCCAGAACGACAGCAGCTGCCGTGCCGCCGCCTCCCGCTTGGCGTCACCGGTGCGGAACGCGACCAGTGCGTTGGACTGGTCCGGGATGAACGTGCCGACGCGGCCGGACGGTGAGATCGGGAAGAACCCGATCTTCGCGTCGAGCACCGCCGTGTCGGCCTTCGCCTGCAGCTGCCCGAAGAACGAGTTCACCTGCACGGCCATCGCGGCCTTGCCGTCGAGCAGCGCCGCGCCCTGGTCGGCGAACTTCGCGGTCTTGATGTCCGCGTTGAACAGTCCCTCGTCGACCAGCGCCTTGTACTTCTTGATCGCGTCGAGCACGACGGGGCTGGTGAACGACTCCTGCCGCGTGTTGATCTTGTCCCACAGACCGTTCTTCGCGGCGTCGGCGAGCTGGACCTGCACCCACCACTGAGTCGCCCAGCGGTCGCCCGCCATCTCGAAGAACGGCGTGACGCCCTTGGCCTTGAGCGACCGCGCCACGGTGACCATGTCGTCGAAGTTCCTCGGCGCCTCGGTGATCCCGTTCGCGGCGAAGACCTCCTTGTTGTAGTAGACGCCTTCCACGGCCGGGCTGGTGACCAGCGCGGCGTAGCGGGTGCCGTCGAGGATGCCGGTGATGTCCTTCAGTTCCGGCGCCAGCTTGGGCAGCCACGGCGCGTCCGTCAGCGGCTGAAGGTTGGTCTTGGCGTTGATGGCCGTGAGCATCGACGCGGTCGGCTGCCAGAAGGCGAGGTCCGGCTTGTCGCCGGTGGCCACCTTGGTCTGTACGCCCTGCTCGTAGGGATCGGGGATGGTCACGACGTTCACGTCGGCCCCGGTCGCCTTCTCGAACGCCGCCACGACCTGCTCCGGCACGGTGTTGCTGTTCTGCGCCGCCCAGACCGTCAGCTTCACGCCGCTCAGTGAGGCGGTGGGATCGGCCCAGGCGACCGGGCCGCTGCTGCCGGTGTCCGCGCCGGGATCACTGCACGCCGTCAGGCCCAGCACGAGTGCGGCGGTGACGCTGATCCATTTCTTCATCGCGCTGTTCCTTCGGTGGGAGCGGGAATGGGGAGCTTGCGGGTGACGCGGAAGAGCCGCGCGGAGAAGGCGGCGCCGGTGGGTGTCAGGGCAAGTTCGCCCGCGTCCCAGTGGGAGGTCCACGCCGGGAGGTCGCGCGGATAGAGCACGTCGAGCTCGATGTCGGTGCCGCGCAGGTGCGGCAGCGCCAGGGTGACGCTCGTCTGGTCGCCGCCGCGCTGCCACACCGCGAGGTACGTGATGTCACCGCAGCGCAGGGCGAGGCTCAGCCACCGGTCGGTCCACGCGGGCAAACCCAGTGGCCACAACGGAACCGCGGTGGTCAGTCCGGCACGGATCTCGTGGTGGGCCTCGACCGCGGCACGAACGGACGCGAGCTGGTCGCCGGTCATGAGATCGAACCGGCCGGACAGGTAGAGACGGCCGAGCAGGCCGGTGCACAGCGCGTAGGCGAAGTCCTCGGCCGGCATGCCCGGCTGCGGGTAGGCCCAGCTCGCCGACTGCTCGGGCAGCACCGACATCGGCGCGGACACGGCGATCGGCGGGTAGCGCAGGTAGTCCTGCTGGTCGCTGGTGGACTGCAGCTGCATGCGGGACAGCAACGCGTAGTCCATCCGCATGGCACCGGAAGCGCAGTTCTCGAGCACCAGATCGGGATGCCGGTCGAGAACCCGGTCGAGCCACGCGAGGTGCGCCCGGTTGTGCGCCAGCAGGCCCGCGCCGACGCTGTCCGCGGCCACGTCGGTGCCCGCGCCGGCGTCGATGTTGTAGTCGAGCTTGAAGTAGCCGACACCGAGCTCCGCGACCAGCCGGTCGACCACCGCGTCCAGGTGCGCGACCGCCCGCGGGTGACGCAGGTCCAGGTGGTAGCGGCCGTGCTCGACCAGCCGGACACCGCCGCGTTGCAGGAACGCCTGTGCGGGCAGCAGATCGGCCATCGGACTGCGGACGCCGATCACCTCCGGCTCCAGCCAGAGCCCGGCGACCATGCCGCGGTCGCGGATGTGGGCGATGACCTCCTCGATGCCGCCGGGGAAACGGGTCGTCGACGGCTGCCATTCGCCGACGCTGTCCCACCAGCTCGAACCGTTGTCGTACCAGCCCGCGTCGATGCAGAACACCTCGGCGCCCGCGTCGGCGGCGGCATCGATCAGCGGGATCAGCTTGGCCGTGGTCGGGATCGCCCATCAGCGTGTTCATGTAGTCGTTGAACACCACCGGCAAAGTGCGCCGGTCGCGGTGCGGGCGGACCAGCTCGCGGCGATGCGCCGTGAGCGCGGCCACCGCGCCGTCCAGCCCGTCCGCGGACACGGCCACCGACACGGGAACGGTCGTGAAGGACTCGCCGGGCAACAGCCGTTGCTGCCACTGGTGGTCGATGTCGGTCGGCCCGAGCAGCGCGAGGTAGGCGCCGTCGTGCGTTCGCCGACCTCCCAGCGCCAGGCCCCGTTGTGCTCGACCTGCCACAGCCAGGCCTGGCCGTCGCGGCGGTCGATCAGCCCGCCGGTCGGCAGGTGCGTGCCCGGTGGACCACGAGCCGGTGCTGATCACGGCGAACCGGCCGCGGCCGTCCTGCCCGTGCAGCTCCAGGCCGAGATCGGGAACGTCGCTGTCCCGCAACGGGTCGCGGATCCACCGGCCCTCGCCGAGCCACTCGCTGGCCGCCCGCACCACGTCGAGGTCGCTCGACCGGACGCCGCCGAAGCCCGGCGGCGAACGAAGTCACGCCCTGCAGGAGCACCCGGTCTGCGCCGTCGTTGGTCACCGTCGTGGTGACCTGGCAGGCGGCGACCCCGTCGGCCGAGCGGAACGTCGTGCGCGCCGCCAGACCCGTCTGCTCGTCGCGCAGGTCGATGTGCAGCTCGCTGCCACTTGCCGTCCGGTCGCCGCGCGGCCGAGCCGGCGTAGACCAGGCGCGCGCCGACCGCGGTCTCCGAGAAGCGGTGCGAGACCCTGGCCCGCCCCTGCCCCGGCGACGAGCAGCTCGACCAGCGGCTGCGCCGCCCGGGCCGGCCGGTCGGGCGCCTGCCGGCGGTCAGGCTCGCGGACGCCACCGGCCGTCCGGCGACACGTCCACGACGAGCTCGCAACGCCGAGTGGCCCCAGACCACGCTGGTCGCGGACTCGATCGAGATCACTCCTGCTGCCCCATCCCGGCCATCCGGTCGTGTGACCGGTCACATGATCGCAATGCGGAGTAGTGTGAGCGCTAACACTGCCGCGATGAGAAGACCGCGTTACCTACTCGTTACGGCAGTGATCGTGGCGGGCACGTCACCGCGGGGCGGCGCCGTCGACTCGCGGATGACCAGGCGGCGGCGGGCGCGAGGGCGGTCATCTGCCGGGGATCGCCGGCCAGCTCGGCCACGATCGCGGCCAGGCAGGCCCGGCCGAGCGCGACGAAATCCATCCGCACGGTGGTCAGCGCCGGCGTCCAGTACGCCGCGCCGGGCACGTCGTCGAAGCCGACGATGCTGACGTCGCCGGGCACGTCCCTGCCCGCCTCGTACAGCGCGCGGCGCACGGCCAGCGCGGTGTCGTCGTTGCCGCACAACACCGCCGTCACCTCCGGGTCGGCGGCCAGCCGCCGTCCGGCCAGGTAGGCGGACCGGACGTCCCACCCGCGCGGGCAGCACCTCGGGCACCGGCGCGCCGGCCGCTTCGAGCGTGGCGCGCCACCCCGCCTGGCGCGCGCTGCGTACCGGTCTCCGACGGGATGGCGACGTGGTGCACCGTGCGATGCCCCAGGTCCAGCAGGTGCTTCGTCGCGTCCGCGGCCGCCTGCCGTTCGTCCAGGAAGATCATCGAACGCGAGCTGCCCGGCAGCCCGCCGGCCTCGGTGGCGGCCACCGCGGGCACGTCGCGCGGGCAGTGCCCGCAGCACCTCCGCACCCGCGGCGTCGAACGCGATCACCACGACGCCACCCGCGTTGGGATCGCTCACATGCTCCACGGCGTGCCGGACGTCGGCCGGTGCGGTCGGACTCCACCACCCGGACGCCGACGGCGAGCCCGCGCCGCCCGCGCGGCCTCCTCGATGCCCTGCAGCGTCGAGGCGTAGCCGTAGAGCGTGGTGTTGGCGATGACGACCGTGACCGAGCTCGCACTGCCCGGAGCCGAGCGCCCGAGCCGCGCGGTTCGGCCGGTAGCCGAGCCGTTCGATGACGTCGAGCACCTGCCGCCGGGTGCCGGGGTTCACCCTCGGCGAGTCGTTCAGCACCCGCGACACCGTCTGGTACGAGACGCCCGCGGCCGCCGCGACATCACGGATGCTCGGCGTGGCGGAAGATCGTCGGGTCACCCCGACATCGTGAGCGTTGCCGATCGCGCCGTCAAAGCGGTCAGCCGACCCTGCCGACGCCTGACCCGTGCGGCATCCGGCCGTATTCGCTGGGTATGAGCGTGCACCCCTGTGAGCGCTAACATCGATTCGGTCTCGGAGCGGCAAGGCTCTTGACGGCTGATATGTTAGCGATAACACTCGCCGCCTATGAGGCTCCCACTTGTCGCCGCCGCGGTCGCCCTCACCCTCACCGCGTGCGGTTCGGCGGAGAAGACCGTCGACCTGCAGACCGGGTCGAGCGAGGGCGCGCTGGTGGGCGTGACCATGCCGACCAGGTCGTCGGAACGCTGGATCCACGACGGCGACAACATCAAGAAGTCGCTCGAGCAGCGCGGGTACAAGGTCGACCTGCAGTACGCCGAGAACGACATCCCCACCCAGGCGAACCAGATCGAGAACCAGATCACCAAGAAGGCCAAGCTGCTGATCGTGGCCTCGATCGACGGCACCGCGATCACCTCGCAGCTGCAGCAGGCCGCCGACGCGAAGATCCCGGTGATCGCCTACGACCGGTTGATCCGCAAGAGCCCGAACGTGGACTACTACGCGACGTTCGACAACTTCAAGGTCGGAGTGGAGCAGGCGAACTCGCTGCTCGCCGGGCTGAAGACGCGCGGCGAGGGCCCGTTCAACATCGAGCTGTTCGCGGGCTCGCCGGACGACAACAACGCCACCTTCTTCTTCAACGGCGCCATGTCCGTGCTTCAGCCGCTGGTCGATCAGGGCAAGCTCGTGGTCAAGTCCGGTCAGAAGGACTTCAAGACGGTCGCGATCCTGCGCTGGGACCCGGCCACCGCGCAGAAGCGGATGGAGGACCTGCTCACGTCTGCCTATGGCGGAGCGAAGGTCGACGGCGTGCTCTCCCCGTACGACGGCATCTCGATCGGCATCCTGTCCGCGCTCAAGAGCAGCGGCTACGGCACCGCGGGCCAGCCCTACCCGATCGTGACCGGGCAGGACGCCGAGGTCGCGTCGGTGAAGTCGATCATCGCGGGTGAGCAGTACTCGACGATCCACAAGGACACCCGCCAGCTCGCCGAGGTCACCGTGAAGATGGCCGACGCCGTGCTCAAGGGCGGCAAGCCCGAGATCAACAACGACAAGGACTACGACAACGGCGTGAAGGTCGTGCCGTCGTTCCTGCTCCAGCCGGTCACCGTCGACAAGGCCAACTACCAGAAGGTGCTCGTCGACTCCGGTTACTACACCGCCGACCAGCTCAGGTAGGTCCCGTTGTCCGACGACATCCTGGCGATGCGCGGCATCACCAAGAGGTTCGCGGGTGTCACCGCGCTGCACGACGTCTCGCTGACGGTGCGGCGCGGTGAGATCCACGCGATCTGCGGCGAGAACGGCGCGGGCAAGTCCACGCTGATGAAGGTGCTGTCCGGGGTGCACCCGCACGGGACGTACGACGGCGAGATCGTCTTCGAGGGCGAGCCGTGCTCGTTCCACGGGGTGCGGGACAGCGAGCGCCGCGGCATCGTGATCATCCACCAGGAGCTGGCGCTGTGCGGACAGCTGTCCGTGGCGGAGAACCTGTTCCTGGGCAACGAAAGGGCGCGGCGCGGGTTCATCGACTGGAACCGCACCAACCACGAGGCACAGGCGCTGCTCGACCGGGTGGGGCTGCGGGAGAACCCGACGGTCCCGGTCAACGACCTCGGTGTCGGCAAGCAGCAGCTGGTCGAGATCGCGAAGGCACTGTCCAAAGAGGTCAGCCTGCTGATCCTGGACGAACCGACGGCCGCGCTCAACGACGACGACTCGCAGCACCTGCTGGACCTGCTGGACGGGCTGCGGGACGAAGGCGTGACCTCGGTGATCATCTCCCACAAGCTGGGCGAGGTCACCAGGATCGCCGACACCGTCACGGTGCTGCGCGACGGCCGGACCATCGAGACCCTGCCCGCGCAGGGGCTCAGCGAGGAACGGATCATCGCCGGCATGGTCGGCCGCGACCTGGAGCACCGCTTCCCGCCGCGCACCCCCGACATCGGTGACGAGGTGCTGCGCGTCGAGGACTGGACGGTGCACCACCCGGTCCAGCCGGACCGGGTCGTCGTCGAGCACGCCACGCTGTCGTTGCGGCGTGGAGAGATCGTGGGTCTCGCCGGCCTGATGGGCGCAGGCCGCACGGAGCTCGCGATGAGCGTGTTCGGCCGCTCCTACGGCGTGGGGATCTCCGGCCGGGTGATCAAGGACGGCCGGGAGATCGACACCCGCACGGTCGGGGCCGCGATCCGCAACGGGCTCGCGTACGTCAGCGAGGACCGCAAGCGCTACGGGCTGAACCTGATCGAGGGCGTGCAGCGCAACGTCTCCGCGGCGGCGCTGGACAAACTCGCCTCCCGCGGGTGGGTGAACGAGAACGAGGAATACTCGGTCGCGGAACGGTTCCGGAAGTCGATGGGCATCAGAACGGCCTCCGTGGCGACGCCGACCGGCACGTTGTCCGGCGGCAACCAGCAGAAGGTCGTGCTGGCGAAGTGGATGTTCACCGACCCTGACGTGCTGATCCTCGACGAGCCGACGCGCGGCATCGACGTCGGCGCCAAGTACGAGATCTACTCGATCATCAACGACCTCGCCGCCCAGGGCCGCGCGGTGCTGGTGATCTCCTCGGAGCTGCCCGAGCTGCTCGGCCTGTGCGACCGGATCTACGCGCTGTCCGAGGGACGGGTCACCGGAGAGGTGAGCCGCGCCGAGGCCACGCAGGAACGCCTTATGCAGTACATGACGCGAGGACAGAACTCATGACCACCAAGACCGCGCCCACCCCGGTCGCCGCACCGCAGGCCTCCCGCCGGTTCTCGATCAACCTGCGGCAGTCTGGCATCTACGTGGCGTTCGCACTCATCGTGGTGCTCTTCGCGTTCCTGACCGACGGTGCCCTGCTGCAACCGCAGAACATCTCGAACATCATCGTGCAGAACTCGTACGTGCTGATCCTCGCCATCGGCATGATCCTGGTGATCATCGGCGGGCACATCGACCTCTCGGTCGGCTCGACCGTGGCGCTGACCGGCGCGGTCTGCGCGGTACTGACCGTCCAATGGGGACTGCCGTGGCCGTTGGCGGTGCTGCTGACGCTCGTGGCGGGTGCGCTCATCGGTGCGGCGCAGGGGTACTGGATCGCGTACTTCGGCATTCCGGCGTTCATCGTGACGCTGGCCGGCATGCTCGTGTTCCGCGCGCTGACGCTGACCACGCTGGGAAACCAGGGCATCGGGCCGTTCCCCGACGAGATCCGGGCCCTGTCCAACGGGTTCACCGGCGGCTACCTCGGCAACATCGGTCTCGGCCCGCTCGGTGGCGCCGACCTGGTGAGCCTGCTCGCGGGCCTCGCGTGCGTGGCCGGGTTCGCGGTGTCGCAGTGGCGTAAGCGCGCGGCCCGGCTCGGCTACGGCCAGACCGCCGACCCGATGCCGGTCTTCGCGCTCAAGATCGTGGGCGTGGCGGTCGTCGTGCTCGCGGTCGTGGTGCAGCTCGCCCGCTTCCGCAACCTGCCGTGGGTCCTGGTGCTGCTCGCGGCACTCGCGCTCGGCTACTCGCTGATGGCGGGCAACTCCGTGTTCGGGCGGCACATCTACGCGATCGGCGGCAACCTGCAGGCCGCCACGCTGTCCGGTGTGAAGGTCAAGGCCGTCACGTTCTGGGTGTTCGTCAACATGGGCGCGCTGGCCGCACTCGCCGGCGTGATCTTCGCCGGCCGTCTCAACCAGGCCGGGCCGACCGCGGGCACGGCGTTCGAGCTCGACGCCATCGCGGCGGCGTTCATCGGCGGCGCCGCGGTGCAGGGCGGCGTCGGCAAGGTGGTCGGCGCCATCACCGGCGGCCTGATCATGGGTGTGATCAACAACGGGATGTCGCTCATCGGCGCCCCCAGTGAACGCGTGATGCTCGTCAAGGGCCTGGTCCTCCTCGCAGCCGTCGCCTACGACGTCTGGACCAAGCGACGGGCCTGAAACCCCACCATCCGGAAGGCAGACAACAACGATGTTGTTATCCCTGCGCCATTTCGGCGTCGTTGTGGCCGTCACGGCCGCACTGATTCCAGTCCCATCAGCCAACGCGGGTGAATCACCGTTGCGTGCTGCCGCAGAAGCGTTGTCCGTGCCGGGCATCGACGACGTCAGGGGCCACCTGACGCTGCCCACCACAGGACTCGACGACACCACCGTCACGTGGTCGTCGTCGAACCGCTCGGTGATCACACCGACCGGCGAGGTCACCCGCCCGGCCACCGGAGCCAAGCCCGCCAAGGTCGTCCTGACCGCAAAGGTGAGCCGCGGCTATCAGAGCACCACACGGAGGCTCACCGCGAACGTCACACCGTTGCCCGCCAAGGAACCGCTGGCGGGGTATGGCTTCTTCTACTTCACCGGCGAGGGCACGTCGAACGGCGAGCAGATCTACGCCGCCGCCAGCCGGGGCAACAACCCGCTGGACTTCGTCGAGCTCAACAACGGCCAGCCGATCCTCAAGTCGAGCCTCGGCGAGCTGGGTGTGCGCGACCCGTTCATCATCCGCTCCCCCGACGGCGACAAGTTCTATCTGATCGCCACCGACCTGAAGATCAACGGCGGCAGCGGCTGGGACGCCGCCCAGCGCACACGGCAGCCGGTCGATCATGGTGTGGGAGTCGACGGACCTGAGCGAACTGGTCGCGCCAGCGCAGTGTCCAGGTGTCGCCGCCGACCGCGGGCAACACGTGGGCGCCGGAAGCGTTCTGGGACGCCAAACGCGGCACGTACGTCGTCTACTGGGCGTCGAAGCTGTACGCGGAGAACGATCCCGACCACAAGGGCGACAGCTACAACCGGATGATGTACGCGACCACCCGCGACTTCGTCACGTTCAGCCCGGCGAAGGTGTGGATCGACCCCGGCTACTCGGTGATCGACTCGACGATCATCGCGGACGGGGGCACGTACTACCGCTTCACCAAGGACGAGCGGAACAACTCGTCGAACTCGCCGTGCAGCAAGTACATCACCGCGGAGAAGTCGACCGACCTGCTCGACCCGAGCTACGACTTCGTCGCCGAGTGCATCGGCAAGGCCACCCCGACCAGCCCGGGGCTGAACGCGGGTGAGGGCCCGACCGGTTTCAAGTCCAACACCGAGAACAAGTGGTACCTGTTCATCGACGAGTACGGCGGCCGCGGCTACGTGCCGTTCGAGACCACCGACCTCGCGTCCGGGCAAGTGGACCATGTCGACCGGCGCCCGCCTGCCCAAGTCCCCGCGTCACGGCACGGTGCTCCCGGTGACCCAGGCCGAGCTGAACCGCCTCATCGCTCCTCCGGCGCCGGTTCGCGCGGACAGCAAGGGACTCGTGGCCCACTGGCCGCTCAACGCCACGTCCGGAAAGGTCGCCACCGACGCCACCGGCCACGGCTACGACGGCGCACTCGCCGGTGACGTGTCCTGGTCGGGCGGCGCGCTGTCCTTCGGCGGCCGCAACGGGCACGTCCAGCTGCCGAACAACATGCTGACCGGCGCGAACGCGGCCACCGTCTCCGCCGACGTGCTCGTGGACCCGAACCAGCAGTCGCCGTACTTCCTCTACGGGTTCGGCAACACCGGGACCGACGGCGTCGGCAACGGCTACCTGTTCAGCACCGGCAACAACTACCGCGGCGCGATCGCGAGCGGCAACTGGTCCACCGAGCAGGGTGTCGACTCCGGCAGCGCACTCCCGCGCGGCGTCTGGAAGAACGTCACGCTGACCGTCGGCAACGGGGTCGAGGTCCTCTACCTCGACGGCATCGAGGTCGGCCGCAACACCAACGCGACGATCAAGCCCTCGGACCTCGGCGGCGGCGTGACCGCGGCCAACTACCTCGGCCGTTCGGTCTACGCGTCGGACAAGACCTTCACCGGCAAGATGAAGGAAGTCCGGCTCTACAACAAGGCGTTGTCCGGCAACGAGGTCGCCGCACTGCCGTCGAACAGCACCGTGATCCGCTCGGTGGAGCTGGCCTCGCTCAAGGTCCCGGCGATCATCGACTCCTCGGCGGGCACCGTCGTGCTGCCGGTGAAGCCCGGCACCGACCGGCGCAGGCTCGCGCCCAAGTTCGACCGTCGCTCCCGGCTCGAAGATCAAGCCGGACGGCCAGGTGAACCTGACCAATCCCAAGAAGTTCACCGTCACCGCCGCGGACGGCGCCAGTCGCGAGTGGACGGTCGAGGCCCGCGAGATGCGCAGCCCGTCGTTGCCCGGTCTCACCGCCGACCCGAACGTCGTGGCGTTCGGCGACACCTACTACATCTACCCGACGACGGACGGCTTCCCCGGCTGGAGCGGCACGAAGTTCTCCGCCTGGTCGTCCAAGAACCTGGTCGACTGGAAGGACGAGGGCGTCATCCTCGACCTCGGGCCCGACGTCAGCTGGGCCGACAAGAACGCCTGGGCTCCGACGATCACCGAACGCAACGGCAAGTACTACTTCTACTTCTGCGCCGAGGCCAAGATCGGTGTCGCGGTGAGCGACTCGCCCACCGGCCCGTTCGTCGACTCCGGCAAGCCGCTGATCGCCCGCAACCCCGGTGGTGGCGGCCAGGCGATCGACCCGGCGGTGTTCATCGACCGCTCCGGCCAGCCGTACCTGTACTGGGGCAACGGCGAGGCCTACGTCGTGCCGCTCAACAACGACATGGTCTCCTACGACCCAGCCAAGATCACTCGCCTCACGGGGCTGAACGACTTCCGCGAGGGCCTGTTCATGGTGGAACGGAAGGGCACCTACTACCTGAGCTGGTCGATCGACGACACCCGCAGCGAGGACTACCGCGTCGGGTACGCCACCGCGTCCAGCCCCACCGGCCCGTTCACCAACCGAGGCCTGATCCTCAGCAAGGACACGAGGATCGGCGTCAAGGGCACCGGCCACAGCTCCATGCTCCAGGTGCCGGGCACCGACGACTGGTACCTCGTCTACCACCGCTTCGCCATCCCCGGCGGCGACGGCATGAACCGCGAGACCACGATCGACAAGCTCACCTTCAACCGCGACGGCACCATCGCCCCGGTCGTACCGACCCTGGAAAGCGTCGCACCACAACGGATCCGGTCGCAGCACTGCCGGGCGGATGTCATCTAGGAGTTCGATGTCTCAGCGTGTACCCGAGCTCGGCCGGGAACTCTTCGGCCGGCTCGGTGACACGGACGTACACCGGTACGTCCTGTCCTGCCCCGGCGGTCTCACCGTGCGAGTGCTCGACCTCGGCGGTGTCATCCAGTCACTGGAGGCCCCGGACCGCCGCGGCGTACCGGCCGACGTCGTGCTCGGCTTCCCGACGCTCGACGGCTATGCCGCGAACAACCGCCCTGATGCCGCCAGGGTCTTCTTCGGCGCGACGATCGGCAGGTACGCCAACCGGATCGCCCGCGGCACGTTCACCCTCGACGGCACCACCTACCGGCTACCCCTCAACAACGGCCCGAACTGCCTGCACGGCGGCCCGGCCGGGTTCGACACGCGGGTGTGGTCGGCGACCGAACTGCACGACCCCGACAGCGTCGGAGTGCGGCTCGACCTGGTGAGCCCGGACGGCGACCAGGGCTTCCCCGGCACCGTCACGGTGTCCGTGACGTACCGCCTCGACCGGCGCAACCGGTTGAGTATCAGCTACCGCGCGTCGACGGATGCGCCGACCGTGCTCAATCTGACCAACCACACCTACTGGAACCTTGCCGGTGCGGGTGATGTCGGCCGGCAGACGTTGCGGCTCAACGCTTCCAAGTTCTGTCCTGTCGACGACGACCTGATCCCATGCGGCGATCCGGTGCCGGTGGACGGTACGCCGTTCGACTTTCGCAGGGCGACTTTGATCGGCGCGCGCATCGATGAGCCGGACGCCCAGTTGCGGATCGGGAGCGGGTACGACCACAACTGGGTGCTCGACGGCAGCGGTCCGGCGGCGCAGGCCCACGACCCGGTGTCCGGGCGTCGGCTGACCGTGTGGACGACCGAGCCGGGGATGCAGTTCTACTCGGGCAACTTCCTTCCGGACCGCCGGTCGGGGTTCGCGTTGGAGGCTCAGGGTTTTCCGGACTCGCCGAACCGGCCGGACTTTCCGAGCACGGAGTTGCGGGTGGGGCAGGTCTATCGGCAGGAGACGGTGTTCGAACTGTCCACCGACTGATTTCGTGCAGAGGCGCGGGAGGCTTCCTCGTGGCCACGTAGCGCGGGTCAACACCTGAACGCGTCACGCCCTCACGCCTGCCACCAGGCCAGTTGGCCGTAGCTGGAGTGATCTGACAACGATGTCATGGAGTTGGTCGTAGTTGCAGACGCCCATCAGGACCAGGCGTGGCCCGCTTGGCGAGTAACGAACAGAACTTCTGGCCAGGTGCTTGGCGATCACACGGTCCACCGGCAGGGCGACCGCGCCACCATCATGATCGGCGACACGGTCGCCCGCCAGCTCATTGCTACGGGTTCAACCGGGTGTACGCGGGCTTCGGCCGCAGACCGCTGTCATACAGACACGCCGCCCCCTCACCAGGAAACGTGTCCGGCACCCACGAGTGACGGTCGGTGAACCCCCACGTCGTGAACTCGACACACCGCGAAACCGCATGGCACGCATCCCACACCTGCCGGAAATAGCTCGCCTGCGTCCCGAGCTTCGCCGAGTCGGCAGGCAGGCGCATCCGCACGTCCAACTCGGTGATCGCCACATCCACCCCGAGCGCGGCGAACCGTGCCAGGTTGTCCCGCAGGCTCGACGGGAACCCGTACTGAATGGACAGGTGCGCCTGGAAGCCGACGCCGTCGATCGGCACGCCCTGCTGTTTCAACGACCGCACGAGGTTGTAGAGGGCGTTGCTCTTGGCGTTGATGCCCTCGGTGTTGTAGTCGTTGATGTAGAGCTTCGCCGAGGGATCGGCGGCACGAGCCCAACGGAACGCGTCCGCGACATAGCCGTCACCGAGTCGCTGCTGGAACACCGACTGCCGTCGTGAGCCGTCCTCGTTGAACATCTCGTTGACGACGTCCCACGCCCGGATCCGGCCGCGGTATCGGCCCATCTCCGTGTTGATGTGCCGCTGCGTCACGGTCCGCAGCTCGGCGGAACCGAGGCCGCTCACCCAGCCGGGCAACTGGCTGTGCCACACCAGTGTGTGGCCGCGGACGGTTTTGCCGGTCTGCTGGGCGTAGTTGACGATCGCGTCGGCGCCGGACCAGTTGTACTGGCCGCGGTTGGCTTCGACCGTGCCCCATTTCATCTCGTTCTCGGGCGTGATGCTGTCGAACTCCCTGGTCAGCACCGTCCGATAATCCGCTTCACCACTGAGGTACTGGGCAGCCGCCGCGCTGCCCACATACCTGTTGGTGATGTCCTTCAACGGGCCCGCAGCGGACGCGGGTACCGCCTGACCCGCCACGAACGCGGCCGCCGCCGCGATCGCGATGACCCGTGCCGCTCTGGACAAGCGCAACATCATCGTCGCTCCTTCAGGGTTGTCAGAACCGCTTGCTCTCCGGCGGGCCGAGGTAGCTCGGTCGCAGTCCGCCGGTGTCCACGACGAGCTTCTGCACCACGACGGTGGGATCGACCATCCAGAACCTGAGCACGTGCGGGCCGGGTTCGGCGATCACGTGTCTGGTGGCCGTGAGGCTGACGTTGTCGGAGGTGCAGCGTTCCCACTGCCGGTTCATCGCCGTGTGATCGGCGCCGGTCGCTTTGACGAGGTCGACGACCTGAGGTGGCGCGTCGTCGATCGAGACGGCGTAGCGCAGGCCAGCGGTGGGCAGCACACCCGCGCGGGGCGAGAGGTACGCCCACACGGTCACCTCGCCGGAGGTGAACACGGTCATCCGGTACTCCAGCCGTGGGCCACGACCGGGTTCCTGGCTCGCCGCCGTCACCGGGAACGGCTTCATGCCGGCGCCGGTGCGGCCGATGCCGGGAACGCGCCGCCACTTCACGCCGCCGACGGCCACGTTCGCGTTGTGGTGCCCGGCCTCCATCGACACGTATCCGTTGGCCTCCATGAATCCCTGGCGCCACGCGCGTGGTATCCGAGGGTTCACGACCACGGCCTCGACCGTCACCGTGCGGCCGGCGCCGGACACCACGATCGGAACATGGGTGGTTCCCGTCGGTGCCCGCGACCAGTCGACCTCGACTGTGGCCCGCAGCTGCTGCACGACCCGGCCCGAACCCGGCCGCGCGACCAGCCACGGCACCCCGGCGCGGATCGTGCAGTCGAACGGTTCCCGGCCGCGGTTGAAGACGTCCACGAACTGCGCGGGCTGGCTCTGGAACGGGCTGAACGACGGCAGCACGGGGGTGTCCGAAGAGGACGGCCACCACTGCTCGGAACCGTCGATCGCGACACCCATCTCGGCGCCGTCGGCCGGGGTGATCCGCCGTACCGGAGGGAAGATCTCGTCGGGCAGTGCGACGTTGCCCTTCTCCGGCTGCTGCCACGGCGCGTTCGGGCCATAGCGCTCGATGTCGCCGTAGCCGATGTGCGGCTGGGTTTGGAACCCACGCCACTTGCCGCCCGCGACCACGGTGTTGAACCGCTCCGCGAGTGCCAGGTCGTCGGCCAGCCGTGCCTCGGCCGTCGCGGCGAGGTCGTTGGCCCGCGCACGGCCCTGCTGGGCGTAGAAGATGTTCGTGAACTCCGCGTGCCGCAGCTCGTACAGGTTCGCGGTGGCCTTCACCTCGTACAGCACCAGTTCGAAGAACGCGTCCCGGTACACCGCCGGGAGCCGCCGTGCGATCTGTTCGGCGCGCTCGCCCAGTTCCCGCCACTCCTGCGTCACGCGGTCCAGCTCGCGGTAATGGACAAGGCTGAAGGGCGTGGCCTTGTCGTCGTAGACGATGGCCGTCCGGTCCGTGGCCGGGTCCTTGCCGGGAACGAGGCTGATCCGGCGGTTGAGCAGCTCCGGTTTGCGCCGAGCCTGGAGCCTGCCGTAGGTGCTCAGCAGTTCGGCGATGGCCGTGGCGTTGCCGCGGCCGAAGTTCTGCTCGGCGTACTCCCGCTCCCAGTCGGACAGCCGTTCCAACGGCAGCGCAGCGGGGTTCCAGGCGTAGTCGAGGAAGAACTGGGTCGGCAGCTCGTTGCCTTTGAGGTCACCGACATTGGCCACCCACAGCCGGGAGACGCCGTACTCGGCGGCCTGGTGCAGCTGCTCCCACACATTGGCGAGCGCACACGTGTCGACCCACTTGTAGCATCGGCCACCTCCGACGTAGTCGAAGTGGTAGTACAGGCCGTACCCGCCGTCCCGTGGTGGCAGCGACCGGTCCGGCAGCCTGCACAGGTTGCCCCAGTTGTCGTCGGGGAAGACGACGGTGACGTGGTCGGGCGGCCGCAGTCCCTTGTCCCAGTAGCGCATGACCTCCTTGTAGAGGGTCCACACCTGCGGGATCGACGCCGGGTCGCGGCCGGTGACGCGGGCGAGGACCTCCTGCTCCGCGGCGAGGATCGTGCGCATCAGCTCGATGCTGTCGCCGTCGGGCAGCTGGGTGTCGCCGTTGCCGCGCATGCCGACGGTGACCACGCCCTCGAAGTCCTCGTCCACCATGCGCCCGATTCCGGCGGCCCAGTAGGACTTGATCGCCTCGGCGTTGCGGCGGAAGCTCCACTCCCCCGTGCCGCCATAGGGATCGTGCCCTGGTTTCACGATGTTGCCGTTCGCGTCACGCACCGCGGGCACGGCGTGGCGGTTCCACTCCTCGATGCCGCGCATCATCGGCGCCTCGTGCGAGGTGCCCATCACGATGCCGTAGCGCTGGGCGGTGGCGTGGTTGAGCGGGTCGTCCTCGGCGAACGCACGGCCCCACACGGCGGGCCAGACATAGTTGCCCCTGAGCCGCAGGACGGTCTCGAAGACCTTCTCCCAGAACCCGTGGTTGAACCCCCAGGGATGGCCGGGCGCGTGGCCGGGGCCGAAGTACCGCGGCGCCCACGTGCCCAGCGCCGGGTTCTCGTCGTTGATGAAGATGCCGCGGTACTTGACGAACGGCGTACCCAGGCTGTGCCGCCCGGACGACACGTGCAGCTCGTCACGGTGCCCGACGGGCACGTCGTCCCACCAGTGCCAGGGCGAGACACCGATCTGCCGGGACAGGTCGTAGGCGCCGAAGATCGTGCCGCGCGGGTCGCTGCCGGTGATCACCAGGGCGCGAGCCGATCCCGTGCTCACCGACTCGGTGAGCGAGGTCTCCCACCTGCCCGCGATACCGGTGGCGTCGAGCCGGCCGGTAGCGACCAGGTCGTCGACGAGCGGGCTGCGGCCGAGCGAGCCGATCAGCACCACCTCGCGGTCGTCCGGGATGACGTCCAGGGCCAGCGCGGGTTTGATCCCGGTGACGCGTTCGATGTCCGCCCGCAGGTCGCCGGCCACCCGCACGACACCGGGATGGTCGGCGCTGCTGACGACCACGGTGGTCGCCTTCCCCTTGGAGACCAGGGGAAAACTCTTCGAACCGCCTTCGTTCGACACGCTCGCGCCTGCTGTCAGCGCGGCGAGCAGTTGCAGGAAGTTCCGTCGGGCGAGTGACGAGGTCATCCTCTGACTCCTCCTCCGGGATCAGCCCTTCACCGAACCGGTGAGACCACCGACCATGCGGCGTTCGGCGAGCACGAAGAACGTGAGCGCCGGAATCGCGGACAGCGCGGTGAAGGCGAGCACCTTCGCGGTGTCCTGGGTGTGCTCGGACTGGAACATCGCCACGCCGAGCGGAAGCGTGAAGTTGGCGGAGTCGTTGAACACGAGCAGTGGCAGCAGGTAGAAGTTCCAGCTCGTGACGAACGCGAGCACGGACACGGTGACCAGTGCGGGCCGTGAGAGCGGCAGCAGGATCCGCCAGAAGAACCCGAGTTTCGCCGCGCCGTCGAGCAACGCCGCGTCCTCCAGCTCGCGAGGGATGGCGTGCATGAACGGCCGCAGGATCACGATCGTCACCGGCAGCGAGAACGCCGCCTCCGGGATCGCGACGCCGAGCGGGTTCTCCAGCAGCCCGAGCTGGCGCAGCCACAGGTACAGCGGCAGCGTCGCGACGCCGATCGGGAACAGCAGGCCGAGCGTGAACAGCGTGTAGAACGCCTCCCGGCCGCGGAAGCTGTAGCGGGACAACGCGAACGCCGCCATCGCTCCGAGCAGGACCGCGAGCGTCGTCGCGATCACCGCGATCAGCGCGCTGTTGCCGAGCAGCCGCCAGAACTGCGGTGACGTCAGCACGTCCCGGTAGTTGTGCCACACCCACGGGCCGGGCAGGCCGGCCGGTGACGAGTTGATCTGCGCGGTCGTGCGGAACCCGCCCAGCACCACGAACAGCAGCGGCACGACGGTCACGCCGAGTACGGCGAACGCGGCGAGGTAGCCGACGGCGTTGGCGACGCGACATCTCACACCGTCCCGGTCAACGCGCCGTCGGTGTCGCGGCGCAACGCGAACCGCTGGTAGAACAGGGCGAAGGTGAAGCAGATGATGAAGAGGATCACCGCGACCGCGCTGCCGAACCCGAACTCGTAGCGTTTGAAACCGTGGTCGACCAGATAGGTCGCCATCGTCGTCGACGCGTTGGCCGGACCGCCGAGCGTCATGATCCAGACCAGGTCGAAGAGCTGCAGCGACCCGATCACCGACAGGAAGATCCACACCCTGATCGTCGGGCCGAGCAACGGCAGCACCACGTTCCGGGTGGTCTGCCAGGCGCTCGCGCCGTCGAGTGCGGCCGCCTCGCGCAGCTCGACGGGAATGCCCTGCAACCCGGCCAGCAGCAGGATCATGCCGAACCCCAGGTACTTCCAGGTGATCACGACGAACAGCGTGTAGAGCACGATCGCGGGATCGGCGAGCCACTGCTGCACGAGCCAGCCGAGGCCGGCGCCGCGTAACACCTGGTCGACGAACCCGCCCGGCTGCAGCATCAGCAGCCAGATCACCGCGGTCACCGCCTCGGACAGCACGTACGGCGCGAAGACCACCATCCGCAGGAACGCCGCGGCCGCGCAGCTTCCGGTTCAGCAGCAGGGCGAGGCCGATGCTGAGCGGAAGCTGCACTACAACCGAGAGCAGCGCGATGACCACGTTGTGCCCGATGGCGCCCTGGAACACCTGACCGGAGAACGCGTCGACGTAGTTGCGCAGGCCGACGAAGTCCGTCAGCGGGCCGAAGCCGTTCCAGGAGTACAGGCTGTAGAACCCGGCCACGCCGATCGGCACCAGCACGAACCCGCCGAACAGCACCAGTGCCGGTGCCAGCAGAAAAAGAAGCTCGAGCCTGGTGCGCATCACTTGTTCCCGGCGGCCGCCTGGCTCACCGACGCGACGATCGTGGCCGGAGTTCCCTGGCCCGCGAAGAAGTTCGCGATCGCGTCGTTGAGTGCCTGGCCGACGTTGGTCGGGAACGCGATGTCGAAGTAGATCTGCACGTACGAGGCCTTCGCCATGTGCTCGGAGATCGTCTTGTGCGTCTCGGTCTTCAGCGCCGCGACCGCGGCGGGATGCACCGGCAGGCCGGAACCCGTCGCCGCGAGCTTCTTCTGGACCTCCTCGCCGACCAGGTACTGCAGGAACTCCCCGCACGCCTTGGCCGCGCTGGTCGTGCAGGAGAACCCGTCACCGCCGCCCAGCATCGCGGTCGGGTCGCCCTGCCCACCGGGCACGGACGGGAACGGGAACCAGCCCAGCTTCGAGTCCAGCGCCTTGTCCTCGGTGAGCGCCGTCATCACGTCCGGCTCCCAGTCGCCCTGCAGCTCCATGGCCGCCTTGCCGTTGGCGACCAGTCCGGCCGAACTGCCCGCGCCCTGCTGCGCCGCGGTGCCGACGAACCCGTCCTGGAACGGTTTGGTGTCCAGGAAAGCCTTGAGGTTCTCCCCCGCCTTGGTGAAGCACGGGTCGCTCAGCTCGGTCTTCTGCACGGCGTTCTTCAGCGCGTCGGCCGAGCACTGACGGACGGCGAAGTAGCCCCAGTAGAACGCGTCCGGCCAGCGATCCTTGCCACCGATGGCGATCGGCGTGATACCCGCCGCCTTCAGCTTCGCCACGGCGGCGTTCAGTTCGTCCAGTGTGGATGGTGGACTCGTGATCCCGGCCTGGGTGAAGAGGTCCTTGCGGTACCAGAAGCCGACCGCGTGCATCTGGTACGGCACGCCGTACTGCTTGCCGTCGACCTGCCAGCCCTTCGCGGACTGCCCCAGCGTGCCGATCCAGCTCGACGACGCCTGCGTCAGGTCGGCGATCTTGCCGGAGCGGATCTGCGTGGCGAGCTGACCGCCACCCCACTGCTGGAAGAGGTCCGGCGGGGTGTTCGACTGCAGTGCCAGCGGCACCTTGGTCTGGAACTGCTCGTTCTGGATCGGCTCGACCGTGATCGAGACGTCCGGATGAGCCTGGTGGTAGCCGTCGGCGATCTGCTGCCACACCGACTTCATCGGCTCGGTGGTCCGGTTGTGCCACCACGTGAGGGTGGCCGGCCCATCGGCGGCGCCACCTCCGCACGCGGCGAGCGTCAGTGCGGCGAGCAGGGCAAGGGGCAACTTGGAGCGCATTGAGGTCCACTCCTGACGACGTCGGCCGAGTCGGACTGGTGCGATGCCGGAGAGACTCCCGCGCAGGTCCGTGTCGTGTCAATCGTTGTCGATAACGTTTTACACGGCTAGCCTGAGCCGGTGCACCCACGCTCCCGCGTCACGATCCGCGACGTCGCCGCCCAGGCCGGTGTCTCGGTCGCCACCGTCTCCAAGGTCATCAACCAGCGCTACGGGGTCGCCGCCGGCACGTTCGCGCGGGTCCAGGCGGTGATCAAGGAGCTGGGCTACGAGGCGAGCCTGGTCGCGCAGAGCCTGCGCAACCACCGCACGAACGTGATCGGGATCCTGGTCGCCGACATCGAGCCGTTCAGCACCGAACTGCTCAAGGGCGCGGCGGACGCGATCCGCGGCACCGGCTTCGAGCTCGTCGTGTACTCGGCAGGCGGTCGCACCGGTGATCCGCAGGGCTGGGAGCAGCGCTACCTCACGCGGCTGAGCGGCACGCTGGTCGACGGCGCCGTGCTGGTCACGCCCGCGGTCGACCTCGAAGGCCTGCCCGGCACGCCGGTCGTCGCGGTCGACCCGCACACCGGCCGTTCCCCGCTGCCCACGGTCGACTCCGACAACCTGCACGGCGCGCAGCTCGCGACCGAGCACCTGCTCGCGCTCGGCCACCGCCGGATCGCGCTGCTCACCGGCCGCGAGGACCTGAAATCCGCGCAGCTGCGGGAAACCGGCTTTCGCCGCGCGCTGGCCGCCGCCGGGGTACCGGTAGACGAGACGCTGATCCGGCGCGGCGACTACGATCCCGAGGTCGCCGCGGAGTCCGCACGTGAGCTGCTCAGCGGCACCGACCGGCCGTCGGCCGTGTTCGCCGCCAACGACATCTCCGCCATCGCGACCATCGAGACGGCCGCCTGTCTCGGGCTCCGCGTGCCGGATGACCTGTCGGTGGTCGGCTTCGACAACATCCCCGAGTCCGCGCTGTGCACCCCGCCGCTGACGACGGTGCAGCAGCCGATCCGCGAGATGGGCCGCCGCGCGATCACGTTGCTGGTCCGCCTCATCAACGGCGAGACGCCCGACGAAACCCACATCACCCTCGGCACCGACCTGGTCGTCCGGCAGTCGACCCGCGCCCTGCCATCCTGACCCGTTGCTCCTCCAGCAGACAGGCGGTGCCCGTGACCGAAGCCACGAAGTCGGACGAGCTGTGGCGCGACCCGCGTGCCTCCCCCGCCGAACGCGTGCGAGACCTGATCGCGCGGATGACCCCGCGGGAGAAGATCGCGCAGCTGCACGGCGTCTGGGTCGGCATCGACTCCGCCGGCGACATGGCACCGCACCAGCACGACTTCGCCACGGCGCCACCGGACTTGGACGAGCTGATCCGCCACGGCATCGGCCAGCTCACCCGCGTCTTCGGCACCCGCCCCATCGCACCCGACGTCGGCGCGCGCAGCCTCGCCCGCACGCAACGACAGATCGCCGAGGCGAACCGTTTCGGGATTCCCGCGATGGTGCACGAGGAATGCCTCACCGGCCTGGCCGCCTGGCAGGCGACCGTCTACCCCTCACCACTGTGCTGGGGCGCGACCTTCGAACCTGATCTGGTGCGGCGGATGGGCGCGAGCATCGGCCGTCGATGCGGCGGCTCGGCGTTCATCAGGGCCTCGCCCCGGTGCTCGACGTCGCGCGGGACCTGCGGTGGGGCCGGATCGAGGAGACCATCGGCGAGGATCCGCACCTCGTGGGCACGATCGGCGCCGCCTATGTCGCGGGCCTCGAATCCGCCGGTATCGTCGCGACACTCAAACACTTCGCCGGCTACTCGGCTTCCCGCGCGGGGCGCAACCTCGCGCCGGTGTCGGTCGGGCCGCGCGAGCTGGCCGACGTGCTGCTGCCGCCGTTCGAAATGGCTCTGCGCGCAGGCGCCCGGTCGGTGATGAACTCCTACACCGACAACGACGGCGTCCCGGTCGCCGCGGACCCGGCGATGCTGACCACGTTGCTCCGCGAGGAGTACGGCTTCACCGGCACGGTGGTCGCCGACTACTTCTCGGTGGCGTTCCTGCACAAGCTGCACCGCGTCGCCGCCGACCGTGAGGACGCGGCGGCTCAGGCGCTGACCGCGGGCATCGACGTCGAACTGCCCACTGTGGACTGTTACGGCGATCCGCTGCTGGCCGGACTCGAAGCCGGTCGGATCGACAGCGCGCTCGTCGACCGGGCGCTCACCCGTGTGCTGACCCAGAAATGCGAGCTCGGGCTGCTCGACTTCTCTCCCGGCCCCGAGACGAGCGTGGACCTCGACGACGCCGACTCCCGCGCACTTGCCAGGGAGGTGGCCGAACGCTCGATCGTGTTGCTGCACAACAACGGCGTGCTGCCGCTGACCGCCGAACGCCTTGCCGTCGTGGGACCGCGCGCGAACGATCCCGGTGCGATGATGGGCTGCTACTCGTTCCCGTTGCACGTCGGCGTGCACCACCCGGCCGTCGCACTGGGGATCGACGTACCGACCGTCGTGGAAGCCCTCGGTGACGACGTCGTGTTCGCGCAGGGCTGTTCGGTGCTCGGCGGCACCGACGAGGAGATCGCCGAGGCCGTCGAAGCCGCCCGGCAGGCCGAGGTCTGCGTCGCCGTACTGGGCGATCAGGCCGGGCTGTTCGGCGGCGGCACGTCCGGCGAAGGCTGCGACGTCGCCGACCTGACGTTGCCCGGCCGGCAGGAGGAGCTGCTCGAAGCGCTGCTCGCCACCGGGACACCGATCGTGCTCGTCCTGCTGTCCGGGCGGCCGTACGAGCTCTCCCGGCAGATCGACCGGCTCGCCGCCGTCGTCTGCGGCTTCTACCCCGGAGAGGAAGGCGCCGCCGCGCTCGCCGAAGTCCTCAGTGGACGGGTCAACCCCTCCGGCAGGCTGCCGGTGAGCTTTCCAGGCACCGGTTCGAGCCAGCCGTCGACCTACCTCACCGCCACCCTCGGGAGGCGCAGCGAGGTCAGCACCGTCGACCCGACGCCACTGTTCCCGTTCGGTCACGGGCTTTCCTACGCGCCCGCCACCTGGGTGGCCGTCGACGCCGAGCGGGAATGGCCCACCGACGGCACCTGCCGGGTGGTCACGACCCTGCGCAACGACGCGGAGATCGCCACCGCCGAGGTCGTCCAGATCTACCTGCACGACCCGGTCGCCGAGGTCGCGCGGCCCGTGCGACAGCTGATCGGCGCGGTGAAGGTCGACCTCGCCCCCGGCCAGACCCGCACCGTCACCGCCGTGCTGCACGCCGATCTCACCTCCTACACCGGCAGGTCGGGCCGCCGCCAGGTCGACTCCGGCGACGTCGAGCTCCACGTCGGCACGTCGAGCGCCGATATCCACACGGTCGCGCGCCTCACGCTCACCGGATCCGGTCGTCGCGCCGGTGCCGGCCGAGTCCTCGCGCCGGAGTTCTCGATCAGCGACTGAAAGCGTTGGGAAGTTTCTCCGGAAGGGGCCCGAAAAATGCACAGGCGCTCACTCCTCGGCATGGCCGCCGTAGCGGCTCTCCCCACGACTGCGGCAGCCGCGCCGCAGGTTCGCGAACGCTGGGTCAACACCTGGGCGTCGATGCCCCAGCTGACCGAGCCGAACAACATGCCGCCACCGCCCTTCACCCAGGACAAGGTGGTGCTGGCCGACGCCACGCTGCGCCAGACCGTCCGGGTCTCCGTCGGCGGGCGGCGCCTGCGGCTGCGGTTCTCCAACGCGTTCGGCGGCGCGGTGTTACCGATCACCGCGGTCACGGTCGCGCTCCCGAAGGACGGCCGCGCGGGCGTCGGCGCGATCCAGCCCGGCACGACGCGGCAGGTCACGTTCAACGGGCGGACCTCGGTGGACGTGCCGAAGGGTGCGTTGGCGGTGTCCGACCCGCTGCCCTTCACCCTGGCCCCGGGAACGAACCTCACCGTCACCGCGTACCTCGCGGACGGGCAGGCCTCCACGTCGATCACCTCGCATCCTGGCTCCCGCACCACGTCCCATCTGCTGGCGGGCAACCACGTCGACTCGGTGGACCTGGCCGGGGCGACACCCACCGACCACTGGTACTTCCTCAGCGGCGTCGAGGTGCGGGCGTCGGGCACCTCGGGTGTCGTCGTGATCGGCGACTCGCTGACCGACGGCCGCGGCTCCACCACCAACGGCAACGACCGCTGGCCGGACCGGTTCTTCGACCGGCTCCGGGCCGACCGCCGCACGGCAGGCGTCGCCGTGCTGAACCAGGCAGCGGGCGGCAACCGGGTCCTCGCCGACGGACTCGGCCCCAGCGTCCTGGCCCGGCTGGACCGCGACCTGCTGGCACAGAGCGGAGTCCGGTGGCTGATCCTGTTCGAGGGCGTCAACGACATCGGCGGGTCACCCCAGAACGAGGCCGGTCAGAAGAAGATCGCCGACGACCTGATCGCGGCCTACCAGCAGATCATCGACCGGGCCGATGCGCACGACGTCCTGGTCTACGGCGCGACGCTCCTTCCGTTCGGTGGCAACGGCTACGACGACCCCGGCGGCTTCCACGAGGCGGCCAGGCAGACGGTGAACCGCTGGATCCGCACCAGCCGCCGCTTCGACGCCGTCATCGACTTCGACGCCGCGGTCCGTGACCCCGCCGAGCCGCGGCGGCTCCTGCCCGCGGTCGACGTCGGGGACCACCTGCACCTGAACCCGACGGGGTACCGCGTGCTCGCCGAGGCCGTGCCCACACGACTCTTCCGCTGAGCGTCACCGCATCGGCGCGTCACGTGCCGCGCGGATCACCCGGTCGCGATCGGCGGCGGGCATCAGGCTCTCCCCCACCCATCGCCGTGACACCGCGGTCACCTGGTCGACGAACACGCGCTTGGCCGCGAACGGCGCCGCGGCCCAGACCTCGTCGAGGAACGTCGTGCCGTCCGGACGCGCGGGGTTCGCCACACCGGAGTCGACGCCCGCGAACACCACCTTCGGCTCGGTGCGGCGGAAGTACGAGTGGAAGGCGTGCTCGGTCCCTTCGAAGAACGGCGCCAGTTCGACGTCGCCGAGCCGGAAATGCAACGGGCTGCCCGCGATCGGCGCGAGGTTGCCCGCCAGGTCGCCGGACAGGGCCGCACGACCGTAGAGGCCCGCTTCCAGGAACGTGCGCCGCGGATCGCGCGCGACCAGGTGGATCGGGCCGTACATCAGTGACTGCACGGCTGGCTGGTCAGGAGTCCGCTCGGCGCGCAACCTGAACGGCATGCGCACGCGCACAACGTCGCCGGTGCGCCAAGCCCGGGACAACGTCAGGTACGAGCCGGGCGCCGCCTCGGCCCGCTGCCGGACACCGTTGACCGTGACGGCGAAGTCCTCGCCCGCCCAGGACGGCACCCGCAGGCTCAGGTCGAACCGGGCCCGGCCGGTGATCCGGAGGCTGGTCTGCTGTTCGAACGGGAACCCGGTCGTCTGCGTCACGACGACACCCTTGGCGGGCCACTTCAGCACGGACGGGCTGTAGAGGTTGACGTAGAGCCGCGAGTCGTCGGCGGTGCGGAAGTACACCGAGTCCTGGTACTTCGTCGCGCTCTCCATCCCGGTGCCCTCGCAGCACGTCGTGCCCTGCTTGGGGGTGAAGTCGCGCACCGAACCCGGTGTCAGGCCGATGAAGTAGGTCATCAGCGGCAGCTCGGCGTCCGCACGGTCCTGTTTGGACCCGAGCACCTGGTTGTAGAGCGTGCGCTCGTAGTAGTCCGCGAACTTCGGCGCGTGCTCGTGCAGGAACAGCTGCCTGCCGAGCTTGAGCAGGTTGTGCGCGCAGCAGGTCTCGGCCGTCGTGTCGCTCAGCGTGCCGGCGACGACGCCCCGCGCCCGCCAGAACTCGCCCGTGCTCGTCCCGCCGATGCCGTACATCCGGTGCGGGACCACCATGTCCCAGAAGTTCCGCGCCGCCGTCCAGTACCGCTGCTCGCCGGTGACCTCGTACAGGCGGACGAGCCCGGTGAAGATCGGGATGTGCTGGTTGGCGTGCAGACCGTCGAGCACGTCCCGGTTCTCCGCGCACGCCGTGATCAACGAGTCGAGGTCGAACAGCCGGGCCAGCGCGAGGTGCGCGGGCTTCCCGGTGAGCGCGTACAGATCGATGATCGCCTCGACCAGGCCGCCGTACTCGCCGCTGGAGAAGATGCCCCACATCCGCTGGCGCACCTCGGCGGGCAGTTTGTGCAGCCGCGAGTACATCCAGTCGCACAGACCTTCCGCGAGGTCCAGCGCCCGCGCGTCATCGGTGTTGACGTAGGCGTCCAGCAGACCTTTGAGGATCTTGTGCGCCGTGTAGTAGGGCGCCCACACGACCTGGTAGTCCGGGCGGGTCATGGTTTCCAGCGTGATGAACTGGGTCTCCGGGTACGCGGCGAGGAAACCGGGATGGCTCGGCCCGCCCCAGGTGCGCCGCAACGTCGCGTGCCGCGCGCGACCGGACGTGTCGGCGAACGTGCCGCCGGTGGTCTCGTCGAACGAGTACGACGCCAGGTCGCCCCGCATCGGACGAGATCGCAGTTCCTCGATCTCGGCTGCGGTGAGCGCGCGGGAGAACAGGTTCACCTCGTCGAACGCGCCCGCGAACACCGGGTCACCGGCGAAGTGCGAGCGCCCCAGCCAGAGATGCGCGGGCGACCCCAGTGCCTTCGGGTTCAACGACATCGCCGTGTTCGTGCCGACCTGCACGCCGTCGACGTAGAGCGTTCCTGTGGTGCCCGTGATCGTCACCGCGATATGGCTCCACTGGTGCAACGGCAGCGGCGCGGTGCCGTTGATGGCCTGTTCCGCGCCGGGTCCTGACGTGGTGATGGCGAAGCGGGGCACACCGTTCCCGTTGCGGGCGGCCAGGTACATGTACCGGGTGGTGTCGTCGCCGAAGTCGAAGATCCGCGTCCAGTTCGCGTCGTGCGACGGCCGCACCCAGGCCGAGAACGTGATCGCCGGGCTCTGCGCGAGCACGTCCGACGGCAGGTCCACGAACCGGTACGACCCGCGCACCTGCGCCGCCGCCCGGCCGAACTTCCCCGCGACGCTCAGCACCTGCGGCTCACCGCGCAACGCGGCACGGCACTCGGTGAGCGCGCCCACGATCGTCCGGATCTTCTCCAGGTGGGCGGAGCTCCCGGTGCTGCCGTACACCTGTGCCAGCATCGACAGGAAGTGCCCGGTGTAGTGACCGCGGAGGTTGCCGTTCGCCTCGCCGTCGAGCCCTTCCCAGCCGCCCGGCGCGACGGCGCCCAGCGTGTCCAGGCCGGCGTTCGCGCGGAACACCTGCAGCAACCGGTTGACGTCGTATCCCTGCGCGTAGCCGAGTACGAGGTCGCGTTTCCTGGTGAACACACCGTCGGTCAGTGCCACGTCGGACAACGCGAACGGGCGCAGGTTCCCGGCCTTCACAGGATTCGGCGCCGCCACTGCCGCACCCGCCGCAACCTCACCCGCCACCGCCTCACCCGCCACCGCCGGGAGCAGCGGCGCCGCGGCGACCAGCGATGTGGCCTTGAGGAAGTCCCGCCGTGCGAACCCGCTCACTGTGTGTCCACCCTTCAAGCCAAAATGTGAGCGTTAACATAGGGTCGCCGCACGACCCCGTCAACGCACGATCGAACGCATTCGAAAGTACGAAGGGCGCTTTCGTCCGCCTGTGGTGGACAAAAGCGCCCTTCGTCGATGGCGTGCGGCGTTACTCGCCGGGGGCCTTGGCGAACACCTCGATCTCGCCGAGCGTCAGATAACCGGCCGGACGTGAGGTCAGGACTACGCGCACCGCGGTCACCGGGCCCGCGTGACGTACCGCGACGTCGGCGACCGGCGTGCCGACCTCGACGTCACCGCTCGCGTCCACCCACGTGCCGTCGACGGTCCGCACCTCCACCTTCAGACTCTTCGCGACACCGCCCGCGCCATCTCGGTAGAAGTGGGTGACGAGCCGCGTCAGGTCGCGTGCGGACGGGAACGTGAAGGTGATCGTCTCGGCCGGGTTCTTGGTGCCCGGCTTCCAGTTCGACCACGCCTTCTCGTCCGCGACGCCGTTGCGCAGCCGCTCGGGCGAGTAGCCGTCCTCGGTGAACGTCGCCGCCACCGACACGGCCGGCTCGCGCGCGGCGTTCACCTCGACGGGCTCCGTGACCCGCACGACCGCCGTGGCGGCGACCGTGCTGCCGTCGACGATTCGGGCGCGACCGGTCACTGTCGCCGTCCCGACGCGGTCGAACGCCCCGTCCGGCGCGGGATCCCACGCGACGGACAGGTCGGCGGTGCCGCCACGACGCCCGACTCCGGTGACGGTGGCGGGCAGGCCTGGCCTCCCGCCGACGTAGGTCGTCGCGCGAGCCGGCAGCGTCGAGACGATCGTGTCGACGGTGACCACCGCCAGCGCGGGCACGCTGCGCCCGAGCACGTCCGTCGCCGTGCCGCGCACCCGGACGGTGCCGGGGCGTTGCCAGCGTGAGTCCGGCGGCAGGTCCCACACCACGGGCAGCGTGCCTCGCGCGCCGTCGCGGTACACCGGTGTCACGGTCGGCGGCAGCACCGGGCGCAGCCTCGGAACGGTGAACACGGCGGCATCCTCGGTCCGCAGCACCGTCTCGTCGGACGTCGTCCAACGTTGGCTCGCGCTCGACGAAGGAGTCTTCGCCGACACCGTCTCGCCGGTCGCGTCGAGCAGGAAACCATTCAAGGCGTTGACGAACGTCCAGCTGCCGTCACCGGTCGTCGACATGATCCACTGTGCCGCCTGCCCGGTCTCCTGGTCGAGCACGACTGCATCACCACGGGTGGCGAGCCGGGTACCGGTCACCGCGTTGACGATCTCGTAGCGCACACGGTTTCCGTTGCCGTGACCCAGTTTCCGCACCGACCACAGTTGCCGCGCACTCGTGGCGTCGGTGGTGCGGACGACCGCGCGGGAGCCGTCGTCGGACGGTGCCAGCGACTTACCGCCCGCCACACCCTGCAGCCGGTAGACGTGACCGGGCTGGATCAGGGCGGCGTCGCGGGCCACCCCGGCGACACCGTCGACGAGGAACGTGGTGACCGACTTGGCAGGAACCGTGAGCGTCGCCGATCGGTCGGACACCCGCACAGGCTTGCCCTGCACCAATGCGCCGGTCGCGCTCGTCACCACGGGAGTCACCCGCGCGCCTGAAGAGACGTGCCCGAACCGCGAGAGGTCGAGCGTCACCGTGCGCGCGGACGTGCCGTTGTTCACGTGCACGACGCGTGCGTCCACACCGGACCGTTTCACCGCGGCGACGCTCGACGCGTCGTCGGTCCTGACGAACCGGTCGCCCGGCCGGATGTGGTGGGTGAAGTTGCGGATGGTGTGGAACTTCGTGTTCGTCTTGACCGGGCAGCTGTCGAGCGTGTCGGCGGCGCCGCAGTTGAACGGGACGTGGATGCTGCCCCAGTTCTTGCCCGCGGCCACCTGCGGGCCGGTGTCCTCGACCGGTTGCCAGAACACCCAGGCCGACGGTTCGAGCTCACGGATGTCCTCGAGCATGCGGGTGGCCATGCCCAGTCCCGGTTCCATGCTCGCGTAGTCGGTGGTGCCCGCACCCCAGGTGCCCTCGACCTCGCTCATCCACAGCTTCTGCTGTGCGCCCTTGGCGATGTCACGCACGCTGGTGCGCTGGCCGGTGCCGTAGGTGTGCACGTTCAGCTGGTCGACCACGTCGCGGGCCGGGCCGTAGCCGTTCCAGTTCCGCACGAACGTGCCGGGGTTGGTTTCGTCCATTGCGGACACTTTCACCCTGGACCGTTCGCGGTCGAGCGCGCGTTTGGTGGCCAGCAACACTTCCTGCTGCAGCTCGGGTCCAGCGTGCGCGCCTTCCTGACGTCCGCCGGTCGGCTGGCCGTCCGGGCCGATCTGCGTGCCCCAGTAGGGCGTGTTCGGTTCGTTGAGCGGTGCGAGCGTGTCGAACCTGATGCGGTGCTCGCGTTCCAGGTGCTCGGTCACCCGCGCGAGGTAGGTGGCGAACTCGTCGACGCGGTCCCGGCGGATCTGGTCGGTGCTCGCGTCGAAGCCGCCGGAGACGTAGCCGCTGACGGTCTGGAACCACGGCGGCGAGTTGCTGAACGCCTCCCACCGCGTCACCTTGCGCCTGATCTGGTCGACCCACCAGCGCTGGTTGGCGTCCGCGTCGAGGTTCCAGTGGTCCGGGTCGTCCGGCCGCCACCAGTCCACGTCCTCGCGTGTGGTGCCCGCGGGGGCCTTCCAGAAGCCCTCCATCGTCGCGCCCTTCTTCATGTAGTCCGTGCGGACGTCGGGCGCGTTGCCACCACCGATGTTGTACCGCGCGATGTTGAGCCGCAGACCGTCGTCGCCGAACAGCAGGTCGACGAGCTTGCGGCGGATGGGCTCCGGGTAGCCTCCGGTGGCGTTCGCGAACCACACCAGGCTCGTCCCCCAGCCCTCGAACTCGGGCTGCTGGTACGACGGGTCGATGCGAACCGTGACCCCGTTCTGCGGTACCGGATCCGCCGCCCGGGCGGGCACGGTGGCGACACTCGCGCCGACGAGACAGCACAACACCAATGCGGACAGACGACGTGCGACGGTCATGAAGATCAGCGTGGTGTCGAACAGAACCGAACGCAAGGAACCGCTCGTTCGATAACAGCCGTCCGACTGTGATCAGGCGATCAGGAAACTTGCTGCGACACAAGGACTTCGTCGAATCGATGGCTCATTCGACTCGACATGAACCACAGCGCGGGGTGTCTCGTTCAGAACGGATGACCACGCTTCGCCCACGAAAGGGCACCCGTCGTGACAGCCGTGTTCCAGGAATTCGCCCTGTGCGACCTGTCCTCGGTCGACCGCGCACTGTTCCAGACGTTCGGCGCCGGACCGACCAGGACTCCCCCGTTCCACCACATCCACCATGCCGTCGAGACGCAGGCGGCCCGGCACCCGCACGCGACAGCCGTGGAACATCTCGGCTCGTCGCTCACCTACGCGGAGCTCGACGGCAGGGCCGAACTGCTCGCCGGACACCTCACCCGCACCGGCGTGCGTCCCGGCGACCACGTGGGACTGTTCCTCACCCGGTCGATCTCGATGGTCGTCGGCATCCTGGCCGTGCTCAAGGCAGGCGCGGCCTATGTGCCGCAGGACGTGCGTGTCACCCCGGAAGCCCATCTGCGGCACATCGTCCGTACCGCGCGCATCGACGTCGTGCTCACGACGAGCGACCACGTCTCCGAACTGCCCGGCCATCTCGCCACGATCATCGCGATCGACACCCTGCCCGATATCGGCCCGTTCTGCCGCAGCATCACCCTGGGTCCGGAGCCCGACATCGCCGCCGTCATCTTCACCTCCGGCACGACCGGACAGCCCAACGGAGTCCAGGTCTCGCACGCGAACCTGTGCAACGTCCTGCTCACCGCACCCGGATCTCTCGGTGTCACACCGGGAACCAGGGTGTCGCAGCTGCTGAACATCGCCTTCGACATGGCCATGTGGGAGATCCTCGGCACGCTTGCGCACGGCGGCACCCTGGTCATCCGCGGCGACGACATGGAGCGGACGGCGAGCACCGTGGACGTCGTCATCGCGACGCCCAGCGTGCTGGCCGGGCTGAATCCCGATGCGTGCCAACGGGTGCGCACGGTCGCCGTCGCCGGTGAGCGCTGCCCGCAGGCGCTGGCGGACAGGTGGTCCCGGCACGCCCTCTTCCACAACGCCTGCGGCCCCACCGAGGTCACCATCGTCAACACCGTCCAGCGCTACCGGCCTGGGGCGGGGCGGCTCACCATCGGCCGCCCGGTGCCGAACACGACGGTCTACGTGCTCGACGAGAACCTGCGGCCCTGCCGCATCGGGGAGATCGGCGAGATGTGGGCAGGCGGGGCGTGCGTGACGGCCGGTTACCTGGGCAACGACGAGCTGACGGCGCAACGGTACCTGCCCGATCCGTTCCTCGGCGGCCAGCACAGGATGTTCCGCACCCGCGATCTCGGCCGATGGACGGCCAGCGGCCAGTTGGAGCACCACGGGCGCACCGACGACCAGGTCAAGGTGCGCGGGTTCCGCGTCGAGCTCGACGCGGTGACCTCGGCACTCGAACGCGCGGCGGGCTGCGGGCGCGCGACCACGGTGCTGCACAACGGAAAGCTCGTCGGCTTCATCAGCCCGGCCGGCGCGGCTCCGGAGCAGGCCAGGCAGGCGGTGGCGGAGAGACTGCCGTACTACTGCGTGCCCACGCTGATCGTGCCGGTCGACACGCTGCCGACCACCGACCGCGGCAAGGTCGATCGCAGGGCGCTCCTGTCGCGTTTGGATGGACAGCAGAAGGAAACCGTGGCATGACCTCAGTTCGCACCGTCACCCTGCCACCCGCCGACCGCTCCCTGCGCACAGTCCTGCGCCGCCGCCCGTTCACCCACCACAACCGCCTCGCCGCCGCCGTCGTGCTGGTGAACCTCGGTTTCGCCGGCTTCGGTGGCTGGTGGGCGGACCCGGACGTGCTGACGGCGCTGGTGGTCGCCAACGTCACCCTGGCCGTGATCGTCCGCCAGCAGCTCGTGATCAACCTGTTCTTCCACCTGGCCACGAGCGTGCCGAAGCACTGGCCGCTGCGCGTGCGCTGGACACTGGGCAAGGTCTACCACTTCGGCGGTCTGCACGTAGGCGCCGCGAGCTGTGCCACCACCTGGTTCCTCGTGCTCGCCTGCACGGTCACCGTCCTGGGCTCGTCGGCGCTACAGCTGACGCTGACCTGGGCGATCATGGCGGCGCTGCTCACGATCATCGTGCTGGCGCTGCCCCGGTTGCGTGCCCGCCACCACGACCTGTTCGAGCGCTCGCACCGGTTCGGCGGCTGGACCGTGCTCGTGCTGTTCGGCGTGCTGTCGGCCGTGTCGAACCCGATGTTCCTCTGGCCACTCGCCCTCGTGGTGGTCAGCGTGGCGTTGCCGTGGTCGCGGTTGCGGCGCGTTCCCGTGCACATCGACAGCCCGTCACCCCACGTCGCACTCGTGTCGTTCGACCACGGCGTCACGCCGTTCGCGGGCTCGTCGACGACGGTGAGCCGCAGCCCGCTGGTGGAGTGGCACTCGTTCGCCAACGTCCCCGCGCCGGGCCGCAGTGGCTTCCGGCTCACCATCTCCCGCGCGGGCGACTGGACCGCGAAGCTCATCGCCGACCAGCCGAGCCACGTGTGGGTCAAGGGAATCCCGACAGCGGGCGTCGGCAACATCGACAAGCTGTTCACCAGGGTGGTGTGGGTCGCCACCGGCAGCGGCATCGGCCCCTGCCTTCCCCATCTGCTCGCCGGCAGCACGCCGTCGATCCTGGTGTGGTCGACCCGCAACCCGCGCCGCACCTACGGGGACGCGCTGGTCGACGAGATCCTCGACGTCCAGCCGGACGCCGTCGTCTGGGACACCGAGAGCAGCGGCAAACCCGACCTGGTCGCGCTCGCGTACGACGCCTGGCGGCGTTTCGACGCCGAGGCCGTCATCTGCATCTCCAACAAGCCGACCACCTGGCACATCGTCGAAGAGCTGGAATCCAGGGGGATTCCGGCCTACGGCGCGATCTGGGACTCGTGAGGAGACCATTATGGACTATCAGACCCTCGCACTCGACGAGCACGACGGCGTGTTGACCGTGACCGTGAACCGGCCGCAGGCACGCAATGCGTTGTCCTGGCAGGCTCTCACCGAACTGTGCCATCTCCTCTCGAACTTCGCCGGTCCACGCGCGGTGCTGCTGACGGGATCGGAAGGTCCGGCGTTCATCGCCGGGGCCGACATCCGTGAGATGGCCGCCATGACGCCGGACGAGGGCGCGGCGTTCGGCGCGGTCGGGCAGGAGGTGACCCGGCTGCTCGAACAGCTGCCCGTTCCCGTCGTGGCGTGCGTCGACGGCTACGCGCTCGGTGGCGGCTGTGAGATCGCCATGGCGTGCGACTTCGTTTACGCCACCCGCAAAGCGGTGTTCGGCCAGCCGGAGGTGCTCCTGGGTCTGATCCCCGGCTTCGGCGGCTGTGTCCGGCTGTTCCGGCGCGTGGGCGTGGCGAAGGCCCGCGAGATGATCTACTCCGGGCGCCGGGCCGACGCGGCGGAGGCGTGCCGCATCGGACTGGTGAACGAGGTGTTCGACAGCCGCGAGGAGATGTTCGCCGCCGCCCGGCTCGTGCTCGCCGACATCGCCGCCAACTCCCCCGCCGCCGTCGCGGCCTGCAAGGCGGTGATCAACTCCGTGGACGGCATGTCCGTGGAGGCCGGGCTGCGGGTGGAGCTCGGCGCGTTCCGGCACGCCTTCACCACCTCCGACATGCACGAGGGCACAGCGGCGTTCCTGGCCAAGCGCACCCCGGCGTTCCGAACCTAGGGAGAGGTGCGCCATCAACGAGACGCACACCACCCTGCTGCAAGCACTGCACGACGGTCATGCCGAGGCGCTCTGGCGCTACGCACTGCGTCTCACGGGCGACGAACAGCTCGCCGAGGACATCGTCCAGGAGGCACTGCTGCGGGCCTGGCGCCATCCCGAAATACTGGAGCAGGGCTCATCGGCGTCGAAGGCGTGGCTGTATGCCGTGGCACGCAACTACGCCATCGACGAACGCCGCAGCGCCCGCGCCCGCTGGGAGATCGGGTCGGCGCGCCCGCCGGAGCTCTCGCGCTCCGACCACACCGACGCCACGCTGGACGCCTGGCTCATCGCCGATGCGTTGTCCCAGCTCAAACCCGAGCATCGGGTGGTGATCGTGCGGGCCTACTACCGGGGCGAGTCCATCGCCGAGCTCGCCAGAGTCCTGGACGTGCCACCGGGCACCGTGAAGTCGCGGTTGCACTACGGCCTGCGCGCGTTGCGGCTGACACTTCAGGAGAACGGTGTGACAGGGCGGTGACCGAACCTGCGGATCCGTTCCGGGAATGGGATGTGGCCTACGTGCTCGGGTCGCTGTCCCCGAGAGACCGGCTGGCCTACGAACGCCACCTCGCCACCTGCCCGGCGTGTGAACACGAGGTCTGCCAGCTCGCGGGGATGGCGGGCATCCTGTCGCGCGTTCCGCACGGCTGGGCGGTGGAGTCGCTCGCCACCGCCCCGGAGGTGCCAGCCACCGTCCTGCCCCGGCTCGTGCGGGCTGCCCGGCGACGCTGTCTGGTGATCACAGCCACGGCGATCCTGGTGGCCGCCGTGGCCGGCGCGGTGATCGCGTTCTTCCTGTGCACATGGTGAATGACTCCGCCGACGCATCGCGTAACCCCGCGTCGTACTTGGGCGAAAAGCACGTTCGTACGGTCATTTCGTACGAACGTGCCTTTCGCTCAGGATGCGAGGGTGCGTGGATGGCGAGGCTGGGCCGGATTCGCCGGAGCGGTCCGGGAATCCGGGTCGGCTCACGCCGGTTCGCCGTGGGGCGACACCCCTGACGCGGGGTCGTGGACGTCGAGCCGGCCGCACATGCCGAACCGCTGCGGCCCGTCGGCTCGCAGCACGTGGATGTCGGCCTCGGCCAGGTGACCGAGGTCGCCGTCCCGCAACCGGTTCAGGTGCTCCCCGGTGCGTTCCGCCGCGGCCAGCGCGCCCGCCCGCCACCGTTCCTCCCACCCGGTGAGCGAGTCGGTCTTGAGATTCGCGGCGGCGCGGTAGAACGCGTCGAGCGCGGCGTGGTCACCGGCCTCGACGCGGTGCCGCAGCTCAAGAAACCCTTCGAGCGCGAGATCGCGGCGGCGCCGGGCCGCTTCCTCGTCGCTCGCGTAGGCGTGGCCGGGATGCGCGAGCGAGGCCGCCGCCCCGTAAGCCTCCGGGTCGGCCAGCACCTCGGCGGGGAACGTGAACACCGCGTCGCCCGCCTCGGGCAGGCCGCTGTTCTGCATGACGACGATGATCCGCAGGTCGTCGTCGTTGACCAGCCGGTGGATCGTGCCCGGCGTGAACCACGCGACCGTGCCCTCGCGCAGCGGCGTCTCGGCGAAGCCGCGGTGGGTCAGGGTCTGCACGCGCCCCTGCCCGCCGACCACGTAGTAGCACTCCGCGCAGGTGAGGTGGACGTGCGGCGAACCGCCGCACCGTCCGTCCACCGTCGGCCAGTCGTACACCCGCAGACCGGAGAGGCCGACGCCGCCGGGGAACGGCGTCACCACGGGTGTGCCTCCACATAGGACTCAAGGCGATCCCGGTCCCACGCCCCGTCCGCGACGACGAGACGGTAACGCAGGCGCAGCACTTCGGCAGGCGGCAGCTCCACCGGGTCGTGGAAGGCGAACGAGGGGTTCACCGCCGCGAACGGCGTGCTGCGTACGAACCAGTGCGTGCCCTTGTTGTCCGGGTGGTCCAGGAACAGCATGGTCGACGAGCGGTCCGCCTCGTCGTGATGACCGACGAACGCGAGCCACGGCGCGGCCCGGCCCATCATCTCCTGCCCCGTTCCGCCGTCCGCCGCGATGACCTCGCCCTCGGTGAACGACCGCGGCCCACGCCAGAAGAACCCGGTGTAGCCCGCGAGCTCACGCCCGTTGGTCGTCGGGCTGCCGAAGACCAGAGGCGTGTCACGGAGGTTGGTCAGCGTGGTGGCGAACTCCAGCGTCCACGACTCTTCCTCGACGTCGCGCACGGTGAGCTCACGCACCTCGTCGACCCAGTGCTCGCCCGCCTCGGTGTGCCAGGACAGCCGCTCGTCGACCCGCACCTCGCCGTCGACCTCGGCGATCGTGAAGTCCTCGTGCCGCATGGTGCCCACGTTCGGCAGCACCACGTATCCCTCGTCGCGCACGTACGTGACGCCGCCCCAGAAGTTCTGGCCCGACACGTCGGTGGCGGTCATCTGCACACCCTTGTGCCACCGGTGGTCGTGCGGCCGGAACGCCGTCACCACGTCCCCGGCGAGTGTCCGCACGGGGTGCAGGTAGGGCTTCGGTCCCTCGAACGCCGGCGTGGACGGTCGATGCGCGTACTCGAACAGCTCGACGTCACCCACCGAGACTACGAGGACCTCGTCGTCGTTCCGAGTGATCACCGGGCGCTCGCCCATGGGTCACCGCTTCCTTCCGTCGGGTAGAACGGGCCTAGTTGCGGGGAAAGCGCTTTCCGAGTCTGCAACGACCCCTGGTCAACGTCAAGCAAGGTGGATGGCGAAGGTCAGTCGGCGGAGATGACCCGCACGAACATCCCCGACGGGCGGTACCAGGCCGCGACCTGGAATCCCCCGCCGAGAACGGTGATCCGGGAGAACCGGCCCGCGACCACGGGAGCGCCGAGCACCGGCACGACGTCACCGACCCGTGCGTCCTTCAGCGAGACCTCCAGCACGCTGCCCGCGGCCAGGGTGATCACCCGCCCGGCACTCAACGCCGGACAGCCACCCCGCCGCACCGTCACCCGGAGCGTGCTCCCGGAACCCTGCCGGTAGCTGCCGCCGACCCGGACGTCCGTCGAGATCCGCAGAGCGCCGGAGCGGAGCCAGACGTCGCCCTTGCCGAGCGCGGACGGCGTGGCCGCGACGAGCGTGCCGTCCTCGACCCGGACGTCGCCGGTATAGCTGTTGGCACCGGCCAACGTCAGCGTGCCGGTGCCGTTCTTGACCAGCCCGCCACGCCCGCTGATCGCGTTGTGCCAGGTGTCGGCAGCGTGGAAGCCGCCGCGGTCGGCGGTCATCTCGACGCGCACGTCGCTGTCGAACGCGCCGTAGCCGTCCGCCGCGGCGAAGAGGTTCAGCCTGCCCCAGTGCTCGGGGCCGTCGAGCAGGGCGTGCCCGGACGGCAGCGCGGTGGTGCGCAGCACCTCGCGGCGCTGGTTCGCGGTGAGGTACGGGTGCCGGGTCTCCAGCAGCACCTCCGCGCCCTTCGGCACGGTCATCGGGACGCGGCGTCCGGTCTTCGGCAGCCCGTACGTGAGCCGCGCGGCGACCAGCGCGGCGTTGGCCGCACGGTCCGCGTACGGGTCGGTCGTGGTGGTCGCGGAGTGCGCGTAGGCGAAGAGAGTGTCCGGCGTGCTGCCGGTGTGTTCCTGCAGGTACTGGCTCGCCTGCGCCTTCGCGGCCGCCTTCAGTCCGGCGTGCTGCGGATCCGCGAGGGTCGCCGCGGCGAGCGCGGTGGCGAGGATCCGGCCGCCGATCACGTCGGCCGGGGAGTGCATGCCCGCCACGATCCGGGTGTCGCTCAGGTCGAACGCCCTGGTCACCAGTTCCTGGAACCGGTGCGGCACCGCGTAGGCGAGTGCCAGGCACGCCAGGTGCAGCGCGTTGGTGTGCCCGCTCGGGTAGCCGGCGTCGTCAGCAGGGCTGAGGTTGCGCTGGCGCAGCAACTGCGGGGCGACGACGACCTGGGAGCGGTAGACCGGGAACCCGAACTCGTCCGTGGCTCCGGTCGGGACGACGGTGCTGTCCGGCGTCATCCGCCACGGCCGGGGGTACTGGTAGGCGTACTTCGACGGGTTGCCCGACGCGAACGGCCCGCGCAGCGTGTTGACGAGCAGCACCACCTGGCCGAGCGCGGAGTCCGGCGAGCCGGCGCCGAGCGCGGAGCCGGCGGGCGCGTCCGGCGGCAGCTTGTCGTCCACAGTGGATGGAGGGGTGCCGTCCGGTGCGGACGTGATGCCGGTGACGGCCTTCGCTCCGGTCCGGTACACGTCCGCCAGCGGACCGAGGCCGCCGATGGCCGCGTAGCTCTGGTGCTGGCGGTCGTAGACGAACGCGCGCTTCGCCTGCTCCAGGGTCCGCTCGCGGGTGATCCGCACAACGTGCCGGACGTTGGCCCTGAGCACTTCCGGGCTCAGCACGGCTCCGTTGTTCCAGGCGGTGCCGGTGCGCCACAGCTCCTGCATGTCGGCCAGGACGCGCACGGCGGCGTTGGTCTCCGGCGTGAGGTTGGCGGGCACGTTGGTGCGGTAGGTGTCGACGAAGTGCGCCACGTCCGCGGACAGTTCGGCGGCACTCGCCCCGGCGAGCCGGTCCAGTGCGACCGGGCCGATCAGCAGGCCGGCCGACAGCGTCGCCGAACGGCGCAGCAACGTCCGGCGGTCAAACTCGCGTGCGGTCATGTTAACGCTCCCAACAGTCCGGTCCGGACGCTTGCGGCACAGGACCCGTGCGGCACAATACGCAAACCAACCGGAAACGAGACCGGAACAAAACGAAGGGTCCAGAGATGTGATCGTTCACAGTTCACGGTGTACCGAGGGTGAGCACCGGTTCGCCGTGGCGGTCGCCCGCGGGATGGCCGACGAGCGCGGTGAAGAACGGTGTGCGCACGCGCACGCCGTCCTCGGCCTCCTCCGCCGACACCGGCAGCGCGACGGGCTCGGGCCCGTAACACAGCGCGAAGACCGCGAGCCCGGACGGCGCGTCGGCGATCGCCTCGGCCAGCACGAGGGTGGTCGCCGCGACCCTGCGCCAGCCGGCGTCCGGGTCGCCGTAGCCTCTCGGATCGTCGCCGAGCCGGAACGAGAGCTGCTCCTGCGTGAGGTCGACGGTGCGCGGACTGTTGAAGCAGGCCGGGTCGTCCGGCGGGTTCACCACCCGGAGCGCGGCACCGGCGCTCAGCGCCAGCCCACCGGCGAGCAATGTTCCCCCGGTCTCGAACACCTTTTCGGCGTCGCCGAGGTCGAACGCGCCGCCACCCTGCTCGGCGACCGTCCGGATGCGACGCTGCCGCTCCCCGTCCGCGGTCGCGTAGGGCAGTCCCGCCAGGAACGCGAGGTCGGCGTCGGCGGACAGCGCGGCGCGATCGAGCACCGCGACGACGTGCAGACGTTCGCCGTCGGTGACGTACAGCTGCTGCACGGCCAGCATGACCTGGCCCCTGGTGACCACCGCCTTGGTCACGAGCTTCGCGCCGAGCCCTCCTTCGACGAGGTCGCGCACCCGGACCGGACCGAGCGGCCGGGTGAGCAGCGACCGGCCGCCGTCGGCGTAGCTCACCAGCGGGCCGATGCCGTGCTGATGGTCCACGACGGACTCGATGACCGCGGTCGCGCCCGCGTCGATCAGGTACGGGGTCAGCTGACCGGTCAGCGACACCGACGCGCGGCCGTGCCGCAGCGAGAAGCGGGTGTGCAGCGGCTTCGCGGCGGGCTCGCGGTACCAGCGGTGGGTGTCGGCGAAGAACCACACCGTGGCGAACGCGAAGTGTCCACTGGGCACGTCGGGCGTGGAGGCGCAGAAGTAGGCCACCCGCCGGTCGCCCAGGTAGCGGCCGAGCTCCGCGCGCACGCGGCCACTGAAGAACCGCAGGCCCAGCATGCCCTCACAGCCGCAGTGCTGCTCGCTGTAGCGCGGGCCGCCGAAGTCGAAGCCGCGGGCCGACAGCCTGCTCTCCAGGTGGCGGGCGACCTCGTCGCCGTCGTCGAGGAAGCACTGCTCGCCGCTCACCTGATAGGCCCTGGCCAGGAACGTGAGCGAGATGGGCAGGTAGTTCTGGTCGTGGCCGGCGCCGTGTTCCACCGGCAGCAGCAGGCCGCGGTCGACGACGCGCTTCGACCTGATCTCGCCGTGGTACCAGGACATTGCATCGTCCACGATGGACTTCTCGGACAGCAGCCTGCCGAGCGTCAGCCCCGCCACGACCGCGCCGATCGCCTGGTTGGCGGTCTGCTGCGGGTTGAACATGCTCGCCTCGGTCAGCCATCGCCAGAAGCCGGTCGCCACGTCAGCCAGCGCCGTGTACTGCTCACCGGTGATCACCTCGCGGCCGAACTCCAGCACGTTGACCGCGTGCAGCAGCGCCCACACGGTGCTCGGCCAGTCGCCGAACGGATGCTCACCGGCCTGGAGCACGTACCGGGCGTAGGGCAGACCGCTGTGGCGGACCAGCAGGAACGGCTCGCCGGGGTTGTCCGTGCGGAACACCCGTTCGGACAGCACGAAGTCCAGCCCGCGCCTGACCGCGTCGACGAGCTCGGGGTCCCGCCGGTCGCCACGATGCCAGGCAAGGCACAGCAACGACACCACGCCCAGCGCCATGTCACCGACGTCGTCGGCGGCGGCCGGGTCCTCCAGGTTGCCGTCGGGACGCTGACGCGCGATCGAGCGGGCCACCGCCTCGGCGAGCACCTCCCCGAGCCGTTCCTCGTCGTCGGGAAGATCGTGCAGGCCGGCATGCTGGCTCGGCAGGTACACCGCCTCGGCGGTCATCGCCACTCCTTGCGCGGATCGGGAAACGAACGTGCTCAGGCCACGTCGCGAGGTCTGCGAGTGCGTGGGCCGAGAACGCTCCCTCCTGGCTCTTTCCGTGCGCGACGCGGCTGGGACCCGCCTAGTTGGTTTAAAAGTAAAGTTTTTGAACCCTGCCCGTGTCAAGCCTCCCCGCAGACCGACTTTCTTGGGAAACAAGGTTTCCAGAAGATCTTCTTGACAGGCCGGTACCTGCTTCCTACAGTCCCGGAAAGCGCTTTCCGGCTCCCTGGGACGGATCACTGGAACGGCGCCGTGCGTGGGATCTGCAGGACGACGCCGAGCGTCGCGTCGACCCGACGGCAGGCCGCCACATGATCAACGTCCCAGGAGTGGAACAAATGTCGGAGAACAGCAACGGCGGCGTTGCCGTGCTCGACCCTCCGGCCGCGGCACAGGCGGCGGCACCGGTGCGGAAGCGCAAACGCAAGCGGCACAAGCACAATCTTGCGGGCTATGCCTTCCTCGCGCCCTGGTTGATCGGGCTGTTCGCCTTCACTCTGATCCCGATGGTGTACTCGCTGTACCTGTCGCTGACGAAGTTCAACCTGCTCACCGCTCCACAGTGGATCGGCCTGGACAACTACGTCCGGCTGTTCTCCGACGAGCGCTACCTGCAGTCGATCAAGGTGACCCTGCTGTACGTCGTCACCTCTGTACCGCTCAAGCTCGCCGCGGCGCTGTTGGTCGCCGTCGCGCTCAACCGCGGTCTCAAGGCACTCGGCTTCTACCGGGCGACGTTCTACCTGCCGTCGCTGCTCGGCGCGAGCGTCGCGGTCTCGGTGATGTGGCGGCAGATCTTCTCCCGCGACGGCCTGGTCAACCAGTTCCTCCGGATCTTCGGCATCGAGGGCGCGGACTGGATCGGCGACCCGCGCTATGCGATGTGGACGCTGGTGCTGCTGGCCGCCTGGCAGTTCGGCACGCCGATGCTGATCTTCCTGGCCGGGCTCAAGCAACTGCCGCAGGACCTCTACGAGGCCGCGGCGATCGACGGCGCCGGCCGGGTCACCGTGTTCTTCCGGATCACCCTGCCCCTGTTGTCCCCCATGGTCTTCTTCAACCTGGTGCTGGAGACGATCAACGCCTTCCAGACGTTCACCCCGGCCTACGTGATCTCGAACGGGCTGGGCGGTCCGATCGACTCGACCCTGCTCTACACGCTTTACCTGTATCTCAAGGGGTTCGGCAGTATGCAGATGGGCTACGCCTCGGCGATGGCGTGGGTGTTGTTCGCCGTGATCGGCCTGTTCACCGCGGTCTACTTCTGGTCTGCCCGCCGGTGGGTGAACTATGCGGACTAAGAAGAGCAACTGGCGTGCGCACGCCCTGCTGCTGGTCCTGCTGGTGGCGATGATCTATCCGATGGTGTGGCTGGTCGGCGCGTCGTTCAAGCCGGAGAACCAGATCTTCACCACGATGAACCCGCTGCCGCTGACCTTCACGTTCGCCAACTACCTGAGCGGCTGGACGGCCACCGGCACGTCGTTCACCGTCTACCTGTCCAACTCGCTGACGGTCTCGCTCGTCACGGTCGTCGCGAACGTGGCGTCCTGTTCGGTCGCTGCGTACGCGTTCGCCCGGCTGGACTTCGCGCTGCGCGGCTTCTGGTTCGCGGTGATGCTCGGCACGATGATGCTGCCGTTCCAGGCGACGCTGATCCCCCAGTACGCGATCTTCTACCAGCTGAACTGGATCAACACGTTCCTGCCGCTGGTGGTGCCGTACCTGCTCGCCTACGACGCCTTCTTCATCTTCCTGATGGTGCAGTTCATCCGCGGCATCCCGCGCGAGCTGGACGAGGCCGCGGCACTGGACGGCGCGGGTCACGTGCGGGTGTTCTTCAGCATCATCCTGCCGCTGCTGAGGCCCGCGTTGCTCACCACCACGATCCTGACGTTCATCTGGACGTTCAACGACTTCCTGCGTCAGCTGGTGTACCTGTCCGACCACACCCGCTACACCGCCCCGTTGGGGCTCAACGCGTTCGTGGACCGCGCCAGTGGATCCAGCTACGGCGGGATGCTGGCGATGTCCGTGGTCACGCTCGTGCCCACCGTCGTCGTCTTCCTCACGTCGCAACGACGCCTCGTCGAAGGTGTCGCCACCACCGGCATCAAGTAGACCTTTCCACCGCCAGAAAGGGAACACACGTGTCCACACCCATGTCCAGGAGAGGGTTCATCGGCCTCGCCGGTGGCCTCGCCGCGACCTCGCTCGCCGGCTGCGGTTTCGCGCCGACCAGCAGCGGCCCGTCGAACAACTCGCTGACGTTCCGTTGGTGGGGCGGCGAAGCGCGCAACAAGGCCTACCAGAACGCGATGCAAGCTGTTCACCGAGAAGACCGGCATCAAGGTGGACGCGCAGTACTCGGGCTACGACGGCTACTTCAACAAGCTCAACACGGAGTTCGCGGGCGGTAACCCGCCGGACCTCTTCCAGATGGACACGGCGCTGGTGAGCACGTACGCCTCCAAGGGCACGCTGACCGACCTGTCGGCGTACATTCCCAGCACCATCCACCTCGACACGCTGTATCCCGCGGTGCGGTCGGCGGGCGCCGTCGACGGCAAGACCTACGGCGTGCCGTCCGGGTCCGGGTTCGCCCCGATCCTCTACGACAAGACCGTCTTCGAGCAGGTGAAGATCCCCGTCCCGGCCGACAACTGGACGTGGGACGACTTCGGCCGCATCGCCGGTGAGCTGTCGAAGGCACTGGGGCAGGGCAAGTACGGTGCGCTCGACGCCTCGAAGGACGACTCCGGCGCGCTGCAACCGTGGCTGCGCCAGCGCGGCAAGGACCTCTACAACGCCGAGGGCAAGCTCGCCTTCGACCAAGGACGACCTGGCGGAGTGGTTCACCTTCTGGGACGGGCTGCGCAAGGCAGGCGCCATCTGCCCGCCCGAGATGCTCTCCAGCACCGACTCGGCGACGGGCAACCACCCGTTGATCGCCGGGCAGATCGTGATGACCACCGGCTGGGGTCTCGCGCAGATGCAGCCGTTGACCCAGCACGCGCTCGACATCGTGGTGGCACCGCGGGGCGGCAACGGCAAGACCGGGCAGGCGCTCAGCGGCGGCGTGCTGCTGTCCGTGCCGGTCAAGAGCAAGAACCCCGAGGGCGCCGCGAAGCTGATCGACTTCTTCGTCAGCGACACCGACGCGATCAAGGCGATGGCCATGACGCGGGGCATCCCTCCGTCGGGCAAGGCGCTGGAGGCCCTGACTCCGTCGCTCTCCGCGTCGGACAAGCGGGACGTCACCTACGCCCAGTACGTGGCCGACGAGGTGGCGAAGGACGGGCTGCCGCCCGCGCCGACCGCCCCGCCCGGTTACAACGACTGCAAGTCCGCGCTGGACGCGGCGGCCAAGCAGGTCGCGTTCGGCAAGATGTCCGTCGCCGACGCGGTCGCCCAGTACTTCCGCGAGGCGGAGGCCGCACTGGCAGGGGCCAAGTAGCACCGTGTACGTCACCGGCACCGAGAGCACCGACCTGTTCGTCGGGCCCGCTTCCGCACCACGCCAGCTGATCCGGGTCACCGTCACCGGGCCGCGGCCCGGACCGGCGCGGTTGCGGATCACCGGTCCGATGGTCCACACGCCGGAAGCGGTGCTGGTGACGGCGGGCGCGGGCGAGATCGTCGCCGAGGTCGGCGTGGTCTTCGCCGCGCCCACCACCGAGGGCACGACGTATCCGGCGACCGTGCTCGTCGAACCGGTCGGCGGGCAGGCCCTGCCCGGCTGGGACACGACGGTCACCGTCGCCGAGGCCGGGTGGACGATGTGGATGGTCTCGCACTTCCACTACGACCCGGTGTGGTGGAACACCCAGGGCGGCTTCACCGAGACCTGGCTCGACCTGCCGGGCGCGCAGGAGAAGCGGATGCCGTTCCAGCTCTCGGCGTTCGACCTGGTGCGCGCGCATCTCGACGCGGCGCGGCAGGACGACGACTACCGGTTCGTGCTCGCCGAGGTCGACTACCTCAAGCCGCACTGGGACGTGTTCCCCGGCGACCGGCACGACCTGCGCCGGTTCCTGCGCGAGGGGCGCATCGAGATCGTCGGTGGCAACTACAACGAGGCCAACACCAACCTCACCCACCCCGAGTCGACCGTTCGCAACGCGGTCTACGGCATCGGCTACCAGCGCGACGTCCTCGGCGCGCGACCCGCGCACCGCCTGGATGCTCGACGTGTTCGGGCACGACCCGTCCTACCCCGGTCTGATGGCCGACGCGGGACTCGACTCCAGCGCGTGGGCGAGAGGGCCGTGGCATCACGTCGGGGCCAAGCGGCACACCGGCGACATCACCAGGATGCAGTTCCCGTCCGAGTTCGAGTGGATCTCGCCGAGCGGCCGCGGCGTGCTCACCGCCTACTTCGCCGACCACTACGTCGCCGGCTGGGACATCGAGCGCAAGTCCGATCTGGACGAGGCGATGGCGGAGGCCTACCGCCAGTTCAGCACGTTGCGCAAGGTCGCGGCCACGCGCAACGTCCTGCTGCCGGTCGGCCACGACCACAACGTGCCGTCGCGGTTCTGCACCGAGATCCACCGCGAGTGGAACGAGCGGTACGTCTGGCCGCGCTTCGTCGTCGGCCTGCCGCGTGACTTCTTCGCCGCGGTGCGCGCGGACGCTTCCGCGCGCTCGGTGACGTTCAGCCCGCAGACCAGGGACATGAACCCCGTCTACACCGGCAAGGACGTCTCCTACATCGACACCAAGCAGGCGCAGCGAGCCGCCGAGGTGTCGGTGCTGGACGGCGAGCGGATGGCGGCGCTCACCACGTTGCTGGGAGCGCGCTATCCCGCCGAGGCACTGGACAAGGCGTGGCGCCAGCTGGTCTACGGCGCTCACCACGACGCGATCACCGGCACCGAGTCCGACCAGGTGTACCTGGACCTGCTCGACCGGCTGGCGGGAGGCGGACGAGCTCGGCCTCGAGGTGCTGACCGGTGCGATCGACCACCTGGCGGCGCACGCCGACACCACGGGCGCGGGCGAGGCGGTGATCGTCGTCAACACCCTGGCGTTCGTCAGGGACGCGGTCACCACGGTGACGGTGCGCCTGCCCGGCTGGCGAGGGGCACGCGTCGAGGACCACACCGGTGAGGCGGTCGCGGCGGTGACGGAGGCCGCGATCCGCGACGCGGACGGCGACTCTCACCGAAGTCACGCTGACGTTCCTGGCGCGGCAGCTGCCCGCGACCGGCTACCGGGTCTACCGCGTGGTGCGGGCCGAGACCGTTCCGCCGCCGTGGACGGCGCAGCTCGGTGTCGCCGTCGCGAACGAGTCGTTCATCGTCCAGGCCGATCCCGCCCGCGGCGGCGCGTTGACGAGCGTGTACGACCGCAGGGCCGGGCGTGAGCTGGTGCGGCCCGGCGGTCTCGCGGCGGAACTACTGGTGCAGGAGGAACATCCCGGCCACCCGGTGTGGGGCGAGGGACCGTGGCACCTGCTGCCCAACCGGCCCCGGCCGCACCGCCGGCCCGGCCGACGTGCATGTCGAGACCAGCCCGCGTCGGCGACCGGATCGTCAGCCGCACCACCCTCGGCGAGCTGCGGATCACCCAGCACACCACGCTGTGGCACGGCCTGCCCCGAGTGGACGTCCGGTCCTTCGTGGACGGTTCGATCGGCCAGGACCGGTTGCTGCGCAGCCGGTTCGCCTTCGACCTGCCCGGTGCGCTGCCCGTGGCCGAGGTCGGTTTCGCCGCGGTCGGGCGGTCGTTCGGCTTCCCGGACGTCGACGCCGCCGAGCACCTGTGGACGCTGGACAGCCCCGCGCACACCTGGGCGGGTCTTTCCGCCACGGCACGGTTGCGGCTGCGTCACGCCGACGGCACCGTCGCGTCGCATGCCATCGGCGTGGCCGAGGTGGTCACCGCCGAGGACGGCCGGGCGTCTGCTCGCGGCGCTGGTCGCCAAGGGCGTCACCGCCACCTGCACTCGCCCGCCGGGGCCGCGCTACGGCGCGCTCGACGTGGACTCGAACCTGCCCGACGTGCGGATCGTGCTGGGGCACAACGAGTTCGCCACCGAGGTGCTGGCCGCCGCGCCGGCCGGGTACCGCGCGGCGCTCGCCGCCACCGGCCGGGTGTTCGTGCCCGCCGCGCGCACGCGGGCGACAGCAGTGGGTACCGGACGCCGACCTGCGCGGGCCCGCGAGACCTGCCGGTGCTGATCGTCACCGACGGCGCCGCGTTGATCGACGACCTCGCCGACGCGTGCGTCGAGGTGGACGTGCCCGCGGGCCTCGCGGGGACGGCCGAACCCGTCGCCGACTACTCGGTCGCGGTCGTCAACCGCGGCACGCCGGGGTTCGTCGTGGCACCGGACGGCACGCTGCACGTGTCGCTGATGCGGTCGTGCAGCGGCTGGCCCGCCGGCGTGTGGATCGACGGTGAACGCCGCACGGTGCCCGACGGCTCCAGCTTCGCCTGGCAGCACTGGTCGCACACATTCGAACTGAGTCTCGTCGCCGGGCCCGGCGACTGGCGGCAGGCCGGGTTCGCCCGCTCCGGCCAGGACGTCAACCACCCGGCCCGCGCCCGCCAGGTCCCCTCCACCCAGGGCAGCCTGCCGCCTGAGCTCAGTCTGATGTCGGTGTCACCGCCCGACGTGCTGCTGACCGCTGCCAAGACACGCGGCAACCCCCTCGCGTCCGGCGTGGACGGCGACACCGGCCCGGACATCGCCGTGCGCCTGTACGAGTCCACCGGCACGCCGGTCACCGCGTCGGTCTCCCTGTACGGAGGCGTCAGCGCGGCCCATCGCACCGATCTGCTGGAGGAGAACGACCTCGCGCCGCTGACCGTCCGATCAGGACAGGCGGAGGCACCCCTGTCCGCCGCCGACGTCGCGACACTGCGCCTGGTGCCCGCCGCGGCCGTGACGGCCGCGGAAACCGGGCCCGCCAGGACCACCGAACCGGTACAGCCCGTCTACACCCGCTACTGGCGGCACAACACCGGCCCTGCCCCGTTCGGCAACCTGCCGCTCTCCGTGCACGTGCATCCGTCGCGCCTCGTGCTCGACCCCGGCGGCACCGGGCAGGCGCGGATCACCGTCAGCTGCAGCGGCAGGCCCACCAGTGGGCAGGTCGAGTTCGCCGGCCGGACGTGGGACTACGACCTCGCCGCGGGTGAGTTCGCGGAGTTCCCGGTCACGGTGGCGGCCCCACCTGAGGCGGGCGTGCACCTGATCCCCGCCCGCGTCCGTGACCACCTGGGCCAGGTGCTGGAGGACACCGTCGAGGTGATGACCGGCGCGGTGGACTTGCCCGGTCTGGTGGACGTGCGGCTCGGAGCCGACGCCATCGACCTCGTCCCCGGTGAACGCGCGGAGCTGCCCGTGTCGCTGGTGAACCTCGCGCATAGCGAGGTGCGTGGCGAGATCACCGTGATCAGCCCGCACGGAACGTGGCACGACGAGGTGCGGATCGGCCCGAGGACGCGGGCTTTCGCGATCCCGGCCGGCGGCGCTATCACCGTGCCGGTCCTGGCCACGGCGACGGCCACGGCACGCGGTGGCGCCCACTGGTGGGTGCTCGTCCGGGTCGCCGCGCACGGCCGGCTGCACTACTCCCCCGCTGTTCCGGTCACCGTGCGGTGACGCCTCGGACGCCCGCCATGGGCGCGTTCCCACCGACCTGAAGGAGCACATCGATCGTGAGACGTCCACCCCTGCTGGCCGTCGCGGCACTCCTCGCGACCGTTGCACCGATAGGCGCCCTGCCTGCCGCCCACGCCCAGACCGGCGGCACCCTGGAGGTGCTGAGCTACAACGTCGCCGGGCTGCCCGACCCGCTCTCCTCCGGCAACCCGGCCGTGAACACCAAGCTGATCAGCCCGCGGCTCGCACCGTACGACATCGTGAACGTCCAGGAGGACTTCAACTACCACGCGGACCTGTACGCGGGCGACAACCACCCGCACCGCACCCCGACGACCGGCGGCGTGCCGTTCGGCAGCGGGCTCAACGCCCTGTCGCACCACCCGTACGCCGACCTCGACCGCGTCAAGTGGTCGAAGTGCAACGGCACGGACTGCCTGACCCCCAAGGGATTCACGTACTCGCGGGTCAAGCTCGCCGAAGGCGTGCACGTCGACGTCTACAACCTGCACCCCAACGCGGGCACCGAGACCGCCGACCTCAGCTCCCGCCGCGCGAACATCACCCAGCTCTCGCAGTACATCGCCGCCATGTCCGCGGGCAGCGCCGTGATCGTCATGGGTGACACGAACACCCGCTACACGCGCGGTGAGGACAACATCCGCGAGCTGGTCACCACCAACGGCCTCACCGACGCCTGGGTCCAGCTGGAGCGTGGCGGCCAGGCGCCCGCCGCCGGCAGCCCGGCGCTGGTCTGCGATCCCGCCGCGATCACCGACTCGTGCGAGGTCGTCGACAAGATCCTCTACCGCGGCAACCCGCACATCACCCTCACCGCACGCGACTACCGCAACGACAACACGCGGTTCCTTGACGCGCAGGGGCAACCGCTGTCCGACCACTATCCGATCGCGACCCGGCTCGACTGGACGACCAACGCCGGGATCCGGATGAGCGACCAGTTCGGCGGCCCGCACGGCACGCCGTTCACCGACGTCACCGCGATCGGCCGCGGCGCCGTGCGGTCCGTGACGCTGCGCGGAGATCGCCGTCTGGACAACGTGTCGCTCAGCCTCACCGACGGCTCCACGCTGACGCACGGCGGCAACGGCGGCACCCCTGTCTCACTCACCCTCGCGCCCGGCGAACACCTGCGCGAGATCACGCTGAGCCTGGCCAAGCACAACGACCGCACCAGGGTCTTCTCCGCACGGCTGACCACCAGCGACGGCCGCACGTTGGCCGCGGGTCAGCAAACCGGCGACGTCGTCACCTACACGGCACCGGCGGGCTGGCGCATCGCCGGGTTCACCGGCAGGGCCGGCGACGAGATCGACAAGCTCGGGGTCGTCTACGTTCCGGTGTAGGCCACCAGGTGCTGCCGTGCACCGGCACGGCAGCACCGAAACAGGCACGTGTTCGAACGAATTCGAGTCGAATGCCGTCGAACGCCGCGGTGGATGACACAACTCACTTCCAAATACGGGGAGGAACTTCCCGCGTTCCACTGAAGGGTCGTACGCTTCGCCGCCAGTCGCCGTGCCGAAATGGCGCATTCAGCACAACGCGGGAGAACGATGAGATTGCTCGGCCGCTACCGCCCTGTCCTCTTCGTCCCCGCGGCGGCACTGGTTCTCGCGGCATGTGCGACAAGTTCGGCGCAAACCCCGGAACCGGGCAATTCGTCATCTACGCCTCAGCATGTCAGCCTGCAGGCACCTCCTCCTGACCGGGTGACGGACGTCGTCGACGCCAGGACCGTGCAGCTGTCCAACGGCGTCCAGGCACGGATTCTCGGCCTCGCGGCGCCGGGCGAGTGCTATTCGGCGCCGGCGCTGAAGTTCGCCAGGGACACCCTGGCCGGCAAACCGGTGCGCTACAGCCGCGCGTCGGAGTCGGTCATCACCCTGCGCCTGAGCAACAACGACGACTACGCCACGCTGGCGGTGCGCCAGGGCACATTGCGCGCAGAAAAGGACGACCCGGTGCTCACCGAGGTGGAGAAAGCAGCCACGGCGGCCGGTGTCGGCCTGTGGGGACCGCCCTGCAAAGGACAGGACACGACTCCGGTCGCACCGCCTCCTGCTGCGCCTGTCACAACGACGCCGCCCGCCCCGCCCGTGGAAAAGAAGGACTGCGCCGTCACCTATCGCGTGATCAAGGAATGGGCCGGCGGGTTCCATGTCGAGATCGCCGTCCGCAACACCACGCACACCGCGGTCGCACGCTGGATGCTGCAGTGGAAGTTCTCCGGCGGCCAGCAGGTCGGGGAGGCCTGGAACGCGGCGGTCCACCAGTACCGCGCCGACGTCACGGCGATGAACCCGTACGGCCCCGCCACGATCAACGCGGGGGCATCGGTGACGTTCCGGTTCAACGTGTCGGGTCCGACCGTGACGCCGGCCGCCTTCTCGTTGAACGGCAAGTCCTGTTCGATCGGCTGAACCGGACGGTGAGGTGCTGAGCCACGGCGGTGAGGAGCTTCGACATGATGCCGTTCCGCGATTCGGCGCTCTCGACGGGCGAGCGCGTCGACGACCTGATCGAGCGGCTCACGCTCGACGAGCGGATCGCGATGCTGCACCAGTACGCCCCCGCCGTTCCGCGCCTTGACATCGCGCCGTTCCGCACCGGGACCGAGGCACTGCACGGGGTCGCGTGGCTCGGCCCCGCCACGGTCTTCCCGCAGGCGGTCGGTCTGGGCGCGACGTGGGACGTGGACCTGGTGCGCCGCGTCGGCGAGGCCGTCGCCCATGAGCTGCGGGCCTTCCACCACCTCGGCAAGGCCGGCCTGCAGGTGTGGGCGCCGGTCGTGAACCTGCTGCGTGACCCGCGCTGGGGCCGCAACGAGGAGGGCTACTCCGAGGACCCGGTGCACACCGCGGCGCTCGCGACGGCGTACTGCCGGGGGCTGGCCGGTGATCACCCCCGGTTCCTGATGACGGCGCCCGTCCTCAAGCACTTCCTGGCCTACAACAACGAGAACGACCGCTGCACGACGTCGTCGAGCGTGCGCCCGCGGGTGAATCGGTGGTGCTGCTGAAGAACGACGGTCTGCTGCCGATCGACCCGCGCCGGTCGCCGCGGATGGTGGTGGTCGGTCCGCTCGCCGGCATGCTGTGCGAGGACTGGTACAGCGGCACGATGCCGTACGGGGTCACCATCGCGTCAGGGCTCGCGGGACGCGCCGATGTCGTCCATGCCGACAGCGCCGACCGGATCGTGCTGCGCTCCCGCACCACCGGCGAACCGCTCGGCGACACCACGTTCGACGTCGTCGACTGGGGCGAGGACGTGGTGACGTTGCGCTGTACCGGCACCGGCCGGTATCTGAGTGTCCGGGACGACGACACCGTGGGCGCCGACCGAGACGTGATCAAGACCTGGGAGGTGCGCGAGACCTTCCGGCTGGAACGCGCTCGCGCCACCGACGACACGGTGTTGCTGCGCAGCGTGCTCACCGGTCGTTACGCCGTCATCGTCGACGGCGAGGTACGCGTCCGCGCCAAGTCACCCGGCGAAGCCGAGCGCTGGCGACGCGAACTGCTCCGCGACGGCACGGCGGCCGCCAGAGCCGCGGCACGGGCAGCCGATGTCACGATCGTCGTGCTGGGCAACCATCCGCTCATCAACGGCCGCGAAACCGAGGACCGCACGGGCATCGCGTTGCCCGACGCGCACCACGCAACGCTGCGCGCGGTGGCCGCCGTCTGCGAGCAGACCGCGCTGGTCGTGATGAGCAGCTACCCGTACGCCGTCGACTGGGCCGACGAACACCTGCCCGCCGTGGTGTGGACGTCCCACGGTGGACAGGAGACCGGCAACGCGGTCGCCGCCGTGCTGCTCGGCCAGGCCGAGCCGGGCGGGCGGCTGCCGCAGACGTGGTACCGGGCCGACGCCGAACTGCCCGCGCCACTCGACTACGACGTGATCAGGGCGGGCTGGACCTACCAGTACCACCGGGACGCGCCCCGCTACCCGTTCGGCCACGGACTGTCCTATACGGACTTCGCCTACCACGATCTGCGGCTGTCATCGGACGCCGTCGCCGGCGGCGACTCGATCGAGGTCTCGGTGACACTGGTCAACGTCGGCACCCGGCCGGGCACCGAGGTCGTCCAGCTCTACGTCCGGGCGCTCGACGCGCGCTACGAGGCGCCCTGGCTACGGCTCGCCGGCTTCCGCAAGGTGCGGCTCGGCCCCGGCGAGAGCACAGATCTGGCATTCACCCTGCCGACCGAGCGACTTGCTCACTGGGACGTCACCACCGACTCGTTCACCGTCGACCCCGGCGGCTACGAGGTGCTCGTCGCCCGCTCCGCCGACGACATCGTCCTCACCGCACCACTTGTGGTGACCGGGCCACCGCCCACGCCGCGCGTCGTCGTGGGTCGGCACACGTCCGCGGCAGGCTTCGACGACTGCTCGGCGATCACGATCGTCGACGCCACCAAGGCCGACGGAGACGCGGTCCGCCCGGCGAACCCGGCCGCGCCCGCCGCCCTGCTGTTCCGCGCGGTGGACCTGTCCGGCGCGGACCGGGTCGAGATCGAGGTCGCGAGCGAACGCGGGGCACGACTGGAGTTCCGGGCAGGCGACCGGGTGCTGGCGGACGTCGCGGTGCCACGCACCGGCGGCCGCTACACCTGGACGGCCGTCACCGCCGAGCTGACCGCGCCGCCCGACGGTGTGCACCACCTCTGGCTGACGCTGCACGGCGACTTCCGGTTGCGCTGCTTCAGATTCAGCTCACCGCCGCGTTGAATTCGTTCGACGTATTCGACGAAACGTCGTCGAAAATCGATCGATCGAACCACAATGCATCTGCGTCCGTACCCCACTGTGACAAATGAAGTCAGACGGGGGAATGCGTATGAACGAAGATGGTGAAGTGCCGCTCCTGCGGGTGTTGTGGATGCTGGCGCAGGGCATGGTGTGGCCGTGGCTCATGACCGGGCTCTGCAAACCGGAGGCGGTGGACCGCGCCGTCGCCGAACGGCTGGTGGCTCCGCCACTCGGCGAGCACCTCGGCTACCACCTGACCGACGAAGGACACAAACGGCTCGTCAACTGGTACCTCCGGACCTCGCCGCAACGTGGCCAGGAGGAGTTCGCCCAGCAGTGGCGCGCGGTCACCTACCGGTGACCGGCGCCGGCGCCTCACGCCGCGTGGGAGCAGGTGGGGCAGCTGCAGTCGGCACACGTGCAGTTGGCGCACGCGTCAGCACAGCCGCCACATGAGCACATCGCGTGGTTGCAGGTAGGACAGTCGCAGTCCGCGCAATCACACTGAGCACAGGAGTCCGCGCAGTGCGCGCAACGGCACCTGTCGCACTCGTCGTAGTGCACGCCGTTGTCGGTCACGTGCTCCCGATGCACGTGACCGTCGTGCAGGTAGTCGACGTGGTCCCGGTGCACGACCGCGTCGTGCCCACAGCCGGGACCGTGGGTGTGGCGGTGTACCTCCGCCGGAGCGTGCTCAACAGTCGTCATCGGACACAACCTCTCGTCTGGATTCCGACATGCTCATATGCGCAGATGCGCATGACAAACCGAGATGGGCAACGTCATCCGTCCAGGTGACGGATTGCCGCTACACCGGTCGTCCTCGGTCCGTCGAACATGCCGGGAGTCAGGTCGGACCAGCCCATCCGCTTCCGCACCTCGGCCAGATAGCCGCGATAGGCGTGCTGATCCACATAGGACCGGTGCCGGGGCGAGTCGACGAACTGGATGCCGCCGCTGAGATCGGGACGGTCGGCCGCGACCAGCCGGTCGAACGCCGCCGCGCGGGACGGGTTGTGCTCCTGGTCGTGCAGGTACTGGGCGAGGAGGTTGCTGATGTGGTCGAACAGCGTGTAGGCGCTGGAGTTGACCTCCAGGTAGCCGAGCCCGAACAGGTTGCGGTGCTTGCGGTTGAACGCCGTCAGGTACAGGTCCGGCCGTCCGTCGTGCCAGCTGAAGTGCCGCTCGGCGTAGGGAATCGACCAGTCGTAACCGGTGGCGTACAGGATCAGGTCGACCTCCTCGGTGGTGCCGTCGGCGAAACGGACCCGCCTGCCCTCCAGGCGGGCGATGTCGGGGCGGATCGCGACGTCGCCGTGCTGGAGGTGGTGGATCAGCTGGCTGTTGAGCAGCGGGTGCGACTCGAAGAGCCGGTGATCCGGTCTGGGCAGCCCGAGCCGCGTCAGATCACCCTGAAGGAGCCGCAGCAGCGCGGTGAACACCGGCCGTTCGACCCGCAGCGGCAGCTTCGGACCTCGTTCGGCGAACTCGTCGCTCGGGATTCCGAAGATGTGCTTGGGGATGACGTGATAGCCGCGCCGGACGCTCACGAACGCGGCGTCGGCGGTGGACGCGGCATCGCTCGCGATATCGGCGCCGGAGTTGCCCAGCCCCACCACGAGAACACGCTTGCCGCGGAACTCGTCCGGGCTGCGGTAGGACGAGGAATGCCTGATCTCCCCGCCGAACTCGCCGGGATGCTCGGGCAGGCGTGGCGACCACGTGACGCCGGTGGCGCACACGACGGCCCGGTAGCGGTGCGTCGATCCGTCGTCGAGCGTGACCGACCACCCGTCACCGTCCGGCTCCACGTCGCTGACCGCGGTGCCGAACCGGATCGCGTCGCGCAGGCCGTACGCCTCCGTGAACGCACGGGTGTACCGCAGGATCTGCCGGTTGCCCGGGTAGTCGGGATAGGTGGCGGGCATCGGGTAGCCGAAGAACCCCGAGGTGCCGCGCGAGGAGATGAAGTGGGCGGACTCGTACATCGGCGTGCCGGGGTTGTCGAGGTCCCAGATGCCGCCCACGTCGGTGTGCCGCTCGTACTGGTCGTACGGGATGCCCAGCCGCCGCAACGCGCGCGCCGCCGACAGACCGGCAGGTCCAGCCCCGACGACGCACACTCGACCCGCTGTCTCCATTGACCCTCCCGGTGACGTGGTGCCGGAATTCAAGCGCCCGCGGACGGTCTCGGAGAAGGGCGGCCGCGGCTAGCATGGGGGGCAAACCGGACAGGCGGGAGCGGATGCCGGACCACATCGAGCCACGGCTGACCGAGGCGGTCATCCCACCCACCGTGCTGGGCGGCGTCGTCGAGATCGGCCAGCGCGAAGGGCATCCGATCGCGTCGTGGTTCGACGGCACCGGGCTGGATCCCGCCCAGCTCGTCCTGTCCGGCCCGGCCAAGGTGTCGTTCCGCCAGTCGGCCGTGGTCCTGCGCCGGGCGCTGCGGGCGATGCCGGACCGGCCGCTCGGCATGCGGGTCGGCGGCCGGGACGTGCTGCTGTCCATGGGAATGCTCGGCGTGGCCATGCGGTCGAGCGGCACGATCGCCGACGCGGTGGCGCTCGGACTCGAGCTGCACCAGGCCGCGGGCAGCCTGCTGGACCTGGAGATCGAGAGCTTCGGCGCCGAGAGGGCGGTGCGGCTGACCGAACGCCTGCCCGAACCCGAGCTCGTCGCGTTTCTCTGCGAAGAACTGTTGTGCAGCATGGTGGTGCTCTTCCGCAGCCTGCTGGGCGCGCGGTGGTCGCCGACCTGCGTCGAGCTCGCCTACCCGGCGCCGTCGTACTCGCCCGAGTACCGCCGCTTCTTCGGTTGCCCGGTGCGGTTCGGCGCCGACGCGAACCGCATGATCTTCCCGGCCGCGCTGCTGGCGGGCCGCGTCTCCACGCACCACGAACCCACCCGCGCCATCGCGATCGAGGCGTGCCGCCGCCTGCTCGACCTCGACGGTACCCGCCCGGACGTCGTCGTCGCGGTGGAGGCGCTGCTGAACCGCAACCTGCGGACCCCGCTGAGCATGGCCGAGGCCGCGCAGCACCTGCATGTCACCGAACGCACCCTGCGCCGGCAGCTGACCGCGGCGGGCGAGAGCTTCAGCCGCGTCCGCGACCGGGTCCGTGCGCGGCGGGCCACGTTCCTGCTGCGCGAGTCGGCGACGCGGATCGACGTGATCGCGGGCGAGGTCGGCTTCGGCAGCGCCCGCGAGTTCCGCCGGGCCTACATCAGGTGGACCGGACAGGCGCCGAGCACCACCCGTCGGCTCGCGGTCGGCACGGAATGACCGGATCGGCCTGATCGTTCAGGGGCGTGCTGCGGCGAGCGTGTCCGCGAGCACCCTGATGGCTGCCGGACCGGTCCGGCAGCACCCTCCGACCAGCCGCGCACCGCGGTCGACCCACTCCCCCGCCCGTTCCGTGAATCCGGCGGCGTCACCGGTCCAGGCGCGTTCGACGGCGTCCCACCGCTCACCGCTGTTCGGATACACCACGACGGGCAGGCCGGTCACGTTCTTCGCGATCGTGACGGCCGCCTCGACATCCTCCGGCGTGCAGCAGTTCACGCCGACGGCGATCACCTCGTCGATCCCGGCCGCGACCTCGAACGCCTCCGCGAGCGACTGGCCCGCGCACGTGCGGTCGCCTCTCGCGCTGTAGGAGAGCCAGGTCGGCACGCCACTGCCGCGGATCACCTCCAGCACGGCCTCGGCCTCGTCGACGTCGGGAATCGTCTCGACCGCGAGCACATCCGGTTCGGCCGCGCAGAGCTCCTCGATGCGAGGCCGGTGGAACTCCACGAGTTCCTGGCGGCTCAGCCCGTAGCGGCCTCGGTACTCCGACCCGTCCGCGAGCATCGCGCCGTACGGGCCCACCGACGCCGCGACCCAGCGCTGTCCGTCCACATCGGACGCGGCGGCTCGCGCGAGCGCCACGCTGTCGCGCAACAGGCGCGCGGTCTCGTCCCGGTCGACGCCACGCTTGGCGAACCCGTCGAAGGTCACCTGGTAGCTCGCGGTGATGGCCACCTCCGCGCCCGCCCGGTAGAACGCCAGGTGCGCGGCACGCACGGCATCCGGTTCGGTGAGCAGCAACCGGCCGGACCACAGTTCGTCCGAGAGGTCGTGCCCGGCGAGCTCCAACGCCGTCGACATCCCACCGTCCAGCACCACCACTCGACGCGCCAACGCATCCGCGAGTTCCACCCCCGCGACTCTACGGTCAGGGGCGGTCAGCCTGCCGAGGCCGTGCCACGGCGGGCGACCAGGTCCGGGGTGCTCGCGCGCCGGAGCAGCCGCGGCGGCAGCAGCATCAGCGGTGGCGCCTGCCGTCCGTCGAGCTTGCCGACCAGCACGTCGACGGCTCGCCTGCCGAGTTCCTCGGCCGGTAGCCGCACCGAGGTGAGCTGCGGGGACATCTGCTCGGCGATCTCGTCGGGGCAGATCGCGACGACGGCGACGTCGCCGGGAACGGTGCGGCCGGTGGCGCGCAGGCAGGCGGTGATCCAGCCGAGCGCGGCCTCGTTGTGCACGACCAGCGCGGTCATCGACGGGTGCGAGCGGATCAGCAGCTTGGTGGCCCTGAGGACCGACTCGTGGTCGTCCTCCGCGGGCAGGGCGGTCGCGGCGACACCGCGGCGCATCGCGGCGGCGCTGAAGCCGGCCATGGCGCGGTGGGCGAAGCCGGTGTTGCGGCGGTAGACCGAGCTCGGCGCGCCGAGGAACCCGATGGAGCGGTGCCCGAGGTCGGCGAGGTGGTCGACGCAGTGCGCGCCCGCCGCCTCGAAGTCCAGGTCCACGCAGGTGAGCCCCTTGGCAGCGGCCGGGTGTCCGATGAGGACGGACGGCTTCGCGAGCTGTCGCAGCAGCGGCACGCGGTCGTCGTCCATCTCCACGTCCATGACGAGGAAGCCGTCGACCTGAGCGCTCTCGGCGACCCGGCGCAGACCCGGCTCGCCCTGGTCCGCGGTCAACAGCAGCACGTCCATGTTGTGCCTGCGCGCGGCCACCAATGCGGCGGCCACGAAGCGCATCACGACAGGCAGGTGCACGCCCGTGCGCAGCGGCAGCACCACGCCGATCACGTTCGACCGGCCCGCCGGCAGCGCGCGGTCACCCGCGTGCGGGCGGTAGCCCAGTTCCCTGATGCTGTCCCGGACCTTCGACTTCGTGCCGGCGGAGATCGACCGCTTGCCGGTGAGCACGTAGGAGACGGTGCTCGGAGCGACACCCGCGTGCCGAGCGACGTCCGCGATGGTGACCACACCGACCTCCTTTCACAAATTCACACCGAAGTGTCCCGCCACCATAGGGATGACCAACAGGTCGATCAATAGCAATGTTTGCGTTAACAATTCCGCCTCGCCGTGGTCCAGACGAATCCTGGAACCGTCTGGAAACTTGCCCAACAACAGCACACGCTCCCGCCTACCAGGCAGGTAGGGACGGGAGCGTGTGCACGCTCACATTCGACGGCTCATCTTTGGTGCACTTTCACCTCGGTCAGCCCGGTCTTGAACCCGTTGGCGTGGGTCATCTGCACCCGCAGGCGCTGGGTGCTGACCGGGGTGAACCGCACCACGTTGTAGTTGGGCCGGGCGTCGCCGGGGCTCTGCTCTGCCCGGCCACGTCCGCCCACGCACTGCCGTTCCAGTACTGCACCGTGTACGACGAGGGCGCTCGATAGCGGTTGCCCGCGCGGTCGTCGCGGAAGTGCAGCCGCACCTCGTTGACCGTCCGCGCCTGCGCCGAAGTCGAACTCGAACCAGTCGGCGCCGTTGGGCGAGCCGGAACTGCCCCAGATCGGTTCGTTGGTCGGGAACCCGTCCACCGCCGCCCCGTGGACGTGCCCGACGCGGTGTAGGACGCCGAGACCGCGGAACCCTGAGCGAGGTTCGGCGGGTTCGTCGGTCAGGTCGACGCCCGCCTTGGCGAAGATGTCGACCATGCGCGCGCTGTTCTGCACGACCTGTTGCGGCGCCTGGTAACCGGGGACGGTGGCGTTGTAGGTCACCGTGCCGCCGGACGGCAAGGTGACCGCACCGGTGGCCGGGTCGTAGAGCACACGGGTCAGCCGGTCGACGGTGAACGCGCGCATTCCGTTCAGGTACACCGAATAGCCCTGCGGCACGCCGTTGTAGCGGGTGACGCCGTCGGCCGGGTCGTCCCACACGACGACTGAGGTCCATGTTGCGGTGCCGCAGGTTGTTCACCGCGAAGTGCGACCAGCCGATGTTGATCGGCGACAGCTCGATCCGCGCGTCGGTGCGTGGCCGCAGCCCGGCGACGTCCTCGATCACCGTCCAGTTGCTGCTGCCGAGGATGTTGTGATGGATCCACGAGCGGTAGTCGATCGTGCGGGCGTTCCCGTTCCAGTTCGCCCAGAACTCGTTGGCGTCCGGCCACTGGGTGTTGCCGCCGACGTACTGCGCCCAGGCGTTCCAGTACAGCAGCTTCTTGTAGTCCTCGCGCGGTCATCCACTGGTTCGGGTAGTTGCGCAGCACCGACGAGTAGAGGCGGAACTGCACGGTCGAGTTGATGGTGGAGAAGTTGTTCGAACCGGGATGACCGGCCGCCGCCGCTTCCGCCTTGTCCTTCTGGTTCGCCGTGTAGAACGGGAACACCGGGTACTCGGCCGGCGAGTCGAACAGCCGCAACGCCTGCTTGTACTGGTCGGTCGACGGCATCAGGCCGACGGAGAACGGGTAGTAGTTGTTGATCTCCTTCCACGGCACGTGCGCGTTGGTCGCGACGTGCTTGTGCTCCAGCAGCTGCCGGGACGGGTTCCACAACGTGCCGATCACGCCGTTGCGGATCCGGTCGGCGAGCGTCTGCATCTCGGCGGCCTTCGCGGCGTTGCCGACGCAGCGCGTAGGCCTGTTGTGCCGCGACAGCACCGCTCCACACGTACGCGGTCTCGGCGCGGTCGAGCCGGCCGGCCCGCCAGTCGAACGAAACCGCGTCGGCGTCGTTGCCGGTCAGCGCACCCCAGTCGTACTCGATCACGCCGTTGTTGTTGGTGTCGTAGAACGACAGCTGCCCCTTGGCGTCACCTTCGGCGTACCGGGCGAGGTTGCCCGCGATCGCCGGCTGACCGCCGTGGACCTGGTAGCTGCGCCACGCGGCCTCGGAGATGTACTGGGTGTAGGAGTTGGACCAGTTCTCCGGATCGCCGGGGTTGTCCATGAACCGGCCGCCCTTGGACGTCTGCCCGGCCGACAGCCACGGCCCGTAGGAGTACATCGGGTCACGCAGGTACTTCAGGTCGTCGATGTGCATCGGCTGGGTCAGCACGATCGCGTTGTTGTAGCCGGTCACGCCCTCGATCGACACCGGGAACTGGAAGTCCTGGCCTGGGATGTCGGCGTCGAGGTGGTTGAAGCGCATCAGCCACCAGCGGTAGTAGATGTTCTTCTTGATCGCCGCGTCCGGCACGTCGATGTACGGGATGTTGTCCGCCCACCAACGGTTGTACGCCCGCACGTGTGTCGCGAACGCCGTCGCGGGCGAGTAGCCGCGGTAGGCCTGGTACTCGGTCAGGGAGTCCGGGATCTCCGTGGTCACGAAGCCCATGGCGACCTTCGTCATCACGGTCTGGCCCGCGCCCACCGTCACCGACCGGTCGAGCCCGCCGCCCGCGGGCGCGAACCCGTCCCCCGACAGGCGCGGGTACATCGTGGTGAGGTTGTTCTTCACCGCGCGGGTACCGGTGAGCTCACTGCCGTTCGCGGTGGTCGCGTACGGCGACGTGGCGCGCAGCTGCAGTGTGGCGGACGCGCTGCCGGTGTTGACGATCGACAGGTTCGTCACGGCCACGTTGTTGTGCGTGATGAACTTCGTCATCTCCACCCGGATCGACCGCTGGTGAAGACTCCCTTGTAGTGGCTGGGTTTCTGCAGCCGGCGAACCGGCCTGCTCGGTGAACGATGCCCGGTGAGATCCCGATGGAGTAGGCGTTCTGGCTGCTGATGTTGTCCCAGTACGCGGCGTTGCCGCCGAAGCCGATCACCCCGGGGTTGTGGGTGTTCATGTAGAGGGCCCGGCCTCGGCTCATCAGCCACGTCCCGGCCGGGTCGTTGCCCGGACGCGCGAGCAGGCGGTCCATCCAGAAGTCGGTGCCGGAGCTCTCCGCGTCGTAGATGGCGCGCATGGTGCTGCCGGTGTCGTAGCCGACCGGCGGCGCCGGGATCGCCGGTCCGCCGAACGTCGGAAAGCCGATGGTCTGCGCCGCCTGAGCAGGGCACCGCGAGCGTCGCCGCGACGAGCACCGCGGCCGTTGTTACCGCTGTCAGGCGGCGAAAGCTTGCCATTCCAGCACTCCCGTCGATAGTCGGTCCGCGCGGTGACGGCCAGCCGCAGCCGGGTCGTGGACAGCGCGGGGAAAGTGACGGTGTTGAAGGTGTTCGCGGCCGTCCCGCACGCCGACTGACCGGGCACGTCGGCGTAGGCGCTGCCGGTCCAGTACTGCACGCGGCACGACGCGGGCAGGTCGATGCCCTGGTTGTCGTCGAACCAGTAGACGGCCGTCCGGTTGATCGACCGCGCGGCCGGCCAGGTGTACTCGATCCACTGCGTGCCGCTGCTCGGGCCAGTTGCCGTAGACCAGGTTCGATCGGTCGGCCGAACTCGCCGGTGTGCCACCGTTGTTGACCGCCGCCAGGTTCTCCCACGACGACACGTAGGACGTGGTGGCCGTCGCGCTCGGCCCGATGTTCGCCGCCCGTGCCACCGGGGTTCGGCGGCGGGCCGGTGGTCGTCTGCGTGACGCGCTGCATCGTGCCGTCCGCGTTGAAGTGCACCAGATCCACGGCGACCGAACGGCGGAAGTTGCCGCCGCCTGGTGCGTTCGCGTTGTGGTAGACCATGTACCACTGGCCGTTGAACTGCACGACACCCGCGTGGTTGGTGGTCGACGAGACCTGCCCGAGCACGACACCGCGATGGGTCCACGGCCCCATCGGGTTCGTGGCCGTGGCGTAGCGCTGGCAGGCGTAGCTCGACGACGTTACGCAGCCGTTCGTGTCGTTGGCCGCGTAGATCATGTGGTAGAGACCGTTGCGCTTGAACATGAACGGCGCTTCCCAGAACTCGGTCAGGCCGCTCGGCGTGACCACCGGACCGTCCAGTTCGATCATGTTCGGCTTGAGCTTCGCCGCCCGCGGACCCCAGTAGCTGCCCCAGTAGAGGTAGGCCTGGCCGTCGTCGTCGGTGAAGACCGTCGGGTCGATGTTGAGCCCGGACGAGTTCGGGGTGCTGTCGCTGATCAGCGGCCCGCCCTTGGCGTCGGTGAACGGGCCGAGCGGGCTGTCGCCGACCGCGACGCCGATGTCCATCCACCCGGCGCCGTTGCCGTTGACCGAGGTGTACCAGTAGTACTTGCCGTTGCGGGGTTCGACCTCACTCGCCCACGCGTCCGCGCCGGCCCACCGGAACGTGCCGATGTTCGCCTTCGCGCCGTGATGGGTCCAGTTGGCCGCGTCCGTCGTGGACAGCACGTGCCACTCGCGCATGAGGAAGTTGCTCTGGCCCGCCGCGGCCTCGTCACGACCGGCGTGGACGTACAGGGTGTTGCCGACGACCAGCGGTGCCGGGTCGGCGGTGTAGACCGAGGTGATGATCGGATTCGCCGCGTGTGCGGACGGTGTCAGCACGACTGCCGCCAGAACTGCGATCGCGGCGCCGAGCGCGGTGACGCGCATCGATCCTCCTTCAGGAACCGGTGGAGTGGAGGTTCGCGACCTCCGCGGCGGTCAAGGCCCGGCCGTGGACGCGGAACGAGTCCACCGCGCCGTCGAGGGCCGGGTCGCCCGAGTACTGCGAGCGGCCGATCCAGTTCTGCGTGGTGCTGCCCAGCGCGGCGGGACTCAGGGACATCGCCCCGTTGCGCGCGACCTCGGCACCGTTGACGTACAGCACGCCGAGCTGGCCGTTCTGCGTCACGGCGACGTGCGTCCACACGCCGGTCGGCAACGGCGCGGACGCGTCGATGCGCTGCTCGGCACCCGCGCCACCGGTGGTGATCGCGTACCGCAGCCCACCGGCGGAACTGCCGGGGTCAGGAACAGGTAGGAGTTCGTCCCGCTGCCGAAGTCGAAGATCCGCGCCCACCTGACGGCCACGTCCAGCCGCACCCAGGTGGCGACGCTGAACGCCGTCGCGCCGGCAAGGAGCCCCGAGGGCAGAACGACGTGCGCGTTCGTCCCGTTGAGGTCGACCGCCTCGCCACCGCGCCCGGTCGTCCACCCCGCCCCGCCGGCCAGGGTCGCGGTCCGGCCGTTGCCGGTGGCGTCCGCGCCGGTCGAACCCGAGCCCTCGTCGAACGGGTAGTGCGCGATGAACGGTGGCAGCGCCGGAGTGTCGCCGACGCGCCAGTAGACGGTGTAGCGCTGGCCGTGCAGTCTGGTAGAACGGCAGCAGCGTCACCGCGCCCGGTGCTCGCCGTGGCGGTGTACCGCAACGGGTGCCGTCGGCCGCAGAGTCGACGGTTGGAGTGTGGGCAGCGACGAGAGGTTGTTGGTGCCGTAGGCGCCCGCGAGCACGATCGGGCCGATCTCGACGGCCTGCGCGGTCCGGTTGTCCGGCGCGCTCTCCCGGTGCAACGCCATCGGCAGGCTCAGCTCGACGACGTCCCCGCTGACCCAGTTCCGGTCGACCCGGACGTAGCTTCCCGGTGTGACGGGCACTTTGCGACGACGCCGTTGACACGCAACTGTGCGCCGGCCGCCCAGGACGGGACGCGCAGGCGCAGGTCGATCCGCCCCGGAGCCGGTGATCGTCAGCCTGGTGGCGGCGGACTCCGGGAACGAGGTGTCCTGCCGGACGGTGATGCCGCGGCCCGGCCAGGTGAGGACGGACGGCGATGAACAGGTTGACCTACAGCGTGCTCGCCGGAGTGGAAGTAGATGCTGTCGCCGTGCTTGGTGTTGGTCTCCATCCCGGTGCCGTGGCAACAGGTGAAGTCGTTGTAGTCGTTGCTGTAACGTCTTGATGCCGCCGGGCCGCAGCGGCACGTAGTAGCTGTGGTGACCGTGCGCGGAGGCCGGGTTCTGCGCGCCGAGCAGGTGGTTGTAGAGCGCCTTCTCGTAGAAGTCGAAGTACCGGCGCCTGGCCGGGTCGGTGCGGAACAGCTGCCGGGTCAGCTTGAGCATGTTGTAGGTGTTGCAGCACTCGCAGGTGGTGGTCGGACAGCTCGCTGGCGATCCGGCCCGGCGCCTTGAAGTACTCGCCGTTGGAGTTGCCGCCGATCGCGTAGGTGTGCGCCGTTGACCACGATGCGCCAGAAGTTCGTCGGCGATGTCGCGGTACCGGGTGGTGCCGGTGGCGTGGTACTCGCGGATCGCGCCGAGCGCCTTGGGGATCTGGGTGTTGGCGTGGTAGCCGTTCAGCGCGTCGGTGTCGTGCGCGAGCGGGTCGAAGATCTCGGCGTGGTCGAAGTACTGCGCGGTGGTCAGGTGCGCCGGGTCGCCGGTGAGCTGGTAGAGGTTGGCCAGCACCTCGTTCATGCCGCCGAACTCGGTGTCGAGCATGTTCTGCCGCTGGGTCTGGGTCAGCCGGCCGTTGCGCGAGCCGCGCCCAGCCGCCATGCCGGTCAGCACGGTCAGCGCCTGGGCGTTGCCGGCGAGCAGGTGCATGTCGAGCAGACCGGCCATGATCTTGTGCAGCGTGTAGTACGGCGCCCAGACCTGTTCGCGCGGCCTCCACCCGGCCGATGAAGCTCTCCGGGAACGCCGACAGGTAGCCGGTGTTGAACCCGGCGGTCCTGGCCCGCTCCTGGCACAGCGCGAGCTGCGCGACCAGGTAGTCGCCCTTGGCCGAGAACGCGGTGTCGCCGGTGCTCGCGTACGCCTGCGCCAGCGCGGTCAGCACGTGCCCGGTCGAGTGGCCGCGCAGCTCGGTGGTCGGCGACTCCCACCCTCCACACGGGACCGCCGTCGAGGACAGTCCGACGTTGCGGCGGAACATGTGCAGCAGCCGGTCGGGGTCGAGGAACTTCAGGTACGCGTGGGTGCGGGCGGTGTTGGCCTGGAACGGTCCCGGCAGCAGGCGGACGGCGCCGAGCGGGAACGGGTCGGCGGACGTGCCGAAGTCCGGGCGTGCCGCAGCATGGGCCACCGGCACGCCGATCATCGTCGACGCGGCTGCCAGTGCACCCGCGCGCAGCACGGTGCGACGAGAGGGAGTGGGCATGGCGCATCACCTTTCGCAGGGGGTGGCCCCGGCGCGGCGGTGCCGGGGGTGCGCGGAGGTCAGAGCCGTAGCGGTTCTTCAGATGCCGCCACCAGTCGCGGAACATCCACTTGTCGAACTCGGTGATCACGCTGGAGCTGCCCGCCTTCATGATGAACCCGCCGACTCCGGTCGGCGTCCAGTCGTAGAAGTCGTCGAGCCCGAAGGTGTGGCCTATCTCGTGCAGCAGGATGTCACGTTCGGACGAGTTCAGGTTGCCCATGAAGTACTCGCTGCCGATCCGCTGGCCCCAGTCGCCGCCGGCGCCGCCGCCGAAGCCGGCGGTGAGCCACAGCGACTGGTCGTAGTGCCGGGCGACCCCGCCGGGACAGCGCGGATAGGTGCCGTTGCGGTTGAAGAACCGGCCGCAGCCCTCGGCGCACTGCGGGGCGTTCTCCCGGATGTCGTTGACGTAGATGTCGACCGAGTTGTCGTTCCACTGCAGCTGCGCGCGGTCGCGCACGGCCCAGCCGACGACCTTGATCGGCACGTCGGCGTAGGGCCAGCGGTTGTGGCCCGCCATCGCGTCCATCCACTTCTTGTACTGGCGGGCGAGCTGCGCGTGGATCTGGTCGCGCTGCGCGGCGGTCACCGCTGGCCGGGGAGTCCCACCGCACGCAGAAGTTGAGGTAGCCGCCGTTGGCGAAGACCTGGTCCCAGCCGTAGTTGCGGAACCCGTACAGGTTGCCGTAGGTGCTCTCCTGGTGCTGCCACACCTGGCTGAGCGGTGTGACCAGATTGGCGGGCGGCTTCCAGTCCGTCGGCTTTCGCCGGGGTGGACAGGCGCCGCCACCGATGATCATCGCGAATACCGTCGACCGCGATGTTCCTCCAGGATCGTTCCAAGGTCGATCCTCGTTACTTCGCCGGAACGATGGTCGCTCCGGTCAGCCCTTCAGTGCGCCCGAGGTGAACCCGCGCACGTAACTGCGTTGCATGAACGCGAACAGCACCAGGCAGGGCACGGCCATGAACACGACGCCCGCTTCCAGCGCGGCGTAGTCGATGGAGCCGTGGCTCGCCGTGCGCATGTTGACCACGGCGAGCGTGGTGGTGAACTTGTCGGTCGAGTTGAGCAGGATCAGCGGCGCGAAGAACTCGCTCCACGACGTCAGGAAGGCGAAGAGGCCCACCGTGACCAGGCCCGGCCGGACGGCGGGCAGCATGATCCGCACGAGCGTGCCGAAGCTGGCGCAGCCGTCGACCCGCGCGGACTCCTCCAGCTCCAGCGGGACGGCCTCGAAGCTAGTTGCGCATCATGAAGATGGAGAACGGCAGCTGGAACATGATCAGCACCAGGCTGAGCCCGACGCAGCGAGTCCTCCAGCCCGAGCCAGCCGAGCAGCACGTACAGCGCGATCAGGATCGTCGCGTACGGCACCATCAGGATCGCCAGGGTCAGCAGGAAGAGCACGTCCCGGCCGGGGAACCGGAACCGGCCGAACGCGTAGCCGCCCAGCGTCGCGACGAGCAGCGTGCCGCCGACCGTCAGCGCCGCTGACCACGACGCTGTTGAGCACGTGGTGCAGCCGGACGCCGTTGTCGGAGGTGAACAGCCGGTCGTAGTTCTCCAGCCCGAACCCGGTGTCGGTGCGCACCGCCGCCCAGCCGCTCCACAGCAGCGGGAACAGGAACAGGATCGCCAGCGCGGCGCCGGTGACGGAGAAGTCCAGCGGGCGTGTTCATCCGTGACCTCGCTGCGCAGCACGCCGAGCTGGACGACGTTGAACACCACGAGCACTCCCAGCAGCGCCACCGAGATGCCCGGCGGCCGAACCGAGGTCGAGGCGGATGAACGCCTCCCGGTAGATCACCATCACCAGCGACGTGGTGCTGTTGTCCGGGCCGCCGCGGGTGAGGATCCAGAACTGGTCGAACGCGAGCAGCGAACCGGTCGTCATCAGCGTCAGCACCAGCGCGATCGTCGGCCGCAGCAACGGCAGCGTGATCCGGCGGAAGATCTGCCACCGGCTCGCGCCGTCGATCCGGGCGGCCTCGTAGACCTCGGTCGGGATGGCCTGCAGCCCGGTCAGCAGGATCAGCATGTTGAAGCCCGGCGAACCGCCACAGCACGAGCAGCACCGCCGAGCCGAGCGCAGAGCCTGCGCTGCCGCTGGTCCACGACACGTACCCGTCGATCACGCCCAGCCAGGACAGCAGATCGCCGACCGGGCCGATCTCGTCGCTGAGCAGGCCGAGGAACAGCAGCGACGCGCTGGCGAACCCGACCGCCATCGGCAGCAGGAACGCGGTGCGGAGGAACCCGACGCCGGGCCGGCGGTGCTGCACCAGCAGCGCCAGCCCGAACGCGACCACGAACAGCAGCACGGTCGATGATCACGCGTGTACTTGAGCGTGAACCAGATCGCCGAGCCGACCAGTTCGTCGTCGGCGATGCCGGTGTAGTTGTCCGGCAAGTTGATCGACGGCGCGCCGAGCAACGGCCAGCGGTGCAACGACATCCAGCCGACGAGCGCCAGCGGCACGACGAAGAACAGGCCGACCATGACCGCCGTGGGCGCCGCGAAGGCCGCACCGGTCAGCGCACGCCTGCGAGCGGACGGCGTGCGCCGCGGCACGTCCACCTTGCGCGGCACCGCCGTCCGCCGGTCCGGCGGTGCCGCCGTCGTCGTCATGCTCAGCCCTGCTGCAGCGACTTGGTGATGGCGGTGTTGCCGTCGGCGAGCGACTTGGCCGCGTCCCCGAACAACGCCCCGCGCACGGTCTTGCAGCCACGGGCTCTGCGGGTCGTTGAAGGAGGCGTTGAAGTTGCGCGCGTACGGCGTCTCGCCCTTGGCCACCAGGCCGTTGATCAGCACGAGCCGCGGATCGGCCGAGGAGTACTTGTTCGACGGCGAGGTCGGTGCGGGTCGGCACGCCCTTGTTCTTCGCGATCACCTCGACCTGCGCCTCGTCGGACATCGTCCAGGCGAGGAAGTCCCACGCCTGCGCGGAGTTCTTGCTGGTGGCGCCGATCCCGATCGCGTCACCGCCGACGAAGGTGGACTCGCCGCCGGCCAGGCCGGTGATCGGCGCGACGCCGACCTTCACGCCCTTCTGCTCGATCAGTGCCGAGCCAGACCGACGGGCCGGGCGCGATGCCGACCTTCCCGCCCTGCAGCGCGCCGAGCCAGGTCGGCCCGGCCTCGTCCTTCGACGCGGGCGCGGCGACGCCCTCGCTCGTAGAGCTGCGCGGTAGAGGGCGAAGACGTCGGCCATCTCCGTCGAGTCGACCTGTGGCCTGCTGGCCGTCGGCGTCGAGCACGTCACCGCCCGCCGCCCACACCGACGGCCAGAGCGTGAACTCGACGCACCCGCCGCAGTTGCCGCCGAAGTACGTGCCGTTGACCTCGCCGCCGAGCTGGTCGATCTTGCGGGCGTGCTCGGCGAACTCCCTCAGCGTGCGCGGCGGCTTCTCGGGGTCGAGACCGGCCTTGCGTGTAGAGGTCCTTGTTGTAGAGCATCACCGACAGGTCGATGGTGTGCGGCACGGCGTAGTTGCGGCCCTCCCAGGTGCCCGCCCGCACGTGCGACGGCGCGACCTTGTCCTTCACCGGCAGCGCTCCGAACCGGTCGGTCACATCGGCCCACAGGCCCTGCGACGCGTACTGCGCGGCGAACACGACGTCGGCGGCGAAGAGATCCGGCAGCGCCCTCGCACCGGCGGCCGAGGCGAGCTTGGCCGGGTACTCCTCGTTGGGATAGGCGGTCACCTGCACCTTGTTGCGGTGAGTGGCGTTGTAGGCGTCCGCGTAGGCCTTGGACACCGACTCGGTCGCCGCGCGGGTCCACAACGTCAGCGTGGCGCCGTCGTCGGACTGCCCGGACGCCGCCCGGCAGTCGTCGGCACGCGGCGGCACGCATCAGGAGCGCGACTGACAGCCGCACGTTTCACCGATCTCTCCTTTGAGCGGTGCGAAGGTTCAGGTCGTGGGCAGCCAGACCCGCATGGTGGACGGACCTCGCCGAGCCCAGCGGTGGTAAGGCACCAGGTGGAACGGCGCGGGTACGCGCCGATGACGCCGTCGCGGCGCCGTACGGCCACGGCGTCTCGGTCCGGCACGTCGAACCGCGCGCGACACCGCGACCCGGCCCAGCTCGTCGACCGGCTCGACGGCCGGGTCGACCCGCAGCGTGTCCAGATCGCCGTCTCGGCGTCGGTCTCGGCGCAGAGCACGAGCGGACCGCGTTCGACCGCGACACATCCGCGTACCGCGTCGATGCGCGGGTCGGGCCGGGTGAAGCGGGGCAGCATCGGCAGTTCGAGCCGGATCTCGTCCCCGACGGCGAAATCGCGGCGCACCACGACGTCGCCGGCGCGCCACGGGGCGACGCTCGCCTGCGGTGACGAGCACCGCCCCGGCCCCCCACTCGGGCACGCGCAGGGTGATCGACCAGGGTCCGCCGTCGGTCCTGGTCACCCGCACGGTCACCGACGCCGTCGTCCGGGTAGCCGGTGTGCACCCGCAGCGCCACCCGACGGCCGTCGGCGAGTCTGGTGTCGATCGTCGGCGTCGGCGTACTGGTGGATCCGCAGGCCGCTCGTCGTCGGCGGTGACCACGTAGGACGACAGGCTCGCCAGCAGCCGGGCGACGTTGGGCAGGCAGCACGAAACCTCGAACCAGGGCGCGCGCGGACCGCCGCCGAACCCGAGCTGCTCCTCGTCGTCGGGCAGCATCGGGGTGGGCTCGCGCTGGTGCAACGTGTTGGCGTAGAAGAAAGCTCCGGCCGTCGTCACCGATCGACGGTGGCGACCACGTTGTAGAGGATGCGCTCGATCACGTCGGCGTAGCGGCCGTCGCCGGTGGCCAGCAGCAGCCGCCAGGCCAGCATGATCGCGGCGACGCCGGCGCACGTCTCCGCGTACGCGCGGTCGGCGGGCAGCACGAAGTCCTCGCCGAACGCCTCGTCGGTGTGCCGGGAGCCCATGCCGCCGGTGAGGTAGGTGCGCCGGGCCAGCGTGCGGTCGAACTGCCGCGGCGACCGCGCCCAGCAGCTCGTCGTCGCCGGTCTCCACCGCGACGTCGACCGCACCGCAGGCCAGGTACAGCGAGCGCACCGCGTGCCCGCGCAGCACGGTCGCGTCCGGCACCGGGACGTCGTCGCTGGAGTAGGACCAGCCGAACTGGTGCGGCGGGCAGGCGTCCGGTGCCCGCGGCGCTCGCACGAACAGCGCGGCCTGGTCGAGGTAGCGCTGCTCGCCGGTGAGCCGGGCCAGCTCGACCAGCGCGAGCTCGATCTCCGGGTGCCCGCAGAGCCCCCATGCGCCGTCCGGGCCGAACGTGTCGCAGACGTGGTCGGCGGCGCGGCGGGCGATGTCCAGCAACGGCCCGGCACCGCCGTCCTGGTGCCGCGCGACGGCGGCCTGGAGCAGGTGACCGGTGCAGTAGAGCTCGTGTCCCGACAACAGGTCGCTGTAGCGGGGCCGCTGCCACGTCGCGGCCGAACGCCGTGTTGAGGTAGCCGTCCGGCGCCTGCGCAGTCGCGACAGGTGCCCGTCAGCGCGGCGATGTGCGCGTCCAGACCCGGGTCGGCGACTCGGCCGGTCTCCCACGACATCGCCTCGACGAGCTTGTAGACCTCGGAGTCGGAGAACTCGCGGCCCCGCCGGTCCCTCGACGTGACGCCGCTGCCCGCCGTGGTGAAGTTGCCGGTCCAGCCCAGCTCGTCCATCCACCGCAACGCGTGCACGAGCGTGGCGTCGCCGTTGACCCGCTGCCGCGCGGCCCAGAACCCACCGGTGATCCGGACCTCGCCGAGCCCCAGCGGGCGGAGCACGCCACGCGACGGAACCACGGGGCGGCCGCCGGCGAGTTCGGCGTTGCGGGTCGCTGTCATGCTCCGACAACGTGGTCTCCGAAAACCTTTTCGGCAATGCCGGCCATTCGCAGGCTGGGGCCGTATACTTCGACTCCGGAAGCCGAAACTTTGTCGAAAGGTTTTCGATGGGCAGACGACCGTCCGAGGCGGTGACACTGGCCGACGTCGCCCGGCGCGCCGGGGTCTCGCTCGCCACCGCGTCCAAGGCAATCAACGGCCGCGCCGAGGTCGCCACGGCCACCCGCCACCGCGTCCTGCAGGCCGCGGAGGCGACTGTCGTTCCAGTCCCAACGCCCTGGCCCGCGGCCTGATCTCCGGCCGCACCCGCACCATCGGCCTGCTCACCGACGAGCTCGGCGGCCGCTTCTCGATTCCCATCCTGCTGGGCGCCGAGAACGCGCTGGCCAACGAGCAGATGGCGGTGCTGCTGTGCGACGCCCGCGGCGACGCGATCCGCCGCGACCACTACATCCGCACGCTGCTGGCCCGGCAGGTGGACGGGTTCATCATCGTCGGCGACAGCAACGACGTCCGCCCCTCGCTGACCGCGGACATCCCCGTGCCGGTCGTCTACGTCTACGGCGAGTCCACCAACCCCGACGACGTCTCCGTGCTGGCCGACGACGAAGGCGGCGCCCGTCTCGCCGCCGAGCACCTGGTGTCGTTGCGCCGCAGGCACATCGGCCACATCACCGGCCCGCAGACCTACCGGGCCGCCCGCGACCGGGTCAGCGGCCTGCGCCAGGTCCTCGCCGAACACGACCTGACCCTCGCCGGGGCACCGCTGTACGGCGAGTGGTCGCAGCGCTGGGGCCGGCACCGCCGCCCGCATGCTGCTCGCCGCCAACCCCGAGGTCGACGCCATGTTCTGCGGCAACGACCAGATCGCCACCGGCGTGGCCGACACCCTCACCGGCCTCGGCAGGCGGGTCCCCGACGACGTGGCGATCGTCGGCTACGACAACTGGGAGATCTTCGCCGCCGACTGCAGGCCGCCACTGACCACAGTGGACCTGAACCTCGAACAGCTCGGCACGACAGCGGCCCGGTTGCTGTTCGCGACACTCGACGGGCAGCGCACTCCGGGCGTGATCCGGCAGCCGTGCCGCCTGGTCGTCCGCGAGTCGACCGCACCGCTGTCGCACTAGTGCGAGCGTGCTGTCGAACGAAGTCGAAGACAAGATCTGCCTTGTTCGACGGCGTCAGTCGAACTATCGACTCGAATCCGTCCGGTGTGGACGTCAGGAGTTCACGAAACCATGCGGGCGGCCGGGCTCGCCGAAGCCCCCGGTCAGCCGCGGCGGCAGGTGCCGAACGTAGCGGCCGGTGCCGGCGGCGGCGTTGAGTCGCTCCGGGGTGGCGGCGTCGCCCCACCGGCCGGTGTCGATGCGCTGCTCGAGCGCGTGCAACGCGGCGATGGACTCGGCCGGTTGGAAGGCACAGTGCCCCGTCGCCTTGACGTAGGTCTGCCGCAGCAGGTGTCCGCGCCCCGCCAAGGCCACCGCCCGGCCGTAGGAGTTCTCGTGCTCGGCGGGCACGAGCGCGTCGGCCACGGTGTGCAGCGTCAACTCGGGCACCTGGAGCCGCCCGGTCGGCACGGACGTGCGGGCGAGCGTGGCGATCGCACCGGCATCCGGGGTGATGGAGGCGTCACGCGTCAACGTGGCGAGGTCCGCGTCGAGGTCGAGACCGGCTTTCCGGTAGAGCGCCCTGACCTGCTGGACATGGCTGCTGCCTGCCAGCAGGGAGCGGTAGTCGACACCGGTGTTGAAGGAGCTGTTGCCGCCCGCGGCGAGTTCGACGTGGTAGCGCCCGGTCGTCACGAAGCGGAGCACGAACCCGGTCAGCGCGGCTTCCTGGTGCGCCTGCTGGGTTTCGTGGTCATGTGGACCCGGCGGCGTCGCGCCGGTGTACCAGGTGGGCACGTTCATCAGTGCCGCGGCCAGTGCGATCCGGGCCCGCCCGGCGGGCGTGGCCTGTGCGGCGGAGGTGACCGCGGTGAGCGAGGCGCCTGCCGCGGCCGCCTCGGCCTGACTGGCGTAACGGACCAGCTTGATGTTCTGCTCAGGCGCGAGCAGCCGGGACAGCGCGTACTCGCCGTCGAGCTGGTAGTTGTTCAGGTTGAGGGCACCGGCGACGAGTCCGCAGGTGCTCAGCGCCCCGTCGACGCGGTGCCGGGTGTCCTCGGCCTCCAGCGCGCTGACCAGGCCGCCCATCGACGTGCCCCACGCGATGGTCCGCCGCGGCGTGCCGATCACGGCGACCAGCGCGTCCAGTGCCCCGAACTGGTCACGCACCGCGGACTCGAGAGCCCACCACGACGGACCGGAGTAGGACGAGCCGACCAGTGCGTACCCCTTGTCCAGCAACGCCTGACCCGTGGCGGGGTCGGGCGCGTTCTGCGGCAGGAGCGGACCGAAGCCGTGGCTGTACAGGATCACGGTGCCGTTCCACCGGTCCGGCACGTCCGCCACCCAGCTCGCACCACTGGGCAACCGGCCGGTGTGATGCCGGGCCTGTGCCGCGGCGGTCACCGGTGCGGCGAGGGCCACCACCGCGATCAGGGTGGTGATGAGTGCGGCGACGCGCGAGGCCCAGCGTTTCTTCATCGAATCCACTTTCGCAACAGGGAAACGGTGGCGAGCGGGAGCCTTCACGTTAGGCGCATTCGTGACGGCAGTCAAGAAAGTGCCCGACTTCACGACCCGCTCTGTCCACTGCCGACACTCGGGACCGGTCCTGTTTCGTCGAACACAAAGGATTTCGCCTGCCAGGCCGTTCGACGCCGTTCGACACTCCTGGCCGTCGATGCCGTGTCACCCAAGGCAAATCGCGATTGCCACGGTTCGATCACATAGATTGAAGATGCGTGAGAGCCCGGCTACGTTGACGCTCACTTGGGACCTGGCCCTGTGTCCTGCGTATGACCTGTGTTGGTCGGCACCTCCGCCGGTGCCAACGTCAGGAAGGCCAGTATGTCCTCTCGTCCTTTCACGCTCACGTCACTGCTCCTCGCGGTCGGGCTCACCGCGGTGGGGCTCAGTGCCGCGGTCGTGCCCAGTGCGGCGGCGACGCTCGACGACGGTCTCGTCGTGCGCTACGACCTCACCCAGACCTCCGGCACGACGGTGACCGACACCTCCGGCTTCGGCCGCGACGGCACGCTGCGCGGTGACGGCGCCTGGCAAGGGGCGGAAGGCCTGCGTCTCGGCGGCACGGACGGCCATGTCCGCCTGCCAGACGACGTCATGGACGGGCTCACGGACATCACGGTCTCGGCCCAGGTGAACATCGCGGCGGACCAGTCCGTCCCGTACTTCGTCTGGGGCTTCGGCAACACCCTCAACGGCAGCGGCAACGGGTACCTGTTCGCCACGGGCGACCGCTTCCGCGCGTCGATCGCCACCGGCGACTGGTCGACCGAGCAGACCACGGACGCCGGTCGAGCCCTCCCCCGCGGCAGCTGGCGCACGATCACCTACACGCTCGGCGGCGGCACCGCGGTCCTCTACGAGGACGGTGTCGAGGTCGCCCGCAGGACCGGCGTGACCACCACACCCGGTTCGATCGGTGGTGGCGCCACCACCGCGAACTACCTCGGCCGTTCGGTGTACGCCTCCGACCGGTACCTCAAGGGCCAGGTCCGCGACTTCCGGGTCTACGGCCGCGCGGTCAGTGCGAGCGAGGCTCGCGAACTCGGGGAGCGGACCGCGGCCGGCCGGGCCGCCGCCGACGTCGCGGCGCTCGACCTCGGCGACACCTCCGCCGTGACCGACGACCTCACCCTGCCCGCGACGGCCCCCGGCGGTTCGAAGATCACCTGGGTGTCCGGCAAACCCTCGGTGGTGTCGGCGAGCGGTGTGGTGACTCGTCCCGCGCCTCGCACGGGCGACGCGACGGTGACGCTGACCGCGACCGCCTCCTACGCCGGATTCACCGCCACCCGCGACTTCACCGTCACCGTGCCGGAGGACATCACCGACCGGCAGAAGGTCGACAACGCGTTGAAGGACATCGTGATCCACGACCAGGACGCGATCCGCGGCAACATCACGCTGCCCGCCAAGGGGGCGCGCGACGTCACGTTGTCCTGGTACAGCAACGATCCTGGCGTGGTCACCGCGACGGGCGAGGTGAAGCGTCCGCCGAACGGGTCGCAACCACGCAAGGCGCGCCTCTCGGTCAGGGCGACGAAGGGGTACACGAGCAACACGCGCTACTTCACGCTGACCGTCCTCCCGCTGCCGAAGAAGGAAGCTCTCGAGGGCTACCTGTTCGCCTACTTCACCGGTGAGGCGACACCGGAGACCGAGCAGGTGCACTTCGCGGTGAGCCGGGGCAACGACCCGCTGCACTGGGACGAGCTCAACGGCGGCCGTCCCGTGCTGGAGTCGAAGTACGGCGAGACCGGCGTGCGCGACCCGTTCATCATCCGCAGCCCCGAGGGCGACAGGTTCTACCTCGTCGCGACCGACCTGCAGATCAACGACGGACGTGGCTGGGACCAGGCGATGCGGCGTGGCAGCCGGTATCTGGAGATCTGGGAGTCGACCGACCTCGTGACGTGGTCGGACCAGCGGCACGTCCCCGTCTCGGCCGAGACGATGGGCATGACCTGGGCGCCGGAGGCGACCTACGATCCTGCCACCGGAGCCTACGTCGTCTACTGGGCGTCGAGTCCCTACGCGCCGGACGACAAGGACCACGCCGGTTCGACGTACCCGCGGATGATGTACTCGACCACCCGCGACTTCCGCACGTTCTCCACACCGCAGGTCTGGAACGACCCCGGCGACGGCGTGATCGACTCCACCGTCCTCAAGGAGGGCGAGTACTACTACCGCGTCACCACCGACGAGAAGGTCATCGGGTCGTGCACGCGTGACGTCGTGCTGGAGCGCTCGAAGGAGCTGCGGGCGGTCGACCTGCCGACGACCGAACCGCGCAAGTGGGAGCTCGTCGACGACTGCATCCGCACCGGACTCGGCACCGACTGGGTCGAGGGCCCGACCGCGTTCAAGTCCAACGACGGCAGCAAGTTCTACGTCTTCATGGACGAGACACCGCGGCGCGGCTACCTCCCGTTCGTCACCGACTCCCTCGCGAACCCGAACTGGCACATCCCGGCCGAGTACCAGCTTCCGGCCAAACCGCGCCACGGCACCGTGCTGCCCGTGACGAAGGCCGAGCACGAACGGCTGCGCCGGGGACCGCTGCCGATGCGCGCGAACGCCGGCGGCATGATCGCCGACTACAACCTGGCAGGCGGCTCGGGTCCGACGGTCAAGGACCTGTCCGGCAACGGCCGCGACGCCACGATCCACGGCGACGCCACCCGTTCCACGGCCGGACTCGCCTTCGGTGGCACCGACGGCTACGTCCACCTGCCGAACAACCTCATGACGGGACTCGCCGGAATCACGGTGTCCACACAGGTCTGGATCGACCCCGGCCAGCAGCCGCCGTACTTCCTGTGGAACCTCGGCAACAGTACGAACAACGCCGGTGACGGCCACCTCTTCGCGAGCGGCGACACCTATCGGACGACCATCACGCCCGGCAACTGGTCGGCCGAGCAGAGCGCCGACAGCAAACGCGCTCTGCCCCGCGGCGCGTGGCACACGCTGACCTACACGTTGTCGAAGGGCACGGCGCGCCTCTACGACAACGGGGTCGAAGTGGCCCGCGTGGAAGGTGTGACGACGAAACCGGGTGATCTCGGCGCAGGCGTCACGACTTCGAACTTCATCGGCCGGTCCGCCTACGCCGCTGACAGGTACTTCAAGGGCAAGGTCAGCAGGTTCACCGTCTGGAACCGCGGCCTGACCGCCGAGGAGGTCCTCACGGTGCCGGGCAACGAGACGGCCGTCGGCTCGGTCCGCCTGGACGCCCTCGCCGCGCCCGCGGTCGTCGACAGCGCCGAGGGAACCATCCTCCTGCCCGTCAAGCCCGGCACCGACGTGCGCCGCCTGGCACCCGTGCTGCAGGTGTCCGCCGGCGCCAAGGTGTTCCCCCACAACGGATCCAGGCAGGACTTCACCGGACCTGTCACCTACTCCGTCGTCGGGGCGGACCGATCGAGGCGGACCTGGACCGTGCGCGCCGTGTCCTGACCGTTCGCCATGCGGAAGACCCAGTTGCGCAACAACAGGAACCGGAGAACGGTGGCCATGAGGTTGCCCAGCACGACGGCGATGATCTCGGCGTGGCTGCCTGTGGCGGCGAACTGGTGGGCGGCGGCGAGCGCGCCGCTGGTGAGACCGAGACCCAGGCCGAAGACGATCAACCCCTCGAACTGGTGCCGCACCGCGCCGGGCGCACCGCGCACCCCGAAGGTGAACCGGCGGTTGGCCGCCGTGTTCGCGACCGCGGTGACGAGCAGCGCGACGAGGTTGGCCGCCTGTGCGCCGATCCCACTACGCAGCAACAGGAACAGCGCCAGGTAGGCGAGCGTGCTGGCGACGCCGATCGCGCCGAACCGCACGAGCTGACGGAAGAGCCCGGTGGGCACACCGGGTTTCGGCTGCTCCAGCGGCGCACGACCCAGCTGGGCGCGCAGCTCGGCGACGGGGACGGCGCCGGAGGCGAACCCGCGCACCAGCCGCGCGATGCCCTCGAGGTCGGCGACAGCGGTGGACATGATGTCGACCCGGCTGTCCGGGTCGTCCACCCAGTCCACCGGGACCTCGTGGATGCGCAGTCCGGCCCGTTCGGCGACGACGAGCAGTTCGGTGTCGAAGAACCAGCCGGTGTCCTCGATGTGGGGCAGCAGCCCGCGTGCCACGTCGGCGCGGATGGCCTTGAAGCCGCACTGGGCGTCGCTGAACCGGGCGGCGAGCGTGCCGCGCACGATCACGTTGTAGCAGCGGGAGATGAACTCCCGCTTCGGGCCGCGCACCACCCGGGAACCGCGCGCCAGCCTGCTGCCGATGGCGACGTCCGAGTGCCCCGAGATCAACGGGGCGACCAGCGGCGGCAACGCCGCGAGATCCGTGGACAGGTCCACGTCCATGTACGCCAGCACCGTGGCGTCCGACGACGACCAGACCTCCTTGAGAGCCCGGCCACGGCCCTTCTCCGTCAGGTGCACCGCCCGCACCTCGGTGAACTCGGCGGCGAGGGCGTCGGCGATCTCGGCCGTGCGGTCGGTGCTCGCGTTGTCGGCGATGGTGATCCGAAAGGGGTACGGGAACCCCTCGCTCAGGTTCGCGTGCAGCTTGCGCACGCACGGGATGAGGTCGTGCTCCTCGTTGTAGACCGGGATCACCACGTCGAGCACGGCTGCGGTGACGGCCGTCGCCGTGGATTCGGGGAGGGGCGTGGCAAGAGTCATGGCACGACGATCGGAGGTGGATCTGGGTGCCCCGTGTGCCTGAGCTGTGCTGAGCCTGTGAGCTACGGTCGTGAGTGGTTTCCGCCGCCGGGACGACGGAAACCACTCACGATCAGTTCAGGTAGTCGACGAGCAGCCCGGAGATCAGCCGGTGGTCGCGTGCCGAGAAGTGCCAGTCGCAGCCCAGCCGGTCCAGCGTCGGATCGTCGTAGAACCAGTAGCGCACCTGGCTGTCACCCTGGTCGTTGCGCTCCTGCACGATCTGCCGGGCGGTGTCGGCGAACGTCGTCGTGCTGGACACCGAGGTGGCGCTCACGACGATCGTGGTGCCGGGGCCGTAGTGGGCCCGCAGCTTGTCGAGGAACCCGTGGTACGCCGACTTGTACGCGGCGACGAGGCTCTCCGGCGTCCACTGCTCACCGGGGTTGATCGCCGTGGAGAAGTCGTTGGCGCCCAGGCCCACGACGACCACCTGTGGACGCCACGTGCCGGGGTTCTGCCACACGTCGCCGTCGACGTTCAGCAGCGCCCGGTCGTAATAGGTGCGGTAGCTGGTGCCGGGAGAATGCCGCCGCCGTAGTTGCGCACCATGCCGAGGCCGGAGAACGCGTTGATCTGGTAGTCGGCGTTCAGCGCCTTGGCGGTGAGCGCGCCGAAGCTCAGGTCGGTGTTGGTGTTGCGGCTGACCCCGCCGTTCGCCGAGCAGTCACGCGTGGTCGACATGTTGCCGTAGCCCGCGGTCATGGAGTCGCCGATGAACTCGATCTGCCGCGCCCGCGCCGCGGGTTTGGCCAGGATCGCACCACCGCCCACGGCGAGGAACCCGCCGAACTCCCCTGCGGCCCAAGGGCTTTCGGACCGCTTGACCAGCCGGACCTGATGCTCGGCGTTGCTCAGGTTGTTCACCCAGTGCGTGGTCCGGCCCGGTGTCACCAGCGTCGTGACGGTCGTGCCGTCGATCTGCACGTCGTAGTCGCTCGCCGAGTCGTCGAGGACGATCCCGACCCCGGTGCCGCGGAAGCGCCCTTCGAAGTAGACGCCGGACCAGGAGTACTGGCCGGCCTTCGTGACGCGGCCCGCGGTGTGCGCCTGGGCCAGGACGTCCGGCTGCTGCACCGAACCCGTGCACACCGTGCCGTTGAGCATGAAGTCGGCAGGGACGGGGTTCGCCGAGCCGCTCGTCGAGCCGACGAACCCGATCCCGGCGCTCGCGCCCGTGCGCAGAGCGCCGTTCCAGCTCGCGTTGTCGACCGCGACCTGCGCGCCGGACTGGCGCATCGTCCCGTTCCACAACTGCTTGACCGTCTGGCCCGCGCCGAACGACCACGTCAGCTGCCAGCCGGTGACCGCGTCACCGAGGTTCGTGACGTCCACGGAGGCGACGAACCCGCCCGGCCACTCGCCGCTCACCTGGTAGGCGACCCGGCACCCGGTGGCGGCCTCGGCCGCCGGGGCACTGCTGATCGTGACGGCCGCGGTCAGCGCGGCGGTGAGGACGGCGGCTGCCGTCGAACGGGATCTGTACACCGTGTGCTCCCTCCATTGACGCCTTGACAGGTCAGACGGTGGTGCCGGTGACCGCGGTGCCGGACTTGGTGACGTAGTAGGTCACCTTGGTGCCGCTCCAGTAGTGGAACGTGAGCGTGACCCGCGCGTTGTCCCGGACGGCGGCGAAGAAGTCCGGCGTCAGGGTGGTGCGACCGTCCGGATAGCTGGGCGCGAACGCGCGGTCGTACTCCTTGAAGGAGGTCCAGTCGTGCGGACCGGCGTTGGTGCCGTCGTCGTACCTGGCCTCCATCGTGGCGAGCAGATCACCGCGGAAAGCGGTCGGGATGGCGAACGAGGCCGTTGTCCCGGCGGCGTTCGACAGCACCGGCTGGTCGAAGGTGATGACGTGGAACCGCCATGGCACGCCACGGGAGAAGCGGGCCGTCAGCACGGCGTTGGTGCCGTACTCCCGCGTGCCGCTCAGCTTCGTCAACGCTCGCGCGGTCAGGGTGAGCTGGTCCCCTGCGACCGTGTAGTCCCGGCCGCGGGCCAGGGCGGTGTTGCCGTGCCACAGTCCCACGAACGACGTCCCGTTGAGGTTCAGCGTGACCGTCTTGGCCGTGATGGCACTCGACCGCTCGGCAGAACACCTGGTCCGAGAACGCCGTGCCGGAACGGGTCTTCCAGCTCGACCTGATCTGCGCGTAGAGCTCGGGGTCATTCCACTCGGAACGAGGTGCGCCCGAAGTGCTGGCCGTTGTCCCACAGCATGGTGGTGAGCTTCTTGGAGCGCGCGTAGTGGCCGAGGACTCGAAGAACTTGAGCTTCTCGCCCTGCTCGATGGTGCCGGTGTGCCGGTCGAAGCCGAGCAGGCCGTACTCGCCGATGATCACCGGGATGCCGCGCGCCACGAACGTGTTGTACACGCGGTCGAACGAGTCGGTCAGGTCCTTCTGTGCGGTGGCGTCGAAACGCGTGCCGCCCGCGACGTTCACGCTGAACGGCCAGTAACCGTAGTAGTGCACGGTCGCGATCAGGTTGGGGTCGTCGAACTCGCGCATCGAGTTCGCCAGCGTGTCGAGCCGGTCCTGGTTGGACGACGTGTGCAGGGTCGGCAGGACGAGGAGGCCTGTGCGCGTTGTTGCCGCCCGAGCGCCGGACGATGTCGCGGAACGACGCGTTGAGCTCGTGCAGCAGCTGCGCTTCCTGCTCCGGCCCGGAGCTCCCGGCGAACTGCGGCTCGTTGACGCTCTCGAGCGTCAGCTTCGGCCCGAACCCCTTGAACGCGGCCGCCAGCTGCGTCCAGATCGCGTTGTAGCGGCTGAGCACACCGTCGTGGTCGGACGGCATGTTCAGGATCCACTGCCACGAGTCGTGGTGGATGTTGACCATGACGTAGAGGTCACGCGCCAACGCCCAGCGGATGACCTCCTTGACGCGGTTCAGGTACGCCGCCTCGATCACGTGGCCCGGCGCCGCACCGAGGTGCGCGCTCCACGTGACGGGAAGGCGGACGCTCTTGAAACCCTGCGCCTTCACGTTGTCCAGCAACGCTTCCGTGATCCGCGGGTTGCCCCACGACGTCTCGTCGCTGCCGGTCGAGTCGAGGGTGTTGCCGAGGTTCCACCCCGGCTGCATCGCCGCGACGTGTTCTTTCGCGGTACGCCTGGGGACGTCGTGACCGGCGTTCGCCGTCACCGGGGTGAAACTCGCGGCCAGGGCCAGGACCCCGGCCAGCAACGCGCCTACCGACCGTGTTCTACGGAACAACATCAATGCACCCCACAACTCTCGGACAGCCCGGATCAGTGGTCGAGCGACTCGTAGTCGAACCAGTCGAATGCAACGGTTCCCGCCGCGGCGTACACGCCGATGACCCGGCCGGTGAAGCCACCCGCCACCTCGGTCGACAGGTACTTGCCGTCGAGCGTCGCGAGCACGGTGAACGTCCCGTCGTGCTCCTCGACGCCGAACGAGACGGTGTCGGGCCCGGAACGCGAGTCCCGCAGCGTCCGCGCCTCGTCCACCTGGACGCCGAGCACCAGCGGCCCGGCAGGTGCCGGACGGGACGCCACGACGGTGCGCAACGGACCGACGCGGGCGATGACCCGCACCTCTCCGGACGCTACCTCGATCTCGTAGTGGTGCTGCTCGTCGAACCGGACAGCCAGTCCACCACTGCCTTCCGCGGGATCGAGCAGTGTGCGCGCCCGGCACGATTTGTGTTGCTGACGCCGTCCGACGAACACGACGTCGGGTTCGTCCAGACCGGCGCCGCGGGCGTGCAGCGTCAGCCACCCGGCCCGCTCCTTCGTCGTGCAGTGCTCCTCGGAACGATCACGCACGGACACCCACCACGGCCGCAGCTCGTTGTGGTCGAAGTCGTCCAGGTTCGGCACCACAGGGCCGGGCACCAGCGGCCACGGGGGCGCGGCCGACAGCTCCCCGACGACCGGCCAGCCGCCGATCCAGCCCACCGGCGCCAGGAAGGTCTCCCGGCCGAGCACGTGCCAGCCCGGGGTGCCGCCGCCGGGCCGCACGCCGAGCAGCACCATCCACCACGAACCGTCGGGGCCCTGCACCAGATCCGCGTGACCGGTGTTCTGGACGGGCTCGTCGGTGCCGCGGTGACTCAGGATCGGGTTGTCCGGACACGGTTCGAACGGGCCCTCGGGCGTGCGGCCTCGAGCGATCGAGACACCATGGCAACGTTCCGTGCCACCTTCCGCGATGAGCAGGTACCAGTAGTCGCCGATCCGGTACAGGTGCGGCGCCTCCGGGGCCTTGGCGCTGGGCGTGCCGGACCAGAGCCTGCGCGGCGGGCCGAACGTCTCGCCGGTGTCCGGGTCGATGCGGTACTGCTCCACCCCGGCGACCGTGCACCAGCAGTTGCCGTCGGAGTCCCAGGCGAGATCCGGGTCGATGCCGCCGACGTCGGGCAGCAGCACCGGGTCGGACCACGGCCCGGCCGGGTCGGTGGCCGTGAACACCATGTTGCCGCCGCCGTGGCTCACGCTCGTGACGATCAGCAGGAACCGGCCGTCGTGGTGGCGCAGCGTCGGCGCGTAGATCCCTGCCGACGACGGCGTTTCGGCGGTCAGGCGCAGCTGGCTCGTCCGCTCCAGCGCGTTGCCGATCTGCGTCCAGTGCACCAGGTCCCGGCTGTGGAAGACGGGAATGCCGGGGAAGTACTCGAAGGTCGAGCACACCAGGTAGTAGTCGTCGCCGACCCGGCAGACGCTGGGGTCGGGATGCATTCCCGCGATTACGGGGCCGCCCGGTTCGGTGGTCATCGCACCGGGCCTTCCCGCAGCACCGCGCAGCCGCCGGGCGGCAGCGCCGTCACCGGCCCGCCGGAGAGCAGGTCGTACGCGGCTGCGGGCAGGGACACGGCCTCGGCCCGATGGTTGATCACGAAGTGCCAGCGGCGGCCGTCCTGGCGCCTGGCGCGTCACGGCTTCGACGCAGGGCGGCAGTCCCGGCAGCACCGGGCCGACGCCGACCGCCTCCAGCAGCCGCCAGGACCAGTGCCGTGTAGTCCGCCGTCGTCGAGGCGGGTGGACAGGTACCAGCCGTGAGCCGCGCCGAAGCTGTGCCGGGTGAGCGCCGCGGCGATCCGGCGAGCATGCCGTGGGTGTAGGTGGCGACGGTCTCGGCGCCGTCCGGCGCACGGACTCGCTCCAGGCCGTGCCGTGCGAGCCGTCGGAGAGGATGATCCGCTCGTCGCGCCGCAGCGGCCGGCACTCCTCGACCCGGATACCCAGCGCCGCACGCAGTGGCGCGGCCGGGTAGCCGCCGAGGCGGGCATGCAGGCCGGCTGTCGACGACGCCGCTGAAGTGCTGGACCAGCAGCGTGCCGCCGCCCTCGACATAGCGGCGCAGGTTGTCCGCGCCGGCGTCGGAGAGCAGGTACAGCGCCGGCGCCAGCACCAGCCGATAGCGGCTCAGGTCGTCTTCCGGGTGCGGGCGAAATCCGGGTGACCACGCCGGCGTCCCACAGCGCCCGATGGGCGTCCGGCGCAGCGTGCCGAGTGGTAGTCGAGATCGGAGGAGGGCAGGCCGTCCGAGTTCAACGGCCCACCACGCGTCGGAGTCGTGCAGCACGGCCACATGCGCCGTGCACGGTCGACCCCGCCAGCTCTCGGCGAGCCGGCCGACGGCCGCACCGGTCGCCGTCACCTCGCCGAAGACCCGGCTGTCCGAGCCCGGCGTGCGGGACCATCGCCGAATGCCACATGCTCGGCGCCCGCGCGGGACTGGCGCCACTGGAAGAACAGCGCGCCGTCCGAGCCGTGGGCGATGTGGCCGAGCGAGTGGCGCAGGATCTCGCCCGGTTCCTTGGCCAGCACCCGGTCGCCGGCAGTAGACGGTGCTGGTGCCCTGCTCCATCAGCAGCCACGGCCTGCCGCCGCCGAACGAACGGGCGCGGTCGGCGGCGAAGGCGGTGTCGGCGGCCGCGTCGAGACCGGGCGCGTCCGGGTAGTGGTCGATCGTCGACCACGTCGACCTCGCGGCCGAGCGCCCACAGGTCGATGTTCTGGTAGCTGGGCATCATCAGGTTCGTCGTCACCGGCCGGTCGCTGTGCGCGCGGATCGCGTCGCGCTGTTCGCGGTAGGCGGCGAGCGCCTCGTCGGAGAAGAACCGGCGGAAGTCCAGCGCCTGCGCGGGATTGCGGTGCCACTGGGTGGCGCGCGGCGGCAGGATCTGCTCCCAGCCGGTGTAGTGCTGGCTCCAGAACGCCGTGCCCCACGGCCTCGTTGAGCGCGTCCAGCGAACCGTGCCGGGCGCGCAGCCACCCGCGGAACGCCGCCGCGACGTGGCTCGCACCAGCACAGCGTCGTGTACTCGTTGTGCACGTGCCACAACGCCACCGCCGGGTGGTCGCCGTAACGTTCGGCGAGCGCGGAGGCGATCCGCCGGCCGCGCCGCGGTAGGCCGGGGCGGCGAGGCAGTAGGTGTCGCGGCTGCCATGGACCAGCCTCGTGCCGTCGGGGCTGACCGGCAGCGCGTCCGGGTGCGCCAGCGTGAACCACGGCGGCGGGGATGCGGTCGGCGTGGCCAGGTCGACGGCGACCCCGTTGGCGTGCAGGCGATCCAGCGTGCGCGTCGAGCCAGGCGAAGTCGTAGCGGCCCTCCTCCGGCTCCAGCAGGGCCCAGGAGAAGACGCCGACCGTGGCCAGGTTGACCCCGGCCCGGCGCATCAGCTCGTCGTCCTCCTTCCACACGGCTCGTCCCACTGCTCGGGGTTGTAGTCGCCGCCGAAGGCGAGGCCGCCGAGCCGTTCGACCAGACGACGCGTCGTCATGACTCCACCTCGGACGGCAGGCCGGGCGCCGTCGCGCAGGAACAACGGGATGCGCTCGATCGGAGCGGCCACGGCTGACCGTCTGGCCGCCCTCGTGCTCCTCGCCGGTCCACGCGTCGGTCCACCGCGCGCCGGCGGGCAGATAGACGGCCCGGTCCCGGACGCCGGCCGCCGATGACCGGCGCGACGAGCAGGTCGGGGCCGAGCAGGAACGCGTCCTCGACCTGCCATGCCGCCGGGTCGTCGGGGAACTCCAGGAACAGCGGCCGCATCGGCGGCAGGCCGGTCTCGGCGGCGGTGCGCATCTGCGCCATGACGTACGGGCGCAGCCGCTCGCGCAGGCGCAGGTGCTCGGCGAGGATCTCGTAGGCCTCGTCGCCGTAGGACCAGACCTCGTTGGGCAGGCCGGTCATCGCCGGTTCGAGCACCTGCGACGGGCCGCGGAAGCCGTGCAGGCGGAACAGCGGGCAGAAGGTGCCGTACTGGAACCAGCGCACCAGCACCTCGCGGTAGGCCGGGATCGTCCGGGTCGCCGCCGTGGAAGCCGCCGATGTCCGTTGTCCACCAAGGGATGCCGGACATCATCACGTTCAGTCCGGCCTTGATCTGCGTGCGCAGCGAGGCGAAGTCCGTGCCGATGTCTCCGGACCACAGCGCGGCGCCGTAGCGCTGCGCGCCCGCCCACGAGGAGCGGTTGAGCGAGATGATCTCGGTCTCGCCAGCCGCGCGCAGGCCGTCGTGGACAGTGCGGGCGTTCTCGCGCGGATAGAGGTTGCCGACCTCCAGGCCGGGACCGGCGTGGTAGCGCAGACCGGCCTGGTGACCGGGCTTCAGCTCCGGCTCGCACGCGTCCAGCCAGAAGACCTTGATGCCGAGCTCGTGGTAGCCGCGCCGGATCTGCTCCCAGACGTACTCGCGCGCCTCGGGGTTGGTGGCGTCGTAGAAGGCGACCTGGGCCGAGTAGGCGCCGAGGCCCTTGTCCGGCCAGTCGGCGTGCGCCGTCGGCCCGTACTCGGTGCCGATGAACAGACCGTGGTCCAGCATGGGGTGGTAGTTCTCGCTGGCCGGGCTCGACCGAGGGCCAGACCGACACCATCAGCTTGACGCCCAGCTCGTCCAGCTCGCGGACCATCGCCGCCGGGTCGGGCCACTCGGCGGGGTCGAACTTCCACTCGCCGAGATGCGTCCAGTGGAAGAAGTCGCAGACGATCACGGACAACGGCAGCCCGCGCCGCCTGTACTCGCGCGCGACCTCCAGCAGCTCCTCCTGGGTGCGGTAGCGCAGCTTGCACTGCCAGAAACCGGCGGCCCACTCGGGAAGTTCGGGCGCGTGGCCGGTCGCGTCCGCGTAGCGGCGCAGCACGTCGGCGGGCTGACCGGCGGTGATCCAGTAGTCGATCTGGCGGGCGCTGTCGGCGACCCAGCGGGTGCCGGTCTCGGCCAGCTCCACCCGGCCGATCGCAGGCGAGTTCCACAGCAGGCCGTAGCCGCGGTCGGAGATCAGCAACGGGATGGTGACCTCGGCGTTGCGCTGCACCAGGTCGATCACGGCGCCCTTCTGGTTCAGCAGGCCGTGGGTGTGCTGGCCGAGGCCGTAGAGCCGCTCGCCGGGATAGGCGCGGAACCGTTGCTCGAGCCGGTGGTGGCCGTTGCCCGTCGCGGTGGCGAGGCGCGATCCGGGCCACCAGAAGTGGGCGGGCTGCTCGGCGAGCAGCTCGGTGCCGTCCTCGGTGCTGATGAACGTCAGCGAGCCGGCCGACGCGCCGAGCTCCGGGGTGAGGCTGCCTTCGGTGTGCGCGTCGATCCGGACGGTCAGCCTGCCGTTGACGAGGGTCGCGTGGTGCTCGGCGATCTTGATCTCCACGTCGCCGCCGTCCGGCCGGGCGTCGAGCAACGCCCCCGGCAGGTCGTCGAGCAACGGCCCGCCGGGAGTGGCCCGGACCCGGACGGCGTCACGGGCCCCACGCCTCGACGCGGAGGGTCTCGCCTCTGGCACGCCATTCGAGTGCGTCGCCGAGGTCTCGGAAGTGCGTGGGCATGCGCCGCTCCTCGCGGTTGTCGCTGGTGCGGGCAGCGAAGATCAGTGTGCTTTGGCGTGGGGCGGGTCCCGTGCTGTCGCGAACGGTCAGCGTGGGAGTGAGCAGGACCAGGTCGTCGACCGGCTCGTCGTCGCGACCGGCCGCCGTCGAGCCTGCGCATGATCAGGTCGACGGCGACGCGGCCGAGCTCCTGGGCCGGACCGGTCACCGCGGTGAGCCGGGGCGCGAACTGCTCGGCCAGCTGCTCCGGGCACAGCGCGACCACCGAGGCGTCCTCGGGGACGGTCCGCCCGCTGCCGCGCAGCAGGTGAGCAGCGGGCCGATCGCGCCCTCGTTCTGCACCACGAACCCGGTGGTGCCCGGACGGTCGGCCAGGATCCGGGCCAGCGCCCCGGCGGTGCTCTCGTAGGTGCCCTCGCAGGACCGGTGCAGGAACCGCAGACCGCGCCGCTCGGCCGCGTCGCGGAAGCCGGTCGAGCGTGCGCTCGGCATAGCCGGCGTGCCGGTGGTAGACGCCGGCGCCGTAGCCGATGAACGCGATCTCGCGGTGGCCGAGATCGGCCAGGTGGTCGGCGCAGAGCGCACCCGCGCGCGGCGAAGTCGTGGTCCACGCAGGACAGTCCGCTGCGCGTCGTCGGGCAGGCCGATCAGCGCGGCCTGGCTGCCCTGGGCCCGCAGCACCGGAATGCGCTCGTCGTCCAGCTCGACGTCCATCAGGATCACGCCGTCGGCCAGGCCGCTGCCGGCGACCCGGCGCACCCCGTCCGGCCCCTCGTCGTTGGTGATCAGCAGCACGTCGTAGCCGTGCCGGCGGGCCGCCATGGTGACCGAGATGGCGATCTCCATCATGATCGGCACGTAGACGTCGGTGCGCAGCGGCACCACCAGGGCGATGATGTGCGAGCGGCGGCCGGCCAGCGCGCGGGCGCCGGCGTTGGGGTGGTAGCCGAGCTCGCGGACGGAACTGCTCGACCCGGCGGCGGGTCTGCTGCGGAGATCGCGCGCTTGCCGCTCAGCACGTAGCTGACGGTGCTGGGCGAGACGCCCGCGTGCCTGGCCACATCGGCGATGGTCACCATCGGTGGTGCTGCCAATGCTGCCTCGGGTCAGCCCTTGATCGCGCCGGTGAGCACGCCCGTGCGGAAGTGCTTCTGCACGAACGGGTAGACGATGCAGCAGCGGGACCAGGGTCAGCACCACCACGGCCATCTGCAGCGACAGCGGCGCGGTCTGCGGCGCCGGCGGTGCCGAAGCCGGAGTTGACCGAGCCCGGCATGCCGTTGCCGCGGTTGACGTAGGTGAGCAGGACGTACTGCAGCGGCCACTTCTCGCTGTCGGTCGGCATGTAGAGCATCACGTTGAAGAACGAGTTCCAGTAGCCGACCGCGTAGAACAGCGCGATCACCGCGGTCACCGCCCGCGAGGTGGGCAGCACGACGGACCACAGGATCCGCCAGTCGCCCGCGCCGTCGATCCGGGCCGCGTCGATCAGGTCGGCCGAGGTGCTCGGAGTAGAAGGAGCGCAGCACCAGGATGTTGAAGACCGAGACCGCGCTGGGCAGGATCAGCGCCCAGTACTGGCCGTAGCCGCCGAGGCCGGTGACGACCAGGAAGGTCGGGATCAGGCCGCCGCTGACGAACATCGTGACGATCAGCAGCATCAGCAGGAAGCGGTGCCCGAAGCGAGCGCGGCCGGGACAGGCCGTAGGCGCACAGGACCGAGACCACCATCGAGATCAGCGGTGCCGACCAGCGGTGATGCCGAGGCTGACCAGCAGCGCGGTGCGTCACGGTGGGGTCGGCGAGCATCTCCCGGTAGGCCTCGAGGGTCAGGCCGTCGCGGCCAGATCACCAGGCCGCCGGCCCGGTTGATCGCGGCCTGGGTGGAGAAGCTGGTCACCACGATGATCCAGAGCGGCACCAGGACGACCGCCAGCACGCCGGCGAGGGTCAGGCCCTTGGCGGCCTGGCCGGCGGCGTCGGCGGCTCCTCCCACGGCGGGCGCTGTTCCGGCCGCTGCGGCGGGCACGGCCGGCGTGCGCGGCCGCCGCGCCGCGCGTGCGATGGTGAGTGTGTTGGTCATTTCCGGTACAACCCGTCCTCGCCGAAGGCGTGCGCGAGCTTGTTGGCGCCCCAGATCAGCAGCAGGGAGATCACGCTCTTGAACAGCCCGGCCGCGGCGCCGTAGCTGTAGTTGTTGGTGGCGATGCCGTAGTAGAAGGAGAAGGTGTCCAGCACGTCGGCGGCGTCGTGGCCGACCGCGTCCCGCTGGATCAGGAACTGCTCGAAGCCGACCGTCAGCGCGTTGCCCAGCCGCAGCACCAGCATCAGCACGATGACGCCGCGCATGCCGGGCAGGGTGATGTGCCACATCCGCCGCCAGCGGCCCGGCGCCGTCCGCGGCGGCGGCCTCGTAGAGGTTCGGTGTTGATGGCGGCGAGCGCGGCGAGGAAGACGATGATCCCCCAGCCGGCCTCCTTCCACACCGCCTGGCGCGGTGACCAGCAGCGCGAAGGTGTGCGGGTTGGTCATGACGTCCCAGGTGCCCATGTCGTGCTGGCGCAGGAACTGGTTGAGCAGCGCCGGCGCCGCCGAGCATCTGCTGGAAGATCGGTGATGGCCAGCACCCAGGAGAAGAAGTGCGGCAGGTAGACGACGGACTGGATGAAGTTGCGCACCCGCATGCTCAGCACCGAGTTGAGCAGCAGCGCCAGCGCGATCGGGATCGGGAAGAACAGGATCAGCTGGACGAAGCTGAGGTACGAGGGTGTTGCTGCAGCGCGTCCCAGAACAGCGGGTCGCCGAAGCAGCTGCTGGAACTGGTCGAGGCCCGACCCACTGGCTGTGCCAGACGCCGGCCAGCGGGTCGTAGTCCTGGAACGCGGTGACCAGGCCGAACAGCGGGACGTAGTTGAAGACCAGCAGCAGGACGACGGCCGGGCACGGTCATGAGGATCAGCGACTTGTCCCGGCGCAGCCGCATCCGCCAGTTCAGCCGCGCCGGGCCGCCCCGTGCGGTCCGACCGCGGCTGCGGTCGGCGGCGGTCGTGCGTCACTGCCCGGTCGCCGTACCTTGCTCGCAGGACGTTCGTCGGTCAGTCCACTGCGTCAGCTGGTCGCCGCCGCCGCTGGTCTTCCAGGTGGCGACGGCGGCCTGGACGTCGGAGACCTTCTTCTTGCCGTGGTAGCAGTCCTTGATGGTGTCCTCGACGGCCTGCGCGGCGTCGGCGGTGGCCAGCGACTGCGGCATGCTGATGTTCATGTTCCAGAACACCGGCTTGTACAGCGTACTTCACGTTCGGCGGCCTGCCAGGCGGCGTAGTCCTTGGTGACCATGTCGGCGCCCGGGTTGCTGATCGCGGCGGCCGGCGAGGCCAGGAACGGGTAGGTCTGCGCCTGGACCTCCTTCTTGCCCGTCCTCGGTGTGCCGTCGGCACGCCGTCGACCATCGTGTAGTGGATGCCCTCGACGCCGAAGTTGACCATCGTGAACTCGGCCGAGCCGTAGGGCGCGGCCAGGTAGTTGGCGACCGCCAGGCACTCCTGGATCTGGTCGGGCTTCAGGTTGCTTGTTGAGGTAGCTGATGCATGCTGGCGCGCGGCGCCGAGGAAGATGCCGCGGCGTGCTCTTGCCGTCGGCGGCGAAGACGTTGAACGCCCCGCGCCGGTAGTTCGGGTTGGCGGCGGTGCCGGACTGGTCGTCGGCGAGGTTCCAGGCGCCCGTGCCGCCGCTCGCGATCAGCGCCTTGCCGGCGTAGAAGCGGGTGCTTGCCGTTGGCGTTGTCGCCGGCCAGCGCGTCGGGGTGCACGTAGCCGGCGTTGGCCAGCTTGTAGTGCCAGTCGAGCGCCTCCAGGAACTCCGGCGGTCTCGTACTTGTGGACCAGCTTGCCGTTGTCGACCCGCCACTTGCTGCGGCGACGCCGCAGGACGGTGAAGATGTACGGTCCACACGTCGTCGAAGGCCCACACGCCGGCCTTGGCGTCGGTCAGCTCCTTGCCGAGGTTCCATCAGGTCGTCGGCCGACTTCACCTGGTCGGCGGTGATGCCCTTGGCCTCCAGGATGTCGCGGCGGTAGAAGAGCGGTGCCGGCGATGTGGAAGCCGGTGGCGAAGCGACGGGATGCCGTAGAGCTTGTCGCCCCAGGCGCCGGCCTGCCAGGCGCCGGTGGGGATGGCCGCGAGGTTCGGGTACTTCTTGATGTTGTCGCCGGACAGGTAGGGCGTCAGGTCCGCGAGCTGGGTGCCGCACCAGCTCGCCGACGTTGAAGCTGGGAGTTCCACCAGGTCGGCAGCTGGATCCAGTCCGGCAGCTTGCTTGGCGGCGGTCATGGTCGGGATGATGGTGTTGTAGTTGTTGCCGTCGGCCGGCTTCATCGTCGAGGCTGGCGCCCAGCGCCTTGTTCATCGCCTGGTAGAAGGAGTTGCCGGCGGTCGGGATCGGTGCCCCACAGCGGCGTGACCGCGGTGTAGCTGCCGCCCTTGCCCGGCACGCCGGAGACCGTGGCGACCCGGTTGGCGGGGTAGTGAGGAAGCCGGGTCGGTGCAACGCGTCGGGGCCACCCGGCGACCGAGGGGATGTCCGGCTTGACGGCCGTGCTCGGCACGTAGGCGGGCAGCGCGGCCTTGAGGCCGGCCTCGGTGTTCGTGCCGGCCGCGCTGCTGCGCCGCCGCCGCCGCAGGCGGACAGCAGCGGCGCCATCGCGGCGAGCTCCGGCCACGCCGGACGGCGGCGCTGAGGAAGGTTCTGCGGTTCAGCTCGGTGCCCATGGCGGAGCCGATCCTTCGTCTGTCGAAGTGTCGAAGCGCTTGAGACGGATGCCGCGGGACGAGCTAGTCGACACTGTGTTCGCAGCATTTCGACGGGTCCAACAAGACCGCACTCCTGCAGGCGTTGACAGACACTGCGGCACGTGCCAACGTCGAACCGCTTCAACTGCCGGTCATCGACCCGAGGGGTTCGCCACGGTGAGTTCCGACGTCACGTGTCCGCCGACCGCGAGCGCCTGCCGTTCCGCGACCCCGCACTGCCGCTGCGCAAGCGCGTCGACGACCTGCTCGACCGGCTCACGCCTCGACGAGCGGATCGCGATGCTGCACCAGTACGCGCCCGCCGTGCCCCGGCTCGGCATCGCCGCGTTCCGCACCGGCAGCGAGGCGCTGCACGGCGTCGCCTGGCTCGGCGCGGCCACCGTCTTCCCGCAGGCGGTGGGCCTGGGCGCGACCTGGGACGAGGAGCTGGTGCGCGCAGGTCGGCCGAGGCCGCCTCGGTCGAGCTGCGCGCCTTCCACCACCACCGGCCGCCCGTCATCGGCGCGGGCCCAACAGCCTGCAGGCGTGGGCGCCGGTGGTGAACCTGCTGCGCGACCCGCGCTGGGGCCGCAACGAGGAGGGCTACTCCGAGGACCCGGTGCACACCGCGCGGCTCGGCGATGGCGTTCTGCCGCGGGCTGTCCGGCGACCACCCCGGTTACCTGCGCACCGCCCCGGTGCTCAAGCACTTCCTCGCCTACAACAACGAGGACGACCGCTGCACCACCTCCTCCGGCCTGCGCCCGCGGGTGCTGCACGAGTACGACCTCGCCGCCTTCCGGCCGGTCATCGCCTCCGGCGCCGCCACCGGCGCCATGGCCGCCTACAACCTGGTCAACGGCCGCCCGTGCCACGTCACCCCGCTCATCGAGACAGAGCTGCGCCGCTGGGCCGAGCCCACCGGCCACGAGCTGTTCGTGGTCAGCGACGCCGAGGCGCCGTCCAACCTGGTCGATCCCGAGCACTACTTCGACGACCACGCCGAGTCCCACGCCGCCGCGCTCAAGGCCGGCATCGACAGCTTCACCGACCACGGCGAGGACAGCGCCGACCCCGATCGGCCGGCTCACCGAGGCGCTGGAGCGCGGCCTGATCGACGAGGACGACGTGGACCGCGCGGTGCGGCGGCAGCTGGCGATCCGCTTCCGGCTCGGCGAGTTCGACCCCGACCTCGACCCGTACGCGGGCATCGGCCCCGGAGGTCGTCGACTGCCCCGAGCACCGGGCGCTCGCCCTGCGGGCGGCGACCGAGTCGGTGGTGCTGCTGAAGAACGACGGGCTGCTGCCGCTCGATGCCGCGCCGGCCGGCGGGTCGCGGTCGTCGGCCCGCTCGCCGACACGCTGTGCGAGGACTGGTACAGCGGCACCCTGCCCTACCGGGTCACCGTCGCCGACGGACTGCGGGCGGCGGCCGAGGGCTGGCGGCGAGGTGGTCGTGCTGCGCGACGGCGCCGACCGGGTCGCGCTGCGGCTCGACGGCACGCTGGCCGGCGAGCCGCTGGGCAGGACCCGCCGCTTCGACCTCTTCGACTGGGGCGACGGCGTGCTGACCCTGCGCTCCGCCGACACCGGCCGCTACCTGAGCCTCAAGGGCGACGCCTCGCTCGCCGCCGACCAGGACGCAGCCCAACGAGCTGGGACGTCCACGAGACCTTCCGCCTGGAGCCCGCGGCGACTCCGTGTTGCTGCGCAACGTCCTCACCGGCCGGTACGCCGTCGTCGATCCCGCCGACGGCACGGTGACCGTCACCGCCGAGACGCCGGAGGCCGCCGAGCGCTGGCACCCGCGAGCTGGTGCGCGACGGCGTCGCGGAGGCGCTGGCCGCCGCCGCGTCGCGCGGACACCGCGGTCGTCGTGCTCGGCAACGACCCGCTCATCAACGGCCGCGAGACCCAGGACCGCGCGGGAATCGCGCTTGCCGCCGAGCCCAGGACGCGCTGCTGCGCGCGGTCGCGCGACGCCCGCCCGGACACCGTGCTGGTCGTGATGAGCAGCTACCCGTACGCGCTGGACTGGGCCGACGAGCACCTGCCTGCCGTGGTGTGGACCTCGCACGGCGGGCAGGAGACCGGCACGCGCGCTGGCCGCCGTGCTGCTCGGCGAGGCCGAGCCCGGTCGGGCGGCTGCCGCAGACCTGGTACCGCGGCGACGACGAGCTGCCCGCACCCGCTCGACTACGACATCATCAAGGCCGGCTGGACCTACCAGTACCACCGGACCGACGCCGCTGTACCCGTTCGGCCACGGTCTCTCCTACACCGACTTCGCCTACCGCGACCTCGGTCCTGTCCGCCGACGGCACCGCCACCACGAACGGCACGGTCGACGTCTCGGTGACGCTGGCCAACACCGGCGCCCGGGCGGGCAGCGAGATCGTCCAGCTCTACGTCCGCGCGCTGGACGCCCGCTACGAGGCGCCCCGGCTGCGGCTCGCCGACTTCCGCAAGGTCCGGCTCGACCCCGGCGAGAGCCGGGAGCTGAGCTTCCGGCTGCCCGCCGAGCGAGCTCGGCGCACTGGGACGTCGCCACCGGCGCCTTCACCGTCGACCCCGGCGCGCTACGAGGTGCTCGTCGGCCGCTCCGCCGCGGACGTCGTGCTCACCGCGCCAGCTCACGGTGATCGGGACACCGGCTCCCGCGGCCCGCGCGGGTCGTCGGCCGGCCCATCTGCGGCCGTCGACTTCGACGACTACCGGGGCGTCACGCATCGTCGACGCCACCCGCACCACCGGCGACGCGGTCACCCCCGCCGACCCGGACCGGACCGCGACGCTGTCGTTCCGCTCGGTCGACCTGTCCGGTGCGATCCGGGTCGAGGCCGAGGTCGCGCGGGAGGACGACGGTCCGGCAGAGGCGTGCCTGCGGTTGTGGGCACACGACCTGCTGCTGGCGGAGATCGCGGTTCCGGTCACCGGCAGCCGCTACGCGTGGACGACCGTCTCGGCGGAGCTGGCGGCACCGGTGACCGGTGTCCGCGACCTGCGGGTGACCCTGGACGGCGACATCCGGCTCGACTCCCTCCGCTTCGGCTCCGCCGACTAACGAGATTGATGAGGGGAGCTTTCACAAACCTGGGGTTTGTGAAAGCTCCCCTCATCAACTTTGTGTCGCGGGTGGGCGCCCGCGCGTTCAGCCGCTGGAAACCGAGTAGCTGTTGGTGGTGAAGTTGAGGCCACCGCTGGACGAGGTGATCTCGTAGCCGAACTGCACCGAGCCCACCGTGACGTCACCGAACCAGCCGCGGCCGCGAATCCAGTCCATCACGGCCTTGATGTCGACCGTGCCTGACCCGGTGTTCGACGTGCGGACGAACGAGAACACCGCGTTGGAGCCGTTGGAGCCCCGGTAGACGTTCCAGCTGTGACCGCCCACCGACACCGACGCCTGCCACGATCCGATCGGGCCGACCGCGCCGACCTTGTTCATCCACAGCATGATTTCGTAGGCGTTGTTGTTCGCCCAGATGTCATAGGCGGTCGTGTAGGCGCCCGCGTTCGGATACGAGACGTTGAAGCTGCTCCGCAGGCTCCCGATCGAGCTGAGCCTGCGATTCACGAGCTTCTCCGAGTGCGGATAGGACTTCACACCGCCGGTGTTGGGGTGGTTCGCCCAGACACCCCAGTTGCTGTAGGAGTTGGCCCAGATCGACTGTGGACCGTGGCCGCCACCCCACACGTTGTTGCGCACCGTGTACCCGCCGTTCGACCAGGTCCCCCACCTGTCCGAGGAATTCCAGGCAGCGGCGAGCGCGGTACTGGAACCAAGGGAAACCGTCAGGACGGCCACCATCGCCAGAATCAGCGCACGCATTACTTTGATCATTACGTTCCCTTTCCGCGCATCTTTGAACGGAAAACACTCCGCCGGAGTCGAAGCGGTTCACCTCGGAACGTAACATCGAATATATCGAATACCAGCGCGCAAATTATTCGACACCATTGGAGACCGAAGCATCGGCGCCGGGGTGCGGCGGCGGACTCGGCACGCGCGCCGCACTACGATGATCGCGACCAGCCGACGCGACCCGAGGGGCGGGCATGATCACGATCAAGGAGGTCGCCCGCCACGCCGGTGTCTCGATGAGCACGGTCTCCTACGTGCTCAGCGGGAAGCGGAGCATCTCCGAGGAGACCAAACGCCGGGTCGAGCAGAGCATCGCCGCGCTCGGCTACCACCCGAACGCGGGTGCGCGCGCGCTCGCCTCGAACCGCTCACAGGTGCTCGGCCTGGTCGTGCCGTTGCGGTCCGACCAGCACATGCCGGTCATCATGCAGTTCGTCTCGTCGATCGTCGCCGCCGCACGTGAGCACGACTACGACGTGCTGCTGCTGACCGAGGAAGCCGGCCCTGGCGAGGCACACCGGGTCATCGCGCGGTCCATGGCGGACGCCGTCATCGTGATGGACGTCGAGAGCGCCGACCCGCGCGTTCCCGAACTGCGCTCGGTCGACGCGCCCGTCGTGCTGATCGGCCTGCCCGACGACCACGAGGGTCTGAGCTGCGTCGACCTCGACTTCGCCACCGCGGGCAGGCAGATGGCCGGGCACCTCGCCGATCGAGGGCACCGCTCGATCGCGTTGATCGGCTCGCCCCCGGCCGTCTACGAACGCGGCACCAGCTACGCCGCGCGGCTGCTGACCGGTTTCCAGAACGAGACCGCCAAGCGGAACCTGCCGGCCTCGGTCCACTCGTGCGCACCTGCCTACGACGCGGTCGCGGCCTGCCTCGACGACGTGTTGCGGCCCGAACGGCGCACAACCGGTCTCGTCGTGCACAACGAGGCGATCCTCGGCCCGCTGCTGCTCGAACTGCGGCGCAGGTCGGTGCGTGTGCCGGAGGACCTGTCCGTGGTCACGCTGTGCCCGGCCGACGTCGCGACGAGCCTGTCCGTTCCGCTCACCTCGATCGCCGTTCCCACGCAGGAACTGGGCACGATCGCGGTCGAGATGGTGATGGTCCGTCTCACCCAGGAACACGCGCCCGAGGTGCGACTGCTCCAGCCACGGCTCACCGATCGCGGCAGCACCACCTCCGTCCGCTGACAACGATTTCCCCTCGCCATTCGAAGAATTCGAATCGAATGGCGTCGAAACGCGCCCGAATCCGAATTCCGCGAAAGTTCTTCCGCATTCGACCGAAAGGCCTTAGCCTACTGAGACGGAATCAGCCGTTCGGTCGAACCGCGTTTGCGTCGTTCGCCGACATCTCCTTGCCGCAGAGGAACAATGAAACGACTTCCGGGCGTCGCGACCACCCGACCAGTCATGTGGCTGTTGGTCGCCGCCATGCTGCTGATCGGTGCCGCGGGCGCGTGCGGCGGCGGCATCGGAGAGGCCCCGCCGCTTCCCACGACGACACCGCCGGATCTCCCGTCGGTCATCGAGCCGCCGCGGAAGGCCTCCTTGTCGGTGACCGTCCAGGGCGTCGTCGACGTGCGGACGGTCAAGCTCTCCGACGGCGTGGAGGTGCGGGTGAGCGGACTCGCCGCGCCCGACGAGTGCTGGGCGGAGGCGGCCAACACGTTCGCGCGGGCCATGCTGCTCGACAAGCCGGTGGAGTCCACACCGGAGGGTTCGCTGCGACTGGGAGACGGCACCGACTACGCGCTTCTCGCGGTCGAGCTCGGCATGGTGCGCGCCGAGGCGACCGAGGACCGCGCGTTGCGGGAGGCGGAGGCGTCCGCCTCGGCCAAGCGGCTCGGCCGGTGGGGGCCGGTCTGCGTCACGCCGAGCACCGCACCACCGCCACCGGCTCCGGTGCGACCGCCCACGCCCGCTCAGCCGCCCGCACCGAAGCCGGTGACCGGCTGCTCGGTCGCCTACCGCATCACGCACTCGTGGCCGGGTGGGTTCCGCACCGACGTCACCATCCGCAACACCGGGAACACGGCCGTCAACGGCTGGACCCTGAGGTGGACGTTCGCCAACGGGCAGACGGTGTCGGAGATGTGGAACGCGACGCCGAAGCAGACAGGCCCGGACGTTCTCGCGACCGCGATGCCGTACAACCAGACGATTTCGGCGGGAGAGTCACTGCTGGCGGGGTTCAACGGCACCAGCGGGCGTGCCAACGCCGTCCCGCGTGCGTTCAGCCTCAACGGGCTAGCCTGCGCGGTCGCCTGACCGCACCGCGCGGGGCGAGACACCCCATACCCGGCGGCACACCTTGTTGAACGCCTGCAGGTCGGGGATGCCGACCTCGGCCGCCACCGCCGCGATGGGCAGCGTCGACTCGCACAGGAGGTGGCGGGCCCGGTGCAGGCGGCGGTCCCGGATGTGGGCCACCACCGTCTTCCCGGTCTCCACACGGAACAGTCGCGTGAGGTGGTTGTGCGAGATCCCCACGGTGGCGGCGACCTCCGCCACGGACAGCGGTCCCGCCAGGTTCGACTCGATGTAGGCGACCGCAGCGGACACCGCGGCGTGCGATCCACCGGCCTCGGACAGGCGCGCGACGTGCCACAACGCCGTCCACACCCCGGCCACCGCCATGGCCGGCGCGGTGACCTCGGCCGCGATCGCCTGCCGTAGCAACGTGGTCAGCAGCGGCGTGTCCGCGCCCGCGGCCTGCATGACCGGCACCGTCCTCGCGTCACCGCGTTCGGTCAGGCGCAGGTGTGCGTACAGGTGTTCCGACCGGCCCTCGTAGCGGTAGGAGATCCGCACGCCCGGCGGCACGAGGCTCACGTGTCCGGGTCTGATCTCGTGCAGGGTGCCGCCGACGTCCAGCTCGGCCGCGTAGCCGTACAGGTGGAACTGCCACAGGTCGGGCAACCGCCAGACGTCCCGCCGCCCGATGGTGCCGTGGACTCCCACTCCCAGGTTCACGACGACGGGAGACTCGTCCAGCCACACGCTCACCCGGTCCACGGTGAGAAATTACCAGTAATGGTGAGTGCAACCCATTACAAGTCACCAGGAAGCGTCGAGACTTCGTTGTATGCAAACCACTGACCTGTTGTCGTCGGTGCAGGTCGCCGGGTTCGTGGCGCAGGGCTTCCTGCGTCTCGACTCGGTGGTTCCCGACGACCTGAACAACGCGGCCATGGCGGCGATGCCGCACGGGATACCTTCGATTCCGTGCGGGACACCGCTGGCGAACGCCTACGAGCCGGACTCGTTCGTCCGACGGCTGGTCGACCTCCCCGCCGTCGCCGGCGCGGTACGGAGCCTCGTCGGCCCCGGCGCCACCGTCGACCACCACGCGGTGCACGTGCGGGAGCCGCGTGAGGGCGCCGCCCAGCACCTGCACGCCGACGCGATCATCGACACCCGGCCCGACGCGTTCGACGTCCAGCTCATGTACTTCCCGCACGAGGTCACCGCCGAGATGGGCGGCACCCTGCTCGTGCCGGGCAGCCACCTGCGCCGCACCAACGAGAGCGACACCGGCCGTTACCAGAACCTGCGCGGCCAGGTGCGGCTCACCTGCCCGGCGGGCACGGTTCTCCTGCTGCACCACGGGATCTGGCACGGCGGCAGGCGCAACGACTCCGACGTGCGGCGGTACATGTTCAAGATCCGGCTGAACCCGACGGTGCCCCAGGTGCGGCTGTGGGACACCACCGACCTCGACGACCCCGCCGTCGTCGCCGAGCTCGACACCACCTTCGGGTGGTACGAGCAGGCGACGGGCCGGCTGGAGATCTTCAACCGGGTCAAGCTCTGGCGGTCGCTCACCTGCGACCCGCACTTCGACATCGACTACTGGGCCACCAGGGTGGCCAACCGGCCGGGGAGGACCGCGTGAAGCAGAAAGTGCTGGTGCTGTACCTGTCGACCTCGGCGCTCGACGCCCACGTCGTGGGCTGGGCTTCCTACGACGGCACCGGGCGGACGAACCCGACGGCCGGGGACAGCGACGAACCGCCGTACGCCACGGGCGTGGACGCGCTGCGGGACGGCTGGCGGCTTTTCCAGGCCTCCCAGCTCGTCCCGCCGCATCCGGGCCACGAGTACGACACGTCGTTCCTCAAACACGAGTTCTTCTTCGAGAAGCTCGAATGAGGCTCCTTACGCGACCGTGCCGGTGACGGTGCCTCCCGACCTGGTGACGTAGTAGGTCACCTGGTGCCGCTCCAGAAGTGGAACGTGAGCGTGACACGGGCGTTGTCGTTGACCTCGGCGAAGAACTCCGGGGTCAGCGTCGTGACACCAGGGTGTAGTTCGGCGCGAACGTCCGGTCGAACTCCTTGAAGGAGGTCCAGTTGTGCGGGCCCGCGTTCGTGCCGTCGGCGTACTTCGCCTCCATCGTGGCGAGCAGGTCGCCACGGAAGGCGGTCGGGATCGCGAACGAACCGGTGGCGCCGCTCGCGTTCTGCAGCACCGGAACGTCATAGGTGACGATGTTGATCCGCCACGGCACGCCCTGCGAGAAGTGGGCCGTGATCGTCGCGTTCGTCCCGTACGTCCGCGACCCGCTCAACCGGGTCAACGCCGCGGCGGTCAGCGTCAGCTGGTCGCCCTGGACGGTGTAGTCCGTGCCGCGGACCAGCTCCGTGGCGCCCTGCCGCAGCCCGGTGAACGTGGTCCCGTTGAGGCTGCAACGTGATCGTCTTCGCGCTGATGGCACTCGATCGAGCGTTGAACACCTGGTCCGTCGAGGCCGTGCCGGACCGGGTGGTCCAGCTCGACTTGATCTGCGCGACCAGTTCCGGGTCGCTCCACTGGAACGACGTGCGCCCGAGGTGCTGCCCGTTGTCCCACAGCATCGTGGTGACCTTCTTGGTGCGCGCGTGATAGCCGCAGTGACTCGAAGAACTTCAGCTTCTCGCCCTGCTCGATCGTGCCGGTGTGCCGGTCGAATCCGAGCAGGCCGTACTCGCCGATGATCACCGGGATGCCGCGTGCGACAAAGGTGTTGTACATCCGGTCGAACGCGTCGGTCAGGTCTTTCTGCGCGGTGGCGTCGAAGTGGGTGCCGCCCGCGACGTTCACGCTGAACGGCCAGTAACCGTAGTAGTGCACGGTCGCGATCAGGTTGGGGTCGTTGAACCCGCGATCGACGTCGCCAGCTCGTCGAGGCGGGCCTGCTCGGACGAGGTGTGCAGGGTCGGCAGCACGAGCAGCCGGGTCGCGTTGTTGCCACCCGAACGCCGCACGATGTCACGGAACGACGAGTTCAGCTCGTGCAGCAACTGGGCGTTCTGCGCGTCACCGGAGCTGCCGGTGAACTGCGGCTCGTTCACGCTCTCGAACACCAGCTTCCCCGGCGAGTCCTTGAACGCCGCGGCCAGCTGGGTCCAGATCGCGTTGTAGCGGTTGAGCACATTGGCGCGGTCGGACGGCATGGTGTTGATCCACTGCCACGAGTCGTGGTGGATGTTGATCATCACGTAGAAGCCGTCGGCCAGCGCCCAGCCGACGACCTCCTTGACCCGGTTCAGGTACGCCGCCTCGATCGTGTGTGCCGGCGCCGCACCCTGGTGCGCGCTCCAGGTGACCGGGATGCGGATGCTCTTGAAACCCTGCGCCTTGACGTTGTCGAGCAGCGCCTCGGTGATCCGCGGGTTGCCCCAGGACGTCTCGTCGCCGCCGGTGGCGTCGAGCGAGTTGCCGAGGTTCCAGCCCGGCTGCATCGCGGCGACCGGTGCCATCGCGTCACCCGGCACGGCGGCGTGACGGCGGACGTGGTGGTGGTGCCGTGGTCGTCGTCGGTGGCGTGGCTGCACTCGCCGGTGCAGGCGACGCCGTTGAGGGTGAAGGACGCCGGCGCGGTGTTGGTGCCGGACCAGCTGCCGTTGAAGCCGAACGACGCCGAGCCGTTCGTCGCGATGACCGCGTTGTAGCCCGCGTCGGCGGCGGTGACCTGGCGCCCGACGACGTGACGGTCGCGTTCCAGGCCTGGGTGACCTGCTGCCCGGAGGGGAACGCCCAGCCCAGCCGCCAGCCGTTGACGCGGTCGCCGAGGTTGGTCACCTTCACGTTGGCGGTGAAGCCACCGGGCCATTGGCTCGGCACCGTGTAGTCGACCCGGCAGCCGGGCGCGGCTTCGGCCGGGGCGGCCAGTGCCAGCCCGACGGTCGCGCCCACGGACACGACGGCCATGGTCAGCGCGGCGGCACGGCGGCGGATCGCTCTCACCCTGTCGTGAAAGCCGGTCGGCGGTCTGGTTGATCGCATCAGGGGTCCTCGCAGGGGGCGTCGCAGGTGTGGTCGAGGTCGAGGGCGGAACTGACCGGCCGCCACCGTCGCGGGGTCGGGCTGCGACGGCGGCGGCGTCTCCTGCACGGGCGGAAGCCGCGCAGGAGACGTTCAAGGCGGTCAGTTCCTCCTACAGGGCTGGGTACGCGTTGCGCATGAGCTCCTGGAACTGCGCGGAGAACCAGTGCCCGGACAGCGGAGCCTCGCCGAGCGCACCGGACATGCTGTTGCCGTTGCGCGGGTTTCCGGTGTACGTGGGGTCGCACATCCGGTCGAAGCCCTTCCCCTCGTTGTTCGGGATCGCCTTGCTCGCGCCGTCCGACTCACCCGGCGGCTTGATCCACACGTAGGCGTCGATACCGGCCGCGGGCGCTGCCGTCGGCCGCTCACCGATGCCCGCACCGGCCTGGTTGCACCAGTTCCCGAGGTGGATGCGGCGGTCGAGCCTGCCACCGTTGACGAACGCGTCCGCGGTGGTGCGCGGGCCGGGGCCGGTCGGCCTGGCGGCGCCGCCCCAGCCGTTGCGGCTGGTGTCGATGAGCATGCCGACGCCCGCGTCGAAGCCCGCGGTGACCGCGCGGGTGCGGAACGCCTGTGCGTAGGACAGCTCGTCGACATAGCGGTTCCAGTCGACCCACTTGGCCTTCTCGCGCACCACTTCGCCGTTGATCACGTCGTCGACCTTGAAGTTCGGCTCGCGCAGCGCGCCGTAGTTGGCGGTGTTGGCGATGAATCCGTGCACGTTCGCCTTCGTGCTGCCGGACGCGTTGGCCGCCTGGTACAGCAGTTCGGCGGTCGGGCCGAAGTTGTCGTCCCAGCCGAGCCAGCCGTGGTGGCCGATGTCGAGGTAGTTGTAGACGTTCGGGACCGCGCCCAGTTTCGCGAGCGCGTAGCCGACGCCGGTGACGTAGTTACCGTTGGCCTTCATCACGTCGCACTGCGGCGTCTGCGTCGGCCGCGGTGTCACGTTGGTGACCAGGTTCGGCAGCGAGTCGATCTCCACCACGGCGACGATCCGCAGGTTCGCGTACGCGGGCCGGGCGAGGATCGCCGCGATCGGGTCGATGTACTCCGTCTTGTAGCGGTTGATGTCCGTGGGGCCGAGCTCACCGTTGGACGCGAGCGCCGAGCAGTCGCGGCCGGGCAGGTTGTAGATCACCAGCTGGATGGCGAGTGGTGAGCCCGCCGCCTGGCGCACCGCGTCGTCGAGGTGCGCGGCCAGGCCGCGCGCGCCGGTGGTGCCGTTGATCGCCGCGATCCGGTCCATCCACACGCCGGTGGGCTGGTTCGCGATCCGGCTGCCGCCTGCCTCGGCGTTCGCCTTCGCCGACCAGTCCGCGTTCACGTACACCTTCGCGCCGACGTACGGATTGTCGACGCGGTTGCCGGGGTTCGGCGGGTTACCTGTCGTCGTCGTGGTGGTCGTCGTGGACGTCGGCGGGTTCTGACCGGTGCACACCGTGCCGTTCAGCGTGAACGAGGCGGGCGAGGCGTTGGTGCTGCCGGTGTAGCTGCCGTTGAAGCCGATGTCGATCGAGGCGCCGGTGGCCAGGTTGCCGTTCCACGGCATGCTCGCCGCCGTGACGTCGGCACCCGACTGCGTCCAGGTCGCGCTCCAGCCCTGCGTCACGCGCTGGTTGCCGGGGAACGTGAACTTCAGCGTCCAGCCCGACACCGCGTCACCGAGGTTGGTGATCTTCACGGCGGCGCCGAACCCGCCGCCGCCCCAGTTGTTCGCGGTGTAGTCGACCCGGCAGCCAGGCGCGGCGCCGGCGGGCGCACTCAGTGCGATCCCGAAGGTCGCGACGGCGGTGGCGACCACGACACCCGTCGCGGCCCACCGCCTTGTCCCGTTGAGCCTCATGGTTCTCCTGTCAGTGGTGCCGGATTTCGGTGAACAAGCACGCGGTGGGCGAACATTCGAGACGTCTCAGGCCGAGGTGCTCCATGCCGATCGAGCCGGTGAGCGCGAACCCGTCGCCGAACACGAGGTCCGGATCGCCCCGGACCTCACCGTTCGCGACCGCCGTCAGCCAGGCCTGCTCCAGTCCCGGCTTCAGCACGAGCAGCCCGAGTCGTTGGTAGGGCTGCTTCGCGCACGTCCCCCACTCGGCGACGAACGGCTCGTAGACCTTCGACCGCACCGGCCCGGTGAACGCGGTGAAATCGTTGTCCTTCTTGACTTCCCCGCATTCACCGGTGAGCTGGTGCAGCCAGGCCGCGACCCCGTCGACACCTCTGGTGAGGTCCGGGACCGGTTCGGCGCGCCCGAGGACGAAGACGAGCGCGACCGAACCGGCCACGAAGAGGGCGAGGAGCACCCTCATCACTGGATGGCGCAGGATTGACCGTTGAGCGTGAAGGCCGTCGGATCCGCGACCGGTGCCGTGGTCGCGGCGTTGAACCCGAAGCTGACCGTGCCGCCGGGTGCGATGTTCGCGTTCCAGGACGCCCCCGTCGCGGTGGCCTTTCCGTCCACCACCGTGACCGTGGACGACCACGCCTGGGAAAGCCGTTGTGCCGGCGGGAAGTCCCAGACGAGCTGCCACGCGTTGACCGCTTCGGTCCCGGAGTTGGCGATGCTCACGTTCGCCGTGAAGCCACCGTTCCAGGTGCTCGGTTTGGTGTAGGTCACCGAACAGGTTCCGACGCTGCCGGTCCTGACCGTGACGGCCGCGGAGGACGGTGAGGCGTTGCCCGCCGCGTCCAGCGCGACCACCCGGAGGGTGTAGTCGGTGTTCGGGCTCAGCCGGGAGACGGTGGCCGAGTTCGTCGTCGACGTCGCGACCACCTGGTCACCCCGGTACACCCGGTATTCCGTCACGCCCAGGTTGTCCGTCGACGCCGGCCAGTTGAGCTTCACCGAACTGCCGGTGATCGCCGACGCGACCGGGGTCCCAGGCGCGGTGGGCGGTGACGAGTCCGGCACGCCGCCGCCGAACATGACGTCC
>CAVYAD010000046.1:0-58748 GCA_963766275.1 uncultured Actinomycetota bacterium
AGCACGAGGATCTCGCGCTGTCCGGCGGGATCCAGGCCGAGCGTCGGTTCGTCGAGGAACACCACCGACGGGTTGTTCACCAACGCCCGTGCGATGCCGAGGCGTTGCCGCATGCCCCGGCTGTAGGTCGCGATCCTCGACTGCGCTCGGTCCGCCAGACTCACCTGACCGAGCAACCGCACCGCGGTCTGCCGGGCCTCGTCGCGCGACAGTTCGAAGAGCCGCCCGTGGTAGATGAGGTACTCCAGTCCCGTCTGGTGCCCTGGATAACCCGCGCTCTCCGGCAACACGCCGATCCGGGCCCGGATCTCGGCGGGCCGGGACGACGGGACGCCCGCGACGGAGAACGAGCCTCCTGTGGGGTCGAGCACCGTCGACAACATCCGGATCGTCGTGGTCTTGCCCGCCCCGTTGGGGCCGAGCAGACCGATCACCTCTCCCTCGTGCGCGGTGAAGCTCACCGAGTCGACGGCCGTGCGGGACCCGAACCATTTCGACAGCTCACGAGCCTCGAGAGTTACACCCGGCATGGCATCCCCTCCTCATTTGGAGTAAGTGCCATAAGTCGAGCCGATGGGCATAAGAGAACCATGAGAACACAACTCAGGAAATCAGACCGATGGTCTCTACCTGCGGCGATTGGTCGAACACTGGCAGTGATTCGTGCAAATGGCGTGAAACGGAATACATGACTCGACCGATTCACCAGCAGGGGTTACCGCCGCCGGGGAGGGGGCGCCGTGGACTTTCAGCTACTGGGTGCCGTTGAGGCATGGGAACAGAAGTTGCAACTTGATCTCGGGCCGCGAAAACAGCGGTTCGCGTTCGCGATACTCGCGCTGCATCCGAACCAGCTCGTATCCGTGGAGCGGCTCGTCGACCTCACATGGCCGTCGCACCCGCCGCGCACCGCGCAGCACGCGATCCACGTCAGCGTGTCGCGCCTGCGCAAGGCGATCGCTGATGCGAGGACCGGCCAGAACGACGCGGACATCGTCACACGCGGCAAGGCCTACATGCTGAAGGTCAACCCGCTGTCGATCGACGTGCACCGGTTCCGCGCCGTCGTCACGGGTGCCCGGCAGGAGACGGACGACGCGGTCAGGGTGTCGCTGCTGCGGCACGCGCTGTCGATGTGGCACGGTCCGCCGCTCGCGGACGTGACCACACCGGACGCCGCAGCCGTGCTGTGTCAGGGACTCGAACAGGCTCGGCTGGCAGCTCTGGAGGAATGCCTGGACGCCGAACTGCGCCTCGGCAGGCACGCCGCGGTGGCCGACGAACTGACCGACCTCGTCGCGCAACACCCTGACCGCCAACGCCTGCAGGCGTTGCTGATGCTGGCGATGTACCGGTGCGGCCGGGTCACCGACGCGCTCGAGGTCTATCGCGCCGCCCGAGCCCGGCTCGCCGACGAGCAGGCGCTCGAACCCGAGTCGCGGCTGAGCGACCTGCAAGGTGCGATCCTGCGTGCCGACCCGGCACTCGACGCGCCACTCGTGCGGACCCGCGGGAGAAACCAGCTGCCATATGAGATCTGGTCTTTCGTGCGCACCAACCGGCTGTCCGACGAGATCGCTGTCGAGGTGCGTGACCTCTCGAAGTCCTACGGCACCTTGCCGGCGGTGGACGGCATCAGCTTCACCGCGCGCAAGGGCGAGGTGCTCGGCCTGCTCGGCCCGAGCGGCGCGGGCAAGACGACGACCCTGCGCATGCTGTCCACTGTGGTCACTCCGACCGGTGGCGAGTTCTCCGTCGCGGGCGTGCCAGGCAGACGGCACCACGAGGTCCGCATGCTCATCGGCGTGCTGCCGGAGGACGCGGGATATCCCGGTCACCAGACGGGTCTGGAGTTCCTGACCTACCACGGACGGCTCTTCGGCCTGTCCCGCGGCGAGGCCCGCGCGCGGGCCGCACGGCTCCTCGGCCAGGTCAGGCTCAGCGACCAGGCCTCCGCGCGGATCGCCACGTACAGCCGAGGCATGCGGCAACGCCTGGGGATCGCGCGGGCGCTGGTGAACAACCCGGTCGTGGTGCTGCTCGACGAACCCACGCTCGGGCTCGACCCACCCGATCAGCGGGACATTCTCACCCTGGTGCGCACGATCGCCGAGGTGCGCGGCATCACGGTCGTGTTGTCCACGCACTCGCTGCCGGAGGTTGAGCGGATCTGCACGGGTGTGCTGATACTGGAACGGGGCAGGCTCGTGTCCAGTCAGGTGATGACATGACCCGAACAGGCCGGGTGCTGGTGATCGAGGACGAGGCGTCGTTCGCCGACGCGCTCGCCGAAGGCCTGCGCCAGGACGGGTTCGAGGTGGAGACCGCGAACGACGGCCTGCTCGGCCTGGACGCCGGGCTCACCCGCCGGTTCGACGCGATAGTGCTCGATCTGATGTTGCCAAGTCTGTCCGGTCTCGACCTGTGCGCACAGCTGCGCCGTGCGGGGATCAGAGTGCCCGTACTCGTGCTGACCGCCCGCGACGGCGAACTGGACCAACTGCGCGCACTGCGCATCGGCGCGGACGACTTCCTCACCAAACCGTTCTCGTACCGGGTGTTGCTGGCGCGCCTGCATGCCCTGCTCAGACGGACCGGTCTGCAACTGGCGGACGTCCTGACCGCGGGGGACCTCGCGCTGGACCGAGTCGCTCGGCGCTGCCGCCGGGGCGAGGCGGCGATCGAGCTGACCCCGCGCGAGTTCGCGTTGCTGGAGCTGCTCATGTCGCGGCCGGGTCAGGTGGTGACGAAGCGGTTCGCATTGGACGAGGTGTGGGACTCGGCCATCCCGATCCAGTCGAACGTGGTGGAGGTCTACGTCGCCTATTTGCGCCGGAAGATCGACCTGCCGTTCGGCAGGCACGCTGTCGAGACCGTCCGGGGGACGGGCTACCGGTTGGCGGCCGATGGCGGTTAGGCGTCGGGCCGGTGTCCGCGTCCGGTTGACCGCGATGGCGGTGCTGGTCGTGGGACTCGGGCTGGTCGCGGGTGGCGCCGCAGCGCTGATCCTGGTCCGCGACCAGCTGACCGGCAACGCCGAGGAGGAGGCCCTCCGTCAGGCCGAATCGTTCGCCTCGATGATCACCGGCGGCCTGCCGGCGGCGCTGCCCTCGCTCATCCAGGTCGTCGAGCGCGACGGCACGGTCCTCGCCGCCGGCGCCGAGGTCGCGCACACCCGGCTGCTGGCGCTGTTGCCGGAAAGCGGTGCGGTGACGGGAACAACGCGATTGCCGGACGGCGAGCACCACACTGTGGCCGGCGTCGGGGCGACGGTGCGCGGCCAACCCGTCGCGGTCTACGCGGCCGCGCCGCTGGAACGCGTCGACGAGGGAGTCGAGGCGGCGACGACGGCGTTGGCCATCATCGTGCCGATCCTCCTGGTCGCGACCGGTGGCACCGCGTGGCTGGTGGTGGGCCGCGCGTTGCGTCCGGTCGAGGCGATCCGGGAACAGGTCACCGAGATCACCGCGAGCCGGCTCGACCGCCGCGTACCGGAGCCACCGGCCGACGACGAGGTGGGCAGGCTGGCCCGCACCATGAACGACATGCTGGCTCGCCTCGAAGAGGTGCACGAACGGCAGCGCCGCTTCGCCGCCGATGCCGCGCACGAGCTGCGCAGCCCACTGGCGAGCCTGCGCACCCGCCTGGAGATCGGCCTTGCGCACCCGTCCCGCACGGACTGGGTGCGCGTCGCGGGCGACCTGCACCGCGAGGCGGTCCGGCTGGGCGACCTGACCGACGAGCTGATCGTGCTGGCGTTGGCCGACGGCGTCTCGGAGCCCGTCGAGTGGGTGGATCTGGACGAGGTGGTGCTGGCCGAGATCGACGCGGTCCGCAGTCGCGGCGTGGTGGACGTCGAGCTGTCCCCGTTCTCCGCAGCCAGGCTGCGCGGCCGGTCGGGCGAACTGAGCCGCGTGGTGCGCAACTTGCTGGACAACGCCGAACACCACGCCCGGCACCGGATCACGGTCGGACTGTGGTCGGCGGAACGGTTCGCAGAACTGGTCGTCGCCGACGACGGCCCCGGCGTCCCGGACGCGGACCGCACCAAGGTGTTCGAACGGTTCTTCCGTTCGCAACGCGCCCGTGAACGTGACACCGGCGGCGCCGGCTTGGGGCTGGCGATCGTGCGCGAGGTGACCGAGCGGCACGGCGGTCTGGTGTGGCTGGACGACTCGACCGAGGGGGCATGCTTCCACGTCCGCCTTCCCCTGGCCGCGGAGCCTCGAGCATGACTGCGGATTGATGATCTTCACGATGTTCTAATCAAACGGCTGCACCGTCGTGAGGATGAGGTTCTCCGCGTCGGCCCACGCCAGATTCAGTCTCCGATCGGTGCTGGCGATGGTGGCGTTGACGATCGTGGCTGTCCCGTTCGGCCTGCTCTTGCTCCTGGTACGGGCCAAGTGGCCGCCGTTGCTGTCCGTGGACAACGGCGCCCGCGACGAGCTGCACCTCTACACCGTCGAGCACCCGGCCTTCGCCGCGATCATGAAGACGATGAGCACAGCCGGTTCCGCGCCTGTCTACCTCACGGCGTTCGCCCTCGTGACAGCGTGGTTGCTGTACCGGCGCCGTCCCAGGACGGCGGCGTTCGTCGTGGTGACCGTGACCGGCGGCGCCGTGCTCAACGCGCTGGTCAAGAGGGCCGTTCAGCGAGCCCGTCCGGTGGTGGCCGACCCGCTGACCACCGCCACCGGCCTGAGCTTTCCCAGCGGCCACGCCCAGTCCGCCGTGGTCACGTACGCGACGCTGTTGTTGCTCTACTGGTCTCTGCTGCGATCCGTGTGGCGGCGAGTCGCTGTGACCGTCGCGGCGGTGATGGTGCTGGGCATCGGCTTGTCTCGAGTCGCCTTGTCGGTGCACTACGTTTCCGACGTGTTCGCGGGGTACGTCCTCGGGGTGGCCTGGGTCGTCGCAACGACCGCGCTGTTCCACACCTGGCGTCAGGAAGTCAGGCCTGCTCAGCGCACCTGCCTGCCGCTCTGAAAGCGCTACGTGGCAGCTGAGCTGCTGTCCCGAAGGCAACATGTCAATGAGCATTGAGATGACGGGTGTGTTCGCGTGGTTTGCGGTCCGGGTCTGGCGCGCCCATGGTCGTCAGTCAGAGGACTGACTGAAGAGCAACGCACCCGTTGTCACGCGTAGAGAGCCAGTGGGCAGCGTGTCGATGCCGCGCGGTCGCGTTGAGTTACGAACCCCTGAAGCCATGAAACGAGGCTAGGTCGAAGTTCGTGTCACGCGTGATGTCATGGCGCCAGATCCACGGGTTCCGAGGTCCGTGTTGGCTACCGCGACTACGAAGTGCAAGGGCCGGTCACGAGCTTGCGTGACCGGCCCTTGGTGCTGGTGCCCCCGGCAGGACACACGACAGATGGGAACAGTCCCTACCGGCGGTTTACCGAAAGGGCGTCTGGTCCTTGAGCACCGGATCTCGCTCGACCGGACTGCGGAGATCCGCTCAGCTCGACCTGACGCAAGTGCCAGGTCAGGAGATCGCTCGTGATCAGGCGATCCCGATTCCGCAGGTTCGCTGGTGGGATCGACTGGAGGCGTGCAGCCTGCCCGGCTGGACGTCGGCGCCTATCCGACTCGATCACGAAGATCGCGCTCTCATGGCTGCTACCAGCACAGCTGCCGGTAGATAGGGTGATCAGTAGCCGAGTACATCGGCAGTTTTCTGCAGCCAACTTGTACGCGGAAGCGGCAAGAGCACTCGGTGGCGCGTCCAGATGAGAGTGCCGGGCGGACGAAGTGCCCTGCCACAACCATGTTCCGCGTTGGTGGGCATCAACAGGTTTGGAGAAGTGAATCTAACCGGTCCAAATGACCGCTGGGATTCCTTGACCGGTTAGCTGCTCCCCAGCGTTCCGTTTAGTGGTCGCGCTGCACGAGGGTTATTGGACCGTCTCGCTGTCGTGACATTTTAAAGTGCTTCGCGGTGGTGTTCGGCCTCCGCTGTGATCACCGATTCTGTGCACTGCGCTGGGATGTGAGCGTCCCCGTGTGGGTGACTGTGACCCGTTGAGATTAACGGGACAGAATGACGCCCGTTGGGGTGGTCGACAGAGGAGGAGGGCATGCACCGCTACGTGCAGTGATGGTGTTCTTGATCTTCTGGATGAATAAACGTCACTTTCTGGTTCGTCTGTGCTTTTCGTGTCGCAACGAGCGTTTCACAGCGATAGTGTCTCGCGCCGAGGCCGGTCCGGCGCTTGTTTCTTCTCCTTCCGAGCGTCGGCCCGGCTGTTCTTCGTGATTGCGCGTGCGACGACGTCACCTTTCACGTTATCCCCCTGAAAGAGGAGCTCCACCCATGCATGTTTGGGCTCGACGTGGCCTGAAGTCCGCGTTGATCACGGGCGGAATGCTGGTGCTCGGCACCGGCATCGCTTCCGCTGAGGAAAAGGTCAATCCGGATCTGCCACCGTCGCCGTTGGACGGTGGTGCCAGCGTGCCGATCCGTGTCGGCAACATCGGTGTCGGCACCCCGATCGAGCAGGTGGACATCCCGGTGATCATCGACACCGTGGTGAGCACCGACGATCTCCTCCACGAGACGAGCGGCGTGGCTGCTCCGCTGCTTCTCGGCAACGTGGTGGCGCCGAACGTCTCGGTGCCGGTCGACGTCTCGGGCTGGGCCGTGGGAGCGGCTGGTGACTCGCACGTGGTGAACGAGTCGCACCAGGTGCACCAGCAGGGCGGCCCCATCACGACCAGCGGCAGCGGCGAGGCCGCCGCGGGCAATGTCGTCGCGGCACCGGTCACGGCGCCGGTTCAGGTCACCGGTCTCGCGCTCGGCACCCTGTCCGACGCCACGGTGGACAACCATGCCACGCAGCAGAGCGTCACCGGCGGCGCGATCACCACGTCCGGCGACCACACCGCGGCCTCCGGCAACATCGTCGCCGTTCAGGGCGCGGTTCCCGTTGCTGTCAACAACACCGGCGCAGGCTGGGGCGGCACCGGTACGGCGCACGGTAAGACCGTCCAGCACGCCAGCGCCCCTGGCGGGTTGACCACCGATGGCACTGGCGGCGTCGTCTCCGGTACGGCCGCGGGCGCCCCGGTGGCCCTGCCCGTCCAGGTCGACGGCACGGCGGCCGGCTGGGGCGGAATCGGAAAGTCGGTGTCGCACAACACGGTTCTCGCGGATGCGGGTACCGACGACGCCGGCCGGGCCACTGACTCGTACGCGACCACCGGCGGTGCGGAATCGGTTGTCGGCGGCACCGTGTTCACCCCGCAGGTCGCCGGGCCGGTCGCGGTGAACTGCACCTCTGGCGCCTGGGGCGGCATCACCGACGCGAAGTGCGTCAACGACCTCGAAGCAGAGGCCGGCGGCGGCGCGACCACCAACGGTGACGGTTCTCTCGCTGGCGGCTGGGTCGGCGAGGCCCCGGTTTCCACGCCGGTCAACGTCCTCGGCACCGCGGGTGCCTGGGGTGGCAAGTCCTTCGCCACCACCGCGAACCACGTCACCTCGGCCGCGGGCGGCGATGTCGACACCGGCGGCGACGACTCGGCGGCGGGCGGCACGGTCCTGCATCCGCAGGTCGCCGGCCCGGTCGCGGTGAACTGCACCACCGGCCCGTGGGGTGGCATCACCGGATCCGAGTGCACCAACGACTACGACTCCGTCGCCGGTGGCGGCGACAAGACCGGCGGCGACGACTCGCTCGTCGGCGGCACCGTGGCCGACGCCCCGGTCAGCCTGCCTGCCACCGGTTTCAACACCGCGGCCGCGTGGGGCGGTCTGTCCGACTCGGTCGGTGTGAACACCGTCAAGTCCGCGGCGGGCGGTGACGTCGTGACCAGCGGCGAGAACTCGGTCGTCGGTGGAACGCTCGCGCACCCGCAGACCGCGACGCCGGTTTCCGTGCACTGCAACACCGGTGCGTGGGGTGGCATCACCTCCAGCACCTGCGTCGACGAGGTCACGTCCGACTCGGGTGGCGGCGACGTCAGCAACGGTGACGGTTCCGTCGGCGGTGGCACCATCGCCAACGTGCCGGTCGGCCTGCCGGTGCAGGTCGCGCACATCGCGGGTGACTGGGGTGGTATCTCGAAGGCGACCGGTGTGAACACCGTCGACGCCAAGGCCGGCGGCAACACCTATGACCACGGCGACAACTCCGTGGTCGGTGGCAACGTCATCGGTGGCCAGGCCGCGGGTGCGGCCGACGTGCTCGGCATCGCGGGTGCGTGGGGCGGTGTCCCGACCGCGATCGGCAGCAACACCGAGAAGGTCGCTTCCGGTGGCGACATCGACACCTCCGGCAACGGTGCGACCGGCAGTGGCAACATCGTGAACCCGGTGCCTGTGGCCGTGGCCGAGGTGTACGGCATCGCGGGCGCGTGGGGTGGCATCCCCACCTCCGTCTACAAGGAGGACAAGTCCGTCTCCGCCGGCGGTGACAACAACACTGTCGACGACGGCGGTCTGGTCTCCAGCAACATCGTGACCGCTCCGGTGGCTCCGGTGGCCCAGGTGTTCAACATCGCCGGTGCGTGGGGTGGCCACCCCACCAGCCACGTCGACTCGAAGACCGACGTCGACGCCGGTGGCGACAACCTGGCGTCCGGCGCGGTCGGCGCCGTCAGTGGCAACGTCGCCGAGGTTCCCGCCGCGCTGCCGGTGCAGGTCAACGCCATCTCCGCCACGTGGGGCGGCAACGGCGAGGCGCTCGGCCACAACCTCACCGACGTCAAGGCGGGCGGCCAGACCGACACCAACGGCGACAGCGGTGCCGTCAGTGGCAACGTCGCCGAGGTTCCGGTCGGCGGCGCGGGAGCGGTGACCGGCTGGGCGATCTCGTGGATCGGCAACGTCGAGACCAAGGCCGACAACGACGTCACCTCGCACGCCGGTGGCCCGGTCAACACCTCCGGCGTCAACGGTGCCATCGCCGGCGACGTGATCGCCGCGCAGGCGCAGCCGCTGGTCCAGGCCTTCGGTAACACGATCACGGCGATGGCGAACGGCACTGCCGAGACCGAGAACGTCACCGACATCGCCGCGGGCGGCCCGATCACCACCGACGGCACGGGAGGCGCGATCTCCGGTGACATCATCTCCGCCGAGGCGCAGGCCATGCCGCAGGTCTTCGGCCTGGCCGTCTCCGCGATCGGTTCCGCGACCAACCAGGTCACCAACGACCTGACGGCGAAGACCGGTGGCGACGAGACCGCGATCGGCGACGGCACCGCCCTGAGCAGCGCGATCCTGGACGTTCCCGTCGCCGCCGACCCGCAGGTCTTCGGCTGGGGCGTCGGCGTGCTGTCGCACGTGGACAACACCACTCTCAGCGCGGTGGACAGCGACGTCAGCGGCACCCCGACCGCAGCGACGCCGCTGCAGATTCCGGTGGGTCTGGTCCCGCAGGTCAAGGACCTGACGCTACCGGTGATGGCGACCGTGTCGAACCACGTCGTCGACGTCACCGACGTCATGGTGGGAACGACTCCCGCCTCGGTGATCCCGGTCGACCTCGGCGGTGACGGGCCCGCCACCGAACGGAGCAACGACGCCGCGCCGCTGATGTCCGACCCCGGTGCCATGAGCTCCGCGTCCGGCGGTGTGCCCGCGGTCGCGGGCAAGGTCGCCACGGCGACCGGTCAGGTCGGCACGACCACCGGCGGTCTGCCCGGCATGGTGGGCGGCGTCGTCAACAAGTGATGCATCGGCGGGTCGGCTGTTCCGGTGGCCCGCCGTCCACAAACGACCTTATCCTTTGTGGACAGTGACCGGAGCGCGAGGGGCATGGGTTCTCCCCTCGCGCTCCTCCCAACCCGAAGGCCGCTCACCGATCATGGTGAGCGGCCTTTTGGCTGCCGTGAGCATTCCAGTGCGGGCGGGGCAATACCGGTTCGGAGCAATCAGGCACCCGACCGGGGCACCGGAGGCCGATTCGATTGCGCGTAACAAAAACTGGTGACAGGTTGTCTGTCATCACGCTGGTTGATGGTTCATCCCGTGGCGATGGATCGCGATGGAAGGGGCTGGCGACATGGCCTATGTCTGGACGCGGACCGGCGGGCCCATTTGGTTCGCCACGCTCAACACCCGATGGCACAAGGCCGCGCTCACCATTTTCCTGGTGATCGTGCTGGCACATTGGGCGGAACATCTCGCCCAGGCCTTTCAGATCTACGTTCTGGGATGGCCGGTGCACGAGGCAGGGGGACTCCTTGGCGTGGCTTTCCCGTGGCTGGTGCACTCTGAGGCACTGCATTACGGCTATGCAGTCGTCATGCTGGCCGGGCTGGTCGTGTTGCGGCCTGGGTTCACCGGCCGGAGCCGCGCTTGGTGGACCGTCGCGCTGGGCATTCAGATCTGGCACCACTTCGAGCATCTCCTCCTGCTGGTCCAGGCTGTCGTCGGCGTCCACCTGTCCGGCCGTTCCGCGCCCACCAGCATCCTCCAGCTCGTCGTGCCCAGGGTGGAGCTCCACCTGTTCTACAACGCCGTCGTCTTCGTCCCGATGGTGATCGCGATGACGCTGCACATGCGCCCACCGGCCGCCGATCGTGACGCGATGTGCTGCGGCTGCGCCCTTCCTGCGCGGCGCGGCAGCGTTTGAGGAAAGGGCTCCTGTCACCACTCTGGGTGAATATTCCATTGTGGACAGGCGACCGCTGGTCGCCTGCTGTTAGCTGTAACCGGCAAGCATGAATGATCTTCAACTATTCATTTACGTGAGGGTTATCGGGAGATTTTCGCAGCTGATCCGCAGGAAGTCTGTCGCGTTGTTCTGCACTGGTTTTCGCCCGCTTGGATAATCGGCGTAATTGTGGCGTGAATGGATTTCGTCGCGAGGTTCGTCGTGCGTGGCGGGTGGCTGAGAGCAAATGGCGGTCCAAGTTGACGACGGAAATTGCAAGAGAGCACCAGAGTCGTGGTGTTCGTCTCCCGGCGGCTAGTCGCACTCGTCGGGCTCTGGTTGCGGCACTCGGTCAGGAGCTCGATCAGGTCGACTTCGGGAGACGCCGGTTCAGGCTGCGGAACGGCCCGGCACGCGAAACGCTGGAACGTGCGGGTCGGTCATTTCTCGAAGGTTTCAACGCGGCCGTGGCGTGGCCGGCCGATGACCGGCTGGCCAGTGAGATCGAGCGCGTCGACCTCCCATTGCGCGGATTCGCGTATGAGGGCGCCGGTATGGCCTGCGCGGTCCTGGACATTCTCACGCTGTCTGGCGGACGGAACACCCGAGCTCTGTTGCGTGGACCGGCGAGCGATTATCCGCATCTGGTGCACGTGGGGGTCGGCTGGGCGTTCGCCAGGCTGCGGCTGCGTCCCGGTTGGGGTCGGGCAGTCGTGCGAGATCCGTTGCTGCGTTGGCTCGCTTGGGACGGCTACGGGTTCCACCAGGGCTTCTTCCACACCGATCAGGTCGTCGGTGGAAAGGCCGTCGAGCGAGGGCTGACCGAGGACCAGCTCGCCGTTCGCGACCAGGGTGTCGGCAGGTCGCTGTGGTTCCAGGAGTGCGCGGATCCCGAAGCGGTGACGCTGCGCATCAACGACTTTCCCCGAAACCGCCGGTCTGACCTGTGGAGTGGCGTCGGCCTCGCCGCGACCTACGCGGGTGGCGTGCAAGCGGACGAACTGGAGTCGCTGGCCCTGCTCGCCGGCGAGTACCGGGCCGATCTCGCGCAGGGATGCTCCTTCGCCTGCGAGGCCCGCCGGATCTCCGGTGTCGTGCCCGAACACACCCGGCTGGCCGCGCCGATCCTGGCCGGTGTGCCCGCCGATGTCGCCGGATCGTGGGCGAAACGGGCACAGGACGCTCTCGGTCCCGCGACCGGAACGTCCGCGCAGTACCAGCAGTGGCGTGCCGGGATCCGGAACCTGTGGGCCGACAACATGGAAGGGCAGCCGTCGTGAAGGTGCTACCCGCTCTGAGGGCCAGGCTTGTGCCGAAGCTCGCCGCCGCGCTGTGCTGTGTGCTGGCATGGGGCCTGGCGCAGCCGCCCACTGTCGCCGCCGAGGACCGGGCCGGTCTCGCCGCCCGCTTCGGGTTCGACCACCACGCGATCAGTCCCGCGGACCGCGCGGGCGACCGGCAGGTCCGGCCGGTGGCGCCCGTCTACGAGCGGATCCGCAGCTGGGTGTCCTCCGTCGGCGCCGGGGCCGGTCTCTTCGCAGTGGACGGCGGCGCCGTCTCGCGCGACATCTGCCTCGTCGATCCGCGCACCGACACGGTGACCGTCGAGCCGGCGCCCACCACCGGTGAGCGGTACGCGGCCTTCACCCTCAAGCCGTCTACGCTGCCCTACGCCGACTACGTCGCTCCGATGGGATGTCTGCCCGCCGACCTCAACGAGGACGGCTGGCAGGACGTGGTCGTCTACTACTGGGGCCGGTCCCCGGTGTTGTTCCTGCGGACGCCGGCCAGCGCGCCCGCGGCGGCCGGGTTCTCCGAACGCGAGCTCGTCAGTCCACCGCAGGTCTGGAACACCAATGCCGCCACGATCGCGGACCTGGACGGCGACGGTCACCTCGACCTGTTCTTCGGCAACTACTTCCCCGATGGGGCGCGAGTGCTCGATCCCACCGCGCAGCAACCCGAGCTGGTCATGACGGACTCGCTGTCCGACGGGTACAACGGTGGGACACATCGATACTTCCGCTTCGTGAGCGCAGTCGGGGGTGACGCACCCGACGTGCGCTTTGCGGAGACGGTCGACCCGGTCGACGGCGAGTCCAGGATCACCGGATGGACGCTCGCGGCGGCTACCCAGGACATCGACCAGGACGGTCTGCCCGAGCTCTACATCGCCAACGACTTCGGCCCGGACCAGTTCCTGGTCAACGTGTCCACGCCCGGTCAGATCCGCTTCCGAGAGGCGCACGGCGTCCGGCACGCGCTCACGCCGAAGTCCAAAGTGGTCGGCAAGGACTCCTTCAAGGGCATGGGAGTCGCCTTCACCGATCTCAACCGCGACAGCGTGCCGGACATCCTGGTCAGCAACATCACCGAGCCCTATGCGTTGCAGGAGAGCAACTTCGCCTTCGTCAGCACGGGTGACCGGGATGCGCTGCGGCGAGGTGTCGCCCCCTTCGACGACCACAGCGAGGAGCTCGGACTGTCCCGCTCCGGCTGGAGCTGGGATGTCAAGGCGGCTGACTTCGACAACGACGGAGCGGTCGAGGTCATGCACGCCACCGGGTTCATCCGCGGTACGACCAACCGGTGGCCGCAGATGCAGGAGGCGGCCATGTCGAACGATCTCATCCTCGGTGACCCCGCCCTTTGGCCGCAGTTCATCGAGGGCGACGACCTGTCGGGCCGTGACCACAACACCTTCTTCACCAAGGGCAGCGGTGGTCGGTTCGTCGATGTGGCCGATCTGGCGGGTGTCGGCACCGATGCGGTGAGCCGTGCCTTCGCGGTCGGTGACGTGGACGGCGACGGCCGCCTGGACTTCGTCGTGGCCAACCAGTGGGCGCAGTCGACCCTGTACCGCAACACGTCGCAGTCGTCGGGCGAGTTCGTCGGACTGAGGCTGCGTCAGCCCGCGGATGTCGGCGGGTGCGTGGGAAACAGCGAAGGCACCGACCGCCCGGCGATCGGCGCCACCGCCGTCCTGACGACTCCGGACGGCACGAAGCATTCCCAGCAGGTCTATCCGGCCAACGGGCACAACGGTGTCAACGCGCCCGACGTGCTCTTCGGTCTCGGTGACGTGAAGGAAGGCCCGCTGCCGGTCGCTTTGTCCTGGCGGGACGGTTGCGGTCAGCAGCACACGGCGACGGTGAACGTGACTCCCGGCTGGCACCGGATTCTGCTGCGTGCGGATGGTACGACCTTGGAGGACAAGTGAAGACGATGCCTCGAGAGACGAAGGATCAGGGCAACTCCGAGCGGCAGGCCAAACCGAAGGATCCGCGTAGCGCCGCACTGCGCCGGTTCGGGCTGTCGATCTCGGTTCTCACCATCGTGGGCCACACACTGCTCGGCTTCGAGCAGGCGTACCTGACCCCGGTCGTCGCGGTGCTGGTCGCCCTTGCGACCGAGCTCGTGCTGGAGTCCATCGAGGCGGCCTCGCTCGGGCGGCGACCGCGTTATCTCGGTCCGGCCGGCGCGGTGGTCGACTTCCTGCTGCCTGCCTACATCGGCGGTCTGGCGTGCGCGATGTTGTTGTACGCCAACGACAAAATGATGCCCACCGTGCTGGCCGTGGTGATCGCGGTGGCGAGCAAGTACCTGATCCGCGTGAAGGTCAAAGGCCGCCTGCGACACGTGCTCAACCCCAGCAACACCGGCATCGTCGTGGTGCTGCTGGTGTTCCCCTGGGTGAGCATCGCCCCGCCCTACCAGTTCACGGAGTGGACCAGCGGCTTCGTCGACGCGCTGATCCCCGTTCTCCTGCTCGCGGCGGGCACGATGCTCAATGCCAAGCTGACGAAGAAGATCCCGCTGATCCTGGGATGGGTCGGCGGGTTCGTCCTGCAGGCCCTGCTCCGCTGTGCCTTCACCGACCTGTCGATCGCCAGCGCGATCCTGCCGATCACCGGAACCGCGTTCATCCTGTTCACCAACTACATGATCACCGACCCGTCCACGTCACCGTCCCGGCCACGCAACCAGGTCCTGTTCGGCCTGGCGACCGCTGCGGTCTACGGGGTGCTGATGCAACTGCACATCGTGTTCGGCCTCTTCTTCGCATTGGTGGCGGTGTGTGCGCTGCGAGGCGTGGGCCTGGCTTTCCTCTCGTGGCGCCAGACCGTTGAGGTGCCGGCTCAGGCACCGCAGAAGCACGACCCGGTCGTGCGCGACCGGATCGAGGAGGTCGGTGTGCCGGTCTTCGGCGCGAATGGCCGGGTATGAACCGCGACAGAGACCACAACTCCATGTGTCCCGGCGACGACGCGGACCCGATCGCGATCGTGGGAATGGCCTGCCGCTATCCGGATGCCGACGATCCGGACCAGCTGTGGCAGATGGTGCTGGACCAGCGCCAGGCGTTCCGGCGGATACCACCGGAACGCCTGGATCTCGCGGACTACTTCGATGCCGACCGCACCGCCGCCGACCGGATCTACAGCTCGATGGCGGCGCTGATCGAAGACTGGGAGTTCGACCGCGCCGCGTTCCGGATTCCCGGGCCGTCGTACCGCATGACCGACCCGGCGCATTGGCTCGCGCTGGAGACGGCCGGTCGGGCGCTGGCCGACGCGGGGTGGCCCGGTGCGGAAGGGCTGGCGCGCGACAAGGTCGCGGTCGTGTTCGGCAACAGCCTGACCGGCGAGGTGACCAGAGCGACGACGATGCGGTTGCGATGGCCCTACGTGCGGCACGTTCTCACGGCCGCGCTCACGGAGGCGCAGGTTTCCGCCGAGCAGGCCGGGTTGCTGCTCAACCGGGCCGAGGCTCACTACCTCGCGCCGTTTCCCGCCGTCGGGGACGAGACCCTCGCGGGTGCGCTGTCCAACACGATCGCGGGCCGGATCTGCAACTATTTCGACCTCCACGGCGGCGGCTACACGGTGGACGGTGCCTGCTCCTCGGCGCTGCTCGCGGTCGTGACCGCTTGCCGGTCGCTGCGGGACGGCAGCGCCGACGTGGTTCTCGCCGGTGGCGTCGACCTCAGCATCGACCCGTTCGAGCTGGTCGGTTTCGCCAAGATCGGGGCGCTGGCCCCGGGTCGCGATGCGGGTGTACGACGAGCGGTCGGACGGGTTCATCCCCGGTGAGGGCTGTGGCGTCGTCGTGCTGACGCGCGCGTCGGACGCGCGTGCCAAGGGACTGCGGGTCTATGCCGAGATCGCCGGATGGGGCCTGTCGTCCGACGGCCTCGGAGGAATCACCCGACCTGAGGAGCAGGGTCAGCTGCTCGCGCTGCGCCGGGCCTACGCCATGGCGGGCGTCGACCCCGCCGAAGTGCGGCTGATCGAGGGACACGGCACCGGAACCGCGGTGGGCGACGAAACCGAACTGAGCGCCCTCGCCGAACTGCGCAAGGGGGCGCGCGGAACAGGCCGCCGTCGGTTCGATCAAGGCCAACATCGGCCACACCAAAGCCGCGTCCGGCGTCGCCGGGCTGATCAAGGCCACTCTCAGCATCGCGTCCGGCGTGCTGCCACCCACCACCGGCTGTGAACGGCCCCACCACGTTCTCACGACCGCGGGGACACCGCTGCGCGTGCTGACCGAGGCGCAACCGTGGCCGGCCGGGCCGAGGCTGGCCGGGGTGAGCTCCTTCGGGTTCGGTGGCATCAACGCGCACGTCGCGTTGCGCGGCCCCGTCGCAGCGCCGGCACGCGTTGTCGAGACGCCGACCCACACGCGACGCCGTCCGACGCCGCACACGGACGTGTTCGTCCTCGCCGGCGAGGACGTCGCCGAACTGCGCGTGGCACTCGAGCGCATCGCGGAGCTGGCTCCCCGGCTCTCCGAAGCGGAGTTGCACGACCTGGCCTGCCAGTGGGGTCGCGACGTCGCGCCCGGTGAGCACAGGGTGGCTCTGGTCGCGAGCACGCCCAGGCAGTTGGCCGTACGGGCGGCGGTCGCCGCGCAGCGCCTCGAATCCGCACCACGAGGCAGGTTGACCGCCGAGGACGGCGTCTTCCTCGGCACGGCCGTCGCGGGCAGGGTCACGGTGTTGCTGCCCGGTCAGGGCGCGCCGGTCCGAGCGGAACTGGGCGCGCTCGGACGGGACCTCGCGCCGTCCGGCGGCGGGTTCCGGCTGGACGAGGAACTGGCGGGGACGCGGGGACCGCCACCGCGCAGCCGTCGATCTTCCGGGCGAGCATGGCCGCACTGGGCTGGTTCGACCGGCTGGGTGTGCGGGCCGGTGCCGCCGTCGGCCACAGCCTCGGTGAGGTCGCCGCGCTGGTGTGGGCGGGCTGTCTGTCCTCGGAGGACGGAGACCGGTTGGTGCGTGAGCGTGGACGTGTGATGGAGGCCTTCGGTCCGCGGGACACCGGCATGGTCGGGATCGTTGCCGACGAGCAGACCGCGCACGGGCTGTGCGAAGGCACGGGGTTGGTCGTGGCCGCTACAACGGACCGCGCTCACAGGTGCTCGCCGGTGCGCGGACCGCGATCGACGAGGTTGTCGCACGCGCGGCGCGGCTGGGTGTGCAGACGGTGGTGCTGCCGGTCACGCACGGGTTCCACTCGCCTGCGATGGCCAACGGCGCCGCCGAGTTCAAGCCGTTCCTTCAGTCGGTCGACTTCCGTGCCCCGGCCGCCAGGCTGGTCTCGACGGTACTCGGACGCACGCTGAGCACACAGGACGAATCGGTCGAGTTGCTGGGGAGCAGTTCACCGCGCCAGTGCGGTTCTGGCAGGCGATGGACGAGGTGCTCCCCGACACCGACCTCTTCTGCGAGACCGGTCCGGGACGTACGCTGTCGGCTCTGGTCGCGGCCGGTTGCGCTGTACCCGTGGTCGGTGTCGACGCCGGTTCGCCGGACGACCGGCCACTTGCGGACACAGTCGCGGCGCTCTTCGCCGCCGATGCGCTGCACGACCTGGGGCCCGTCTTCACCGACCGGTCCGCACGCGCGGATCGACATCTGGCGTGACCGGCGGTTCCTGGCCAACCCCGCTCGTCCGTGCCGGCGTCAGGTCGGCCGTGCCGATCGAGGCCGTACCCGCAGCCGTGATCACTTCCGCCGAGGCCTCCGCTCCGGCGGAAGAGGCCAGAGCCGCGGACCGTCGTGCTCGAACTGCTCGCCGACGCGAGTGAGCTGGACGTGGCATCGCTCGATCCGCGGGCTCGGCTGCTCGGTGACCTGCACATGACTTCGTCGCGGTCACCCAGCTCGTCCTTTCCGCGGTCGACGCGGCCGGCCGCGAGCGTCCCGCCGCCCCGCTGGCCCTGGCCGACGCATCGATCGCCGAGCTGATCGAGACCATCGAGGGCTTGCCCGCAGCCGGTGCGGAGCGGGAGAACAAGCCCGTCGCCGGGGTGGCGTCCTGGATCCGGTGTCTCGTCGAGGAGACCGGATCACCCGTCGAGCCGGCGCCACCGGGTGAAGCTCGTCGCTGGCGTGTTCACATCCAAAATGGACAGATACAGGACGAGGCAGCGTCTGGTTCATCAAGCCCGGGTAACGAGGCCGCGCGCTGTTCGGCGGAGCCGGACGCATTCCGGCCGCGCCGCAGACCTGCTGTACCTGCCCGATCCGACGGCGCCGGAGGCGGGCGCGAAACTGCTCTCCGCGGTGAACTCGGCGCTCGGCTCCGGCGAGTTGGTGGTGATCACCCATGGGTCGGGCCTGAGCGGATTCCTGCGCAGCCTGCGGATGGAACATCCCGGGCTGGGCATCACGCTGCTGCGCGTTCCGCCCAGTGCCGACGGGGTCCGCGCCGCAGCCCGCCACGCCTTCGCGCCGGCGGGAGAGTGGCGGGAACTGGTGCTGGACGTCGAGGGTGTTGCCGCCGTACCGAGGCATCGGCCCGTGTGGCACCTTGCCGATGGCGAACTACCACTGGGGAGCAGTGACGTCCTCCTGGTCAGCGGTGGCGGCAAGGGCATCGGATACGAGTGCGCCGCTGCGCTCGCCCGGCGGTGCGGTGCCGCGCTGGCTCTGGTGGGCAGAGCCGACCCGCACGCCGACGAGCTGCTTCGGTCCAATCTGGATCGGCTGAGGGCAGGGGGAGTGCGGGTCGCCTACGCGTCGGTGGACGTCGCCGATCCCTTGGCGGTGCAGGAGGGAGTGCGCGGCCTGGAGCAACGCCTCGGCCCGATCACGGCCCTGTTGCATGCGAGCGGGGTCAACGAACCGACGAGGTTCGACCCGCTGGACCACACCCGGTTCGTCACCCACCTGGCGCCCAAGACGATCGGGCTGCGCAATCTCCTGGCCGCGCTCGACCCCCGACGGCTCCGGCTGCTGGTGACGTTCGGGTCGGTGATCGGCCGTCACGGGCTGACGGGCGAGTGCCACTACGCCTTCGCGAACGGGGTGCTGCGGGCGGAGGCCGAGCGACTCGCGGATGGACTCCCGGACTGCCGCGTGCTCAACCTGGACTGGTCGGTGTGGGCCGGTGTGGGCATGGGGGAGTCGCTTGGGCGTGCTGGACACCCTGCTGCGCCTGGACGTGACCCCGATTCCGGTGGCGGAAGGCGTGGAGCTCTTCCTCAAACTGTTGTGCGCCAACGATCTGCCGATCACGGTCGCGGTGCACGGCCGACTCGGTGGACTGCTCGCCACCGGGGAGAGCGGATCGACGGCCGTTTCCTCGAGACGATCTCCGCGCACTGCCCCGGGATCGAACTGGTGACCGACTCGCGGCTGGATCTCGACCGCGACGCGTACCTGCGTGACCACCGCATCGACGGACTGGCCGTGTTGCCCGCCGTGGTGGGGCATGGAGGCGATGGCACAGGTGGCCTCCGCTCTGGTCGGGCAGGCCGCTGCGGCAGATGACCGACGTGATGCTGGAGCGTCCGGTGATCGTTCCCGAGGACGGCGCCCGCGTGGTGCGGGTGTGCGCGTTGCGTGAGGACGACGCCATCGTGGTGGCTCTGCGCAGTGACGAGACCCGCTATCAGGTGGACCATTTCCGCGCGAAGTTCCCGCTGACACCGGTCGGTGACACCGTTCTGTCCGGAGTGGACCTGCCAGAAGGCGATGTTCCTCTGCGCGAGGACGAACTGTACGGACCGCTGTTCTTCCACACCGGCAAATTCCGCCTGGTACAGCGGTTTTCGGCGTTGGCCGCACGGCATTGCCGGGTCCGGCTACACGCTCCGGAGACGATGCCGGACAGCCTGACCCTGCTGGGTGACCCGGCGGGCAACGACGCGACGGTGCACGCGTTGCAGGCGTGTGTGCCGCACCGGCGGCTGCTGCCGGTTGGTTGTGAGCGTTTCACGGTCGAACCCGGTGCGGGCGCGGCGGTGGAGGTGCTCGCGTCCGAACGGCACGCCGGTGGCGGCGAATACGTGTGGGACGTCGTGGCGTTGGACCGCGAGGGCAGGCGCCGGCTCAGTTGGTCGGGACTGCGACTGCGCGACACAGGTGCCCTGCCTTCCTTCGAGCCGTGGTCTGCCGCACTGCTCGGTGTCTACCTGGAGCGATCGGTGCTCGCGCTGGTCCCCGCTCCCCGGCTGACGGTGAGGGTGGGTGTCGGCGACAGGTTCGGCGGGAACCGCTCGTGCGACGCTGTCAGGCCGGTGGATCTGCCAGGGCGGGAATGTCGCAGCTACCAGAACGGGATGGTGCTGGGCGTCTCCGCCGCCGCCCGCGTCGCATGCGACTGGGAGGCGGTCGGGCCCAGAACCGACGACGAGTGGCTGCGGCTGGTCGGGTCTCGGTTCGAGCCGTTCATCGGGCAGCTCCGCACGATGCTGACCGAGCCGGTCGCGCACACCGCGGCCCGGCTCTGGACCGCGGTCGAGTGTCTGTCCAAGATCGGTTATCCACCTGGTGTGCCGCTCGTGCTCGGCGGCGTCTACGACGGGGGCTGGGTGGTGCTGCGCACCGGATCCATGACCGTCGTCTCCGCCGTGGTGTCGATCAGTGGCGTCGACTCGCCGGTCGCTGTCGCCGTCGTTGGTCACCCTGCCGGAAGGCGGCGACCGTGGCTAGGACGTTCAGCTACCGGCACGTGATCACGCTCGAGGAGACGAACCTGGTCGGGAACGTCTACTTCACGAACTACCTGCGCTGGCAGGGACATTGCCGTGAACGTTTCCTGATGGAACACGCACCCGGTGTGCTCCGCGCGCTGCGGGGGGCACTGGCCCTGGTCACGGTCTCCTGCCAGTGCGACTTCTTCGACGAGCTCTTCGCCTCCGACACGGTCGAGCTCCGCATGGCATTGCAGAGCGCCAGCGACAACAGGGTGACGATGACCTTCGACTACTACCGGACTTCGGCTCGGTGGCGCAGCTGGTGGCCAGGGGCAGCCAGACCATCGCGTGCATGAGCAGGACCGAACAGGGGACCGTGCCGGTGAGCGTGCCCGCCGAACTGCAGGACGCGCTGTCGCCCTACACCGAATGAGCCTCCGAGGCCGGACGAGTGTCCGGCCTCGGGCCGACGTGTGCAGAATCCAGAGTGAGAGGTGTCTTCGTGTCCATGCAGACAGAGCCCATCGGCAGCATCCCACGCCCCCAGGAGCTGATCGACGGAGTCGCCGAGTTCCAGGCCGGTCGCATCGGTCAGGCCGAACTCGACGAGCTGTACGAGCAGGCTCTCAGCGACACCATCCGCAGGTTCGAGAAGACAGGGTCGCCGGTCATCACCGACGGTGAGCAGACGCAAGCCCAGCTTCGTCACCTACCCGCTGGACGGCTTCGACCAGCTGGCAGCCGGCGGCGTGACGATCCCGTTCGAGGACGGCCACACCCGCCAGCTTCCGCGGCTGACCGGTGGACCGTTCCGCTACGGCACCTACGCCGACGACTACCTGGCGCGCGGCGCGGCGGCACACCGACCTGCCGGTCAAGCAGGCGGTGATCGCGCCGTCGGCGCTGAGCCTGCTGTACCCGGCGGACGGCATCGACGGGCTACTCCCGGGAGGAGTTCCTCGACGACCTGGTCGACGGAGGCCGACGCGGACATCCGGCGGTGCCTCGACGGCGGCGCGGCATCGGTGCAGCTGGACTTCACCGAGGGCCGGCTGTCGTTCAAGCTGGATCCGTCCAAGGGGCTGCTGCGCAGCTTCATCGACCTGAACAACCAGGTGCTCGACCGGTTCACCGACGCCGAGCGGCGGCGGATCGGGGTGCACACCTGCCCTGGCGGCGACCAGGACTCGGTGCACAGCCTGGACGTCGACTACGCCGGAGCTGCTGCCCGCGTCTGTTCCAGCTTGGCGGCCGGCAGCTTCTACCTCCAGCTGGCCAGCGAGGCCGACCCGCGCCGGGTGCTCGACGATCGTCAGGCGACAACCTGCAGGCCGGACCAGCGGGTGTTCATCGGGGTGACCGATCCGATCGACCCGCGTGGTGGAGACCGCCGAACAGGTGCGCGACCGGGTGCTGGTGGCGGCCGAGTACATCCCGCTCGATCGGCTCGGCACGTGCGACGACTGCGGGTTCTCGCCGTTCGGCGACGACACCTCGACCTCGCGGGACACCGCCTTCGCGAAGATCGCGGCCAGGGTGGAAGGCACCCACCTCGCCGCCGAGGCCCTGGGCATCTGAAGGCCGTCTGTGATCCACTGAGGCAGGAGACACACCTGAGCCGCTGTCGGCTCCCCTTTCCGCCGCCTCACCTGCCCCGTGGACCCGCTCGGCGAGGGGTTTCGTGCTGTGCCACAGCACGAAACCCCCGCAGCGGGTACCGGGTCCAACGCCCAGTCCGCCCGATTTCATCGTGTCTTTCTCTGTGGACTGGCGAAATGTGTTGATCAAGCCGTGGCCGGATTTCCTGTGCTGTGACGGCGAGAAACAGGGTCAATAACGGAACGCAGTCGATACTTTCAGTTTGTATCTATCGGGCGATAAGGGGCACCTGTTCGTGTCTCCAGGGTCGGTCCAAGTGGTAGTTCCGGGTCCGGGAGATCAGAGTCCAGATGTCCTCAATGGTATCGCCGTCGCACCAGCGTGGTTTTCTCGCAGCGTGGCGACTAGAGAGACTGGAGAGTATCCGAAGTGGCCAGAATGATACGCGCTGTTGGCGCCGTATTGGTATGCGCGGGGTTGGTCATGGGACCAGCATTCGCGCCTGCCTACGGGGCTGAGCCTGCTGCGGTCGGTTCGGCTTCACCGTCCGAAGTCGTCGTGCCGGAGCCGGTTGCGGTCGGTTCGATTCCGTCGTCCGAAGTCGTGGTGTCGGGGCCGGTTGCGGAGCCGGTTGCGGCGATGGAGCGTTGCGGACCGCGTGACCTCGCCGTCCGGGAGAGTGTGCCGGTGCCGTCGTGCATGACGTGCACGCCGTGCACGACGCCTCCTGGTGGGACCACCCCGCCTGGTGGCACGACCCCGCCTGGTGGGACCACCCCGCCTGGTGGCACGACCCCGCCTGGTGGGACCACCCCGCCTGGTGGCACGACGCCTCCCGGTGGGACCACCCCGCCTGGTGGGACCACCCCGCCTGGTGGCACGACGCCTCCCGGTGGGACCACCCCGCCTGGTGGCACGACGCCTCCTGGAGGTACGACCCCGCCCGGTGGCACTGTCGTCACTCAGATCACGACCATCGTGATCGACGGCGGCATCACGATCACCATCGTGCCGGGAACGGGTACGCCCCAGCAGGTCGTCCTGCCTTCCGGCAGCGTGATCCTGGTGCCTTCCGGCTCGATCATCCACTACCAGAGCACCACGATCATCGTGGTCAACCAGACCGTCGTCATCGTTACGCCTGGTGCGACGACGCCGCCTGGTGGAGGTACCACGCCTCCTGGTGGCACGAGCGCCTCCTGGTGGGACCACGCCTCCCGGAGGCACGACGCCTCCTGGTGGGACCACGCCTCCCGGAGGCACGACGCCTCCTGGTGGGACCACGCCTCCCGGAGGCACGACGCCTCCTGGTGGGACCACGCCTCCCGGAGGCACGACGCCTCCTGGTGGCACCACGCCTCCTGGTGGAACCAACCCGCCGACCTGCGGAGGCTGTGGACTGAGTACGCCGCTGGATCCCAGCAACATCCCGCCCGATCAATCGACCAGTGAACCGGCGCCTTCCGCGCCGAGTGGTGGCCTGTTGGACGGCGTGACCGGCCTGCTGGGTTCGGTGCTGTCAGGTGACATCCTCAGCGGGCCCGACGGCCTGCTGCCGAGCGGCATCCTCGGCGCCACGCCGTGATGTAGCCGCGAGATGTCGCAGTCAGGTGGGGCACCGGACCTGTCCAGTGCCCCACCTGCGGCGTTTCGATGTGGATCTTTCCGCGGCTCCCTCGAACGAATGAACTTCGCGTGTTTCCGCTGCTCGATGGCCCGAGCTACCTTAAATTCAAGTGCGAAACCAGAAGTGGAACTGCGGCAAGGTCTGATCCGGCGGGACGAGCTGTCGAACCGCCTCGCCTATGAGGTCATCGGCGCTGTGTGCGCCTGCTACCGCCGGCCGGTGCCGGCCGACCGAAAAGGAAGAGCAATGCTCGATCGCTACAAGAATTTTCTGCCTCCTCTTGATCTCCCCTCGGTTCAGGACGACGACCGTCGTGGATTTCTTCGTAAAGTTGGGTTGGCGGGTGCCGCCATTGCGGCTGGACCTGTCGCCGGGTCACTTCTTCTGAACAGCCCTGCGGCATTCGGTCTCGACAAATGGCAGGAACCGTCTCCGGAGAACCGGGCACTCCTGCCGGCCATCGGACAGGAGATCAACTGCGATTGCAAGGCATTCGGTGCCACTCTCGTGGTCAACCTGCCTCCGCCATTGCCGACGCTCGACTTCCGAGGCCGGATCAAGATCAAGATTATTGTCGGTGGTCCCGACTTCGTGCGTCTTCAGGTGCTCAACCACACGGTCGCCGCCTCGCACCCGCTGTTCGGCGAGATCGTGATCACGCTGCCGACCATCGACATCTCGCCGGCGAGCATCCTGAAGCTGGGGCCGGGTGGCTTCCTGCAGACGATGCTGCTGAGCTTCAACATCAGCTTCCAGAGGTGCGGCGACTGCGAGGGACCCTTCTCGTTCGAGACCCTCTCGCCCGCCAAGCTCACGGCCAACATGCTCAGCTTCCCGCCAGGGGCCCAGAGCGAGACCACGAAGCCGGACGGCACCTCGCTCGCCACCGGCGGTCAGCTGTACAAGCTGGCGGAAGCCATCCCGATCGGCGCGGGTGGCACCCCGTTCGCCCAGCTGCGCGGAATGAACATCAACGTGGGTAAGGACCTGCTGCCCGTCTGAGTCAGCCGGGTAAGTCCGATCGACATGAGCGGCCCGCCACCGAACCGGTGGCGGGCCGCTCATGTCGATCCGGCGGAACCCTCAGGACTGCTGTGGCGGCTTCACCAGCCCGAGCACGACGGAACACCGCGCGGCCGCGGCCGGATCTCCCGACAGGGTCAAACGGCCCGCGGCCACCGCGTCCATCGGGCTGATCAGTCCGGCGCCGATCTGGACGAAGGTGGTGGCGTCGGTGGTCGCCACCATCGCCGGTGCGGGCGCCGAGCCCCGTGCGGGCCGGGTGTGCCCGGCCCGTACCGTCAGGTGGAACACCTCGTCGTCGACGCGGAACTCGTAGGCCTCACTCAGCTCAGGCAGCCTGCTCGCGTCCGCCATGGCCGCGACGGCGAGGAAACCCCAATGCGGACGGACGACCACATCCGCCGTCGGATCGGTGAGCAGTCCCATGCCGAAGCGGGACAGTGCCAGCACCGAGTCCCGCATTCCCTCACCTTCCGCGGTGAGGTGGTAGGAGTGCGGGGCGAGACCGGCTCGCCGGACCAGGCCGAGCTCGCACAGCTTCTTCAGCCGGGCAGCCAGGAGATTGGTGCCGATGCCAGGCAGGTCGGCCTGCAGTTCCACATACCGACGCGGGCCGAGCAGCAACTCCCGAACGACGAGCAGGGTCCACCGATCTCCCACCGCGTCCAGTGCGCTCGCCAGACCGCAGTACTGGCGGTAGTTGCGCTCCCGCATGGCGGGTCGGCCCGGCCTTTCCGCACTTGTGCCTGATCGCTCACTGCTTCGCATTTCCCCCAGCATATGGCGTGGCCGGGCACGCCTGGCCGGATCGGTCACCCGATCAGCCATCCGAGTGGCTGACCGGGCTGGCTGTGCGGCGTGTCGCTACTCGGCGCTCGGGCTGTCACCCGACGTGGCCTGCGACTGCTCGGGAAGGGTCGCCTGCCAGGCGCGGATCGCGCGTTCGAGCGTGCCCTGGGCCAGGAACGGCAACGCTTCTTGCTGGAAGTCGATGTCAGGGGCGAAGTCCCGGACGGTTCCCTCCAGCACCATCAGCGACAGGATGGGGAAGACGAACTGGGGATCGGCGTAGAGGCCGTACCGCCGCTGGATGTCGAACAGCTTGGTCGCGAACCGCACCAGGTCGAAGTCGGCGGCGCGGACACCGGAGACGGACTCGACGAGGCCGGACAGTTCCCGGCAGAACCCGCCGGTGTCCGCGTTCGGACCGGGCTTCGCCGTGGACAGGACGATCTCCGCGCATCGCCTGCCGTTGCCGTTGGCCATCTGGTGGAAGAACGAGGCGAACTTGTCCTGCGCCTGCGGTCGCAACTGGACCGTGAACCCGGCGTCGACGATCACGACCGAGCCGTCCTGACGCAGGTAGAGGTTGCCGGGGTGCAGATCGCAGTGAACCAACCCGTCGTGGAAGAGCATCTGGTACACCGCGTGCAGTGCCGAGAGGACGGCGCGCTCCATGGATTCCTCGGTCATGTCCTCCGGCCGAAGCCGGCGCAGGTCTTGGAGGTACTCCATCACGACGATGTCCTCACCGCACAGGTCGCGGTGGACCGCCGGGACTCGGACATCGGGGAACTTCGCCAGGTTGACGCGCAGGCGCTCCAGGTTGTCGCACTCCGCCACCAGGTCCAACTGGCCGTAGACCGACTCCGTCACCTGGTCGACGATGTCGACTGCGGGTACCTCGCGCAGCAACGGTACGCGGGCCACCAGCCGGGTGAGGCCGCGCATGATGGCAAGGTCGATGCCGAGCGTTCGCGCGACGTCCGGTCGCCGCACCTTGACAGCGACTTCGCGGCCATCCGGGAGAGTGGCGTGGTAGACACAGGCGATGCTGCCCGCTGCAACGGGGGCGTTGTCAGCGAGGATCGCGCGCGTATTCGCGAGGCCCAATCGACGCTCCAGCAACGGCATCAGCTCACGTGCCGGTATCGGCCTGACATCGTCGTACAGCCCGCTGAGAGCGCGGCACACCGACGGGGGAACGAGATCGGCCCGGGTGCTCAGCATCTGAGCGGCCTTGACGAACGCGGGACCGAGGTCGGTGATCGTGTCCACCAGCCACGCGCCGCGGTACTCCGCGGCGCTGCGTCGCTGCGCCAGCGCTCCGACAGTGGCCAAGCCCAGGCTCAGCGACCGCACAGCGAGCACGCGGACGATCCTCGCCACCCGTCCGCAGAGCGCCGAAACCCCAGGTCGGGGAACTGCGGCACCGCTCGCGCGGCTCGTCGCGGTGGATCCCGCTCGGCCGATCGAACCGTCCCGTTCGGAACGGACGCTCGGTCGTCGGCCGGTGGCGTCGGTGGGCTGAGTGGTCACGACGGCTCCTGTTCGAGGCGCGCGGGGTCGGCTTGGCCTTCGTCGCAATGTAGACAGGGCGATTCGCCCACCTCGGGATGGCAGCACGCGCTTCACCGCATCGAGCGACCCTTGGTCGGTGGCACACCGGTCGGGACAGGCCTGTATCACAGGGATAGGGCAGGGTCATCAGGGGAGGATCCACAACGGATCGTGTTTGCCGGACACAGCGACGAGGCTGTCCGTGTCGCGATCGCCTCGGCGATCGCGATCCTGCCGAACAGCTCCGCTGATCACTGACGGGCACCAGGGTCGGGCCGATCAGATCCCCTTCGAGGACTTGCTCGCCCAGGCCAGCGAGGTGGTCGTGACCGGCTTACAGCGGTGTTCGGACGTACCACGAACCTTAGGTGCGGTCAGTAACCACAGGACGCCACGATCAAGTGTTACCGGCGAGTTGGGGTTTCGTGCAACGCGAACTAGGTCCACTGTGGAGTGATGGCATCCACGCGAATCGGCAGTGCACTTCTGGCGTTCGCTCTCCCGTTCACGGCAGCCGGTGCCGCCAACGCGCAACCCGATACCGCGCAGGTCGAGATCAGTCTGGTACTCATGGTCGTCTCTCCTGACGGCAGCGCTAGAAGTACCGTGCTGGAGTGTTATCCCTCCGTGGGCGGCTCACACCCGGACGCGGCGAGCGCGTGCCAGGAACTCGGCGCGGTAGGTGGGGCGTTCGACTCGCTGTCCGCTGACCCGCAGTCCGCTTGTCCAGCGGTCTACGCCCCCGTGTCGGCGAGCGCGTTCGGCGTGTGGTGTGGCAGGCAAGTCAGCTGGGAGCGTACGTTCAGCAACAGCTGTGTGCTACGTACTACCACCGGATCGGTCTTCGCGTTCTAACGAACGGGCAGTACGTCCTGTGGCTTGCCGGACGCCGCCCGCTGCTGCACAGGTCGTGTCCGACAGCGTCCGGCAACCGTGTGGACCTGCGCGGTTCCGGCGAAGGTGAGATCGTTGGAGCGGCGGCCCTGGCGGAGTGAGTACGGGTGTCGTCCAAGGTTCGGCAACGCTCGCCTGCACCCACCGGCACCGCCACCGTCCAAGGCGGGCCGCGACCCGGAGACCACGCCCGCGTGGACCATGCCCTCGGCCGCGCCCGGTTGGTCATCAACGGAAGCGACGGGTACGGAACAGGTTGCGTCCTGATCGATGAGGCCCGACCGGTGCAGCACCATCAGCAGTCCCGCCTGACCGCGACGACGGATGTCGCCGCGAGCCACTGGCCGACGAACGCGTTGTACTCCACGGGCGGACGCCGATAGTGAGTCGACGAACTCATGAGGGTCCCGATGCCGTGGTGATTTCGCGGAGGGTGTCGGTGCCGCGTACCGCAGAGCAGGCTTGACCCTGTGTAGGGCTCGAATCCTCGGAGGGCGCGAACCGGAACTGGCGTGACCTGCTGCTTTGCTTTTGACGCTCTTGTCGGCCTGACGCGAGGAACAGGGCCGACCTGCGAAAACACTTGATCACTTTGGTGCCCCCGGCAGGATTCGAACCTGCGCTCCCGCCTCCGGAGGGCGGTGCTCTATCCCCTGAGCTACGGGGGCCGTAGCCACGTGGAAGATCCTAGCGCACGAACTGTCAAGGTTTCACACCTCCCCCCGTCGCGCCTGAAAGGTGGCGCCGGTCACCTTCGCTCCAGGTCAGTGCCCCGACCGATTGCACTCATGCGCATATCGCTATATGTTCCGAGCCATGGGCCACGGACATGGGCACGGCGCCGCATCGGCGTCCGGGCAGCACGCCGGCAAGCTGTGGATCGCGTTCGGCATCGGCGCGGTCTTCATGGTGGTCGAGTTCATCGTCGGCTTCGCGACGTCGAGCCTCGCGCTGATCTCCGACGCCGCGCACATGCTCACCGACGTGCTCGGGGTCGGTATGGCGCTGGCGGCGATCATGGTGGCCAGGAGGGCCAAGGCGGGGAAGAACCGGACGTTCGGGTTCTACCGGGCCGAGGTGCTGGCGGCGCTCGCGAACGCGGTGTTGCTCTTCGGGGTGGCCGGGTACGTGATCTACGAGGCTGTCGGACGGTTCCAGGACCCGCCTTCGGTGCCTGGCTGGCCGGTGCTCATCGCGGCGACGCTCGGGCTCGTGGCCAACCTGATCTCCTTCTCCGTGCTCAAGGAAGGCGCGAAGGAGAGCATCAACGTCAAGGGCGCCTATCTGGAGGTGCTCGCGGACCTGGTCGGCTCGGTCGGCGTGCTCATCTCTGCCCTGGTCACCCTGACGGTCGGCTGGAAGTACGCGGACCCGATCATGGGTGTGCTGATCGGCGTGTGGGTGCTGCCGCGGACGTACAAGCTCGCGAAGAACGCGCTGCACATCCTCTTCCAGCACGCGCCTGAGCGGCTCGACGTCACCGAGATGCAGAAGGCGCTGACCGCGCTGCCGGGTGTCACGGAGGCGCACGACCTGCACGTGTGGACGCTCACGAGTGGCATGGAGGTCGCGTCGGCGCACCTGACGACGACCGCCGAGGCTGATCACGAGAACGTGCTCAAGGAGGCGCAGTCGTTGCTCGCGTCGAAGTACCACATCGAGCACGCCACGCTTCAGGTCGAGGGCGGCAGGTCAGCGCAGCGGTGCCGCCAGCTTTCGTGGTGAGCCGGGAAGGTCGCGGATCCCGTCCTTAGTGGACGAGGTTCCGGTTCGTGACGGAACGGTGGCGGCGCGAGGTTGCGGCACGGCGGCCCAGACGCGGCCTCGTTCGAACGGCACCACAAGATCCTCCCCAGTCACCACCGCGTGAATTGCCAAGATCTCATCTGAGTATGTCCGAAGGGGATAGATCCGTTCAGGTGAACGAGAAAAGCCGCGTTCCGTGACGGAACGCGGCCTTTTAGGTTCAAACGAGATCGAACCAGGATCGGCTGGTCATTACAGAGCAACGCGGTGTGCTGCCTTCGGCCCCTTCACATGGGTTGGTGAGCCTGCGGGCGGCGGTCAGGCCGATGGCGAACAGGATCGAGCTCAGCAGGATCAGGCTGTGCGAGGGCACCCACACCGGGTCGCCGATCCAGGCCGCCTCCGCGGCGTGGCCGGACAGCGCCGGATCCTTCTCGGGGGGCAACATGCCGCCGACGAACAGCGCGACCGCACCGGCGATCAACGCCCAGGGCCACCAGCCGACCGATCCAGTCCGTGACGCCGCGTCTGCGTTCATGACTGAAGTGTGCAACGCGCGCCCCCAGTGATCACCGGAAATGCACCCAAGACGTTCCACAATCACGAGGTGACTTTCGATGACCTTCTCGCGGAGACGTCACCGACGGTGTGCGAGCTCGCGGTGCTGGCCATAGGAACGGGCGGCACCGGAAAGGCCGCGCTCCACAAGGGAACGCGGCCTTTCCGCACTAGCTAACCGTTACAGACCGGTGCACTGTCCGGCTTTCGGCCCCTTCACGTCGTTCGCGAAGCCGTTGTTGACCGGCGGCGGGTTGTTGCCCGTGCAGGACAACGGTCCGCCGACCGACGAGAAGGCCACCACCGAGCGGGTCTTGTTCCCGGTCAACGAGACCGGGCCACCGACCGTGGTGTTCTCCAGCGCGATCTCGGTCGCCGAGGCGTTGACCGACACCGGGCCGCCGACCTTGGTGCCGACCAGGACCACGGAGGCCGCGTCCGACGCCGACAGCGGGCCCTTGATCTCGCCGCCGAAGACGAACAGCGTGGCACCCTTGGAGACGGTGACTGGGCCGTTGATCGTGGCACCGTCCACACAGGTCACACCGGACGCCTGCAGCCCGCCGTTGACCGTGCCGGTGACCGTCTTGGTGCAGGCGGCCAAAGGCTTGGACAGCAGCTCGAACTCCGCCAGCGCGACGTCGCCGGTGAACTCCAGCCGGTAGTGGGAGTAGCGGCCCGGCGAGGCGATCCTGAACGACCGGGTGTACTGCTGCCACTGGAAGTTCTCACCGGAACGCTTGTCGACGGTCGCCCACGTCTTGCCGTCGTAGGAGGCCTTGAGCTCCCATGACGTCGGCGACGTGCCCGCCTTGGCGTTCGTCAGCGTGTAGAACTCCGCCTTCTCCTTGGCGTCGGCCGGCTTGAAGTCGACCGTGCGCACGGTGGCCGAGGTCGCGGAGTTGTTGTCCGACAACGTGGCCACGGACACGCCGGCCGAGGCGTCGCGCAACGGCGTCGCCGGAGCGTCGCCCTTGGTGATCGACTCGGGAGCGTCCTGAGCGCCGGTGCCCCACGAGGAAGGCGCCGGACCCATGTCGAAGTCGATCGTCGCGCCCGCGGAGAGCACGTCGTGCGGCAGGTACGTCTTGTTCCACGCCTTGCCGTTGACCTTGACGCCCTGCACGTAGATGTTCTTCGCGCTGTTCTTGGGCGCGTTGACCACCAGCTTCTTGCCGTTCTCCAGCTTCACGGTCGCCTTGGTGTAGAGCGGCGAACCGATCGCGTAGGAGGGCTTGCCCATCTGCAGCGGGTAGAAGCCCAGCGACGAGAACAGGTGCCACGCGGACATCTCGCCGTTGTCCTCGTCGCCCGCGTACCCCTGGCCCTCCTGGCTGCCGACGTAGAGGCGCGACATGATCTCGCGCACCTTCTCGGCGGTCTTCGCGGGCTGACCGGCGTAGTTGTACATGTACGCGATGTGGTGCGAGGGCTGGTTGGAGTGGCCGTACTGGCCCATCCGCACGTCCCGCGCCTCGATCATCTCGTGGATCACGCCGCCGTAGCCGCCGGGGAACTTGGCCGTCTCGGGCAGGGTGAAGAACTGGTCGAGCTTCTGCGCCAGCTTGTCCCGACCGCCGTACAGGTTCGCGAGACCCTGCCCGTCGTGCGGCACCGTGAACGCCATGTTCCAGCCGTTCGTCTCGGTGTAGTCGTAGCGCCAGTCCTGCGGGTTGTACTTCGTCGTGTCCTCGACCCGCCACGACCCGTCGACGTTGCGGCCCTGGAAGAAGCCGATCCGCTCGTCGAACGTCAGCACGTAGTTGAGCGAGCGGTTGAGGAAGTACTCGTGCTCGTCCGCGTACCGCTGCTCGCCGGTCTTCTCGTGCAGGGCCTTCGCCATCGACGCGATGCCGAAGTCGTTGAGGTAGCCCTCGATCGCCCACGACCACGCCTCGTGCAGCTGGTCGTTGCCGGTCCAGCCGAGGAAGATCGACTTGTCCATGCCCTTGCGGCCGACCCCGCTGTTCGGCGGCACGACCGAGGCGTTCTTCACCGCGGCGTCGTAGGCGGCCTTGATGTCGAAGTTCGTGACGCCCTTGAGGTAGGCGTCGGCGAACGCGACGTCGGAGCTCGTGCCGGTCATCAGGTCCGCGTAACCGGGGGAGGACCAGCGCGAGATCCAGCCGCCGTCCTTGTACTGCTGGACGAAGCCCTCGGCCATCTCGCCCGCCTTGGACGGGGTGAAGAGGCTGTAGGCGGGCCAGGTCGTGCGGTAGGTGTCCCAGAACCCGTTGTTGACGTAGATCTTGCCGTCCACGATCTTCGCGCCGGTCTTCGTCGGCGTGTTCTCACCGACGAGCGGCGCCACCGGGGACGCGTACTGGATCTTGTCGCCGACCTTCTCGTAGCCCGAGTTCGGGTACAGGTAGAGCCGGTACATGTTGGAGTACGTGGTGATCAGCTGCTCTTCGGAGGCACCTTCGACGGACAGGATGCCGAGCACCTTGTCCCACGCGGCCTGGGCGCGGTCGCGCACCGACTCGAACGTGTCCGAGCCGCTGACCTCCTGCTCCAGGTTCGCGCGAGCCTGGTCGGTCGAGATCAACGACGTCGCGATCTTGAGCTGGACTGTCTTGTCGTTGAACGAGAAGAAGCCGCCGACGGCGTCACGACCGGCGCCGGTGAGACGACCGCTCGCCGTCACGGCCTTGTCGACCTTGCCGTAGACGAACAGGCGCGTCGCGCCCGTGGAGAGGCCGCTCTTGACGTCCGAGAAGCCCGTGACGACACCGTTCTCCGCGTCCAGGGTGAGGCCGCCGAGGTTGCTGACGTTGTCGAACACCAGGTTCTTCTGCGCGCCGTCGTTGAACGTGAAGCGGAAGACGGCCGCGTGGTCCGCAGGAGCGATCTCCGTCTTCATGCCGTTCTCGAAGGTCACGCCGTAGTAGTGCGCCTTCGCGACCTCGTTGTCGTGCCTGAACGGTAGCGAGCGCAGCGCACGGTCCTGGGTCGGCGCCTTGTCGGACGGCATCACCTGGAACGTCTGCCGGTCACCCATCCACGGGCTCGGCTCGTGCGACGCGGTGAACGCCTGCAGCGTCGGCAGGTTCTGCGCGTTGTTGCGCTGCTGGTACTCGTAGAGCCAGCTGATGGAACCCGCGTTGGTCATCGGGGCCCAGAAGTTGAAGCCGTGCGGCACCGCGGTGGCAGGGAAGTTGTTGCCGCGCGAGAACGAGCCGTTCGAGTTCGTGCCGCGCGTGGTGAGCACGTAGTCCGAAGGCTTCGCGTACTGCTTCACGACCGCGTCGCCGATGTTCAGGTCGTCGAACCAGGCGCCGAACTCGGTCGGGCCCTTCGGACCGTCGTAGGCGACCAGGATCCGCTTGATCGTCTTGCCGGCCGCGACCTTGCCGATCGTGGACTTCACCTTGTTCCACTGGTTCGTGTACAGGAACTTGCCCGCGCCCTGGCCCTGTGGCGACACGACGGCACCGTGTTGGTCGACCGACTTGAGGTCGCTCAGGTACGTGCCGTCGGAGAACGCCAGGTCCACCGACGAGTACGTGCTCGGGTAGTTCAGGTTGTCTTCCACGAAGTCCGGGAAGATCATGTACGACAGCTCGGTGCTCGGCTTGACGGCGATGTCGACGTCGAACACCTTGTTGTAGCTGTAGGCCCGGCCTTCAGGGGTGTGCTTGCCCTGGGCACGGAACGCCTTCACCCCCGTCCAGCCGACCCGCGCCTTCGACGCGTAGCCGCCCGTGGGGCCGCCGCCGACGGAGCTGCGCATGTTCGGCGGCGCAGGCGTGCTCGTGCCGTCCGAGAGCTGCACCTCGGCGAGCTGGACGAGGTTCACGCCGCCCTGGTTCGCCGTGATGTCGAGCTTGTAGTGCTTGAACGCCTCAGGGGCCGCGATGTCGTAGACCTTGGTCTGGAACCGCTGCGCGAAGGCCTCACCGGTGCGGGTGTCGAGCACCTTCCAGTTCGTGCCGTCGTTCGAGCCCTGCAGCGTCCAGTTCTTCGGGTCGCGCTCGGGGGCGTCGTTGGCCGAGGAGAGCGCGTACTTCTTGATCGAGACGCCCTCGGGGAACTCGTTGCCGAACGCGAACGTGGCCCAGCCCGTCGAGGTGAACACCAGCCACTTGGTGTTCACGCTGCCGTCGGTGAGCATCTCCTTGCCCTCGTTGGCGTCCACGTTCTCGCCGTTGACGGCCAGCGTCGCCTTGTCGGCGACGTTGCCGGGGATGCCGGTGCCGTCCGAGCCGATCACGCCCGCCGACTTCGGCTTGCCCGCCGCGTCGGTCTCGACCGTGTTCACCCATGCTGGTTGCGGTTGACCGTCCTCAAAGGACGACGAAACGCCCACTGCCGACTCCTCTGGTGCGGCGGCCGCGTAGCCGTTGGTGCTACCGCACACCAGTGTCGCAGTGATCGCAACGCTCAACAGAGTTGTTGTTCGTCTCTTCCCCAGTTGCCTCATTGCAACCCTTCCGCCGCCTTCTGCCCCATTCGCGAGGCAGCGTTTCTGCACGTGACATCGTTGTCAAGACACCGGACAGAAATTGTCGTGGAACCTGTCCTTTCGTCGTGATCGCCCGAGGTCCACCACTGAAAGATCTAGACTCGATCGGTGACCGACCGCAAGCCGCCAGAGGTGGGCACACCAGCGGGCATGCGCGTGCTCAACCAGCGCGCCGTGCTGGACCGGTTGCGCCGTCTCGGCGCGGCCACCCGGCCGCAGATCGCCAAGGACACCGGCTTGTCCAAGCCGACGGTCGGCCAGGCCCTGGTGGATCTCGAACGCCATGACCTGGTGCGCCCGATCGGCCGTACGACCGCGGGTCCCGGTCGCTCGGCGGTGGTCTACGAGCCGAACCCCACGGCCGGCTACGTGCTGGGGATCGACATCGGCCGCGAACGCATCCGCGCCGCCGTCGCCGACCTGGGCGGTTCCGTCGTCGCCCGCGTGGACGAGCGCAACCGCAGCCGCTCGGCCGCCGCTCTGCTGCGCACGGTGACCGAGCTGGCGTCGCGCACGGTGGCGGACGCCGGGATCGCGCTGGCCGACGTCGTGGTGAAGGTGATCGGCAGCCCCGGCGTGATCGACCAGCGCTCCCGTGTCGTCCGGCACGCGCCCAACCTGCCCGGCTGGGAGTCCGCCGGAGTGCTGGACGGGCTGGAGGCGGCGCTGGGGCCGGCCGTGGTCGTGGAGAACGACGCGAACCTGGCCGCTCTTGGCGAGCACGTCTACGGCGCCGCTGTCGATGCGCGAGTGTTCGTGTGCGCGACCGTCGGTACGGGCATCGGCATGGGGATCGTCGTCGACGGAGTGCTGTTCCGCGGCGCGCACGGGGCGGCCGGCGAGGTCGGCTTCCTGCCGTACGGGAAGTCCGCTTCGGACGTCCAACGTGGACAGTTCGAGGACGCGGCCGCGGCGGAGTCCGTGGTGGCGCAGGCTGGTGAGCGCGGCCTGGATGCCCGGTCGGCTCGGGAGGTCTTCGATCTCGCCCGGTCCGGTGACCTGCTCGCCCTGGAGGTCGTGCGGGTGGAGGCGGAACGGCTGGCGTTCCTCGTCGCCTCCGTCACCGCGGTGATCGACCCGGAGCTGGTGGTTCTGGGCGGCGGAGTCGGGTCGAATGTGGACCTTCTGCTGCCGCCGCTGGAGGCCGCGCTGCGCACGATGACGCCGCTCGCGCCGCGGATCGTGGCGGGCTCGCTTGGCGATGGCGCAGTGCTCTCCGGGGCCATCGCACGGGGCCTCGACACCGCCCGTGAATTGGTCTTCGAAGTTACTCTCTGAGAGTAGTTGAGTGGCCCTCACCTGGTAATTCACTCAATTGTCGTATCTGTGAACAACGCGGCGTGGCTTAGCGTTACCGGAACCTCCACCTGGAGGGTGTTGTGTCCTTCCGTTGCAAGGGGAGTCGGTAGGGGGATGCGGGGGACGTAGCCCCCTACCGGCCGTGCACGGGGCAGGTGCCGCGCCCGCACCATCAGCCTGCCCCGTGCAGTAACGGCTACGCGGGCGGCGTCGGCCGATGCACGTTCTGCGCCGTCGACTCGTGATGCTCGGAATCCGCGATCCACCTGCCGGGGATCGACGCGTCGATCACGCCCTCCTCCAGCCACGTGTACTTGCCGTCCATGACCTGCTTGGCGAGCGTCACGTCGCTGTCGTCGGTGTTCTTCCACAGCTTCTCGAACAGCTCGTCCACTCGGACGCGCGACTGCCGGCAGAACGCGTCGGCCAGCAGCTTCGCGTCTGGATTCGGGTCCTGCGCGGCGCGCACGCAGGTGGCGCTGATCGCGAACAGCTCGGCGCCGATGTCGACGATCCGGCTCAGGAACCGCTGCTTGCGCTCCATCTTTCCCTGCCACCGCGACATCGCGTAGAACGTCTGCCGCGCCAGCTTGCGCGCCGCCCGTTCCACGAACCGCAGGTGCTTGGCCAGCGGGCCGAACTCGGTGTAACCGGCCGGGGTCTGCCCCTTGCCGACGATCAGGGTCGGGAACCACTTCGCGTAGAACCCGCCTGCCTTGGCCGCCGCCTTGATCTTGCGGTTGCGGTCGGCGTCGGGGTCGATGATGTCGCCGGCGACGGACAGGTGCGCGTCGACGGCCTCGCGGGCGATCAGCAGGTGCATGATCTCCGTCGAGCCTTCGAAGATCCGGTTGATGCGAAGGTCCCGCAGCACCTGCTCGGCCGCGATGCCACGTTCTCCGCGCGCCGCCTGCGATTCCGCCGTCTCGTAGCCGCGGCCGCCGCGGATCTGCACGAGCTCGTCGGCGATCAGCCAGGCCTTCTCGGACGCGTAGAGCTTGGCCAGCGCGGCCTCGATGCGGATGTCGTGGTTGCCTGCGTCCGCGAGCTCGGAGCTCAGGTCCAGCACGGCTTCCAGCGCGTACGCGGTCGCGGCGATGTAGGCGATCTTGCCCGCGATGGCCTCGTGCCTGCCGACCGGGAGACCCCACTGGACGCGTTCGGTGCTCCACTCGCGGGCGATCTTGAGGCACCACTTGGCGCTGCCCGCGCACAGGGCGGGGAGGCTGAGGCGGCCGGTGTTCAGGGTGGCCAGGGCGATCTTGAGGCCCGATCCTGCCTTGCCGATGACGTTCTTCTTGGGCACTCGGACGTTGTGGAACCTCGTGACGCCGTTCTCCAGGCCGCGCAGGCCCATGAACGCGTTGCGGTTCTCGACGGTGATGCCCTCGGCGGCGGCTTCCACGACGAACGCGGTGATGCCCTTGTCCGGGACCTGGGCCATGACCACGAGCAGATCGGCGACGACCCCGTTGGTGGTCCAGAGTTTCACGCCGTTGAGGAGGTAGTCGTCGCCGTCCTCGACCGCGGTGGTGCCGAGCCTTGCCGGGTCTGAGCCGACGTCGGGCTCGGTGAGGAGGAAGGCGGTGATCTCGCCCTTGGCGCACCTCGGCAGGAACTCGTCCTTCTGTTCCTGGCTGCCGAACATGGCGATCGGCTGGGGGACGCCGATGGACTGGTGCGCACTCAGCATCGCGCCGATGGCGGGGCTGGCTGAGCCGACCATCATCAGGGCCTTGTTGTAGTAGACCTGGGTGAGGCCGATGCCGCCGTACTCGGGCTTGATCTTCATGCCGAACGCGCCGAGGCGTTTCAGGCCGGTCAGCACCTCGTCCGGGATCTGGGCGTCCCGTTCGATCACCGTGTTGTCGATCTCGGACTCGGTGAAGCTGCGGAGTTTTTCGAGGAAGGCTTCGCCGCGTTGGCGGTCTTCGGGTGTGCCGGTGGGGTGGGGGTGGATGAGGTCTACGCGGAAGTGGCCAAGGAAGAGTTCTTTGCCGAAGCTCGGGCGCTGCCAGCGGGTTTCCCGTGCTTGTTCGGCGACCTGCCTGGCCGCGCGCTCGTCGACGGTCATGGTTACCTCCGAGTAGGGGTGTGACCCACGTTACTCAGCGGTAGGCAGATGTCCAGGGGTCGTCGGGGGCTTGTCGGTGGGCCTTTCCGGGGCTTTGCCGCTGCAGGCATTGGCAAAGACTGCTCGGGCCTTCGGCCCTCGATCAACTGGCGTCTGCAAGTACTACCAACTCATGATCAACAGGCTCGTAAGTACACCCAACTCGTGACGAAGGGCGCTTTCGTCCACTTGAGGTGGACAAAAGCGCCCTTCGTCGAGCGAAGTGCCGGGGGCTAAGGCAGCGGGGCGGCTCCGCGCTTGGCCAGGTAGTCCTTCATCAGCTCGGTCTCGGCCGACTGCGACTTCAGCATGTTGTCCGACAGGCCCCGCACCACGGACTGGGTGGCGCGGGTGGAGGCGTACTCGGCCATCGGTGCGCCGCCCACGTGGTGGCGGAGCATCAGCTGGAGGAAGTACACGTCGAACTCGGGGCCCGAGATCGTGCGGAGCTTGAGGAGTTCGTCGGTGGTGGCCATGCCGGGCATCAGTGGCTTGCCCGGTTCCGGGGTGGTGGCGCCGTGGCCGTGGATGCCGGCGTCGTTCATCCAGGCCATGTAGACGCCCGACATGTTCTGCTCGTGCTCGTTCCACATCATCAGCCAGCCCTTCATCCGCCCCACCTGTTCGAGCTGGGTGGAGGCGATGTCGAAGGCGAGCTGGCGGATCGCGGGGTCGACCGAGCGGTCGCGGGCGATGTTGGCCATCTGGATGCCCTGCAGGTGGTGCATGGACATGTCCTGGCAGAAGCCGACGTCGATCGAGCCCGAGGCCGGAGCGCTGGAGGAGGTGGACGAGCCGGGGAGCTTCACCAGCAGGCCGACGGCCGCGCCCAGGAGGAGCACGGCCAGTACGGCTGCGGAGATCACGAGGATCCGGGCGACTCCCGAAGGAGCGCGCCCGGAACCCACGACCACGACCTCGTCGTCCGGGGACTTGGAGGAGGGAGCGGACATCAGCTCGACGGCGGCGTCGAGACGGAGCCCGACGGCGGCGTGCTGGTCTGCGGCTGCTGCTCGGTCACGGAGTCGTCCTTGCCGCCGTCCATCGGAACGGCGTCGGCGCCCGGCTTCTCGGCGACGAACGGGGCCGGGTTCGACAGGAACTGCGTGTTCTCGCAGGACGCGCCGACCTCGGGGTAGGCGCCGAAGCCGTTGCGCAGCAGCGACGAGATGAACTGGTCGATGCGCTCGTCGTCGGCCTTCTCCACCTTCAGCTGGTGGCCCCACGACTGCAGCGAGATCGGCTTGTCCAGGCCGGGGAACGGCGACAGCATCATGTACGGGATGCCCTCGACCTTGGTCTTGAGCTTCGCGAGCGCGTCGTCCTTGACCTGGTCAGGGTTGTACGCGATCCACACGGCGCCGTGCTCGAGGCCGTGGACCATGTTCTCGGTGCGGACGGCCTTGTCGTAGACGACGCCGGTGCAGTCGGCCCACTGGGCGTCGTGCGGGCCGCCGAACGCGGGCGTCTGGTCGTACGCGACGCGCTGGGTCGGTTCGACGTGGCGAGAGCCCTTGTACTCCTTGACCACGATGCCCGCGAGTTCCTTCGACGGGTCCTTGTTCGTGTCCGAGGGCTTCCATTTGGCCAGCGCGGCCTCTTTGACGTTCTGTGCGTGGATCTGCGAGTACGCATATCCGAACACGCCGCCCGCGAGCCCGAGCACGGCGATCACCGCGATGATCGTGCCCCAAGGCTTCGGCTTCTTCCCCACCACCGAGGAACGGGCTGCGGCCACGCTGTTGCGTGTGGCCTTCGTCTTCTTGCCGCTGGTCATGTCCGCCTCAGATGTCGTCCTGGTCAACCGGCGCCAGTGTAGGGACTCTGTGTCTGATCACTGTCAGCGAGTTGCGTTACCACGTGCGTGTTAACACTTGCCGTCTCACCCTCCGAGACCGGGTAACCCGGTCGAGACCTGCGACAACGCCTCTCTAGACTCACGTACCGTGACTCCAGAAGCGCTCGCCGATCTGGTCCGGACCACGGTTGCCCAGTTGCTGGCCGACCGAGGCCTGGACAGCGGTGCCTCGCCCAAGCAGGTGACGGTCGAGCGACCGCGCAACCCGGAGCACGGCGACTACGCCACGAACCTCGCGCTGCAGGTGGCCAAGAAGGTCGGGGTGCACCCGCGCGACTTCGCCGGCGTGGCTGGCCGAGGCCTGCTGGCCAAGCCGACGGCGTCGCGAAGGCCGAGGTGGCCGGTCCCGGCTTCCTGAACCTGCGGCTGGCCGCCGACGCGCAGGGCGCGATCGTCACGGGACGCGCTGGCGGACGGCTACGGCACCGGCGACGCGCTGGCCGGCAAGAAGATCAACCTGGAGTTCGTCTCCGCCAACCCGACCGGGCCGATCCACCTCGGCGGCGCGCGCTGGGCCGCCGTCGGCGACGCGCTCGGCCGGGTGCTGCGGCGCGCAGGGCGCCGAGGTCACTCGCGAGTACTACTTCAACGACGCCGGCGCGCAGATCGACCGGTTCGCCCGGTCGCTGATCGCCGCCGCGAAGGGCGAGCCCGCGCCCGAGGACGGCTACGCGGGCACGCTACATCGGCGACATCGCCGCCGAGGTGCTGCGGCAGCGAGCCGAGCGCGCTCTCGCTGCCCGACGACGAGCGGCACGAGATGTTCCGCGCGGTCGGGCGTCGAGCTGATGTTCGACGAGATCAAGCGCACCCTGCACGACTTCGGCACCGACTTCGACGTGTTACTTCTACGAGAACTCGCTGCACGAGTCGCGGCGCGGTCGGCGAGGCCGTGGCGAAGCTCAAGGCGACCGGCACGCTGTACGAGAAGGACGGCGCCTGGTGGCTGCGCTCGACCGACTTCGGCGACGACAAGGACCGGGTCGTCATCAAGAGCGACGGCAACCCGGCCTACATCGCCGGTGACATCGCCTACCTGCGTCGACAAGCGCGCCCGCGGCTTCGACCTGTGCATCTACATGCTCGGCGCGGACCACCACGGCTACATCGCCCGGCTCAAGGCCGCCGCGGCCGCGCTCGGCGACGATCCGGACACCGTCGAGGTGCTGATCGGGCAGATGGTCAACCTGGTCAGCGACGGCAAGCCGGTGCGGATGAGCAAGCGCGCGGGCACCGTGATCACCATGGACGACCTGGTCGAGGCGGTCGGCGTGGACGCTGCCCGGTACGCGCTGGTCCGCTCGTCCGTCGACTCCACGCATCGACATCGACCTCGACCTGTGCGCAAGCACGAGCAACGAAAACCCGGTCTACTACGTGCAGTACGCGCACGCCCGGCTGTCGGCGGTGCTGCGCAACGCCGCCGAGCTCGGCGTCACGCCGACGGGGACGCCGACCTCGGCCTGCTCACCCACGAGCGGGAGGGCGAGCTGATCCGCACGCCTCGGCGAGTTCCCGCAGGTGGTGGCGGCGGCGGCCGAGCTGCGCGAACCGCACCGGGTCGCCCGGTACCTGGAGAGCTCGCCGGCGCGTACCACAAGTTCTACGACGTCGGCTCGGGTGCTGCCGCAGGGCGACGAGGAGGCCACGCCGCTGCACCTGCGCCCGGCTCGCGCTCTGCGCGGCCGCCACGGCAGGTGCTCGCCAACGGCCTCGGCCTGCTCGGCGTCATCCGCACCGGAGCGGATGTAGATGCGATGGCGCATCCCGCGGGACCACGGCACGCCGAGGTCGCATGCCCGGCGACACCGCCGGGACCCCGCCGTCCACTTCGGGCGAACTGGACCGGCTGCACCCGAAGGTGTGGCCGCGCAACGCCATCCGCGCGACGACGGCGGGGTCCGCGATCTGGCGGGCGTGGACGTGCGCGAGCTGGCCGAGACCGTACGGCACCCCGCTGTTCGTCATGGACGAGGACGACTTCCGGTCGCGCTGCCGCGAGTACGCCGAGGCGTTCGGCGACCCGACGCTGGTGCACTACGCGTCCAAGGCGTTCCTGTGCGTGCGAGATCGCCCGCTGGGTGGCCGAGGAGGGCCTCGGCCTGGACGTGTGCAGCGGCGGCGAGCTGGCCATCGCGCTGCGCGGCGGATTTCCCGGCGGAGCGGATCGCCTTGCACGGCAACAACAAGTCGGTCGCCGAGCTGACCGCGGCGGTCGAGGCCGGCGTCGGCGCGGTGGTGCTCGACTCGTACTACGAGATCGCCCGGCTGGACGAGATCGCCGCGCGACCGCGGCGTCGTGCAGCCGGTGATGGTCCGGGTGACGGTCGGCGTCGAGGCGCACACGCACGAGTTCATCGCGACCGCGCACGAGGACCAGAAGTTCGGCTTCTCGCTGGCCTCCGGCGACGCGGCCGAGGCGGTGCGCCGCGTGCTCAAGGCCGACGGGCTGAGGCTGGTCGGCCTGCACAGCCACATCGGCTCGCAGATCTTCGACGCGGCCGGCTTCGAGGTCGCCGCCCGCCGGGTGATCGGCCTGCTCGCCGAGCTCGCGCAAGGAGCACGGCCGAGCGGTCGACTCGCTGACCATCGTCGACCTCGGCGGCGGGCTCGGCATCGCCTACACGCCGGACGACGACCCGCCGCCGCCCGCCGAGCTGGCCAGCCAGCTGCGCGAGATCGTGCAGCAAGGAGTGCGAGCTCGCCGGCCTGGCCGATGCCGCGCATCGCGGTCGAGCCCGGCCGCGCGATCGCCGGTCCCGGCACGGTCACGGTGTACGAGGTCGGCACCATCAAGGACGTCGAGCTCGACGGTGGCGCGCGGCGCCGGTACGTCAGCGTCGACGGCGGGATGAGCGACAACATCCGCACCGCGCTCTACGACGCGGTCTACGACTGCCGGCTGGTCTCGCGGGCCGCCGAGCGCCGAGTCGCAGCGGCCGTGCTGTGCCGCGTGGTCGGCAAGCACTGCGAGTCCGGTGACATCGTGGTTCGCGACTGCTGGCTGCCCGACGACCTCGCGCCCGGTGACCTGGTCGCGGTCGCCGCGACCGGGGCCTACTGCTACTCGATGGCGAGCGGCTACAACCGACTGCCGCGGCCCGCGGTCGTCGCGGTGACGCGACGGCGAGGCGCGGCTGCTGCTGCGCCGCGAGACCGAGGACGACCTGTTCCGTCTGGAGGTATGGAGGTGCCGTGAAGTCCGAAACCGATCCGTGTCGCGCTGCTGGGCTGCGGCACGGTCGGCACTGAGGTCGTCCGGCTGCTACCGAGCAGGCCGACGACCTGACCGCCCGTATCGGCGCGCCGGTCGAGCTGGCCGGGATCGCGGTGCGCCGGCCGAACAAGCACCCCGAGGTGCCCGCGCGACCTGCTCACCACGGACGCCGACGGCGCTGGTGAAGTCGGACGACGTGGACGTGGTCGTCGAGGTCATCGGCGGCATCGAGCCGACGCGCGGACTGCTGCTGGAGGCGCTGCGCAACGGCAAGTCCGTCGTCACCGCGAACAAGGCGCTGCTGGCCGAGCACGGCCCGGACCTGTTCGAGGCGGCCGACGCGTCCGGTGCGGACCTCTACTTCGAGGCCGCCGTCGCCGGTGCGATCCCGTTGCTGCGCCCGCTGCGCGAATCCCTTGCGGGAGACCGGATCACCCGCGTCATGGGCATCGTCAACGGCACGACGAACTTCATCCTGTCCGCGATGGACGCCACGGGCGCCGGTTACGCCGAGGCGCTGGAGGAAGCCATCGCGGCTCGGTTACGCCGAGGCGGACCCGACCGCGGACGTGGACGGGTTCGACGCCGCGTCGAAGGCCGCGATCCTTGCGTCGCTTGCGTTCCACACGCGCGTGACGGCTGTCGGACGTGTACCGCGAGGGCATCCTGCGGTCACCGCCGCGGACATCGCGGCGGCCAAGGGGCTCGGCCGCACGGTGAAGCTGCTCGCGATCTGCGAGCGCGTGACCGCCCCGTCCGGTCAGGAGTCAGTCGCCGTTCGAGTGCACCCGGCGATGATCCCGCCAGACGCATCCGCTGGCCGAGCGTCAACGGCGCGTTCAACGCGGTGTTCGTCGAGGCCGACGCGGCGGGGGAGATGATGTTCTACGGCCAGGGCGCCGGTGGCGCCCCGACCGCGAGCGCGGTGCTCGGCGACCTGGTCGCCGTGGCGCGCAACATGGTCGCGGGCGGACATGGTCCGCGCGAGTCGGCCTATGCCGCGCTGCCCGCGCAGCCCATGGGGAACACGCCCACCCGCTACCACATCAGCCTCGACGTGGCGGACAAGCCCGGCGTGCTGCTCGCAGGTCGCCGCGGTGTTCGCCGAGCACGACGTGAGCATCGCCGCGGTGCGCCAGGAAGGCCGCATCGAGGACGCCAGCCTGGTGATCGTCACGCACGCGGCTACCGACGCCGCGCTGCGGTCCACTGTGGACAAGATCGGTGGCCTGCCCGTGGTGCGGGACGTCGTCAGCGTGATGAGGGTGGAGGGCGAGGAATGAGCGGCAGTCTGCAGAGCAGGCTGGCCCGGACTCATCAACGCCTACCGGGACCGCATCGAGATCCCCGACGGCGCGGAGGTCGTCACGCTGCACGAGGGCGGCACGCCGCTGGTGCACGCGCAAGCGTCTTTCCGCGGCCACCGGGTCCGACGTGTGGGTCAAGGTCGAGGGCGCGAACCCGACCGGCTCGTTCAAGGACCGCGGCATGACCGTGGCGATGACGTACGCGCTCGCGTCCGGTCTCAAGGCGGTCATCTGCGCCTCCACCGGCAACACCTCGGCCTCGGCCGCCGCCTACGCGGCCAAGGCCGGGCTGACCGCGCGCCGTGCTGGTGCCCAGCGGCAAGATCGCGATGGGCAAGCTCGCACAGGCCGTCATGCACGGCGCGAAGATCCTGCAGGTCGACGGCAACTTCGACGACTGCCTGGAACTGGCGTCCAAGACCGCGGCCGAGTACCCGGTGACCCTGGTGAACTCGGTCAACCCGGTGCGGCTGGTCGGTCAGCAGACCGCCGCGTGGGAGGTCTGCGACGTGCTCGGGCAGGCGCCGGACTTCCACTGCCTGCCGGTCGGCAACGCGGGCAACATCACCGCGTACTGGAAGGGCTACACGTCCTACGACAAGGGCCTGCCGAAGATGTTCGGGTTCCAGGCCGCCGGTGCCGCGCCGTTGGTCAGCGGCAGCCGGTGCCGAACCCGGAGACCATCGCGACCGCGATCCGGATCGGCAGCCCGGCCTCGTGGACGGGCGCGATCAACGCCCGTGACGAGTCCGGCGGCCTGATCGACGCCGTCACCGACGAGCAGATCCTGGCCGCGTACCGGCTGCTCGCGTCCAGCGAGGGCATCTTCGTGGAGCCCGCGTCGGCGGCGTCCATCGCCGGTCTGCTGATGACCGCGGAGGACGGGCGGCTGCCGCGCGGGTCGACGGTGGTGTGCACCGTCACCGGACACGGCCTGAAGGATCCCGACACCGCGTTGCTCGGCACCACCGAGGTCGAGCCGGTCCCGGTCGACCCCGGAGCCGTCGCACACGCGCTGGAGCTCGCGTGAGGTTTCTCGTCTCCGTCCCGGCGTCGACCGCGAACCTCGGTTCGGGGTTCGACGCACTGGGCATGGCGCTGGGTCTGCACGACGAGATCGAGGTGGCCGTCGCTGACGGCCTCTCGATCTCGGTGGAGGGCGCCGGATCGGGTGAGGTTCCGCTCGACGAGACCCATCTCGTCGTGCGGGCCATCCGGGCTGCCGGCTACACCGGTGGACTTGCCCTGAAGTGCCGCAACGTGATTCCGCACGCACGTGGGCTCGGCTCGTCGGCGGCGGCGATCGTCGCCGGTGTCGCCGCCGGATTCACCCTGACGGGTCGCGAGTTGGACACGGACGCGTTGCAAATCGCAGCCGAGTTCGAGGGCCACGCGGACAACGCGGCGGCTTCTCTGTACGGCGGCGTTGTCGTTGCGTGGTCTGAAGGTGAGAGGTATCGGGCCGTCCGGATGGAGCCGCACGCACGCGTGCGCCCGGTCGTCCTCATCCCATCTCAGGAGTCGTCCACCAAGACGACACGCGGCCTGCTTCCGGCCGAAGTGCCGCACACGGACGCCGCACATGCCGCCGGACGAGCCGCCCTCGCGGTGCACGCGCTGACGTCGGACCCGTCGGTTCTTCTTGCTGCGACTGAGGATCGCCTCCACCAGAACTATCGCGAGCCCGCGTGGCCCGACACCGTTCGGGTGATCAACGATCTTCGCAAGCTCGGAGTTCCCGCCTGCGTGTCCGGAGCGGGACCCACCGTGATCGCTTTCGGGGACCTCCCGGCCGAGGTCGACGTACACGGCTTCGACGTGCGGAGACTCGACGTCGACACCTCCGGCGTGCGCGTTCGTCCATTGGACTGACACGCGGGGACCCGGTTGTTGCATGCCGGGAGAGCGGCGTCTACCCTCGGGGGCGATCAGTCACCGCGCGCACGGGCGCCGGTGTCGCGCTCGGACACTCGTTCCGAGTCGCAATCCTTTTGTGTTCCGGCTCTGTGCCGTGCGGGCGGGGCGGACGCAAAAGAGGCACCCGATCGCCGTGTGATCTGAGAAAAGTCCCGTGCTTGCCGGAAGCCGTCGTGCTTCCGTCTTCATCGGACTTGACCGCTGTTCCCCGCTGAAGTGGGAAGGCGGGTCCGCTGGGCCGCGTAGGAGGCGGGGCCTGGTCAGGAAGGACTTGTGTGACCAATACCGATTTGCTGAGCAGCGAAGTCGCAGCTGCCGCTGGTTCTGGAGCCGAGGAGAACGCTCTGTCCACCCCTTCGAACGGCACGACGCCGCGCCGCCGCGCGGGTCTGTCCGGCATGGTGCTCGCTGAGTTGCGCGAGCTCGCCGGCCAAATGGGCATCACCGGAACCGCAGGCCTGCGCAAGGGCGACCTGATCGCGGCCATCAAGGAGAAGCAGGGCTCCGGCGCCCCCGCCAAAGCGGAGAAGCCGGTCAAGGCCGCTGCCTCCGCGAAGCCCGCGGCTGAGAAGGCCGCGGTCAAGGTGGTCGAGAAGACCATCGAAAAGCCTGTTCAGCAGCAGCTCGAGGTGGCTGAGAAGCCTGCCGCGGCCTCTGCCGAGTCCGGCGCTTCCGAGGACGGAGGCCGCTCGTCCGAGGACGGCGGCCGCCGTGGGAACCGTCGCCGCCGCTCCGGTCGTGGTGGCGGCAGCGCCGACGCGACCGAGGGCCAGCAGGAGCAGCGCTCCGAGCGGCCTGAGCGGGGCGAACGTCCCGAGCGCGCCGAGCGTCCGGAGCGCGCTGAGCGTTCCGACCGTGGTGAGCGTCCGGAGCGCGGAGAGCGTTCCGAACGCCAGGACCGCGGTGAGCGTTCCGACCGTGGTGGCGAGCGCGCTGAGCGTTCCGACCGCGGCGAGCGCTCCGAGCGCCAGGACCGTGGCGAGCGTCAGGACCGCGGTGACCGTGGCGACCGCAACGAGCGCGGCGGCCGTGACCGCAACCGCGACCGTCAGGGCGGCCAGCAGCAGGACGACGGCGATGGCCGTCGTGGCCGCTTCCGCGACCGTCGCCGCCGTGGTGGCCGTGCTGAGGGCGACGAGCGTCCGGACCGCGAGACCGAGGTGCGCGACGACGATGTCCTGCTCCCCGTCGCCGGCATCCTGGACGTGCTGGAGAACTACGCGTTCGTTCGCACGTCGGGCTACCTGGCCGGCTCGAACGACGTCTACGTCTCCCTGTCGCTCGTCCGCAAGTACGGCCTGCGCCGTGGCGACGCTCTCACGGGCGCCGTCCGCCAGCCGCGCGACGGCGAGCAGCAGCGCCAGAAGTTCAACCCGCTGGTCCGCGTCGACAAGATCAACGGCCTGGACCCGGAAGAGGCGCGCAACCGCCCGGACTTCACCAAGCTGACGCCGCTCTACCCGAACGAGCGTCTGCGCCTGGAGACCGAGCCGCACATCCTCACCACCCGTGTCATCGACCTGGTGATGCCGATCGGCAAGGGCCAGCGTGCCCTCGTCGTGTCGCCTCCGAAGGCCGGTAAGACCTCGGTGCTGCAGGCGATCGCGAACGCGATCACGACGAACAACCCCGAGTGCCACCTGATGGTGGTCCTCGTGGACGAGCGTCCTGAAGAGGTCACCGACATGCAGCGCTCGGTGAAGGGTGAGGTCATCGCCTCCACCTTCGACCGGCCGCCGTCGGACCACACGACCATCTCCGAGCTCGCGATCGAGCGGGCGAAGCGCCTGGTCGAGATGGGCCACGACGTCGTCGTGCTGCTCGACTCGATCACCCGCCTGGGCCGTGCGTACAACCTGGCGGCTCCGGCTTCCGGGCGCATCCTGTCCGGTGGTGTCGACTCGACGGCGCTTTACCCGCCGAAGCGGTTCCTCGGCGCGGCGCGCAACATCGAGGGCGGCGGCTCGCTGACCGTCATCGCGACGGCGCTGGTCGAGACCGGTTCTGCCGGTGACTCGGTCATCTTCGAGGAGTTCAAGGGCACGGGTAACGCCGAGCTCAAGCTTGACCGCAAGATCGCGGACAAGCGGACGTTCCCGGCTGTCGACGTCGACTCGTCGGGTACTCGTAAGGAAGAGCTGTTGCTGCCGCCGGACGAGATGGCGGTGACGCACAAGCTGCGTCGGGTGCTGCACGCGTTGGACGGCCAGCAGGCGATCGATCTGCTGCTTGACCGGCTGCGGAAGTCGCGGACCAACATCGAGTTCCTGATGCAGGTCGCGAAGACGACGCCGGGCTCTGAGCAGGACTGATCCCCGGTTTCACGTGAAAAGGCCCCCGGTGCTGGTCACCGGGGGTCTTTTCGTCTGTGTTCACTCGGTTGCCGCAGCCGCCTGGCCCCTGTTGCTTGGTGCGAAAAGCACGTTCGTACGGCCTGTTCGTACGAACGTGCTTTTCGCACCAAACCAGCAGGGGTCTCAGCAGAGGCGGCGCGGGCCTTCGGCCCTTGAGTCGTCGTGCTGCACGAGGCACTGGAAGACCAGGCCGAGCAGCACCGGCAGTCCCACGATGGTGCTGACCAGCGCCGGTATCTCCACCGCGCCGACCAGGACGCCCAGGGCGAGTACCGCGGCCAGGTAGGGCCAGCGCAGCCAGTGGCGTTGCCACGACCGCTTCCACCGGACGCCGCCCGAGACCGCTGCCGCGACAGCCACACCGGCACCGGAGACCACCGGGGACAGCGGCACGGTGGTCCAGGATGCGGTGATCAGCCCTGCCGACCCCATCAGGCCGAACACGGCGGCGGAGAACAGGAACGGCACGGCCAGCCAGAGGCGCTGGTTCATGGGCCGTTCGGCGGTGCAGAACACGGCACATAGTTTGGAGGGTGACAACCACCACCACCGAGCCGTATGTGGTCGAACGGTGACACCTTGCGCCGAACGGCCTATCACGGGGGTTGAACGGTTGTGACTTCAGACACGACAGGCGTGTCGGGAACAACCGCGTTTTTGCACGTGTTGAAGGGTCTGGCAAACTAAACGGTCGAGTCCGGCTCCGGTTCACCCATCACAACGAGGGACCCGGCGGCCATCCTTGAAAGGGACAAGATCTTGAAGACTGGAATTCACCCGGAGTACGTGACCACTGAGGTCACGTGCGGCTGTGGCAACGCTTTCACCACCCGGAGCACCAAGACCTCCGGCTCCGTGCACGTCGAGGTCTGCTCGAACTGCCACCCGTTCTACACGGGCAAGCAGAAGATCCTGGACACCGGTGGCCGTGTCGCGCGCTTCGAGGCGCGTTACGGCAAGCGCAACAAGTAGCTGCGTTCACGGCGCCTGACCCCGGCAAATGTGCCGGGGTCAGGCGCCGTTGCCGTCTGCAGGAAAACGAACCGAGGAGCCCCGAAGTGTCGCAGTCGCTGGACAGCCTGCTCGCCGAGTACGACGAACTCGAGAAGAAGCTCGCTGACCCCAGCGTGCACTCCGACCAGGCGGGGGCTCGCAAGCTGGGCAAGCGGTACGCCGCAGCTGGGGCCGATCGTGAAGACCGCCCGTGAGATCGAGCAGGCCAAGAGCGACCTTGAGGCCGCGAAGGAGCTCGCGAGCGAGGACGAGGCGTTCGCGGAGGAGGCCAAGCAGATCGAGGAGCAGCTTCCGAAGATGGAGGACAAGCTCACCGAGCTGCTGCTGCCGCGTGACCCGCACGACGGCGACGACGTGCTGCTGGAGATCAAGTCCGGCGAGGGTGGCGAGGAGTCCGCGCTGTTCGCCGGGGACCTACTGCGTATGTATACGCGGTATGCGGAGCGTCAGGGCTGGAAGGTCGAGATGCTCGACGGCACCGACTCCGACCTGGGCGGGTTCAAGGACGTCACGGTCGCCATCAAGGCGAAGGCGACCAGCCCGGACGGCGTCTGGAGCAGGCTCAAGTGGGAGGGCGGCGTGCACCGGGTGCAGCGCGTGCCCGTCACCGAGTCGCAGGGGCGCATCCACACGCGTGCGGCCGGCGTGCTGGTCTTCCCGGAGGCCGAGGAGGTCGCGGAGGTCGAGATCGACGAGAAGGACCTGCGCATCGACGTGTACCGGTCGTCGGGCAAGGGTGGTCAGTCGGTCAACACCACCGACTCCGCGGTCCGCATCACGCACCTGCCCACCGGCATCGTGACCTCGTGTCAGAACGAGCGCAGCCAGCTGCAGAACAAGGCGCGCGCGATGCAGGTACTCCAGAGCCGTCTGGTGGCTCTCGCCGAGGAGCAGAAGGCGCAGGAGGCGAGCGACGCGCGCCGCACCCAGATCCGCACGGTCGACCGCTCCGAGCGGGTACGGACGTACAACTTCCCTGAATCACGAATTTCTGATCACCGGGTTGGGTACAAAGCGCATAACCTGGACCAGGTGCTCGATGGCGACCTGGACGCGGTGGTGGACGCGCTGGCCGCCGCCGATCGAGCGGAGCGGCTCGCAGGCGGGTGACGTCGTGAGAGGGGCGCGTTATGGCCGAGATCCTGGTGAATCCTCAGTCCGCGCCCCTCGACCAGGCGATCGACGTGATCGTCGTCGGCTTACCGCCGGGCGAACCGGTCACGGTCCAGCTCTCCACGGGTGACCGCGCGTCCCACGGCGTGTTCGTGGCGGATGACCGTGGCGTCGTGGATCTGACGAGGCACGCACCGACCGACGGCACCTATCGCGGCGTTGACCAGATGGGGCTGTTCTGGTCGTTGGAACGCACCGGTGGCAAGCCAGGGCCCATGGTGTTGTCCGTCGAGGGCGCCGGCGAGATCGAACTTGAGCGCCTCACGGTTCCCGAGGGCGTCGAGCGCCTCGAAGTCCGCGAGAACGGCCTGCGTCGGCACCCTCTTCGCCCCTGAGGACGACGGAGGCGAGCTGCCGGGCGTCATCGTGCTCGGCGGGTCCGAAGGCGGCATCCACGAGACCGACGCCGCGCTCCTGGCCGCGCACGGGTTCGTCACGTTCGCGCTCGGCTACTTCGGCATGAAGGGACTGCCCAAGTACCTGGAGGACATCCCGCTGGAGTACTTCGGCACGGCGATCGACTACCTGAGCGAACGCGCGGGCGAGATCGGCGTGATCGGCGGCTCCCGCGGTGGTGAGCTGGCGTTGCTCGTCGGCGCGACGTATCCGCAGATCAGGGCGGTCGTGAGCATCGTCGGCAGCGGTGTGGTGACCCAGGGCATCGGGCCGGGCGCGAACCTGCTGCAGAAGCTCCAGCACGAGTGCGCGTCGTGGACGTCGAAGGACGAACCGCTGCCGTACCTGCCGTACTTCGTGGGCGACGAGCTGCGGGCCAGGATGGTCAACGACGAACCGGTGCCGTTGCGGCTCGCGTTCGACACCTCCGACGGCATCCCGGAGGACACCGAGATCCGCGTCGAGAACATCGTCGGGGGTGTGTTGCTCATCTCGTCCGGGCACGACGACGGGTGGCCTTCGGCCGAGCTGAGCGAGGTCGCCCTGCGGCGGCTGAAGGATCACGAGCACCCGTTCCCGCACGAGCACATCGTGTATCCCGAGGCAGGACACCTGATCGCGGGGCCGCCGCACCGGCCGGCCACCGACGTGACCTATCCGGGGCCCGGTGTCACCTTCTCGGGTGGTGGTGTTCCGCAGGCCACGGCGCACGCTCAGGCGAACGCCTGGAAAAGGACGGTTGAGTTCTTGCGGGAGCAGCTCGGGACCTAGGGTGTGCTTATGAGCGCACACTTTGATGTCGTGGTCGTGGGTGCGGGTCCCGGCGGGTACGTCGCCGCGATCCGTGCGGCTCAGCTCGGGCTGAAGACCGCCATCGTCGAGGAGAAGTACTGGGGCGGCGTCTGTCTGAACGTCGGCTGCATCCCGTCGAAGGCGCTGCTGCGCAACGCCGAACTGGCGCACATCTTCACGCACGAGCAGAAGACGTTCGGCATCAACGTCGAGGGCACCGTCAGCTTCGACTACGGCGCGGCCTGGCAGCGCAGCCGCAAGGTCGCGGACGGGCGCGTCAAGGGCGTGCACTTCCTGATGAAGAAGAACGGCATCACCGAGTACAACGGGTGGGCCAACTTCACCGACGACCACACGCTGACCGTCGGGGACGAGACGATCACCTTCGGCCACGCGATCATCGCCGTGGGCGCCACGACCCGGATGCTGCCGAACACGCAGAAGTCCGACCGCGTCGTGACCTACGAAGAGCAGATCATGACCGAGGAACTGCCCGAGTCGATCATCATCGCCGGCGCGGGCGCCATCGGCGTCGAGTTCGCCTACGTGATGCACAACTACGGCGTGAAGGTCACCATCGTCGAGTTCCTCGACCGGATGGTGCCGCTGGAGGACGTCGACGTCTCCACCGAGCTGCTCAAGCGCTACAAGAAGCTCGGCATCGACGTGCGCGTCGGCACCCGCGTCGACTCGATCGACGAGTCGGGCCCGAAGGTGCGCGTGTCGGTGTCGAAGAACGGCGCCACCGAGGTGCTGGAAGCCGACAAGGTGTTGCAGGCCATCGGTTTCGTGCCGCGCGTCGACGGCTACGGCCTCGAGAACACCGGCGTGAAGCTCACCGAGCGCGGCGCGATCGACATCGACGCCCGCTGCCGCACGTCCGTGCCGCACATCTTCGCCATCGGCGACGTGACCGCGAAGCTGATGCTCGCGCACGCCGCCGAGTCCATGGGCATCATCGCCTCGGAGACCATCGCCGGTGCCGAGACGATGGAACTCGACTACGTGATGATCCCGCGGGCGACGTTCTGCCAGCCGCAGATCGCCTCGTTCGGCTACACCGAGGCGCAGGCTCGCGAGAAGGGCTTCGACGTCCAGGTCGCGAAGTTCCCCTTCACGGCGAACGGCAAGGCGCACGGCCTCGGCGACTTCGGCGGGTTCGTGAAGCTGATCAGCGACGGCAAGCACGGCGAGCTGCTCGGCGGCCACATCATCGGCCCCGAGGCCACCGAGCTGCTGCCCGAGCTCACGCTGGCGCAGCAGTGGGACCTCACCGTCCACGAGGTCGCGCGCAACGTGCACGCCCACCCGACGCTCAGCGAAGCGGTCAAGGAAGCGGTGCACGGCCTGGCCGGGCATATGATCAACTTCTGATGATGAACCGGCAGCCGCTCCGCCTCGCCATCTCCGAGGCGGCCAAGATCCTGGCCGAAGCAGGCGTGGCCAGCCCGCGCGTCGACGCGGAGCTCCTGGCCGCGCACGTGCTCGGCGTCGAGCGCGGACGGCTGCCGCTCATCCCGCTGGTCGATCCGTCCGTGATCGACCAGCTGCACAAGCTCGTCCGGACGCGGGCCTCCCGCATTCCGTTGCAGCACATCGTCGGCTGGGCGCCGATGGGCGCCATCGACGTCGAGGTCGGGCCAGGGGTGTTCGTGCCCCGGCCCGAGACCGAGCTGCTGCTGGAGTGGGCGCTGAAGGCCGTCGTCGGCGTGCCTTCACCGCTTGTCGTCGACCTTTGCACGGGCACGGGCGCGTTGGCGCTCGCTATTGCTCAGGCGCGTCCCGATGCCGTGGTGCACGCCGTCGAGCTGGACTCGCAAGCGCTTGCGTGGACCCGGCGCAACTCCGACGTGCGGGTCAGGGCCGGGGACACGCCGATCCGGCTGCACTCCGGTGATGCCACGAATCCGTCGTTGCTGTCCGATCTGGACGGTTCCGTGGATCTGGTCGTGTGCAATCCGCCTTACGTGCCAGAAGGAACTTCCGTGGAGCCCGAGGTCGGCGTGCACGACCCGCACCACGCGGTGTTCTCCGGCGCGGACGGACTCGACGTGATCCGTCACGTCGTGTCGGCGGCCGCACGGTGGCTCAAGCCCGGCGGGTTCGTCGGGATCGAGCACGACGACACGCAGGGCGAGTCCGTGCCGGCGTTGCTGACCGCGCGTCGCGTGCTGACCGATGTCGCCGATCACGCCGACCTGGCGGGCCGGCCGAGGTTCGCGACGGCCCGCCGAGTCGGCTGACGCCTTCTCAGAACAGCGCGTCGAAAGCCTTCGCGAGCTCCTGCATCTGTTCACCGAGGCCACGGTCGGCCAGCTTGTCCATCAGATGCGCCGTGACCTCCTTGCTGGGCGCGGGTTTGCGCGCCTCGATCCGCAGGTCGTCCAGTGCCTCGATGGTCGACGTCGGCGCTTTCGCCTCGTTCAGGTCCTCGCGCAGCTCGTCGAGCAGCCGCAGCACGGCCGCGACGTCCCTGATGTGTCCGATGTGGACGTCCCCGGCTCTGGCCCGCCCGCTCGTGCCGATGTTGCTGCCGATCACCGGCCCCTGAATCTCGAAGTTCCGCTCACTCATGACTTTTCCTTGCTCTGTCCCGGTGTTGCCCGCGCGCGCCCGCCCGGCCGTGGCGATGTTGCTGGAGATCACCGGGCCGGTGATGTGCACGTTGTTGTTCGTCACCTGCATGGCCTGTTCCATGAACTCGGTGACCGAGATTCCCTTGCTCTGCATGAACTCGCCCATCGCGCGCAGCAGCCGTGACTCCAGCACCTTGATGTAGCGCTCGACGTCGGTGAGCTGGAAGTAGTTGTCCACCAGGCGTTCGCCGGCGAGCTCGCGCAGACTGGTCCTGGCGCCGTACTTCTCCGCCACGAACGTGCCGTCCGCCTGGTGGAGCGGCGTCATCCAGCTCACCGCCGTCGCGAACCGGCTCGGCAGCGTCGCCGGGAACTTCAGCAGGTCGACGACCGCCTCGCCGAGCGGACGGATCGACTGCTCGGGCAACGTGTCGATCTCGCGGTGCCGCGCCACGATCGGGTGCAGGATGCAGGGCGTCCACTCGACGTAGAGCATCTCCTCGTCGAGCCCGAACGTGAGGTACGCCGACACGACGACATCGCGGTCCCACGTCTCCACCTGGAACGAGCGGAAGTACCGCATCCACTCCATCGGCCTGACCACGAGTTCATCCACAACGGACTGATCGACGCTCTGACTCGGCGCATGATCCTTGTTCGGCAACACAATCCGTGCTTCTGCGTCGTCGATGTGGTCGATCAGTTCGACGGCGGAGATGACGACGCGATCACCCGTGGTGAGGTGACGCAGCCGGTGCCCCGGTGACAGCGAAGGGGATCGGCCGGTCTTGAGCAGTTCGGTCGTGACGTGCTCGTACAGCTCGGGCAACGCGAACCCCGGCTTCTCGCGGTTGGTCTCCGCCTTCTCCGCGGGCTTCAGCGGCAGCGCCATCGACCACGGCTCGAACATCGTCCCGGAGCCCACGAACGGCCGGTAACCGTGATAGACGATCACCTGCGCCTGCCCGGTGTCCTCAGGTTCGCTGCCCTCCACCGGGTAGAGCCGCAGCGCGTCGTCGTAGTTCGAGTGCCCGAACCGCCGGATCTTCCACTCGTTGCGGAACAGCTCCTCCTCGCCCGCGCTGGTGCGGAACCCGCTGCGCCGGAAGCTCTTCGTGACCAGCAGCCACACCACGACCCGATCGGCCAGCAGCACGCCGAAGATCAGCAGCACGCCGATGATCGTGATCGCGACCCCGGCGTCGTCGCTGCTCTTCTGCTCGTAGTAGTCGTACCTGTACCTGGGCTCGTCGAGCTCGTTCATGAACTTGTACAGCACGAGAAACAGCGCGAGCACGCTCGCGATCGCCCCGAGCAGGAGCGGCCCGCGCTGCGACACGGGCCGTTCCCGCCGCCCGGGCTTGAAGCGCGCGCCGGCCGCGACCGCCACGGTCACGCCCGCGAACAGCCACAACCCGAGCAGCGTCCCGTTCGCGGCGAACAACACCACGACCGCCAACGCCAGCAGCACGCCGTCGCGCACCTTGCGCCGCGTGCGCCCGGCCACGGCCTCCCGCAGCACCGCTCCCGTGTTGACGCCGGGCGACCGCGGAATGGCGCGCGCCGGTTCCACGAGGTACTCGCGAATGGCCGAGTCCGCGAACTCCTCGTCTCGGTGCGCGGCTCCGCAGAGGAAGCGAGTCGTGTCGTCGCGCAACCTCGGTGAATTTGTTCCCGGAGTTGTCGCAGGGGATGACATTGTCCTGTCCACTTTCTGTCATTGAATCAAGCGCTTTACGTTTGTGCTGGTCAGTGGCCTGGTTGGCATGCATTTAGACGCCTTGGATCTGTTGCTGGCAGAATAGTCGCACCTCGTCGAATTCTGGCAAAGGTGGCCAACTTGGAAATTGTCAATGCGCCGAACGAGGGCAAATGACACCGTCTTTCGACGCCCCGCCGATCCGCTGCTTCCTGAGCTACGCCCGCCAGGACGACGTCGTCATGGACTTCGTCGCCCCGTTCGCCCAGTCACTGCGCCAATACGCCTACTCCGACCGCGGCCGCGAGCTGGAGATCTTCCTTGACCGCGACGCCATCGGCTGGGGCGACCTGGCCCAGCCCACGATCCGCTCCGCCGTCCGCAGCGCCACGGTGTTCCTGCCCGTCCTGACCCGCCGCTACTTCGACCGCCCGTACTGCCGCGAGGAACTCTTCGTCTTCTACAACCAGGCTTTCGTCGACGGCGTGCGCGGCCTGCTGCTGCCCGTCGTGCTTCTGGGCGACGGCTTCCTGAGCGAGGACAACTCTGACCTCGCCGTGCAGATCGTCGTAGAGCGACAGCATCGAAGCGTTCGTGAGGCGTGGCTCGAAGGTCCCTCGTCACCTGCGTGGCGGCGCGCTCTCCTTGGCCTGGCAGGCGAACTGGTGGACCGCGTCGAGTCGTCGGAACGTGCGCTGATCGCCGCGCCCGCTGTCGTCGAGGTGGATGTCGCGGCCGAACTCGACCGGTTCTCCCGCGACATCAAGGCCGTGATCCGCTCGGTGACCGCTGTTGTGGAGGAGTTCCAAGCCCTGCTCGGCATCGACTGGCTCAAGCTGGGCCCCGCTGCCTCGCGGCTGCGTGACGTCGGCCGGTCCTTCGAGCGACGTGCCTTCGAGGTGGACCGAGCGCTGCGCACCGCGTCGTTTCAGGTGGCATTCGCCGGCGAACTTCGGGAGTTGGTGCCGGGCGTGGAGGCGCTGCTCGCGAGTACTCGTCGATTTGAGGTGTCCGACGTGCCGATCCGCCGCACGATGGTGGTCTTCCGCGAGGGCTGACCGCGTTGCGCAGCGGCCTGCACGTCGTGGAGTCGTGGGCGGAGTTGCCAAATCCTGGCCAATAACACGACGTTTGATCACATTGGGGCCAAACGGTCGTATGTTTCCCGGTGGGGAGGGCACGCGGTCACGCGCTCCGAGGAACCGCCGCCTCGCGCGTGACCGCGTGTTAGCCCCTAGAGGAAGTCTCGACCGAGCTGAGTCTTGCCTGGCGGTGCCTGCTTCCGCGGTTCCCATCTGGGCCGCCGCAGGACAACCAGGACGAAGGCCGCGCCGGTCACCGCTGCGGTGGGTACGAGCAGGTTGCGCCACCACGCCAGCTCCGCCGGCTCGAGCGGCAGGAGAACGTCCAGCCGGTCGAGAATCAGTTCGACCCGCTCGCCCGGTTTGTCGGTGGTTCCGTCAGCAGGCGTGTGCACCTCGACCCTGCGCGAGCCGCACGTGAGGCTGTTGCTGTACGTGGTCGGCGACTTGCGGCCGACGTGCGTGTTCACCCCGGTGACCTCACAGCTCGCCTTTTCGCCGAGCATCGTGAGCCACAACGAGGGGCCGCCGAAACCGCTGAGTATCGCCGTGACAAGGACAGCGATCGGCGCCGCCAGCACGCTGGTCGTGCCCGGTCTGAGTTTCACCATCGCGTAGCCGGCCAGCGCTATGCCGAGGACCACGATGAGCACCGCGATGAGCGCCTTCGGAACCGGCATCCCGATCACGAACCCCGCGCTGATCGCGCCGAACAGAGCGACACACAGCATCACGACCAACCGCGGCTTCCGGGTGGTTTGCTCGGTGGTCGTCACAGGTCGAGATATCCCTGCTGCCGTTGGAATGGCTTCTTCTGGTCGTCTGAAAGCCCTTGTGTTTCCAGCTCGTCCTGTTTGGACGTCTCTCGCAAGATGTCCGCGCCCAGTTTGATCTGGTAGCCGCCGTCCATGACGTTCGGCACCGAGTGCGGGGTGACCGAACCGTCGGCCTTGGTGATCGGCTTGAACGGCGTGTACGCGTCGACGGCGCTTTCCTGCCACGGCTTGGCCGGAACCTTCTCGCCGTAGGGCTCCTCGTACTTGTTCTTCCAGGTGTTGCCGGCGTCCATGTAGCCGTCTTTGAGTTCACGGCCACCCTGTTTGAGCTTGTCGAACGCCTCGCCCGCGGTGGGGCGTGACTGTCCCCAGTCCTCCAAGCGCTTGCCCGC
>CAVYAD010000047.1:0-74374 GCA_963766275.1 uncultured Actinomycetota bacterium
AGCACCGGCTCGCCCTCGTGGTCGATCAACGCCCACGGCGACCAGCTGATCATCTCCGGCGCGGGCCATCCGGCGGGCAAACCGGCCGAGGAACCGTTCCGCAGGCTCGAGGACTTCGCCCGCAGGCACTGGCCGGTCACCTCGATCACGCACCGCTGGTCCGCCCAGGACCCGATCTCCTACGACCACCTGCCGCTGATCGGCACCTACACCCCCGGCTCCGGCAGCATCTTCACCGCCACGGGCTTCATGAAGTGGGGCCTGACCTCCGGCACCTTCGCCGCGTCCATCCTGGCCGACCTCGTCACCGGCAAGCCCAACGACCTGGCCGACCGCTTCAGCCCGCACCGCGTGTCACTGACGTCGTTGCCCCAGCTGCTGAAGAAGAACGCCGAGGTGGCCGTGGACCTGGTGGGCGACCGCATCACGCCCGCCGACGCCACCTCGAGCGAGGCCCTGCCGCCCGACCAGGCCCACGTCGTCCGCGACGGTCTGGGCAAGACCGGTGTCTACCGCGACCCCGACGGATCGCTTCACGCCGTGTCGATGCGGTGCACCCACCTCGGCTGCCTGGTGCGGTTCAACGCCGCCGAACGAACCTGGGACTGCCCGTGCCACGGCTCCCGGTTCGACGTCGACGGCGCCGTACTGGAAGGCCCCGCGACCCGCCCCCTCCCCCGCCGCGACCCCAAGTGACACGCCATGAAAGGAGCTTTCACGGACGTCCGTGAAAGCTCCTTTCATGGCAAACGGGGAGCGGGGGTCAGGACTTGGCGACGAGGGTGAGGACGTCGTAGCGGGCGACGGACTCGCCCTTCTGGTTCGCGACGTCGGCGTCCCAGCGGACCTCGCCGTACTCCTGGTCCTCCCGCGGCGTGATCTGCTTGGCCGTCAACGTCACGGTCAGCTCGTCACCGGGGAACGTGGGCGTCAGGAACCGCAGGTTCTCCAGGCCGTAGTTGGCCAGCACCGGACCGGGCTCGGGCGAGACGAACAACCCGGCCGCGAACGACACCACCAGGTAGCCGTGCGCGACCCGGCCGCCGAAGAACGGGTTGGCCGTGGCGGCTTCCTCGTCCATGTGCGCGTAGAACGTGTCGCCGGTGAACGAGGCGAAGTGCTCGATGTCCTCCAACGTCACGACGCGCGGCCCGGCGACCACGGTGTCGCCCAGACGCAACGACGCCAACGACTTCCGGAACGGGTGCTCGGCGTCCTCACGACGAGGCGCGCCGGTCACCCACCGGTTCGTCACGGCGGCCAGGGTCCGCGGGCTGCCCTGCACGGCGGTGCGCTGCATGTGGTGCAGCACGCCCCGCATGCCGCCCATCTCCTCGCCGCCACCCGCACGGCCGGGGCCGCCGTGGACCAGCATCGGCAGCGGTGAGCCGTGGCCGGTGGACTCGCCGGCGTCCTCGCGGTCGAGCACCAGCAACCGGCCGTGCCAGGGCGCGACACCGATCACGACGTCACGCACGAACTCGGTGTCCGCGGACACGACCGAACCGACCAGGGAGCCGGCGCCGCGTGCCGCCAAGGTGATCGCCTCGTCGACCGACGAGTACGGCAGCAGGGTGGAGACCGGGCCGAACGCCTCGACCTCGTGCGCCTGCACGGAGTCAGCCGCGGCGCGCAGCAGCATCGGCGACATGAAGGCGCCACGTTCGGCGTCGGCGTCCACAAGGGACAGCGGGCCGTCGCCGAAGACCACGGAAGCGTTCTCCTGCAGGGCCTTCAACGAGCGGCGGACCTCCTCGCGCTGTTCGAGTCCGGCCAGCGCGCCCATCTTCACCGACTTGTCGGCCGGGTTGCCGATCACGACCTCCGACAGGCGCGCGGCGACGGCCTCGCCGACCTCGTCGATCAACGCGGCGGGGACCAGCGCGCGGCGGATCGCGGTGCACTTCTGGCCGGCCTTGGTGGTCATCTCGGAGACCAGCTGACCCACGAACAGGTCGAACTCGGGCGTGCCCGCGACCGCGTCCGGGCCGAGGATCGAGCAGTTCAGCGAGTCGGCCTCGGCGTTGAAGCGGACCGACGAGCGGATCACGGCCTGATGCGTGCGCAGGTGCTGGGCGGTGGAGGCCGAGCCGGTGAAGCCGACCAGGTCCTGCTCGGTCAGGTGGTCGAGCAGGTCGCCGGCGGAACCGCAGACCAGCTGGAGTGAGCCCTCGGGGAGCAGACCGGAGGCGAGCATCAGCTCGACCATCTTCTCGGTGACGTACGCGGTCTGCGACGCGGGCTTGATCAGGGTCGGGACACCGGCGATGAACGCGGGCGCGAACTTCTCCAGCGGGCCCCACATGGGGAAGTTGAAGGCGTTGATCTGGACGGCGACGCCGCGCAACGGGGTGCAGATGTGCTGGCCGACGAACGTGCCGCCACGACCGAGCGGCTCCAGTGCGCCGTCGACGTAGACGGTGTCGTTCGGCAGCTCGCGCTTGGCCTTGGACGCGTACCCGAGCAGGACGCCGAAGCCGCCGTCGATGTCGATCCACGAGTCGGTCTTGGTCGCGCCGGTACGCGCGGACAACGCGTAGAGCTCGGCCTTGTGCTCCTTCAGATGCAGACCGAGTGCCTTCAGCAGCTGAGCGCGCTGGTGGAACGTGAGCTCCCGCAGGGCCGGGCCGCCGACCTCACGGCCGTGCCGCAGCGCCGCACCCATGTCGACGCCCGCGGACGAGATCCGGGCGATCTCCTCCCCTGTCACGGCGTCGTGCAGCGGTGCGCCCTCCGCTGAAGGCGTGTGCCACCGACCCGACACGTAACTGCGCAGCAAGCTCATCGAGCCAACCCTCCTCGGCGAGGGTCGAAGGATCCTCTTCGACCCGTCTACCGGGCAACGTATCAGCCGATGGCCGGCCCTTACCGCACCGCGACGATCACCTCGAGCTCGACCGGCGCGCCCATCGGCAGCTCGGCCATGCCCACGGCCGATCGGGCGTGCTTGCCCGCGACGCCGAAGACCTCCTCCAGCAGCTCCGAGGCGCCGTTGACGACCACGGGCTGGTCGGTGAAGCCGTCGGCGGACGCGACGAAACCGAGCACCTTGACCACCTCCACCACGGAGTCGAGGCCGACTTCGGCGTGGATGACCGCCAGTGCGTTGATCGCGCAGGCGCGAGCGAGCTCTCGTGCCCGAGCCACGTCCACCTCGCCGCCGACCTTGCCGGTGGTGCGCAGCAGGCCGTCCTCGTACGGCATCTGGCCGGAGGTGAACACCAGGTTCCCCACCCGCTTCGCCGGCACGTACACGGCGGTCGGCGGCACGACCGCCGGCAGCTCGATGCCCAGCTCCGCCAGTCGAAGGCTCGCGCTCATGTGTCTCCCTCTCGGTTACCGACGATGCGTTCCACCCACGCCGCCACCTCGAACAGGCGGTGGTCGTCCGCGGCGATCAGTTGCAGGCCCGCCGGTAGTCCCGGCATGGGCATCGGCAGGCTCAGCGCCGGGTGTCCGGTCACGTTCGCCATGCGGTTGTTGCGCAGTAGCAGGTCCCGCACCGGCTGCTCGCCGCTCGCGACCTCGGCGTGCGTGGCGTCGAGCAACGGAGCCGTGATCGGCACCGTCGGCAGCACCACGGCGTCCACAGTGGACAGAAGCTGGTTCATCCCGGCGGTGAGATCAGCGGCAAGCCGGGTGGCGAGCACGTAACGCCAGCCGGGCACCTGCGCGGCCGCCCGCAACCGTTCCTGGACGTCGGGCTGGTAGTCGCCGGCCATCAGCGGGAACGTCGCGGCATGTTCGGCGGCGGCCTCCGGGCCCTGCAGGTCCAGCGACGCCGTGACGAACCGGTCCCAGTCCGGCAGCCGCACCTCGACCACCATCGCGCCGCCCGCGACCAGCCGGTCGAGGCACTGCCCGTAGCCCGCGGTCACGTCGGCGGCGTCGACCCGCGGTTCCGGGTTGGTCAGCACGCCCAGCCGAGGCGGCCCGATCCGTCCGGAGCCTCGACCGCCGGAGAGCACCTCGACGGCGTACCGCGCGTCGGCCACCGATCCGGCGAGCACGCCGACGTGGTCGAGGCTCCTGGACAACGGGAAGACACCGCCGCGGGGCAGCGTGTCGCGAGCGGGTTTGACACCGACGACCCCACACAGTGCCGCCGGGATCCGCACCGAGCCCGCCGTGTCCGTACCCAGCGCCAACGGCACGATGCCCGCCGCGACGGCGGCAGCCGAACCCGAACTCGAACCGCCCGTCATCCTCGACGGATCACGCGGGTTTCGGCACGGTCCCTCCACATTGGACGTTCCGGTGCAGCCGTACGCGAACTCGTGGGTGTGGCTCAGGCCGATGATCACCGCACCTGCCGACCGCACCCGTCGCACCACCTCGGCGTCGGTGTCGGCGATCCGGCCGGCGAACACCAGGGAACCGCAGCGGTACGGCATGCCCGCCACCGCGATGATCTCCTTGACCAGCACGGGAACCCCGGCCAGCGCGCCTTTCCGCGACCGCGCCACCTCCCGCGCGCTCCAGCGGGCGTACTCGGCGTCCAGATGCACCACGCAGCCGAGTGCCGCGGCCTCCTCGGCCCTGCGCAACGCCTGCTCGGCCAGCTCGACCGGATCGAGCCGACCCTCACGCACCTCGCGTGCGATGGCCTCGATCACGCCGGTGTCACCACCGCGACGGGCCTGCCGAAGTCGACCTTCTTCTGCGGGTCGACGAAGACCATCGCGACCATGCCCAGCGCGCAGGCGACACCAGCGCCGATGAACATCGCGCCGTACCCGAAGTCCGCGACCAGCACGCCGGTGAGCGTGGGCGCGAGAATCGTCGCCGTGTTGGCGAAGAAGTGCATGATGCCGCTGAACGTGCCCGCACGGGCGGCGGCGACGTCGACCACGACCGCCCAGTAGACGGTGTCCGGCAGGAAGTTCAGCGCGTTGCCCACCGCGATCATGACCAGCACCGCCGCCGGGCTGTCGACCAGCGGGATGCACAGGAACACGACGCCGGTCAGTCCCAGGCTGACGACGGCGAGCCAGGACCGGGCGATCCGCAGGTTGCCGGTGCGCTGGGCGAGCCAGTCCGAGAGCCGACCGCCGAGCAGGACGGTCGCGCATGCCCCCACCCACGGCACCATGCCGAGGTACCACAACGACGACAGGCTGAAGCCGAACTCGTCCGAGAGGTACTTGGGTGTCCAGGTCAGCAGCAGGAAGTTGACGTAGAGGAACGCGAAGAACCCGATGGTGTTCGCGACGAGCGTGCGACTGCCGAAGAAGAGCCGCCACGACTGCGCGCCGAGTGGCTTGCTCTTGGGCACGTACGCCGCGCCGCTCGTGAGCAGCGCGCGTTCATCGGCGCCGACCCTCGGGTTGTCCTGCGGCCGGTCGGTGAAGACCCGCAGCCACACCACGACCCAGACCAGGCCGAGCACTCCCAGCACCACGAACATCACGCGCCAGTTGGCGATCGACAGCAGCCCCACCGCGATCGGGGCGGTGAGCAACGCACCCAGCGGGGTGCCGAGCAGACCGAGGCCGGTGGCGATGCCGCGTTCGCGGGGCGCGGCCCACACGGACAGGGAGCGGTTGATCGTCGCGAACGCGGGGCCCTCCGCGAGTCCGAAGAGGACACGGAACACCGCGAACCCCAGCAGCGCGGTTCCGCCCAGCACCGCCACGCCGAACTGACCGGCGAACACCATGCCGATCTCCAGTACCGACCACGCGGTGCCCGACACCACCCACATCCACTTGGGCCCCTTGGCGTCGGCCAGAGCGCCGCCGAGCAGCGCGCCGACCATGTAGCCGTAGCCGAAGTAGCCGAGCACCGCGCCCCACGCCGCCTTGTCGAGGCCGAACTCGCTGATGATCGGGCCGGACGCGTACGAGATGGCGCCGCGGTCGACGTAGTTGATGATGGCCATCAACGCCATCAGGCCCATCACGACGTACCTGTAGTTGCGAACCTCCACCGGCATACCTCCCGGGATTGTCGCTCGGTGCTGCTGCAATCGATTGCGCGCAATCGATTGCAGCGACGATAGGCGGGCGGGCCTGCTCGGTCAAGGCCACCGAGATCACTACGATGACGGGTGTGAAGGGCACCAGCGGCCGGAGGGTCACGCTCGACGACGTGGCGGAGGCCGCGGGCGTGCACAAGTCCACGGTGTCCCGCGCGTTGCGCTCGACCAGCTCCGATCCGCGCGTCATCCGGATCCGCGAGGTCGCCGACGAGCTGGGCTGGACCCCCGACCTGATCGCGGCAGGCCTGCGGAACAAGCAGATGCAGTCGATCGGCGTGCTGGTCCCCCGTCTCACGGACGTCGTTCTCGCGACGGTCTTCGAGGGCATCGACGACACGTTGTCGCGGCTGGGCTGGCAGGCCGTCGTGGTGAGCACCTGGGACGAACCCGACGTGCAACGCAGGCGGGCCCAGCTGCTGCTCGGCCACCGGGTGGACGGCCTGATCGTCGCCGACGCCCGCTCCGACGAGCCCTACATGGTCGACATCGCTCGCCGCGGTGTGCCGGTGCTGCTGGTCAACCGTTCCTACCCGGGGTTCGTGTCGGTCACCTGCGACGACGAGCTCGGCGGACGGCTGGCCGCCGAGCACCTCATGGACCTGGGACACCGGCGGTTCGGCATCGTCGCGGGCATGCCGTACGCGGTGAGCCTCGCCAACCGGGTGCACGGCTTCCGTGCCGCCGCACGGGAACGCGGCATCGAGATCGGCGACGACATGGTGGTGCCGTCGACGATCTATCCGTCGGCCGGACGCGAGGCCGGAGCGCTGCTGCTGGACCGGCCGGATCCGCCGACCGCCTTCTTCGTCGTCAACGACGCCGCCGCGATCGGACTCATGGGCCTGCTGCGTGAGCGCGGACGCACGATCGGCGAGAACGTCAGCGTGGTCGGGTTCAACGACATTCCCGAAGCCGCCGAGCTGCACGTGCCGTTGACCACGGTGCGCAATCCCATGCGGGAGATGGGCGCGCTCGCCGCGAAGGAAGCGCTGCGACTGATCAACGGACAGCAGGTGGCGAGCCAGACCCTGCGTCCCGAGCTGGTGGTGCGGGCGAGCACCGGCCCGCTGCGCTGACTCAGGCTCCGGCTTGGGGCTCAACGACCTGGCGCGCGGGAGCCGCCTCACGGAGCAGCAGTGCGGCGGTGAGTAGCACCAGCACGGCCGCGGAGCCGTGCACCGCGAGCGCGTAGCCCACCGTTCCGCCGTGTGTCATCACGGCGAGGCATCCTCGTGACCATCCAGAACCGCCGCGAACGCGAACGTGCGGACCGCCACCAGCTGATCATCGACGCGGCCGGTGAGCTGGCCGAGTCGGAAGGCTGGGACGCGGTCACGACGCGCAGGCTCGCCGACAAGGTCGAGTACAGCCAGCCGGTGCTCTACAGCCACTTCAAGGGCAAGGACGCGATCGTGCGCGCGGTCGCGATCAAGGGGATCGGCGAGCTCGCCCGCACGTTGCGCGAAGCCCGTGCCGCGAACGGCGAACCGCTGCGATCCGTCGCGGAGGCGTATCTGCGTTTCGCCCGCGAGCGGCCCGCCCTCTACGACGCGATGTTCGTGCAGCAGGTCGACATCCCGTTCGGCACCAGCGAGACGCCCGCCGAACTGCGTGCCGCGTTCGGCGAGTTCGTCGCCGCGGTCGAAACCGTTGCGGGTGACCGCGATCTCGAAACCCTCACCGAGGTCTTCTGGAGCGCGCTGCACGGCACCGCCACGCTGACCCATGGGCGGCGGCTGCGGCCCGACCACCACCAGGACCGCCTGGACCTGGTGCTCGACGCGTTCAGGTCCGGCTGAACAGTGCGGCGCAGTGCTCGGCGAACGCCTGCGCCCTGCGCGTCAGTTGCCCGCCGCCGGCCCAGCCCAGCACGACCGGGGTGGTGGGCACGGCGTCACGCAACGGCAGCGCGAGAACTTCCAAGCCCTCGTAGGAAGAAGTGACCACCGGCTGCTGGACGGTCATCGAGTAGCCGATGCCGCGGGCCACGAGCGACCGGGCGAGCTCGAAGCTACGGGCCCGATGGGTCACGACCATCTCGACACCCGCGGCGGCGAACACCGAGCGGAAGTAGCGTTCGCTCGGCGGGACGTCGAGCAGCACGAACGGCTCGTCCGCGAGATCGCGCAACGCGACCGAGCGGCGCCTGCGCAGCCGGTGGCCTGCAGGCAGCAGGACCTTCGGCTCCTGGTCGTACAACGCCCTGGTCTCGATGCCAGGCAACAGGTCCTGGTCATAGAGGAACGCGATCTCGCAGCGTCCGGTGATCAGGTCCTCCTGGATCTCCGGCAGGCTGCCCTCGACGAACCGGACCGACACCTCCGGGTACGCGCGTTCGAAGGTGGCGATCGCCGCGGGCAGATGGAACGGCGCGATCGGCGCGTAACAGCCCACGGTCAGCACGCCGCTGATCTGCCGGCTCAGCCCACGTGCCTCGGCACCAAGATCACCCATCGCGCCGACGACCCGGCGGGCGTCGGCGAGAACCTGCGAACCCGCCGCCGTCAGCGCGGCCCCACGGCGTGGCGACCGGACGACCAGCCGCAGGTCCAGCGCGCGTTCCAGCTCGCTCAGAGCAAGCGAGATGGCGGACTGGGAGACGTGGCAACGGGCGGCGGCGGTCGTCAACGTGCCCGTCTCGGCCACCGCGATCAGGTACTCGAGCTGCCGCAGGGTCACGTTCGGCAGATTCATGAGCAGACCTTATAACTCGGTCAAGAAACTTGAGCTGGTCACATGAGTTGCCGCCGGGCATCGTCGGAACCGTGAACCGACCGCACAGCCACCCTTTCGTCCCGTACACGCCGCCACGGCTGCAGATCGAGGAGGGACTCGACCGCGGCCGTGCCTTCCACCGGCTGCTCGACGGGCGCCGGTCCGTGCGCTGGTTCTCGCCCGATCCCGTTCCCACGGAGGCGATCGAGCTGGCGGTCCGCGCCGCGAACACCGCCCCGAGCGGCGCTCACCAGCAGCCGTGGCGGTTCGTCGCCACCCAGGACCCCGAACTGAAACGCCGCGTTCGTGAGGCGGCGGAAGAGGAAGAGCGTCGCTTCTACCACGATCGCGACGTCCCGGAGTGGCACGCGGCGCTGGCACCACTGGAGACCGACGCGGACAAGGAGTTCCTCGATGTCGCGCCGTGGCTGGTCGTCGCGTTCGCGCAGAAGCAGCAGAACGGCAGGAAGACCTACTACACCAACGAAAGCGTCGGCATCGCGTGCGGATTCTTCATCGCCGCGCTGCATTCGATGGGCCTGGCGACGCTGACGCACACACCGAACCCGATGACGTTCCTGAGCGACCTGCTGGGCCGCCCCGGCGAACGGCCGTACATTCTGTTCCCCGTCGGTTATCCGGCCGACGACTGCGAGGTTCCGGACCTGCGCCGCAAGCCGCTGTCGGAGGCGCTCACCGTGGTCGACGGACTTGCCTGATCGTCCCACCGCGAGGAGCATCGGGCTGTGGACGAGTTACGCGCGCTGATCACCAGGCACGCCCGGCCCGACTTCGGCACGCCGCTGGAAGACGTGCGCGTCTCCAAGATCGCCAGGTACAGCCCTGGCCCGTCGATGACCGGCACGATCCTCGCGTTCGTCGCACAGGGCCGCAAGCGGATCGCGCTGGGCGACCGCGTCTACGACTACGGCGCGGGCCAGTACCTCGTCGCCTCGATCGATCTGCCGATCACGGGTGACTGGGTCGACGTCAGTCCCGAGAACCCCGCGCTGGGCATCGGGCTGGTGCTCCGCCCGGAGAAGGTCGCCGAGCTGCTGCTCCGCAACGACGTCCCCAAGACCACCGGCACACCGGAAGGCCTGGCCGTCAGCGACGCGACCCCCGAGCTGGTCGACGCGGTCACCAGGCTCGCGAGGCTGCTCGACCATCCTCGGGACGCACGGGCGCTCGCACCGTTGATCAAGCAGGAGATCCTCTGGCGGGTGCTGAACAGCGACCAAGGTGCTGTCATCCGCCAGGTCGGCACCGTCGACAGCAGCCTCAGTCACATCTCGAGGGCGGTCAGCTGGATCCGCGCGAACTACGCCGAGTCGTTCAAGGTGGAGAACGTCGCCCGGATCGCGGGCATGAGCGAGTCCGCGTTCTACCGCAACTTCCAGGCCGTCACGGCGATGAGCCCGATCCAGTTCCAGAAGCAGATCCGGCTCCAGGAGGCCCGGCTGCTGCTGACCACCACGAACGACGTCACCGGCGTGTGTCACCGCGTCGGCTACGACAGCCCGTCGCAGTTCAGCCGCGAGTACCGGCGTCAGTTCGGCGCGTCGCCGAGCGAGGACGCCCGCGCCCTGACGTCCAGGTAGACCGCCCGCACCTCCAGGGTGCGCTCGACCTTCTCCAGCACGGGCGCGAAGAACCGGCGCCGGTGCTCGGCGTCGCTCATCGAGATCACCGAGAAGTACATGCTGCCGAACGCCGCGAACAACGTGGCGTTGCGCAACATCGCCGACGGCACACCGGGGATCCACGACCACTCCGGCGTCGCCCCGATCCACTGCGTGGCGATCGCGGGCGTGACGACGATCAGGCCGAGCACCACGAAGAAGGAGAACAGCCCGAGCCCGACCACCGCCGCCTGCACGAGCTGCCGGATCGCGAGCATCACCAGCAGGTTGCGCAGCTGCCGGCTGTTCAACCGCTTGGGCGGCAACGACTCGGTGATCTCCACGTCGGCCAGCGGCGTGCCCTTGCACGCGGTGCTCAGCACCTCCGGCCGCAGGTCCTGCTCGACCCGGCCGATCTCGTCGTGCAACCGCGCGGCGGCGGCCAGCACGGTGATCGCGGCGAACAACAGCACGACCAGGCTGACCCGCGGCCAGAGCAGCTGGTTCATCGCCTGCCACAGCTCACCGGTGAAGAACAGGAACAACGTCACGAACAGCATGGGCGGCAACGCGCGGCCGAGCAGGTCCACGCTGTTGCGCAGGTCGGCGATCACGTGCCGGATGGCGGCTTTCAGCAGTGCGCCCAACCCGTAGGTGATGGCCAGCATCGTCGCCACGAAAGCCGCCCCGAAGAAGGCGACGAACCACAGCGCGTTGATCCACAGCTCGGACTTGGGGTTCTCGGTCCCCGGCGTGATGATCTGGTCGTAGATCACGTACTGCAGCAGGGGCACGATGACCGGCATCGCCGCATACCCGATCAACAGCAGTGCTGTCGTGCGGCGCGAGAAACTCGGCAGCCGCCGCACGAACAGCGAGAGCAGGATCCACGCGGACACCATGACCGCGACGACCACCCCGAGCAGCACCCATTTCGACAGCCCGATGGAGCTGAGCAGCACGAGCCACGCGAAGCTGCCGACCGCGACGAACGTCAGCGCGGGCAGCATCCGCGGCAGCACGTGCGAACGGAAGCCGTAGCCCTCGATCATCGTCGGCGCGCCCTGCCGCACGAACCACTGTTCGGTCCGCAGGATCTTCGAGGAAGCCATGGCGAAGATCTTCCCTCACGAGCGCGGCATCAGCTTCTCCATCACACTGAAGTAGTGGGTCGGGGCGATCCGGGCGAGCGCGTCGAACACGTAGGCGTCCGGCCCCACCAGGATCCGCGCCTTCCCGCGCTCGACGCCGCGGTGGATGATCTCGGCCGCACGGTCCGGTGTGGTCATCGCGACCGAGTCGAAGTCCGCGGCGATCTGGGTCAGGTCCCGCCCGCGGTCCTCGGGGTCACGGTGGATGCGCGCGTTGCGGATGATGTTGGTCTTGATGCCGCCGGGGTGCACGGTGACCGCGGAGACGCCGGTGCCGCGCAGCTCCTGCCGCAGCGAGTCGGTGAACCCGCGGACGGCGAACTTGGCGGAGCAGTAGGCGCTGTTGTTCGGCATCCCGACCAGACCGAACACGCTGGACGTGTTCACGACGACGCCGTAGTTCTGCTTGACCAGCATCGGCAGGAACGCCCGCGTCCCGTTCACGACGCCCCAGTAGTTGATGTCGAACAGCCAGGAGTCGTCCTCGGGCACGGACTTCAGCACGCTCGTCGCCGTCGCCACGCCCGCGTTGTTGAACACCGCCGCGAGCGGCATCGACAGCCACTCGCGCACCTCCTTGGCGAACCGGTGCATGTCGTCCGCGTCCCGCACGTCGAGCACCCGGCTCAGCACCGGGCCGGTCAACGAGGCGGCGGTCTCGGCGAGCCCGTCGGCCTGCACATCGGCGATGACCACCGGTGAGCCGTGCCGGGACAGTCGCTGCGCGAGGCTGCGACCGATCCCGGAGGCTGCACCGGTGATCACCGCCGGGCGACCCGCGATCTTGCGCACCATGTGTGCTCCTGTCGACGTGGGCGGGAGGATGCTCACGTTTCCAGTGATCGCCGGTCAGCACCAGATGTGGATCAGAAACTCGCGATCACCAGGTGCGCGCCGCCGTCCGCGGCGCCCGCCATGCTGACCTTCCTGCCCTTGGCGTTCGCACCGAAGCCCCACACGGGACTGAAGGGCGTCCACGAGCCATCCGCGGCACGAACCCGGTGGTGGACAACGTCATCGCCACCGATCACGGCCACCTGCGCCGACCCGTCGGCCAGCGCCGCCACGGTCACGTCCTTGGCCGCGATGCCCAGCGCCGCGAACTCCGTCCACGAACCAGCAGCCGCGCGAACCCGGTGGTAGGCGTTGCCGTCCCAGCCGACGATCACGACGTGAGCGGACCCACCGGCCGCACCGGAGACGCTGACCTTCTTGCCCTTGGCAGCCGCACCCGTGCCTGCGCCGTTCAGGGCGGCGAACGGCGTCCACGTGCCGTCGGCGGCGCGAACCCGGTGGTACACAACGTCATCGCCGCCGAGGATCACGACCTGGGCTGATCCGTCCGGCAACGAAGTGATCGACACGTCCCTGGCCTGGCTGCCGAGCGGCGCGAACGGCGTCCACGACCCGTCAGCCGCCCTCACCCGGTGGTAGGCGTTGCCGTCCCAGCCGATGATCACGACGTGAGCGGACCCGTCGGCGAACCCGGCGATGCTGATCTTCTTGCCCTTGGCCGCCGTGTCCGTGCCCGCGCCGTTCAGCGCGTAGAACGGCGTCCACGAACCGTCGGCCAGCCGGGCGCGGTGGTAGACCACGTCGTCGGCCCCGATGATCACGACCTGGGACGAGCCGTCGGGAAGCGTTGCCACCGCGACATCACGGGCGTCCGCGCCGAGCGGGGCGAACCCGGTCCACGACCCGTCGACGTTGCGCACCTCGTGCAGCGCCGGTCCCGCCTGGTCCACGTCCGGCGCGGGCATCGAGTCGAGTGCGTAGAGATTGTGCGTGCGCATGACGGTGATGACCTTGCCCGCGTAGTTAGGGTCGGTCGCGTACTTCTGCGCCACTCGCCGGATGAACTCGTCCGGGTCGTTGCGGTACGGCAGGGCGTGCGCGTAGTTCGCGCTCGTCGTGAGCAGCCGGCCGTAGTCGCGGAACGAGTCGGTCATCGACGCGTAGCGGCGGAAGTACGCCGTCACCGGGTGACAGGTGGGCGTGCATTCCGTTGTCTGGTAAGGAGCACAGCCGATCGCGATCGGACCGGGGTTGTTCGGCGCGGTGCACTTGAACCCGAAGTAGTTCTTGTCCTTCGTGGACAGACCGCTGTCGCCCCAGCGGGACTCCAGCGCGGCCTGGGCCGCGGTGACCGACGCCGGGATGTTGTACTCGGCCTTCACCGATCTCGCCGCGGGACCCGCGACGTTGAGAAACGCTTGCTGCTCAGGGGTCGCCGCGTTGGCCGACAGTGGAAGGACGGCCAAGGCGAGCGAGGCGAGCAGGGTGATCTTCACGAAACGCATGACGAATCTCCTTGGGGGGACAGAGCGTCAGAGACTGGTGATCACGACGTGCGCGGTGCCGTCGGCGGCGCCCGCGATCGCGACCTGCCTGCCCTTGGCGTTGGCGCCGAAGCCCCACAGGGCCGCGAAGTCGGTCCACGAGCCGTTGGCGGCGCGAACCCGATGGCTGATGACGTCGTCGGCACCGGAGACCACGACCTGAGCGGACCCGTCGGGCAGGCCGGCGATCGCGACGTCCTTGACCGCCGGGCCGAACTGGGCGAACTCGGTCCAGGAACCATCGGCGGCACGCACCCGGTGGTACGCCCGGTCATCCCAGCCGACGATCGCCAGCTGCGCGGAGCCGTCGGTGCCCGCCGCGATGCTCACCTTCTTGGCCTTGGCCGCCGAGCCCGTTCCGGCGCCGTTCAGCGCGGCGAACCCCGTCCACGAACCATCAGCGGCGCGAACCCGGTGGTACACAACGTCATCGCCACCGGTGATCACGACCTGCGCGGACCCGTCGGCCGCACCGGTGATCGCCACGTCGTGCGCCTGGCTGCCCAGCGGCGCGAAGTCGGTCCACGACCCGTCAGCCGCCCTCACGCGGTGGTAGGCGTTGCCGTCCCAGCCGACGATCACCACGTGCGCCGATCCGTCCGCACCGGCCGCGATGGCGACCTTCTTACCCTTGGCCGCGGCACCCGTTCCCGCGCCGTTCAAGGCGTAGAACGGCGTCCACGAACCATCAGCGAGCCTCGCACGGTGGTACACGACGTCGCCGCCGCCGATGATCACGGCCTGAGCGGTCCCGTCGGCGAGCGCGGTGATCGCCACGTCCTTCGCGTCGGCGCCCAGCGGGGCGAACCCGGTCCACGACCCGTCGACGTTGCGCATCTCGTGCAGCACCGGTCCGGCCGGCTCCCCCACCGGCGTGTCGACGATGTTGTCGTAGCGGATCGGCGTGTACGTGCCCGCGTAGGAGGCGGACCACACGCGCTCGGTGGTCGGCGCCCCGTTCGGCCCGGCCTGCTCGCGCACGAGCGGCTTGGTGCGCGCCGCGTCCGACCAGCCGACGAACAGCGCCACATGGTCACCGGGCCGGTTCAGCGCGTCGCCGGGACGCAGGTCGGCCCGCGCGATCGGGTGGCTGACCTGGTCGAGCGTGGCCGTCGTGTACGACTGCCTCAGGCCCCAGATCATCGACACGTAGCCGGAGCAGTCGGTGCGGAAGTTGCCGTGCTGGTTCTGGTGGCAGGCGCTCTGGCTGTACGGCACGCGCGCCTGGATCCAGGTCACCGACCGCGCCAGCGCGTCACCGCGCGAGGTGGCCTTGTTGCTCGGATAGCTTCCACAGTTGAACAGGACGCCGAACTCGCCGGCGGTCGCGGGCGGAGTAAGCACACTGGTCGCGGCCGCGCAGGCGACGACGACCCCCAGCAGTGCGGAACGGATCTTCATCGGTGAACTCCCCAGTTCGAGGCGTCGTTCTGACGCCGGGGAGGACACTGAGGTGGCGACCTGTAAGTCGTCTGCAAGTTGTCTATAGGTAACGCATTTGCACTAAGATCAGTTAAGAACAAACCGGAGGGTTTCTTCAGATGTCGCTCGGCACGTGGCTCGGCAAGCAGTCGTGGCTCACCACCCTCCGCCCGGCCGTGATCAAGGTGGACCGCGCGCTCTACCGGCTCACCGGCGGCAGGCTCAGCACGATCACGTTGAGCGGCAAGAAGGGCCTCACCCTGATCTCCACGGGCGCGAAGTCCGGGCAGCGGCGCGAGAACCAGATGCAGTACGTGCCCGACGGCGACACGTTCCTCGTCATCGGCTCGAACTGGGGCGAGCCGAAGCACCCGGCGTGGACCAGCAATCTGATCGCCCACCCGGACGTGCAGGCGAACGTCCGCGGCCGGCTCCTGACCGTCCGTGCCCACCTTCTCGACGGCGACGAGCGCGAGGCCGCGTGGCTCAGGATGCTGGCGGTCTGGCCGTCTTTCGAGCAGTACGTGGACCGTTCGGGGCGGCAGCTGCGGATCTTCCGTCTGGTGACCCGCGCCTGACCGCGAAGGCATGGCGGACGAGTGCCGCGATCGCCATCAGGCCGACGAGTCCGCACACGCCACGCCAGCCGAACCGCATGTACGCCTGCACTCCCACCCATGACCCCATCGCGCCGCCGATGTACGCACACGTCATATAGGCGGTGTTGAGCCAGCCGCGGTGGGTGTCGCTCAAGGCGTACATGCGGATCGAGTTCGCGACCATCCCGCACTGCATCGCTACATCGAGCCTGCGCGCCGTAGCCGTACGTCGGACCGGTCAGCAACAGCGCGACACTTCCCCACACCGCACTGAACGCACCGAAGATCATGGCCTGGTAGAAGCAGGACCGCCGCAGCTCGGGTTCCTTCCACAGCAGCCGCAACGGTTCCAGCAACAGGTTCGGATAGGACTGCCGCGTGTGCGGCTCCGTCACGGGCAACGCACGCCACAACGCCACCGCCATCACGACCGTCAGCCCCGCCGCCACCAGGTACGGCGCCCGCCAGTCCAGCCACCCGCCGAACGTGCGGGCGAGCAGCATCCCGCCGATCGATCCGGCGAGCATCGTCCCGCTCGCGGCGCCCCGGTTCGCGGGTGCCACCATCCCTGCGACCATCGGCCCGGTGATCGGCGCGATCACCGTGGTCACCCCGACCGCGACCCCGGCGGCGAAGAGCGGCCCCAACGACGGCGCGAAGCCGGCGGCCGCGAGGCTCAGCCCGGTGACCGTGAACAGCGTGGCGATCAGCGGGCCTGACCGCAACCTGTTTACGAGGCGCCTGAATCCGCTGGTAGAGACCTAGATCAGTTGAGAGCGCTCCCATCGTGACTAAAAAGCGAAAACGTTTACACGTTGACCGATGGTCACGGGGTGACAACACTTCCGAACCACTGGGCGCACAACTAAAAACCCGAAAGGTCGGTTCGATGCAGCGACGCATCGGGACGGCCCTCGCAGCCGCCCTCATGGTGGCCGCGGGGATCACCGTCGCCACCACCAGCCAAGCTCCGCCTGCCAACGCGGCGGTGACCTGGGCCGACGAGTTCAACGCTTCCGCCGGCGCAGGTGTCGACGGCGGCAAGTGGCAGATGGAAGTCGGCAACAACGGCGGCAACAACAAGGAAAACCAGTGGTACCAGGCCGGTAACGCCAACGCGGCGCACGACGGCCAGGGCAATCTCGTGATCACCGCCAAGCGCGAGAACGTCGGTCAACGGTGCTGGCACGGCGGTATTTGCGAGTACACCAGCGCCCGCATCAACACCGCCGGGAAGTTCACCCAGGCCTACGGCCGGTTCGAAGCGCGGATGAAGATGCCGCGCGGCAAGGGCATCTGGCCGGCCTTCTGGATGCTGGGTGCGGACATCAACAGCGGCAACCCGTGGCCCGGCTCGGGCGAGATCGACATCATGGAGTTCCTGGGACACCAGACGAACACCGTGTACGGCACGATCCACGGCCCCGGCTACAGCGGTTCGGGCGGTCTGCTCCACCAGTACAACGGCCCGAACTTCTCCGACGGCTTCCACAACTTCGCGATCGACTGGCGACCGGGCGAGATCGTGTGGTCGGTGGACGGCAACGTCTACGGCCGCAAGACGCCCGCCGACCTCGGTGGCAGGCAGTGGGTGTTCAACAAGCCGTTCTTCATCATCATCAACCTCGCGGTCGGTGGTGAATGGCCGGGCTACCCGGATGGCAGCACGACGTTCCCGCAGCAGCTCGTGATCGACTGGGTCCGCGTCTCCAACGACAGCCCGCCGCCCAGCGGTGGCTCGGAGATCCGCGGTATCGGCGGCAAGTGCGTCGACGTGGCCGGGGCGAACTCCGCCAACGGCACGCCCATCCAGATCACCGACTGCAACGGCAACAACGCCCAGAAGTGGAGCCGTCCCGGTGACGGCACCATCCGCGCGCTGGGCAAGTGCATGGACGTCTCGGGTGGCGGCACCGCGAACGGCACAGCGGTCCAGTTGTGGGACTGCAACGGTTCCGGTGCGCAGAACTGGGCCGTCAGCGGCGCCAGCGACATCGTGAACCCGCAAGCCAACAAGTGCCTGGACGCCGCGGGGGACTCCTCGGCCAACGGCACGAGACTCCAGATCTGGGAGTGCGGCGGCGGGGCCAACCAGAAGTGGCAGGTATGAGGTTTCTCCTGGCCGGGTAGCGCATGACCCGGCCAGGAGGATCACCGCGCTGGATGTGAACCCCTGCGGCGGAAGGGTTCACGTCCAGCGCGCTTTTTCTTGCCTGGCAACAGCTTCAGGCCAGTAGGCGCGCGACCGCCCAGTCCTGCACGGCCACACCGACGGACTTGAACACGGTCCGGCCCTGCCGCAGCGGCGGATTCCCCAGCGCCGCGCCGAGCTCGACGAGCGACTCCAGCCGCAGCACGCCCGAGCGCACCGCCCGGATGATCTCCCCGGCCTCGCTCAGCGCCGCCTCGACCTGGTCCACCACAACGACTTCCGCCGTCGCGAGCAGGTCCTCGGGCAGTTCGCGCATCACCGGCCGGTACGAGCCGATGGCGTTGACGTGCACACGTTCCGGCAAGGCGTCCATGGGGAACAGGGGCACCGTCGATGCCGTCGCGCAGCACACCACGTCCGCGCTCGACACGGCTTCCGCGGCGTCGCGCGCCACGTCCATCACCGTGTCCGGCAGCTCGTCCTTCAACGACTCCAGCAACGCCTCGGCTTTCTTGGCGTTCCGGTTGAACACGACGAGCTTCTTGAGCGGCCGCACCGCGTGCACGGCCCGCACCTGGTCGGCTGCCTGCGCGCCGGCGCCGAGCAGCGCGAGCTGGGAGGCGTCCTCGTCGGCGAGCAGATCCGTCGCCACGCCGACGACGGCGCCGGTCCGCAACGTCGTCAGCGGCACGGCGTCCGTGGCGAACTGGCCGTCCGGATGGGAGAAGACCACGGTTCCGGTGATCACCGGGTCCCGCTCGATCTCGATGCTGATCACCTTGACCGCGGTGGAGCCCGTCGGCCGGTGATGCACGGCCATGACCAGCGAGCGGCTGTCACCGAACGCCTGCCGCGGCGGTAGGTCGAAGTCCCCCGCGGTGAGCCCGATGAACGCTTCCCGGACGGCTTCGATCGCTGCGGGCATGGTCATGGTTCGGATGGTAACGACCGGGCCCCGGCAGATGCCCGGGGCCCGGCGTCACCTCACGGCCAGCGGTTGGGCGGCTTGCCCTCGCAGGCGAACCTGAGCTCATCCACCTTGAGGTACTGCCAGCTCGGCGACTTCTCCCGCTGCCCGAACCAGATCCTGACCTGGACCGTCCGGACGGCGCCGAGGTCGAAGTCGTACGTGTGGAGCGGCTCGTAGGAGTTCCCGCGCGCCAGGAGCCCTTCGCCGGTGATCCGCCTGCCGGTGGCGGCGTCCAGCACGTCGGTCTGGGGGTAGTTCTCCCACGGGCCGGGGTTGACCAGGACCTGCGCCCCGCAGTAGGTGCGGTCCTGCCAGCCGGACACGTCGACGGTGCGGGTCATGCTCGCGGCACCGGAGTTGCGCGCCGAGAGATACCCGTTCATCAGGCCCGCGGCCGGCTGGTACCCGACTCGAAGCCCCAGCTCGCGTCGTTGCCGTTGACCGAACCCTGCCACCGGGCCGACGGCATCGCCCAGGGCCGCACGAACGCCGACATCGCCGTGAAGCTCTCGCTGTCGCGCCGCACCGTCGACACGCACGTCCGCAACCTGCTGACCAAGACCGGCAGCACCCGCCGAACGAACCTCACCGCGTTGGTCTGATCGGAGCGTTACGATCACGTCCCGGCCGTCGCGGAGGAGAACGTCCCAGGTGTATCGCCCCAAGGTGTTCCTGAGCCACAGCACCAAGGGGGATCCCGACGCCGCCGCCATGCGCGGGCACCTGGAATCCGAGCTCGTCGCCCGCGGCTGGGACGTGCTCGTCGACGAGGACGGCCTGCGGGGCGGCGAGGAGTGGCGCGGCGTCCTCTACCACTGGATCGCGGACTGCGACGCCGCCGTGGTGCTGATGAGCGACAAGGCGCTCGCGTCGTCGTGGGTGCGGCGCGAGATCAACCTGCTGCTGTGGCGCAAAGCCCTCGGTTCACCGCTGACCATCGTGCCCGCCGAGCTCTCCCCCACCGAGGACACCGGAGCACCGGAGCTCAAGGACCTGCGCGAACTCCAGTTCGTGCCGCACGCCGAACCGGCGATGTTCGCCGCCGCCATCGCCGCCCGGCTGCCCGACCTGTCCTCCCCCGTCGTCGACACCTCCGACCGCATGCGGCTCTGGCTCGTCGACGTGGTGTCGTGCCTGCGTGAGGTCACCGAACACGAGCCGCTGCGTGCCGCCGCCCGAGCGCTCGACGCGCGGCAGGAGGACTGGCACTTCCCCTCGGTCGGCGAAGGTCAGCGCTTCCTGGCGCACCTGTTGCTCGGGCAGACACAGGTGGGCCGCATCCACACGGCGATCGAGGCACGTCGCCCGTCCCGCGGCAGGCAAGCTCAAGCAGCTCGTCGGGCTGGTCACGCCGGCCTGGGTGGACGGTGAGGCGGCCCGTGCGCTGCTCCCGGACCAGCGGCAGACCTGCGCCGTGCTGAACGCGGAGTTCACCGAGACCGCCGAGCAGTACGTTCGCCGGGCCGCCTGCTGCGCGCTCAACTACCGCACCGCCCAGGTCGGCGTGGTCACCGGCGAGAACCTGGAGGCGGAGCTGCTGCGCGACTGCGAGCAGGCGGTGCGCGATCTGGCGGACCTGCTGCCCGAGGAGGAGCTGGCCGACGACATCACGCCGTTGGAGAACCAGGTCTGCTTCCTGCTGGTGCACCTCAACGAGGCGGCGCTGGCATCGGTCGCGGGCGTCGTGCTGCGGCTGCAGGCCAGGTTCGCGTGGCTGAACGTGATCGTCCTGACCGGCAGGTCCGCGGACGTCACGGGAGAGCAGTGGCGGCGGAACAAGGCGATCGTGCTGCCCGCGCTGGACGCGGGCGAGGAGACGTTGGTGCGGCGGACCGGCATGCGCCTGCGGAAGTTGCTGAAGGAAGTGGCGAGTTGAGGGGTGCGACCGATGCCTGACCTGTCCCGGCTGGACACGCCGGACCGCCGTGACGGCGAGGCGTACGTGATGTCGGAGAAGCTGGAGCTCGCCGTCGACGTCGCCTATGCGACCGGACGCCCGTTGCTGCTGCGCGGCGACCCCGGTTCGGGCAAGTCGTCGCTCGCCGCGCACATCGCCCGGCTCCGCGGCGCGCGCTACTACGAGATGGTCGTCACCTCACGGACGCAGGCGCAGGACCTGCAGTGGACGTTCGACTCGGTCCGCCGCCTCGCCGACGCGCAGCTGGGCGACCGGGAGGACGACAACGACTACGTCGAACCGGGCGTGCTGTGGTGGGCGTTCGCGCGCGGCTCCGCGCTGAAGCTCGGCCAGGAACCCGAGGTGGAGCTCAACGCCTCGACGCTCCCCGCCAACGCCGTCGTGCTCATCGACGAGATCGACAAGGCCGACCCCGACCTGCCGAACGGCCTGCTGGTCCCGCTGGGGTCGAACCGGTTCAAGGTCACCGAGACCGGCACGGTCGTGCGCATCGACGACGAACCGTCCGACACACCGGACAGCAGGCACCTGATCGTCATCACCACGAACGAGGAACGCGAGCTGCCGCAAGCGTTTCTGCGGCGGTGCGTGGTGGTGTGGCTCGAACATCCCGACACCGAGGGCCTCGTCACGATCGCCCGCAGGCACCTCGACACCTACGAGGGTGGCATGAGCGCGCCCGACGAGGAACTGGCCCGCGAGCTGGCCGCCGCCGTCGTGACGTTGCGCGAGGAGCTTTCGAAGGAGGCTGTGCGGCCGCCGAGCACCGCGGAGTTCCTGGACGCGTTGCGTGCCTGTCGCAGGCTCGGCATCACGACCCAGAGCCCGCAGTGGCAGGAACTGCGCGACATGGCGCTCGTGAAGCAGCAGACGAGCTGATGAGGAACCAGGTATGGCTCGGTGACCTGCTGCGCGCCGTCGCAGCGGGTGCACCGCCGCGCCGTGCCGCCGAAGTGCTGGGCCTGGTGCCGGAACAGGCGCCCGCGCCGGAGGTCGCCGACGCCGCCCCGGCGGACGCGCCCGTGCCCGTCGACGAGGTAGCCGCCCGCCCGGCCGTCGACCAGCCGGTTCAGCCTCCCGCCGACGACCGGGAACCACCGCAGGCCGTGCCGATGCTGCCGGAACTGTCGCGTGAACCCGTCGGCGAGACCGACTGGACACCGGTTCCTTCCCTCGGCCTCGCCCGCCGAGGACCAGTCCCCCGAACCGACTCCGCTGCTCACACCCCGCACCGCGGCCGCCGTGCTGCACACCCTGCTCGCGACCCTCACCGCCGACGGTGAACCCGACGTCGAGGCCGTCGCCCGGCTGTGGGCGCGGGGCAAACCGATCCGCAGGCTGCCGAGACGTTCCCGTCCGACGCTGCGGTTCGGCGTGCAGGTGCTCGTCGACCTGGGCGAACCCATGCAGCTCTTCGCGGCCGACCAGCGCGACCTGCTCGCCCGCATCCACGCCGTCGCCGGAGTGGAGACCACGTCGCTGCGCTACTTCGCCGACGTGCCAACGCGCGGAGCGGGCCCGCGCGGCCGCCGCACGTGGCGCCCGTACACGCCGCCGGCCGCGGGCACCCGCGTACTCGTGTTGTCGGACTTCGGTCTCGGCGGCCCCTCCTTCTACGACCGGCGCAGCACTCCGGCCGAATGGCGTGCGTTCATCTCCTCGGTCCGGCGTGCGGGATGCTCGCCGGTGGGCCTCGTTCCGTACCCGTCGCCCCGGTGGCCCGGCTGGCTCACGGCGGCCGTGCCACTGCTGATGTGGGACCGCGGCACGACCGTCGGCCGCGTCTCCGTGGCGGTGCGACGTGGTTGAGCCGCACGAGAAACTGGCGACCGCGCTCAGCGTGGCGGTGCGCATCGAACCGGAGCTGATCCGCGCCGTCCGGCTCGCGATCTTCCCCCGCTTCGACGTCTCCGCCGAAGCCGACCTGTGGTTCAGCCCGCTCGTGCGCTCCCGCGGCCCGCACGGTCTCGTGTTCGACCACGACGCCGTCGCCCGCCTGCGCACCGGTTTGGCGTCATGGCTGCGTTCGGCGCCTCCCACCGATCCCGTGCACCGGTTGGGCGACGTGATCGCGTCCGTCCACAAGAGACTCTCCCCGGCCCTGGCTCTGGAGGAACGCGTCACCTGGCTCGCGGTCACCGGCCGCGACGACGGCATCGACACCGAACTGCTGCCCGCGCTGAAGGCCCTGGTCCAGGAGAACCGCAGTGGTGTCGCCGACTGGTTCACCGCCGCCTGGCACCGCCTGCCCGCGAACGCCCGCCAGTCCGTCACCGGTTGGAAACTCGCCCAGGTCGTGCGCCCGGACCTCGCTTCCTCCGCGCCACCGCTCGGCCTGCTGCGGACCTCGGGCGACCTCGACCTCTCCGACATCGTGTCCGTGCTTCCCGACACTCGAATGTTGTTGCGCCGCAACGGGAATGTCCTGGAAGTCGGCGACTTCGAACCCATCGGCGACACCGTCGGCATCATGGTCCCGGACACCGATCCACGGATGCTGACCGTGGGCACGGAGGCCGTGACCGTGCGGCGCGGAGCCAGCATCGAGGTCACCGTCCCGCCGGGGCCGTTGCGGGTGAGCACGGCTCGCGGCGTGGTCTACGAGGTGGCCGCGCCACGCCCCGCACGCGGCCTGTTCCTGATGATCGGCGGCGGAGTCCGCGTACCCGGCGGACTCGACGCACACGACGCACTCGCCGAGGTCCTCGGCGACGACTACGTGCTGCGGACGCCCACACTCGGCTCGGAGAACATGAGCCTCGCCGTGGGCGAACTGGAGGCGGCGGCCGCCAACGACGGCCCGCTGGTGCTCTGCTGGCGAGGCCCGGAAGAGCCCCAGGACGGGTTCTCACTTCGAGACCTCATCAACTTCTACCTCGGTGCGGGCGGCGGCCAGCTGCTCGTGCTGCTCGACACCCCGACCCCGATGTGGACCGAGGTCGCCACCGGCCTGATCGACACCCTGCCGAGCGACGCGTGGATCGGCCTCGCCGTCACTCCGTGGAGCTCCACGGAGTCGTTGCCCGCGAAACTGGCGAAACTGCTCACCGCCGGCCCGTCGACCTCACCGGAACGGCGCCGCTGGAACGGCGCAGGCGACCGCCTCACGGGTTTCGACGTGCTTGAGGCACTGTCACTCGACGTCGGCGACACCGAGCCGGTGATCCACGCGGGCAACGGCCTGTCGAAACCGATGTTCCGGAACCCGCTGTACGGGCGACGTTCCGCCGAGACCTCGGCCGCACCATGGTTCGACATCAGCGCCGAGATCGACGAAGCGGTCCGCTGGGCGCGTTCGGGCACGGGCGGCATGCTGGTGGTTCTCGGCAGCATCGGCGCGGGCAAGACGGTGCTGACCGAGGCCGTCGTGCGGGAAACCAAGTTCATCCAGGCGATCTCGACCGGCTGGCTCGCCTCGATCACGGGCGATCTCCCTCCGGGCGTGGTGATCGACAGGTTCGACCAGGACTCCGACTCGGAGTGGATCGCCGAGATCACCCGGCTCGGCCGCAGGGGCATGCGTTTCATCATCACATTGCCTCCTCGCTCGGATCTGCTGGAGCACTTCAGGTCGGCACCCGTCATCGACCTGGACGACCTGCGGGCGCACGTGCTCCGGCGACTGTCCGGTGTGGACAGTGAGATGTCCGCCGAGGACATCGCCACGTTCCTGATCGACACGCAGAACCTCTCGCCCGCACTGGTCCGGCGCACGACGCGGGAGCTGCACGAGCGCCCGGTTTCGACGCGCGCCACCGGCTGGCAGGACAGGGTGCTGGGCGCGTTGCACGCGTCGTTCGACCAGGACCTCGACGACGACCCGAAGTCGCGGTTGCTGTTGGCGGCGTTGGCCTGGGCTCAGGGCCCAGGTCTGCCCATGGACGAGTGGCTGGCGTGCGCGCGCGTCCTTCCCAGGGGCGGGACCGTCAGCGAGGACGACGCCCGGTCCGCGCTGAGTGCGTTCGGCTACTACGTTTCGAACAACATCAGGGGCCAACGCCTCGCGCACGACAGCCTCGTCGCCTACCTCAAGGGCTCGTCCGACACCCAGCTCCGACAACGGGTCTTCGCCGCGCTGGCGGACCTCGTGCCGCAGTGGGGATCGGCGAGCAGCTACCTGCGCAACCGGTTGCGCGACCACGCGATCGAGGCGGGCCCCGCCAGCCTGACGAAGCTGCGGGAGATGGCGTCCTGGGACTCCGCGTGGCGCCCGGAGCTCGGGTTCGTGGCGAAGGCTCTCGCGCAGAGGACCACGGACTCCCAGCGCGTCGACCTGGCCCGAGCCGCGGTCGAGGCCTACACGGAGATCGTCGCCAAGGAACGCAAGAACATCACCGAGCTCCGTTCGGCACTGACCTTTCTGGAGATATGCCTCAAGGACGACGGCCGGACAAGGGAAGCGGGCCAGGTCTGGACCGAGGCGCTCAAGGACCTGCCCGCCAACGTCGCGTCGCTGGTCGACCAGCGATCACCCCTGCGCCCCATCCCGCAGCCGCCCGCGATCAGGCCCAACGACCTCGTCGTCCTCGTGCCGGGCGTGAAGGACAACCTCCTGCCCGGCCTCCGAAACCGCTTCACCCCGCTGCCCGACGACCTCGGCGACGAGCGCCCCCGCGGCGGCCCCGTCGACGCCGTGCTCGACCGGGACGGGTACTCCGCGATGCTCGCCCGCCTGCACGGCCTCGGCTACACGGAGGACCGGGGCAACCTGCTGCCGTTGCCGTACGACTGGCGCCTCTCCTACCGCCTCACCGGTCAGCTGATCGGCGAACGCGTCGAGGACGCCCTGTCGGCCTGGCGCCGCAGGTACAACGGCAACCGCACCTCCGGGGTCGTGTTCGTCTGCGTGTCCACCGGCGGCCTGCCGGTGCGCTGGTACGTCGAACGGTGCGGCGGCGCCAGGATCACCTCCGGCGTCATCACCATCGGCACCCCCGTGCAGGGCTCGGTCCGCGCACTGGAAAAGCTCGTCAACGGCACCTGGGAACGCGGCACCGCCGCCTTCTGGCGCAGCCTGCCCTCCAGCTACCAGACCCTGCCCGTCTACGACTGCATCCAGCAACGCGGCGGACTCGCCCGCCTCACCGACGTAGGACTGCCCGGCCTCGACCCCGCCCGCGTGGCCGACGGAGTGGCGTTCCTCGACGACCTCCTCGCCGCCGAGCAGGCCCGCCAGGACAGCCTGCCCACCACCCACCCCATCGTCGGCGTGCGCAGCGAAACCCCGACAACGGCCCGAATCGTCGGCGCCGGACTCGAAGTGTTCGACACGGCCCGCGACACCGGCTCCGGCGACACCTACGTACCCGAGTCCGCCGCCAAACACCCGGCCAAGGACACCGCCACCAGGGTGCCGGGCGCACACGACCTGCTGCACCGCAGGCCCGCCGTGCTCAACGCCGTGGCCGAACTGCTCCGGCCCACCGCCGGATCACGTCTTCAGTGATCGCGCCTGACCCAATCCTCGAATTCGATTCATTGGTCGCAACACGCCCAAACGACCGTTAGCTTGGAACCCCTCCAAGCGCCAATATGATTCCCATGAGATATCGCTGGATGCCCCACGAAGGGCGACGCCACGCCGTTCCCGACGAGCCGACCAGGGGGCAGCTCGTCGAGACACTATGCGGCGATCCCTTTGTGCCGCAAGAGTTCAACCTGTGGCGCGACAAGATCTGCTGGCCGACCTGCTGGGACTGCGACGGCACCTGGCGCGAGAGTGAGGGGATCCAGCCATGGCCGCGGAAATCCTGACCGAGGACCTTCTGCGCATATCTCTTCAACGCCTCTCGCGTGAGGTGGTGAAGAGTTATCCACAGTTCGGCGAGATACTCGCACAAAATATGTTGCGCACCTGCGGTCTGATTCCCGACGTCGAGCGCGCGGAGCACTATCAGGAGCTAGGAACGCTCCTGATGGACCTCGGTCGTCTCTATCTCGCGGAGGCAGACGCACTCAGGACGGTGGACCTGCCGCCGCCGTGAGGCGCTCACGACAGCAGCCGGAGTGCGAGGTCACGCAGCCGTGCCACCGCGGCGGTCCCGGCTTCCATCTCCGCCACCACTTCCAGGGCGAGGCCACGGAACGGCACGTCCTCCCGTGCCACGACCACGCCGGACCGCACGTGCGCGGCGAGGCGTTCGATCATGGCTTCGGCGAGGTCGAAGTGGCCGAGGCGCTGAGCGGTGCGGAGCGAGCAGGAGAGGAGCATGGACTCGCAGATCCACCGGTCGTCGGCGTCCAGGCCCGCCGGGTGGTGGTCGAGCTCGGTGGCGAAACGGTCGATCACGGGGCGCGGGTCGTCGTCGCCGAGCGCTTCGGACCACCAGTTCAGCCATTGCATCGACTGCTCCGCGAAGCCGGGCAGGCCGATCACGCGGACAGCGTGCGGCGCGGTCAGCACCGGCAGCCCGGCGGTGCAGGCGGAACCGAGCTGACCGCACGCGATCAGCAGCGTCATGGACAGCAGCCGGCACTGGACCATACGGACCTCCACGAGGATGGCGTCCGGGGTCAGGAAGCGCTGAAGGTCGAGCTCCCAGATGGCCTCGTCGAGGAACCGCATCGCGTGCTGCAGCAACGGCCAGTCGTCCTCGGCCATCTCGTCGAGGCACGAGAGCGCGCGGACTCGGGCGGCGTTCCCGAACAGGGTCACGATGGAGGGATTGCCGCGGTAGCTGTCGACGAGGGCGCGGATCTGCGCGAAGTCGGTGTCGTCGGCGGTGAAGCCGTGGTCTGGCCAGGCCAGGCGGAAGGCGCGTTCGGTCACCGTCAGCTGTAGTTCGGCGAACCGCCGGGCCACCTCGTCCGGCCACCGCGTCACGGGGAGCAGGGCTCGCCATCGGGCCAGCCGTGAGAAGGCCTGTTCCGCGTCGTCCGGCGCGGAGCGAACCATCCCGGCGCACACGGCGACCGCGTACTCGATGAGCGCGCCGGGGCCGGTGACCAGGCGCATCCGTTGTCGCATGTCGGCGGTGTCCGCGGGCACGGCCGGCGCGTGGGCGAGCGCCCCTGTTCCCTGCCGCAGCACCGTGTCGAGCCAGGCGCCGTCCGCGTCGGGTTCCGCGCCGGGAGCGAACGGGTCGAAGGTGAGCGTGTCGATCAGGACGGCCAGGTCCGCCGCGGTGTTCCCGAAGCGGCTGACGGTGGCCGGATCCACGGAGGCGATCGCGGCACGGCACACCGTGGCCACGCGAGCGGCGACGTCACGGGCCGCCATCGGCAGGACGTGCGACACCAGGATGTTCACGGCGGTCAGCCGTTCCCGGCCGTCGGCGGCGGCGTCGACCAGCGGGCCGACGATGTCGAGCGGGTCGTCATCGCGGGCGAAGCCCGTCAGGATCGAACAGAACCCGCGCACGGCGTCGTCGCCGGTGCGCCGCGGATCGGCCAGCAGGGCGGCGAGCAACGGGAGAGCGCCGGTGATCAGCAGCTGCGGCAACAGTTCCTGCGTCCGCGACACATCACCCATCGGGCGCCTCAGCAGACGCTCGACGAACAGGTCGCGGTACCGGTCCTCGTCCGTGCCGAGCAGGCGGTCGACGCCGAGCCCGGCGCTGTCGTGCACGAAGGTCCAGCGATCGTCCTGAATGGTCACGAACACCGACAGGACATCACGGAACAGGGCCATTTCCGCGTCACTCACCGCGGGCAGTCCGACTTCGGTGACCACGGCGCGCAGATCTTCTTCCGTCACACCGAGCATCGCCACACCGACGGTGCGGAGCAGCACGCCGAGCCGGACGTCGACGAGGTCGACCAGTCGGCGCATCGCCGTCTCGTGCAGGTCGCCCAGGTCCGCGGGCAGCTCTTCGACCACCGCCTCGAGCAGCATCCGCAAAGCGACTTCCGGGTCGGCGTTCCGGCCGAGGTCGCGCAGCACCAGGTAGTCGTGGGCCATCAGCGTGGCGAGCAGTTCGCTCGCCACGACGAGCCAGCGCGCGGTGGTGGACCGCTCGACCAGCCGCCGCACCAGCGCGGGCGCGACAGTCTTGTGGTGGCCGGCGATGCGCTTGGCCACCAACGCTTTCGCGTCCTTCAGACCGAGCTCGTGGACGCTCATGACCTTCGTGTCCGGACGCAACCGCAGCAGATCCGCTTCGAACGAGTCCTCCGCCGTGCACAGCAGCACACGGGCGCGGTCGCCGAGGTCGATCGGCAGCCAGGACAGCGGCTGTGACTCCGTGAGCGATCCGCTGAACCTGTCGACGCCGTCCACGATGATCACCGGGCCGGACCATCGCCGTCCCCCGCGCAGCACAGCCAGCCACGGTTCGAGCACGTCGTCGAGCGTCAGGCTCTGCGGGGTGTGCTCTCGCGCGATCGTCTGTGCCGCCGCCGGATCCAGCTGGGCGAGCAGGACCAGCACGCACACCGCCACACCGCGGCTCGCCGCCGTCGCACCGACGCGCACGAACGCCCGGACGGGTTCGTGCTGTCCCTTGAAGTCCAACCGGGTCGCGGCCATCGCCATCAGTGCGGACTTGCCGCACCCGGACGCGCCGACCAGCGCCAGCGCGGTGTGCCCGAACTGCTCACGCAACTTGTGCAGCGGATGGCCCGGTTCGTCACCGTGGAGCGCTTCGGGATGCACGTAGTCCCAGAACCCGCTGATCGCGCCGAGCTCTGATTCCCTGCCGACGAACTGCTGCGCGTCCTGTTCGGCCGCCCACCGATGAGCCCGGACCTCGGCCGCCAGCCAGTCACCCGGCGCCGACGGTGTGAGCACGGAGTCGAGCAGCCTCAACAGTTCCGCGATCGCCGTTTCGGTGAAGGTGCGCTCGTCGTAGGAGATCGGCAGGTCACCGAGGAACTCCCGGAACCGCGTCTGTGCCGCCACCTCCTCGGCGCCGACGCGCCTGAGCAACAGCGGCGCGACACCGTCGTCCAGGCTCTGCGCGACAGCGGACAGGATCTCCAAAGCCGTGACCGACAACGGAAACCCGGGATCTGGCACACCCGCGGCGACGCGCGCCTCCGTCCCGATGCGATCGGGCGGCACCCACCCGTACTCACCGCCGAGCAGGCCGAGGAAGAGCGGACGGCACCGACGCACCTCCGACGCGCACACCTGCAGCGTCACGCGCTGCCGGGTCCCGGCGTCGAGTCCATCGGTCTCGACACCCCACCGCAGGTCGACGGGGTAGATCGAGACGCCGTACCCGCGTTCCCGCAGCCGCTCGTTGACCCGCGGGATCACCACGCGGGCGAGCAGGTCGCGCTCGCGGTCCATGTCCCGGAACGTCGAGGCGACGAAAATCGGCATCCGCCGCCACGGCACGTGAGCACCGGTCTGTCTCACAACATCATCACCATCCGCTCTGTCGTTGGGTGTCGAACGCGCGAAGGCGCCTGTTACGACCTGGTGCGGAAGATGAGTAGAAGTCCCCAGGCCGCCGTGAAACGGTGCGGGCTAGCGTGACGACCGTGAAGCCTTGGGGGATGGCGGCTTTGGCAGCGAGCGTGCTGGCCAGCGTCGCGGCGTACGTGTATCTGTGGCCGGACGGCGACTCCGAGACCGACAAGGCCGCGGACAAGGTCGCGAGCTGCCTCACCACCTACCCGATGATCAACGAGGCGCCGAGCTTCGTCCGGCACCTGCGGGACCACCGCTCGGACTGTGCCGGGGCGGAGGTGCTGGAGTACACCCAGCTCGGCAGTCCGTGGCGAGAAGCCCCCGAGAGCCCGACCACGCGCCTGGTGTTCCGCATCTACCTGCCCGCGAGCAACGAGTTCGGCGGCCGCGTCAACGCCATCACCGCCTGCTATCGCGCCGAGTTCGACTGGTACGGCCCCGCGAAGGGTGGCCCGGACCGCGTCCACTGCCCGAAGAACGCCCTGCCGGTCACGCCGCCGGACGCGCAACGGCTCGGGCTTCCCGACAACATCGGCACAGCGGCCGCGCAGGTCCTGCGCGACCTGCCGGCCGCGTCGAAGGACGACGTGCTCAAGGCCCTCAGTGCGAAGCTGCCACCGGCGCTGCTCACGCCGCCCACGCTCGACCTGGCCACCCGCGACGGCATCACGGTCATCGCGGCGGGGTCGATGGAACGCGGCGTGATCGACTGCAGGCTCGCTGTCCGGAAGGCCGACGGGACGGTCAAGACGTGGGCGCCTGACTACAGCTTGGACCATGCCAGCGAAGTCTCCTGCGACACCGAACGCGCGTTCCGGACCTACGAGGCGGAGGCGAAATGAAGATGGCCGCGCTCGCCGCCGCGGTGCTCGCGCTGGCCATGATCCTCTATGTCGCTCGGCCGGAAGGCGACGGCGACACCGATCGCTGGGCCCAGGACCTCGTCGAACGCATCAGCTACCCGGCGGGTGAGAAGGGCGTGGACTACGCCCGCAGCGCGCTGGAGCAGAAAACGAACGTGGCGGTCCTGCAGATCGACGATCCGCCGGTGAAGTCGCCGGACACCAACGACCGCATCACCACCCTCGTCTTCCGCCTGCACAAGGACGCGGAGAGCACCGACGGCTGGAACGTCTTCCCCGACGACGCGGTGACCGCCTGCTACCGCGCGGACTTCAACTACTACGGCGTCATGAACGGTGGTCCGAGCCGCGTCACGTGCCCTGACGCGGACCCGCTCATCCCGCCGCCGCTGCCCCGCACCCTGATGCCGTCCGACTATCAGGGCACCCTCCGCCAGATCCTGGAGCAGAACCCGGCTGTCACCGCCTCAACGCCGAAGCTCCCCCCGCCACCCGAACCGGGCCGCGTCCCGGAGATCGACCTGAAGACCCGTGACGGATCGACCGGCATCGCGGTGTCGGTGCGCAGCGAGCAGCACGGGCAGCAGTGGATCGAGTGCCTGTACGCGGTGCGGCGGACCGACGGCTATGTCGGCGTCTGGTACCCGTTCCACAGACCCAGACCGGCCAGGGAACCCTGCACGCCCGAGGCCGCGATCGACTATGTGACACCGAAATGATCCGAGATGACGACGGCGCGCCCGTTGTTGTCGAACTCGTGCGCCAGTGTCGTCAACGGCGCACCGCCCGCCGCCCACGCCGCGGTCCACGTCAACGCCTCGGCGGCGCCGTTGCCGCCCCGTGAGACCAGGTCGCGGCCGATGTCGTCGAGCCATTCCCAGGACGTGCCGCCGACACCGGCGAGGTAGGCCTCGTCCCACGTCCGCACCAACGAGCGGATCGTGCCCTCGCGCACCGCGGCCTCGTTGACCGACTTGATCCAGGCCTGGCGCTCCTCCTCGGTCAGGACGACGCCGGTCTCGGGTTCGCGGAAGCCGGGCAGGTCGTGGGCCAGGCCGCCGGAGCCGATGTAGAGCACCCGGTGGTCCGCGAGGAACGAGCCGATCCGGCTCCCCAGCGAGGCCGCTCGGCGGAACGAGGCGTGGGGCGGGCTGGCGCAGTTGACGAAGACGGGCAGGACCGGCTTCGAGTCGATCTCCCCGAGCAGGTCGCGGGCCGTATGCCCGAAGGCGTGGTCCAACGCCGCCGTGTACGCCGTCGCGATGTCGAAGTCGTGGGCGATCAGGTCGGCGACCAGAGCGCGCCCCAGGTCGGAGGGCACGTCGTAGGAACCGGTCGGACCCGCGACATCACCCTGGGCGGTCGCTTCGAGCACCACGGCGAACGTGGGGACGACCTCGCGGAAGGCGCGGCGGTGGTCGGTGCCGAAGAAGACGACGAGGTCGGGATCGAAGGCCTCGACGGCCTCGCGGGCGGTGGCGATGGCCTCGCGGACCGGGCCGTGCGGGGCGCCGGGCAGGGTGACCAGATGCGAGGCGCAGACCGTTAGGCGTTTCTTCACCGGGCCAGTCTAGGTTCCGCCGCGTGACGAGACGTGCACTTGCGGTGATCATCGCCGCAACCATCCTTGCGCCCGTTTCCCCTGCTCACGCCGACATCGGCAGACGGATCGAGACCGAGCGGACCGAGAGACCGGTCGCGCCCGGCGTCACGCTGAGCTCCTTCGACTGGTATCAGCCGGGCGGGTGGGCTCGCGGGGACGCGATGACGGTCGACCTCACCAAGGGCACGCGGGTCGGCTACGTCGACCCCGGCACGGTGGCCCAGGCCGCGCCGCTGTCCAGACAGGCGGAAAGAGCCGTGGCGGCGGTCAACGGGGACTTCTTCGACATCAACAACTCCAACGCACCCGAAGGTGTCGGGATCCGGAACGGCCACCTGGTCAAGTCCGGGCAGGGCAGAGCGGTGGGGATCGACGCCGCCGGGGTCGGCAGCGTGATGGAGACGTTCTTCGAGGGAACGCTCAACGGCAGTCACAAAGTCACACAGCTCAACAGCGCGCGGATCGACGTGAACGGGATCGGCGTCTTCAACCCGTTGTGGGGCAGCTACAGCCGGGCGCGGGCGGTGCAGGGGGCCACCGACACCGCCGAGGTGATCGTGCGGGACGACGTGGTGGAGTCCGTCGGCGCACCCAGCGACAAACCCGTCACGGGATACGCGCTGGTCGGCAGGGATCAGGGCGCGCAGACGCTCAAGGCGCTCGAGCCCGGCGACCGGGTCGAGGTCGCCTACACCAACAGGACGAGCGACGGCAGCAAGCCCGAGACCGCGATCGGCGGGCGGCAACTGCTGGTCAAGGACGGGAAGAACGTCGCGCCGACTGATCCGTTGCACCCGCGGACGGCGGTCGGGTTCTCGCAGGACGGCAAGAAGATGGTGCTGCTGACCGTCGACGGGCGACAGGGCGCGTACCTGCCGGGCATGAACCTCAGGGATCTCGCCGACGCGATGATCGAGCTCGGCGCGCACAACGCACTCAACCTCGACGGCGGCGGCTCGTCCACCATGCTGGCACGCGAGCCGGGCACCACCGAGCTCAAGGTGGTCAACACGCCGTCTGACGGTGGTGAACGGCCCATTCCGAACGGGCTGGCGCTCTACGCGCCGACCGGGACCGGCAGGCTGGTCGGGTTCAGCGTCGAACCGGGTGACAAGCGGGTTTTTCCCGGCCTGACAAGGAGAATCCAGGTCCGCGGGCACGACGAGACCTACGGGCCCGCAACAAGCGATCACCACACCGTGGCCACCGGCGGGTGGGCGGTCGGCGACACGTTCCACGCGGCGCCCTTCGCGGGGCCCGCGACCTTCACGGCGTTCCGGGGCAGCATCAAGGCGACCGCGAAGCTGACGGTGCTCGGCGAGCTGGCCAGGCTGGCGCCGGCCAGCACCAGGGTCAGCCTCGGCCTTCAGGAGACAAAGCCGTTGCAGGTCAACGGGTTCGACCGGAAGGGCTTCAGCGCGAGGATCGAACGCGCCGATCTCGACCTCACCTACGACCGGTCGGTCATCGACGTCACGCCGGACCTGCGGATCGTGGCGAAGCAGACCGGTGCGACCACGATCAAGGCCAGGGCGCAGGGCCACGACACGCAGATCGCGGTCACCGTCGGCGTGAACGACGAGCTGGTCGCGGGCTTCGACGATGCTCCACAGTGGACGTTCGGGAGTGCCCGCGCGACCGGGAGGGTGCAGCCGGAACCGAACGGGCACACCGGCGCAGGCTTGAGGCTCAGCTACGACTTCGCGCAGTCGACGGGCACGCGGACCGCGTATGCCGTGCCGCCGAAGCCGTTGCGGGTCAACGGACAGCCGTTGTCGTTGGCCGCCTGGGTGTACGGCAGTGGCAAGGGCGAGTGGACCGCCTTCACCGTGACGGACGCGAACGGGCAGTCGAGATCGCTCTACGGGCCGTACATCACGTGGCACGGCTGGAAACGGCTGGAGGTCGCCGTTCCCGCCGAGCTGAAGTTCCCCGTCAGCGTCAACAGGTTCTACACCATCGAGACCAAGGCCGATCGCTCGTATCAGGGCGAGGTGATCGTGGACGACATCGTGGCGCGGGTGCCGCCCTCGGTCGAGCTGCCGGAGACCAACGAGCCCCGAGAGGAGGTGATCGGGCCCGCGGCGGGCTGGAGGTTCGCGGTCATGTCGGACGCGCAGTTCGTGGCGCGCGCACCGGACAGCGAGCTCGTGAGGTCGGCGCGCAGGACGCTCAGGGAGATCAAGGCGTCGGGCGCGGAGTTCGTCGTGATCAACGGCGACCTGGTGGACGAGGCGTCACCCGCGGACCTGGCGCTCGCGCGGCGGGTGCTGACCGAGGAGCTCGGCGACTTCCCCTGGTACTACGTGCCGGGCAACCACGAGATCATGGGGCCGGGCACGATCGACAACTTCCGCCGCGAGTTCGGGGCGACCAACCGGACCTTCGACCACAGGGGCACGCGGTTCGTGCTGCTGGACTCGTCCACCGGAACGCTGCGCGGCGGCGGCTTCGACCAGATGGAGATGCTGAGGAACGCGCTCCAGACGCCCGCAGCAGACGGTCGTGATGATGCACCACCCACCGCGCGACCCCACGCCCGCGCGCACGAGCCAGCTCTCCGACCGGATGGAGGCGGCGTACTTCGAAAGCCTTCTGGCGAAGCACGGGAAGGCGACGTTCATCGGCGGGCACGTCGGCGGGTTTTTCGCGTCCGAAGTGGACGGTGTGCCGTACGTGGTCAACGGCAACTCCGGCAAGGCGCCCGCCGAAACCGGCGGCTTCACCGGGTGGACGCTCGTGGGCGTCGGACGCGACGGGCTCAAGGCGGAGATCCGGCCGCACGTCGACAAGATCGAACTCAGGGCGCCCGACACGGTGCGGCTGGCCAAGCCGGAACGGGTCGAGGCGAGCATGAGGCAGGGTTCCCGGACGCTCCCGGTGAGTTACCCCATGGTCGCGTCCTGGCAGGGATCGCCGAACCTGCACGTGGGCAAGCCGACAGGGGTGCGGCCGTGGCACGTGGCGTGGCTGGATACGGACACCGGCGTGCTGACGGCGATCAGGCCTGGTCAGGTCAAGATCAGCGTCACGATGAACGACGTCACGACCGAGAAGGAGGTGCGGATGAGCTTGCCTTTGGTGGCGTGACACACAGCGCGACGATCCTCCCGCCCATGATCGGAAGGCGGCTAGCCGCCCTGGTCAGGTGGGGAAACGGCCGGTGAGGGAAGATAGTGCCCATGACCACCGCCGACAACGGTTTCGCCGATCTGGGGCTGAGGCCCGAACTCCTCAACGCTCTCACCACACTGGGCTACGAGGAGCCGACGCCTATCCAGAGTGAGGCGATCCCGCCGTTGCTCGCGGGCAACGACCTGCTCGGCCAGGCCGCGACGGGCACGGGCAAGACGGCGGCGTTCGCGCTGCCGCTGCTCGAGCGCATCGCCGACAAGATAGGCAAGGGCGAGAAGCCTCTCGCGCTTGTACTCGCACCCACCCGTGAGCTCGCGGTGCAGGTGTGTGAAGCCGTGCACCGCTACGGCCGCGCCATGGGCGCGCGTGTGCTGCCGATCTACGGCGGCCAGCCCATCGGCCGCCAGCTGCGTGAGCTGTCCCGCGGCGTCGATGTCGTGGTCGCCACGCCGGGCCGCGCGATCGACCACCTCCAGCGCGGCACGCTGCAGCTCGACGCGTTGCAGGTCGTCGTGCTCGACGAGGCCGACGAGATGCTCGACATGGGCTTCGCGGACGACATCGACGCGATCCTGCAGGAGACGCCGGCGGACCGGCAGACCGTGCTGTTCTCCGCCACGATGCCGCCGCGCATCAACCGGATGGCCAAGAGCCACCTCAAGGATCCCGTGCTCATCCAGATCGAGCGCGAGAAGACCGAACCGGGCGAGGCGCCGCGCGTGCGGCAGACCGCCTACCTGGTGCGCCGCGAGCACAAGCCCGCCGCGCTCGGCCGGGTCCTCGACGTCGAGGCGCCGACCGCCGCCGTCGTGTTCTGCCGTACGCGGGACGAGGTCGACCAGCTCACCGAGACGCTGAACGGCCGCGGCTACCGCGCCGAGTCGCTGCACGGCGGCATCAGCCAGGAGCAGCGCGACCGCGTCATGGGCCGCCTGCGCGGCGGCACCGCCGACCTGCTGGTGGCCACCGACGTCGCGGCCCGCGGTCTCGACATCGAGCAGCTCACGCACGTCGTCAACTACAACGTGCCGTCCGCTCCCGAGGCCTACACGCACCGCATCGGCCGTGTCGGCCGCGCGGGCCGTGAAGGCGTCGCGATCACCCTGGTCGAGCCGCGCGAGAACTCGATGCTCAAGACCATCGAGCGCGTCACCAAGACCAAGATCCCGATGGAGAAGGTCCCGACGGTCGCCGACCTGCGGGCCCGCCAGCTGGAGCTGACCCGCTCGTCGCTGCAGGAGTCGTTGATGGAGGACGATCTTTCGCGGTTCCGCGTGGTCGTCGAGACGCTGGCCGACGAGTTCGACGTCATGGACATCGCCCTCGCCGCGGTGAAGCTGGCGCACGAGGCGTCCGGTGCCGCCGCCGACGAGGAAGAGATCCCGGAGGTGCGCCCCCGCGAGGACCGGCCGCGCCGCGACGGTGTCGGTGCTCCGCCCAGGCGCGAGCGCCGTGGCCCGACCGAGGGCATGACCAGGCTGTTCCTGGGTGCCGGGCGTTCGTCGGGCATCCGCCCGCAGGACATCGTGGGCGCCATCACCGGCGAGACCAAGCTGAACGGCCGCGACATCGGCGCGATCGAGATCGCGGACCGGTTCTCGCTGGTCGAGGTGCCTGGTCCGGCCGCGGCCGACGTGATCGACTCCCTGCGGGACGCGACCATCAAGGGCAAGCGCATCACGATCCGCCGCGAGCGCCAGCCCCGCTAGCCCCGCGCGAACAGACATGAAAGGAGCTTCATGGACCTCAGGTCCATGAAGCTCCTTTCATGGTTTTCGGGCCTCGATGAGGAAGCGGGTCGAGGTGCAGGTGAACGAGCCGTGGGTCTGGATGTGGGAGTGCATGGCTTGGAGGCGGTCGAGGTAGGCGTCGACGGTGAAGCCGGGGACGGTCCACAGGACCTTGCGGAGGAAGTGCACGACGGCGCCGACGTCGAGGAACGACACCTGGAGTGAGACGGACTCCAGTGTGGTGACCGAAAGGCCTGCCGCCTCGGCGTCGGAGCGGGTCCGGGCGGTGCTGCGGGCGTCGCTGACGGGCTGCGGTCCCATCATGAATTCGGTGAGCTCCTGGTTCGTGCCGGCGCCGATCTGCTGGGAGAAGTAGGTGCCGCCGGGCTTGAGCACACGGGCGACCTCACGCCACGGCGTCACGACCGGATGCCTGCTGATGACCAGGTCGAACGGCTCGTCGCGGAACGGCAGCGGACCCGAGTCGGGTGCCTGGACGACCAACGCGCCGGGCAGGTTCCGGCGCGCCACCCCGGCGTTCGGCGGCCACGACTCGGTCGCGGCCAGCAGCGGAGGCTTGACCGGCGCGGAGGCGGTGACCTCTCCCCCGCCGGTCTGCAGGTCCAGCGCGGCGCCGGCGCGCGCCAGCTTCTCCGCGATCAACGACGCGTAACCCCACGGCGGACGCTCCTCGGTGGCACGACCGGCGAACCAGGAGAAGTCCCAGCCCTCCAGCGGTACCGCCGCGCCCTCGGCGACCAGCTCCTCGAACCCCATGGCCAGATGCCATCACAGGACACCCGTGGCGGCCACCGGACAACGGCGGCACCTGCCCGCCACGAGACGTCCGCGTCCTTCACCGTCTCGTGGAATTCCGGGCAGGTGCCGCAGGGGTGTACAACGACCGAACGGCCGCGCAGTTACGCCCTAAGGCGGTATGCGCGCAGGACCGTTTGGTCGACCGAGTCACCGTCCGCGTCCACCGCGACAACGCGTAGCGACACAAAGCCACCGGCCTTCCCACCAGGGGGAACGATCGACTTCACCGGCACCCAGTTGACCCCGTCGTCGAACGACGCGAAGGCGCGAAGCTCACGGACGGTGGCCGCGGGGGCTCCGGGTTGCCGCGACGCGGTGAACTTCACCGGCATCGGCGCTCCGGCCTTCCAGCTGTTGCGCAGGTCGACCGGCAACGAGTAGTCGACCTCCAGCAACGGCAGCTTGCCGTCGGCGGCGGCCGTGAACTCCCACTTGGTGTGCACCGCCGTCGACAGCGCGGACGTGTCACGGTCCGCGTCGAGCCTCAGCGTGTACTTCCCGGATCGCTCGGGCGCGTAGAAAGAACCCTGCTGCCGGACGCCCACGTGGCCGAGCGACTCCTCGCCACGCAGCAGTTCCACCGTGCCGTCACCGGTGAAGCCGAAGCTCTCGACCCACTTCGAACCGCCGAACGGCGAGATCCGAGAGTTGATCATGTCGCCGCCGCGCTCGACACCACCGCCCTGCCCCCAGCTCACGACGGACGAGCGACCGAACCGCGGTGATGCCACCGCCTTGAGGTTCGACCGCTCGTACTTCTTGCCCGGAGTGAAGGTCACCGGTTCGAGGTCGGCCCACGTCGTGACGACGGAGCGGCCGTCGATGCCCTCCTGGTACCACCCGATGCCGTTGCCCGCCGTGTAGTACTCGGTGCGTTCCATCGGAGCCGTCAGCGGTTCGTCCAGCACAGCGCCCGCCTCTCGGAACACACCGTTCACCACGGGGTAGTTCCGTTGCCGCACATAGCCGTCCGCGCCGGAGCTGTAGTAGCGCGCCCTCACCTCGGCCAGCTCCGAGCGCTTGACGTGTCGCGCCTTGCCCGCGGGCAGAGAACCCTTGTCCTGCAGGTAGAGCGTGTACGACACGGGTGAGCCGGAGATCGCGCGCAACGTCACCCGCGAAGGAGTCGCCGTCACATGATGTTCTCCCACCAGGATCACCGGAATCGCCGTCGGTTCGCTCTCCCACATCGGCACCGGACCCGCCCACAGCACGGCTACGGCGCCCGCCTCCCGCATCGCCCGCGCGACCTCGGCCGGGCTATCCCCCGCCGTGCGGACCAGCGCCAGCTTGCCGCGCACGTCGGCACCACGTTCGGCGACGTCCAATGGATGGTCGCCGGGCTCCAGGAACTTGCTGTTCTCGTAGTAGTTCACCGGGAAACCGCCGACCACCGAGATGAGCGGCTGGCCGCCCTTGAGTCCCGAGTCGTAGGTCAGGTCCGGCAGCGGCGGGCCGAACGACACCCCGTACACCGGAGTGCGGCCGTCGACGGCACCGGAGACGCCCGAGAACTTGCCCGGCTTGTACGGCACGCGCAGCTCCGCGTGGCGGTTCCACACCACCGAGTCGGCGTCGGGAAGCTTGACGCTGATCGCCTTGCCCTGCCTGGCATCCACCGTCATCGTCACATCGGTCGCGAGTGACACGCGGCCCGCCACCTCGGTGACCGACACCGGCGTGTACCAGTGGTAGTTCGTCGTTCGCTCCGAGATCCTGCCCAGCACGGCGTAGTCCGCGACCGGCAACCGCGCCGAGCCGACACCGCCGACGACGCGGAGCTCGGTCACGTCCTGCGTGGACATGTTGACCAGCAGCACGGGCTGGCTTGCGAGCGGCTTGCCGTCGCGGCCGATCATCGACAACGTCAGCGTGTGGCGCTCCTCCTGCACGTACGCGCCGACCGAGGTGACCAGCGAGATGCCGGAAGCGGTGGCCGTGACGTGCCCGAAGAAGGTTCCGTTGCCCTTGCGGGGATCGAGCACCACGTCGAGTGCCGCCGTGCCACCGGCCGGAACGGTCACCGAGGCCGGCACCGTGAAGTTCGCGCCGAGATCGTGCCGCAGCGCCAGGGTCACCGGTGCCGCCGACGCGTTCGAGTAGGTGATCGTCTTCGTGAAGGTCTTGGTGTGCGGGAACTCCAGCAGCCCGAACGACAGACTGCCGACGTCCGCACGCACCTGCTGCGACATCGCACGCGCCACGTCGAGCAACCCGGTGCCGACGTTGGACGGCGTGTCGGAGACAGGCTTGGCCGTCGCCATCAGGTGCGCCTTGAGCTCGGCCGCGGACCAGGAGGTGTGGTGCTGGGCCAGGATCGCCGCCGCGCCGGCCACGTGCGGCGCCGCCATCGACGTACCCGTCAGGCGTGCGTGCAGTTCGTCGACGTACTGCTCCCACAACGTGTTCTCGGCCCGTGCCGCCACGATGTCCGTGCCCGGAGCCGCGATGTCCGGCTTGACGGCGAAGTCGTTCAGGCGTGGCCCACGCGACGACGACCAGTTCACGGCCCCCCGCTTGGTCAGGTTCGCCACGGCCAGAGCCGCGTCCGCGGCCGCCGGTGCGGAGACTTTGGCGCGTTCGCCGGAGTTGCCCGCCGCCACCACGAACAGCGCGCCGGTCTCGGCGGTGAGCCGGTCGACCATCTGCGACAACGGATCCGTGCCGTCGGACGCGGCGGCGCCGATGCTCATGTTCACGACCTTCGCCCTGACCTCGCGCGCCGCCCACTCCATGCCCGCGATGATGGCGCTGTCGGAACAGAACGTGGTCTCACAGATCCGGCCGACGGCGAGCTTCGCGCCCTTCGCCACGCCGGTGTACTGCCCGCCACGGCCCGCGATCGTCGAGGCGACGTGCGTGCCGTGGCCGATGTCGTCCTGGATGCCGGCGGACGTGAAGTCCTTCGCCACCGACACCGCACCCTTGAGCTCCGGGTGGTTCTGGTCGTAGCCGGTGTCGAGCACGGCGACGGTGACCCCGGTGCCGTCGAACCCGGCCTGCCACGCGGCCGGCGCCCCCACCATCGGCACGCTCTGGTCCAGCATGATCTTCGCCCGGCCGTCGAGCCACAGCTTCCCGGCGCTCCTCGCGGTCGCCTGCCCCGCCCAGCGCTGGGCCGCTTCCTTCTTCGGCACCGCGTTCATCGCGCGGAAGCCGTTGTTCAGCAACGGAATCCGGTCGATCTTGTCGTCGGTGTAGCCGAACGAGTGCAACGCCGTGACGTCGAAGAAGCGCTTGTCGATGCGGTCCTGCCCCAACGCATCGACGGCATCCTCCGGCACCACGTACTGATGGTCGTCCCGCACGTACTTGGCGAACGACACTCCTGGCCGTCCCTCGACGCGGACGAGCTCCCCTCGCTCGTCCACCACGACCTTGTCACCGCTGATCAGCGTGATGGTCTGAGTTGCCCTGACATCGGCTCTTGGTTCCGCCTGTGCCGTCGCCACCGGGCTGATCAGCCCGGCAGCGAGCACGGTGGCCACAAAACAGCGTGCTGAGCGCACGTGTCCTCCCCTGGATGTGAACCTTGCACCCAGAAGACTCAGAACCCTGTCGAAAGGTTGCTCGGTCAGGCGCCGCGGTACGTGCCGAAGCTCCAGCGGTTGCCCTCGGGGTCGGCGACGGTGAACCCGCGCGAGCCGTAGTCCTCGTCCTTGAGCCCCCGGATCTCGGTGGCTCCGAGAGCGATGCACCGGGCGTGGATGTCGTCGGGCCGGTCGGTCACCACGTACACGGACGCGGCACCGACCGCGGTCGCCTCGACCTCGCCGACCGAGCGCTGCGCGGATCCCAGCATCACGCCGCCGCCCTCGGGCCAGACCATCTCGCAGTGCACGACTTCGCCCTCGGCCTGACCGGGCACGACAAGGTGCTCCTTGAACCCGAACCCCTCGACGAGGAAACGGATCGCGGCCGGAGCGTCCTGATAGGTCAGTGTGGGCCAACAGGTAGGTGAAGGAGTCATGCGAGCAACGATGCGCCCTCAGGTGGCTCGCTGCCTTGTACGAATGGAAGCTCCGCGGCCATCCACTCGGTCGGGGTCGCGCCGCACAGCGCCCGCCAGTCCCGGTTGAAATGTGCCTGGTCGGTGTAACCGCAGGCGACGGCCACCTCGGTCAACGTCGGCCGGTGCTCTCCGCGCAGCATCCGGTTCGCCCGCTCGAACCGCATCACCCGCCCCGCGACCTTGGGCGTCAGGCCGAACTCGGCGGCGAACCTCGCGCTGAGGTGCTGCCTGCTCCACCCGACCTCGGCGGCGATGTCGGCGACCGCCGCACCCTCGCCGAGCCGTTGCCACGCCCACGCCACCTCCACCTGCTGACGCACCGGCCGCACCAGCCCGCCGAGCACGAAGTCCAGGTGCGCGAAGCGATCCGTCCACGTCGTCGCGGTCTGGAGCCGGTCCCGCAGCTCGGCCGCCGGCGCGTCGAGCACGTCCAGCCCGACGGTCACCGCCGCGAGCTCGGCGGCGGGCAGACCGAAGAAAGCTCGCGCGCCCAACGGGGTGAGGTCGCACTGAACGCCGTGCTGGAACCCGTCGTGGGTGATGATCACCGCTTCGTCGTGCAGGCCGCCGCACAACGAGGCGAAGCTGCCCTCGGGAAGGTCGACGGTCCCGTCGATCGTGACGACGAGGGTGAGCGAGCGCGAGGGCAGGCCGCGGTGGACGCCGGGTTCGGAGCGCATCCGATACCCGGAGTACCTCGTGACGAACGGCCGCAGCCGAGGGTGCGGCAGGCCGACGACGTGCTCGACGTCCACGTTCCGGATGCTAACCATGTTTGTTCACGGGTAGCCAGTACTTCAGAACAACTCCCCCAGCACGAGCAGCCCGGCACCGACCGGCACCAGGTCCGGCCCGTACGACGTGACACACACGTCCACCTCGGGCATGGCACGCAGGTAGAGGTCCGGGTGGTCCAGCACCTTCCGTCCACTCAGGACGATCTGGTCCAGGTCCAGCAGTTGCACCAGGTTCGACACTGCCGCACCCAGCACCCGTGCCGCTTCCGTTCCGACGGCCGCGGCGTGCACAGCCTCCACGCAACCGCGTCGGCCGCACACGCACAACGGGCCGTCGAACTGGATCGTGGTGTGCCCGAACTCCCCCGCGCCCGACCGAGCGCCGCGATGCACCTCTCCACCGAGCAACAACCCCGCGCCGAGACCCGTGCCCGCGAACACCACGGCCGCGTCCCGCATCGGGCGGCGCCACGCCTCGGCGAGCACCGCGGCGTTCGTGTCCTTGTCGACCACGACCGGAAGCCCGAGCCGTTCCTGCGCCAACGCCTTCAACGGCACCGAGTCCCAGCCCGGCAGGCCGTTCGGCGACGCGATCCCGTCGCGGAAGTCGAGCGGGCCGGCGATCCCGATACCGAGCCCGAGTACCCGCTCCCCCGGTTCGACCAGCTCGGCGAGGGCCGCCAGCACGTCGTCCGGCGTGAACATCGGCGCGAGCGGCACGACGGACGCCTCGACGACCGCGCCGGTCAGGTCCAGCCGCACCACCCGCAGCTCGTCGCGGTCGACGTACGCACCCCAGGCGCAGGCCCCGTCCGCGACGAGTCGCAGGGCGGTCCGGGGCTTGCCGCGGCCGCCGTCGCGGACCGTTCCGGTCTCCTCCAGCAGGCCCGCGGCCATGAGCCGCGCCACGATCTTCGAGATGGCCTGCGGCGTGAGCCCGGCCTCAGTAGCGATGTCTGCCCTGCTCAGAGCCCCGGAACGGACGAGCCTGAGCACGGTCCGGTCGTTGTGCGAGCGCAGCGACGAAAGGTCCACGTGGCGATTATGCAACAGCGTTGCTTTAATCGGTGGCATGACACGTGTGGGACTGCTGGGATACGGCATCGCGGGACGGGTCTTCCACGCCCCGCTCATCAGCTCGACCGAGGGCATGGACCTCGTCGCGATCGTGACGGCGAACCCGGAGCGGCAGGCGCAGGCCCGCGCCGCCTACCCGGAGGCGGCGATCGTGACCGCCGACGACCTGTTCGAGCTCGACCTCGACCTGATCGTCGTCGGCACCCCGAACAGGACGCACGTCGAGTACGCGAAGCGCGCGATCGACAAGGGTGTCGCGGTCGTGGTCGACAAGCCGTTCGCGCCGACGAGCGCGGAGGCGAAGGATCTCGTGGCCTCGGCGCGGGCGAAGGGCGTGCCACTGACGGTGTTCCAGAACCGTCGCTGGGACAGCGATTTCCTCACCGTGCGCAAGATCATCTGCCAACTGGGCGACATCAGGCGGTTCGAGTCTCGATACGAGCGCTGGGTGCCCGAGATCTGGGACAACTGGCGCGAACTGGGCGCGCCGGAGGAAGCGGGCGGGCTCCTCTACGACCTCGGCGCCCATCTGGTCGACCAGGCGCTGCAGTTGTTCGGCCCTGTCCGGACCGTCTACGCGGAGCTCGACCTGCGCCGGCCCGGCGTGCGGGTGGACGACGACGTGTTCGTGGCGCTGACGCATGAGAACGGTGTCCGCTCCCACCTGTGGGCGAGCGCGCACGCCGCCCACCACGGGCCGCGGTTCCGGGTGCTCGGCAGCGAGGGCGCGTTCGTGGTCAGCGGCTCGGACGGGCAGGAGGACGCGCTCGACGCCGGAACCCGCCCCACCGACCCCAACTGGGGCAAGGAGAGCCGCACCGGCGAGCTCGGCATTCTCGGCAAGACCGTCGAGGTACCGGTCGAACGTGGCGCCTACCAGCAGTTCTACGCCGAGCTCGCGGCAGGACGGATCCCGGTCGACCCCGCAGGCCCGGTGCACGCGCTCGAAGTCATCGAGGCCGCTTTCACGTCCGCACGACAGAACCAGGTGGTGGAGCTGTGACCAGCGAAGAGCTGCTCGCCCAGGAAGAACGACTCCAGTTCACGACGTTCGACAACGACACCGCGATCGAGCTCGGCCTGCACCTGCTGGGGGCCGCCCGAGAGCAGGGCCTGAGCGTCGCGATCTCGGTGCGGCGCAACGGACATCGGCTGTTCCACGCCGCACTGCCCGGCACCGCGCCGAACAACGACAGGTGGCTGGAGCGCAAGGCGCGGGTGGTCGAGCTGTTCGGCCACAGCTCGTTCCACGTCGGCACGACGTTCCGCGAGAAAGGCACGACGTTCGAGGCGGAGTCACGCCTCGACCCGGACCTCTACGCGGCGCACGGCGGCGTCTTCCCGGTCATCCTGCGCGGCACCGGACCTGTCGGCACGGTCGGCGTGTCGGGCCTGCCGCAGGCCGAGGACCACGCGTTCGTGGTGACTCAACTGGAATCGTTCCTGAACGCGATCGACACGTAATAGCACGAATAGTCGTCGGTACAAAATCCGGACTTTCGATGCGAGACGCACCCAGGGGCGCAATACGGCTTTGATACACACCACTTGGAGTGGTTTCCGACCCACCCGGAGTGGTGCTGTATAGCATCCAAACAAGACGCACTCATGCGAACAAAAGAGTGATCCTACTGGGCCAAACGAGTGCCGCATTCCACACTTGCACGAATAGCAGAAGGTCACCCTCCTGCCGATACAGGAGTAGTTGCGTAGCGCACCAGTTGTACGCTCCGTAGCGCCTACAGGCGTAAGACACCCACCCGAATGTCCCCCTTTGGCCCCTATCCACGGCTCAATAGCGCGAACTAACGTCCGATCCGACTTATCGAATTGGTCCATTAGCGCATTGAGATGGGTGGGTGTGGGTTGTGACTGTGACGGATTCTGACCTCAATGAGGGCCGTCAGCAGCTGAGTTTGGGCACGGCGGCCGCTCGAAATCTGGCCACTACCACCAAGTCAGTCCCGCAGATGCAGGGAATCACTTCTCGCTGGTTGCTCAAGGTGTTGCCTTGGGTTGAAGCCAAGGGTGGTGCATACCGTGTTAACCGCCGTCTCACCTACACGTTGGGCGACGGTCGTGTCTCGTTCACGAACACGGGCTCCGAGGTCCGCGTCGTCCCCGAGGAGCTGACCGAGCTCTCGCTGCTGAAGGGCTTCGACGACGAGGCCGTCCTCGCCGCGCTGGCCGGCCGCTTCACGCAGCAGGAGTTCGGCGTCGGCGACGTCATCGTCGAGAAGGGCCGCGCGAAGGACACCGTCGTGCTGATCGCGCACGGCAAGGTGGACAAGATCGGCACCGGTGAGTACGGCGGCGACACCGTGCTCGGCAACCTCGCCGACGGCGAGTACTTCGGCGAGACCGTGCTGGCCGGGCCGCAGGGCGAGTGGGAGTACACCGCCAAGGCCGTCACCCCGGTCACCGTCCTCACCCTGTCCTGGCAGGACTTCCAGGCGCTCAACGGCGAAGCAGGGGGCCTGCGCGCGCACATCCAGCAGGCGTACAACAGCCGCAGCAAGCCGCAGAACGACTTCGGTGAGGCCGAGATCGGCATGTCGGCGGGTCACGACGGCGAGCCCGTGCTGCCCGGCACGTTCGTCGACTACGAGCTCTCGCCACGCGAGTACGAGCTCAGCGTCGCGCAGACCGTGCTGCAGGTGCACACCCGCGTCGCGGATCTCTACAACCAGCCGATGGACCAGGTCGAGCAGCAGTTGCGGCTCACGATCGAAGCCCTGCGCGAGCGCCAGGAGCACGAGATCGTGAACAACAAGAACTTCGGCCTGCTGCACAACGCCGACCTCAAGCAGCGCATCCACACCCGCTCCGGCCCGCCCACCCCGGACGACTTCGACGAGCTGCTGTCGACCGTGTGGAAGGACCCCGGCTACTTCCTCGCGAACCCCCGCACGATCGCGGCGTTCGGCCGCGAGCTCAACAAGCGCGGTCTCTACCCGCAGCACATCGACTTCAACGGCCAGCAGGTCCCGGCGTGGCGCGGCATCCCGGTGCTGCCGTGCAACAAGATCCCGATCTCGGACACCCGCACCTCCTCGGTGCTGCTGATCCGCACGGGCGAGCAGAGCCAGGGCGTCATCGGCCTGCACCAGACCGGTCTCCCGGACGAGTACCAGCCAGGCCTGTCGGTGCGGTTCATGGGCATCAACGACCAGGCGATCATCAACTACCTGGTCAGCGCCTACTACTCGGCCGCGATCCTCGTGCCCGACGCGGTGGGTGTGCTGGAGCACGTCGAGCTCGGCCGCGAGGGCTGACCAAGTTGAGTTCTGGGCCGACAGCCTCCTTCACCATGCCGGAGTTCTACGTGCCGCACCCGGCACGGATGAACCCGCACCTCGAACGCGCCCGCGTCCACTCGACACAGTGGGCGCGGGACATGGGGATGCTCGACACCGGGGTGTGGACACCGGAGATCCTCGCGGGCGACGACTACGGGTACATGTGCGCATGGACCCACCCGGACGCGCCCGCGGAGATCCTGGACCTCATCACGGACTGGTACGTGTGGGTCTTCTACTTCGACGACGAGTTCTTCGCGGAGTTCAAGCAGTCGACGGACGTGGCCGGGGCGAAGGCGTATCTGGACCGGTTGCCGGCGTTCATGCCGATCAACGGCACGGACCCGTCGCCGGAGCCGCGGAACCCGACCGAACGCGGCCTCGTCGACCTCTGGCAACGGACGATCCCGCTGATGTCGCAGGACTGGCGGCGCCGGTTCACCACGAGCACCCACAACCTGCTGCTCGAGTGCATGTGGGAAATCAAGAACATGGCGTCCGGCACCGTCGCCAACCCGATCGAGTACATCGAGATGCGCCGCAAGGTCGGCGGCGCACCGTGGTCGGCGAACCTGGTGGAGGTCTCCGAGGCGGCCGAGGTGCCCGCGTCCATCGCGGGCACCCGGCCCCTTCGGGTGCTCTCCGACACGTTCTCCGACGCGATCCACCTGCGCAACGACATCTTCTCGTACGAACGGGAAGTGCAGCGCGAAGGCGAGAACTCCAACGGGGTGCTCGTGTTCGAGAAGTTCTTCGGCCACGACACGCAGACCGCGGTCGAGGCCGTGAACAACCTGCTGACCTCCCGGCTGCACCAGTTCGAGAACACCGTGTTCACCGAGCTGCCGACGCTGTTCGCGGAGAACGGCATCGACCCGCTGGAGCAGGCGCGGGTGCTCAAGTACGTGAAGGGCCTGCAGGACTGGCAGTCCGGCGGGCACGAGTGGCACCTGCACGCCGGTCGTTACACGAAGGTCGAGGGCGGCGGCGCCGGAAACAGCGCGTTCTTCCGCACGATCCTGCGCGGGCCGACCGGCCTCGGCACGTCCGGCGCGTGGTTGGGAGTGTCCCGTGGTTGAGGCTCCTTCGTTCGACATGCCCTACGCGGCAAGGCTTTCACCTCACGTCGACCGGGTGCGGCAGCACACCAGGACGTGGGTGCGGGACATGGGCATGCTCAGCGGCGCGCCGTGGACCGAGGCGTTCTACGACGCGGCGGACTACGGCGGTTTCGCGCCGCTGACCCATCCGACCGCCGAGCTCGACGACCTCAAGCACATCAGCGACTGGCACACGTGGGGCTTCTACCTGCACGACGCGTTCCGGGACGGGTTCCTGCGGCCGCGCAACGTCGCAGGCGGCAAGGCGTTCATCGCCCGGCTCAAGGCTCAGCTGACCGATTCGTCGGCGGTGCCGATGAACCCGGCGGAGAAGGGCCTCGCCGACCTGGTCTCGCGGTCCACTTTGGACTCCGAGGACAGGGAGCATCTCGGCGAGTTCCTCGACGGTCTGCTGTGGGAGCTGCACAACACGGCGCAGGGCCGGGTGCCCGACCCGATCGACCTCGTGGAGATGCGGCGCAAGACCAACGCCGCGGAGCTCTCCGCCAAGCTGGCGCGCGGTTCGGTCGGCGCCGAGCTGCCCGCGGACTTGTTGCGCAACAGCACGATGCGCGCGCTCGTTGACTCGTTCGGCGACGTGCCCGGTCTGCGGCAGGAGATCGTCGGGTTCGACGCCGTCTACGGCACGGGTGCGAGCACCACGAGCGCGGTGCTCGCCGTCCAGCAGTTCTTCGAGTGCGAGCCGCAGCAGGCGGTCGACGTCGTCGGTGACCTGGTCGCCGCGCGGCTGCGGCAGATCAGCTCGATCATCGCCGAGCTGCCGTCGATCGCCGACGAGTACGCACTCGACGAGGCGGCACGCGCCGGTCTGCACCGGTACGTCGAAGCGCTGAAGTCGTGGCTCGCAGGCGAGCTGCTGTGGACGCAGAGATCCGGCCGATTCAGCTTCTCCCCCAACCCCACCCGAAGGTCGTTCCACGCACCTTCCGGACTCGGTACTGCCGCAGTCCTTGTCCGCTAGTTCCATCACCGCACCAACAGATTGGCAGGCCTCGCAGTGACTGTTACCGATCCGGGTCTTGGGATCGACGACAAGCAGCTGAGCCTTTCCAGGGCAGCAGCCCGCAACCTCGCGACGACCACCAAGTCCGCGCCCCAGATGCAGGGGATCTCCCCGCGCTGGTTGCTGCGACTGCTGCCGTGGGTGGAGGCCAAGGGTGGCGCGTTCCGGGTCAACCGGCGCCTCTCGTACGCGATCGGCGACGGCCGGGTCACGTTCACCAGCGTCGGATCCGAGGTGCGGATGGTGCCGCAGGAGCTGTGCGAGTTCCCGCTGCTGCACGGGTTCGAGGACGAGGACGCCCTGACCGTGCTCGCGAACCGCTTCGAGCAGCGCGAGTACCAGCCGGGCGAGGTGATCGCCGAACGAGGCAACCCCACCGACGAGATCGTCGTCATCGCGCATGGCAAGGTCACCAAGACCGGTGTCGGCGAGTACGGCGACGACGTGGCGCTCGGCACCATCGCCGACGGCGAGCACATCGGCGACAACGCGATCCTCGGCGGCGTCGAGGCGACATGGGAGTTCACCGCGAGGGCGTTGACGCCGACGACCGCCGTGGTGCTGTCGCGTGCCACGTTCAACCGGCTCAACGGGCAGATCGCGCCGTTGCGCGACCACATCGCGCAGCAGTTGGCGAACCCGTCGAGTGCCCAGAACAAGCACGGCGAGGCGGAGATCGACATCTCCTCCGGCCACGACGGCGAGCCGACGTTGCCCGGCACGTTCGTCGACTACGAGCTGCGGCCGCGGGAGTACGAGCTCTCGGTGGCGCAGACGATCCTGCGCGTCCACACCCGTGTGGCCGACCTCTACAGCCAGCCGATGGACCAGGTCGAGCACCAGTTGCGCCTGACGATCGAGGCCCTGCGTGAGCGGCAGGAGTTCGAACTCATCAACAACAAGGAGTTCGGCCTGCTCGCCAACGCCGACCTCAAGCAGCGGGTCAGCACGCACTCCGGCCCGGTCACGCCGGACGACATGGACGAGCTGATCTCGCGGCGCCGCAACACCAAGCTGATCCTGGCCCACCCCAAGGCGATCGCGGCGTTCGGCCGCCAGCTGTCCTCGCGCGGCCTCTACGCGCCGACCACCGAGGTCGAGGGCAAGCCGCTGCAGACGTGGCGCGGCATCCCGATCGCGCCGTGCGAGAAGATCCCGGTCAACAAGAACGGCACCACGTCGATCATCGCGATGCGGCTCGGCGAGGAGAAGCAGGGCGTCGTCGGCCTGCGCCAGACCGGCATCCCGGACGAGTACGAGCCCGGCCTGAACGTGCGGTTCATGGGTATCGACGAGCACGCGATGCTCAAGTACCTGGTGTCTACGTACTACTCGGCCGCCGTTCTCGTTCCGGACGCCCTCGGCGTGCTGGAGAACGTGGAGATCGGTCTCTAACCATGACCGCGGAAATCTCTTCCGGGATGACCGAACGGCTCGCCGCGGGACGTCCCGCGGGCGAGGTGCTCGCGTGGAGCCGGGGTCTTGTCACCCCGGCTCTGCGCAGGGCCGTCGAACCAGCTGCCCGAGTCGATGCGCGTGATCGCCGAGTACCACTTCGGGTGGCGCGACGAGCACGGCAACCCGGTGCTGGAGAACGGCGGCAAGGCCATCCGCCCGGCGATGGTGCTGCTCGCGGCCGAGGCCGTCGGCGGCACCGCCGTCTCCGCCGTCCCGGCGGCTGTGGCGGTCGAGCTCATCCACAACTTCTCACTGCTGCACGACGACGTGATGGACAGCGACGAGACCCGACGCCACCGCGCCACGGCGTGGACGGTGTTCGGCATCAACGCGGCCATCCTCGCGGGCGACGCGCTGCAGACGTTGGCCGTCGATGTGCTTGCGGCGTCCGGACATCCGCGTGCGCTGGAGGCGATCCGGACACTGGGCGACGCGGTGGTGGCGTTGCTCGACGGGCAGGCGTACGACCTCGACTTCGAGACGCGGACCGACGTGAAGGTCGACGAGGTCGTCACCATGGCGCTGGGCAAGACCGGCGCGCTGCTCGGTGCCTCGACGGCGTTGGGCGCACTGTACGGCGGCGGCTCCGACGAGCAGGTCGAGTCGTTGCGCGGGTACGGCACGCAGCTGGGACTCGCGTTCCAGCACGTGGACGACCTGCTCGGCATCTGGGGCGACCCGGCGGTGACGGGCAAGGCCGCGCACATGGACCTGCACAACCGCAAGAAGTCCCTGCCGGTCGTGCACGCGCTGACGTCGGGAACTCCGGCTTCGGCCGACCTGGCGTCGCTGTACTTCCGCCCCGAGGAGCTGTCGGCCTCGGACGTGGCGCTGGCGGCCTCGCTGGTGGACGCGGCGGGTGGTCGGGCGTGGAGCCAGGCACAGGCCGACGAGCTGCACACGCTGGCGTTGCACCACCTCGGCGAGGCCTCCCCGACCGCTCGCGCGGCGGTGGAGCTCGGCACGCTCGCCCAACTGGTCACCCACCGAGACCACTGAGTCCATCCTTGTGGAAGGCAGTCGATGACGGAACATCCGCCGCGTTCGGTGCTGCTCGCCTCACCCCGGTCGTTCTGCGCCGGGGTGGAGCGCGCCATCGAGATCGTGGAACGGTTGCTCGACCAACGCGGCGGACCCATCTACGTGCGCAAGCAGATCGTGCACAACGTCCACGTCGTGCGTTCGCTGGAGGAACGTGGCGCCGTGTTCGTAGAGGAGCTGTCCGAGGTGCCTTTCGGTGCCACGGCGGTGTTCTCCGCGCACGGCGTCTCCCCCGCCGTGCGTTCCGAGGCGGTGGAACGGTCGCTGGACGTGCTGGACGCGACCTGCCCGCTCGTCACCAAGGTGCACGCCGAGGCCCGTCGCTTCGCCGCGCGGGGCGACACGATCGTCCTGATCGGACACGCGGGTCACGAGGAAGTCGAAGGCACGCTGGGCGAAGCGCCTGACCAGTTCGTGCTCGTCGAGACGGTGGAGGACGTCGAGGCGCTGGACATCACCGGCCCGGTGTCGTACCTGACGCAGACCACTCTGGCCGTGGACGAGACGGCCGAGGTGATCGCCGCGCTGGAGCGGAAGTTCCCGCAGCTGCGCGGCCCCGGCTCCGACGACATCTGCTACGCCACCACGAATCGGCAGGTCGCGGTGAGGGACCGTTGCCGAGCAGTCGGATCTGGTGCTCGTCGTCGGTTCGAAGAACTCGTCGAACTCGGTGCGGATGGTCGAACTCGCGGCCCGTGGCGGCACGCCCGCCTACCTGATCGACGACGCGTCGGAGATCGACCCGGCGTGGCTGGACGGGGTCACGTCGGTGGGACTGTCGGCCGGCGCCTCGGCTCCGCCGGAGCTGGTGGACGAGGTCGTGGCGGCGCTGGAGGCGTTGGGTTCGGTGACCGTGTCGACCCACACGGCCGCGACCGAGACGATCGCCTTCACGTTGCCGCTGGCGGTGCGCCGTGCTGGCTGACATCACCTCGCCCGCCGACGTGCGGGCACTTCCATCTGCCTCGCTCTAGCGCGCTGGCCGCCGAGATCCGGTCGTTCCTGATCTCGAAGGTGCACCGGACCGGCGGCCACCTCGGGCCCGAACCTCGGCGCGGTCGAGCTGACCATCGCGGTGCACCGGGTCTTCTCCTCGCCGGTCGACGTGGTGCTGTTCGACACCGGCCACCAGTCGTACGTGCACAAGATGCTCACCGGCCGTTGCGCGGACTTCGACTCACTGCGCCAGGCAGGCGGGATGTCCGGCTACCCGTCCGCCGCCGAGTCCGCGCACGACGTCATCGAGAACTCGCACGCCTCCACCGCACTGTCCTATGCGGACGGTCTGGCCAAGGCGTTCGAGCTCGACGGCGTCGACCGCCGGGTCGTCGCCGTCGTCGGTGACGGCGCGCTGACCGGCGGGATGTGCTGGGAGGCGTTGAACAACATCGGCGGCTCCTCGCCGTCCGGTCGTGGTGCTGCTGAACGACAACGGCCGCTCCTACGACCCGACCGCGGGCGGTTTCGCCGCCTCGTTGCTGAACGGCACGGCCCGTCACCTGTTCGAGGCGCTTGGGCTGGCCTACATCGGCGAGGTCGACGGCCACGACGTGCACGCCGTCGAGAACGCGTTGTGGGAGGCCAAATCTCTCGGCCGCCCGGTCGTCGTGCACTGCAAGACGGTGAAGGGCAAGGGTTACGACCGCGGCCGAGACCGACGAGGCGGACCGCATGCACGCGGTCGGCGCCACCGGTGCCACTTCGAGCCGGACGTGGACCGACGCCTTCTCCGACGAGATCGTCGCGATCGGCGCCGAACGTCCGGACGTGGTGTGTCTGACCGCGGCGATGCTCGAACCGGTCGGGCTGCGCCCGTTCGTCGCAGCGTTTCCTCGCGCGTCTTCGACGTGGGCATCGCCGAACAGCACGCCGTCACGTCCGCCGCCGGCATGGCCATGGGCGGCCTGCACCCGGTCGTCGCCGTCTACGCGACGTTCCTCTCGCGTGCGTTCGACCAACTGCTGATGGACGTCGCGCTGCACCGCTTACCGGTGACGTTCGTGCTGGACCGCGCCGGCGTCACCGGCCCGGACGGCGCGTCGCACCACGGCATGTGGGACGCCTCGATCCTGCCCGTCGTGCCCGGCCTGCGACTGGCCGCTCCCCGCGATCCGGCTTCGCTGGCCGAGTTGCTGCGCGAGGCGGTCGAGGTCGTCCGACGGTCCCACCGTCATGCGCTACCCGAAAGCCTCGGTCGGCGCCGACATCCCGGCCGTGCGCCGGGTGGGCCATTTCGACGTGCTGCGCTCGGACCCGGACGCCGAGGTGCTGCTGGTCGCGGTCGGCCCGCTCGCCGGCCCGTGCCTGGCCGCCGCCGAAGAGCTGGCCGCGCACGATGTGCGGGTCACCGTGGTCGATCCGCGCTGGATCGCGCCGCTGGATCCGCACCTGGTCAAGTACTGCGGTCAGCACCGCTTGGTGCTCGCCGTCGAGGACACGACGTCAACGGGCGCGTCTGGGTTCGCGGCTGGGCCAGGCGCTGACCGGTACGTCGACGCTGTGTGGCGACTTTCGCGCTACCACCGCGTTTCCTGCCGCACGACTCTCGCGCCCGCATCCTGCGCGCGCACGGCTTGGACGCGGCCGGCATCACGACGAGCGTGCTGAAGCGCCTCGGCGTGAAGTGACCACCAGCCGATCGCGAACGACAACGCGATCGCTCGTCGCGCCCACCAGCGGCGCTTTCGCTTCGGCGGGCAGGTCGAGTGGGCGCATCGCCGTGGCGAGGAGAGCAGGATCGGCCCCTGCACGACGAACGCGACATAGGCGGACCGGGCCAGGCCCTCGTGCCAGGGGTCCCTGGCCGGTCAGCCTGCGTTGCGCCAGCCCGATGAGCCACAAACTCCCCGCCACGACCAGAACTCCCTCTATCGCGGCGAGGGTGAACGCCTGCCACCTCCACCCGCCGAGGAACGGGTCCGCGTTCTTCGCGAGGTCCAGCACCCCCATCAGGGCGGCCGCGATCGGCAGGACCACGACCGTGGCGACGACGACGTTGCGGCACATCCGATAGATCTCTTCGGGCACCCGTTCCGCGAGCTTCTTGCCGCCGATCGCCCCGAGCAGGAACATCCCCAGGCACTGCGGCCACCACCACAGGTGCAGGTCGCCGACCTGCCCGCTTCTGGCCGGGAACACCAGCCGAGTCAGGAACGTCGTCCCCGCCACGATCATCGTCATGCCCACGACGTGCCGGGTGGTGATCGTGCGTTCCTTGATCGGCGGCCCCAGCGCCACGGCGACCGAGAAGATCAGCAACACGCCGACGAACCACAGCGACCCGCTGTCCAGCAACGGATCCCGATGCGTGAACACGTGCCACCACGATACGTCCTGCCCGGCCCCTGGTACGCGATCCACACGAACGTCGGCCAGACGATCAGGGCGCTCAGGATCCACGGCGTGCCGAGCCTGATCAGGCGTTCGGCGATGAACTTCCCGGCGCCTTTACGTTCGATCGAGCCGGGCGTGAAGATGCCTGGCCATGAAATAGAAGGTGCCCATGAAGAACAGCCCGGACGGCCCGACCAACGCGGCCAGCACGGTCTCGACGCCGGGATGGAACGTGACCTCGTTGACCTCGTCGTACGGCCAGCCGCCTATCGCGGCGTAACCCAGCAGCGCGTGGCCGCCGATGACCCACGCCACGAGGATCACCTTCAGGTTGTCCACAGCGGACAATCTCACGCGTTCCATGGTCCGCTTCCTGGCCGGTAAAGCCAGCGCCAAGGGGGTTTCCGCTCGCTACTTGATCTTTATGAAGGGCGCTTTCGTCCACCCCAGGTGGACGAAAGCGCCCTCCATAAAGCTCAACACCCGCTAGGGGCGGTCGCCGGTGTAGACGCCGAGCGCGCGGAACCTCAGCCCCGGCTCGGCGTACTCCTCCATCGCGTGCGCGATCCACCCCACGATCCGGGCGATGGCGAAGATGGCCTCGCCGGCGTCCGGCGGCATCTTGAACATCAGGCCGAGCTGCGCCAGCGCCAGGTCGACGTTCGGGAACGTCTGGGGCTGCGCGGCGATGATCTTGTCGGCCACCAGGTCGCCGCGCTTCGCAGGATCGCCAGCAGGTGGTCGGCGCGGGGGTCGCGCAGTTTGTAGACGTAGTGGCCGAAGCCGGGGATCGGGTGGCCGGAGCGCAGTTTCTCGGCGATGGCGCCCATCGGGTCGGAGCTCGCCTGCTGCAGGAAGCGGTGGGCGAGCGTGGTGGCGGTGCCGTGCTTCTGGCCTTCGATGGCGCCGAGGCCCGCGGACACCACGGCGTACGGGTGCGCGCGGGCGGAGGCGGCGACGCGGGCCGCCATCGTCGAGATGGCGAGGTCGTGGTCGGCCAGCAGGATCAGCGCGGTGTTCAGCACGTCCGGCTGCGGCGGCTAGGGGGACAGGCGGGCCCACAGCCGGTCGGCGATGTCGGCGCCTGCGGGGCGCCGGACCAGCGGCAGGGACTCGACGACGTCCGCGATCATGGACTTCGCCGTGGAGACCGAGCGGTCCAGGTCGAAGCGGAGCGGGTCGCCCGCGCTAGCGAGTGCGACGGCCACGCGGACACGGTCGGTGAGGGTGGCGCTGTCCGGGCAGGGCCATCCAGATCTCCTGGCCCTCGGGGAACTGCAGGCCCGGCGGAGTCGATCTCGGTCCACAGCCAGTGCGCGACGTCCTCGAAGCGCTTGGTGCCGCTAGCTCCGGGACGGAACGGCCGCGGTAGTAGAGGCGGTCGTTCTCCAGCAGTGAGATGCGGGTGCGGATGCGATCGGTCACAGCGGCCACTGCTCCACGCGCACCAGTGCGCTGCGCCAGGGCCTCGACCTCGCTGACGTCGAACATGCTCAGCCGGTTGACCTTCTTGCTGGTCAGGAGACCGCGGCTGACGTAGGCGTAGACCGTCGCCGGTTTGACGCCCAGACGACGGGCAGCTTGATTCGTCGTCAACATTGATTCCATCAACGTTGACTGTACATGACAGGTTGACGGACGCTCTTGTCCATGTTGATTGATGCACCCAAAGGGCTTAAAGACGTCGTCGTCACCACGACCCTGATCGGGGACGTGAACGGGGCCGCGGGCTACTACCACTACCGCGGGCACGACGCGATCGAACTGGCCGGGACCAGGACGTTCGAGGACGTGTGGTTCCTCTTCGTCGAGGGCCGGCTGCCGGACGCGGAGGAGAGCACGTTGTTCCCGGCGCAGACCGCGCCACTCCGGCACATACCGCCCACCGTCAGCGAAGTTCTGCCGGCGATCGCGCGGTCGGGTTGCACGGCGCTGGCCGGGCTGAGGACGGCGCTGTCGATGGTGCCCGCGCAGCCGATGTGGGACGCGCCGATGGCGTCGCGCAAGGCGGACGCGCTTCGCGTCAGCGCGATGACGCCGACGATCCTGGCCGCACTGCACCGACTCAAGCTCGGACTTGATCCCGTCAACCCCAGGGTTGATTTGTCAACGTCGGAGAACTGGTTGTACATGCTCTCCGGGCATGAGCCGTCAACATGGGCGAGCCGTGCGGTCGAGCAGTACTTGATCGCGACGATCGACCACGGGTTCAACGCGTCGACGTTCACGGCGCGCGTGGTGGCGAGTGCGGGAGCCGACGTCGTGTCGGCGGTGACGGCGGCGATCGGCACGTTCTCCGGACCGCTGCACGGGGGCGCGCCGGACCGGGCGCTGGAGGCGCTGGACCTCATCGGCACGCCGGACAACATCGACGCCTGGGTCCGGGAGCGCATCGAGAAGGGCGACCGGATCATGGGCTTCGGGCACCCCGTCTACAAGACCGAGGACCCGCGCTCGCGCATGCTCAAGGCGATCGCCGAGGAGTTCGCCGGGCTGCACCCGACGCCGCTCGTGGCGTTCGCGACGACGGTCGAGCGAAGCGTCACCGAGTTGCTGGCGGAACTGAAGCCCGGCAGGCAGCTGTACGCGAACGTGGAGTTCTACGCCGGCGTGGTGATGGAGCTGTGCGGCATCCCGCGAGAGATGTTCACGCCGACGTTCGCGTGCAGCCGGGTGATCGGGTGGTGTGCCAACGCGCTCGAACAGTCCGAGGACACGAAGATCATCCGCCCGATCGCCCGCTACACGGGACCCCAGCCGAAAAGAGCACAGCCGTTGATCAAGTGAGGTAGCGAAGTTCGTTGTCGACGCGGACGCGGTCGCGGTCCACGACGTCGGTCGAGCCTGCCAGGCCGGCGTTGCGGTCGCGGTGCCGGTCGAGCCAGACGGAGATACCCGCGAGGGCCAGGGCGATCAGTGTGAGTGTCATGGCACTAAGTTTGCGACCATCCAGATCCCGCCAGAAGTGGCAGATCTGACGGGGTGCGCTAATATTCTGCCATGCTGCGATCGGTGGCGGTTCCCCTCATCGACGGCGTCGCGCCGTTCGAGTTCGGCCTGCTCTGCGAGGTGTTCGGCGTCGACCGGACCGAGGAGGGCGTGCCGCTCGTCGACTTCCGCGTGTGCGGCGAGCTCCCGAACGAACCCGTCCCCACGAGCATCCGGGGCGTGTCGATCACGCCGGAGCACGGGTTCGACGCGATGCACGACGCCGACCTGGTCGCACTGCCGGCCGCGACCGTGCGCGACAGCTACCCCGAGAAGCTGCTCAAAGCGATCCAGGAGACCGACGCGACGCTGCTCAGCGTCTGCAACGGCGCGTACATCCTCGGCGAGGCGGGCCTGCTCGACGACCGCCGCTGCACCACGCACTGGCGCGAGACGAAGGACTTCCGGCTCAGGTTCCCCAAGGCGCACGTGGACCCGGACGTGCTGTTCGTCGACGACGGCAAGATCATCACCAGTGCGGGCACCGCCGCGGGCATCGACGCCTGCCTGCACCTCGTCCGGCGAGAGCTCGGCACCAAGATCGCGAACACGATCGCGCGCCGGATGGTCGTGGCGCCGCAGCGCGACGGCGGTCAGCGGCAGTTCGTGGAGCTCCCGATCCCGGAGTGCTCGACGGACAGCCTCGAACCGGTGCTGGAGCAGGTGCTCGAGACGATCGCCGAGAACCACTCGGTGGCGTCGATGGCGAAGCTCGCCGTCATGTCCGAGCGGACGTTCGCGCGGAAGTTCGTCGCCGAGACCGGCACCACACCGAACAAGTGGCTCTCGCTCCAGCGAGTCCTGCACGCACGCAGGCTCCTGGAAGAGACCGACCTCGACGTCGACACGGTCGCGACGAGGTCAGGCTTCGGCACCGCCGCGCTACTCCGACACCACTTCCACCGCGTCGTCGGCGTCGCACCGAGCGACTACCGCCGCACATTCGCCTGTCGTTAGCCGCGTCAGGATCTTCTCCGAGATCACCTGCAGCGCCGCCACCTCGGCGGCGTCGAGCTGGTCGAACACCAGCGCGCGCACGGTCTCGGCGTGCGAGGGAGCGGCCGCCTCGATGGCGGAGCGGCCCGCCTCGGTCAGCACGATGAACGACCCACGCCCGTCGCTACGGCAGCCCTCGCGGCGCACCAGGCCGCGCTTCTCCATCCGCGCGACGTGATGTGAGATGCGGCTCTTCTCCCAGTGCAGCGCCCTCGCGAGCTCCAGCACGCGCACGCGTTCCTCCGCCGTGTCGGTCAGCTCGACGAGCACGGCGAAATCAGCGGTGGAGAGCTCCGAGTCGACCGACATCTGCCTGCTCAGATGCGCGTTGAGCTCCCCCTGCATGCGGACGTAGGCACGCCAGGCCCGCTGCTGTTCAGGTTCCAACCATCTCGTCACCTGCTCAGCATACGGGAATAGTTGACACATCATCCAGGTTGGTGCAAGGTAGATGACAGATCAACCAAATACCCGCGGCAACCTGAAGGGCACTCCCATGACCACGGCCACCAACCTCTCCGCACTGACCGGCGACTACGTCATCGACGGCTCGCACTCCCGTATCGGTTTCGTCGCCCGCCACGCGATGGTCACCAAGGTTCGTGGCGCGTTCAACGAGTTCGACGGCAAGATCAGCATCGACGGTGACAAGCCGGAGAACACCACCGCCGAGGTGACCCTCAAGGTCGCCAGCATCGACACCCGCAACGCGCAGCGCGACGGCCACCTGGCCACCAACGACTTCCTCGACGCCGCGACCTACCCGGAGATCAAGTTCGTCTCGACCTCCGCGACGCAGGTCGACGATGACAACTTCGAGATCACCGGTGACCTCACCATCAAGGACGTCACCAAGAGCATCACCATCCCGTTCGCCTTCGAGGGCGTGGCCGTCGACCCGTACGGCAACACCCGCGTCGGCTTCGAGGGCTCGCACACGATCAACCGCAAGGACTACGGCGTCACCTGGAACACCGCGCTGGAGACCGGTGGCGTGCTCGTGAGCGAGAAGGTCGTGCTCGAGTTCGAGATCTCCGCGATCAAGAACGCCTGACGATCGCGACTGGGCACGGGGCGTGGTAGATCAGGGCCTGTGAGGTAGACCCGAGCAGCATCCCGGCGAAACCGCCACGCCCCCGCGAGCCCACCACCAGCAGTCCGGCGCGTTCCCCCAGCTCCAGCAGCAGCGGGATCGGCCGCTCCCCCACCACGAGCTGTTCCACCGCGACGTCCGGGTACTTCTCCAGCCACCCGGACATTCGCGTGCTCAGCAGCGACGACTGTTCGTCGACGTGCGCCATCGCCGCCACGAGCGGCACACCGGCCGCGACCGCCTCCTCGAACCCGAAGCCCAGCGCCGGGTCCGACTCAGGCGAGAGGTCCACGCCCACCACCACGGGCCCGTCTGAGTGACCACCGCGTACCACCACCACGGGGCATTCTCCGTGCACCGACAGCGCCACGGCCGTAGAGCCGACCAACGCCCCGGTGAACCCGCCCAGGCCGTGTGAGCCCACCACGACCTGCCGCGCGCGTGCCGTCTCCGCGAGCAGCACGGGCACAGGGTGTTCCATCCGCAAGTCGTGCTCCACCGGCACATCCGGCGCTTCCGATCGTGCGACGGCAACGGCCTGAGAGAGCCACATCCGCCCCTGGTCGTACATGGCCGAACGCAGCTCACGCGCCGACGAGATGACCTCGGGATAACCGCGTGTGGGCAACGTGTACGCGTGCACCAGCCGCAACGGCGCCGAGTGCAGCGCGCAGGACCGAGCGGCCCACGCCACCGCGGCGAGCGCGGACGAGGAACCGTCGACTCCGACCACAACCGGAAGACCGCTCATGATCCCAAAGTAAGGCGCGACGGCGCCGCGTGCCGCGTGCCGTTGGTCCCCTCCTGTCAGGGACTTTGGGCTACCGTGAGCGGATGGCGACGCGCGTGTTCCTGGTCGACGACCACGAGATCGTCCGCCGCGGTATCGCGGACCTGCTCGGCGAGGAGTCCGATCTGGAAGTGGTCGGCGACGCCGCATCGGTCACGGAGGCGCTGGCCAAGGTGCCCTCCGCCCAGGCCGACGTGGCGGTACTCGACATCAGGCTGCCCGACGGCAACGGCATCGAGCTGTGCCGCGAGCTGCGCAGCAGAATCCCTGGCCTGCAGTGCCTGATGCTGACGAGCTTCGCCGACGACGAGGCGCTGTTCGACGCGATCATGGCGGGCGCGTCCGGGTTCGTGCTCAAGCAGATCCTGGGTGCCGACCTGGTCAACGCGGTTCGCACGGTCGCGGCCGGCCAGTCGTTGCTCGACGCCCGCACCACGAGCGCCCTGCTGAACCGCATCCGCCGGGAACGCGAGGAGGGCGACCCGCTGCGCATGCTCAGCGAGCAGGAACGCACGGTGCTCGACCTCATCGGCGAAGGCCTGACGAACCGGCAGATCGCCGAGCGGATGTTCCTCGCGGAGAAGACCGTCAAGAACTACGTGTCGCACCTGCTCGCGAAGCTCGGCATGCAGCGCCGCACCCAGGCCGCCGTCTTCGCCTCGCAGTTCCGCAAGGACGACAAGCGTTAGGTCAGCGGCACACGCCAGACCACACAGGCTCCGCCGCCGTCGGTCGCCCGGACCGCGAGTGAGCCGCCGAACTGTTCCGCGCGGTGGGCGAGGTTGCGCAGCCCGCTGCGTGCGACGTCGGATGGAATGCCGATCCCGTTGTCCTGCACGGTGATCACGACGTCGTCGCCCGCGTCGATCAGCACCGTCAGCTCGGTCGCGGCGGCGTGCCGCACGGTGTTCGTGACGGCCTCGCGCACGACGGCCTCGACGTGTTCGGCGAGCTCGGGCGGCACCGAGTTGTCCACTGTCCCCGACATCCGCACCGCCGGTGACAGGTGCGTCGCCTCGGTCAGGCCCGCCACGAGGTCGAGCAGCCTGCGCCGCAACGAGGCCGAGTCGGTCGAGTGCAGGTCGAAGATCGACGTGCGGATCTCGCGCACGGTCTCGTCGAGCTGCTCCACGGCCGTCTGAATTCGCGCCGCCACCTCAGGTTCGGTGATGCGCCGCATGGTCGCCTGCAGGGTCAGCCCGGTGACGAAGAGCCGTTGGATCACGTGGTCGTGCAGGTCGCGCGCGATCCGGTCGCGGTCCTCCAGCACGTCGAGCAGCCGCTGCGAACGTTGCTGCTCGGCGAACTCCAGCGCCACCGCCGCCTGGTCCGCGAACGTCGCCAGCATCGGCACCTGGTCGGGCAGGAACGGCGACTCGCCGCCCTTGCGCAGCACCATCAGCGCACCGGTGATGATCGACCCCGACCGCAGCGGCACCGCGAGCGCCGGCCCGAACACCGAACCGAGATCGTTGACCAGCAACGGGACTCCGGAACGCACGACCTCGTCGACGGTGTAGACGGAGGAGTTGAAGTCCTCGATCTTCATTCCCGCGCTCGCCGCCACCGTCAACGGCACGTCCTGGCCGTCGCCGAGCACCACCAGCGCCGAGTCCGCACCGGCCAGCTCCACGGTGCGCTGGGTGATCAGGCGCAGCGCGTAGTCGCCGGACGCGCCGCCCAGCAGCTCCGAGTTGACCTCGCCGATCGCCTCCAGCCACCGTTCGCGCATCCGGGACCGCTCGAACAGCCTGGCGTTCTCGATCGCGATGCCCGCGGCCGCCGCCAGCGCCTGCAGCACCGCCTCGTCGTCCGCGGTGAACTCGGCGGCGCCGATCTTCTCGGTCATGTAGAGGTTGCCGAACACCTCGTCGCGCACCCGCACCGGCACGCCGAGGAAACTGTGCATCGGCGGGTGGTTCGGCGGGAACCCGACCGACATGTCGTGCTGCGCCAGGTCCCGCATCCGGATCGGCGTCGGGTCCTTGATCAGCAGTCCGAGCAGGCCCTTGCCCTCGGGCAGGTGGCCCATCGACGCACGCGTCCGCTCGTCCACTCCCACGTACACGAACTCGGACAGGTCGTCGCGCGTCCCGAGCACGCCGAGCGCGCCGTAGCGGGCGCCGACGAGGTCCACCGCGGCCTGCACGATGCGCTGCAACGTCGAATCGAGCTCCAGCCCCGACGCGACCGCGAGCACGGCGCCGAGCAGCTCCTGCATGTGGTCACGGGTGGTGATGATCTCGTCCATGCGGTCACGGACCTCGTCGAGCAGCTCGTCGAGGTCGCGGCGGTCGGGACCGGTTGGCACGCCGGTTAGCGTCGCACATTTTCAGCCATCGCACGGCCCTAGCAAGTGGGGACCTTCGACCGTGGTCGGCGCGCCGCGTCCGGCCGGAAAGTGGTGGCATGACGATCGTCGTGCCCGGCTCACTCGGACTCGCGGGTGAGGACGTGCGCGGAGTGCTCACCCTCGCGACAGCCTCGACGCCGTTCGTGCGCTTCGAGGTCCGTCCTGAGCAGATCGAGTTGCACACCACAAGTCCGCACAGCCGCGAGACCAGGCTCGCGTGCGGGGTGGCACTGCTCAACGTCCGGCTGGCTCTGCAGGGTCACGGGATTCGTCCACTGGTGACATTGCTGCCCGGCCCGTGCGCGGCGAACGCGGCCGCGGCCATCCGGCTCGGCGGATACCAGGACCCGGAACCTGATGTGCTGGCACTGCTGCACGCCCTGCGCATGCACCGTCGCACGTGGACGACGTTCCCCGAACTGGACAGCTGGCGCGGGCTGCTGATGCGCGCGGCCGAAGTGGAACGCGCCTGGCTGCACCTCACCTCCGGTCACCCGGAACTCGTGCTGTGCACCTTCGGGACCGGCGCCGCGGCGGAAATCCGTGCGGGACAAGCGATGCAACGGGTCACACTGACCGCGGCCACCCTCGGCGTCGCCGTCTCCCCCGCCATCGACCCGATCAGCCTGTCCGCGTTGCGCGCGGACCTGCGCCCGTGCCTGGGCAACACGCTGGTGCCGCAGATGGTCCTGCGGCTGGGCACGGAGTCGCCCTGCCCGTCCCACGCCGCACGGGGGTGACCCGCGACGTGGGACGGGCAGGGCATCCCTCTACCCAGGGTCTTATGTGGTGATGAACTTCGTCGGGTCCACGACAGGGGACTCGACGACGAGGTCCTTGTACTCGTCCTCGATGCCCTTGTTGTGGATCTGGATCGCCAGCGGTGCCTCGCGGCCCGCGGGTTCCTTCTTGTCCTCGAACTTCAGCACTTCCGTTGCCTTGCACTTGGTCGCGCCGTCCGGCAGCGGGCAACACGCCATCCGCGCGATTCCGGTGTCACCGTTGGCGAGGATCTCGCACTGCGCCCACTTCTTGACGTCCCAGTTGGGATGCGGGTACTTGGTGAACAGGCCCTTGCCGCCGTTGTTGTGGCCGGGCCGGTAGTCCCACGCGCCACCGTTGGGCGGCTGGAACTGGATCGCGCCGAGGCCGTTGAGCGCCGGTGTCGCGATCTTGCCCCAGATCAGCACGGTCGGCTTGTGGTCACCGGAGACCTGGCGAAGCTTGAAGATCCAGCGGAAGTTCTTGTACTGCTGCTTGTTGTAGTAGATCCAGCCGCGGGAGGCGTTCTTCTGGCTGTGGATCGCACCGTTCTTGACGACGAACGCGTCCTTGGCGTGCGCGGTCCACCCGTCGAGCGTCTTGCCGTCGAAGATCGGTGTCAGCACGGGATCCGCTGCCTGTGCCGGTGTCATACCCGCGACGAGCGCCAGCACGAAGGCAGCGACTATCCACAATGGACGACGAAACATGTGACCGTCCTCTGGAAGGAGGATTTCCCGCAGCGACGGTACGACCCACGTTAGGACTCAGTCATCGGAGGAGTCAACGAAAGGCAACCAATTGCCCGTGTTTCTGAAAACGGACACACCTATCTCGCAATCACCGCCCGCCACAGCAACCGAGCGAGTTCCGGGTGGCAGATGTCGTTGTGCGCGCCCGCGATCCCGTCCACCCGGCGGATCACCGATGTGCAGTCGATGTTGTGCACCTGCCCCGTGGTCAGCTCGCCGGGAGATCCGATGTTGTGCCCGCGGACGTAGGTGCCCTGCACACCGTGCGAACCGAGGCCGCCGTACTTCGGGTACTCGTCGAGGTCGACCTGCCGCCCCGACCGCGCGGCCAGCGGGTAGAACCGGCCGATCGCGTGGTCGTGCGCCGAGGTGGTCACGATGATCGGGCCGGGCACCCGGCCGAGCACGCCGCGGAAGTGGCCGGAGCCGGGCTCGCCGGGCAGCCGTTCCGCGAACGACCACAGCGACATCGCGCCCTGCATCAGGGTCAGCGTGGCGGCGGGCACCACGTTCGCCATCGCGGTGGCGGTGATGCAGCCGAAGCTGTGGCCCATCAGGTGGATACGCGCGTTCGGCGCGGCCTGTGCGACGTCACGGGCGATGCGGCTCGCACCGCTCTCGCCGAACACCCTGGCGCGCCGCTTCATCTTCCAGAACGTCAGGATGCGCAACGGCGACAGGATGCCGCCCAGGGCCGGATCCTCCAGGCACGCCCGGTAGAGCTGCTCGGGGTCGAACACCATCTTGTCCTCGCCCGGCAGGTCCGGCACCGAGCTCTCCAGATAGGTGTAGGCCTCCTTGACGGTGACCGACATCCGGCACGGGTGCTGGTGCGCGGCCTGCACGATCGTGCGGACCGCGGCGGTGCGCCCGGCGCCGCCGCCGAGCCGCTCGGCCTGCGCCCTGACGAACTCCTCGGACTTCGTGTCCTCGTCGCCCCAGGCCTTGGAAGGCCAGTGCAGGCCGACGAGCAACGACTTGAAGCCGCCGGGAAGCCGGTGCGCCGCTTCGCGTTCGGCGCGGCAGTCGGCCATCGTCCTGACCCATTGCCCGTACTGCTGCCGGGCGGCCGGGACATCGCCGTTCCACCCGTGTATGAAGAAGAAGACATCGGTGACACCGGCGCGGGCGTCACGTATGACGTCCGCGCTGTCGCGTCCCCGTTCGTTACCCGTCTCGTCGTAACAGACGAGGTGATAGCTGATGTCGTGGCCTGGCACGGACTCTCGGGACATGACTGATCACCACCACACACACAAAACGCGCCCTATGCCCGAGTTATCGGAACCGGAGCGTCTTACGTTTAGCCCGTGCGGCCAGGAAAACCCGTTCGGACCAGGGGTTTCATCAACTCGTTATCCCGGTTGCGCCGATAGTGTGCCTGCGGGGCGCCTACTCGTTGTCCCGGCTACGCCGGTAGTGGCGGGCGGCGCGAACCCTGTTGCCACAGTTGGGCGAACACCACTCCCGGCGCGGATGGTCCTTGACGAAGTACAGGACACAACCTGGGGCGTAACAGGCACGCAGCTGGGTCCGATGCGTGCCGGTGAACAGTTCCACCGCCTCGGCTGCGATCGACGCGAGCGCTTGCGTCACAGGCGGACCTTCACTTTCGTTGTGCCGCCACAACTTTCCGTCTTCAACCGTGAGCTGCGGCCACTCGCGGGCCTGCTTCGCCGCACGGTTCACCGCTGCGACCGCGCGCGCGAGATCGCGGCCTCGGGCGATCTCGCGGGTGTCTTCCGTGAGCACGCCGGCTAGATCTCGCAACGCCCGCCGCAGCGCCAGGAACGCCGTCAGGTCGTCCGGCGAGGCCGCGCAGCCCAGGAACTCGCTCAGCCCGTCGACCGTGGTCAGGTCGTCGTTCACCTGCGACCTGCTGGCCCAGATGGTGTTCATCAGCAGGACCGGACGGGGCTCGTCGGGCGTCAGCACGTCTAACGGTAACACGCCCTTGCATCCGTTAGGCACATCTTCTAACGTTTGAAGCGCCCCGCAACCGTTGGAAGGACCCGCTGTGAACCTCGTTCCGCCGTTCGACGCCGACACCGCCCGGCTCAAGGTGCGGGCCGCCCAGGACGCCTGGAACACCCGGGACCCGCTCCGCGTGGCCGCCGCGTACACGCCGGATTCGGTGTGGCGCAACCGATCCGAGTTCGTCCGCGGCACCGACGAGATCGTGGAGTTCCTTACCCGCAAGTGGGAGCGCGAGCACGATTACGTGCTGCGGAAGTCGCTCTGGGCGTTCGGCGACTCGCGGATCGCCGCGCGGTTCCAGTACGAGTGGCGCGACGACGACGACCAGTGGTGGCGCAGCTACGGCAACGAGAACTGGGAGTTCGCGCCGTCCGGGCTCATGTCGCGGCGGGAAGCGAGCATCAACGACGTCCGGATCTTGGTGGAAGACCGGCGCATCGACCCCCAGTCGACCGACGACATCCCGACGGAGTAGCGAGATGCACGTAGAGGCGCTGTGGCGTTATCCGGTCAAGTCGCTCGCCGGCGAGCCGCTGGAGTCGGCCACCTTCACCTCCGACGGCGTGGCGGGCGACCGGCTCGTGCACGTGCAGGGGCCACGCGGGGTCCTGACCGGACGCACCCGGTACGACCTGCTCACCATCCCGGCGTCCACCGGTCCCGACGGGCCGCTGGTGGCCGGACATCCGTGGGACAGCGCGGAGGCGAACGCTTTCGTGACCCCGTTCGGCGGCAGGCTGACCCGCTACGCCGGGCCGGAACGGTTCGACGTCCTCAACGTCCTCGTCGCCACCGACGGCCAGGTCAGAGCAGCCGGCCTGGACGTGCGGCGGTTGCGGCCCAACATCCTCATCGGCGGCGTCGAACCCGGCGAGGAGGACTCCTGGCCCGGCCACGCGCTGGTGGTCGGCGACGTCGTGATCGGGATGCTGAAGAAGCGGGCTCGGTGCGTCGTCACGACGATCGATCCCGACACCGGTGCGCAGGACCTCGACGTGCACCGGCGCATCCGGCACGAGTTCGGCGGCGTCCTGTGCCTGGACAGCTGGGTCATCCAGCCAGGCACCGTCGCCATCGGCGACCCCGCCCGACTCGTGTCCACCGACGAGCTCCCCACCCACATCGGCGGCTGGATCGTCGGCCGCCCCTACGCCGTCTAGAACTTGATGAGGGGAGCTTTCATCAACGGTTGATGAAAGCTCCCCTCATCAGTTTCGACGGGGCTAGATGTTGCGGCGGTACTGGCCGCCGACCTCGAAGAACGCCTCGGTGATCTGGCCGAGCGTGCACACGCGTGCGGCGTCCATGAGCACGGCGAACACGTTCTCGTTCGTCTGCGCGACCTCACGCAGCCGGGCGAGTGCCTTCTGGGCCTCGTCGCGGTGCGTGGCCTGGTAGGCGCGGGTCCGCTCGACCTGCGAGGACTTCTCCTCCTCGGTGGCGCGCGCGAGCTCGATCTTCACGATCTCGCGCTCGCCGCCGTCGGGCAGGAAGGTGTTGACGCCGATCAACGGCAGCGAGCCGTCGTGCTTGCGCTGTTCGTAGAGCATCGACTCGTCCTGGATGCGGCCGCGCTGGTAGCCGGTCTCCATCGCGCCGAGCACGCCTCCGCGTTCGGAGATGCGGTCGAACTCGGTGAGCACCGCCTCCTCGACGAGGTCGGTCAGCTCGTCGATGACGAACGAGCCCTGCAACGGGTTCTCGTTCGCGGACAGGCCCCACTCCTTGTTGATGATCATCTGGATGGCCATCGCGCGGCGGACGGACGACTCCGTCGGGGTGGTGATCGCCTCGTCGTACGCGTTGGTGTGCAAGGAGTTGCAGTTGTCGTACAGAGCACAAAGTGCCTGCAGGGTGGTGCGGATGTCGTTGAAGTCCATCTCCTGCGCGTGCAGCGAACGGCCCGAGGTCTGCACGTGGTACTTGAACTTCTGCGAACGCTCGGAGGCGCCGTAGCGGTCGCGCATGGCCACGGCCCAGATCCGCCGTGCCACCCGGCCGATCACGCTGTACTCGGCGTCCATTCCGTTGGAGAAGAAGAACGACAGGTTCGGCGCGAAGTCGTCGATGTTCATGCCGCGCGCCAGGTACGACTCGACGTAGGTGAAGCCGTTGGCGAGCGTGAAAGCCAGCTGGCTGATGGGGTTCGCCCCGGCCTCGGCGATGTGGTAGCCGGAGATCGACACCGAGTAGAAGTTGCGGACCTGCTGCCCGATGAACCACTCCTGGATGTCCGCCATCATGCGCAGCGAGAACTCCGTCGAGAAGATGCAGGTGTTCTGGCCCTGGTCTTCCTTCAGAATGTCGGCCTGCACGGTGCCGCGGACGTTGGCCAGCGCGTAGGCCCTGACCTTCTCGTATTCCTCGGCGTCCGGCTCACGACCTTCGGCGTCCCTGAACTTCCCGACCTCCTGGTCGATGACCGTGTTCAGGAAGTAGGCGAGGATCGTCGGCGCCGGGCCGTTGATCGTCATCGACACCGACGTGGACGGCGCGACCAGGTCGAAGCCGTCGTAGAGCGCCTTCATGTCGTCGAGCGACGCGATCGAGACACCCGAGGTGCCGATCTTGCCGTAGACGTCCGGCGGGGTGTCGGGGTCGCGGCCGTAGAGCGTGACCGAGTCGAACGCGGTCGACAGACGGGTGGCCGGGTTGCCCTTCGACAGGTACTTGAAGCGGCGGTTGGTGCGGAACGCGTCACCCTCGCCCGCGAACATGCGCGCCGGGTCCTCGCCCTCGCGCTTGAACGGGAAGACGCCCGCCGTGTACGGGAAGAAGCCCGGCAGGTTCTCCTTGCGCAGGAACCGAAGCAGCGAGCCCTCGTCGTCGTAGCGGGGCAGGCTGACCCGGCGGACCTGGTTGCCGGACAACGTCTCCCGCGTGAGCCTGGTGTGGATCTCCTTGTCCCGCACCTTGAACACCAGCTCGTCGCCGGAGTACTGCTCGCGGGTCCGCGGCCATTCGGCGAGGAGCTCGTGCGTCTCGCGGTCGACCTTGCGCTCGGCGGCTTCGGCCAGCTCCGCGATGTCGGCCGTCGTCCTGCTCGCGGCTTCGAGCGCCTTCTGCGCGGCCGTGAGCTGGGTGTGCGTGCGGATCGCGGCGACCTGCTCGTCGGTCCTGCGGTGGTAGCCGCGCACCGTGTCCGAGATGTCGCTGAGGTAGCGGGCGCGGGCGGCGGGCACGATCGTGGCCGCGCTCGTGGACGTCTTGCCGCTGACGTGCGGAAGGGCGCCTTCCTCCGCGGTGAGACCGTGTTCGGTCAGGCCGTCGCGCAGGAACTGGTAGAGCGCGGTGACGCCATCGTCGTTGAACGTCGCGGCGGACGTGCCGTAGACCGGCATGTCCTCCCACTTCACGCCGAACGCCTCACGGTTGCGCACCATCTGCCGCGCCACGTCCCGGCGCGCGTCCTCGGCGCCACGGCGTTCGAACTTGTTGATCGCCACCGCGTCCGCGTAGTCGAGCATGTCGATCTTCTCCAGCTGCGACGCGGCGCCGAACTCCGGCGTCATCACGTACAGCGAGAAGTCCACGAACGGCACGATCGCCGCGTCGCCCTGACCGATACCGGGCGTCTCCACGATCACCAGGTCCGCTCCGGACGCCTTGCACGCCACGATCGCCTGCTCCAGCCCGTCCGGGATCTCGCTGCCGGCACGGCGCGTGGCCAGCGAGCGGAAGAACACGCGATCGCCGTCGAGGCAGTTCATCCGGATCCGGTCGCCGAGCAGCGCGCCGCCACCACGGCGACGGGTCGGGTCGACCGCGAGGACCGCGATGCGCAGCTTGTCCTGCTGGTCGAGCCGGAACCGCCGCACCAGCTCGTCCGTCAGCGACGACTTGCCCGAACCACCGGTGCCCGTGATGCCGAGCACCGGAACCTTGCGAGTGGTCTCGATGCCCTCGGCGGTACCGGCCTCGATGTGCGTGATCGCGCGGGCCAGCGCGTCGTCCGCACCGGTCAGCAGCGCGTCCTGGCTGAACGGCTCGGTCAGCGCGTGGTCGCACTCCTCGATCATCAGGTTGATCATCTTGGCCAGGCCGAGCGTCTGCCCGTCCTGCGGCGAGAAGATCCGCGTGACGCCGCGCGAGTGCAGCAGCTCGATCTCCTCGGGGACGATGACGCCACCGCCTCCGCCGAAGACCTTGATGTGCCCGGCGCCGCGCTCGTTCAGCAGCTCGACCAGGTACGAGAAGTACTCGACGTGCCCGCCCTGGTAGGCGCTGATGGCGATACCCTGCGCGTCCTCCTGGATCGCCGCGTCGACGACCTCCGCCACGGACCGGTTGTGCCCGAGGTGGATGACCTCCGCACCCTGCGACTGCAGGATCCTCCGCATGATGTTGATCGCCGCGTCGTGGCCGTCGAACAGGCTGGACGCGGTCACAAAGCGGACCGGGTTGGCCGGTCGGTGCAGAGTGGTCGCCATAAGAATAGTTTGACTTCCTACTATCGGACGTGCAACCGAGGGTGGTCCAGGTCTCTGTATCGAGCAGGAACCTCATGACCACCCACGATCCACCCGCGGCCTCGACCAGGAGTCGAACCCGCCTGCCCACAGACGGCGGCGGCACCACCGCGAAGAGTCGTCCCATCAATTCCAACCGCCCGCGAAACTTTTCTGCGCCGAACCGACAATGCGATGGCCGCTCGGTTCACATGCACAAACCGGTCGGGTTGATGTTTTGCTTGTTCGCCAGGCGGGTAGCGCACGTTCCCTCCGGTCGCAATTAGTCTACGAAACAGTGACGAAATAGCCGGAATGGTCGTCGAACGATTGGGCGCACCCCATTCAGACCCGGTCGCGGGTATGGCCCCACCTGCGCCCCAGTAGGCCGTTCGGCCCCTAACGTTACTCCGCTGAATTGCCGCATGTCGCACGAATTGAGGTACCGCCGGACAGACTCTCCCCTTATGTTTTCCCTCGCGCGCCGACTAGGGAGGCCAAAAGCGCATACCGGTCTGACAAGCCCGAAATTACTGAGCACACCTCAGTAAGGGCGAAATTTCGGAGGAACGCATCATGGCGAAATCACGCACGAGGTGGATCGCAGCCGTCCTCGCCCCGCTGGTCACGGCGGCGCTCGTCACCGGCACATCCGCCGCAGGAGCGACCGAGCACACAGACAGACACGAGCTCAGACAGAGAGACAGACACGGCCTGATCAGAGGGGATGTCTCGCGTCCGGCACCACCGGAGGCACCGAAGCTGCGGGTGGTGAACGGCTCGCTCCGGCCGTCGGCGTCCGCGCTCGCCGTCACCGACCGGGTGGCGCTCCGGCCGCTCGTCATCGCACTCGACTCGGCCGACTTCGGCCTGTCGACGTGGAAGGCGGTGCTCGACCGCGTCGGCACGCCCTACGACGTGCTGCTGGCGAAGACCGAGGCAGCTGACCGCGGGCCGCCTGCTGCGGCCGGACGGCGCCGGGCGGTACAGCGCGGTCCTGCTCACCGACAACGCGCTGCTCCAGCCCGACGGATCAGGGGGCTACGTCAGCGCCTTCGACGCGGCGGAGTGGCAGACGCTGTGGAACTACGAGCGCACTCACCGGGTGCGTCAGGTGTCGCTGTACACCTCGTGGGGCACGTTCCCGGAGGACTACTGCCTGCGGCCGGGACTCGAGGGCGGGGTCGGCGGCAGTGGCCTGCAGGCGGAGCTGACAAGTGCAGGCGCCGGCGTGTTCGACCGCCTGGTGCCCGGCGCGATCGTCCCGGTCACCTTCTCCTACGTCTACCGGTCCACGCTGGCGCCGGGCTGCGCGGCGCAACCGGTGCTGAAGTCGGGCAACCACGTCCTCGGCGCCCTCAGCACCTCCGCCGACGGTCGCGAGCGGCTGGCGTTGACGTTCTCCTCCAACGAGTTCCTGCCCCAGACCGACATGCTGGGCTACGGCCTGCTGCGGTGGGCGACCCGCGGTGTGTTCGCGGGCGAGCTGCGGCACTGGATCGGCGTCGACGTCGACGACTGGTTCAACAACACCGACCACCTCTACCCGGACGGCCACCTCGAGACCGATCCGGGCTTCCGGATGAGCGGCTCGGACGCCGCCGGGGCCAACGCGCAGCAGAACGCACTGCGCTCCGGCTATCAGCAGGCCGCGGACTTCACCCTGAACCTGCCCTACAACGGGGGCGACCTCACCCCGTCCGCGCCGATCCAGTGCTCGTCCGCGGGCACCCCGGACGCGCTCAGCAGCTACTCGAAGTGCCTCGCGGGCAACTTCCGGTGGATCAACCACACCGTGACGCACCCGGAGATGAACTTCACCGACTACGCGACGAGCCGGCGGGAGATCGCGGACAACCTCACCATCGGGCGGCAGGCCGGACTCACCGTGCCCACGGACGTGCTCAAGACTCCCGCCTACTCCGGGCTCGGCGTGTACAACCCGGATCCGAACGCCCCCGACACCGAACCGCCGACCGACTTCGGGCTGCGCGCCTCCAACCAGGCCTTGCTGAACGCCGCCCGTGACACCGGTGTCCGCTACCTGCACGGCAACATGTCGTTCCCGAGCCACCGGCCGTCCTGCTTCAACTGCGGCATCCGCATCCGCTCCGGCCGGAGCTGCTCGTCGTGCCGGACTGGCCTACCAACATCGGCTACCAGGTGACCACTCCGGCCGAGGAGACGTTGCTCTACAACAGCCTCTACGGCCCGAACGGCAGGTTCCCCTACTACGACCACGACCTGAGTTACCCCGAGCTGCTCAACTACGAGTCCGAGGTCGGTCTCCAGCACGTGATGAGCGGATCGGCGTACACCCACACCCTCCACCAGGGCGACCTGCGCCAGTTCGCCCCCGGCCGCAGCCTGACCTTCGACTGGCTGCGCACGGTCGTCGACAGGTACAACGCCCGGTTCGCGGTATCGCTGCGCACTCCCGACTGGCCGGCGCTGGCGCGCTATGTCGAGGCACGCACGAGTCACTTCGCCGAGATCCGAGGCGGCGACGCGGTGTGGGACCGCTCGACCGGCATCGTGACCCGCACCAGCGCCACGACCGGTTCGCTGTTCCTCACCGGCGTGACGCACCCCCTGGGCACCGTCGACCGTTACGGCGCCGACACCATCACCCGGTTGCCCGTCATCGCGGGCACCCCCGTGACCGCCACGGCGGTCCCTCGCCCATGAGATCCAAGGTGGTCGGTCCGCTGCTCGCGGCCATCGCGCTCGCCATCACCATGATCACCGTGATCAGCCCGCC
>CAVYAD010000048.1:0-18970 GCA_963766275.1 uncultured Actinomycetota bacterium
CTCGTAGACGTCCGCGAGCGCGACCCCCAGGTGCCGGGCGATCTCGGAGGGAGTCGGAGATCGCCCGGTCTTGTGCGACAGCTCGGCGGTGGCACCGTCGATCGAGTCGCACAGCTCCTTCAACCTGCGGGGCACCCGCACGGCCCAGCACTGGTCGCGGAAGTGCCTGCGCACCTCACCGGTGATCGTGGGCACGGCATAGGACAGGAAATCCGTCTGCCTGCCCACGTCGAACCGGTCGATGGCGTTGATCAAACCGACCGCCGCCACCTGGGCGAGGTCTTCCATCGGCTCGCCGCGTTCGCTGAACCGGCGGGCTATGTGCCTGGACAGCGGGAGGTACTCGCGCACCAGCCGGTCCCGCAGTGCGTAGTAGCGCTGCGAGTCACGTGAGGTGCGGGCTAGTTCCTCGAACGCCGCATGCTGGTCCGGCGTCAACGTGCACCGCGATCAGACCTGGGGCGGAGGCGTGACATCGCCCCGCCATGCGCCCGTCTCCTGGCCGCGGTTCTCGATGAACTCCTTGAACCGCTTCAGGTCGCCTTCGATCCGGTGACCGACGACGCCGAGCGCCGCACCCGCCTTCTCGGTGAGGGTCTCGGGGGCGTACTCCATCTGGAGGTGCACTCGAGTCGTGTCGTTGTCGAGGCGGTGGAACGTCACGACGCCACCCTGCGGCGGCCCGTCGACGGTGGTCCAGGCGACGCGCTCGTCCGGGTGCTGTTCGGTGATCTCCGCGTCGAACTCCCGGACGACCCCGCCGATCTTCGTGGTCCAGTGCGTCCTGGTCGGCGTGACCTGGTCGATCTTCTCGACACCGTCCATGAACGCCGGGAAGGACTCGAACTGGGTCCACTGGTTGTACGCCGTGGTCACTGGCACGTGGACGTCCACCGACTTCTCAATGGTGGTCACGGAACCTCCTCATCATCGGTTGTCGTCACCGAGTGAGTACCCGGACCACACGCTGTTACACATCGTGTTCGGTCCGCTGTGGACGGACACGGAGCGTGCTGGACCAATCGCGATCTGCGCATCACGAAATCGCTCACGGTAGTCATAAGCCTTGTGATCCACGTCATACTGATCGGCATTCCAGGCCCTAGGAGGCGCCGGTGCTCGAGGCGAACAACCTTGAGGTCGTCTACGACGACGTGATGCTGGTGCTCCGAGGCGTGAGCCTGCGAGTACCGGCCGGGAAGATCGTCGCCCTGCTCGGCGCCAACGGAGCCGGGAAAACGACCCTGATGAGGGCTTTCAGCGGGCTGCTCGACGTGCACGACGGCAAGGTCACCAAGGGCTCGATCACGCTCGACGGTGAACCGATCCACAAGCTCCCACCAGCGAAGATCGCCGCTCTCGGGGTGAAACAGGCGCTGGAGGGCCGCCGGATCCTCGGCGAGCTGACCGTCGAGGAGAACCTGCGCGTCGGTGGCCACGCCCTGCCCAAGCGGCTGGGAGCCAACCTCGAACGCTGCTACGACCTGTTCCCCCGGCTCCTCGAACGGCGAAGACAGAGCGCCGGGTACCTGTCCGGCGGCGAGCAGCAGATGCTCTCGATCGGCCGGGCGCTGATGTCCGAGCCCTCCTACCTGCTCCTCGACGAACCGTCGCTGGGGCTCGCGCCGCTGCTCGTGCAGCAGATCCGCGACCTCGTCGTGAAGATCAACGAACAGGGCACGACCGTGCTGCTGGTCGAGCAGAACGCCAGCATGGCGCTCTCGATCGCCGACCACGGGTACGTGCTGGAGACCGGCAAGGTCGTGATGGACAAGCCGGCTCAGGCCCTCCTGGCCGACGACGACATCCGCGAGTTCTACCTCGGCCTCGGCACCTCCTCGTTCCGTGCGGTCAAGCACTACAAGCGGCGGAAGAGGTGGCTGTCGTGACCGTGCTGAGCGTGTCGGATGTCAGGCTCGCGTTCGAGGGCGTGGTGGCCGTCGACGGGGTGTCGTTCGAGGTCGCCGCCGGTGAGCTCTTCGCGATCATCGGCCCGAACGGCGCCGGCAAGACCTCCATCTTCAACGTGTTGTCGGGCGTCTACCGGCCGCAGCAGGGCCGCGTGCGCTTCGGTGAGGAGGAGCTGGTCGGCATGCGCCCGCACCGGATCGCCGGTCTGGGCCTCGCGCGGACGTTCCAGAACATCGAGCTGTTCTCCCACCTCACCGTGGTCGACAACCTGATGCTCGGCCGCCACAACCACATGAACTACGGCGCGCTGTCGGCGTTCCTGTGGCTCGGCAGGGCACGGAACGAGGAGCGGAAGAACCGCTCGGCGGTCGAGGACGTGATCGACTTCCTGGAGCTGGAGCAGTGGCGGCGGTTCCCGGTGGGGCTGCTGCCCTACGGCGTGCAGAAGCGCGTCGAGCTGGGCCGGGCACTCGCGATGGAGCCCAAGTTGCTGCTGCTCGACGAGCCGGTCGCGGGCATGAACGTCGAGGAGACCGAGGACATGGCCCGGTTCATCCTCGACGTCCGCGAGGAGCTGGGCATTCCGATGATCATGGTGGAGCACGACATGGGGCTCGTGATGGACCTCGCCGACCGCGTGATGGTGATGGACTTCGGCCGTCCGATCCGCACCGGCACCCCCGCCGAGGTGCAGGAGGACCCGGACGTGATCCGGGCCTACCTCGGCGAGCAGCACAAGAGCGTGACGCCATGACGACGACGACCGTGGTGACTCGCGTACGGGACCGGGCCGTGTCGACGCCGGACAAAATCGCGTTGCGTGCCAAGGACTTCGGCATCTGGCAGGAGGTCAGCTGGGCGCGGTACTGGGCGAACGTCGAACTGGTCGGGCACGCGTTGCTCGCGCTGGGGCTGGAGCCCGGCGACCGGGTGGCGGTCCACTCCGAGAACCGGCGCGAATGGCTCTACGCCGACCTCGGAACCGTTGCCGCACGCGGGATCACCGTCGGGCTGTACCCGACCAATCCCGCTTCCGAGGTCGCCTATCTGTTGTCGCACTCCGGCGCGCGGATCCTCATCGCGGAGGACCAGGAACAGGTCGACAAGGCGTTGCAGGTCCTGGAGGACACGCCTGACCTGGAGTGGATCGTCTACCTCGAACCACGCGGCATCAAGGGGCGCTACGACAACCCGAAGCTGCTGTGGTGGGACGACTTCCTCGCGCTCGGCGCCGAGCATCGGGACTTGTTCCCCGATGAGCTCGCCGAACGGATCGCCGCGATCGAGCTGTCCGACGTGATGACGTTGATTTACACGTCCGGAACCACCGGCCCGCCGAAGGGCGCGATGCTCACGGTGTCGAACGTCGAGTTCGCGGTCCATGTGCTGGTGGAGGGCGGTGGCTTCACTTCGCCGCCACCGTCCTCCACTGATGTCACGCTGTCGTACCTGCCGTTGTGTCACGTAGCCGAACGCATCTTCACCACGTGGTTCAGCGCGGCTTCCGGTGTGCAGGTGCACTTCGCGGAGTCGATCGAGACCGTGCAGGCGAACCTGCGCGAGGTGCAGCCGACGATCCTGTTCGGCGTTCCGCGGATCTGGGAGAAGGTGCTGGCGGGCGTCACGATCGGCGTGTCCAGCGCGTCGTGGCTCAAGCGGACCGTGACGCGGTTCTGGTTGCGGCGCGCGGAAAGCATCGGCACGACGTTGGTCGCGACGGGCGGCAAGCACACTTTCGCCAGCCGGGTTCTCTACGGGCTGGGCTGGTTGTTCGCCTTCCGTGCGTTGAAGGCCCGGATCGGGATGCGGCACGTCCGGTACGCGTCCTCGGGCGCCGCGCCGATCGCGCCGGACGTGCTGAAGTTCTTCATGGGCATCGGGGTGCCGATGCACGAGGTCTACGGCATGACCGAGAACACCGCCGTGGCAACGGGAAACCGGCCGGGCCGGGTCAAGGTCGGCACGGTCGGCGAGCCGCAGCCCGGCATCGAGCTGCGAATCGACGAGGAGACCGGCGAGATCCTCACGAGGCACGGCGGCACGTTCGCGGGCTACTGGCGTGACCCGGACGCGACCGCGCGCGTGCTCACCGACGGATGGCTGCACACCGGCGACGTCGGCGAGTGGGTCGACGGCACGCACGTGAAGATCACCGACCGGATGAAGGACATCATCATCACCGCGGGCGGCAAGAACATCGCGCCGTCCGAGCTGGAGAACGCGCTCAAGACCTCGCCGTACATCAAGGAAGCCGTGGTGATCGGCGACCAGCGCTCCTACCTGGTGGCGTTGATCGGCATCGAGTACGAGACGGTCGGGCACTGGGCGCAGCAGCGCAAGATCACCTACACCACCTACCGGGACCTGTCGGAGAAGCCCGAGGTCCTGGAGATGGTGCAGACGATCGTGACCGAGGTGAACGGCCGGTTCGCGACCGTCGAGCAGATCAAGAAGTTCCGCATGTTCCCCAAGGAGCTCGACCACGAGGACGGTGAGCTGACCGCAACGCAGAAGGTGAAACGGTCCGCGTTGGGCCGCATGTTCAACGACCTCGTCGACTCGATGTACGGGGGAACACAGCATGGATGAGTTTCTCCAGTCTCTTGTTCGCGGCCTCGGCAGCGGGTCCATCTACGCGCTGCTCGCCTTGGGCTTCGTGATCATCTACAAGTCGACGCAGGTGATCAGCTTCGCGCAGCCGGCGTTCATGCTGGCGGGCGCGGTGCTGGTGTCCTACCTGGCGCCCGCGGTGTCGTTCTTCGGGGCGGTTGTCGCCGCCGCCGCGCTGATCGCGGTGCTGGCGCTGGGTGTGGAGCGCACGGTGTTGCGGCCGATGGTCGGGAAACCGGTGTTCGTGGTCGCGATCATCACCATCGGCGTGGATGTTGTGGTTCGGGTGGTGACGAACGCGTTCATCGGCCTGGACGTCCGTCAGGTCGGTGATCCGTGGGGACTCGACACGGTGTCGTTCCTCGGCGCCGAGGTCCAGCAGCGGTATCTCGTGATGATCGGGACGACCGCCGTGGTCACCATCGCGCTGTTCGCGTTCTTCCGGTACTCGCGGATCGGGCTCGCCATGCGGGCGGTCGCGTACGACCAGGAAGTCGCGCTGGCCCAGGGCATCTCGGTCGGGTCGGTGTTCGCGCTGTCGTGGGCGCTGGCCGGCGGGCTGGCGGCGTTGGCGGGCGTGTTCGTGGCGACCGGCGCCGGTGTGGACCAGCAGCTGTGGATCGTGGCGCTGAAGGCGTTGCCCGCGATCATCCTCGGCGGGCTGGAGTCGTTGGGCGGTGCGGTGGTCGGCGGGCTCGCGGTCGGCGTCGTCGAGTCGCTCTTCGGGACCTACCAGGGCGACTTCGCGCCGTGGCTCGGCCCGAACTTCGGGCTGGTCGCGCCGTACGCGTTGATGCTGCTGGTGTTGCTCGTCCGGCCCTATGGGCTCTTCGGCAAGAGGGAGGTGGAGCGGCTGTGAAGGGTCGTCCTGAGCTGTACACCTCTTATGCGCAGGACATGGCGTTCCTGAACACGCGACCGAAACGCGCGTGGACGGGCGGTCTTGTCGTTTTCGCTTTGGTGGTGCCGTTTCTCATCACCGACGACCTGCTGCAGCTGCTCGCGACCGGGTTCGTGGCCGCGATCGGCGCGATCGGGCTGAACATCGTCACCGGCTACGCGGGCCAGGTGTCGCTGGGGCACGCGTTCTTCCTCGCGATCGGCGCGTACACGGGTGCGGCGCTGTCGGGACCGGAGGCCGGGAGGGTGATCGGGTTCGGCATCACGTCGTTGCCGATCTGGCTGCTGGCCTCGGGTCTGGTGGCGGCGCTCTTCGGCGTGCTGGTGGCGCCGGTGGCGGTGCGCTTGCGCGGCCTGTACCTGGCGATCGTGACGCTGGGGCTGGTCTTCCTGGGAGAGCACGTGTTCCGGGAGTGGACGTCGCTGACCGGCGGACCCGGTGTCGGGCGGCAGGCGGCGATCCCGGAGCTGTTCGGGGTGCGGCTGGACCAGGACAGCGCGTGGTTCACGGCGGCACAGCAGATGTACCTGCTGATGTTCGTGCTGCTGGTGATCTTCGGTGTGCTGGCGCGGAACCTGGTCAGGTCGCGGGTCGGCCGGGCGTTCGCGGCGGTGCGTGACCGTGACCTGGCCGCGTCGGTCATCGGCGTGGACCTGACGAAGTACAAGGTGCTGGCGTTCGCCGTGTCCTCGTTCTACGCGGGTGTGGCGGGCGCGTTGTTGTTCGTGGTGAACGGGTTCTTCGATCCCGGCTCGTTCAACCTGCTGTTGTCAGTGCAGTACATCGCAATGGTGCTCATCGGCGGCGCGGGCACCATCTCGGGCGCGATCATGGGCGCGCTGTTCATCACACTGCTGCCACGCATCACCAGGGAACTGCCCACGGTGCTGCCGTTCATCAGTGGTGACGCCACCGGCGCGATCACGGTCTTCCAGCTGGAAGCCGTGCTCTACGGCGTGCTGATCATCGTTTTCTTGATCGTCGAGCCACGCGGGTTGTTCGGCATCTGGGTGCGCGTCCGCAACTACTGGCGCACCTGGCCGTTCTCGTACTGAGGAGAATTCCCATGTCTGGTAAACGATTGGCCGTTCTGTTCGTTGGCTTGCTGGCGGTGGCGTCGTGCCGGGGCGGGGACGGCGCCGCTCCGCAGGACGGCAAGGACGGCGTCAAGGTCGACGCCGGTGTGACGTCCGAGGCCTGCCCCAACGCCGTCGACAAGTCCAAGGGCTGCATCTACCTCGGCACGATCTCGGACCTGACCGAGGGCCCGTTCAAGACGCTGGCCGTGCCGATCACGGACGCGCAGAAGGCGTTCTGGAAGCGGGTGAACGACCGCGGCGGCATCGGCGGCTACGAGGTCGACGTCACCAAGTACGTGAAGGACAACAAGTACAACCCGCAGATCCACAACCAGGTCTACCAGGAGATCAAGGGCAACATCCTGGCGTTGACGCAGACGCTGGGCTCGCCGACGACCGCGGCGATCCTGCCTGACCTGAAGAACACCAAGATGTTGTCGGTGCCCGCGTCGTGGACGTCGTTGTGGGGCTTCGAGGAAGTCATCCTGGAGTCCGGCGCGAACTACTGCGTCGAGTCGATGAACACCGTCGACTACGCCGTCGACAAGCTCGGCGTGAAGTCCGTGATGGCCGTGCACCTCGCCGGTGACTACGGCGACGACGCGGCTGCCGGGGCAAAGATCGCCGCCGAGAAGCGCGGGTTGACGTTCGAGAACGTCACCACCCAGACAGGCCAGGACAACCAGGGCGGCGCGATCGACGCCGTGGTGTCGAAGAAGCCCGACCTGGTAGTGCTGACGACGGGCCCGACCGACGCCGCCGTGATCGTCGGCCAAGCAGCCGCACGTGGGTACAAGGGCAAGTTCATCGGCACCTCGCCGACCTGGAACCCCGGCCTGCTCAAGTCACCGGCCGCCCCCGCGATCAAGGCCCTGTACATGCAGTCGGCGCCGTGGAAGGCGTGGGCGACCGAGTCCGTCGGCCACACCGCGATGCGCGCCGCGCTGCCGGGCGTGACGCCGAACGACGGCTACACCGCCGGCTGGGTGTGGGCCTATCCGCTCAAGGCCGCTCTCGACAAGGCCGCCGCGAACAAGGACCTGACGCGTGCCGGAGTTCTCGCCGCAGCGCGCCAACTCGGCTCAGTGGACTACGAGGGAATGCTTCCTTCGGGTGCAGGCAACTTTTCCGCTTCGCCCCAGGATGCACTGTTCCGTCAGTCACTCATCTATCGGCCGGATGACGCAGCGCCGACCGGAGTGACGCTGGTAGAGGAGTTTTTCACCGGTTCGACGGCAAAAGATTTCAAGTTCGAGAAGCCCTGCTACCAGTGAACCGAACGGGTGATGACGTCGTTGACGTCCGCGATTTCTGACTACTCTCGCAGGTGAGCTGGTGTAGGAGGTTTTTGCGGTGTTGACCTGCGTCGAGGTTCGCCGAGCCGCCGGAGGCCTCCGGTTATTCGTTCGTCCCCCGGCCGCGCTGCGCTGGAGCGCGCGGCTGGGGTACGAACGGGTGTCGGAGCTGCTGACCGCGATTCGTCAGGCGGAGTCGTGCACGGTGCCCGATGTGGCGCTGCGGTACGTGCCCGATCAGCGGACCGGTGAGGCCGTTCTGGCGTGTGCCACGGGGTCGGTGGTGCTGGACGCTGACGACGTCTCGGCGTTGCACGACACGCTGCGGGCGCACATGCCGGACCGCATGAAGCCCCTGCCGGCCTAAGTCCCTCGACGCGTCACCAGGGCGCTGGTGAACTCGCCTCCGGAACGAGGACCTCCGGCGTGCCGGTGCCGTCGGCGGGCACGGCCCACACGTCGTTACCCCGTCGCTGCGCTGGATCCCGTACGCGACGGTGCGGTCGTCCAGCCAGGCCGGCTGGTCGTCGACGCTGCGGGTCTCGGCGAGCGGCGTGATCTTCCGCGTCGCCAGGTCGAGCACCGAGATCCGCCAGCCGCGTTGCGGGTCACCGTCGACGGCGGCCTTGTAGGCGATCCGGGTGCCGTCCGGGGACAGCGACGGGCATTCGACGTTGTCGGTCAGCGTGCCGCACGCGGCGCGCCGCGAAGTCGCCCTCGATCAGGTAGCGGTGCCCCTCGGTGGACATGGTGGCGTAGAAGCGGTTGTCGTCGGCGGCGAACGTGACGCCCCAGAAGTTCGCGTCCGCCGGCAGCTGGGGCCTGCCCTCGACGGCGAACTCCTCCAGCGACGTCACCAGCGTCCCGGTCGTCGTGTCGAGGATGCCGGTGCTGGTGGAGAACCCGTTGGCGGCGTAGGAGTGTCCGTCGACGAACAGCGTCCAGGCCACCATCCGGCCGCTCGCGGAGACGCGGGTGCGGTTCGGGAACCCGGTCAGCGGCACGGTGCGCAGTTCCTTGAGTCCGCTGCCGAGCACGGCGAGCTCGCTAGCTTTCAGCGCGCCGACCGGGCGCAGGCAGGAGATCGGTGCCGGCGGCCGCGTACACGCGGTCGCAGCGCTGCTCGGTGACCTCCCGGGATCCGCCGGGATCGCCGCGGGACACGGTGGCGAGCATGCCGTCGCTGAGCACCATCAGCCTGGGCCGCCGGTGGTCGGCGACAGAACGTGCGCGGCCTCGCCGGGAGTGGGAGACAGCAGGTGTAGCCGACCGCGACACCGGCGAGCAGTGCGGCGGACGAGCAATGGTGATCAGCAGCCGGTTCTTCATGAGACACGCCGTCCGTCGCAGCAGCGCCGCGGTGCCGATGCAGGCCGACCACCACGGCGAGCGCGGCGATCCTGGTGGCGGTCTCCGGGCTCCAGAACTGCCAGGCGAGGCCGAACAGCACGGACGAGGCGAGGTAGGCCAGCGCCTGTCCACTCTGGATCAGCGCGATTCCGGTGGTGCGCAGCGCGTTCCGGCAGGACCGGGCCGGCGAGCGCCATCAGCACGCCGTCCGTGGCCGCGTAGAACACGCCGTAGAGCACCACGACCAGCACCGAGCAAGCGGCCAGCCGCCGAGCGGGCCGAAGAGCAGCAGGTAGACGACGGCCAGCGCGCCGTAGCCGCCGAGCATCACCGGCAGCCGCCCGACCCGGTCGGCGAGCGCGCCCAGCGGTGCGGCGAGCAGCAGGTAGACCAGGCTCGTGCCGACCGCGAGCAGCGGGAACCAGCCGAACGCCAGCCCTTCCCGCTTCTGCAGCAACAGGTAGACGAACCCGTCGCCGATCGTGGCCAGGCCGAGCAGCGCGGCGGCGAGCACGAGCCGGCGCACCGCCGGGTCGCGCAGCAGGCGCGACGGCCCGCAGGGGCTCCTTGCGTCGCCGACTCGGTTCCGGTTGGTCGCGGACGAACAGCACCAGGACCAGCACGCCGAACGCGGCGATGCAGAAGCTGGTGACGAACACCGCGTCGAACGACTGTGTCGCCGCGGCGACACGGCGAGCACGGCCATGGCGACCAGCGGCCCGGCGAACGCGCCGATGCCGTCCATCGCCCGGTGCACGCCGAACGCTCGACCAAGGTCACCGGCTCGGCGTCGGACAGCGTGATCAGCGCGTCCCGTGGTGCGGTGCGCAGGCCTTTGCCCGCACGGTCCGCGGTGATCACGAGCCCGAGCGCGGTCATGGAGTTGCCCGCGGCCAGCAGTCCGAGCTTGGCCACCGCGGAGAGCGCGTAGCCGAAGCCCGCGACGGCCTTGCGCCGCTGGTCCGGTCGGCGAGGTAGCCGCCGACCAGCCGGAGCAGCGCGGTGGCGCCGGTGTAGACGCCGTCGATCAGCGCCGTACGCGGCCGGGCTGAGCTGGAGGCCGAGCGACCAGGTACAGCGGCAGGATCGCGGCCACCATCTCCGAGGAGACGTCGGTGATCAGGCTGACCGTGCCGAGCGCGAAGACGTTGCCGCTCAGCCCTTTCCAGCTCGCCGTCCGTGGTTTGTCGATAGTGGACAGATACAACGTCGGCCTCCAGCTCCGATGCGGGTCAGTGGCAGGCGGTGGTGCCGCTGTCGGTGTAGCGTCTTGCCCGCCTCGGGGACGAACTGCCAGTCGTAGCTGTTGCTGTGCAACGTCAGCTTCAGCACGCCGCAGGTGTCGCTGTTGCGTGCCTCGCTGTTCGGCTTGATCGTGCCGAAGCCGTAGTGCGCCGGCGCCGCCCATGCCCGCGACGAACGTGCGGAGGCCGCGCGCCGTGTCCAGCCCGCCGTTGGGGTTCTGCGGGGCGAACCGCTCGTACTGGTGGTTGTGGCCCCAGACGACCACGTCCGCGTTGTGGTCGTAGAGCGCCTGGTACAGCGGGCGCGGTGGAGGTGGACGGCGCGTGGTTGGCGCCCGAGGTGAACAGCGGGTGGTGCCAGTACGCCAGCGTGCACGGCTTGCGTGTTGGCGGCGAGGTCCTGCGCAGCCACTGCTCCTGCGCGCGAGCCCGCCGACATGCTGATGTTGGAGTTCAGCGACACGATGTGCCAGTCGCCGAGGTCGTAGGAGTAGTAGCCCTGACCCGACGGGCCGGCCTGCGACCCGAAGTAGTTGTAGTAGCCGGTGGCGCCCGACGTGTTGTAGTCGTGGTTGCCCGGCGACGGCCGGGTGCGGGCCTTGAGCCGCCCCAGGTCGGTTGGTAGTAGCTGTTGAACTCGCGACGCGGTGCCGTTCGGGTAGACGTTGTCGCCCGTGGTGAAGACCGTGCCCGGGATGCCGTCGAGCAGCGCCGCGGTCGCGCTGTCCCCGGAACCGGAGTCGGCGATGTCGCCCGCGCCGACCAGCACCGGGTCACCGGGCGGCGGCGTCGTGGTGGTCGCCGGTGGTGACCACGAGCTGCGGCGCGGTCGGCGCCGCTCTCCCGCGCGTCGTAGTAGGCGCCGTCGGTGCTGCTCGACGTGGCGCCGAAGCTGAACGTGCCGTTGCCCGTGCACGACGGCTGGTGACGTCGACCTCGTACCAGGCGTTGCGCGCGACCGACGCCGAGCGAGCCGAGCGGTGGCGCCGTCGATGGCGGGCTGGTTGTTCCAGGTGACGCCGGTCTCCGACCAGCTGGTGTTGGACATCGACCGGAACGTGCCGCCGTTCGTGGCTTTCCGCTCCGGAGACGTCGTCGGTGTGGATGCGCAGCTTCGCGCCGCTGACCGGGCCGCTGAGGCCGGAGACGGTGAACTGCAGGAACAGCCGCTCGGCCGGGGAGTTGTCCACGCCGAGCTGGCTGGACGTGCCGTAGTTCGTGCCGGTCGCGGAGTTGTCGACGTAGGTGTCCGCGGCGGAGGTGAACGTGATGGTGGCCGCGGAGACAGGTGAGGTGGAGGCGGTGAGGGTGGCCGCCGTGACAGCGATCGTGGTGAACACGGCTAGTGGAGCCCTGCGACGTGACATGCGGCGCGCTTCCTGTTGGCGGACATGGGCCGTCGCGAAGGGTAGATGCCGTCTCCCCGTCGTCCGATGATCGTACGGCGGCAGTTTGGTGAACGAGCGGCAAACCGCACCCGCTCCTGGAATCCACTGGCCCTGGCTGTATTTGTCGGCCGAATGGACGCTCCTATCGGGTATGGGAGTCGAGGTCCACGACCCTCGCTGGCTCGCGGGCTGCCGGGAGCCGAGCTCGTGGTCGGGCTGGACGAGGTGGGCGAGTGCGCTGCCTGGGGCACCGGGCGACGGTGTTGATCGACCTCGTGCCGGGCACCGTGCCGTTGCTTCGCGATATGGCCGCCGAGGCGGTGGGCGAGGGCGCGCGCAAGGTGCGGGTCCGGCCGTACGGCGTGGATCGGGTCGACCTGGTCTACGCGGCGGTCGAGCTGAACCGGGTCGCGGAGGACGATGCGATCGAAGTCCAGTTCGACGTCACGTCCGCCGCGCTGCTGCGGGCGGACCCGGCGGCGTTCGTGCGGGTGGATCCGCTGGTGGTCAAGGCGGACGGGACCGTCGTGCCGATCTGCGCCGGGCTGGAGCGGTACGCGCTGGGCGCCCTGGGGCCGTCGATGGACGACTGTGTCCTCGTGGGACCCCGAGCCCGTCCGGGACCTGTGCCGGGTCGCGCTGACCCGTGCGCTGGCCGACACCGGGCCGCTGGTCTCCTGGTACGAGCACCTCACCCGGACAGCAGCTGGGATGCGGACCTCGTGTTGATCACGAGGTCCGGCGTGACGCCGCACTCCTCGGCCCGCGCGCAGCCGTAGTTCAGCCAGTCCAGCTGGCCGGGCGCGTGCGCGTCGCTGTCGATCGAGAACGTGCAGCCGGCGTCGACCGCGAGGTTGAGCAGCCGGCGCGGGGGATCGAGCCGCTCCGGCCGTGAGTTGATCTCCACCGCGGTGCCGTGCTCGGCGCAGGCCTCGAAGACCGCTTCCGCGTCGAACTGCGACTCCGGGCGGCCCTTGCCCACGACCAGGCGTCCCGTGCAGTGGCCGAGGATGTCGACGTGCGGGTTCGCGACCGCGTTCAGCATCCGTTTGGTCATGTCGGCTCTGGGCATCTTCAGTTTCGAGTGGACGCTCGCGACCACGACGTCCAGCCGTGCCAGCAGGTCCTCGTCCTGGTCGAGCGAGCCGTCGTCGAGGATGTCGACCTCGATGCCGGTGAGGATCAGGAACGGCGCCAGGTCCACGTTCAGCTCGGCGATGACCTCGAGCTGCTTCTCCAGGCGTTCCCTGGTCAGTCCATTCGCGACGGTCAGCCGCGGCGAGTGGTCGGTCAGCACCATGAACTCGTGGCCGAGATCGCGGGCCGCCTCTGCCATGTCCCTGATCGGGCTGCCGCCGTCGGACCAGTCGGAGTGGACGTGGCAGTCGCCCTTCAGCTTCGCGCGCATCTCCTCGCCGCCGGTGATGTCGACGTGCCGGAGCTTCGCGAGATAGGCGGGTTCCCGGTTCGCGAGCGCGTCCTGGACCACACCCGCGGTGGACTTCCCGACGCCTTTCAGATCGGTGAGCGTGCCGAGCTTGGCGCGCTTCTCCACGTCGGCGGGGTCCAGATCGGCGAGAACGGCGGCCGCGTTGCGGAACGCCTGGACGCGGTAGGTCGGCTCGCCCGCCCGCTCGAGGTGGAATGCCACCTGCTTCAACGCCTTGACCGGATCCATACTTCTTCCTACCTCATCGCCCTCGGTACGCCTTCTGTTGTTGGAGACGCATCGATCAACAATGATGTCCGCCATGAACCGAGCCGGCTCGCGGCGCAAGCGGAGCAAGGGTGACCTGACGTCGCAGGCCATTCTCGACACCGCGGAGCAGCTGCTGGAGACGAGGGCGCTGGACGACATCGCCGTCGACGAGCTGACGTCCGGCGCGGGAATCTCCAGTTCCACCTTCTACTTCCACTTCGAATCGCGCGAGGCGGTGCTGCTCGCGTTGTCCGAGCGGGTCGCGGACAGCCTCTACGACTCCGCGGCGCTGTGGTTGCGGCGCGGCAGCGAACCGCCGGCGGACTCGATCCGGCGCGCGATCGCGGGCACCGTCTCGTTGTGGCGGGCGCACGGTCCCGTCTTGCGTGCGGCGGTTCGGGCTCGGGACACGAGTGAGCTGGTGCGCGGGTTCTGGTCCGGGGTCGCCCGCAAGTTCATCGAGTCGACGGCGACGCAGATCGAGATCGAACGTGAGGCCGGTGTTGCCGTGTCGGGTCCGCCTACCGCGCGGGCTCTCGCGACGGTGCTGGTCTCGATGAACGAGTCCATGTGTTACAGCCTGTCGCTGTCGCGGAAGTCGGCGGCTCGCGACCGTGAGGTGGTCGACACGTTGACTGCTGTGTGGCTGCGGGCCGTGTATGGGGTTCCCCAGTAGATAAGCGGTGCTCGTTGCTTTCTCGACACTGTGTCGAATAATTTCGCCACCATGTCGAGCAACCCGTTTTCGCTGGTCGGACACGTCGCGCTGGTCACCGGCGGCACCCGTGGCATCGGTCTGGAGTCGGTGCGTGCGCTGGCCCGTGCGGGGGCGAGCGTTGCTGTCGTCGCGCGCACTGCTGAGACCACCAAGGAGGTCGCGGCGGCGGTCGAGCGCGAGTTCGAGGTCGAGGCGTTGCCCCTCGTCGCCGACATCGGGCACGACGACGAGATTCCTGGTGTCGTGTCGGCGGTTGTCGATCGTTTTGGGCGCATCGACGTGCTGGTCAACAACGCTGGTGCGGCGCCGCCGTTCGGGCCGTTGATCGACGTTTCGGCGAAGGCCTTCGACAAGATCATGGCGGTGAACGTGCGGGCGCCGCTGGCGTTGACGCGGGCTGCGGTCGCTGCCGGCCTTGGTGCTGGTGGTGGGTCGGTCATCAACATCGTTTCCGCGGCCGGGCTGAAGGCCGAGCCGTTCATGGGGCTGTACTCGGCGGCCAAGGCGGCGATGATCAGCGCTACCCGGACGTTGGCTCGTGAGCTCGGTCCGGCCGGGATCCGGGTGAACGCCGTGGCGCCAGGGGTGATCCGGACCGAATTTTCGGCCGCCATCGTGGGGGATGAGCGGCTGCACGCGTCGGTGGTCGCCAAGACTGCTTTGGGACGGGTGGGTGAGGCTTGCGAGGTGGCCGGTGCCGTGGCGTACTGGCTTCTCCGGCTGCTGCTTACACGACCGGTTCGATCCTCGTGGTCGACGGCGGGACGGTGGCGTGATGGAGCTCGTACCGTTGGGGACGATGACTGCTCGGTTGCGAAAGCCTTACCATGCTCCCGAAAACGCCCGTTGGTGATCGGTTGATCTACGAGGTCGAGTCCGGTTCGTTCGTCGGCGATCGGCTGCGCGGGGAGATGCACGGGACGTCGACCGCGGACTGGCTGACCATCGGGCCGGACGGTACCGCGACGTTGGACGTGCGGTCCGTGCTGCGCACTTATGACGGCGCGTACGTGTTTTTGCACTACTCAGGGCGGGTTGACGTCTCGAATGGCTTCGACGCGCCGTTGTACGCGGCGCCGCTTTTCGAAACCGGCGACGACCGCTACCGCTGGTTGAACCGCGTGCAGGCGGTCGCGAAGGGCGTGCTGGACGGCCTCGAGCTGACCTACGAGGTGTGCGAGGTGCGGTGAAATTCACCCGACCTTCGGGGGTGTCGATCGGGTCAGCTGCTGCGGAAGCGTCAGCCGCTGACCGATCGGGAGGGGTACGCGGTGAACAAGCGTTGGGGCGCGGCGGCTTTGGTCGCTCCGTTGTTCGTGTCCTTGGTGGGAACGGCTCAGGCGGCTCCTGGGCCGTTGGACGAGTACTACAGCCAGACTGTCGCGTGGGCTGAGTGTCCGGCTGGGTGGGTTTCGCCGTCTACTGGGGTTGAGTGCGCCACGGTTGTCGTGCCGATGGACTACAAGAATCCTGGCAACGGGAATCTCGAGGTGGCGATCTCGCGGAAGAAGGCCACGGATCCTGGTCGGCGTAGAGGGGTGTTGCTGACCAACCCCGGTGGGCCTGGTGGGTCTGGGCTTGGGGCGGTGCACTGGTTCAACGCGCAGACTGAGGTGTTGAAGATCTACGACGTCATTGGGATGGATCCTCGTGGGGTTGGGAGGTCTACCCAGTTGCGGTGCATCTCTACGCCGTCTGATGACGAGTTTCCTACTCGTCCTACGGATTCGCAGTTGGCGAACTGGGCGGACTACGCGCGGGCGGTTGAGGCCAACTGTCAGCGTGGTGGTGGGGAGATGCGGCGGTTCGTCTCCACCATGAACACTGCTCGGGACATGGATGTCATCCGCGGGGCGTTGGGGGAGAAGAAGGTCTCGTACGTCGGGTACTCGTACGGGACTCAGCTCGGGGCGGTTTTCGGGACTCTGTTCCCGAAGTCGTTGGATCGCAGTGTGCTGGATTCTGCGTTGGATCCGTTGAAGACTTGGCATGAGCAGGATGTTGATGTTGTCGATGCGATCACGGACAACTTGAAGAAGTGGACTGAGTGGACTGCGGCCCGGCATGGGACGTATGGGCTTGGGGCCACGCCTGCGGCGGTGCGGGGCCAGTTGGACGGGATCGCGGAGAAGTTGAAGGCCGGACCGTACGGCGGCTACGCGGATGTCACGTCGTTCGACTACGCGGTGGGTGCGACTCGGTATCGGCGGTCTTGGGCGGCGTTCTCGCGGCACATCGCCTCGATCAAGGGTGGCGGTGCTGACCCTGGGGAGGCTTCGGCGATTGTCGCTGCGCTGAAGAAGGGCGACATCGAGCCGACCTCGGCCGGTACGTACCAGGCTGTCACCTGTGAGTGGGACTGGTTCAGCGATGTCAACACTTACTACGGCGACATGAAGCGGTGGCGGGACACCAACCCGTACGGCGGGACTGTGGACTACATGGCGCCTACCAACTGCACGTTCCGGCGTTTCAGCGGCCTGAGAAGATTCCGGCGATCACGCGGAAGTACCCGGCTGGGGTTGTGGTCAACTCTGATGGGGACACTCAGACTCCGTTGGCCAACGGGCGGGTGATGGCTGAGCATCTGAACGAGCCGTTGATCAGTGTGGCCAATGATGGGCAGCATGGGCACTACGCGTTGCGGCGCAACGCTTGTGTGGATGCGTTGGTCAACAAGTACCTGGTGTCCGGGATTTTGCCGGCTTCGCGGGTTACTTGTGCTGGTACGGACATTGCGGAGACTGTGCCGCCGGTGCGGCGCCTCGCTCGCTCGGGGTGCAGTCTTCCCGGCCGTTGAGCGACATCCTCGGGGAGATCGCGGCGGAGACAAGCCGTTCTGACCGCCTGAACGATCTTGTCAGACCTCGTGAGTACGTTATGACGCAGGGGTTCCCAGCTCAGGGGGACCCCTGTCGATTCTAGCGTTGCTGCATCGCGTCCAGCACGCGGGCGAGCTCCAGCCGTGACGAGACGTGCAGCTTCGCGTAGATCCGCGACAGGTACACCTCGATCGTGCGCGGGGCTGAGTGCAGGGCCGCCGCGATGTCCCGGTTGCGCATGCCCTGCTGCACCAGCCGTGCCACGTTCTCCTCGGCCTCGGTGAGCAGGCCCGGCGCCTTCGACCGCGCGCGAGGCACCTTGGCGCCGAGCGCCCGCAACCGAGTGCCCGCCTGGCGCCGCAACCCGGCGCGCCCAAGGCGTTGGAACGCCGTGTAGGCCTCGACGAGCATCGGCACCTCGTCGCCGTGGAGACCTCGCCCAACGCGAGTTGCGCGCGCGCCTTCTCGAACTCCAGCCCGCCCAAAGCAGCCTCGGACACCGCCTCCCGCAACGATTCCACGCGTCCCGGTGAACGATCCCGGTCACGCGGCGGAGCGTGGTGCGCGACCACGGCGACACCCGTGTGGCGGACACGTCGGACAGCCGGGCCAGCGCTTTTCGGCCGCCCTCTCCGGGTGCCCGCGCTCCAGGTCGAGCTCGATCATCCGCGCCTACCAGCACGCACGAGTAGGCGGCTTCCAGGCCGTGCGCCGACGTTGTCGTCCAGCAACGCGTACGCCTCGTCGGCCCTGCCCCGCGCGATCAAGCACTCGGCCAAAGAGAACAGCGTGCAGGCGCGAGATGTTCACGGACTGCGGCGCGGGCAACGAGGCGAGCCGCGTCGGCGACGTCGAGCTCGCCGCGCCACGTGCGGATGGACAGCTCGACGCTCTGCAGCACCCCGAGTGCCTGGTCGGCCTGCGCGGCCTCGACGTCGGGCAGCCAGCGGCCGATGCCGTCTGGAGCCGCATCCCACCGGCCGCCCAGCCAGTCCAGGGCCACCCGCGAAGCGGCACGTTCGGCACGGAAGCCGTGCGAGCCCACCTGGTCGACCAGTTCCTCGGCACGCCGCACGCGCCACGAAGCGTCGTGCACCAGGCCGGCCAACGCGGTGGTCGAAGCGCAGACGGACAGTGCCTGAAGCTCCAGCATCGGCTGGCCGTCGCTGAAAGCCAGCGCCCGGTTCGCGTACTCGACGGTGCGGTCGTGCTGGAACAGCAGCGAGGTGAGCATCGCGAGGTGCTCGAAGACGATCACGCCCTCGGCCGGTGAGCTGATCGGCAACGCCTCGATGCGCGCGACCTCGTGGACCGCGTCCTCGTGCCGGTCGTTGTAGACCAGGAGCACCGCGCGTTGTGCCTCAAGAGACGCGGGCGCGGAACCATCGGCGACCTCGCGGTCCGCCAGTTCCATCGCCTCGACCACGCGGCCGACGGAGAACAGCGACGAGATCACCGCGGTGGCGACGCGTGCGCGTTCCGGGCCGGAGGGCAACGACTCCAGGGCGGCGAGACCCGGTTCGATCGCGGCGGCCGGGCGGGAGGCGCGGGCGAGTACCCGGCACTGCAGGGCCAGCAGCTCGGAACGTTCGGGGGCGTTGCGTGGCAACAACTGCAGGGCGCGTCCGCACAGGGCGGCGGCGGTCTCGGGTGCGGAGGCGCGGGCCAGCGAGGCGGCCTCGGTCAACACCGACACCGCCACCAGGTCACCGGGCGCGGCGGATTCGGCGAGGTGCCAGGCGAGCTGCAGCAGGTCGACGGACAGGCCCTGCGCGCGGTCGTCCAGCAGTCGCGCGGAGATCAGGGAGTGCAGGTGACGGCGTTGCGCGGGGCCGACCTCGTGGTAGAGCGCTTCCCCGACCAGTGCGTGCGAGAAGCCGTAGCCGACGTCGTCATGAACGACGATGTGGGCGCGCAACAACTCGTCGAAGGCCGCGACGACCGTGGACTCCG
>CAVYAD010000049.1:0-41952 GCA_963766275.1 uncultured Actinomycetota bacterium
GGTCAAGGGTTACGTCGCCGACGCCGCCCAGATCGCCGCCACCGCGCAGAAGAACGCCTTCGAGGCACAGCGCGTCGCCGCGATCGCCCGTGACGCGGCGGCCGACGCCGACCGTTACGCACGCCAGGCACAGGAGTCCGCGAACCAGGCCGCCGAGTACGCCAAGCAGGCCAACCAGTCCGCTGTGGACGCTCAGGCGTCCGCCGACCAGGCGGCGGAGTCGGCCCGGCGGGCACGTGCCGCTCAGGCGCAGGCCAACCAGTCCGCACGGGCGGCGAGCAACTCGGCCGCGCAGGCCGAGCAGTCCGCCGTGCAGGCGCGCGGCAGTGCGGCGCTCGCGAACAGGTATGCGGCGGAAGCACGTCAGTCCGCGATCGACGCGGGCAAGGAAGCGGACGCGGCGGCGCGGCTGGCCACCGAGGCGTTGACGATCGCGACCAACCTGCGCATCGCCGAGGAGAACGAGCAGCGGGCGCAGGACGCGGCGTTCGGCGACTACGAGTTGCCCGACCGGATCGACGAGTTCGAGAACGGCACGTCCATGTACTGGATGGACGGCGCCTGCTACATGAACGACATCAAGCTGCCCGCGGGCATCGGCACGGGTTCCTGCGTCGGTCTGGTGCACGACTTCGACATCTGGCTCGGCTGGGACGGCAGCAACATCCAGTTCGACAGGGTGATGGAGTTCCCGTTCCCCGCCGAACGCATCATGCTGATGTACTGCGCCGACCGTCCGGAAGCATGCGGCAGCGCGCTGATCAACCAGCTGAAGGCGACGCTGGACTCCCAGCCGATCCCCTATATGGCGTTCCGTATCAACGAGATGGGCGGCGGCGGCGCGCTCGGCAAGTCGATCGGCAGGCTGCTGGGCTGGGCCGCGCACATCCCGCGGTTCAGCAAGATCGCGTCCGGTCCGTTCCGCACCAAGCTGAACAACATCGCCACCCACATCACCGAGCGCGACCTGAGGGCGGCGGCGCGGGAGCTCAAGGGCGAGGTCGTCAAACGCAAGCCCAACGGCACGCCGTGGGACCACGTGCACGAGGTCAAGGACGCGCAGAACGGCCTGATGAAGGTGATCAACGCCTCGAAGGAAGTACTCAACAACTCCGGCAAGAGCGCGGCGGAGAAAGCCGCCGCACAGGCGGATCTGAGCAGGGCCAGTAAGATGCTGGACCTGTCCGAGAAGTTCGTCCCGAGGTAGGGATCACGATGAACCTCGACGAACTCGTCGACCGGGCCAAGCAGGGCCTGGTGCGCAGGCAGGAGCTCGCCGAGGTGGCCGCGTCGCTGCGTGCCACCGAGGACGAGGAGCAGGCCTACGGGCTCCTCTACGTGCTCGGCCGGTCGTCGGCCACCGAGTACGAAGAGCTCGTGGCCGGCTTTCTGAGGTCGGGCGACGCCGAGCTCGCCAAGCTGGCGCTGCAGACGCTGTGCACGTTCTGGGGTCTCACTGAGTCCTATGTGGACGATGTACGGACGTTCCTCGACGGTGTCGAGTGGGACCCGCTCGGCGACGTCCGACAGATCGCGATCTCGGCGGCGGGCGACTACCTGCGCACGCACACCGACACCGGGATGTTCGTGCGGCTGCTGGAGCTCGCCTATCCGGACAACACCGACGAGGTGGAACGCCGGATCGCTCTCGAAGCACTCGCCACCGCGCTCGGCGATCCCGTCGCCGAGACGCTGAAGGCGGGCGGCGACGACCGGGCAGGCTGGTCGGCACGGGTGCTTTCCCGCGCCGAGGACAGGCTCGCCGCCGAATAGTGGTGAACAGCGCACGCGCCACCCGAGCCCGTCCGCGAGGATGTTGCCGTGGTGGGAGGCGCACGTGCCCGCCTATGCGGGTGAGGAACTGGCAAGCGTCCTGCACGAGTGGTACGGCGTGACCGTCGAGGTTCGCTGACGAAACGACGACAGGGCCGGTTCTCCAGGTTGGAGAACCGGCCCTGTTGCTTAAGCGAAATCGCTAATCAACAGAATCCCCCAAACGCGCCCGTGCGGACCGTCCGGCCCCGCCACCACGACAAACGCACCCGGACGCACGGTTGTCACCGAACGTCCGGTGGCCTATAAACAGGCAGCGGGAGAATAAGACGATTGCCCGAAAAGCGATCGTCTCCGTTCCTCGGACAGAATCTTCGCTTGAGGACTTGGGGGTCCGGTGAAGGAACAGTTGCACAACCGGAAATCGATGGAAACAACGGTCACGGCCCGTATCAGACAGCCGTTGGGCAACTGCGCGAGACACGCGTTCGGTGCGTCCGTCACCGCGCTGACGCTCGCGGCGGGCCTGCTCGTGGCGCCGGCGGCGGTCGCCGCGGAGCCGACGGTCAGCGACCGCGCGAAGGTCGTCGAGGCGCTGCGCACCGGCGGCCCGGTGGTGACGAGGACCGCGGTGGCCGTGCTGGTCGGCACGGACGCGGCGGTGCGCGACTACCTCGCGACCGGCCTGCCTGCCGCCGAACGGTTCGACGACCGGCTCCAGGTCGTGCAGATGATCGCCAATGGTGGCCGCAAGGTCCGCGAGGCCGCGACCGCCGCACTCGCCGGCACGCCCGAGCAGCTCCGCGAGTTCCTCAAGACCGGCTGGCAGGCGCCGCAGTCGCAGGACCAGCGGGTGGAGATCACCCAGATCATGAACGCGGGCGGTTCGGTCGTGCGCCGCAAGGCCGCGGCCGCGTTGAACGGCAGTGATGCCGACCGCCGCAAGTTCCTTGCCGTGGACCAGCATCCGGCCCGTGAGCAGGACGAGCGCGTCAAGGTCACCCTGATCATGAACGCCGGTGGGCCCGAGGTGCAGCGCACCGCGGGCGTCGCGCTGCAGGGCGGGCCCGACGAGATCCGCGAGTACCTGGCGGTCGGTCAGCACGTGGCGCGTGAACGCGACCAGGAGACGCTGAGCATCGCGCAGCTCGTGGACCTCGCCAAGGAGGCGGGCACGACGGCCGCGGCCGAGACCGAGCTGGCCAAGGAGCAGTCCGAGCGCGCGGTGCAGGCCGCCGCGCTGGCCAAGGCGGCCGCCGAGCGCGCCGCGCGGGAAACCGCCGAAGCCAAGAACGACGCGCAGAAGGCGTCCGCCGCCGCGGGTCGTGCCGCCGACGCGGCCAACGGCGCCGCGAAGGCCGCCCAGGTCGCGGTCAGCTCCGCGGCCGGGCGGCGAACAACGCGCCAGTGTCGCCGCGAACGCCTCCGCTCGTGCGGCGGCAGCCGCAACGCTCGCGGGCCAGGCCGCCTCGAAGGCCTACGACGGTGCGGCAGCTGCCGCCACGGACGCGGGCAAGGCCGACTACGCGAGGCAGGTGGCCGGGTAACGCGCGGGATGTGGCGAAGGGTGCGCGGTTCGCCGCCACCGCGGCACACTCAGGCCGGGCAACGCGGCCGAGGCGTCCAGCAGCGCGGCCCAGTCGGCCGCGTCCGCCGCGCGCAACGCCGATGCGGCCGCCGATGCCGCGTTGGAGGCGGGCGACCAGGCTGGTGTCTCCGCGGAGGAGGCCGAACGGGCGAGGCGGGCCGCGCAGCAGGCGAAGCATTACGCGCAGGCCGCGACCAACGCTGCGAACCAGGCCGACACGCTCGCCCGCGGGCCGCGACGGCCGCGTACGAGGCACGTGACGCGGCGAACTCGGCCGCGCAGCACGCCGAGAACGCCGCCGCGGCCGCCGACGACGCGCGACGCACGCGGGTGAGGCGGCCAAGGCCGCCCGCCGGTCGACCGAGCCGCCAACAACGCCACGACCGCCGCGAACGCGGCGCCGGCGCGGCCACAAGGCCAAGGAGGTCGAGGAGACCGCCCGCGCCGCCGAGGCGAACCGGCTCGACACCGATGCGGCGATCCGCAAGGCGGACGCACAGGCCGCGAAGACCGACTTCGAACGCCTGCCCGTCGAACCGAGGTGGGACGACCGGAGGACCTCCGGATCGACGCCGCGACCCGTCAGCTGATCGCCGAGGCGACCGCGCCTGGCGCCGCCCGTGAGGTGGATCGCCGAAGGGCGCGCCAGGCCGCGGTCGGGCTCGTCCGGATCGGCGGGAGTGGACGCGTGAGTTCGCGTACTCGGCGTCGGCGGCAACGACGAGGAGATGAAGGAGTTCATCACCACCCAGCGCGGACGGCGGCCGGCTGGACGACCGGGCCCGGGTGCACAGCTCGCGACGACGGCGACCAAGCCCGCGTTCAAGGACGCCGCCGGCCGCGTTGGCCGCGGGTGGCACGCCGTGCGGGAGTTCCTGCGCACGCAGCACTACGAGGGCAAGTACCAGGACGACCGGGTCAAGATCGTCCAGATCATCAACACCGGCGGGTCCGCGACCCGTTCGGCGGCCGAACGCGCGCTCAACGGCACCGAACTCGACCAGCACGAGTTCATCCGGAGCGGCCAGCACATCGCCCGCATCGAGGACGAACGGGTCGAGGCGACGGAGTACCTGCAGGAGCCGGAGGAGCAGCTGACGGAGATCAGCGCCGCCGTCCAGGTGGCGCTCGCCGGTCCACCGTCGTACGTGACCGAGTTCCTGCAGGTCGGCCTGTTCAAGGCCGCAGCGAATGGACAAGGACACGGCCACGCACGTGGCCCGGATGGCGGGTTACATGGTCGACGCCGCGCAGATCGCCGCCAACGCACAGAAGAACGCGGCGAGGCACAGCGCGTCGCCGCGATCGCCCGCAACGCCGCGACCGAGGCCGACGGCTACGCCCGCCAGGCGCAGGAGTCGGCGAACCAGGCCGCCGAGCACGCCAGGCAGGCCGACCAGTCCGCTTTGGACGCTCAGGCATCCGCCGCCGCGGCGGCCGAGTCCGCACGGGTGGCCCGCCGGGCCGAGGCCTCGGCCCGTCAGTCCGCGATCCAGGCCGAGAACTCCGCGACGTCGGCGGCGAACTCGGCCGCACAGGCGAGTGCCTACGCCGCCGCCGCGCGCCAATCCGCCGACACCGCACGACAGCACGCCAACAACGCGAACCAAAGCGCGCAGGACGCGGCGAAGGCCGCGACCTCGGCAGCCCAGTACGCGGCCGACAAGCAGGCGGCCGAGGACTACGCGCGACGCAACGAAACGCCCAGCAATCCCGTCCACGGCAGCGGTCTGAACAACGTCACGCAGTACCCCAACGGCGCTCAGCTCGTGGTGATGGACGGCGTCTGCTACATCAACGGGCAGTCGCTGCCATCGGACATCGGCGAGTTCTCCTGCGGCGGCATGGCGGCGCACTTCGACGAGTGGCTGCGCGGCACCTCGGACGAGCTCGACTGGGACCGGCTCAGGAACAACCCGGACGCCATGATGATGCTGCTGGGCACGTTCTGCCACAGCATGTGGCGGGACTGCGGCCCGACGCTCACCGACATCGGATGGGAGGGCGACTTCCTCCCCGCGTGGAAGCTCGGTGGCGGGTCACCCGGTGGCGGGAAGGTGTTCACCGTCTTCAAGAACATCTTCCTCGTCATCCCGAGGAAGACCCCGGAGATGGACGGCTCGCTCGGCAACTCGCTGCGCGACATCCTGAACAAGGAGATGCAGAAGCCGATCGTCATGGACCCGGCACTCGCCCGGTTCATGAACGACCTGTGGCACATGAACACCTCGGCGATCGGCAACGGCAGCACCGCGGCCGCCGTGCGCATCGTCAAGCTGACCGGCGGCAACGTCGGCAGCACCGTCCACATGGACAAGGCGCACGAGTTCTCCGGTGAGCTGCGGACGTGGCTCGCCCACCAGGACTCGCTGCCACCTGCCCAACGGGCGTCGCAGAACGACTACAACTCGGCCAGGAGCACGCTGCACGACCTGCAAGAGGCGCTGGCCGGGCGCTGACAACGACCAAGCAGGGGCCACCAGGACGGTGGCCCCTGCTTTTCGGTCTTACCGGGTCAGACAGTGACCGGGCGCGTCCACTGCTGGCTCGTCCACCCCGGCGCGGGCCGGCAGGTCCGGTGCCCGGCGCCGGTGCCGAGGTTCACCTCACCGACGACGACCTCGGTCTCCCCCGTCTCCGGCAGGCACGACGACGAGGTGACGATCCACTCCGGGTCGATCAACGCACCGGAACAGCCGCCCGCCGACGACGTGACGCGGGCGAGGAACTGATGGCTGCCGTCGGGTACGACGGAACCCCCGGACATCGCCTGCGATCCGCTCACGGTGAGCAGGCCCAGCGCGACGACGCCCGTCAGCACAGCGGCGGTCTTCTTCATGGGTCTGGTTCCGGCTCTGCCGGAAAAGCGCATGCGAACTCGAGCCCTCACGGGACCTCCCCAATCAGCGCCCGCGCGGGCCGAACGTCCTTTTGCCGCACGCGAAACGCTCCCCAGTAACGCCGTCCCCAGTCAGGCGCCGGTGTGATGATTCCCGCCGTGGAACCAAAAGGCCATCCCCTGTGATCCGAGCCACAACGACGTAACGTCCGCGGTTCTGCCGTGGCTCGACCGTTGACCTCCAGTTAAGTGGAGCTCGTAGCGTCGGCGGCATGTTCGCGATTCGGCAGTACGAGTTCGGCCCGGCGGAGAACCTGCGCTTCGAAGAGGTCCCAGACCCGGAGCCCACGGCCGGCCAGGTGCGCATCACGGTGGCCGCCGCGGGCGTCCATCTCGTCGACACCACCATCCGCAAGGGCGGGTTCGGCCCCGTCGAGTTCCCCATGACACCAGGCCGCGAGGTTGCCGGCGTCGTCACGTCGGCCGGCCCGGACGTGTCCCGCGACTGGATCGGCAAGCGGGTCGTCGCCCACCTCGGCATGACGAGCGGCGGCTACGCCGAACTCACCGTCGCCGCCGAGGAAGCGTTGCACCCGTTGGCCGACGACGTGTCGTTCGAGGCCGCGGTGGCGATGATCGGCACCGGCCGCACGGTGGTCGGCGTGCTCGACGCCGCCCGCCTGACGGCCGACGACGTCGTGCTCGTGACGTCCGCCGCCGGCGGCATGGGAGCGCTCTTCGTGCAGGAGGCCCGCACCATCGGCGCTCAGGTCATCGGGCTCGCCTCAGGCTCGAAGCTCGACTACGTGATGGACAACGGCGCCGACGCCGCCATCGACTACACCCGGCCGGACTGGGCGGACGGGCTCAAGGACATGACCGTGGTCCTCGACGGTGTCGGCGGCGAGGTCGGCGCCGCGGCGTTGAAGACGCTCCGGGTGGGCGGACGTCAGATCATCTACGGCTGGTCGTCCGGCGCCATGACGAAGATCAGCACGGAAGCGTTGTTCGCCAACAGTTTGACCGCGACGGTGGCGCTCGGGCCGGGGCTGATGAGGCGCGGGCTGCGGGTGCTGGAACGCGAGTCGATGGCCGGGCTGGCGAGTGGGCGGTTCGTGCCGCTGGTCAACCCGTCGTTCGCGCTGAAGGATGCCGCGAAGGCGCACGAGGCGCTGGAATCCCGTGCCACCGTCGGCAAAGTCGTGCTCAAGCCGTGAAAAGGGCCGCTCCCGCAACGGGAACGGCCCTTCTCAGCTCAACCGGTCACGCCTGCACCGGCACCTCGACGAACTTCTTGCCCGCGGTGTTCTCGACGACGACGGACTTGACGTCGTTCGGCGCGACCAGCGCGGAGCCGTCCAGGTTCGTGCCCTCGGCGGCGCCCTTCTTGGACACCAGCCAGGACCCGGCCTCCTGACGGCTGCCGTCCTTGGCCACCACGAAGATCCGGCACTTCTCGCCCTCGGGGATGCCGTTGATCGCGAAGTTGGTCCGCACCCAGCCGGCTGCCGGGACGATCTTCACGGTCATCGACGCCTTGGTCACCGGGTCGGTGGCGGTGGCGAGCTTGGTACCGGACGGATCCGGTGCCACGGTCGTGGGGGTCGGCTGGGCGAGACCACCATCATCAGGCGAGGTCACCTTGCCGACGAAGACACCGGCGCCGAGCACAACCGCCGCGACGACCGCGGCGGCCGCACCGAGAGCGAACTGACGACGACGAGCGACGCCGCCGCGTTCGGAACGCACCTGGCGCAGGGTGCGCTGCAACAACAGGTCGCCGCCCTCGGGCGGTCCGTCGAGCATTGCCTCCGGGGGCACGTCGCCGAGTGCGGCCTCCATGGCCCGGAGTTCTTCCAGTTCGCGCGTGCAGTCCGAACAGGACGCCAAGTGCTCGTCCACGGCATGCACCTCCTGCTCGTCCAGTGCTCCGAGAACGTAGGCACCGAGCAGCTGAGGATCGTGCTGCGTGGTCATCCGGCCACCCCCTTCAGTGCGACCTGTTGACCGACGAACGTCTCCCTCAGGGCTCGCAACGCGTAATACGATCTTGATTTAACCGTGCCCGGAGGCACCCCGAGCGCTTCCGCTGCCTCGGTCACGCTGCGCCCGCGGAAGTAGATCTCCATGAGCACATCGCGGTGGTCCGACGACAACCGGTCGAGCGCTTCCAGCACCACCACCGAGTCGACCACCTGGTCAGCGTGGTCACGCTCGATCGGCGGAGTCGCAGGCGACTCGGCCACCTCCTGGGGACGCGCCGCCCTGGCCCGGACCCGGTCGGTGACGATGTTGCGTGCCACGGTCAAAAGCCAGCCGCGCACCGATCCCTTGCCGTTCACGAGGGCGTCGGGGTGGCGCCACGCGCGGACGAGGGTCTCCTGGACCACGTCCTCGGCAGCCGCCCGATCACCGGTCAACCGCGTCGCGTACGCCAGCAGTGCCCGACCGTGCTCCTCGTAGAGCGACCGGATCAGTGCCTCGTCGGCCGCGGTCTCCCGTTTGCGGGAGAACAAAGCCGCCATCCACCCACTCCTCCCCGCCCGCGAAGACCTCTTGTACGGGCGTTCAGTTCACAGAACTCAGCCGACACACGAGCGTGCCGGCACTTTGGTTCAACGAAAGGTGTGGCGGATGTTAGCGGGCTCGGTTGAGGTGCCCGACGAGTTCGTTCATCAACGCCTCCGGCATCACGTTGATGAACATGGCGTGATCGGTCGCCGGGTCGCGCAGCTCCTCGGGAAAGCTGTCGATCGCGAACGGCCGACCGGCGGGAATGTCGTAGCCGACGGTGATGTGCAGGCGCGGGATCGGGAACGTCCTCGGCGGGCACGCGCCGCCGACCAGCGGGAACGCCACGTGCGTCCGATGTGACGCGCTGTCGGTGTTGTTGCCGTCCCAGCAGCTGGCGAAGGCGTAGGTGCGCTGCGTGGTCCCGTCGCAGATCGGGTACTTCGTCGTGTGCCGACCGGGCTGGTTCGCGCAGCCCCACCTGGCCCGGACGTTCGGGCCGTAGCCGTTGGTGAACGCCATCGGGTCGCCGGTGATCATGCGCAGGAACCGGGGCATCGGCAGCACGTTGCTCACCGGGCTGCCCTCGAAGCGGATCTCCACACTCCGCGGCTCGAGCACCTCGCCGGAGTTGCCGTGGACGCCGCCGCCCTCGGCGTGCGCGTCGTGACCGGTGCCGTCGGTCAGGCGCAGCACCGGCCAGAAGTAGCTGGAGAGGTCGTTCTTCTCGCACGTGCTGGGAGCCTGCGCGAGAGAGGCGTTCGTCGACATCGCGTCGGCCGACTCGTTGCCCACGTACTCGTGTGTGTGGTGCGCCCCGTACGGCTGGTTCGGCGAGACGACCGGGTTGTCGGCGTTGAGGTGCCTGTTCTCGTTCGCGCCGCAGCGGATCACGACGTTCGGGGTGGCCGGCTCGGCAGGCGCCTGGTCGAGCTCGCTCACGTACTGGGCAGCGTCGGGCTTGCCGTTGGACGTGCCGCCGCACAGCACGAAACCGGCAGCCACGAGCACGAGCACCGAGACCATCGCGATCGCGAGGGTCATCGGTTTAGTCGCGGCCACGGGCCCAGCTTGCCAAGCCGGACAGCCTGATGACAGGCCGCCGTCTCGATTCGGCGGACGTTCTGGCCGGTGCGGGGCCGTTCGGCGGGACGAAGTTCACCGGAAAGGCTTCATCGCGACGAGTCTTCACGCTGCTCCACAAGCTTGATGTACGAGCCACGCAGGTGCTCCTCGGCGGCGCGACCGGCCGCCTCGGCATCGCCGCTCACGAGGATCTTCGCCAGGTTCGCGTGCTCGGGCACGACGATGTCGCGGTAGGTGGGGTCGCCGACGATCCTGGCGAGCAGGAACAGGTGGACCTGGTTGCGGATCGCCTGCCAGGCCTCGATGAGCCGGCGATGCCCCGTCGCCTCGTACACCGCGTCGTGGAACTTCATGTCCAGCGCGACCCGTTCGGCGTCGGTCCCCGCGTGGCGCATCTCCTCGACGACGGCGTCGAGCTTGCCGGCGTCTCTGCCCGCCGCCGTGCGCATCGCGAGCACGTCCAGCGCTGCCCTCAACGTGTACAGCTCGTCGACGTCCTTCGGCGCGAGCGCGCGCACCCACGTTCCACGATGCAACGCGGAGACGACGAGTCCCTCGTTCTCCAGCAGCACCAGCCCTTCGCGCACCGAGCCCCGGCTGACCCCGAACCGAGCCGCGAGGTCGACCTCCTTGAGCGCGGCGCCCGTAGCCAGCTCACCGGCGAGGATCGCGTCCCTGATCCGGTCGGCGGCCTCGCCCGCGACACCTCGGCGGGATACGGGCCGAACCGGAAGGGCAGACATGTCCGAATGTTGACATTAAGACACCAGCAGGGTCAAACTCGTCCGTCGAGTGGAAGGAACTCCGTCCCATGACCGCCGTTCAGCCGTCCATACCCCGCTTCCACCTCGCAGTTCCAGTGACGAACCTGGACAAGGCGCGCGCGTTCTACGGAGGCGTGCTCGGCTGCCCGGAAGGTCGTTCGAGCGACCGGTGGATCGACTGGAACCTCTACGGCCACCAGTTCGTGACGCACCTCGTCGAGGGCCCGCGCCGCGAGGACGTGCACAACCCGGTCGACGGCCACGACGTGCCGGTGCCGCATTTCGGCGTGCTGCTCTCCGTCGAGGCGTTCCTGCTGCTCGCGGACAAGCTGCAGGCGGCGGGCACCGAGTTCGTGATCGCGCCGTACCGCCGCTTCGCCGGGGAGCCTGGCGAGCAGTGGACGATGTTCTTCCGCGACCCGTCCGGCAACGCCATCGAGGTCAAGGCGTTCGCCGACGACGCGCAGGTCTTCGCTACCTCTTGAGCAAGCGCTCGTAGATCCCGATCAGCACGTCGAGCTCGCCCTCTTCGAGCTTGTCGAACAGTTCCGTGCGCACCGTGCTCACGTATCCGGGCGCGGCGGCCTCGACGGCCCGCCGCCCCTCCGCGGTGATCGACACCATCGTGGCGCGCGCGTCGTCCGGGCAGTCCTCCCGCTCGACCAGCCCGCGCTTCTCCATGCGTTTGAGCTGGTGCGCGAGCCTGCTCCGATCCCAGCCGACGGCGTTGCGCAGCTCCCGCGCGCGCACCACACCGTCTTCCGCATCTGCCAGCGGCACGAGCAGTTCGTAGTCCGCGCAGGACAGGTCGCTGTCGTGCAGCAGCCGTTCCGTCGTGACCTCGAGGCAGTGATTGACCTCGATCCACGCCCTCCACAGCGCCGTCTCGCGCTCGTCAAACGAAGTCGAGTGATCCACGCCTACGAGTCTACTAGTTGCTGACACATCAGCAAAGTGACTATGATGCTGATACGTCAGCAATCGGCGATGGGAGCCAGCGATGGAGTTCGGACTTTTCGGCTTGGGTGACATCAGGGCCGACGCAGTCAGCGGCCGCACCCCGACCGAGCAGGAGCGGCTCCTCTCGAACGTCCGCATCGCGAAGCACGCCGAGGAAGCCGGTTTCGACGTCTACGCGTTCGGCGAGCACCACGACCACGACTGGGTCGCCAGCAGTCCGGCGACGCTCCTGGCGTACATCGCGGGCCAGACCTCACGGCTCCGGCTGTCGACCGCGGTCACCCTGATCACCACCAACGATCCGGTGCGCATCGCCGAGGAGTTCGCGACGCTGCAGCACCTCTCCGACGACCGCGTCGACCTCATGCTCGGCCGCGGCGTCTCGATGGACACCTACTACGCGTTCGACAGGAAGCCCGAGGACGGCATCGCGCTGGCCATCGAGAACTACGAGCTGCTGCGGCGGCTCTGGGACGAGGACAAGGTCACCTGGTCCGGCCGATTCCGCTCACCGCTGAACGGCTTCACCGCGATGCCACGCCCGTTGAACGGCACGGCGCCGTTCGTCTGGCACAGCTCGATCAAGTCGCCGGAGATGGCACAACAGGCGGGGAAGCACGGCGACGGCTTCTTCATGAACAACCTCTTCGTGCCGATCGACTTCGCCTCGCGTTACGTCGAGTACTACCGCGGCCTCTACGCCCAGCACGGACACGGCCGGGCAGAGGACGCGATCGTGGGCACAGGCGGGGCGATCTACGTGCGGACCCGTTCACAGGACGCGGTCAAGGAGTACCGGCCGCACTACGACAACAACGACCTGTACCGGGGCCAGGACTTCGACACTGCCAACAAGCACACCGGGATGACCATCGGCAGCCCGGCGCAGCTGATCGAGAAGGTGATGGCCACCCGCGCGGCTTTCGGGCCCTACCAGCGGCAGCTGTGGGGCGCCGACTTCGGCGGCGTTCCGGAGAAGGAGGTGCACAAGACGATCGAGATCGTGGGCTCGGAGGTCCTGCCGGTCCTCCGCAGGGAGCTTCAGGACTCACAGGCGGCCTGAGGCTTTGACCAGGTCCGGGCCGCATCTCTCCCTGGCGGCCCGGACCTCCTGTCTTTCCACGATGAAGGGCGCTTTTGTCCACCTGAGGTGGACAAAAGCGCCCTTCATCGACAATCAGCTCGCGGTCACCAGCGGCTGGTGATCGTGGTTCATGACGCTGACCCCGGCGACGTCCACGGCCCGCACCATCGCGGAACCGGCCAGCGTCACCTCGCCACCGTGTGCGCGCCAGGAGCCGGCGGTGAACGTCCGGCCGTCCTTGGTGTGCACGACCAGCCAGCAGGCTTCCCCGTCCTGCATGCCGTCCACGGTGGCGACGAGCCGGAGCCCGCCCTCGGTGTCGGTGACCTTCACGGCCAGGTGCGCTCCGGCCGACGAGTTCCCCTGCAGGATCCCGCCGGCGTCGTCGGTCCCGCCGATGCCGAAGCCCTGGCCCAGCCACACGCCACCGGCGAGTACGGCGGCGACCAGCGTTGTCGAGGTCAGTGCCGTGATGCGGCCGCGGCGGAGCCCGGCCTGGTGTCTTTCCTCGCGGACCGTTCCCAGCGCGCGGCGCAGGAGGTGGTCAGCGTCCTTCGGTGGGCCGTCCAGCGCGGCCTCCGGTGGCAGTTCTTCCATCAGCATGTGTCGATCTCGTTCAGCTCGTTGGTGCCCAGGGACGTTCGGTGCCATGCGCTGGCGGACGCGGCAATGGACACGTTGACGCGGGACGTTGCACTTCTTCTTCTCCTTCTCTAGTCCCGCGTACTTGCGGTGACCGACACCTTCAAAACGGTCCTGCGCGAGATCTGGTTCAACGTTGAGACCGCGAGGTTGCGCAGCCCACAAAAGACTGTTGACCTGGGCCGTCAGCGGCTCGTAGGGTCTCGTATATGATGTATGACCGGGCGGAAGCGCCTCCCGCGTCGCGTACCGCCTTTGTTCTGGAATCGATCAAAGAAGCGATTCTCAACGGAAAACTGAAGCCCGGTCAGTCACTCGTGGAATCAGATCTCGCGGCATGGCTGAACGTGTCGAAGACTCCGGTGCGCGAGGCGTTGAAGACGTTGGCGGGTTCCGGGCTCGTGATGATGAGCCCGTACAAGGGCGCCGCGGTCCGCACCGTCGACGCCGCGATGGCCGACGCCGTCTACGACGTGCGGATGTTGATGGAGCCCGAAGCGTTGAGGCGCGCCATCCTGCTCGGCGCCGACTTCGGTGCCGCCGCGCTGGCTCTGGAGGACGTCGATGATCTGGCTCGCAGGTCGCTCGCCAACCGCCGCTTCCACCGCGCGCTCTACGCCGGGTGCGGCAACCCGTTGATGATCCAGATGCTCGACGGGCTGCGTGACCAGGCCGCGCTCATCACCGTCGCGGGCTGGGGCATCTGCCCGACGTGGGACTCCGAGGCCGCCGAGCACCGCGCGATCCTCACCGCCGCACTCGACCGCAAGGACGATCTCGCCGCCGAACTGCTCCGCCGCCACATCCAGACCTTCGCCGACCGAGTAGTTGAGGAGCTTCCCGATGGCGTTCGATGACCTCTCCGGCCCGCTGGCCTCCGTCGTGGCGATCACCGTCACGCCGTACGACGCCGACGGGGGGATCGACGAGAAGAACTACGCCGCGATCCTGGACCGGATGGTCGACGGCGGGGTCTCGGTCGTCACGCCGAACGGCAACACCAGCGAGTTCTACACGTTGTCCGCGGCCGAGACCGAGCGCGCGCTGGAGATCACGGTCGACACGGTCGGCGACCGCACCGCCGTTGTCGCCGGCGTGGGACACGACCTGGACACCGCGGTGAAGGCCGCCAGGTTCGCCGACTCGCACGGCGCGAACGGCATCATGATCCACCAGCCGGTGCACCCGTACGTGTCGCTGGACGGTTGGGTGGACTACCACAGGGCGATCGCGTCGGCCGTGCCCGAGCTGAGCGTGGTCCTGTACGTGCGCAACCCGAGGATCGGCGGCGCGCAGATCGCCCAGCTCGCCGACGCCTGCCCGAACGTCGTCGGCGTCAAGTACGCGGTGCCGGACCCGGTGCGGTTCGCCTCCGTGGCACGGGATGCCGGGCTCGACCGGCTCACGTGGGTAGCGGGGCTCGCCGAGCTGTCCGCACCCGGCTACTTCGCGGTCGGCGCGACCGGCTTCACGTCCGGGCTGGCGAACGTCGCGCCGCAGCTGTCGGTGCAGTTCTTCAACTGCCTCAAGGCAGGTGAGTTCGGTGCGGCGATGGAGATCTGGGAGTTCGTGCGCAGGTTCGAGGAGCTGCGCGCGGCGAACGAGTCCGCGAACAACGTGTCCGTCGTGAAGGAAGCGTTGGCACAGCTGGGGTTGTGCCGCCGGGACGTGCGGCCGCCCGCCTCACTGCTGTCCGAGGCCGACCGTTCTGCCGTCGGGGTGCTGCTGAACTCGTGGAGCCTGCTGTGACGGTTCCCCCGAACAAGCTGCGCAGTGGCGAGTGGTTCGACGGCGAGGGACTGAGGGCGTTCTCGCACAACGCCCGCATGCGCCAGCTCGGCATGAACCCGGCCGAGCACCTCGGCAAGCCCGTCATCGCGATCCTGAACACGTGGAGCGGCATCAACCCGTGCCACATGCATCTGCGTGAGCGCGCGAAGCAGGTCGAGCGCGGTGTCTGGGAAGCGGGCGGCTATCCGCTGGAGTTCCCGGTGTCGACGCTGTCGGAGACGTACCAGAAGCCGACGCCCATGCTGTACCGCAACATGCTGTCGATGGAGACGGAGGAGATCCTCCGCTCGTACCCGGTCGACGGCGCCGTGCTGATGGGCGGCTGCGACAAGACCACACCCGCGTTGCTGATGGGTGCCGCGTCCGCCGGTCTGCCGACGGTCTTCGTACCCGCCGGCCCGATGCTGCGCGGCAACTGGCGCGGCCAGAAGCTCGCGTCCGGCACGGACATGTGGCGGTTCTGGGACGAGAAACGCGCCGGGACGATCACCGGCGGGGACTGGGCCGAGATCCAGTCCGGGCTGGCCCGCTCCCCCGGCACCTGCATGACCATGGGCACGGCCTCCACGATGACGGCCGCCGCCGAGGCGCTCGGACTCACCCTGCCTGGGGCGTCGTCGATTCCGGCGGTCGACTCCGCGCACTACCGGATGGCAGCCGCTTCGGGCATGCGCGCGGTCGAGATGGTGCGCGAAGGCTTGACGATCAACGACATCGTGTCGCCGGAAGCGTACGAGGACGCGATCCGGACCGTGCTGGCGCTGGGCGGCTCGACGAACTCGTACATCCACCTGATCGCGATGGCCGGGCGGTCGCAGATCCCGTTGTCGCTGGACGACTTCGACCGGATCTCGCGCGAAGTTCCGGTGCTGGCCTCGGTTCAGCCCGCGGGCGAGCACCTGATGGAGGACTTCTACTACGCGGGTGGGCTGCGCGGCCTCCTCTCCCGGCTGCAGGACTCGTTGCACCCCAAGCGAATCACGGTCACCGGCCGCACGTTCGGCGAGGACCTCGAAGGCGCCGAGGTGTACGACTCATCGGTGATCCGTCCGCTTGACGACCCGATCTCGCCCGAGGGCGGGCTCGCCGTGCTGCGCGGCAACCTGGCCCCCGACGGCGCGGTGATCAAGTACGTGGCGGCGGAACCCTCGTTGTGGCAGCACACCGGGCCCGCCGTGGTCTTCCACGGTTACCAGGACCTGCAGGCACGGATCAACGATCCGACGCTTGACGTCACGAAGGACTCGGTGATCGTGCTCGCGGGTGGTGGCCCCAAGGGCGGGCCCGGCATGCCGGAGTACGGGATGCTGCCGATCCCGGACAAGCTGCTGCGTGAGGGCGTGCGGGACATGGTCCGCGTGTCGGACGCCCGGATGAGCGGAACTTCCTACGGCGCCTGCGTTCTGCACGTCGCACCGGAGGCGCACGTCGGCGGGCCGCTGGCGCTGGTGCGGGACGGCGACCTCGTGACGCTGGACGTCGAGGCGCGGGTGCTGCGGGTGGAGATCTCCGACGAGGAGATGGCACAGCGCAGGGCCGCGTGGACCGTGCCGCCGCCGAAGTTCGAACGCGGCTACGGCGTCCTGTACTACGAGCACATCACGCAGGCGAACGAGGGCTGCGACTTCGAGTTCCTGTCACGACCGGGGAAGAACCCGGAGCCCAACGCCGGCTGAGAATCCTGCTAGGACTCTCTATTTGGCATCGGGAACCTGTGCATCGGCCGCAACGACGACCATCGCCACGACCCGCGCCGTTTGATCACACTGCTCCTCGACGGACTACAGGCCTGACCACTCAGGATGAAGGGCGCTTTTGTCCACCTCAGGCGGACAAAAGCGCCCTTCATCGTGGAAATCAGCCGAGCAGCACCTTCGCCGCCACCGTCGCCCCGTCCGGCCGGACCACGGGCCATCAGCACCCGGCGACCCTGCGCGCGGATGGCGTCGACGGCCACCTGCGCGACGTCCCGTGCCGAGTGCATCGGCATGCTGCCGAAGCCGACGTACACAGGCGGCGAGCCTGCCTCCAGAAACGAGACCAGCGCAGGGTCGAGCGGTCGTGAGTCAGGCAGGATCCACGCGCCGGTCTGCTCGAGGTCGAGAGTCCCCACCCCCTCCGACGGCCAGAGCACCGCGTCCGCCGCCAGCAACGGCGTGCCGGAGTAGACGTGGTCGCGAACGTTGTCCACCGGCGGCAGGCCATGCCTTGTACGGTGAGCGTTGAGCGCAGGGGCGTACATCGCGTTCACGTTCTCCGCGTCGATGTCCCACAACACCTGGTTGTCGGTCTCGCCGTCAGGGAAGAGCCTGCCCGGTCGCTGCGACGGCGCTCGGTGCGGAGACGGCAGGCTCGACCCCGTGGAACGTGACGTACTGGTAGGGGATGCCCGCCAGCTCGGCCACCGACGGAGCACCCGCGGGCATCAGGCCGCCCGCTACCAGCACATCACAGTCACGAGCCGCCAACGCGATCGGCCCGAACCACTCGTCGACCAGCGCGGCCGCGACGGCGGGCGGATCCACCGGCCGGCCACTGGTCCTCATCTCGCGCACCGACTGTCCGAACGGCACGAACGGCACCTCGAACTGAGCCAGCCGGGCAACGAACTCCTCGTCCGGCGGCGCACACACCACCGCCTCCGCACCCAACGTCCGCAACGCCACCGCAAGCGCGATCAGTGGTTCGACATCTCCGCGCGAACCGAATCCGGCCAGCAGAACTCGCACTTCGCAACTCCCCCTAGACTTTTGGCTGAGGCCGGAGAGTTTGCGGCATGGACGGGGTCTTGCCGCAAGACCCCCTGTGCGCTATACGTTAGAAATGGGAAGACCCCCGGATGACACATCCGGGGGTCTTCCGTTCTTCCGGTACCGGTGCGGGCCGGCTTAGCGCCGCCGCATGTCGGACCACACCGGTCCGATCCAGGGCCCCGGCTAGTTCAGGGCCACCTTCAGTAGCTTGGTGTTGCTGTTGCCCGCGGTGGAGTCCTTGTCACCGTTGGACGTCGTGATCCAGAGGGAGCCGTCCGGAGCCGGTTCCGGCGTGCGGATGCGACCGTAGGTGCCCTGGAAGTGCGACGTGGGGTTGCCGAGCGACGAGCCGCTGATCGCCATGCGGTACAGGCGCTCACCGCGCAGCGCGGCCAGGAACAGCACGTCGTTCACGATCGCGAGGCCTGACGGGGACGCCGAGCTGGTCGAGAACGTCTTCTTCGGCGCGATGAAGCCGGCACACGAGCCCGAGGTGCCCTCGCAGTTGGGCCAGCCGTAGTTGCCGCCCTTCTGCAGCAGGTTGACCTCGTCCTGGCTGCCGTCACCGAGCTCGGCCTGCCACATGCGGCCCTGCGAGTCCACGGCGAGGCCCTGGACGTTGCGGTGGCCCCAGGTCCAGACGTAGCGGGCGTTGCCGCCCTCGCCGAAGAACGGGTTGTCCGACGGCGCGGTGCCGTCCGGGTTCAGGCGCAGGACCTTGCCGCCGAACGACTGCTTGTTCTGCGCGAGCGGCTTGTTCTGACCGTCACCCGTGGCGGCGTAGAGCTTGCCGTCGGCGCCGAAGCGCAGGCGGCCGCCGTTGTGGAACTTGTTGCGCGGGATGCCGGTCAGCAGCGTCTGGAAGTTGGTCAGCGAGTTGCCGTCGATCTTCGCCCGCACGATCCGGTTGTCGCCGGAAGCCGTGTGGTAGATGTAGATCAGGCCGTCCGCCGCGAACGTCGGCGAGAGCTCGATGCCGAGCAGGCCACCCTCACCGTTCGTGCCGGACACTCCCGGAACCTTGCCCAGCGTGGTCTTCTGGCCGGACGGCGTGATCTTCACGATGTCCTGCGCGTCACGGCGCGAGTAGACGCCGTCGCCGTTCGGCAGGAACGCGAGGCCCCACGGCACGTCGTTGTCGGTCGCGATCTGGGTGACCGCGCCGACCTGGTCGCCACCGGACTTCGTGCGCACGGTCACCGCGTTGGACGCCGGACCGACGTTGCCGACGGCGTCGAACGCCTTGACGGTGAAGGTGTACTCGGTGTTCGCGCTGCGGCCGCCGATCGTGGCGGACGTGCCGGTCGCGTCACCGACCTTCGTCGATCCGGTGTAGATCTCGTAGCGGGTCACGCCGACGTTGTCGGTCGCCGCGTCCCATGCCAGCGAGACGGAGTTCGCCGTGGTGGCCGTGGAACGCAGGTTCTTCGGCGCGGTCGGCGGGATCGGGTCGTCCTGCGCCGGTGGCGTCTTGAACTCCGCCGTGTTCGACGCCTGCGAGACGTTGTTCGCGGCGTCACGCGCGTTGACGTAGAAGCCGTAGGTCACGTTCGGCTTCAACCCGGTCATGACGGTCGTGAGCTCGGCGCCCGTGACCGTCTTCTGGAACTGGCCGAGGTTGTAGATGTCGTACGCGGTGACGGCGACGTTGTCCGTCGCGGCCTTCCAGGTCAGCTTCGCCGAGTCGGACTTGATGTCCGAGGCGACCAGGTCGGACGGCGGCGTCGGAGCCTCGCCGTCGACCGGGCCGGAGTTGCCGAAGACCTGGAACTCCTGCAGCGAGTAGCCGTAGGACGTGCCGGTGCGACAGCGCGTGGTGCCGTGCATCCGGACATAACGGCCCCGCCCGGTGACAGTTAGGTCCTCGACACCGCCCTTGCCGTCCGCCGTCGTGTAGATGGACGTCCAGGTCGAGTCGTTGTCAGAGGTCTCGACCTTGTACGCCTTGGCGCACGAGAGGTCCCACTGCAGCCGGACCCGGCTGATGTTCGCGGACGCGCCGAGGTCGACGCGGACCCAGCCAGGGTCGACGTTCGACTTGCTGGACCAGCGCGTCGCCGAGTTGCCGTCGAAGGCGTTGGCAGGCACGTAGTTCGCGCCGCCGGACGCCGACCCGGTCGCCGGCTTGCCTTGGGACAGCAGTACATCCGCCGCGCTGGCCTGAGGGGCCGCGGAGACGAGCGAGCTCACTGCCACTGCGAGCGCGGTGGCCAGGATGCCGGTTCTGACCGGCAACCGCCGTGAACGGGGTGCCACAGGAGCCTCCCACTTTCGTTGGGGATGAGTGGAGCGGCGGCATTGCGTTCGACCGGGCGGCGGGCCAGTCATCGGATGAATGCTCGCAACCTGTTGACGAGCTGTGGAGATCAGGTGTAGGCATTCGTCCGTTACAGAAAAACCGTAAACGTTTTCGAGCGCCAGGTCCAGAGTCAGTTAGGGAGCCACGAGATGCGCTGGACAAGGAAGTTACAGCTCGTCATCCCCACCCTGTTGATCGTCACCGCGTGTGGTGCACCGGAGGCCCCGCAGGCGCAGAACAACGCGCCGGCCTCGGTCCCCGACAAGCCGTCGAAGCCCGTCGAGCTGAACATCCTGGACGTGGCGGGCAACCTGCAGCTCACCCAGGGGATGATCGACGAGTTCGTCAAGACGCACCCCGACTACGTCACGAAAGTCAACGCCACCAAGGCGACCGCGCCGGACATGCCGGGCAAGCTCAAGGCCGAGCAGAACTCCGGCACCTCGCAGACCCACCTGGTGCTGACCGGTACCGACGGCCTGGCCAACGTGATCGAGCAGAAGCTCGTCCACACCCTCCTCCCCGATTATTCGGCGAAGCTGCCGAACCTGGAGCAGGTATACCTGCCCGCGGCTAATGAGATGCAGAAGCTCGCGCAGAACCAGGGTGTCGCCGTCACGTACTACCCGGCGGGCCCGCTGCTGGAGTACGACCCGGCCAAGGTGCAGAAGCCTCCGACGATCTCCGCAGGAGCTGCTGGACTGGGCCAAGGCCAACCCCGGCAAGTTCCAGTACGCGCGCCCGTCCAACTCCGGTCCCGGCAGGACGTTCCTCATGGGACTGCCGTACCTGCTCGGCGACACCGACCCCAAGGACCCGGAGAAGGGCTGGGAGAAGACCTGGGCGTACCTGGCGGAGCTCGGCAAGTACGTCGACTCCTACCCCGGCGGCACGACCGACGTCATGAAGAACCTGGCGAACGGCACGTCGTGGATGGTCGCGTCGACGACCGGCTGGGACATCAACCCGCGCGTGCTCGGCTCGGTGCCCGAGGGCATGAAGATCGCGACGTTCAAGGACTTCCACTGGGTCACCGACGCGCACTACGCCGTGATCCCCAAGGGTGTGTCGGCGGACGTGCTGTCGGCGAACCTGGCGCTGGTCAAGTTCATGCTGGAGCCCAAGCAGCAGGCCAAGGCCTACGACAAGGGCTACTTCTACCCCGGCCCCGCGGTCAAGGACGTCACGCTCGACATGGCGCCGCAGGAGTCGAAGGACGCGATCGCGAAGTTCGGCCGTCCCGAGTACGACAAGCTGATCGCGGAGAACCCGAAGGAGACGCTCGTTGCCGTCGGCGCAGCAGGTGAAGGCGTTCGCGCGCTGGGACCGGGAGATCGGTAAGCAGGTGAGTGAAGAAGCGTTTCGCCGAGCTGCACCTGGACCACGTGCAGCGGGCTTTCGGCGACACCGTTGCCCTGCGGGGCATGGACCTGACGATCAAGGGCGGCGAGTTCGTCGCCCTGCTCGGGCCGTCCGGCTGCGGCAAGTCCACCGCGCTCAACTGCCTGGCCGGTCTGCTGCCGCTCACCGGCGGGCGGATCACGCTGGACGGCAAGCGGATCGACGACCTGCCGCCGGAGAAGCGCGGGTTCGGGATGGTGTTCCAGAACTACGCGCTGTTCCCGCACATGTCGGTGCGGCGCAACATCGGGTTCGGCCTGTCCATGCGCAAGGTGGGCAAGGCCGAGCTCACCCGCCGCGTCGACGAGGCGGTCCGGCTCGTCCAGCTCGAAGAGCACCAGCACAAGTTCCCGGCACAGCTCTCGGGCGGCCAGCAGCAACGAGTCGCGATCGCCCGCGCCATCGTGCTGGAACCGCCGCTGGTGCTCATGGACGAACCACTGTCCAACCTGGACGCGGCGCTGCGGCTGGAAATGCGCACCGAGATCCGCCGGCTGCACCAGTCGCTCGGGCTCACCACCGTCTACGTCACGCACGACCAGGAGGAGGCGCTGGCTCTCGCCGACCGCCTGGTCGTGCTGCGGCTGGGCGAGGTGCAGCAGATCGGCTCGCCGGAGGAGGTCTACGCGCACCCGGTGAACCGGTACGTGGCGGGGTTCATGGGCTACCGCAACATGATCAGCGTGACCGTGGTCGTCGCGAGCGGCGAGCACGGTGACCGTCCGCACCGACGACGGCGTCGAACTCGTTGGCATCAACCAGGAAAACGCCGCGGAGGACGCCAAGGCCGTCGCGGCGGTGCGTCCCGAGGACTTCATCGTCGACGCGGACGCGAGGAGAACACGCTCGAAGCGGTCGTGGAGATCGTCGAGTACCACGGCCGTGAGCAGGCGGTGGAGGCCCGGCTGCGCAACGGCGAGCAGCTCCACGTCCGCACGAACCGCGACTGGCCCCGGCGACACCGTCGCGGTTGAAGGTGCCGCGTCGAACGTGTGCTGGTCTTCCTCATGACGGCCACGCTGGAAAAGCCTCAGCGAGCAGGCCGTCGCTCAAGCACCGGCTGGCCGAGCGCGGCGTCGACCGGCGTGCTGTGGCTGCTGGTGCCCGGCGCGCTGTTCGTGGTGCGCTGTTCGTCTACCCGTTCCTGTACGGGTTGCAGCTCTCGCTTCCAGCCCAAGGGCGGCGGCAACCCGTTCGCAGAACTACGTCACGTTCTTCTCCGACGCGTACCTGCGTGACACCGTCTGGCATCACGTTGCGGCTCGGGCTGCCGGCGGCGCTGTTCAACGTGCTGGCGTCGATCCCGATCGCGTTCCGGATGCGCGGCCGGTTCCGGGGCAAGCGAGCTGCTGACCACACTGCTGGTCGTGCCGATCACGCTCGGCACCGTGCTCACCGCCGAAGGGCTCCTCGCGTTCTTCGGGCCGACGGGCTGGTTCAACCGGATCTTGCTGGCGCTCGGCTGCGGACGAGCCGGCGAAGCTCGACCCACAACTACTGGGGTGTGCTGTTCTCGCTGATCATCACCGGCTTCCCGTTCGCGTTCCTGCTGACGCTGTCCTACCTGTCCGGCATCGACCCGACGCTGGAGCAGGCCGCGGCCACGCTGGGCGCGTCGAAGCGGCAGCGGTTCCGGACCATCACGATGCCGCTGCTGGCGCCGGGGCTCGCCGGTCACGTTCTGCCTGAGCTTCGTGCTGGCGTTCTCGGTGTTCCCGTCGTGCGGTGATGGTCGGCGACCCGGCGGGCAAGACCCACGTCATGTCGATCGCCGCCTACGAGACGGCGTTGCGGGACAACGACTTCGCGATGGGTTCGGCGATCGCCATGCTGATGGCGCTGGTGATGCTGATCGTGATCGGCCTCGTGCTGATCTGGCGCACGACGCTCTACCGGGGCGCGACAGGAGGCAAGGGATGACGCCGCGCTGATCGCCGCTCGTCCCCTGGTGTGGCTGACCTGGGGCGCGTCTGATCTTCTTCATGCTGAACCTGGTCGGCGTCGATCGGCGCCGTGGTGGTCAACTCGTTCGCCGAGTCGTGGTTCGGCACCTGGCTGCCGAACGGCTACACCGCCAAGTGGTACGGCGAGGCGTGGCGGGACTACCGGCTGCTGGACGTGCTGATCGTGACGTTCCAGGTCGCCATCTCGGTCGTGCTGATCTCCGTCCTCATCGGCGTTCCTAGCGGCCTATGCGCTGGCGCGCCGGAACTTTCCCGGCAAGAAGCTGCTCAACGTGCTGTTCCTGCTGCCGATCCTGATGCCGCCGATGACCTACGGCATCCCGCTCGCGACCGTGCTCTACAAGTTCCAGCTGGCGGGCAGCATGTTCGGCGTGATCGCGGCGAACCTGGTCCCGGCCGTGCCGTTCGTGGTGCTGACGATGACACCGTTCATCGAGCAGATCGACACCAAGCTCGAGTCCGCGGCCCGGATGTGCGGCGCGAACACGTTCGCCATCTTCACTCGGGTGCTGGCGCCGTTGCTCGTGCCGGGCATCCTGGCGGCGTCGATCCTGGTGCTGGTGCGGACGGTGGGAATGTTCGAGCTGACGTTCCTCACGGCGGGCCCGACCAGCCAGACGCTGGTGGTGTCGCTGTACGAGGCGATGTCGTCGGCGGGGATCAGGCCACAACAGATGGTCGACTCGATGGCGGTCATCTACACCGGTTCGATGCTGTTGCTGCTGCGTGATCGCGCTGCGGTTCGTGAACCCGACCCAGCTCGTCACGAGACTCAAGGAACCGTCGTAGCGCCTGACCCGTCATGATTGTTTCAACCGGCAGCTGAGGGCGAGGTTCAAGTGGCAGTCACCATCCGCGACGTGGCACGCAGGGCGCACGTATCGGTCGCCACCGTTTCGCGTGCGCTGCACATCTCCCGAGCTGGTGCGGCCGGAGACGAGATCACGGGTGCTGGCGGCCGCCGCGGACCTCGGCTACCAGCCGAACCGGGCGGCTCGAGGCCTGATCACGGGCAAGACCGGCAACATCGGCATCGTCGTGCCCGACCTCGACAACCCGTTCTTCACGGGCGTGCTCAAGGCCGTGCAGGCGCGGGCCATGCAAGCCGACTACGCGGTGTTCGTCGCGGACAGCGACGAGGACCCGGTGGCCGAGGCGAAGCTCGTGCACGCGATGGCGAAGCAGGTCGACGGCGTCGTGCTCTGTTCGCCCGGCCTGGAGGACTCGCAGGTCTACGAGGTGGCCGGGGCGACATCGCTGGTGCTGCTCAACCGGCGCCTGCCCGGTGTCCCGTCCGCGTTGATGGACTCGGCGCGGCGGCATGCACGCCATCGTCGACCACCTGGTGGCGCTGGGGCATCACCGGATCGCGTACCTGAACGGCCCGAGGACGTCCTGGTCCAACCAGGAGCGCCGCCGGGGCCTGATGTCGGCGGTCGCCCAGCACGGGGTGGATCTGGTCGATCTGGGGCCGTTCCCGCCGCGTTACGAGGGTGGCCTGCAGGCGGCGGACCTCGCCCTGGCGGCCGACACGACCGCGATCATCGCCTACAACGACATCATGGCGCTGGGCGTGCTCGCGCGGCTGCGTGACCGTGGCATCTCGGTGCCCGGTGACGTGTCGGTGACCGGGTTCGACGACCTGACGTACGCGGCGCTGTGCTCGCCCGCGCTGACCACCGTGGCGATGCCCGTGGCCCAGGCCGGGACGCACCGCGGTGAACCTGTTGCTCGACTGGCTCGACTCGGACAACACCGAGGTGCCGCAGATCGTGCTGGACACGCAGCTGATCGTGCGCGGCACGACCACCCCGCCCCGCAAATAGCTGATGCCGTGGCCCGAGAGATCGGGCCACGGCACCAGATGCAAGGCGGCCCCGGCAGGCGTCTGGGGGGAGTACGCAAAGCCGGGGCCGCGAAGCGGCTGGGCCCGAGGGGGGAGGGGGCCAAGCGCGCTTGCAGTTCCACAATGCCTTGGCTCGGCCAATTCCGCCAGGGTGGATGTACCTGTTTTTGGATTTCTCGTACGTACGGGTTACTCGTAGAGCCCTTCGTACAACCCAGAGTGAAGGCGATGTACCACATTGCGCTTGACCTTCAGGGTCGGGGTGAGCTCCCCTTCCTCCTGGGACAGGTCCCGTGTGAGCAGCACGAACTTCTTCACCTGTGAAACGCTGGCGAAATGCGAGTTCGCTTCGTCGACAACTCCCTGAACGAGATCGCGCACGTCCGGGTGAACTACCAGTGATTCGATGTCGGACGGCAACCCTCGGCCGGCGGCCCACGGCAGGACCTCGTCCGGGTCCAGTGTGATCAGTGCCACACAGTAGGGCTTTCGGTCACCGAACAGGACGGCGTGCGAGATCCACCGCGACTGCCGCAGCGCGTTCTCCACGTTCGCCGGCGCGATGTTCTTCCCGCCCGCGGTGATGATGATGTCCTTCTTGCGCCCCGTGATCGTCACGAAACCGTTTTCGTCGATCTCGCCGAGGTCGCCCGTGTGCAGCCAGCCGTCCTGGATCGTCTGCGCCGTCGCCTCGGGGTTGCGCCAGTACCCGGCGAAGATGTGCGGGCCGCGCATGAGGATCTCGCCGTCGTCGCCGATCGCCACCTCCAGGCCCGCGACGCCGCCCGCACCGACGGAGCCGAGCTTGAAGCGCCCCAGCGTGTTCACCGTGCCGACCGCCGTGGACTCGGTCATGCCGTAGCCCTCCAGCACCGGGACACCCGCCGCGAGGAAGAACTCCAGCACCTCACGGGAGATCGGCGCGGCGCCGGACAACGCCTGCACGAGCCGTCCACCGAAGACCCCGCGGACCTTCGCGAACAACGCGTCGACCTGTTCGAAAGCCGCCGCCATCTCCGTGGGAACGGGTTCACCGGCGGCCTTGCGGCGCCGGACCTCCAGACCCAGCTTCACGGCCTGCGCGAGCTGCGCCGGGTCCACCGACGCCGTGACGAACGTGTAGATCTTCTCGAAGATGCGCGGCACCGACGGCAGGAACGTCGGCCTGACCTCGGCCAGCTCCGGCACGATCGCCTTCATGTCGCCGCCGAAGAACGCCAGCGCGCCGCCCCGGTACATGGTCCCGAACGCGACGATCTGCGCGAAGACGTGCGCCAGCGGCAGGAACAGGTAGACCGTGTCCTGCATGGCGTCGATGCGCGCTTCCTCGGCGACACGGCACAACGCCACCCAGTTCGCGTTCGTCAGCACGCAACCCTTGGGCGGACCGGTGGTGCCCGAGGTGTAGATGATCAGGCTCGGGTCGTCAGGCTTGATCCCGCCGCGGCGCACGTCGAGCTCGGCGGCCAGCGGCGAGGTGCGGCCGGTGTCCTGCAGCTCCGCCACCGTCGGCCGGTCACCAGCTGGCTCGATCGTGAAAACCGTTCGCAGTTCGGGAAGTTCGCCGCGCACCACGTCGACCTTCACGCACTGCGCCTCGTCCTCGGCGACCAGGATCGACGCGCCGGAGTCGCCGACCACCCAGGCGATCTCCTCCGACGTGCTCGACGGGTAGATCGGCACGACGATGCCGCCCGCCGCGAGCACGGCCAGTTCGACGGCCATCCACTCAGGACGGGTGTTCGCGAGCACGCACACCCGGTCACCCGTCTTCAGTCCGGCGTGGACGAACCCGGAGGCCAGCTCCAGCGTCCGCTCGGCGACCTCGGCGTAGCTCATCTCACGCCATTCGCCGTGCTGCTTGAAGCGCCACGCGGTCGCGTCGCCCCACGCCTGCTCCGCGAGGAACGGGATGTCGGCTATCCGCCGGATGGTCTTCACCGCGTTCGAGCTGGCGACTCCTGCGGTCATGGCGGCTCCTAGCGTGCGGGGAACGGGGATCAGGCGGGAACGACCTGCACGCGGGTGCCGTTCAGCACGGCGGTGCCCGAGAGCGGGTCGATCCGGAGGTCGTCGGTGAGCAGGTTGACGTTCACGCCCGCGTGCGCACTCGCCACACTCGAGCCGCGTGCCGGGCTGGTCGTGGCCCCAGCCGTGCGGCATCGACACGACGCCGGGCGCGATGTCGGCGGTGACCTCGACGAGCACCTCGATCTTGCCGACGCGCGAGGTGACCTGGGCGGTGGCGCCGTCGGTGAGGCCGAGCTTGGTGGCGTCGCCGGGGTTGACCAGCAGCGTGCACAACGGCTTGCCCTTCACCAGCGCGGGCACGTTGTGCATCCAGGAGTTGTTGGTGCGCAGGTGCCTGCGGCCGACGAGGACCAGCTCGGTCTCGCGGGTCTCCAGCGCCCTCAGCACGCGCGGCAGGTCGTCCATGATCGGCTGCGGCGTGAGCTCGATCTTCCCGGACGGCGTGCGCAGGATCTCCGGCAGTCGCGGCGTCAACGCGCCGAGGTCGATGCCGTGCGGGTTGTCGAGGAGCTGCCGGAGCGAGACGCCGTACGGCCGGTGCGGAGTTTGAGGTCCAGCAGGCGTTCCTCACGCGTCTCGCCGTCGGGTTCGAAGTCGCACGCCTGCCTTGTCCATGAGGCCCTTGAGCTGGAACGCGGCCAACGCGTCGAGGATCCGCCGGTCTGGTCGGCCCATGCCGCCGAAGATCGTGGCGAGGCGGAAGAAGATGTCGGTCTCGTCGACCCGGCCTTCCTCCAACGGGATCGCCGCGCGCGAGTACTTCGCGACGTTGCGCACGGAGTTGTTGAGGAACGCGATGTCGTAGTGGTCGCGGCGGGACGGCGGCGGCGTCGGCAGGATGACGTCCGCGTGCCGGGTGGTCTCGTTCAGGTACGGGTCGACGCTGACCATGAAGTCCAATGAGGACAGGGCGTCGTTCAGGCGGGTCGAGTTCGGCAGCGACAGCGCGGGGTTGCCGCCGATCGTGAACAGCGCCCGGACCTGGCCCTCGCCGGGCGTCTCGATCTCGTCGACCATCGTGACGGCCGGGTACTCCCCCATCACCTCGGGGTGGCCCTTGACCCGGCTGTGCCAGCGGCCGATGCCGAAACCCTTGCCCTTGCCGGGTCCGCGCCTGCTGTGCGCGGGCAGCGGCCAACATCACGCCGCCCGGCCGGTCCAGGTTGCCGGTGAGGATGTTGAGCGTGTCGACCGCCCAGCTCGCGATCGTGCCGAACTCGACGGTCGTCGTGCCGATGCGGCCGTAGACGGCGGCCCGTTCGGCACCGGCGATCTGCCGGGCCAGCTCGCGGATGGTCTCCGCGTCGATGCCGGTGCGTTCGGCGACGGCTTCGGGCGTGAACTCGGCGACGTGCTCGCGGATCGGGGCGTGGTCGGTGACGTGCCCGGCGACGTCCTTGAGGTTCACCAGGTCCTCGCGCGAACAGCTCGTGGATCAACGCCAGCAGCAGGAAGACGTCACTGCCCGGCCGGATGACGATGTGCTGGTCGGCGGCCTGCGCGGTACGGCTGCGGCGCGGGTCGACGACGACGAACTTGCCGCCGCGTTTCTGCAGGTCCTTGAAGCGGCCGGGCACGTCCGGCACGGTCCACAGGCTGCCGTTGGACGAGAACGGGTCCGCGCCCAGCACCAGCATGAAGTCGGTGCGGTCGATGTCGGGCACCGGGATCGAGAAGATGCTGCCGTACATGTGGCCGACCTGGACGTGCTTGGGCATCTGGTCGACCGTGCTGGCGGTGAAGATGTTGCGGCTGCCGAGCGCCTTGCGCAGCGGGCCCGCGTACAGGCCGCCGGCGAGCGAGTGGACGACCGGGTTGCCCAGGTACATCGCGATCGCGTTGCGGTCGGGGAAAGTCCTTCAGCCGTTCGTCGATGTAGGCGAAGGCCTCGTCCCAGGTCGCCTCCTGGAACTCGCCGTCGCGCTTGATCAGCGGCGTGGCGAGCCGGTCCGGGTCGGCGTCGAGTGTGCCGAGCGAGGCGCCCTTGGGGCAGATGAAGCCCTTGCTGAAGTCGTCCTCACGGTCGCCCCGCACCTTCGTGATGCGGTCGCCGTCGACGGTGAGCTCGAGCCCACACGTCGCCTCGCAGAGCGGGCAGGTCGTGAAAACGGTCCTCATGAGTCCCCTCATCCAGCTACTTACCAACGGGTACTAGTCGTCTGCCATCGGACGCAATCGCCCAGCCGAGGTCAACCCGAACAGCTCACTGACAGCCCTCGCGATCATGTCGGGCCGTTCCAGCGTGTGTTCGAAGCGGAACCCGATCACCGCGCGCGACCCGCCGAGCAGACCGGTCAGCTTGATGGATTCGTCCTGGTCAGCGCCGTAGCAGACGATCCGGCCGAACGGCGCGAGCGCGTCCAGCGACGCCTTGAGCGTGCCTCCCGGATCGAGCACGACGTCGACCTGTTTGCCCTCGTTCGCCTCGATGACCCGCTCGGCCAACCCGTCCGGCACGGACTCGATCGCGACGTCCGCACCGAGGCGCAGCGACTTGCGCCTGCGGGCCTGGCTCGACTCGGTGGCGATCACCCGGCCCGCCGCGAAACTGCGCGCCAGCTGGACCGCGATCGCACCCACCTCGCTCGTGGCGTCGTGCACGACGATCGACTCATCAGGCCTGAGGTGCGCGCACGTGCGGAGGAGGTGCCATGCCGTCGTGCCTGCTCTGGCCAGCGTCAACGCCTGTTCGTCGGTCACACCAGCGGGCACCGGCAGGTGCAGGCGGCCGGCAACCACCACCACACGACGTCCGCCGTCCTCGACGCGGACCTCGTCGACCGCCTGAGCTGTGCGCATGTAGCCATCTCACGTTCCGCGGCCGATCGGCTGTAGTGCGGCTTCCACGACAACTAAGGAATCCGCGCAGGTAGGAGGCCTCGCGAATAGGTGAACGCCAGCTGGGCGAGCGCGGTCAGATCGGGGGTCGGCTCGACGAACGACAGCGCCAGGCCGACGCGCCGGTGGATCTCGGCCTCCGCCCACGCGCGTGCCCCCGTCTCCGCGACCAGGTCCGCGGCTTCGAGAGTCTGCTCGTGGTCCAGCTCCGTGCCGCGTTCATAGAGCTTGGCGAGCCGCGCTCCCGCTTCGGTCCCGGACTCGAGCGCGTGGACCACCGGCAGCGTCTTCTTGAGCCTCACCAGGTCCGAGCCGGTGGGCTTGCCGGTCACCCGCTCGTCACCCCAGATGCCGAGCAGGTCGTTCGCGAACTGGGAGGCGACACCGAGCTCGACGCCGAAGTCCTCGAACGCCTGGACGGTGCGTTCGTCGGCGTTCGCGTGCGACGCCGCCAGCGCGGCCGAGCAGCCCAGCAGGACGCCGGTCTTGCGCGCGGACATCGTGAGGCACTCGTCGAGGCTGACGCGCTGCCGTCGTTCGAAGGCGATGTCCGCGCTCTGGCCCTCGCACAGCTCGATCACACATCGGGCCAGCCGGGGGTGAGGCAGGGTCTCCAGACCGAGTGCCATCAGCGCGTTGCCGGCGAGCAGCGCCTCCGAGGTGCCGAAGACCGTCCACAACGCCGGTTGGCCGTGCCGTTCGGTGTCCTGGTCGTGCACATCGTCGTGGATCAGCGTGAAGTTGTGGACGAGCTCCACGACCGCGGCGACCGTGGTGGCATCGTCGTGGCCGAGCGCACGGGCGGTCGCGAACACGAGAGCCGGACGCGCGGCCTTGCCACTGCCGCCCTCGTGCGGCGTGCCGGTGTGGTCCCACCAGCCGAAGTGGTACCCGGCGAGCAGCCGCATCGTGGCGGGCAACGTCGCCACCCGGTCATGCAGAACCGGTTCGACGGCCAGCCGTGCTTCCCTGAGGAGATTCACGATCACCGCACCAGTCTCGGCGAGATGGCACGAGGTGGTGGCAGGTAGGTACCGCTGACCGGGCCCGCACCCAGGTGGGTACGGCGGATGTCGAGGTCTGGCGGACGGGTGAGCACGGGTGCAGCATGTGGCCGGTGAACGCCGCTTTACGCACCACCATCACGATTCTCGCGGTGGCACTCGCCTACTACGCCACGGCGCAGGTGGGCCTCGTCCTGGCGTTGGTGAAGGGACAGGTCACTCCGCTGTGGCTTCCCACCGGGATCTCGGTCGCGGCGCTGCTGATGTCGGGCATGCGGTTGTGGCCGGGCATCGCGCTCGGCGCCTTCTGCACGAACATCGCGCTCGGAGCCGGGTTCGGCGCGGTCGTGCTGATCACCATCGGCAACACGGCGGCTCCGCTGATGGCCTGGTACCTGCTGACCCGGTTCGGACTGCGACCGCGGCTGGACCGGTTGAAGGACGCGCTGCTGCTGGTGTTCGCCGCCGCGTTCGGTGCGATGACGATCAGCGCGGCGGTCGGGACCGCGGCGTTGAAGATCGACAACTTCGTCCGGTGGCAGGATCTGCCCGTCGTGTTCACGGTGTGGTGGACCGGTGACGCGATGGGCGTGCTGGTGTTCACGCCGCTGCTGCTGACGCTGCCCCGGCAATGGACCGCGCCACCTCGCCGGCTGCTGGAGGCCGCGGGACTGCTGGCCGCCACAGCGGGGGTCGCGCTGTTCGTGACCCTGTCCCAGGCACGGCTGCTGTTCCTGGTGTTCCCGATGCTGGTCTGGGCCGCGCTGCGGTTCCAGCACGCCATCGCCGCCCCGTGCGCGGTGATCATCTCGGTGATCGCCGTGCTGGCCGCGGCGAGCGGGCGCTTCACGGGGGCCGACGTGCCGACGACGATGATCGTGTTGCAGGCGTTCAACGGGTCGGTGGCGCTGACCGGACTGATCCTCAGCGCTGTCACCAGCGAGCGGAACCAGGCGCGGCAGGCCGTCGAACGTGCCTGCGTGCAGCTGGCCGAGACCGTTGCGCGCTACCAGCAGGACGGTGGGCGCAAACGGCTCGGCCGCATGGTGCCGCCGCCTCCTGCCTAGGAGTACCAGGTGCCGCCACCGGTCTGCTTGTAGCCGAGCGCGCGGTAGGTGGCGTCCACAAGCGACTGTCCGCGCGCGTTGATGCCCATGCCCGGTCCCTGCCGGTTCATGGTGTAGCCGAACGAGAGCCGTGCGCGCGGGTCGGCGAACCCGACCGCGCCGCCCATTCCGTTGTGCCCGAACGCTTCCTCGGACATCAGCAGGCCCTCGGCGTCGTTGGCGGGCAGGTGCGTGTTGTCGGTGGACTTCTGGAACCCGAGGGCGAACCTCGACGGCACCATGACGACGGCGTCCAGGCCGGAGACGGCGACGTTCGCCATCTGCGGGATCTGTGACTCCTCGACCAGCCGCACGCCGTTGTACTCGCCGCCGAGCGCGAGCGGCCGGTACATGCCCGCGAGGCCACGCGCGTTCGAGATGCCGCCGATCGCGCCCATCTCGGCGGTGTGCGCGGCGCGTGAGTCGGACTCGCCGGGCGCCATGTAGCCGCCGTTGTTGAGCAGCATCAGGCCGGGCACCGACTCGGGCTGCGTCATCGCGGTGATGAACAGCGACGGCAGCAGAATGCCGGGCTGCGTCGGGTCGACCGGGATCGTGTGCGAGACGTGCGGTTCGAGGTCCTCGGGCAGGCCCATCCAGAAGTCGAGACCGAGCGGTCCGGAGACCTCCTTCTCGAAGAACTGGCCGAGCGTCAGGCCCGTGGCGCGGCGGATGATCTCGCCGACGAGGAAGCCGAACGTGAGGCCGTGGTAGCCGTGCCTGGTACCCGGTTCCCACAGCGGTTTCTGCGCGGCGAGTGCCGTGGTGACCTGGTCCCAGTCGTAGAACGCGCCGGCGGGCAGCCAGGACGTGACGGCGGGCAGACCGGCCTGGTGCGCAAGCACGTGCCGGACGAGCGTGGCCTCCTTGCCCTCCACGCCGTACTCGGGCCAGTAGTCGGTGACCGGAGCGTTGAGGTCGAGTGCTCCACGCGAGGCGAGGATGTGCGCGCACAACGCGGTCGCGGCCTTCGTGCACGACCAGACGTGGACGATGGTCTCCTCGGACCACGGCTGACCCGTGACCTGGTCGGCGACGCCGCCCCAGAGGTCGACGACAGGCTCGCCGTCGAGGGTCACGTGCACGGAGGCGCCCACCTCGCCACGGTCGGCGAAGTTGCGTTCGAACTCGGCGCGCACCTCTTCGAACTGCGCGGTGCAGGTTCCCTGGATCGACATTGATCCTCCTATGTCACGAGCGGCGGCTTCGCTCTAGGCCATCACTGAGAGGAACCACGGATTAGTAGGGAACACTTAGCGGCTAACGTGCTCGACCTCACACGGACCAACGTTTCTACGCAGAGTGAGCGATCGGCTGCAGAACGCTTCTCTTGTGGACCGAAGACACCCACATGGAAGACTCTGCGCAGCACCGCTGAAGCCAGGAGGCCGTCATCGTCGACACTCCGCTCCGCGCCACGCTCGTCGGCAGGGAACCGGAACTGCGCGCCGTGCTCGACTGTGTCGACCACGCGCCCGCGACCGGACTCGTCGTGGTCCGGGTCGGCGGCGAGCCTGGTATCGGCAAGACGAGCCTGCTCGGTGAGATCGCGCGCAGACTGCGGGACCGGCACTGCGGGGTGCTGACGTCGGCGTCCGACGTGCTCGGCAAGCGCATCCCGTACGGCGCGGTCGTCGCCTTGATCAGATCGCTGAGCGTGCCGGCCCCGTTGGACAAGGTCCGCACGGACGCGTTGGCCGCCTTGGAGATCTCGGTGACCGAGGACTCCGGCGCGTGGTTCGGCCGGGCGTGCGACCGGGTGGTGCGCCTGCTCTCCGAGCTCACCGCGACGCGTCCGGCGGCGTTGCTGATCGACGACCTCGACCATGTCGACGACGACTCCCTCGCACTGCTCACGCTGGTGCTGCGCCGTGTGTCGGCGGCGCCTCTCGTGCTGATCACCGCAAGTCGTTCGCACACAAGCGAACCAGGCGCCGAGCACCTGCTGGACCGCGTCGAGCAGCATGCGGAAGTTACGCGCATCGACCTCGCCCCGCTATCAGGCGCGGACGTCGCGAGCATCGTCGAATCGGTGCTGCAGACCCCCGTCGACGAGGCCCTCGCCCGCGAAGTCCAGCAACGATCCGACGGCAACCCGTTCTTCGTCACCGAGATCGCGCGCTCCTTGAGAGAACTCGATCTCGTGACGGTCGACGGCAACCGCGCCCGGCTCGCGGTGTCCCCGGACGCCATCCGCCTGACCCGGCGCGAGGCGGTTCTGCGCCGCGTCGCGCCGTTGGAGAACGACACCCGTCTGGTCGCCCGCGCCGTCGCCGTGTTCCGCCGCGTGCGCCTCGACCAGATCTCACTCCTGGCCCGTGTCGCCGCGCTGCCGGAGTCCACGGTCGTCGCGGCCTTCGACGAGTTGTTGCGCGCCCACATCGTCGTTCATGACGACGTCGGCTACGGCTTCTCGCACGCACTGGTCGGGGAAGCGCTCTACCACGAGGTCGGCCCCGCGCAACGCCGTCACCTGCACTCCCTGATCTCCGCGCGACTGCTGGACGACCGCGCGCAGGGCCTGTCCGTCGACCTGCTGCAGCTCGCCTGGCACCTCGCCGAATCCGCCGCGCCCGGTGACCTGGTGGCGGTGTCGGTGTTGACCGAGGCCGCCTCGCTGGCCCGCGCCTCCGCACCCGAGACCGCCGCCGCCCTGTGCGGACGCGCCCTGCAGTTGTTGCCACGCAACGCCCCCGAACGTTCCGAGCTGCTGGCCCTGCAGTGCCGGGTACTCGCCCGCGCCTCCCGCCCGGCCGCCGCGATCGAACCGGGTCTCGCCGCCCTGGAGTCGTTGCCCTCCGGCCCGGAACGCGCACGCGTCGCCACCGCGGTGATCTCGTCGCTGTTCTCCGTCGGCCGCGTGGTCGAGGCGATGGAACTGGCGGACCGCGAGGTCGCCGATGGTTCCGCGCCCGCGTCTCTTGAGGCACAACGCGCGGTGCTCCTGGTCTACAACGACCGGCACGAGGACGCGGTCCACGAGGTCGCGCGCATCGAGGCGTTGCCGATCAGCTCACCGGCCGAGGGCGTGATCGTCTTCGAGCACCTCGCGATGCTCACCTCGCTGCTGTTCCAGCACGACCGCACCGTCGAGTACGCGAACCGGGCGCTGGCTTTCAGCGACGGCCAGCCGATGCTGGAGCTTCAGGCACTGTCCGTCTGCGCTTCGACCACCGCGTTGGCCGGCCTGGTGCACGACGCTTCGTGGCGCGTGCGGCGTGCCGAGGAACTGGTCGACCAGGTGGGCTCGCACGGCTTCCGTGCCGAACGTGCCGCTTCGCGGGTGGCCCTGGACTGGCTGGGCGGCCGGTGGGATGCGGCTCTGGACGGGATCGGGCGGTGGTTGCCTGATGTCGAGGCCGCGCAGGCCGATCAGGCGCTCGGGATCCTGCACGCCGTCGAGCTGTCGATCCGCACTTGGCGTGGCGAGTTGGATGTGGCGGCGCGGTTGGCCGCTCTGCCCGCACCGCAGTCGGTGAACATCTCGCGGTTGCACGCGCTTGCTTTGGCCGAGTACCTGACTGCACGGGGCGATGTAGACGAGGCTTGTGCTCTGCTGGCTTCCGTTGTGGGAGAACGGTATGAGGCCGCGTACGCGTGCGCTCTGGTCGGCCGGTTGATCGAGCTCGACCTGGAGCACGGCCGGGGTTCGGCGGCCGAGGCGGCGTTGGAGAAGCTGCTGGCCGTGTCGTCGGCGCGGGTTTCACCCTGGTCGCGGACCACGATCCGGCGAGTGGCCGGGGTGGTGAGGAAGGACGCCTCGTTGTTGCGGGAGGCCGTGTCCGAAGCGGCGTTGGGTGGGTTGGAGTTCGAGAAGGCTCGGGCGCAGCTGGCTCTCGGTGAGGTTTCTTCGGACGAGGTGCCTGTGCTGGTGGAGGCTTACACGGCGTTTCAACGGCTTGGGGCGCATGGGTTGCGGCGTCAGGCGGGGAATCGGTTGCGCGTGCTGGGGGCGAAGGTACCGCGGGCTCGGTCGAAGGCTCCCGGGTTGTTGACCGAGGCTGAGGAGAACGTGGCCCGGTTGGTGCAGCAGGGGATGCGGAACCGGGACATCGCTGCGGCGTTGCACTACTCGCCGCGGACTATTGAGGTTTATCTGTCGCGGATCTATGCCAAGTTGCATGTGTCGTCGCGGTTGGAGTTGGCGCGGGTGTTGGACGCGATGCAGCAGCGGTAGTTGCGTCGGGACGCCTGGTGGTCCGGTGTCGCGGCTGGCGCCGCGACCCCGGATCACCAGGCGTCAGAACGGCTTGGGCTCCGCCGCGATCTCCCCGAGGATCTCACTCAACGGCCGCGCCGACTGCGCGGACTGAGCCGACTGAGAGGTCGCCGCACCCGGCGGCACGGTCTCCGCGATGTCCGTACCGGCGCACGTGACCCGAGAAGCGGGCAGGATCCCCGACACCAGGTACTTGTTCACCAGTGCGTCCACACAAGCGTTGCGCCGCAACGCATAGTGCCCGTGCTGCCCGTCATTCGACACGCTGATCAACGGCACGTTGAGGTGCTCGGCCATGACCTGCCCGTTGGCGTAGGGCGTCTGCGTGTCGCCGTCAGAGTTGATCACCAGGGCGTTCGGGTACTTGCGGGTGATCGGCGGGATCGCCTCGGGGCGCTCGAACGAACGGAACGAGCAGTTCGTGGGTGCCATGTAGCTGACGGTGCCGCCGTAAGGGTTCGTGTCGCGCCAGCGTCGCATGTCGTTGTAGTAGGTGTTGACGTCCGGGGACCAGTCCCACTCGCACGTGACGGCCTGGTAGGTACCGGACGACGTCGGCTCGATGTCGCCGCGGCGCAGGGCGGCGACGATCGCGGAGGCTTCGCCCGAGTCCGCGGCACCGGCCTTGATGGAGGCGATGTGGCGGGCGAAGGCCGCCCAGGAACGACGGTAGCGGGTGGCGCCGACGGCGAAGTCGAAGGAGCTGACGTCGGAGTAGCCGCCGTGTGGGCCGGTCTTCAGCTTCGCGGCGATCTTGTCGAGCTCCGAGCGGACGGCGGCGCCGGTGGTGCCGAGGCCGTAGGTCGAGCTGCGTGCGGCGGTCCAGTCGGTCCACTTGCGCAGGTTGTCTGCGATCGCGTCCACGACGTCGGTGTCCTGCTCGTGCCACGTCTTCAGCGGGTCGAGTGCCGAGTCGAGGACGCTGCGGTCGAGCGACTTCGGGAACATCGTGCCGAACACGGAGCCGAGCTGCGTGCCGTAGGAGTAGCCGACGTAGGAGACCTTCTTCTCTCCCATGGCACCGCGGATGACGTCCATGTCGCGCGCGGTGTTCATCGTCGTGACGTGCTTGCGCATCTCGCCGCCGCCGCGTGCGCAGTTCGCTTCCTCGGCGCGGGCGTAGTCGGTGAAGTTCTGCATCTGCGCGTTGGTCGGGCGCGACGGGAACTGGTCGTCCGACGGCGTGCTGATGCACCGCAGCTGCGTCGAACGGCCGACGCCGCGCGGGTCCATGCCGATGACGTCGTAGATGCGGAGAACGTCGGTCTGGGCGTTGAACCAGTGCACGGCGCCCAGGCCGGAACCGCCGGGGCCACCGGGGTTTGTCATCAGAACGCCTCTGCGGCGCGCGGGATCCGCGGCTTTACGGCGTGACAGAGCGATTTCCAGGTTGCCGTTCTCCGGGTTCGAGTAGTCCATCGGCACGATCACCGTGGCGCAGTCGATGCCCGTTGACGGGTTGAGCCACCCGGCCGGGCACTCGGCCCAGGCGACGGTCTGGTTGTAGTACTCGTCCAACGGCCCGGCCTGAGCCTGGGCCGTTCCCACCAGGGACATGAACAGCGGAGCGACCAAAGTCGCAGCACCCCAACGTGACTTACGCACGTACCCCTCCGATCGACAGGTCAGCGACAGACGCTTCCGTAGCCGCTGACCCGATCGGAACCCGCCAAAGGTCGGGTGAATTTCACCGCACTTCGCATACCTCGTAGGTGAGGGTGAGGCCGTCGAGCACGCCCTTCGCGACGGCCTGCACCCGGTTCAACCAGCGGTAGCGGTCGTCGCCGGTCTCGAAGAGGGGCGCCGCGTAGAGGGGCGCGTCGAAGCCATTCGAGACGTCAACACGACCTGAGTAGTAAAGATAAACGTAGGCGTCGTCGTGAGTACGCAGCACGGAGCGGACATCCAGCGTCGCCGTGCCGTCCGGGCCGATCGTGAGCCAGTCGGCCGTCGACGTGCCGTGCATGACGCCGTTCAGCCGATCGCCGACGAACGTTCCCGAGTCGACCTCGTAGATCAACCGGTCTCCCGCGGGCGTTTTCGGGAGGTGGTAAGGCTTTCGCAGGACAGCGGTCATCGTTCCCAACGGCACGAGCTCCATCAGGCCACCGTCCCGCCGTCGACGACGACGATCGACCCGGTCGTGTAGGCGGCGGCCGAGGAGGCCAGGTACGCCACGGCACCGGCCACCTCGGAGGCCTCGCCGACCCGGCCCAGCGCGGTCTTCGCGACCACCGAGGCGTGCAGGTCCTTGTTCGCCACGATGGCGGCGGAGAAGTCGGTCCGGATGACGCCGGGGGCAACGGCGTTCACCCGGATCCCGGCCGGCCCGAGCTCACGGGCCAGGGTTCGCGTGGCGCTGATCATCGCCGCCTTCGCCGCGGAGTAGAGCCCCATGTACGGCTCGGCCTTCAGGCCCGCGGCGGACACGATGTTGATGACCGAACCGCCACCGGAACCGAGCCCGGCGGCCACGGCGGCACGGGTCAGGGACAACGGCGCGCGCACGTTGACGGCCATGATCTTGTCGAAAGCCTTGGCCGACACGTCGATCAGCGGACCGAACGGCGGTGCGGCGCCGGCGTTGTTGACCAGCACGTCGATCCGGCCGAACCGGTCGACGACCGAGGAGATGATGCCGGGGATCTCGTCGTCGTGGCCGATGTCGGCGACGACGGGGAGCGCCTCGACCTCGAACTCGCGCTCGACGGCGGAGGCGATCTCCTTGGTGGTCTCGGCTGTGCGCGCGACCACGGCAACACTCGCCCCCGCGCGGGCCAGCGCACGCACCGACTCCAGGCCGATGCCACGGGTGCCGCCGGTGACCACCGCGACATGTCCGATCAGCGAAAACGGGTTGCTCGACATGGTGGCGAAATTATTCGACACAGTGTCGAGTGGGCAACGAGAGAGCGTTATCTACTGGGGAACCCCGTACACGGCCCGCAACCACACAGCTGTCAGTGTCTCGACCACGTCGCGATCCTTGGCCGCCGACTTCCGCGAGAGGGAGAGCGAGTAGCACATCGACTCGTTCATCGTCACCAGCACGGTGGCGAGCGCCCGCGCGGTCGGCGGGCCCGGCACGGCGATGCCGGCGTCGCGTTCGATCTCGATCTGCTGCGCGGTCGAGTCGACGAACTTGCGCGCCACCTCGCTCCAGAACCCGCGCACGATCTCGCTCGTGTCGCGAGCCCGCACCGCCGCGCGCAGGACCGGTCCGTGCGCCCGCCACAACGACACGGTGCCCGCGATCGCGCGCCGGATCGAGTCCGCGGGCGGTTCGCTGCCGCGCCGCAACCACAGCGCCGCGGAATCCCAGAGTCCTTCCACGACCCGTTCGGACAACGCGTACAGCACGGCTTCGCGTGATTCGAAGTGGAAATAGAACGTGGATCTGGAGATTCCCGCGCCGGTGGTGAGTTCGTCGACGGCGATCTCGTCGAGCGGCTTCGACTCCAGCAACTGCTCGGCGGTGTCGAGAATGGCCGCGACGTCAGGTCACCCTTGCTCCGCTTGCGCCGCGAGCCGGCTCCGTTCGCCGGTGCCGCACCGGCCGGACGTGGGACATGCCGACATCTTTGTGGATCGACGCCACTTCAACAAACACCTGCGACAGGCGTGATCGATTCAGCGCGAATACAACAGAGTGGCAAATAGAGGCATACCGAGAGTAGATGCGGTAGGAAGAGGTATGGATCCGGTCAAGGCGTTGAAGCAGGTGGCCTTCCATCTCGAACGTGCGGGTGAACCGACCTACCGCGTCCAGGCCTTCCGCAACGCGGCCGCCGTTCTCGCAGATCTGGCGCCCGCGAAGTCGAAAAGCGAGCGAAACTCGGCACGCTCACCGATCTGAAAGGCGTTGGCAAGTCCACCGCGGGAGTCGTCGTGGACGCGCTCGCGAACCGCGAACCGGGCTATCTCGCGAAGCTGCGCCACGTCGACCTCACCGGTGGCGAGGAGTTGCGCGCGAAGCTGAAAGGTGACTGCCACGTCCACTCCGACTGGTCCGACGGCGGCAGCCCGATCGGGACATGGCCGAGGCGGCGCGTGATCTCGGCCACGAGTACATGGTGCTCACCGACCATTCGCCGCGACTGACTGTCGCAAACGGACTCTCGCGGGACCGGTTGCTGAAACAGCTCGAAGTGGTCGCCGAGCTGAACGTGGAGCTGGCGCCGTTCCTGATCCTGACCGGCATCGAGGTCGACATCCTCGACGACGGCTCGCTCGACCAGGACGAGGACCTGCTGGTACGACTGGACGTCGTGGTCGCGAGTGTCCACTCGAAACTGCGGATGCCCCGCGCGGAGATGACCAGGCGCATGGTGCACGCCGTGGTCGAACCCGCACGTCGACATCCTCGGCCACTGCACCGGCAGGCTCGTCGTCGGCAAGGGCCGCCCGGAGTCGGAGTTCGACGCCAGGCGGTGTTCGAGGCCTGCGAGGAGCACGACACGGCGGTGGAGATCAACTCACGGCCGGAGCGGCTCGATCCCCCGCGCCGCCTGCTGGAGATCGCGGTCGAGCTCGGCTGCACGTTCTCGATCGACAGCGACGCGCACGCGCCCGGCCAGCTCGACTGGCAGAACTACGGCTGCGCGCGGGCCGAGGAGTGCGACGTCCCGGCCGAGCGCGTGATCAACACCCGGTCGGCAGCCCGACTGCTGACCGGATGAGGTGCTCGTACCAGGACACCAGCGGTCCTGTGTCCGCGAGCGCACGCCCCAGCGCCACCCGGCAAAGGTCTCGCACCGGTTCGGGATCCCACGCCTCGACCAACGAGTCGAAGTCGCCCAGCTCGCCGAGCGCGAACCGTTCCAGCCCGGCGCAGATCGGCACGACCGTGCCGTCGGCGAGCACCACGAGCGGGTCGACCCGCAGGAACCCACCGGGATCGGCCCGCAGCAGCGCCGCGGACGTGACGTCGAACTGGACCTCGACGGCGTCGTCCTCCGCGACCCGGTTCAGCTCGACCGCCGCGTAGACGAGGTCGACCGGTCCACGCCGCGCGGCCGGACCCGCACCTTGCGCGCGCCCTCCCCCACGGCCTCTGCGGCCATCTCGCGCAGCGACGTCACGGTGCCCGGCACGAGGTCGATCAACACCGTCGTCCGGTGCCCCAGAGCAGCACACGCGCCCACTTCGTCCAGCCCGACCACCAGCTCGGCTCCCGGCAGCACCGCGAGCCAGCGAGGGTCGTGGACCTCGACTCCCATACCCGATAGGAGCGTCCATTCGGCCCGCAAATACAGCCAGGGCCAGTGGATTCCAGGAGCGGGTGCGGTTTGCCGCTCGTTCACCAAACTGCCGCCGTACGATCATCGGACGACGGGGAGACGGCATCTACCCTTCGCGACGGCCCATGTCCGCCAACAGGAAGCGCGCCGCATGTCACGTCGCAGGGCTCCACTAGCCGTGTTCACCACGATCGCTGTCACGGCGGCCACCCT
>CAVYAD010000050.1:0-29176 GCA_963766275.1 uncultured Actinomycetota bacterium
ATCTGTCCAACGGCTACACGGGTGTGGCGTTGTTCCTGGCCGAGCTCGGCGCTCTGACCGGCGCCGCCCGCTACATCGACTTCGCCCGTGACGCGATGCGGCCGCTGCCGTCGTTGCTGGAGTCGTTCGCCGCTTCCCCCGAACTGGCCGCGGCGGCCGGTGGCGGGCTGCACGGGATGGGCGGCATCTCCTACGGCCTGGCGCGCATGACGCCGTTGCTCGGCCTGGATCCCTCGCTGCTCGACCTCGCCGTGTCACTGATGCCGCTGGTGGACTCCTGCTCCGGCGTCGTGGACGGCGTCGCCGGCTCGCTCGGCGCGATGCTGGCCGTGGCCACGCCTAGCTCGCTGACGCTGGCTGATCACTACGCGACCGTTCTACGTGGCGCGATTTGCCTGTCGAATGGTTTCGCCCGCGGTCATGCGGGAATCGGATGGGCGCTGCGGCGTTACGCGGCGGCCGTCGGCGACGAGTTATCGGATGTGGCAGGACTGACTTTCCTGGAGAGCGACACGCTCGACCCGACCGGCACCGGCTGGTGCTCGGGCCTGGCCGGCGCGACGCTCGCCCGCCGCGACGAACGCCTGGCCGCCCTGCTGGCCGAGCGGGAACCGTTGCGGGACATGAGTCTCTGCCACGGGGAGCTCGGCGTGATCGAAGCGCTGGCGACCCACCAACCCGGCGCGGCGACCCGTCGCACGGCGCTGCTGCTGGGAACACTGGACGACCACGGCGCACGTTGCGCCACCCCTGGGGGCGTCGCCTCGCCGGGACTGCTCACGGGTCTGGCCGGCATCGGCCACGGCCTGCTGCGCCAAGGGTTTCCAGTGCCGTCGGTCCTGCTGCTGGAACCGGCGGACGACACCGAATCCGCGATCGAGTAGGAGTGCGCCCGATGAACGAGTCCCTGCACCGCCCGGCCGACCAGCCCGCGCGGGTCGAGCACGTGATCGGGGAGATGGAACTCTCGCCGAAGTCCTCGGCCGGTGCGAGAGCCCGCGCTCTGGCGGGCCTGACACTGGCGGTCGGCGTCTTCTCGGCCATCACACCCACGCTGTCCGAGACGACAGTCAGCGTCGTGTGAGTCACGGGGGCTGGGCTACCGCCCAGCCCCTTCTCATGAACTTCACCACGGATCGCGGAAAGGTCCTTTCCTGATCACCCGGAATTGCCCCATTCCCGCCGAATGAATACGCCTGAGCAGCCGATAGGGGCGGAGTCACCCGGCGGTTAAGGTCCTGCCATGCAGACCCGAGCGCCCCACGTGGTCGGCCGCGACCTTGAGGTCGAGGCCCTCGCGGAGGCACTCGAACGCACCCGCCGCGGCCGGGGCGGCGCGCTCTTCCTGACGGGCGAGGCGGGCATCGGGAAGTCACGGCTCGCGAGGTACGCGGCGGGGCAGGCTTTCGGCGAGGGCATGCGGGTGCTCAAGGGGCGCGGCACGACCACCGGGCCGATGGTGCCGTTCCGGCCGATCGCGGAGGCGTTGCTCAGCCTGTTCCGCGGTGAGCCGCCGGACGACAGCGCGCTGGGGCCGTACAGGCCGGTGCTCGGCACGCTGATCCCGGAGTGGCACGACCCGCAGTCCACGACGGAGTCCGTTGTCGTGCTGGCCGAAGCGGTGCTGAGACTGCTCGCGTCCGTCGCCAGGAAGACGCCGTGCGTGCTGATCCTCGAAGATCTGCACGAGGCCGACGCGGAGACACTGGCCGTCATCGAGTACCTGGCGGACAACCTGGAGGAGCAGCCGGTCCTGCTGCTGGCGACGATCCGCAACGATCCCGGCAACGCGCTGGAGGTCGTCCGTCAGATCGTGCAGCGCGGGGCGGCCGCGCAGCTGGAGCTCAAGCGGCTCACCAAGGACCAGGTGCAGGCGATGACGGCCGCGTGCCTGGAGAGCGAGCACGTGCCGGAAGAGCTGTGCGATCGCTTGTGGACGGACAGCGCCGGAAACCCGTTCGTGGTGGAGGAACTGCTGCACGGCATGGTGAGCGGCGGGCTGCTGATCGCGGGCGCGCACGGGTGGCAGGTGCTCGGCGAGCTCAAGATGACGGTGCCCGCGGCGTTCGTGCGCAGCGTGGCGCACCGCACGGACCGCCTGGGGCCGCAGGGCAGGGAGGTGCTGTCCATCGCCGCGGTGCTCGGCCACCGGTTCCCGCTCTCGGTGGTGCAGCGCGTGACCGGTCACGACGACCGGGCGTTGCTGAGCCATCTGCACGCCGGGGTGGCCGCGCAGCTCGTCACGCCGGACGAACCGGCGCCGGACTGGTACGCGTTCCGGCATCCGCTCACCGCCGACGCGTTGCTCGCGCAGCTGACCCCGGCCGAACGCGCCGATCTCTCGCAGCGCACCGCCGACGCGGTCGAGGACCTGCATCCCGGGCTACCCGGCGACTGGTGTCCGCTCGTCGCGAAGCTGCGGTTCGACGCGGGATCGCCACGGCGGGCGGGCCTGCTGTTCGCCGAAGCCGGGAAACGCGCGCTGGGCAACGGCGCCGCGGGGTCGGCGGTCACGTTGCTCGACCGCGCCCAGCGGCTGCTCGCCGGCGAGATCACCGCACGCGCCGACGTGCTCGACTCGCTGCTGCCCGCGCTGAGCGTGACGGGCGAGTTCGAACGTGCCTTCCGGCTCGAGAAGGACGTCACGGACCTCAGTGCGGCCGGGCTGGACGGGCCGCGGCGCACGCGGCTGCACACGCGGCTCGCGCGCGTCGCCAACGCCGCCGGGCGGTTCACCGAGGGGATGGAGCAGGTGCGCGCGGCCCGCGTGTTGCTCGGGCCGGACGCGCCGGACGAGCTGACCGCGCCGCTGGACGTCAACTCGGCGTTCCTCACGCTGAACATCCCCAGCCCGGACCGGATCTCCTCGGCCGCGCGGCTCGCCAGGCGAGGAGCGGACGCGGCGGCGCGGGCGAAGCTGCCGATGGTCGAGTGCGAGGCGTGGCAGCTGCTCGGGATCATCGCGCGCGAGCAGGACCTCGACGAGGCCAACGCGTGCTTCGACAGGGCGCGGGTGCTCGCGGACACGCATCATCTGCCGATCCAGCACATCTACGCGTTGGTGCGCATGGCGGGCAACGACTGGCTCGCGTCCGGCGGCACCGCGTCGCTGGACCGTGTGCACGACGAGGCGTGCCGTGCGGGCGCGATCACGGTGGCGCACAACGTCGACGCGATCATGGCACTGCAGTCCGTGCTCACCGGCCGGTACGCGGAGGCGGGCGCGCAGATCGACAGGTGCCTGGAGGCGACGGCACGGCTGCAGATCGTCGCGCTCACCCGCTACCTGCTGATGGTCAAGGCGGTGTTGTTCGCGCACCAGGGAAATCGCCCGGCCACCGACCTCGCGGTCGCGGCGTTCGAGGAGAGCGCCAAGGGCGGCGCGCAGGAACTGCCGTTGTGCTACGGCCTCGCGCGGGCGTTCTGCGCGCTGCTGGAGGAGAACCACGCGCTGGCGGTGCAGGAGTTCGACCTCGCGGCCGCACAGGAGTCGCAGAACCCCACGACGTTCCACCTCTCCGGAACGCACGGAATGCGCGTGTTGCTCGGTGTGCTCGACGGGCGTTACGACTGGCCGGACTACCGGGAGCTGGCGAAGTCCTCGGCGGCCGGAATGCGGTGGAACAAGCAGTTCGCGGATCTCGCGCACGCCGTGCTGCTCGGCCGCGACGGCCGCGACGCCGAAGCCGCCGAGGCTTTCCGCGAGGCGCAGGAGGCCGCCGCGCTCTACCCGCTCGCGAAACACCTGGGGCTGCGGCTGGTCGCGGCACGAGCCGGGACGTGGGGTGATCCGGTGGCGTGGCTGCGGGCCGCCGAGGAGCACTTCCACCAGGCCGGGATCGCCGCGGTGGCCTCGGCGTGCCGCGGGCTGCTGCGGCAGGCGGGCGCGCCCGTGCAGCAACGCCGCAGCGGCACCGACCAGGTGCCGAAACAGTTGCGGGGCGATGGGGTGACCGCGCGCGAGTTCGAGGTGTTCGTGCTGCTGGCCGACCGGATGGGCAACAAGGCGATCGCGACCAGGCTGCACATCTCGCCACGCACGGTGGAGAAGCACGTCGCGTCACTCATCGCGAAGACCGGTCAGACTGACCGCGAGTCCCTGTCCGCGTACGCGGCGGCGCTGAGCCGCTGACGTTCGCGCTTCAACCGCCCCGGCAGCACGTTGCGGCCGAGCAGCTCCCGTTGCACACGGCTCGCGTGCTCGTGGTGCCCGGCCTCGCGCAGCAGGGCGATCGCCTCGTCCAGCATGAGGTCGGCCGTGCCGGTGAGCTGGTGGGAGGAGTACAGGTGGCCGCGGGCGCGTTCGGTGGTCTCCGGTGCCGCGCTGAGTCTGCCGAGCGCCTCGATCGTCTTGTCGTCCATGCCAAGGCGAATACCCCGTACCGGTTTGTTCCTGCCCCTCGCGGGTAGCCGCCGATCACAACGTCCCACCATGAACAGAGGTGAGCTCGATGGTCGACGTACGGAACCAAACACGGATCCAGCAGGCCGCAGCCGCTGTGGGAGCGGTGTTCGCGCTCGTCGGTGTGCTCGGCTTCATCCCCGGCATCACCACCAACTACGACACCATGACGTTCGCCGGGCACCACTCGGAGGCGCTGCTGCTCGGCATCTTCAACGTCTCGATCCTGCACAACATCGTGCACCTGCTCTTCGGTGTCGCGGGCCTGGTGGCCGCACGCACGGCGAGCGGCTCTCGGGCGTTCCTGATCGGCGGCGGCGCGGTCTATCTCGTGCTGTGGCTGTACGGACTCGTCATCGACAAGACGAGCGACGCGAACTTCGTGCCGCTCAACAGCGCCGACGACTGGCTGCACTTCGTGCTCGGCCTCGCCATGATCGGGCTGGGGGTCGCGCTTGCCAAGCGCACCGCCCTGCGCTGACACCGTTGGCGTAGAAGAGGAATTCCTGCTCGTCGACACGGCGTCCGGGCGCACCGCCATGCGCGCGGATGCCGTGCTGGCGCGCGTGCGGGACACCGAGCTGACGAAGTTCCACGCCGAGTTCGCCGGCACGCAGGTGGAGGCCGCGTCAGGTCCGTGCACCAGCGTGTCCGCGCTCGGCGAGGTTCTCGCCCAGGCTCGTGCGGTCCTCGCCGGCGCTGCCGCCGAGGTCGGGGTCGGGCTTGTCTCCAGGGGCACGCCGGTCAAGCCCTCCAGGCAGCCGATCGTGGCCGACGGTCACCGCTTCCACCGCATTCTCCAGAACTACGCGGGCGTCATGGACGACTACGAGGCCTGCGGTTGCCACGTGCACGTCGGCGTTCCGGACAGGGAGACCGCGGTGGCCGTGATGAACCACGTGCGCCCGTGGCTGCCGACGTTGCTCGCGCTGTCGGCCAACTCGCCCGACCGGGGTTACGCGAGCTGGCGGACGGTGCTGCAGTCACGGTTCCCCGGCGCCAAGGTGCCGCCGGTGTTCGCGGACGCCGCGGCCTACGACGAACACGTCGCCAGGATGGTGGCGTGCGGGACGCTCGCCGACAGATCGCAGACGTTCTGGCTCGTGCGCCTCTCGCAGAACCTCCCGACCGTGGAGTTCCGCGCGGCGGACGCGGCCGCGTCGGTCGACGACGCGGTCCTGCAGGCGGCACTGTCCCGAGCGCTCGTGCACACGGCCTACCAGAACCTCCTCGACGGTCATGAGGCACGACCGGTGCGTGACGACGTGTGCGCCGCCGCGGTGTGGACGGCGTCGCGGTACGGGTTGGACGGTGCCGCCGTCGACCCGTGGCGGGAGTGCCGGGTGCCCGCGACGGCGTTGCTGGAGGACCTCGTCAAGCACGTGACGTCCGCCCTGGAGGAGCGGTCCGAGCTGCGGCTGGTGCATGACCTCGTCGAGCAGCGGGTATGACTCCCGAGTGCACCTTCCCCCGTCTGCGAGGCAAGGCGAAGGCGGCGCTGGTCGCGGTGGAGTTCGACGAGTACGGCGGCGGCCGGGCCGACCGGATGCACTCACAGCTCTACGCCGACCTGCTCGACGGTGCCGGGATGAGCACGGGCTACCTGCACTTCGCCGCCGCGGAGATCACCACCGGCCCGAGCGCGCAACGGATGGTGCAGGCGTTGCAGGGCCTGAACGCCGACCCGCGGTGCGTCGAGTTCTACACCGAGCACATCGAGGCCGACGCCGTGCACGAGCAGATCATGCGCCACGACGTCATCGGCTCACTGCTGGAGCAGGAACCATCGCTCAAGCCCGACGTGGTGTTCGGCGTCCAGGCGACGAACCTGCTTGCTGCGACGGCACGCGCACACCGCCACCACGAACCGGTCGCTGGTGCGTCACGCCGTCGCCGGTGACGATCTCCACCGGTCCCTCAACGAGCATCGGCCCGTTCGGGACCATTGTCACCTTGCGCACGTTCGGGCCGGTCACCGCGGATCACCACCAGTTCCTCGTCTCGTCGCACGACCGAGGCTCTCAGGCCGCTGCCGCGAAGCCGTCGAATCGTTCTGTCCACTCCAGACAGCGCGGAGTGGATCATCAGAAACACCCCGCCGGGTGCGAGCAGATCAAACACCCTGGCGCACAACGGATCTGCCAGAGCGCCGGGCGCGTTCGACAGCACGAGGTCGAAAGCCGGTCCCGGCAGGGCACCGAGCACGTCGCCCTGCCGCACGCGCACCGGTAGTCGCCGCACCGGCTCGTTCGCGCGGGCCGTCCACACCGCGCACCACGACACATCCGCGGCGGTCGCCTCGGCCGCTCCGGCACGCATCGCCGCGAGCGCCAAGGTCCCCGCGCCGCTGCCGATGTCGAGCACCCGAGCCCGTTGCGGGACCTCCGCAGCGTGCAGCGCTTCGGACAGAAGAGCCGTGTCGTCCTGCGGCGCGCCCACGCCGGTCGCACTGAGCAGCATCATCGCCACGGGATCGACCTTTCGGGAATACTCGAAACAACCGGTGTCTCAATGGCCCGTCCGGGGTAACCGTCACGACCCGTGGCAAGCGCATTCACAGGTCTCCCCGATGGCGTCAACGCACGTCATCAGACCCTCGGATACCCATGGCCACCAGGTCGATGCGGCATCGGCCGAAAGTCCGATGCAACCTCAGTGACCTATCAGGTGTCCTTATCGGTAGGTTGGTCGAAACGACATGGGGGACATTTCGTGCGCAAAATAGTTCTCGCGCCGCTGTGCGCGCTGGTCACGGTCGTCGTGGCGGCGTGCAGCCCATCAGGTCCGGATCAAACCAACCCTGAGCTGGCACCGCGCGGCACGACGATGACGAAGGTCAAGCCGACCAAGCAGGACCTGCAGACCACGATCAGCGTCTCCGGCAAAGTCGAGATGAACCCGACGTTCGGGCTGGTCGCGCCGGTCGCGGGGCAGGTGCGGTTCTTCGACCTCACGCCGCCGAACGGCACACCGACGAAGGCCATCAGGGTCGCGAACGTGTGGAAGGACGGCGCGCCGAACTACGTCGAGATCCCGCCGGGCGCGGTGTTCTCCGGCCGGCTGGTCGACGACAAGTCGACGGTGACCGCCGGAATGCCGATCGCGTCGGCGAAGCACGTGGGATACGCGCTGGTCGGGGACATCGACGGGCAGCAGGCGTACAAGATCAGCGGCGCGCTCGGCGAGGTGACGGCGCAGATCAAGAACGGCCCCGGCCCGTTCCCGTGCGCGGTGCTCGGCACGGTCGCGGCGCTGCCCGCGGGCACCATCCCGGAGAAGCCGACGCCGACGCCGGACAACAAGACCACCCCGGACCCCAAGGCTCCGAAGACGCCCGAGCAGCCGCAGCAACAACAGCAGCAGCCGAGCGGGTCCACCGGACTGCGGATCGTCTGCACGGCGCCCGGCGACACGAAGATGATCAACGGCGCGACCGCGTCGATCGAGGTCATCACCGGCAAGTCGCCGCAGGCGATGGTCGTCCCGGTCGAGGCCGTCGCGGGCCAGCAGGGCAAGGGCAAGGTCGACGTCATCCAGCCCGACGGCTCACGCAAGACGGTCGACGTGACGCTGGGGCTGACCGACGGCAAGGTCATCGAGGTCAAGTCCGGTCTCACCGGCGAGGAAGAGCTCGCCGTGCCCGGCCCGAGCCTGCCCGAACCGCAGGGCGGCGACCAGAACCAGAACAAGCCGACGGGACCGTGATGACCGCGCCCCAGATGACGATGCCGGGCGCACCACCCGTCCCGGCGCTGCTTCACCTCGACGGCATCACGAAGGTGTTGAAGGGGCAGGAGGAGCCGCGCACCATCCTGTCCGGTGTGGACCTCACCGTCCATCCTGGACAGAGCGTGGCGATCCTCGGCCGTTCCGGCTCCGGCAAGTCGACGCTGCTGAGCCTGATCGGGCTCTTCGACCGCGCCGACGAAGGCAAGTACTTCCTGAACGGCAACGACATCACGAAGCTGCCCGAACGCAAGGCCGCCGCACTGCGCAGCGCCGAGTTCGGCTTCGTGTTCCAGCGCTTCTTCCTGCTCAAGCACCTCACCGCGGCGCAGAACGTGTCGATGGCACTGGTCAACGGCCAGGGCTGGGCGACCCGCCGCAAGCGCAGGCAGCAGGTGATGGAAGCTCTGGAGCAGGTCGGCATCGCGCATCTGGCGAAGAGCAAGCCCTCCCGGCTCTCCGGTGGTGAGCAGCAGCGTGTCGCGATCGCACGGGCACTCGTGCGCAAGCCGCGCATCATCCTCGCCGACGAACCGACCGGCGCGCTCGACACCGAGACCGGCAACCTCGTCGTCCAGGTGCTGCTCGACACCACGATGCAGGGCTGCGGCCTCGTACTGGTGACTCACGACCACGACCACGCGCGCAAGATGGGCCGCGTGCTGGAGCTCCGCGACGGGCGGTTCAACTGATGTTCTCCGGCAAGCTGCGGTCCGCCCTCATCATCGGCGGACAGGGCATCCGTGCCCGGAAGCTGCGCACGTTCCTGTCGATGGTGTCGCTGTTCCTCGGCGTGCTCGCGGTCGTGGCCGTGCAGGCGGGCGCCGCGCTCGCCGAACGCGCCATGCTCACCGATGTCGAGCTGCAGCAAGGAAAAGACGGCTCCTTCCAGCTCTACGTCTCCGGCGAGGGCAAGGCCACCTCGGTCGTGGAGACCACGCTCAAGGGCCGGTCCGACGCGGTCGGCACGATCGGCATGAACGCGATCATCGGCGAGCCGGGTGTGCGCCCGATCAACGAGGGCGCGATGCCGTTCGAGTACGCGGGCCGTGGCGGCGACTACTACGGCGGCGGCACGATGACGTTCTGCGACCAGAACGGCATCTGCACCGAGCAGAAGCCGCCGGAGAAGAAGCCGGCGGGCCAGGCCATCGAGGTCATCGTGAACGCGCTGACGGGCGACATCCGCCAGTTCAAGCCGTTCCGCCCGATCACCGGCGAGTGGCTCGACTTCGGCAACGCTCCCTCGCTCGCACCGAAGATCGTGCTGAACGAAGAGGCCGCCAAGGGGCTGAACCAGTACAAGGTCCCCGGCGAGATGACGATCACCGGCGCCACGCACCACGTGTCGCCGCAGATCATCGGCGTGATCTCGGACGGCAACTCACAGCCGTCCGTCTACATGCGACTCGACGAGCTGCGCACCTGGCTGCCGTCGTCGGAGAACGTCCAGGTCGACCGGTTCCGCGGCGGCCCCGGCCTCTCGGTGCTGCTCCAGCCGGGCACCAACGACCTTCAGCAGCTGCTCAAGGCCCGGCTCGTCGGCGCGGGCACGCCGCCGGACCAGCTGCACTTCAACGAGATCCAGTCGAAGAAGCGCATGGAGAAAGAACTCCTGATCATGCGCCTGATCTTCCTCGGCATGGCCGGGCTGGTGCTGCTGATCGGCGTCGCGGGCATCCTCAACGTCGGCCTCGCCACCGTCGGCGAACGCGTCGAGGAGTTCGCGTTGCGCCGCGCGGTCGGCATGTCCCGTGTGCTGCTCGCGGGCATCGTGCTCGCCGAGACACTGCTGACCGGCCTGCTCACCGCGGCGCTCGCGATCGGCACCGCCGCGGTCGGTCTCAAGGTGGCCCTGATGATGTTCGGCTCGAAGTTCCCGTCGCTCGCGGACGTCGTCTTCCCCTGGGAGGCAGGCGTCGCCGGCGTGATCGCGGGTCTGGCCGCCGGTGTGCTCGGTGGTCTCATCCCCGCGATCCGGGCAGCCAAGATCCCGATCGCCACAGTCATGCGGGCCTGATCGAGGCAAAGGCCCGTTGCCGGCGAAGCCCCGGATCGCGATCAAGCGGTCCGGGGCTTCGTATTTTCGTTCGGGGTCACGCCTCGTTGAACGTGTCCGGGTCCGGGCCGATGCGGCCACCGCGGTCCAGAGTGGACAGTGCGGCGATCTCCTCGCCGGCCAGCTCGAAGCCGAACACGTCGATGTTCTCCCGGATGCGGGACGGCGTGACGGACTTCGGGATCACGACGTTGCCGAGCTGCAGGTGCCAGCGCAGCACTACCTGGGCCGCGGACTTGCCGTGACGAGCGGCGATCTCGGCCACCACGGCGTCGCCGAGCAGCTCGCCACCCTGGCCGAGCGGCGACCAGGCCTCGGTGAGGATGCCGTGCTTCGCGTGGAACTCGCGCAGTTCGGTCTGCTGCAGGTACGGATGCAGCTCGACCTGGTTGATCGCGGGCACGACACCGGTCTCGTCGATCAGCCGCCGCAGGTGCGCGGGCTGGAAGTTCGAGACGCCGATCGCGCGGACCCGGCCCTGCTTCCGCAGCTCCACGAACGCCTTCCAGGAGTCGACGTAGAGCTCGCGGGCCGGCGTGGGCCAGTGGACCAGGTACAGGTCGAGCGTGTCGAGCTTGAGCTTGTTCAGCGACTCGTCGAACGCACGCAGGGTCTCCTCATAGCCCTGGTCGGCGTTCCACAGCTTGGTCGTGACGAACAGCTCTTCGCGGGCGACGCCGGAAGCCGCCACCGCTTCACCGGTGCCTGCCTCGTTGCCGTAGATCGCGGCGGTGTCGATGCTGCGGTAGCCCGACCTTATCGCCTCGGTGACCGCGGGAACGGCCTCGGCGTCGGGCACCTGCCACACGCCGAAACCGAGCTGGGGCATCTCGACGCCGTTGTTGAGCTTCACGATGTTCAAAGCGTTTCCTTCTGGTTGTTCACGGAATCACAGCGTCGGGGCGGTGCCGCCGTCGACGCGGAGCGCGGCGCCTGTCGTGGCGGACGACAGGTCGGACGCGACGTAGGTGATGAGGTTCGCGACCTCGTTGGGGCGGATCAGACGGCCGAGCAACAGCGTGGGGCGTTCGGTGCGGACGAACTCCGCCTCGCCGCCCTCGCCGACGCGGTCGCGGATGAACTCCTCCACGCCCGAGGTGAGCGTCGGGCCGGGCAGCACCGAGTTCACGGTGACGCCGGTGCCCGCGACCGCCTGGGCCATGCCGCGCGCGACGGCGAGCTGCGCGGTCTTGGTCATGCCGTAATGGACCATCTCGGTCGGCGGGAACACGGCGGACTCACTGCTCACGAAGATCACCCGGCCCCAGCCGCGCTCGACCATGCGCGGCGTGTAGTGCCGCGCGAGTCGCACGCCGGACAGGACGTTGGTCTCGAAGAACCTCATCCACTCGGCGTCGTCGATCTCGAAGACGGGTGTCGCTGAGTAAATCCCCATGTTGTTGACCAACACGTCGACATCGGGCAGTTGGTTCAGCAGCTCGTCGGCGCCCTCGGCGGTCGCGATGTCCGCCGCGATCCCGCGTACGTCACCGTGGGCGCTGAGCTTGCCGACGGCCTCGGCCACGCGTTCCGCGCCGCGGCCGTTGACGACCACGGTCGCCCCCGCCTTGAGCAACCCCTCCGCCACCGCGAAGCCGATGCCCGAGGTGGAGCCTGTGACGAGCGCCGTACGCCCTGACAGATCCACGTTCATGTCTCTCCCCGGTAGACTCTGTTCAACGACGATAGTGAGCGTACGCAATAGTTGCACACGCTGTCTAATGGAGGTTGCAAATGTCACTGGACGACGACGCTGTCCAGGCGCGCGCTCAGGGCTGGCGCACGCTCGCGGCGTTGCACGCGCGCATCGAGGACCGCCTCGAGAGAGCCCTGCAGAAAGGGCACGGACTCTCCGTGAGCGAGTACACCGTTCTGGACGTCCTCAACCGTCAGGACGGCTTCCACCTGCGGATGAACCAGCTCTCGAACGCGGTCGTGCTCAGCCAGTCCGCCACGACACGCCTGGTCACGAGGCTGGAGGACCGCGGCCTGCTGGCCCGCTACCTCTGCCCCACCGACCGCCGCGGCATCTACACCGAGGTCACCGAGAAGGGCCACGAGCTGCTCGCCGCCGCCCGCCCGACCCACGACCAGGCGTTGACGGAGTCGCTGACGGAGGCCGAGGGCATGCCGGAGCTGAAGCCACTCGTCGAGGCGCTCGCCAAGCTCTAGCCGGGTCGGCAAGATCACGCCCATGCTGCACGCCCTGATCCGCGCCGAAGCCGCCGCCGCCGAACAAAGGCGGGCCCTCACCGAACCGGTGCTGACCGCGCTGGTCGACGAGGGCCTGCACCGCATGCTCATCCCGAAGCGCTACGGCGGCGCGGAGCTCGGCCTGCCGCAGTGGAGCCGCGAGGTGCAGGAGCTGTCGCGCTCCGACGCCTCGACGGGCTGGACCGTGATGACGACCACCATCTCGTCGTCGCTGGCCTGGTACCTGCCGGTCGAAGCCGCCGACGAGGTCTTCGGCGACCCGCGTGCGCTGGTCGCAGGCACCGCCGCGCCGATCGGCCGGGGCAAGGCGGCCGACGGCGGCTACCGCGTGTCCGGCCGCTGGGGCTGGGGCAGCGCTGTCCCGTACAGCCAGTGGGTCATCGGCGGCCTCATCACGCCGGACGGCCCGCGTCTGGCCGTGTACCCGCGCTCGGACGTGACGATCCACGACACCTGGCACGTCGCCGGGCTCAAGGCGACCGGCTCGCACGAGTTCTCCGTCACGGACGCCTTCCTGCCGTCGAACCGCGCCATCCTGCCTGGTGTCTCGACGCCGGGCACCGACGGCCCGCTGCCGGTGTTCCCCTTCTTCGGTTTCCTCGCGGCCGGCGTGGCCTCGGTCGGCCTGGGCATCGCACGCCGCGCCATCGACGAGATCGAGGCGCTCGCCGTCGAGAAGACCCCGCAGCACGCGTCGAAGCGCCTCGCCGAGCAGACCGGCGTCCAGATCGACGTGGCGCTGATGGAGGCCCGGCTCTCGTCGGCGGCCGCGTTCCTGCACGAGGCCCTGTCCACGGCCTGGGAACTGGCACTGACGGGTGAGCCCGCGCCCGACGAGGTCAAGGCACGGCTGCGGCTCGCCTGCACCCATGCCTCCAGTGAGGCGACCGAGGTGACGCAGAAGGCGTTCGCGCTGGGCGGCGGGACCTCGGTGTTCGACTCCTCCGCGCTGCAACGGTGCCTGCGGGACGCGCACGCGGCGAACCAGCACACGATCGTGTCGCGGCGGCTGCTTGAGACCTACGCCATGGTCCGATTCGGACTCGGCCCTGACACCGCAAGGTTCTGACGACGGGGTTATAGGGTGCGAGCATGCCCGACACGCAGTACGAAGACCTGCTCCGGCACGTCCTGAAAGAGGGCGTGCGCAAGGAAGACCGCACCGGCACCGGCACGCGGTCGATCTTCGGCCACCAGCTGCGCTACCCCCTTTCCGCGGGCTTCCCGCTGATCACGACGAAGAAGGTCCACTTCAAGTCGATCGCGTACGAGCTGCTGTGGTTCCTGCGCGGCGACAGCAACGTGAAGTGGCTGCAGGAGCACGGCGTCTCGATCTGGGACGAGTGGGCCTCGCCCGAGGGTGAGCTCGGCCCGGTCTACGGCGTGCAGTGGCGCTCGTGGCCGACCCCGGACGGCGGGCACGTCGACCAGATCGCCGAAGTCCTGAAGACGCTGCGGGAGAACCCGGACTCGCGCCGGATCATCGTGTCCGCCTGGAACGTGGGCGAGATCGCGCAGATGGCGTTGCCGCCGTGCCACGCGTTCTTCCAGTTCTACGTCGCCGACGGCAAGCTGTCCTGCCAGCTCTACCAGCGCAGCGCGGACCTGTTCCTCGGCGTGCCGTTCAACATCGCCTCCTACGCCCTGCTGACCCACATGATCGCCGCGCAGACCGGTCTCGGTGTCGGCGACTTCATCTGGACCGGCGGCGACTGCCACATCTACGACAACCACCTGGACCAGGTCGAACTGCAGCTCAGCCGCGAGCCCCGCCCGTTCCCCGAGCTGAAGATGGCTCAGGCGGCAAGCTTGTTCGACTACCGCTACGAGGACTTCGAGATCACAGGCTACGACCCGCATCCCGGCATCAAGGCACCGGTGGCGGTGTGATCGGCCTGATCTGGGCCCAGGCCCCGGACGGCGTGATCGGCCGCGACGGCACCATGCCGTGGCACATCCCGGAGGACATGAAGCACTTCCGCGAGGTCACCGCGGGCGCGGCCGTGTTGATGGGCCGCCGCACCTGGGAGTCGCTGCCCCCGCGTTTCCGCCCGCTGCCGGGCCGCCGGAACCTGGTGCTGTCCCGCACGCCTCAGGAGGGCGCGGAGACGTTCGAAGCGCTGGAGAAGGCACTCGCCGAGGTGACCGGTGACCTGTGGGTGATGGGCGGATCAGCGGTGTACGCGGCGACGCTGCCGTTCGCGGACCGCGTCGAGGTGACCGAGATCCGCGAGGCTTTCGAGGGCGACACGTACGCGCCGACTCTGGACCGTGAGCCGGTCGAGGTCGGCGAGTGGCAGGAGTCCAGGTCGGGCCTGCACTACCGGTTCGTCAGCTACTAGCGGCGGCCGCCGGGCTCCCAGCGGTGCACCTCGAGGTCGACGACGTGCACGCTGCCGCTCGGCACCTCACCGGCGAACGTCGGACCGCGCGCGATCAGCTCGTACCGGTCCATGAACGACCAGTGCGCTTCCAGGAGCCACTCGCGAAGCGGAAGCGAGCCTGACCGGTCTCGGTGGTAGCAGAAGAACTCCACTAGCGGCGCCGGGCCCGCGCGTGCCACGCCTCCACGATCAGCTCCTCCAGCTCCCCCACCTCGATGTGCTCCAGCCGCACGAGGATCGCCGGATACCCGTTGAAGTGCGGCGTCGTGAAGTAGACCGACTCGTCGGAGGCCAGCAGCGCCTCCTTGGCCCCCAGGTCCGGCACCCGCGCCGCCAGGATCGGCCCGGACGGCGCGGCGGCACCCACGGCGGCCAGCGCGGTCAGGTCGGTCTTGCGCAGCGGCCGCTCCCACACGAAGAGCTTCTCCTTGACCCTCCAGTCGACGACGCCGTCTCGCACCCGCTCCGTCACCTCCGGCATGGCGGTGGCGATCCTGCGCACGTCGTCCCAGGTGGCCATGACTACTCCTACAGGTGGTCCGGCGGACGCTGCTGCTCGGCCAGGAACCGTTCGAACTCGGCACCCAGCTCGTCCGCGCTGGGCAAATCGGTGTTCCCCACAGTCTGGATGAAGGCGTCGTACTGCCGCTCGAGAGCTTCCACCACCTGGGCGACCTCCTCGGACTCCGCGACCTGGCGGTGGATCTCCGCGTCGGCGGCCTGGGCGGCGTCGAGCAGCCCGCCGATGGGCAGTGCGAGACCGGTGGCGCGGGCCAGTGCGTCCAGCAGCGTCACGGCGGCGGTCGGGTACGTCGACTGCGCGAGGTAGTGCGGGACCTGGGCGGCGAAGCCCATCGCGTCGTGGCCCGCCTGGCCGAGGCGGAACTCCAGCAGCCCGGAGACGTTGCCCGGCACCTGCACGCGGTTGAAGAACGGCTGGTACTCCGAGACGAGCTCAGGGCGGGTCGCGTGGCCGATCACGTTCAACGGGCGCGTGTGCGGGACGCCCATCGGGATGCCGTGGTAGCCGACGGTCAGCCGGACGCCCCAGCGGTCGACCAGCTCGCGCACGGCGAGCACGAACGCCTCCCAGCAGCGGTCCGGCTCAGGCCCGGTGAGCAGCAGGAACGGGTGGCCCGCGCTGTCGTGCAGGAGGTGCACGACGAGTTCCGGCGCCGCGTAGTCCTCCCAGTGGTCGGTCGCGTAGGTCATCAGCGGCCGGCGGCCCCGGTAGTCGATCAGGCTGTCGACGTCGAAGCGGGCGATGACGCGGTTCTCGAGCGTGTCGAGCAGGTGCTCCGTGAGGAGGCGGCCGGCGGCGCCCGCGTCCATGAAGCCCTCGAAGTGGTGCAGCAGCACCGAACCGGTCAGGTCCGGCACCTCCGAGTCCACCTCGTACAGGTTGTCCGGGTCCAGCACCGCACGCCTCCAAACATCGATCCCGTGTCCTTCAAGCCAACCATGTGGACGCGGGGCTGATTCCGCACGGGTCGATTAGCCCATACGGACCGAGTGAGCGCATCACCTCACGGGTACACCAACGCGGTGGACAGGCGCTGGGTGACGCGTGGAGCTCTGGTCGCGGTCGTCGTCTTGGCGATCGGCGCGGCCATACAGGTGTTCGGACAGTTGAACCCCTTCGGAGACGAAACCATCGACCGCAGCCAACCGGCGATGCTCAAGTCCGTGCGGAACCTGAGCCAGTACCACGCGGCGGCGGGAGAGTTCCAGGTCGTGCTCGACATCGAGCAGGACGTGAAGTGGGTACCCGCGGCGCTCGCCGGTGAACGGACCCTGTTCGTCGCCGCCGGTTCGGTCAACGCCTACGTCGATCTGGGGGCGCTGCAGGACGACGGGCTGATCCTGTCACCGGACCGAAAGACCGTCGAGCTCCGGCTGCCGCGACCGCGGCTGGACCGGCCGAACCTGCACCACGACCGTTCGTACGTCTTCAGCCAGGAACGCGGCCTGATCAACCGGCTCAACGCCGTCGTGGAAGTGCCTGACCAGCAACGGTTCTACGTCGCCGCCGAAACCAAGATCGCCGACGCGGCCCAGCGGTCGGAGTTGCTCAGGCGCGCCGAGGACAACACACGGGCGATGCTCACCGGAATGCTGCAGGCGTTGGGATTCCAGGTGAAGGTCCTTCCTGACTAAGGTCAGGGAACATGGACCGTCTCGTGGGCGTGAAGGCCTATGGCTACGACTGGTGCGACGAACTGACGGTCCCGCAGGCCGCCGAACGGATGGTGCGCCAGGGCATCGACTGGGCGTTGGTGCAGAACCAGCTCGACCCGTTGCCCGGCAGTGCCGTGGACCAGCAGCCGCCGGAGGGCGGCTACACCGACCGGGCGTTCCGCGAGGCGTTGGGCGACAAGGACATCCGGGTGTTCCAGTCGACGTCGGTGTTCTTCGATCCAGCGGACTTCGCCCAGCATCCCGGCCTGCGTCCCGTCGACCAGCACGGACGCGTCTTCGAGCCGTTCGGCTGGTACGTGGGCGTGTGCCCGAGTGATCCCAAGCGGTTGCGACGCAAGGCCGAACGCATCGCCGAGGTCGCGTCCTCGCTGCGGCCGGACGGGATCTTCCTGTCGTTCATCAGGTTTCCCGGCTTCTGGGAGCTGTGGATGCCGACTACCCCGCGTACCGAAATCGCCGAGTACTGCTTCTGCGAACGGTGCCTCGACCGGTTCGGGATCGAGACCGGCAACGACGTCCGCGACCCGCGAACGATCCAGAACGAGCTCCGCGCCGAATGGACAGCGTGGAAGTGTTCCGTCATCGCCGAGACCGCGGGTGTGCTGCGTGCCGCCGCGCTCGACGTCGACCCCACGATCACGGTGCTGCTCAACGGTTTCGGGCTCGGCCGCGCCGACTTCGGCAACGCCGTCGAGGAGGTGCTGGCGCAGCGGTTCTCCTCGCTGGATCCCTACGTCGACCACTACGAGCTGATGTTCTACTTCCAGATCCAGCGCCGCGAACCCGGCCCGTACATCAGCAGGCGGGTCAGGGAGGCGCGACAGCTGACATCCCGCACCCTCCTGGCCTGTTTGCAGGGTGGCGCGGAATATCTGGAGCCGGAGTACGCGAACGGCAACCGAAAGCGCGAGATCACCGACGCCGACTTCCGTGCCGCGCTGAAGGCGAGCACGGAAGCCGACGGCGTGCTGGTGTACTCGTGGCGCGACCTGCTGGCCGACCCCACGCGCGTCACCGCGTTGCGCGACTACAGGTTCGGCTCGCTCTAAAGATCCTTGAGCGAGAAGTCGACCCACACGACACCCCACGTGGCCTGTCGTGTCACCGGCCGCATCGCGTCACCGATGGTCTTCGCGGCGGGCTTGGCGAGCTTGCCCCACCACTTCTTGTCCGACTGGTAGCCGTACTGGTAGATCACCGGGTTCGGGTAGAACTTGTCGGCCCAGATCTGGAACTCCGCGACGAACCCTTCGAGCGTCTCGAAGAACTGGCTGTCGTTGGTGAACACCAGGTCGCCGCGGTAGGTCGGCGGCATCCAGTCGGGGTGGTAGTGCTTGAGCGCCAGCGTGAACGCCGGGTTGTGCGCCTTGACCTTCTGCTCCCAGCGCTGCGCGATGTCGTCGGGCACCTTCTGCCCGCAGTCCTCGCAGGTGCCGTTGTACCACTCGACGTCGACCTGGATGCCCATGACGCTGCGGTGGTGCTTGTACCGGTTCAGCGACAGGTCGATGAGCTGGTCGACGCTCGCGAAGCCGGGTTCGAGGCTCAGCCACACCTTGATGTTGTTGTCGTCGAAGTACTTCAGGTACTTCTCGTGCTTGTCGCTGCTCTGGAACGTGATGTTGGGGTAGGTGCCGCTCGGCTTGGGGAACTCGAGCTTCATGCCGCGGCCGTTGAGCGCACCGACGTTCCACAGCCCGATCCCGCCGGCACCGGGGAAATAGCCGGTCATCTTGTTGATGTACCCGCCCCAGGTCTGCTGGCTCGGGAACCCACCACCCGGCCCGTACGGCGACGACCTGACGCCCGCCCAAGCCGGCCCGACGGGTTCGGCCTGAGCCGGTGTCACCGTGAACAGGAGGAGCAGCATTGCGAGAAGAACGCGCATCCGAACTCCTTGGTAAAGAGTCTTTACCAACGGCGGTAGCCCGACTGTACCGGGATAGGATCCGGTGGTGGAAGACGATCTGATGGCCTGGGCGCCCGCTACCGGTGCCGCGCAGGCACCCGAGATCGCGTTGCCGGGCTACAGCGGTTTCCGCGTGATCGCGCAGGGCGGCGAGGGCACCATCTACCGCGCCCGCCAGGACGGCCTCGGCCGCGACGTCGCGGTCAAGGTCCTCCAGGTGACCGACCCGGCGACGCTGACCCGCTTCCGTCGCGAACTCGCCATCACCGTCGAGCTCGGCCGCCAGCACCCGCACATCGTGACGGTGCTGGACACGGGCACGCTGCCGGACGGCCGCCCGTGCATCGTCATGGAGTACTACGAACGCGGCTCACTGCACGACCGCCTGCGCGCCCTGGGCCCGTTGGCCGTCCCGGACGTCGTCGCGGCGGGCATCGCGGTCGCCGACGCGCTGGCGTTCGCGCACGGCCAAGGCATCCTGCACCGCGACGTCAAGCCACAGAACGTCCTCGTCCTCCCCACATCCTTCGTGCTGGCCGACTTCGGCATCGCCCGCGGCGCCGACGCGGGCCATTCCGCCTCGCTGCAGATGGTCAGCTACCGCCACGCCGCCCCGCAGATGCTGGAGGGCGGCACCCCGTCGTTCGCCGACGACATCTGGTCACTCGGCTCGACGCTGTTCACCCTGCTGGAGGGCAAGCCCCCGTTCGCCTCCGACAACCCCGACGAGGACACGCTGCTGTCCTACGTCGGCCGCGTCAGCTCCGCCGAACCCCGTGTGCTGACCCGCTTCGACGTGCCCGCCGCGTTGGTCTCGGTGATCACCCGCTGCCTGCGCAAGGACCGCGCGGACCGCTATTCCTCCGCGCTGGAACTTCGCGACGCGCTGACGGCCGTCGGCTCCGGCGCCGCCACCGTACCCGCCGTGTCCATTGTGGACCCCGAGTCGACCCAGCTGCTCGGCGAGCGCACCACCTTCTTCCCCGACGGCCCCACCGAGACCCCCGGCTTCGGCCCGCGCCCCGTGGTCGAGGAGGAGACGCCCGCGGAACCGGCCGAGGAACCGGACTCCTCGTGGCAGGGCCAGCTCGCCGACCTCACCTACCGCCGCCAGGCGCTCGTACCCCCTCCCCCGCCACCGATGGTCGTGCTGCCGACCGTCGACCTGCCGCCGACGGCCCCCGAACCGATGACCGCCCCGGTCCGCAAACCCCGTCGTGGCGGTGTCCTCGCTTTCTTGGCCGTCGTCGCGGTGACGGCCGGAGTCATCGCCGGCATGCTGCTCAACCGCCCCGACGACTCCGCACAGAGCCCGCCCGCATCCACGACGTTGCCGGTCCCGACCTCCGAATCCGCCGACGCCGGTCCGCCCCCGAACACCGACCCCAGGTACGTGCCGGTGCTCAAGCGCGCCGAGTACGAGGGCAAGGGCATCAAGCTGGAGTGGTCGGACCCGAGTGATGGCAAGGCGGAGTTCGTCGTGGTCGACGTGACCGGCGCCAAGCCGCAGGCCGTGACCAGGGTGACCGGCGGTGGCACGTCGTTCCTCATCGAGGACGGTGGCGGGCAACGGCGCTGCTTCCAGATCGCTGCCTTCGGGTACGGCGGCGAACGGGGCAGCTCCGCGAAGGTGTGCGCCAACAAGAACTAGCGTCGGAACAGCGGCCGCGGATCCACCGCCCACAGCACCTTGCGCCACCAGGACGCCTTGCGCCGCACGGCTTTCCGCACGTCACGCGCCAGCCGCCAGCTCTGCTCGACCGACACGGGCCGTGGCGCGAAGGCGGCGTGGTCGACCATCCCGGCCAGCCGCGCGCCCGACTCACCCCACTCGCGCCCGATGTCCGGCGCGGTCCGGCTCTGCCGGGGCTTCAACCCGGCCAGCACCAACGAGTCCAGCACCTCGTTCCACGCGCCCATCGGCCCGGCGGCGCGCAACCGGACCCGGCGCGTCGTCCGCGCCACGTAGAGCGCGACGAGCAGCAGCGCGGGTGTCAGCACCCAGAACGGGAAACCCTTCGGGACCGGCGGCGCGGCGACGGCGTCGGGACGGACGGCGGTCGGCTGCACGAGTGGCGGCACGGACTGCGGAGCGGTCGGGGTGGGCTTCGCGGTGGTGGAGGCGAGGCGGTTCAGCACCTCGCGCTTGGAGGCCGCGCTGGGGCCGCTTCCGTTGCCGGACACCGGGTCGAACGCCACCCAGCCCCAGCCGCTGAAGTACACCTCGGGCCAGGCGGTGGCGTCGGCGGCGCGGACGACTCGTTCGCCGTCCTGTTCAGGCACCGGTTGGAAGCCGACCACGACCCGTGTCGGCAGCCCGACGGCGCGCGCCAGCACGGCGTAGGCGGAGGCGAACTGTTCGGCGGTGCCTGCCGAGGCGCCGGACTCGCCCGGCGAACCGAACAGGAACGTCTCCAGCCGCGCGTACGACGAACCCACCGGCGCCTCGGCGTCGGGACGGCGGTTCAACCGCACGACCTGTTCCAGCGCAACGGCTTTCTCATACGGGGTGCGGGCGTTCAGCGTGGCCTGCCTGGCGTACTCGGCGAGGGTGAACGGCAGTCGCGGGAGTGCCGTGTATCGGGAATCGGAGGGCACGGTGGCCTCGGCGAGATCGCCGTCGGAGGGTGTCTCCAACACGCCGCGGACCGTGTAGCTCAGGCCCGATCCGCAGGCCGTCCGCCACGCACTAGCGAGCCGGTGTCCGGGTCGACCATGGCGTTGCTGAGGGACACGGCCTGCGGTTTGCCGACGCCGGGCAGCCATTCGCCCTGCAGGCCGGTGATGCGCAGGTCGACGCTGGTGTCCTGGAACTTGCCGCCGGTGGGCAGGTCCGGCGCGTCCACGACGCCGAGCGGGCCGTAGGTGGACGCGGCCTCCCAGGAGGCGCCGGAGTAGCGGCTGAGCGTCACCAGCCGCACCGGCACCTCGGGGCCACGCATCCGGAAGAGTTCGGCCTCGCCCTGGGCGGCCCAGGCCGCGAGTTGCGGGAGCGGGTTGGCGATCGGGCACGTCCGTGATCGGTGGCACGACGAGTTTGCGCGGCTCGAAGCCGTTGGTGGGCAACACGATCGTCAGCAACGTCAGCACGGCGAGCGTCGCGGCGAGCACGGCGGGCGGCACGACGGGGCCGCGCCGGTCGATGATCAGCCAGCCGAACGCCAGCAGCACGACCAGAACCAGTGCGGTGATGCCGTAGCGGTCGGCTTTGCCCGCGGTGAGCAGCGCGGCGGACACGTAGAGCGTCGCGGCGCCGAGAGCGGGCACGAACAACGCCGTGCGTGGCTTGGTGATCGACAGCACCGTCGCCACGGAGACGCCGAAGACCAGCAGCAGCCCGGGGACGAGCAATTCGGGGGTGGCGGGAGCGGGGCGCGCGGCGGTGAGCAGGCGCGGCACGGTGTCGAGCAGCACGCTGCGTCGGGTCGCGGTCCGGGACCGCGCCGCGTGCGGCGAGGTAGCCACCGGCCATGGCGACCGTCATGAGCCCGAGACCGGCGAGCCCGGCGGGGACGAGCTTCTTCAACGGCAGAGCGAGAAAACCGAGCAGCGCGGCGAGTCCGAAAAGGACGGTGGCGCCGTCCCACGCCTGCGCCAGCTGAACCGAGGCGACCAGCAGAACGGCGGCGACCCACCCGTACCTCATCGAGCCACCACCGCGTTCCACGAGTCGATCAGGTCCTCCGCCTCGGGCCCGCTGATCACCAGCACGGACCCGATGGCACTCGCGGGGCGCGCGTTCGCCGACCACCAGCACCGTGCCGAACGCGGCACGCCCGGCCTCCAGCAGCAGCGCGGGGCCGGCGTCGCCGCTGATCACGGCCACCACGTCGAGATCGCGCACCGGCACCGTCAAAGAGCCGTCGACGGCACCAGTTGGAGATCGGCCAGTGCGGCCAGGATCGGGGTCGAGTCCTGCTGTCTCCTCGATGTCGGCGCCGCCGGACGTGGTCATCAGCCGCACCGGGTGCCCCTGGTCCAGCGCCGACGGTGACGCAGCGACGCGGCGACCTCGACGGCCTCTTCGAAGCCGTCCGCGTCCGGCGTAGTCGCGGCGCGGTCGTCCAGCAGCACAGCCAGGTGCGGGCGCGCCGGGTCGGCGTCCTCGCGGATCATCAGCGTCCCGGTGCGCGCTGAGTCGCCCAGTGCAGCCGCCGCAGGTCGTCGCCCGGCACGTACTCCCGCAGCCCGACCAGGTCCGTGCCGCCGCGCTCGACCCGTTCGTCGGCGCCGACCTGCCCCCGCGCGCGCCCCGGACGGCAGCCCGCGCACCGGCAGCACCCGGGGCACGACCCGCACCTCGGATCGACGTCGCCGAGCACGGTCCGGGCACCGGCCAGGCCGGCCAGACCCGTGCGCCGCAACGTCAGCGGGCCCGACGGCGAACACGCCGCGCCGCGTGGTCGGGATCGGGTAGTCGACGGACGACTCCGCGCCGGGCCGCAGCAGCGGCACGTCGATCGCCGATCGGCGTGCCGCCGATCAGGTCCGCCGCGTCGAGCGCGCACCGGCGCCGGCGGCTCGTGCTCGTCAGCTCGAGCGCCCGGCACACGCGCCAGCCGGTGCACGGTGCGTGGCCGCACCGTCCGCGCTGCCTGCACCGGCGCGGGCATCAGCACCGACACCACCGCGGCGACGACCAGCGCCATCAGTGCCGACGCCGAACGCGGCCACCCCCGGGTACCGCCACCACAGCCCGAGCACGGCGAGCAGCACGCCGAGCACGAGGGCACCACGCCCCGCGGGGTGAGCGCGCAGCCGGCCAGTCTCATTGCGCCGCGGGCTTGGGCACCGCGCACGCGGTCGACGACCTCGGTGACCACGTCCTCGGTCGTCGTCACGCCGGCCAGCAACGCCTCCCTGGTGAGCACCAGCCGGTGGGCCAGCACCGGGACCGACGAGGTGCTGCACGTCCTGCGGCACCACGAAATGCCGCCCCTGCGCGGCCGCGTAGACCTGCGCGCACCGCACCAGCGCCCGCAGGCCACGCGTCGTCGCGCCGAGCCGCAGCTGCGGCTCCTCGCGGGTCGCGGCGCCCAGATCGCTGACATAGCGCAGGATCGGCTCGGCAACGTGCAAAGTGGACAGCAGCCGGCCGTACTGCGCGACGACCGCGCGCGGCGAGTCACGGTGGGCACCTGCGCGACCCGGCCGGCGGCGCTGCCGGGCCGCAGCACGTCCAGCTCGTCGCGCGGTCGTCCGGGTAGCCGATGGACGTCCGCAGCATGAACCGGTCGAGCTGCGCCTCCGGCAGCCGGTAGGTGCCGTCGAGGTCGATCGGGTTCTGCGTGGCCACCACGAGGAACGGCTCCGGCACCGCGTGCGCGACGCCGTCGACGGTGACCGTGCGCTCCTCCATCACCTCCAGCAGCGCGGACTGGGTCTTCGCGGCCGCGCGGTTGATCTCGTCGGCCAGCACGACGTTCGCGAACACCGGGCCCGGCCGGAAGCTGGATCTGCCCGTCTGCGGGTCGTACACCGAGGTGCCGGTGACGTCGGACGGCAGCAGGTCCGGCGTGAACTGCACGCGCCGGGACAGGCCGCCGAGCGCGCCGGCCACCGCTCGCGCGAGCGTCGTCTTCCCGGTGCCGGGCACGTCCTCCAGCAGCACGTGCCCGCCCGCGAACATCGCCACCAGCACCAGGTCGACCACGTCCCGCTTGCCGCGCACCGCGCTCTCGACCGCGTCACCGAGCCGGGTGTGCAGGTGGCGGAAGGCGCGAGACCTCGCCGCGTGTCGATCACTTGTCCTCTTCTCTGACGTACACCGATGCGCAGCAGGAACGCGCACGCCAGCAGACCCGAGCCGCCACCCGCGACCCATCGGCGCGGTCTCGGCTCCGGCCGGATGCCATCCGCGGGATGCAGCCCGGCTTTCCGCCGCACTCGTCCGGGCGATGTACAGCGCGTTCTTCGCCGCCGAGTCGACCTGACCGGCCACCGGAAGCGGCGTAGGCGCGCACGACGATCGAGTTCTGCCCTCTTCCACGTCGATCTGCGCCGGTCGTCGCGTTGCAGGCGATGCCGACCGCGTAGCCCTGCGTCGTGTTCACGACCTCGCAGCGGCCGTCGTGGCTCGCCCAGTCCGCGGGCGGCGCCATGTGTCACCCGGCGCGATGGCGACCGTGCGCCCACCGGTGATGACCGGTGATCACCGTCGGCACCCGCGGTCGGCAACGACGGCGGAGGCGGCGGTGGCGGCGGCGGCGTGTCGGTCACGGGCGGAGGCGGCGGTGGCGTGGTGGGTAGGCGGCGGTGTTGCGGTCGGTGGGCGTGTTCGGTGGCGGGGTGTTCGGGCGGCGGCGTGTTCGGCGGCCGTCACCGTCCACGACCCATGCCCGCGGCGCCTGCCGCGCACGCCGGTCGAGCGCGCGCACCGTCACGTCCAGCCTGCCGTTGGTGCAGAACGTGGTGCCCGTGCACGGCGAACGACAGCTCGGCCGACGTCGCCGGTCGATCTGGGCCGACTGCGACCCGCCGGTGAACGAGCCGGAGCCCGCCACGGTGTAGCCGACGACCGGGTCGGCCGACGTCGCCGCGTTCCAGCTGACCGTCACGATCAGCGCCGAGGCGGTGCGCGACTTCTCCCGCACGAGTCACGCCGGCGGGCGCGGCCGGGCCACCGCAGACCGTGGTGGCGGCGTGGACGAACGACGGCGGCGGCGGGGCACCTCAGCGGTCGGAGCGCCGTTGCCGGGGTTGCGCGGCGGCTTCGATCGGCTCGTTCGGGCTCGGCGGCGGGGGCGGCGGCACCGACGGCGGTCGGCGAGCGGTCCGGGTCCTTCACCGGCAGCTCGGGGCTGCGGATCGTCAGCGACCGGGTGGCGCCGTCCGCGTCGACGAGCACGCCCGACGACGGAGCCGGGCACGTTCACGAACAGCCGGCCGTCGTCGAACACCAGCTCGGGGTCGGAGCCACCGGACGTGCGCACGTCGTCGCCGCCGCGCTTGCCCCCGCGGTCCAGCACGATGACCTTGCCGGATCCCTTGCACGGCACGTAGACCTTGTCGCGGAACACCGCCGGACGGCCCGGCTGCGGGCAGCCGAGCGCACCGACGTCGACGCGCAGGACGTCACGCGCCGACGACCAGCACGACGAGCCGAGGACGACGGCAGCGACGCGGGCACCAGGTCCAGCGGCGAGCGTCTGCGCGGCGATCACCTCGGAGTCCGTGCGGTCGGTCGACGACGTCACGTCCTCACCGGTGCCGTCGCGGACCACGACACCGCCGTCGAGCCCGATCAGCGTGACGCCCTGGTCGTGCGGCACGAGCACGGTGCGCGGCCCGGCGCCCGCGACCTGCCGGTGCGAACGCTCCTGGAACTGCTCCTCGTCGTCGGACCAGTCGAGCGCGCGCAGACGTGCCGCCGTGGTCGACCAGCCACAGCACGCCGCGCTCGTCCACCACGGCGTCGGCGAGCGGCTGACCGGCCTGCCACGTCTGCCCGATGTCGGCCAGCGTCAACGGATCGGCGGTGTGCACGGTGCCGGCCGCGCGGTCGACGACGTAGACCATGCCGTTCGCCGACCAGCACCTTGCTCGCCGCACCCGGCGGCGCCTGGCGGCGGCCGGACGCCAGCAGCGTCGCCAGGTCGATCACGGTGATCTCACCGGTCCGCCGGTCGAGCACGATCAGCGTGCCGTCCTCCTGCGCGATCTCCAGCTGCGCGTCCGGCCCGCTGATCTGCAGCCGCGTCTGCGGCTTGCCCGACGCCGGGTTGACCTGCACGACCTCGCCACGCTGGTCGTCACCCAGCCAGGTGAGCCCGTCGGACACCTCGACCGACGTGCGCGAGATGCCCTGCCCGAGCGCGGCGCCCGCGAGCAGCAGCACGCCGAGCAGCGCCGCGCCGAAACTGGCCGACTCCCGCCCCCACTGCAGATCAAGCGTCTGACCGGTGCCACCAAGCCATGCGTGCGACCTCCTTCGCCCGCCGGGGATGCTAACCCCCGGCCCTATGACAAATTCGGACGCCGCAGGGTTCCCGGATCGCCGGCAGCCGCTTGGCCGACATCAGGAACAGTAATGACGAGGTCTGACATTTTCGGATCCCGAATGGCGCTACGCCGAACCGCCCAACAATAGGGCAGAGTGGACGCATGGAGATCCCCGGGATGGGACTGGCCAAGCAGGCGGTCGACACGGCCGTCGACACGACCAGCCGCCGTCGCCGCGATTCCCGGCCGCGTGCCGGCCTGATCGGCGAGGTCGAGTAGCTGGTCCGCAAGGTCAACGGCACCGTCGAACAGATCGACGATCGTCGCGAAGGCCGACGAACTGGTCAACCGCACCGGCACATCGTCGCGGACGCCGAGAAGGCCGTCGACGAGGTCCGCGCGATCACGGCGAGCGCCGGCGACGTCGCGGACGGGCCGCGCGCGTCGTGCGACAGCGGGCCAGCACCGCGCACACCGCGAACGAGCTGATCAGGATGTACGAGCCGATCGCGAAGAAGGCCCAGCCGCTCGCGAAGCGGTTCGTGGAGGAGCTCTCGCCGCACGAGATCGAGGCCGCGATCAAGCTGGTCGACGAGCTGCCGGTCCTGACAGAGCAGCTGATCAGCGACATCCTGCCGATACTCGCCACGCTCGACCGGGTCGGGCCCGAGGTGCACCAGCTGCTGGAGGTCACCAACGACGTCCGGCAGGCGATCCTCGGCATCCCCGGCTTCGGGTTCATGCGCCGAAGCGGTGAGAAGAAAGAAATCGAGAACGCAGGACGATAAGATGCCGCCTGTGAAGGACGGCGAAAACGGGTAGCCGGCCGCATGACCGCCTCTCACCAAGACACCTGCCCTGGTGGCTGCTGACCAGCGTTTTCGCCCTGCTCGCCGTCGTCAACGTCAGCTCGGGGTCAGCGAGAGCACCGCGTGGTCCTACGTCGTGGCGTTATACTGCTCGCCGCCTGCGTGTGAGTGCGGGACAAGAGCTCAGACCTTCCCGGTCGTCTGGTGCGTCAGGTTCGACGGATCACCGAACCGAAACGGCCTTACCCGATAGGTCGCTTTTTTCTCATCTGGCAGGGTGATCATCCCGAAAGCGTGATGTCCGGGTCGAGCGTGCCCGAACCGGTAGTCCGCCGCGCCGGAGGGCTTGACCTCCAACAGGAAGCCCTCCTCGTCGCGAGGCGGGTCCTCCCACGTGAACATGATGCCGTTGGCGTGCTTCACGTCGGCCTCAGGTTCGCCGGCGCCGCCCGGACGACGACCCGGACGAGTGCCACCAGCCGCCCTGGAGCGTCTTCGGCCCACTCGTGCCGTCCGTCTCCGACACCTCGTCGCCGGGTGGCAGCGTGAAGTCGACCGTTGCCGAAGCGGGCCCGTGTAAGGCCGGACCCGGTAGTAGAACGGCGTTTCCGGGATCAGGTCCGGATGCCGGTACGAAGTCTAGCCGGTGGGAGAAGCCCAGGATCGTGTACGACGCCGTCGGCTCGGTCGCGTACTCGACGACCTGCCCGGCCGCGGCGGCCTGCGCGCGCCAGTCAGCGTCGATGTCCGTCGGCGTGGTCAGGGTGGCTGTCAGCGAAGGGGTCCGCGTCCTGGCCGCGGCGGCCAGAACAGCAGGCCAGCACCACGAGCGACACCGCTGCGAAGAATTGATCACTTCTGCCAGAACCTGACGTTGCTCCAGGCGACCGTCGTCGGCCCTTGCCGCTGGCCGTGCGGTACGCGCCGAACTTGTCATAGTGGCTACCGCCGGGCCGCATAGGTGTGCTTCAGCGAACCGTTGATGTACATCCTGTGCGTCGAGCCGGAGTGCACGGTGTTGACGCGCACGGCCGTTCCAACGGTGCCGCCCGGTGCGATGGTGGCGCCATCGTGCACGGAGTACAGCCGGCCGCCGCTGTCCACGGCGAGCATGAAGTCGGGCCCGACGGGCGTCCGAACGTCTGCTTGAGACTGAGCCGGTTGCCGCCCATGACTGGTGATCCTGAAGGTGCCCTGGAACTGCCGCGTTCCACCGCAATAGGTGGCGTAGCGGCGTTCGGCACGCTGGACGCCACTGGCGGTGGAGCAGGTGAGGCTGAAGTCAGTCCGCTGACCGTTCCGCAGCCGCGCTGCTGCACGCTGAACGACGGCGAGTACGCTGGTCCACGGACCGGATTCCACCTGTGCCTGTGCGGGTTGGGCCGTCAGCAGCAGACCTGTGGCTAGCGCGAACCCCGCTAGGGCGCGGAGTCGTTTGGACATCCGAAACCTCCTCGACGCGCTGAGGAAAGCCGGCTTTCAGGGGGCGGCTTTCGCAGCGTAGCGGATATTGACAGATGTTCGACCTTCACC
>CAVYAD010000051.1:0-14076 GCA_963766275.1 uncultured Actinomycetota bacterium
CACGGCTACCCGTCCACTCTGATGGCCAGTAGCCAAGTCCCGGCGAAAGGCGCCGTCGAAGCACACACCGAGACGCTGTCGCCCGACGCCAGAACGACCTACTACCGCGTGCTTCGCGGTGACGGCCCGAACGACGTCAGGCTCGTACTGCCGGACGACTTCGAGGTGGCCGCCTCATCGGCAGGCTGTATGGGCAAAGCGAGGCAACAGCTCTATGGCTCCGTGAGCAACTTCCTCACGGTCTTCTACCTGCCGGAGCTGGTGCAACGTCTCTCCACCGGCGCGGACGACGATCCGGACGTTCTCGCCGCGGTTGCCGGCTACGCGAAGTGCATGACCACACATGGCTACAGCACGGCGACACCGGCCGAGGCGCTCGCCCTGGCCAAGAGCTACTACCCCGACGGCCACCGCGAGACCGCCGGGACCGACGAGAAGACGCTCGCACTCGCGGACACCGGCTGCCGGACCGACCTGCGGGTGCACGAACGACAAGCCGAGGCAGCGGATCGCATCGCGCTGAAGTGGTTGGCGGAAAACGAGAAAGCCGTGTCCGACGCGCATGCGGCACAGCAGGCGGCGGTGGCACAGGCACGCGCCGTCATCGCTTCGGCGCACGCCAGGAGCGGACCATAGTCGCGCCGAACCTACAGGCGGCCCACCAGGTTCGCCGCCGCCGCCCGGACCGCATCGGCCACATCCTGGTCCACGCGACCGACGCGGAACTGGACGAGCTGGCGGCACATGACATCCGCATCTCGCACAACCCGCTCTCCAACATGCGCCTGGCATCCGGCGTGGCCAGGGTGCCGGACATGAAGGCGCGCAACATGAAGGTGGGCATCGGACTCGACGGTGGCACGAACGACACGTCCGACATGTTCAACGACATGCGGGCGGCGGTCGGCCTGCAGCGGGCACAGTCCACCGACCGGTAAAAAGACCGGAACGCCCGCCAGCGTGAGAGCGCTTGCACGCAGTGGTCGAGTCCAGACATACTTTTTGTTCGCCGTCGCAACAAAACAGGGTCCTGGACGCGAGCACGCTCGGGTTTGCCGTCGTCTCGCGGGCAGCACCCCAGTGTGCGAAGTGAGGTGACAACGATGTCGATCCGCTTCTCCTACCTCGTGGTGATCACCGCTATGGCACTGGTGACCGCACCCGTCGTGGCAACGCCTGCGAGTGGCGCCTCAGATGTCGGAACCAGGGCGACCACGTTCGCCGACGAGTTCAACGGTCCTGCCGGAAGTCCGGTCGACGGCAGCAAGTGGCGTGTCGAGACCGGCAACAACGGCGGCAACAACCGCGAGTACCAGTACTACACGAACCGCACCCAGAACGTCGCGACGGACGGCCAGGGCAACCTGGTCATCACCGCCCGCCGGGAGAACCCCGGCAACTACAGCTGCTGGTACGGCCGCTGCCAGTACACCTCGGCCCGCCTGAACACCTCCGGGAAGTTCAGCCAGACCTACGGGCACTTCGAGATCCGCATGAAGATGTCCCACGGCCAGGGCATGTGGCCCGCCTTCTGGATGATGGGCACCACCGGCGGTGGCTGGCCGAACAACGGCGAGATCGACGTCATGGAGAACATCGGCCGCGAACCCAACACCGTGCACGGCACGATCCACGGCCCCGGCTACTCCGGCGCGGGCGGTATCGGCGCGGCGTTCAACGGCCCGCGGTTCGCTGACGGCTTCCACACGTTCCGGCTGGACTGGGCGCCGAACTCCCTGGTGTGGTCGGTGGACAACAGAGTCTTCCAGCGCCGCTCCCCCGCCGATCTCGGTGGCAGGCAATGGGTCTTCAACAACCGGCCGTTCTACCTGCTGCTCAACCTGGCCGTCGGCGGCGACTGGCCCGGCGCGCCCAACGCCGGCACACCGATGCCGAACACCATCGTGGTCGACTACGTGCGGGTGACAACGCTCTGAAGTCAGGTGCCCCGGTTGCACTGAGCCACCGGGGTATTCACCCCAAAGCTGTCCGTTCAGCTCGTGGCGGTCCTCTCAGGACAGTCGGCGGCAGCGTTGGACCGACACGCCGATTCAGCCCGCGACCGACAGTGACTACCGCTACGGTGGGTAGGTGCTCACAGCGTGGGGGCTGACCAAGGCCTATGAGGGCCGCACGGTCGTTGATCAGGTGGGCTTCGAGCTCCAGCCCGGCACCGTGACGGCCTTCCTCGGGCCCAACGGCGCGGGCAAGTCGACGACCCTGCGGATGATCACCGGACTGACCCGGCCGGACCACGGCCAGGCGATGGTCGCGGGCCGCCCGTTCACCGCGTGGCCCAACCCGTCCCACGTCGCCGGGGTGCTGCTCGACGCGGCCGCCGTCCACCCCGGCCGCAGCGGCCGCGGCCACCTGCGCATGGCCGCCACGCTGGCAGGCGTGCCCGGCCGCCGGGCGGACGAGGTGCTGGAGATGCTGGGCCTGGCCGACGCGGCCGGCCGCAAGATCGGCAAGTACAGCCTCGGCATGCGCCAGCGACTCGGCATCGCGCACGCCCTGCTCACCAACCCGCCGCTGCTGGTGCTCGACGAGCCCATCAACGGCCTCGACCCGGAGGGCATCCGCGCGGTGCGCAACCTGTTGCGGGGGCACGCCGCCAGAGGCGGCACCGTGCTGCTGTCCAGCCACGTCCTGTCCGAAGTGGACCAGACCGCCGACCGGGTGCTGGTGATCGGCAACGGCCGCATCGTCGCCGACGGCCCGCTGGCCGGCCTGACCACCTCCTCCCGTTCTCTGGTGCGCGCCAAGGACATGAACCGCCTCGCCGAGTCCCTGCAGCGCGGCGGCATCGCCATCCAGCCCGCGCCGGACGGCTTCATCGCCGCGCACGCACCCGTCGAGCAGGTCTCGACCGTCACCTTCGCCGCCGGCATCCCCCTGCTGGGCCTGCGCGAGGAGCAGATGAGCCTGGAGGACCTGTTCTTCCGCCTCACCGGTGGAGGTAGGGCATGATCTCCGACGACCCGCTCGCCGTCCACCATGGACAGGTTGGCGGCCACCACCCGCATGGCATGCCCGGCCCGCCTGTCAACGCGCCGTGGGCGGCTCTCGCGGCCCAGCCTTCGCCGTTCTGGCGGCTCGTGGTGGTCGAGTTGCGCAAGCTCGTCGGCACCCGGTCGGACAAGCTCGTGCTGACCTTCTCCCCCATCTTCCTGGTCGGCCTGATGATGCTGTTCACGCTCACGCAGTCGAACCTGGCGAGCGCGGGCAAGCAGATCGGGCCGCTGCTGATCGTCGTCCAGCTCGGTCTGCTGCTGGTCTTCTCGACCGTGATCAAGCTGGTCGCGGGCGAGTGGCAGTACAAGAGCGTGCAGCCGACGTTGCTGGTGCAGCCCTCCCGCATGCGCTACCTGCTGGCGCAGGGCACGGTGCTCGTCGGCGTGTGGCTGGTGTGCACGCTGTTCACGTACATCCTGTACCCGGCCCTGATCAAGACCGCCGCGAACGGGATCAACCACAACTACCTGCTCGGCATGCGACCGGGCTGGGTGCTCGGCGTGACCATGCTGGCCACGGCGCTGGTGCTGCTCACCGCGCTGATCGTCTCGCTGCTCGTCCCGAACACAGGCGGCTCGCTGACGGTGTTCTTCATCGTGGTGCCGATGCTGGCCATCGCCCGCCTCAGCCTGCCGGAGGTCTTCGGCCTGATCTACCCGCTCGAACCCGCCTGGCATCTGGCCGGACTCGGCATCGGATGGACGCAGACCATCTCCGCGTCGGTCCTCTGGCTCGCTCTGCTCGCCTTCTCACTGTTCCGGCTCCAGCGGCGCGACGCCGGCTGAGCTCAGCGGGCCCGGCTGCCGCCGTTCTCGTCGATCAGCGGCAGCACCTTCTCCGCCGCCTCCCAGGCAATGGGGCAGAAGTCCCGCATGGCCCGGTCGATCGGCTGGTCGACGTCCTGGTTCCGCAGCCCGACGGCCTCCTCCAGGTTCATCGAGGCCTCGACCTGGAACGGGTACTCGGCACCGGTGTCCACCGTGACCGTGCAGTACTCGTTCACCTCACCGGTGATCACCGTGGTCGCGTAGTAGCGGTCCAGCATGATCGAGCGCTGGAAGTAGTGCCCTGCCCCGCGATCCCCGTTCCAGACGTCGACGAAATACAGCGCCTTCGACTTCCGCGCGGCGCCAGGACCGAGCAGCTCGAAGGAGAGGGTGCCCCACTCCTCCCGCACATGGCAGCCACCGTTGCCACCGGTGGTCGGCTTCTTCGAGACACCGAGCAGCGACTGGAGGTCCTTCGGCAGGCTCTCGCACGAGTTGTCGAAGACCTCTTGCCGATCCAGGTTGAAGTCGAGGTTGTCGTAGGCGATCGCCCGCGGGTCCAGCTTCGGCCCCGGCGAGGCCATCGGCGGCTCCGGCGGCGCGGTGCAGGCGGTGAGCGCCGCGATCGCGGCCAGGAGTGCGGTGAAGCGAGTCGCGCGCGTGCCCATGCGAACCAGTTCAGCACATCCGCGATGTCCCGGTGCCGATTCGGGTCAGTTCGCCCCACGACCGGGTGACGGCCGAGGCAACTGCCCGGGCAGAACCTGCAGGTCGTCCACGAGGATCCCGCCACGGTCAGGTAGCTCGGCGGCTCGAGCCGGACGAACGAGCATGGATGAGCGACGTTCGAGCATCGCTCCGCTGAACCCTCTCCTCCAGGATGGACACACAGGTGTCACGACCACGGAAAGGGTTCCCTCCGATGCCCGAGATCGCACCCGGCGGCGCCGGTCAGTGGTGGACCAGGCTGGTGCTCGGCGCCACGCTGGTGGTCATGGCGCTCGTCGCCGGGTTGACCTTCACGTTCTCCGCCGCCGTCATGCCCAACCTGGCCGGCGTCGACGACCGCACGTTCGTGGTGATCATGCAGCGGTTCAACGAGAATCCCGTGTTTCCGGTCAGCTTCACCGCGGCGCTCCTGCTCGCCGTCCTCGCGATCGTGCTCCAGGTGTTCCTCGCACCGGGAGCCGCCGTGCGCTGGGTCGGCGCCGCACTCGTGCTCTACGTGATCGTCCTCGTCATCACCGGCGGACTTCATCTGCCGCTCAACGAACAGATCAGCCAGGCGGGCGACCCGGGCCAGATCCTCGACCTCGCGCAGCTCCGAAACCAGGTCGAGGCCCCGTGGGTGAGGTGGAATGTCGTGCGCACGTTGCTCTGCATCGCCGCAGTGGCCGCTCTTTCCCGCGCTCTCCTCCTGCAAGGGCGACGCCAGAAAACCGCGAGTCACGGCTGAGTCAGCTCGGCGGCCACACCTGATACTCCCGTTGCCCGTACAGCAAAGGCGGGCCCTCGTTCGCCGACACGTCGTTCACCTCGCCGAACACCACGACGTGGTCGCCGATCAGCTCGGTCTGCACGACCTGGCAGTCCGCGATGGCGTGCGCGTCCATGAACAGGTGCGGGCCCGCGTCGTCCACGTCCTCCCACCACACGTGGGCGAAGCGGTCCGGGTCGGCCGACGCGAAGAGCTCCGCCACCCGACGGGACGTGCCGAGCAGAAGGTTCACCGAGAAACGCTTGCGGGACATCACGGCTTCCAGCGTGGCGCCGCCGTTGCGCAGGCACACCAGGAGAGTCGGGGGTGACAGGGACACGCTGCACAACGACGAGCAGGTCATGCCGACGGGGTCGCCCTCCTCGGTCAGCGCGGTCACCACGGCCACTCCCGTCGGGAAACCTCGCATCATGGCGCGGAACTGGTCCGCCATCACGGGTTTGGTCGGGGTCTCGGTCATTGCGGCTGTCCTTCCCTCACGCGGTTGAGACGGTCTGCCAGGTTCGCCAGCGGGCCCGTCATCGCCGTGGTGACCAGTGCCATCACCAGCAGGGCGACGACGATCGGCGCGCCGACGATGCCCGCGCTGTACCCGGTCTGCACCACGACGATCTCGGTCAGGCCCCTGGTGTTCATCAGGGCGCCGACGCGGAAGGCACCGGGCCGCGGCAGGCCGGCGAGGCGGGCGCCGTAGTAGCCGCCGACGAGCTTGCCGAGGATGCCGAGAACCGTGGTCAGCACGACCAACGTCCACGGCGTGCCGTCCAGAGATGGCGCCAGCACGGTGATGCCGGTGACGACGAAGAACGCGGGCATCAGCGTCCTGCCCGCCTTCGCCACCGCCTCGACGGCCGGGTCCCACGCCGCCGGGGCCGCGACGCCGAGCAGCACGGCGCCGAAGATCGCGGTCAGGCCCAGCTGCTCCAGTGAGAACGCGACGGCGAGGGTCATCGCGCCGAACGACAGCGCGGCCGCACGCGGCGACACGGACGCGAAGAAGGAGAAACGGCGCAGCGCCAGGCCGATTCCCCAGGCCGCCAGGCCCGCGGCCGCGAACAGGACCATCACCGTGAGGAAACGCCGCACGCTGCCCGTGTTCAGGCCGATCGCGACCGAGAGCAGGAGCCAGCCCACCGCGTCGATGATGATCGCCGCGCGCAACGACAGGCGGCTCGTCGAGTCGTCCAGTGCGCCACGGTCCGCCAGGATGCGGATCAGCACGGGCACCGCGGTGATCGACATGGCGACCGCGAGGAACAGCACGAACGCGGGCAGCGGCGCGTCTGTCCGTACCGAGTTCTCGCCGAGCAGCACCCATCCCGCCAATGCCAGGCCGGTGAGCGCGGACGGCAGGAACGATCCCAGCGCCACCCACCGGACCGCGGGCCATTCGTCGCGGGCCTTGCAGCGCAGGTGCCGGACCGCGCCCGCCAGGTAGAGGACGAGTCCCGCCTCGGCGAGGAGTTTCAGCCAGCCGAGCACCGGGCCGGGTACCACCGCGTCCAGCACGTCCTTGCCGAACAGCCGGGTCACCGCCGCACCGGCCAGCAGTCCGACGATGATCTCGCCCATCACCGCGGGCTGCCGGAGCTGGACGGCCAGCGCACGACCGGCCAGCGCGCACAGCAACACCACCACGAGCACCGCGAACGTGTGCAGCAGCTCCATGACGAGTCCTACGACCTCATCGCCGTGAAGTACTCGTGCTGGTTCGGCAACTCGTCCACGTAGCGGTCCGCGCGCGACCTGATCTGCTCGAACGCCCTGACCGCCTCCTTCTCGTCGGCGAGGTCGAGGGCAGGTGAGTGTTTGAGCTCGATGCCGCCCATGCCGAGCAGGATGCAGTTGTAGGAGTAGGGCGGCAGCCCGTGGTAGTACGGGAAGATCGTCTCGCTGTCGGGCACCTGGCTGCGCCACAGCTCGAGTGCGCTCGGCCAGGCCGTCCGGCAGCGCGCGGGTCTTGGCGTCGCGCCAGTACTGCGTGTCGTCCCGCGGCGGCGGCCTTGTAGTGCAGCACAAGGAACTCGCGTACGCCGTCCATCACGTTGGCGATCGCGCTGTTGTAGAGGTCGCGGTGGGCGGGATTCCAGTCGGCGGCCGGGAAGTGCTTGACCAGCTGCTCGATGGCGTGGTGGATGAAGAAGATTCCGGTGGACTCCAGCGGTTCGACGAAGCCGCTGGCAGGCCGATCGCCACGCAGTTGTTGACCCACGAACGGTCGGCTGCGGCCGATGCGCATGCGGATGTGGTTCGCCTCGACGTCGGCGGCGGCCGGGACCGACGAACTCGCGCAGCGTGCGCTCGGCCTCGTCCGGGTCGAGGTAGTCCCTGGCGTAGACGTACCCGGTGCCGATCCGGCCGAACAGCGGGATCGTCCAGATCCAGCCCGCGTCCTGCGCGGTCGCCGTGGTGCACGGCGGAATGCCGCGGGCCTTCATGTCCAGCGGCACCTGCAACGCGACGGCGCTGTCGTTGGGCAGGTAGTCCTGGTAGGAGACGAACGGTTCGCCCAGCGCCTGGTTGATCAGCACGCCGCGGAAGCCCGGTGCAGTCGATGAACAGATCGCCCTTCGAGGTCGCCGTGTTCAGCGGTCTGCACCGACTTGATCCAGCCGCGCTCGTCCAGCGCGACGTTGCGCACGTCGTCGACGATGTGCCGCACGCCGCGGTCGACCGTGTAGTACCCGGCAGGAACTTGGCCAGCAGCGCGGCCTCGAAGTGGTACGCGTACGGGAACTGCGTCTTGCCCTGGTGCTCCGACATCGTCAGGCCGAACTCGTCGCCGCGTGCTCGTCGAAGTCCTGGTCGATCAGCCTGCCGTCGACATGACGCGGGCTGCGCTCGGCGTCGCAGATCGACGCCATCACGAAGCAGTCCTTGTCGAACCGGTCGGTCAGGCCGCCGCGCAGCCACCAGTCGGTCAGCGGGAACCCGCGACGGACGGCAGCTGCTCGAAGGGGTGGTAGAAGTGGTGCCCCGGCTTTCGCCAGTCCTGGAACCGGACCGCGAGCTTGTAGGTGGCGTTGCACTCCGGCATCCAGTCCTGCCGTCGAGCCCGAGGAACTCGAAGAAGTGCCGGATGTCGCTGAACGTCGCCTCACCGACGCCGATGGTCCCGACCTTGCCGGACTCCACCAGCGTCAGCTCGATCCGGTCGCCGAACGCGGCACGCAAGTACGAGGCTGTCATCCAGCCCGCTGTGCCTCCACCGACGACGACAACTTTCTTGATCATGAGATGCCTACCCCAAGTGCGGGCACGCGTGACCGTGCCACGTGGTCAGTCGAGAACGGAAGTTCTGTTGTCGCTCAACAGGTTCCGACCTGCGCGAGGCTCAGCACCTGGGAACCCGGCGCGGCACGCAGGATGGCCTGGTGCACGCCGCGCAACAACATGCCGGGGTCGACCCCCAGCTCGTCGGCGAGCACGCGCCTGCCCTCGTCGTAGAGAGCGAGTGCGTCCGCCTGCCGGTCCGCGCCGTAGAAACCTGTCATCAGCAACGCGCGGAAACGTTCGCGGAGCGGGTGGTCCCGCACCAGCGCGATGAGCTCGGGCAGCACCACGGCGTGCCTGCCGAGTGCCAGATCGGCCTCGATCCTGTTTTCCAGCGCGGACATCCGCAGCTCCTCCAGCCGAGGTCCCTCGACGGCGAGCAGGTGTTCGCACGTGTTCGCCAACGCCGGGCCGCGCCACAGTTCCAGTGCCGCGGACAGGTGATCGACCGCCTCGGACCGTCTGCCGTGGACGAGCATCCGGCGGCCACGGGCCACGCCGTCCTCGAACTCGGCGAGGTCGAGCCTGCCCTTCCTCAGCATCAGCTGGTAGCCGACGCTTCTGCGGACGATGTCCGCACTCCGGCCGAGCGTGCCGCGCAGCCGTGAGACATAGGTGTAGATCTGCTGGTTCAGCGTCGCCGGCGGGCGGTTTCCCCACAGCAGCCCGCTGAGCACCGAGTCGGAGAGCAGGCGGTCGCGGCCGACGAGCAGTGCGGCCAGCACCGTGCGTTGTTTCGCTCCCCCAAGGGGAACCTCGTCGCCGCGGTCGTCGGTCACGACAACCGGTCCCAGTACGCGGTAGTACACATCTCCCCCAAGCGAAGGTCAGCCGAGCACCTGGTCGTGCATCAGGATCGACCGGTAGAGGTCCGACATCCCCTGGCTCGGCGAGAGCCCGAACTCGGCCGCCAGGCGCCTGCGCACCTGGTGGAACACGTCGAGCGCCTCGGTCTGCCGTCCGTTGCGGTACAGCACGAGCATCAGCTGCTCGTGCAGACGTTCTCGTTCCGGATGTTCCGCGGTGAGCCTCTTCAGCTCGTACACCACTCCGCGCTCCGCACCCATCCGCAGCTTCGCGCTGATCAGGTCCTCACGCGCGGTCAGCCTGAGCTCCTCGAGCCACTCGGCGTCGAGCCGGGACACCGGTCCGTCGCCGACGTCGGACAACGCCTGCCCGTGCCACAGCGACAGCGCCTGGCCCAACAGGTCGACGGCGAGCCGTGGATCCGTTTCCACCAGAGCCGATCCGCGTTCGGACAACGTCACGAACCGGTGGCAGTCCACCGCCTCCGCCGGCACGTCGAACACGTAGCCGGAGCTGACCGTCCGCACGAGCTCGTCCCGCGTGAACCGGTGACCGCGCCGATCAGCTTGCGCAGCCGGAGAACGTTGGCCTGCAAGGCGTTTCTGGTGTTGCCGAGCTGACGGCCCGGCCACAGCTCGGACGCGATCCGATCGTGCGACACGGCGCTGCCCGGTGACAGCGCGAGCAACGCGAGCAACGCCCGTACCCGAACGGAGTCCACGCCGTACTTTCGACCTGCGTAGACAATGGACAGTGGGCCGAGAAGTTTCACCTGCATCCGCCTGGTCTCCCCCGATTGGTCAGAGCCTTCGGCCGTCCGGACTTCTCGTGCTGCCTTGCCGTGGCGGAACGGCTGCAGCGTGTAGCGACCTGGCACGAGCTAACCAGAGAGGGAGCCTTTACAGGTCATAACAATGGCGTGTCCATAGCCGATCGTCATCGACATGGGCCCTTTCGTCAGCCACTTGAGACACTCGCTCCGAGCTGCGCGTCCACCCATTCGTCGCGGTAGATGGTGTCCAGGTACCGCTCACCAAGATCAGGTGCGATGGCTACTGAGACGCGCGGGACCGAGAGGTCGTGACCATTGCGCGCCAACCAGGTCAGCGCGCCACTGACGACACTGCCGGTCGATCCGCCGAAGAGGAAGCCGCGTGCGGCGAGCGCCCGGCACGCACGTACGGCGTCCATTTCGTCCACCAGCACGACGTCATCCACAAAGGACTCGTCGAGGATCGGCGGGCGCACACCGGTGCCGAGGCCCGGTATCACCCGGTTCCCGGACGGCGACCCGAATGAGACAGAGCCCACCGCGTCGATAGCCACCACTCGCACCGAAGGCCGGGCCTCGCGCAGGTACCGCGCGCAGCCCATCAGGGTGCCGGCGGTTCCCGCGCCGACGAACAGCACCTGCAGGTCAGGAAACGACGACAGGATCTCCGGACCGGACACGCGGTAGTGCGCACCCCAGTTGTCGTCGTTCGCGTACTGGTTGAGCCACAACCAGCCGGGGCGACCGGCGCACAACCCGCGCACGAACCGGATCCGCGCGCCCAGCAGCCCCTCCTCCGGGTGTGGCTCGCTCACCACGTGCACCGTGGCGCCCAGCGTCCGCATCAACGCGATCGAGGCGGCGGTGCACCGGGAGTCCGTCACGCACACGAACCCGTAGCCGTGGCGCGCTGCCACGAGACTCAACGCGACGCCCAGGTTGCCCGACGAGCTCTCCACGATCGTCCCGCCCGGCGGCAACAGCCCCGACCGCGCGGCGGCGTCCACCATCGACGTCGCGGCCTTGAGCTTCACCGATCCCGCGAAGTTGAAGCCCTCGCACTTGAGGAAGAGCGGCACGCCCGCCATGCCGTGCAGGTCGACGTACAGGTCGGGGACGTTGAACTCGTCCGGACCGGTGATCACAGGCAAGGTCCACGCCTCCTGCTAGTGGGGTCGTGAGTGGTTTCCGTCGCCATGGCGACGGAAACCACTCACGACCCGTATCGGCTCAGCTCGTGGAAGAAGCCGTCGACCGGCTCGACCTGCCCGCGCAGCTCGTCGAACACGAAGCCGCCGACCGCGAGGTCGAGCACACCGAGCCCGAACGGCGAGAACAGCAAAGGCCGCTCACGGGAAGGCCGCAGCGCACCCGTGAACACGTCGTACAGCGTGCCGTCGACGAAGTCCCTGCTCCCGGTCTCCTGCTCGGCCAGGTGCACCGACGTGTTCGCCCGCAGGCAGTGGTCGACGTCGTCCACCACGTTGGAGCCGGAAAGGATCACCGCCGGGCTCAGGTCCCGCAGCGACACGTGCAGCACCACGGGGTTGTGCGCGAACAATGCCGGGTCGTGCACGTGCGGCGCGCCCGCGACCGTCGCGAACACCACCAGATCGGACTCCTGGATCAGCGCCGCGGCAGTCTCGTGCACCTCAGGGCTCTCCCCGGACACCGCCAGATAGCCGCGGAACGCCTCGGCGTGCTCCGGCACGAGATCGTGCACGCCGACCTGGTCGAACGACCAACCGGTCGCCGCGAGATAGGTGTGCACGAACCTCGCGATCAGCCCGGTGCCGACGAACCCGATCCGCGCAGGGCGTCCCGAACGAGTCAGCCAGTCCGCGGCAAGCGCCGCCGAGGCCGCGGTCCGCACGGCGCTGATGATCGAGGCCTCCAGGCACGCGTACGGGTAGCCGGTCCGCCGGTCGTTGAGCAACAACACCCCCGACGCACGGGGAAGACCCGACGAGATGTTGGCGGGAAAGCTGGAAATCCATTTGAGACCGTCAACACCGAACTCACCGCCCAGTAACGCGGGCAGCGCGATGATGCGTGAGTCGGGCCGGTCGGGGAACCGCAGGAAGTACGACGGCGGGTTCACCGTCTGTCCGTCGCCGTGCACCCGATAGGTGCGCTCGACCAGGTCGACGATCTGTTTCTCCTTGCCGCGCAACGCCTCGTGCACCTGGCGGCCGGAGATCACCGAGAACGACGGCGCGGCCATCAGGCCACCGGCTCTCGGATGCTCTTCGGCCTCAGGTCGGTCCAGTGCTCGTCCACGTACACGAGCGCGGTCTCCCGCGAGCCCGGCCCGTGCACGGAGGTCCAGCCGGTCGGCACCTCGGCGAACGCGGGCCACAGGCTGTGCTGCTCCTCGGCGTTGACCAGCACCAGGAAATGCCCGTCCTGATCGTCGAACGGATTGGTCATCGTGCAACTCTTTTCAGCGACTCCGCCGCACTGCCGTCAGCCTGACCGGTCGGGCTGACCGATCGATGACAGCTCGCTGAGCTGCATCCTCGTCGCGACCAGATCCGTCTTTCCGTTGCCGTTCAACGACAACGCCGCCACGACGTGCACCTCGCTCGGCACCACGCCCTCGGGCAGCACCGCCGCGAGCGCCGACTGGAGCCGGTCCGCGACCGCGATGTCACCGGGAACCTCCGGCACCACGAACGCCTCCACCGTGTCGATCTCGGCGCGCACCACCTCGAACGCCACGTGCACTGCCAGGGCACCCGCAACGCCTCGTACGCGGAGCTCACCGAGCTCCACCCGATGGCCGCTGACCTTCAGCTGGTCGTCCCGCCTGCCCAGATACAGCAACGCGCCGTCCGGCAGGATCCGCACCAGGTCGCCCATGCGATACGCCAGGCCAGTGCCACCGATCTCGGCGGCGTCGAAGAACTTCCCGCCACCACTTGGGATCGTCGCCGGAGGGGCCCGGCGGCGACCGCCCGGCCGGTGATCACCAGCTCGCCCTCGGCGACGGGCCGCATCGACGAGTCCAGCACGTGCGCGTCGGTGTTCCAGGCAGGGTGTCCCGATCGGCGCCTGGGAGCTCGCCGGCAGCCGAGCCGAGTCGAACCGGTAGGCGCAGCAACCGATCGTGGTCTCGGTCGGGCCGTAGTGGTTGACCAGCCGCACTCCGGCGAGCCGGGTCGCCCAGCTCGGCCAGCAGCGAGGTGTCGAGCCGCTCCCCGCCGAACATCAGCAGCCCAGTTAAGCCGCCGATCATCAGGGCGGTTCTTCGAGCGGGTTCGAAGAACCGGGCGTGCGAGGGCGTCAGCTTGAGGAACGTGTACGGGTCAGGCCGCGGAGCGAACAACGCCTGCAAGATGGCAGATCCCTTTGACGGCAAGGACCTTCCTGCCGTGCGCCAGCGGCACCCACAGCGAGGTCAGCGCGAGGTCGTAGCCGAGGCTGCCGAACAGGGCGCTGCCCGATCCGGCGGACCCGACCAGGGAACCGCACCACGACACGTAGTTGACGAGCGAGCCATGCGACACCTCGAACCCTTGGGCACACCGGTGGACCCCGACGTGAACACCACGTCTGCAGATGTCCTCGGCACTCGGCGACGTGCGGACGCGCGGCACCCGCTCCGGCAGCGCGGGCGCCTGAATGCCGTCACCGCCGAGGATAAGCGGCCGGCGCGGCCAGGAGACGGACGACCATCGCGGTGCGTTCGGCCGGATGCGACGGATCGACCGGAACGTACGCGGCACCCAGCATCATCGTGCCCGACGCGGCGGCCACCGTGTCCGCGGACCGGTGCGCCCACACGACAACCCGGTCACCGGCCGGGACGCCGGCTTCCTGCAGCACCGCGGCCACCGTTCCTGAGCGCCGCCACAGGTCGGTGAACGTCCACCGCTGCCCACCCAGAGGAGCTCCACCGCGATCGCGTCCGGCGACGACCCGGGCGTGCCCGGCGACGAGCT
>CAVYAD010000052.1:0-104009 GCA_963766275.1 uncultured Actinomycetota bacterium
CGGCAGCTGCTCGAAGGGGTGGTAGAAGTGGTGCCCCGGCTTTCGCCAGTCCTGGAACCGGACCGCGAGCTTGTAGGTGGCGTTGCACTTCGGCATCCAGTCTTCTTCCCTCAAGCCCGAGGAACTCGAAGAAGTGCCGGATGTCGCTGAACGTCGCCTCACCGACGCCGATGGTCCCGACCTTGCCGGACTCCACCAGCGTCAGCTCGATCCGGTCGCCGAACGCGGCACGTAAGTACGAGGCTGTCATCCAGCCCGCTGTGCCTCCACCGACGACGACAACTTTCTTGATCATGAGATGCCTACCCCAAGTGCGGCAAACGTGACCGTGCCACGTGGTCAGTCGAGAACGGAAGTTCTGTTGTCGCTCAACAGGTTCCGACCTGCGCGAGGCTCAGCACCTGGGAACCCGGCGCGGCACGCAGGATGGCCTGGTGCACGCCGCGCAACAACATGCCGGGGTCGACCCCCAGCTCGTCGGCGAGCACGCGCCTGCCCTCGTCGTAGAGAGCGAGTGCGTCCGCCTGCCGGTCCGCGCCGTAGAAACCTGTCATCAGCAACGCGCGGAAACGTTCGCGGAGCGGGTGGTCCCGCACCAGCGCGATGAGCTCGGGCAGCACCACGGCGTGCCTGCCGAGTGCCAGATCGGCCTCGATCCTGTTTTCCAGCGCGGACATCCGCAGCTCCTCCAGCCGAGGTCCCTCGACGGCGAGCAGGTGTTCGCACGTGTTCGCCAACGCCGGGCCGCGCCACAGTTCCAGTGCCGCGGACAGGTGATCGACCGCCTCGGACCGTCTGCCGTGGACGAGCATCCGGCGGCCACGGGCCACGCCGTCCTCGAACTCGGCGAGGTCGAGCCCGCCCTTCCTCAGCATCAGCCGGAGCGACGCTTCTGCGGACGATGTCCGCACTCCGGCCGAGCGTGCCGCGCAGCCGTGAGACATAGGTGTAGATCTGCTGGTTCAGCGTCGCCGGCGGGCGGTTTCCCCACAGCAGCCCGCTGAGCACCGAGTCGGAGAGCAGGCGGTCGCGGCCGACGAGCAGTGCGGCCAGCACCGTGCGTTGTTTCGCTCCCCCAAGGGGAACCTCGTCGCCGCGGTCGTCGGTCACGACAACCGGTCCCAGTACGCGGTAGTACACATCTCCCCCAAGCGAAGGTCAGCCGAGCACCTGGTCGTGCATCAGGATCGACCGGTAGAGGTCCGACATCCCCTGGCTCGGCGAGAGCCCGAACTCGGCCGCCAGGCGCCTGCGCACCTGGTGGAACACGTCGAGCGCCTCGGTCTGCCGTCCGTTGCGGTACAGCACGAGCATCAGCTGCTCGTGCAGACGTTCTCGTTCCGGATGTTCCGCGGTGAGCCTCTTCAGCTCGTACACCACTCCGCGCTCCGCACCCATCCGCAGCTTCGCGCTGATCAGGTCCTCACGCGCGGTCAGCCTGAGCTCCTCGAGCCACTCGGCGTCGAGCCGGACACCGGTCCGTCGCCGACGTCGGACAACGCCTGCCCGTGCCACAGCGACAGCGCCTGGCCCAACAGGTCGACGGCGAGCCGTGGATCCGTTTCCACCAGAGCCGATCCGCGTTCGGACAACGTCACGAACCGGTGGCAGTCCACCGCCTCCGCCGGCACGTCGAACACGTAGCCGGAGCTGACCGTCCGCACGAGCTCGTCCCCGCGTGAACCGGTGACCGCGCCGATCAGCTTGCGCAGCCGGAGAACGTTGGCCTGCAAGGCGTTCCTGGTGTTGCCGAGCTGACGGCCCGGCCACAGCTCGGACGCGATCCGATCGTGCGACACGGCGCTGCCCGGTGACAGCGCGAGCAACGCGAGCAACGCCCGTACCCGAACGGAGTCCACGCCGTACTTTCGACCTGCGTAGACAATGGACAGTGGGCCGAGAAGTTTCACCTGCATCCGCCGGTCTCCCCCGATTGGTCAGAGCCTTCGGCCGTCCGGACTTCTCGTGCTGCCTTGCCGTGGCGGAACGGCTGCAGCGTGTAGCGACCTGGCACGAGCTAACCAGAGAGGGAGCCTTTACAGGTCATAACAATGGCGTGTCCATAGCCGATCGTCATCGACATGGGCCCTTTCGTCAGCCACTTGAGACACTCGCTCCGAGCTGCGCGTCCACCCATTCGTCGCGGTAGATGGTGTCCAGGTACCGCTCACCAAGATCAGGTGCGATGGCTACTGAGACGCGCGGGACCGAGAGGTCGTGACCATTGCGCGCCAACCAGGTCAGCGCGCCACTGACGACACTGCCGGTCGATCCGCCGAAGAGGAAGCCGCGTGCGGCGAGCGCCCGGCACGCACGTACGGCGTCCATTTCGTCCACCAGCACGACGTCATCCACAAAGGACTCGTCGAGGATCGGCGGGCGCACACCGGTGCCGAGGCCCGGTATCACCCGGTTCCCGGACGGCGACCCGAATGAGACAGAGCCCACCGCGTCGATAGCCACCACTCGCACCGAAGGCCGGGCCTCGCGCAGGTACCGCGCGCAGCCCATCAGGGTGCCGGCGGTTCCCGCGCCGACGAACAGCACCTGCAGGTCAGGAAACGACGACAGGATCTCCGGACCGGACACGCGGTAGTGCGCACCCCAGTTGTCGTCGTTCGCGTACTGGTTGAGCCACAACCAGCCGGGGCGACCGGCGCACAACCCGCGCACGAACCGGATCCGCGCGCCCAGCAGCCCCTCCTCCGGGTGTGGCTCGCTCACCACGTGCACCGTGGCGCCCAGCGTCCGCATCAACGCGATCGAGGCGGCGGTGCACCGGGAGTCCGTCACGCACACGAACCCGTAGCCGTGGCGCGCTGCCACGAGACTCAACGCGACGCCCAGGTTGCCCGACGAGCTCTCCACGATCGTCCCGCCCGGCGGCAACAGCCCCGACCGCGCGGCGGCGTCCACCATCGACGTCGCGGCCTTGAGCTTCACCGATCCCGCGAAGTTGAAGCCCTCGCACTTGAGGAAGAGCGGCACGCCCGCCATGCCGTGCAGGTCGACGTACAGGTCGGGGACGTTGAACTCGTCCGGACCGGTGATCACAGGCAAGGTCCACGCCTCCTGCTAGTGGGGTCGTGAGTGGTTTCCGTCGCCATGGCGACGGAAACCACTCACGACCCGTATCGGCTCAGCTCGTGGAAGAAGCCGTCGACCGGCTCGACCTGCCCGCGCAGCTCGTCGAACACGAAGCCGCCGACCGCGAGGTCGAGCACACCGAGCCCGAACGGCGAGAACAGCAAAGGCCGCTCACGGGAAGGCCGCAGCGCACCCGTGAACACGTCGTACAGCGTGCCGTCGACGAAGTCCCTGCTCCCGGTCTCCTGCTCGGCCAGGTGCACCGACGTGTTCGCCCGCAGGCAGTGGTCGACGTCGTCCACCACGTTGGAGCCGGAAAGGATCACCGCCGGGCTCAGGTCCCGCAGCGACACGTGCAGCACCACGGGGTTGTGCGCGAACAATGCCGGGTCGTGCACGTGCGGCGCGCCCGCGACCGTCGCGAACACCACCAGATCGGACTCCTGGATCAGCGCCGCGGCAGTCTCGTGCACCTCAGGGCTCTCCCCGGACACCGCCAGATAGCCGCGGAACGCCTCGGCGTGCTCCGGCACGAGATCGTGCACGCCGACCTGGTCGAACGACCAACCGGTCGCCGCGAGATAGGTGTGCACGAACCTCGCGATCAGCCCGGTGCCGACGAACCCGATCCGCGCAGGGCGTCCCGAACGAGTCAGCCAGTCCGCGGCAAGCGCCGCCGAGGCCGCGGTCCGCACGGCGCTGATGATCGAGGCCTCCAGGCACGCGTACGGGTAGCCGGTCCGCCGGTCGTTGAGCAACAACACCCCCGACGCACGGGGAAGACCCGACGAGATGTTGGCGGAAAGCTGGAAATCCATTTGAGACCGTCAACACCGAACTCACCGCCCAGTGACGCGGGCAGCGCGATGATGCGTGAGTCGGGCCGGTCGGGGAACCGCAGGAAGTACGACGGCGGGTTCACCGTCTGTCCGTCGCCGTGCACCCGATAGGTGCGCTCGACCAGGTCGACGATCTGTTTCTCCTTGCCGCGCAACGCCTCGTGCACCTGGCGGCCGGAGATCACCGAGAACGACGGCGCGGCCATCAGGCCACCGGCTCTCGGATGCTCTTCGGCCTCAGGTCGGTCCAGTGCTCGTCCACGTACACGAGCGCGGTCTCCCGCGAGCCCGGCCCGTGCACGGAGGTCCAGCCGGTCGGCACCTCGGCGAACGCGGGCCACAGGCTGTGCTGCTCCTCGGCGTTGACCAGCACCAGGAACTGCCCGTCCTGATCGTCGAACGGATTGGTCATCGTGCGACTCCTTTCAGCGACTCCGCGACACTGCCGTCAGCCTGACCGGTCGGGCTGACCGATCGATGACAGCTCGCTGAGCTGCCTCCTCGTCGCGACCAGATCCGTCTTCCCGTTGCCGTTCAACGACAACGCCGCCACGACGTGCACCTCGCTCGGCACCACGCCCTCGGGCAGCACCGCCGCGAGCGCCGACTGGAGCCGGTCCGCGACCGCGATGTCACCGGGAACCTCCGGCACCACGAACGCCTCCACCGTGTCGATCTCGGCGCGCACCACCTCGAACGCCACGTCCCGCACTCCCGGCACCCGCAACGCCTGGTACCGCAGCTCACCGAGCTCCACCCGATGGCCGCTGACCTTCAGCTGGTCGTCCCGCCTGCCCAGATACAGCAACGCGCCGTCCGGCAGGATCCGCACCAGGTCGCCCGTGCGATACGCCAGGCCAGTGCCACCGATCTCGGCGGCGTCGAAGAACTTCCCGCCACCACTGGGATCGTCGCCGAGGTACCCGGCGGCGACCGCCCGGCCGGTGATCACCAGCTCGCCCTCGGCGACGGGCCGCGTCGACGAGTCCAGCACGTGCGCGTCGGTGTTCCAGGCGGGGTACCCGATCGGCACCGAGGAGCTCGCCGGCAGCCGAGCCGAGTCGAACCGGTAGGCGCAGCAACCGATCGTGGTCTCGGTCGGGCCGTAGTGGTTGACCAGCCGCACTCCGGCGAGCCGGTCACCCAGCTCGGCCAGCAGCGAGGTGTCGAGCCGCTCCCCGCCGAACATCAGCAGCCCGGTCAGCCGCCGATAGTCGGGCGGTTCTTCGAGCAGCTCGAAGAACCGGGCGTGCGAGGGCGTCAGCTTGAGGAACGTGTACGGGTCAGGCCGCGGAGCGAACAACGCCTGCCGATCCCAGATCCCTTTGACGGCAAGGACCTTCCTGCCGTGCGCCAGCGGCACCCACAGCGAGGTCAGCGCGAGGTCGTAGCCGAGGCTGCCGAACAGGGCACTGCCCGATCCGGCGGACCCGACCAGGGAACCGCACCACGACACGTAGTTGACGAGCGAGCCATGCGACACCTGGACACCCTTGGGCACACCGGTCGACCCCGACGTGAACACCACGTACGCGATGTCCTCGGCACTCGGCGACGTGCGGACGCGCGGCACCCGCTCCGGCAGCGCGGGCACCTGAATGCCGTCACCGCCGAGGATCGCGGCCGGCGCGGCGGAACGGACGACCATCGCGGTGCGTTCGGCCGGATGCGACGGATCGACCGGAACGTACGCGGCACCCAGCATCATCGTGCCCAACGCGGCGGCCACCGTGTCCGCGGACCGGTGCGCCCACACCACAACCCGGTCACCGGCCGAGACACCGGCTTCCTGCAGCACCGCGGCCACCGTTCCTGAGCGCCGCCACAGGTCGGTGAACGTCCACCGCTGCCCACCCGACTCCACCGCGATCGCGTCCGGCGACGACCGGGCGTGCCCGGCGACGAGCTCGACGATCGAGGCGGCGGCCACGTGCCGTCGCACGCCCGAGATCACCATCAGGTCATCGCCACGGCGATGCGGCGCGCACCCGTGTAGGCCTGCCTGCCGTGCAGCATCCGCATGTTGTCCACCACCAGCAGATCCCCCGCCTGCCACGGCACCGCGACCTTGTTGCGGTCGGCCGCGAGCCGGACCTCGTTCAGGTCGTCCTCGGAGATCGGGCTGCCGTCGCCGTAGGTGACCCAGTGCGGCAGGTCCTCCTCGGAGTCGACCACGTCGAGCAACGTCGCGGCCTCGTCACCCGGCAACGTCGAGGGGTGCCACTGGTCGGCCTGGTTGAACCACACCCGCGCGCCGTTGACCGGATGCGTCCGCACCGCTGGCCGGTGCTGGCTGACCCGCAGCCCGCCGTCGTCGGTCCAGGTGAACGTCGCCTCGGAGCCGATGAGGAACTTCTCGACCTCGGCGGGGTCGTCGGTCTCGAACGTCTCCTGCCACGACTTGCCCAGCCCGAATCCGCCGTGCAGGTGCTGGCGGTAAAGGACACCGCGTTCGACGAACCTGTCACGCACCTCGGGTGCGAGGTCCTCCACCAGCGCCTTGCCGTCGCAGACCGGTGTCGCACCACCGGTTTCCGCCGCGACCAGGCAGCAGAAGAACAGCTTGGCCGGCCAGCGGTTCGCGTAGGACATCTCGTTGTGCAACGAGATGTCGAACCGCGCCGGATACTCGGTCGACGTGAACACCGCGGCGGTGATGGCCGAGCGTGGCGTGTTCCCGCCGCGGTAGCTCTGCCAGAGCGGTTCGCCGAACTCCTCGACGACCGACTGGAACCGTTGCGGCCCTTCAATTCCCAGGCCTCGGACGAGGACTCCGCCGTAGTCGGCGATCAGCGTCTCGACCCGATCCCTGACATCCGCGGACCGATGGTCAGAACCCGTGTTCAGCACCGGCAGCGTCGTTGCGCCGGTCGTCTCTTCGTTCAGCCGCATGGTCCCAGGATCGCGGCCCGCTCTGACAGCCTGCTGACGATGCGCTGATCAGGGATCCCGCTGGTCCGGCAGGCATCCCCGATAGTGTTCGCGCACGGCCTCGATGAACATCCGGCACGTCGACAGCTGCACCTCCTCCGGATTCCACACCACGTCCAGCCGTCCCCTCGGCACATCGGTGAGCTCGACCAGGCTGATGCCCTCCGCGGACGCCGCCGACGTCGCCAGCGCGACCGCACCCGCCTGCCGCACCCAGCTCATCGCCTCGGCCTGACCACCGACCTGGTGCAGCACCGTGGGTTCCTCGGCACCGACGTCGGTGAAGAGCTGGTCCTCGACCCTGGACAACCAGTGCTCCCGCGCATGCCGCACCCACGGCAGCCCGCTCGCGGCGGCGAGATCGAGCACGCGGCAACGCGCGAGCTTGTGGTCCGCCGGCAGCGCCACATAGATGCGTTGGTGCATCACGATTTCCTGCAGCAGGTTCGGTTCGAGCGCTCTGGCCGCCGCGGTGACCTCGTCGCCGAGCAACAGCAGCAGAGACAGCAGGCCGTCGCGTACCGCGGCGATGCCCTCCTCCGGTTTCACCGTCTCGGTTCGCACCTCGAACGCGGGTAGCGCCGACCACACGTGCTCCCGCAACGTCACCGGCGCCCAGTCGGTGTAGCCGACCTTGAGCACCTTCGGCGGCGAGAACGACGCCTCGGCCAGCACCGCCTCGGCGTGGTCGACCAGCTCGACCAGCATCGGGATCAACCGCTCACCACGCGGCGTCGGCACGACACCACGCCATGACCGGCTGAACAGCGGCCCACCCAGCGCCTTTTCTATCCTTTTCAACTGCGCGGTGGCCCCGGGCTGTGGCAACGAAAGCAATGCCGCGGCTTTCGAGATACTGCCAGTATTCGCTATCGCCGCGACGAGCCGCGCATGCCGTATCTCAAGTTCCACGAGCCGGCCTCGCATTCACACCCGATGGCTCCGGGCTATTCCATCCGACGGAGAAACACCTGATACCCGAGTCATGGGGCCTCGCGCCCTGCGACCGGGAATCGAGGTTACCATCGTATTGAGGCAATGGTAACCGCCCGACCACAGCAACCGGGAGATCAACTCACAGTGACCTCGCGATGATGGACCTCATAATCTCGTCGGTGCCGCCGAAGATCCGTCCGGCCCTGGCATCGGCCCAGGCCAACCCAGCTGGAGTCGACTCCAGATAACCGTAGCCGCCGAACAACTGCAAGCAGGCGTCGGTGACCCGGCAGACCGCGTTCGTGCACCAGTACTTCGCGGTGGCCACACCCGCCGCGTCCAGGTCACCGGTGAGATATCGATCCAGCGCACGGTCAATTAGCGCACGCGAGGCCGCCGTCTCAGCAGCACATTCTGCCAGGACGAAATCGGTATTCTGAAATCTTTTGAGGGATTTGCCGAACACCTTCCGCTCCCTGGCGTAGCGGACCGTTTGGCCCAGCACGGTTTCCATCGTCGCGACGGCGGTCACCGCGAGCATCAGCCGTTCACGGGACACCAGCGGAAGCAGCTGGCCGAGCCCACGTCCCGCAATCCCACCGACCAGTGCCGAGGCCGTCACGCCGATCTCGTCGAACACCAGCCCCGCGGTGTCCTGCCCTTGCCTGCCGATCTTGCCGAGTCGCGGGCCGCGGACGAAGCCCTCCAGCTCGTCCGCTTCGAGCGCGAACAGCGAGAACGCCGGGTCGCGCTGGTCGAACCCGGTGCGCGCGAACACCAGAACGAGGTTCGCCTGGCCGCCGTTGCTGACGAACGCCTTCCGCCCGCTGAGCAGGTAGCCCGACCCGGACGCCAGGGCGGTGGTCCGCACGGCTTGCAGGTCGGATCCCGCGTCCGGCTCGGTGATCGCGACCGCGCCGATCAGCTCACCCGACAGCAACCGGGGCAGCCACCGTTCCCGCTGCTCCTCCGTGCCCGACGTGAGCACGCAGTGCACGACGGTCAGATGCGCCCCGATCCCCCACGCCGTGTCGCCGACGGCGGCCTGTTCCTCCAGCAACACGGCCTCGTGCGCGAGGGTGCCGCCACCGCCGCCATGGCACTCCGGCACGGCGGCGGAGAGCAGGCCGGCCTCTCCAGCCGCACGCCACAGCCCGACGTCCACCTCGCCGTTCGCACGGAACTCCGCCTGCCGGGGCAGGAGTTCACGGGCACAGAACTCCGCCGCCTGCTTGCGGAACACCTCGGGCTCAGCCGCAGCCACCAGCGTGTCCTTCGTCGAAACGCGCCGGTGAGATCGCACCGGCGGGCGCCAGCCGTTCGGGGAATCCCGCAAGGAAGTCCGGCAGCCGGTCGAGCCCCCAGTACCGGTGCCTGCCCCGCCGGAAGTACGGCACGCCGAACACCCCGTCGCGGCAGACCCGCACCAGCTCGGCCAGCCCGGCCCGGCGCAGGTCCGGATCATCGGCCGCGCCCGCCACCTCGACGGGGTCCAGTCCCAGTTCGGCGGCGATCGCGGCGATCGTCGACCGGTCGCAGATGTCCTGTCCCCGCTGCCATCTGGCCCGGCCGACCAGCTCGACGTAGTCGATCCCGAGTCCGTCCCGCTCCGCCACCAGGTAGCCCAGATGCGGTACCTCCCACACCGGGGCGACGTCCACCGGCCAGGTGATCGCCAGCCCCCGCGCGGCCGCCAGCCGGGCCACGTCCTGCAGCACGTACAGGTGCTTGGCGCGCGACATCGGCGTGTAGGGGAACTTCTCCCCCGCTTCCGTCAGCATCCGGCCAGACCGCTCGTCCGGCTCCCAGAACGGATGCCATCGCAGCTCACCCGGCGCCGAGGACCTCAGGTCGTGGCACGCGAGCCAGGAGTAGGGGCTGCGCAAGGAGAAGTAGAACCGCGGTGTGGCGTCCACTCACACCACCAGGCCGCCGTCGACGCCCAGCACCTGACCGGTGAGGTAGCGCGCCTGGTCGGAGACGAGGAACCCGACTACGTCCGCCACGTCGTCGGGCCTGCCGAAGTGCCCGAGCGGGATGCGGTCCGCGATCCTCGCCGCGGCCTTGTCCGTCATGCTCGCGGTCATGTCGGTCTCGATGAACCCCGGCGCCACCACGTTCGCCCGGATGCCGTGGCCGCCGACCTCCTTGGCCAGTGCCTTGGTGAAGCCGATGATCCCGGCCTTGGACGCGGAGTAGTTCGTCTGCGTCGCGTTGCCGTACACGCCGGCCACCGACGACATGGTGACGACGACTCCATTGCGGCGCTTCATCATCGCGAACACCGCCGCGCTGCAGACGTGATAGGTGCCGTCGAGGTTCACCCCGAGCACCGCGCGCCAGTCGTCGTTCGGGCAGCAGCACCAACGGGTTGTCGCGGATGATCCCCGCGGCCGACACCAGTGCGGTGATCGGCCCGAAGTCGGCCTCCACCAGGTCGACGAACTGCTTGACCGCCAACCTGTTCGCCACGTCGACGCGCCGGGCCAGCACGCGCCCGCCGCGTTCGGCCGCCTCCTTCACCACCAGGTCGGCCGCCTCCTCGTTGGTGTGGAAGCAGAACGCCACGTCGTAGCCGTCGTCGGCGAGGCGCAGCACGATCGCGCGGCCGATGCCACGCGAGCCACCGGTCACCAGCGCCACAGGTCGTTCGTCGGTCATGCCAGTACCTCCACCGGACGCAGTGCCATCGTGATCTGGCCGACCGACAGGACCTTCACGCCGCGCACCGTGCTGGAGCCGGTGAGGATCACCGCCTCGTCCACCTGCCGGACGATCTCCACGCGGTGCACGACGAGGTCGCCGGGGTAGACGGGGACGGGCAGCTCGCAGCGTTTGAGCCCGGCGGCGAGCTCCACCTTGCCCGCCAACACGTCCGGGTTCGGCTGGGTCCAGCACGCGAGCAGCGCGCCGCACTGCGCCCACGACTCCAGCAGCAGGCCCGCCGGATAGGCGTAGGCCTCCGGCAGCTCCGAGTCGACGTGCTGGTAGCACGGCTCGGCGACGGAGACCGCCTTGTGCGCCACCAGGCTCTCCCCCGGCACCACCTCGACCACGCGGTCCACCAGCAGGATCGGGTAACGGTGCGGGATGATCCCCTTGATGGCCGCCGCCCCCGCGGGCAGCGCCGTGGCGAGTACCGCGGTCATCGCTGTTCTCCGTCCGGGTAGCGAAGCGTGAACTGGGCGGCGGCCCGTTCGCCGACCGACGCCGTCGCGACACACGTGCCCCCGGTGACCGTGGCCTCGATCCGCACGGTGTCGCCGGGACGGACCGGGCTGAGGAACCGGATCTTCTCCGCCGCGAGCAGCCGCAGCATCGGATCGCCGGTCGCCTTGCGCACCATGTCGTTCACGTGTTCCAGCAGGTACAACCCAGGCAGGATCGGGAATCCCGGGTAGTGCCCGGCGAACACGGGTTCATCGGGAGCCACGGTGATCGTGGTCGTCAGCGTCATGAGGGCTCTCCCAGCAGCACGCACCCGACCGTTCCGTCGCGGTCGATCGCCGTGACCAGGCCGAGTCCGCCGTCCAACGCGCCGCCGCGGGCCAGCACGGACGCGACCTGGAAGCTCGTCGACGCGGCGGAGGTGTCGCCGATCGCACGACGGCTGACCACTCGCTCGACCTCGGTGCCGAGCACCCGCGTCAACGCGCTCTCCTCCCACTCCCCCGCCACGTTCCCGGCCGCAGACGGTGCCACCAGCGTCACGTCCGACGGCGACTTCCCGGCCTGTGCCAGAGCGTCCTGAATGCACCGCACCAGTGCGTCGATGGCACCGGCCGGGGTGGCGAACGCGCGGAACCGGGTGGCCGCGATCGTGGCCAGCGCGGCCCGCCCCGCCGCACGTGCCGCGGTCTCCGACTCCAGCAGGAACACCACACCGCCCTCGCCGAGCGGCGGCGCCTGGCCGTGGCCGTCCCAGGCGCGGTACTCGAGCCACGCCCGTTGCGTCGAGTACTCCTCGACCGCACCGCAGAGCACGCGGTCGCAGTGCCCGCCGCGGTAGAGGCGCGTCGAGTAGCTCAGCGCCAGCAACCCCGTCAGCCAGTCGCCGGTCACCGTCGTGTTCGGGCCCTTGATGCCGTGCCAGATCGCGCTCTGCCCGGCGGCCTTGTTCATCACCGTGTTCGGGAACCGCGCAGGATCGACGTGATACGGCTTCTCCCCCGCCAGCGACTCCCGCGTGAAGTCCATAATGGACTGAACGCTGCCGGAACCCGTGCCGAGCACGAGCCCCACCCGTTCCGCGTCCGCGGTCACCTCCGGGCCGCACTCCTGCACCAGCGCGCCGACCGTGGCGATCGCGATGGCGGTCAGCCGGTCCATCGACCTGGTGCCCTTGCCGCCGAGGTGTGCCGCCGGGCTGAACCCCGGGATCGTGCCCGCCTCCGGGTACGGGCCGGGATGCGCCTCCTGGTCGACCCGAGTGATGCCGGTGGCCCCGGACGCGAGGCCGTCGGCGAAGGCGGCCCGGCCGACGCCGAACGGTGAGACGACCGCGTAGCCGGACACGACCAGCGCACCGGTGCGCGAGATGGTCCGTTCCTCCTGCAGCACGGCGGTCACGACCGCACCGTCCCGCTGAGCGCGGCGGTGAGCCGGTCGTCGAAGTCGACCTGGCTCCAGTCCCGCCGGTTCTCGATCACCGCGTAGCCGTGGGTGATCCGGCCGATCGCGGTGTGCACGAGCCTGCCGTCGCGCACCACGTAGCAGTCCATCCGCGCGGTGTAGGTGAGCCGTTTGAACACCTTCTCGACCGTGAAGATCGTGTGGAGCTCCTCCTCCATCCCGACCTCCTCCAGCATCGTCACCGACGAGTTGGGCACGACCGGGATCCAGTTCTGCTCGTCGAGCAGCCGTTTGATGGAGACGCCGCGGTCGGCGACGAACCTGTCGACGGCCTCCTCCATCAACCGCAGATACCCGGACATCTGCAGGCGTTCGGTGAAGTGGCAGTACGGGTAGGGGATCCGCCACGACCAGCCGTAGGCGTTGCGGCCCGCGGTCAGCTGCGCGATCGGGTCGTCGCTCGCCTCCTCACGCGGGGCGGCGCTGCTCGACAGCTTCGGCACCACGTACTCGGTGAGCTCGGCCGGCAGTTCCTCGGCGGGGAAACCCCTGTGGTCAAGGCGAAGCGTGATGCCGACCTTGGCCGTGACGGTGCGGACCTGCTCCTCGCGCTCCGCCACCATCTCGACCTGGAACCACAGCTCGGGTCCCTCGCCGTCGAGCGGCCGCACGGTCGCCGTCGCGATGTCGTCGATGTGGAACGCGGTCCACATCCGGGTGTCGATGTCGATGATGTCCACGCACACGCCGTACCGCTCGTACAGCTCGCCCGCGGCGAGGCCGTGCTGGCGCAGGTGGTCGAGCACCGCTTCCTCGACGAGGTAGTTGACGTGCTTGAACCCGATCCAGGTGCAGATGTTCGAGCCCTCGTAGCGCGGCCTCAGCTGCACAGTCGTCATGTTCTGCGGCAGGGTGTCCGGCGTCGGCGCCGTCAAGGTGTTCATGTCAGCTCCAGGCGATGTGAGTCGTTGCTGTGCAGGAAGGCCGAGACGGCGCGGGCGAAGGCGTCCGGTCGTTCCAGCATCGGGAAGTGGCCGCAGCCGGGCAGGTGGGCGAACCGCCCGCGCGGGAGCGCGTCGGCCAGCGCGGCGCCGTCACCCGGCCGGACCGAGATGTCCGCGTCGCCGGCGAGCACGAGCTGGGGAGCCGACACCGTGGCGAGGTCGAGGAACGGCGAGCGCAGGTAGGCCTCGAAGAACCGCAGCCACCCGTACGGGCCGATGCGGTCACGCACCGCCGCCGCCATCCGCCTGCGCCGTTCGTCGGTGAGCGTGGCCGTGCCGATGCGCAGGGCCTCCTCGAAGATAAGGTGGAAGTCGTTGAGGTAGTAGGTGATCGTCTGCCAGTCGAAGTCGGGTGAACGCCGGTGGAACGGGCTCACCAGCACCGACGGCACCGCGGCCAGCCTGCCCGACGCGAACGCCTCCAGCAGCAGGCCCGCGGCGAAGGAGTGCGCCACGATCCCGTCGAAGTCACCGCTGGACACGGCGGCGACGACCGGCGCGACCTGGTCGGGATCATGGCTCCAGTCCGGGAAGTCCAGCCCGTGCCACGGCAGCTCCACGTCCCACAGCTCCAGCTCGGCCCCGGCCAGCGCGGCGAACCGGGCCCAGTCCGACACCGTGCAGCCGAGCCCGTGCAACAGCAGCACCCGCACTGGTCTGTCCGATATGGATGGACGAAGAAGCCGTGGCACGCCGGTGGTCATCCTCGGTACCTGCCCACCACCACGACGGCGTTGTTGCCGCCGAACGCGAGAGCGTTGTTCTGCACCACGTTGACCTCGGCGGGCCGGGCCGCGTTGGGCACGCAGTCCACCTCGCACTCCGGGTCGGTCTCCACGTGGTTGATGGTCGGCGGGATGAACTTCTCGGTGATCGCGAGCGCGCACGCCGCCGTCGCGAGCGCGCTGGCCGCGCCCATGGTGTGGCCGAGCATCGACTTGATCGACACCGTGGGCGGCGGCGTGGTCGAAGACGCGCCGGATCGCGCCCGCCTCGGTCATGTCGTTGGCCTTGGTGCCGGTGCCGTGCGCGGAGATGAAGTCGACGTCCTCCGGCTTCACGCCCGCGTTGCGGTGCGCCAGCGTCATGCACCGCGCGAGGCTCTCCTCGTCCGGCGCGACCGGGTGGTAGCGCGTCGCAGTTGAGGCCGTAGCCCAGCACCTCGGCGTAGATGCGGGCGCCACGCGCCTGCGCCGACTCCAGGCTCTCCAGCACCAGCAGCCCGGCGCCCTCTCCGGTGAGGATGCCCTTGCGGTCGAGCGTCGAACGGCTGGCAGACCTCGGGGGCGATGGTGCCGAGCCGGTAGAAGCCGGCGAACGTCTTGCGGCACATCGCGTCCGCGCCGCCGCACAGCGCGACGTCGACGTCGCCGGTGCGGACGGCGTCGTAGCCGTAGCCGATCGCGTAGTTGCCCGCGGCGCAGGCGGTCGGGATGGTGACCGCCTCGACGTCGGTCAGCCCCAGCTCGTGCGCGATGGCCGGCGGACAGCCTGCCCGCCGGCGACGCGGCGCACCACCGCGGGTCGAGTTCTTCCGGGCCGTGCGCGAACTGGTGCACGGCACCAGGTGGTCGAGGTCGCGGGACTCGCCGTCGGTGGTGCCGACGGACACCAGCGCCGCGCTGCCTCGCGCAGTTCCTCGATCGGCATTCGGCGTCCTGCGACGGCCATCCGGGCCGCGGCGACCGAGAACTGGCTGGCCCGGCCGAGTCGTGCCGGCGTCGAGCAGGTGGCGGATCCAGGTGTCCGGGTCGAAGCCGGTCACCTCGCAGCCGTTGGCGTGGGCGAAGCCCTTGGTGTCGAACGACGGTGATCGGCTTGGCCCCGCTGCGGCCCGGCCGCAGCCCGTCCAGGAAGTCGTCGACGCCGATGCCGATGCTGGTGACCACGCCGAGGCCCGGTGATCGCGACGCGATTCTGGTTCTCCTCGTACACCTGGTTCTCCACTTCATCCGCAGGAGGGATGGGTCACCTGTTCGCCAGTACCTCGGCGACGACCTCGATGACACCGTCGAGGTTGACCATGCGGGCCAGCTCGGCCTGGTCGATGTCGACGCCGAACGAGCGCTCCAGTGAGGAGAGCATCTCGATGGCGCTCATGCGAGTCCGCGTCGTGGTCGTCCTTGAACATGGACGTGCCGGTGATCTCGTCCGGCTCGATCTCGAGGATCTCGCAGACGATCCCCTTGATCTTCTCGCGCAGCTCGTCGTTGACGCCGACGGAGTCGGTGGTGGTCATGTCCCCTCCAAGAACGGGATTTGGCTGTGGGAGCGACGGTCCCAGCCGGAGCCATACGTTTCCTATACGCGTCTCCTTGCCCGACAACGAGAAGAGCCCCCCGGCGAACCGGGGAGCTCTTCCTCTGATTTGGAGTCAGTGCACGGGGCGGTGGAGCGGCCTCGTGGCCTCGGTGGGCGAGACCACCGCGGCGTCCTTGGCGAACTTCGACGGCCACCAGGTCGCCCTGCCCAGCAACGTCATCACCGCGGGCAGGATGACGATGCGCACGATCACGGCGTCGAGCAGCACGGCGACCGCGAGCCCGAACCCGATCTGTTTGGTCTCCATCAGCTGCGACAGCGTGAAGCTCGCGAACACCGACACCATGATGATCGCCGCGCTGGTCACGGTGCTCGCCGAGGTGGTGATCCCCCGGTACACCGCCTCCCTGGTCGGCAGACCGGCCTTCACCGCCTCGTGGATCCTGCTGACCACGAAGATCTGGTAGTCCATGGACAGCCCGAACAGGATCACGAACACGATCAGCGGGATACGCGAGGTGATGAACCCGCCCGCGGGCAGCCCGAACGTCTCCCACTGGTACTGGAACACGAACGTCAGCACACCGAACGCGGCGCCGGCCGAGAGCAGGTTCAGCAGCACGCCGACGACACCGATGATCACCGACCGGAACGCGATGCCCATCGTCAGCAACGTCAGCAGCAGCACGAACGCCACCACCAGCGGCGCCCGTTCCGCCTGGTGCGACACGTAGTCCACGGACATGGCGACCTCACCCGCGACCGCGCGTTCCGTGTCCTGGATCGCACCCACCGTCGCGGGTACCAGCTCACCGCGCAGCTTCTCCAGTGACTGCTTGGCCTCCGGCGAGTTCGATCCGAACGGCACCGGCACCCGCAGCACACTCACCGTGCCGTCCGCGGAGACCCTGATGTCCGGCGTGGACGGTGGCGCGAACAGCCGGTCGCCACGCAGTCGCGACGAGAGATCGTTCAGCACCGCACGGGCCTCGTCCGCCCGTGCGGGCGTGGTCTTCACGACGACGGAGTGCGCGACGCCCTCGTCCGGGAACTTGTCGGTCATCCGGTCGTACGCGGTGATCGCCGGAATGCTCTTCGGGAACGTGTCCTTGCCCTCGACGCTCAGCTTGATCCCGATCACCGGCAGCATCAGCGCGATCATCACCAGCACACCGGCGACGAGCGTGACCACCGGGTGGTGCAGTGCGGGCCGCAGCAGCGCGGGCCACCACGTGGCCACCTTCAGCTCCGAAGGCTGCTGTGGCAGCTTCGCCTGCTTGCGGCGACCGCCGTGCACCCGGCCCGCGAGCTTGGCCAGCAGCGCGGGCAGCACCGTGAGCGAGCTGAACATCGCGACCGCGACCACGATCAGCGAACCGACCGCGATGGACGAGAAGATCGCGTCGTCGGCGATGAAGAGGCCGAGCAGTGAGACGATCACGGCGAACCCGGAGACCAGGATGACGTGCCCGGACGTCCTCGCCGCGATCTCGACGGCGTCCAGGTGGCTCAGCGCGGCGCCCCGCCGGAGCCGTTCCTCCCGTACCCGGCGCACGTAGAACAGCGAGTAGTCGACACCGACCGCCATCCCCATCATCAGCACCACGCTGGCGACACCGGCGTCGGGCACGAGGTGCGAGGCGAGCCCGGACAGGCCCATGGCGGCGAGGAACGACGTGATCGCCAGCAGCACGGGCACCCCAGCCACCAGCAGCCCGCCGAACACCAGGAACAAAATCACCAGTGTGAGGGGAAGGGTGATCGCCTCACCGGTCAGCAGGTCGCTGGAGATCTGCCTGTTGAGCTGCACCGAGCTGGTCAGGTCGCCGGTCTGCTCGATCCGCAGGCCGGAGTTGGCTTCCTGGATGGCTTTCGTGGCTTCGAGCAGGGGCGGGATGGTGTTCTTCTTGGCCGCCTTGACGTCGTTGCCCTGCAGCGTGACGGGGACCAGCAGCGCGGTGCCGTCCTCCGACCGCCGCGGCTCGCCGACACTGGAAACGCCTGGTACACCGGACATCTTCGCCCGGACCTCGTCCGCGGCCCGGTTCGCGGCCGAGGTGTCGAGCTGACCCGACTTCGCGGAGATCAGCACCTTCTCCACGAGCGGGCGGGTGATGCCGGCGTCGGCGATGATCGTCTCGCCACGACCGGACTCGCCGTTCCAGCCGTCGCTGGTGGTGATCTGCTGGGTGCCGACCACGATCTGCGCCGCGAAGCTCAGCACGACGAAGACGATCCAGCCGATCACGGCCTGCCAGGGATGCCGTGCGCTCCACCGCGCCACCCTGATGGTCATGCCCTGCTTGGCCATACGAACCTCTCTTATTCTCCCCCACCGGTCATGAAACCAGCGAGGAACACTCACAAACCGGCACTTTCCGAATTCACCCACTCGACAGGCCTGACGACTATCCCGTGCCCGCCACAATCCGCCATCGGGGAATTACCCCGGTCCCGTTCCAGCGCGAGCCGACACCGGGCAAATGCCGCTACCCACAGTCATGGAACGACCACGCCTTCGTAGGCTACCCCACCACACCAGCGACGACTCCCCGCACCCGAGGAACGGTTCGTGGTCGGCGAACACCGAAAAGCCGCCGGTCAGGCTCAGGGGAAACCCTTAAGGGCATAACTTTCGGAATATAGGTTCCTCATAGTCGGACGACCTACGGTCGACTCATGGCGACGTTCGCGAAAATCGTCCGGCGAGCCGCCGGCTGGCATCGGCCGCTGGTGTATTTCTCCGGCTGCATGGCGCTCATGACAATTATTTCGACCGCCGGTGTACTCTTCGACGACCGCATGCTGGTCGGCGTGCCGGTCTGGCTGAAACCGCTGAAGTTCGCGATCTCCATCGGCACCTACTGCCTGACGTGGGCCTGGCTGATCTCGTTGCTGCCGGTGGCCCGGCGCACGGTGTGGTGGCTCTCGACGGTGATGGTCGGGTTGTTCGCGGTCGAGTTCGTGCTGCTGATCGGCCAGACCATCCGCGGCCGCATGATCCACTTCAACTTCGCGACACCGACCGACCGGGTGTTCCTCAACCTGATGGCGGGCTCGGCGTTCGCGATCATGCTGATGACGATCGTGCTCGCGCTGATCTACGTGTTCGCCAGAGTGGGTGACCGGCCTGCGCGGTGGGCGATCCGCATCGGCGCGTTCATCGCGATCGCGGGCATGGCGGTGGGCACGCAGATGGGTCCGACGCCGAAACAGAAGGCAGCCAAGGCGAACGGCACGTGGGACGGCATCTCCGGTGCCCACAGTGTGGGCGTCGACGACGGCGGCCCTGGGCTTCCGCTCACCGGGTGGAGCACGACCGGCGGTGACATGCGCATCGCGCACATGGTCGGAATCCATGGCCTGCAAGCGGTTCCGTTGTTGCTCATGGCGATCGTGGCGCTGTCGGCGTGGTTCCCGAAGCTCCGCTCGGCCGAGATCCGCACCCGGCTGGTGGTGGTGCTCGGCATCGGCTACCTCGGCCTGTTCGTACTGGTGTTCTGGCAGGGCAAGCGCGGTGAACCGCTGATCTACCCCGGCACGCAGACCCTGGCCGCGCTGGCGGCGATCATCACCTTCGTGGCGCTTGCCTCCTGGCTCTCCCTCGCAATCCCGGCCCGCAGAGAAATTGATGAGGGGAGCTTTCATCAACAGGATTATGAAAGCTCCCCTCATCAACGAACCTAGGACCGCCCGACCAGGTCGAGAAACACGTCATCCAGCGTAGGCCGCCGCAAGGCGAACTCGGTCGGCACGACCCCGATGTCACACACGACACGAGCAACCATCGCCAGGTCATCGGTCCCGGCACGAAGCCGCACGGAAACCCGTTCCCCCTCAACGGAAACCCGCAACGCGGCAGCGATGGCGGCGAGCTCGGCGGGATGCTCGGCCCTGATCTCCAGCCACTCCCCGCCCGCCTTGCGCTTGAGCTCGTCCGCGGTCCCGTCCGCGACCACCCGCCCACCGGCCAGCACGACGATCCGGTCGGCCAGCTGGTCGGCCTCCTCCAGGTACTGGGTCGTGAGCAGCACGGTGACCCCGCCACGAACCAGATCGCGAACGGTGTCCCACAACGCGATGCGACTGGCCGGGTCCAGCCCGGTGGTGGGTTCGTCGAGGAACAGCACCGGCGGCCGTCCGACAAGGCTGCAGGCGATGTCGAGCCGCCTGCGCGTGCCACCGGAGTACGTCCCGGCGGGCCGATCGGCCACCGCGGTCAGGTCGAACCGCTCCAGCAGCTCGGCAGCGCGGCGCCGGGCACCGGTACGCCCGAGCCGTGACAACCGGCCCAGCAGCACCAGGTTCGCCCGCCCGGACAGCAGTGCGTCGACCGCCGCCGACTGCCCGGCCAGCCCGATCCGCGCGCGAACCTCCTGTGCCTGCCGCACCACGTCGAACCCGGCGACGAACGCCCGGCCACCGTCGGGTTCGAGCAACGTGGACAGGATCCGGACGGTGGTGGTCTTGCCCGCGCCGTTGGGCCCGAGCAGGCCCAGCACCGTGCCGGCGGGGACCTCCAGGTCCACCCCGGCGAGCGCCCGCACGCCCCGATAGCTCTTCGCCAGCGCCTCGGTCGAGATCGCGATGTCCATCAACACCCCACGAGTTCGATGGGCACACTGGTGTACCCGTTGACGAAGTTGGAGTAGAGCCGTTGGGGCGCACCGGTCACACGGATCTCGCTCACCTGGTCGCGCAGGCTCTCCAGCATCGCCCGCACGTGCGCGCGGCCCAGGTGGGCGCCGAGGCAGAAGTGCGGGCCGCTGCCGAACGCCACGTGCTTGTTCGGCGTCCGCGCCAGGTCGAACGTGCCGGGCGAGGTGAAGACGTCGGGGTCGAAGTTCGCCGCGCTGTTCCACAGCGTCACGACGTCGCCGCTTCTTGATCAGCTCGCCGCGCAGCACGACATTCTCCTGCGCGCGCCTGCCGAAGTGCATCGCCGGTGTCGTCCAGCGCAGCACCTCCTCGGTCGCCGAGTCCAGGTCGACGGTGCCGTCCTTCAACGCCCGCCACTGCTTCGGGTGCTCGTCCAGCGCGAGTACCGCGCCGATCGAGGACATCCGGCTCGACTCGTCACCTCCGATGATCAGGCTGTAACAGTTGAAGACGATCTCGTCCTCGCTCAGCGGCGCACCCTCGACCTCGCCGGTGACCAGCGCGCTGAGGATGTCGTCGCCCGGCGCGGCTCGGCGCAGCAGTGCCAGCTCCGAGAAGTAGAGCAGGATCTCGTTGCGCGCCAGCCATTCGTCGAGCTCGGTGTGCTCGTCGCTGTAGCGCGAGAGAGTCTGGTTGTTCCAGACCACGAGGTCGGCCCGGTCCCCGGCGGGCACGTCCATGAGGTCGCCGATGGTGTTGATCGGGATGTGGTCGGCGACGTCGGCGGCGAAGTCGCACGACCCGCGCCCGACGACCGATGCCACGAGCTCCTCGGTCCGTTGCCGGATCGACGCGCCGACCCGGCCGAGCACCCTGGGGGACAACGACTTCATCATCAACGTGCGGATCGCCCGGTGCCGCGGGCCGTCGGTGACCGCGAGCATCTTCCCGGACGCCGAGTCGCCGCCCTGCAGCAACGTGGACAGCACGTTGCCCTGCTCGGAGGTGAACCTGACGTTGTCCTTGTAGACCGCGAGCACGTCGTCGTACCGCGACAGCGCCCAGAACCCCGGCATGTCACCACGAGGTTCGTTCCAGTACACCGGCCGCGTGGCACGGAGCCGCGCCCACAGCTCCTGGTGGTCGGACTCCGCGAACGTGCGCGAGTCGGCCAGATCCGGTCCGGTCACTCGCGTTTCCTCCACAACCACGTGCACCACCCCCATACGCCTGCGAAGACGAGCAACAGCGACACGACCGCGAAACCCGCGCCCCCGCCGCCGGCGGTCCCGGCGACTTCGTTGCCCCACAACCCGCGGCACGCGTCGATGACCGCGCTCAACGGGTTCCACTCGATGACCGGCCGCAGCAGGGCGGGCACGTCGGCGGGCACGACGAACGCGGTGGACAGGAACGGCAGCACCACCACGACGAGCGAGGAGATCGAGCCGATCGACTCGACGTTGCGGATCAGCAGCCCGAGCAGCGCCCCGACCCAGACCATGACGTAGGTGAACAACGCGAGAATCCCGAACGCGGCGGCGGTGTCGGCGATCGTGCCGTTCGGCTGCCAGCCCAGCAGCAGGCCGAACCCGGTCACGACGACCGTCGCGGCCAGCCCGACGACGAAATCCGCCGTGGTGTGGCCGAACAACACGGCCATGCGGGCGATCGGCAACGACCGGAACCTGTCCACCAGGCCGCCGCGCAGGTCGGTCGACACGGCGAGCGCGGTCGGCCCGATGCCGGCCAGGCCGACCTGCACGGCGGCGCCCGCGAACAGGTACGCCCGGTAGTCGGCCATGCCCGGCACCCGCGACAGGCTCTGGAACAGGAACCCCAGCACCAGCATCGACACCAGCGGGTTGAACGTGATGCCGACCAGCCGGCCAGGTGCGTGGCGCAGGTGAGCGAGCCTGCGTCCGGTGAGCGCGAGTACCGCGGTCATCGCGCCAGGACCGCCGCGATCACTTCGCCGACGACGGCCAGCGCATCGGACCGCATCAGGTCGTCGTGCGCGAACCCGACCCTGTGTACCGATGTGTCGGCGAAGCCGTCCCATCTGGCCGCCCGCTCGACGATCTCCGGTTCGGAGAGCCCTTCCGTGGCAACGAAGAGGTGCATCTCGCCGTCGTAACGGGTTGGGACATGCTTACCCAGCAACGCCTTGTGCGCGCGCATCGCGTCGAGCATCGCCAATGTGCGTTCCGCACCGAGGCCCGCCAACGGACCGTCGTCGGCCTGGAGAGTCTCGGCGAGCTGCTCGGCCGTGATCGGGCCCTGGGACTGTTTGCCGATCATGCGCAGCACCCAGGCGAACATCTCCTGGTCGGTGCCCTGGTCCTCGAACCCGGTGCGGGGAAAGGCGTCGAGGTTCGCGACGAGGCGCACCGCGGCGCCTTCCCGTCGCAGGCGAACGGCCATCTCGTGCACCAGCACCCCGCCGAACGACCAGCCGAGCAGGTGGTACGGACCGTCCGGCCACACCCGGCGGATCCTCCGGACGTAGTCGTCGGCGACCTCACCGAGGCTCTCGGGCAGCGGCGCCAGCTCCATGACGCTCGGGTCCTGGATGCCGTAGATCGGATGGCCCTCCGGAACGTGCGCGGCGAGGCCGACGTACGGGAGGCTGAACCCGTTTCCGCTGTGCACACAGAACAACGGCGGCAGGTCGCCCCCGGATCGAAGGCGCACCATCGTCGCGAACGGGTCGTCCTCGACGCTGCGGAACACGTCGGCCACCTGCCTGCGGCGTTCCGCGCGGACTATCACGCGGGCGAGCGTCTCGACCGACTGGTTCGCGAACACGTCCGCGACGGACACCTTCAGTCCCGCCTTCTTCGCCCGGCTGACCAGCTGGACGGACCTGATGCTGTCCATACCGATGTCGAAGAAGTTGTTGTCCGCGCCCACTTCCGGCAGCTTCAGCACCGCGGCGACGATCGCGCAGAGCTGTTCTTCCACCGGGCCGGTCGCCGGTCGGCCGCGGCTCAGGTCCGCCGCCTTCGGCACCGGCAACGTGGTGTGGTCGGCGGGCAGCTCGTCGAGCGCCATGAACACCTGCGGGATCGCGTAGCCGGGAACCCTGGTGCGCAGGTGCTCGGCCAGGTCGGCTTCGGCGCCGGGCACAACGTAGGCGACCAGCACCTGTTCACCGGACGGCACCTTCCTGGTGGCCACCACGGCGTCGGTGACGGTTTCGTGCTCCACCAACGCCTTTTCGAGGAGCTCGGGGTCGACCCGGAAGCCTCTGACGGTGATCGGCGGGCGAACGATCTTGGGCCCGTCGTCGTAGCGCGCGGGCTGACCGGTGCGGAACAGCCGGGATCCGGGCGGTCCGAACGGATCGGCGACGAAGTTCTCGGTGTCCGTGGCCAGGTGCTCGCTCACGTACAGCTCGCCGATCACACCGGGTGCCACGTGGTTGAGGTCCGCGTCCAGGACGTGTGCGTCGTGGGTGAGCCGTTGCGCGCGTTCGTCGTCGGACAGCACGTCGACGTGCCGCAACGGCAGGCCGGGATCGGCGAGCACCGCCCGCAGCAGCCGGACGAACCGCAGTGCCGTCGCCTCGCCGCTCTCGGCGGTGAACAGGTCGGCGTTACAGGTGAGCAGTCCGGCGAGGCGGGTGCCCGGCCGGTGCAGGTACTGGATCATCAGATCGAACTTCGCGGTGTCGTTCTCGACGTACTCGCCGCGCATCACCAGTCCCGGCGTGAGCTGCTGCGGCTCGGCCGACTCCTGCAGCTCGGCCAGCATCACCTGGAACAACGGCTGCCGGTCCGGCACGCGCACCGGGTTGAGGGCCTCGACCAGGTGCTCGAACGGGAGTTCCTGGTGCGCGTAGGCGGCCAGGTCGGTGTCCCGCACCCGGCCGACGACGTCACGGAAGCTCGGGTCGCCGCCGGTGTCGGTGCGCAGCACTAGCGTGTTGACGAACGCGCCGACGATGTCGTCGAGTGCCTCGTCGGTGCGGCCTGCCACCGGCGTGCCGATGGGGACGTCGGTGCCTGCCCCGAGTTTGGTCAGCAGCACCGCGAAAGCGGCCTGCAGCACCATGAACACGCTGACGCCCGCTTCACGAGCGAAGGACTCGAGCTCCAGCACCACTGCCGGTGCCAGGTCGAACTCCGACCAGTGACCGCGCCTGCTGGACACCGCCGGACGCGGCCGGTCGTACGGCAGGTCGATCTCGACCGGCAGCCCCTCCAGCGCGGAGGACCAGTACTTCAGCTGTTCGGTCAGCACGCCACCGGCGAGCGTCTCGCGTTCCCAGTGGGCGAAGTCGCGGTACTGCACGGAAAGTGGCGCCCACCGCGGTGCCTCGCCGGCGTGCCGGGCGCGGTAGGCGGTGACGAGGTCACCGGTGAACGGTGCGATGGACCAGCCGTCGAACGCGATGTGGTGGAACACCAGGAACAGCACATGGTCGTGGTCCCCCAACGAGAACAGCGATGCGCGCAGTCCAGGCTCGACGGCAAGGTCGAACGGGACGGCCGCCCTCCCTGCGAGTGCGGAGCCCAGCTCGGCCTCGGTGATCTGCTCGACGTGCAGCGGCAGAGACGAGTCCGCGCGCACGACCGTGCGCGGCACACCATCCTGGTCGGGGAACGTCGTGCGCAGAATCTCGTGCCGTGCCACCACGTCCGACAACGCCAGGCTCAGCGCCGCAATGTCCAGTCCACCGGCGAACCGCAACGCGAACGGCACGTGGTAAGTGGACCGGGAACCCTCCTCCAGCCGGTTGAGGAACCACAGCCTGCGTTGCGCGAACGAGAGTTCCGGCGCGCCGGACGGAGCAGGGGTCAACGCCGGACGTGCCCCGCTCGCCGCCGCGACGAGCTTCGCGAGGCCCGACACCGACCGTGCGTCGAACAACGCCCTGATCGGCAGTTCGACGCCGAGCGCGGCCCGTGCCTTGCTGACCACACGGGTCACCAGCAGGGAATGGCCGCCCAGCTCGAAGAAGTCGTCATCGACGCCGACCCGGTCGAGGCCGAGCGCGGTCGCGAAGATGCCGCACAGGATCTCCTCGACCGGCGTGCGCGGCGAACGACCCTCGCGGGCTGCAGGCTGGTCGGGCGACGGCAGCGCCGCCCGGTCGAGCTTGCCCTGCGCCGTCAACGGCAAGGCCGGAAGCGTCACGAACACCGCCGGGACCATGTACTCCGGCAACTGGCCGGACAGGTACTCCCGCAACGCCGTGGCCGCGCCGGACGCCTTCTCCACAACATAGGCGATCAGGCGTCCGTCGTCGGCGATCACGGCGGCCTGCGCGATCCCCTCGGAGGCCGCGATCACGGCCTCGATCTCACCGAGCTCGACGCGGAAACCACGGATCTGCACCTGGTCGTCGGAGCGGCCGAGGTAGTCGAGCTCGCCGTCGTCCCGCCAGCGCGCCAAGTCGCCGGTGCGATACATCCGTTCGCCCGCCGCACCGTTCGGGTCTGCGACGAACCGGTGCGCGGTGAGGCCGGGCCTGCGCAGGTAGCCCCTGGCGAGCCCGCCCGCGATGTAGATCTCTCCGGTCACCCCCACCGGCACCGGGCGCAGGTCGTGGTCGAGCAGATAGACGCGGTGCGCGGACGTCGGCCTGCCGATCGGCGGGCGGCCCGCCCGCAGCGGCCCGGACACCGTGGTGGCGACGATCGCCTCGGTCGGGCCGTAGCCGTTGAACACGGTGTGCCGCGCGGACCACCGGGTGGCGACCTCTGGCGGGCACGCCTCGCCGGCGACCACGAACCGCAGGTCGGCGGGCAGCGTGACGTCGTCCGGCAGTGCGCCGACCACGGCCGGTGGCAGACCGGCGAAGTTGACCTGGGCGTCGTGCAGCAGCTCGACCAGCGGCGCGCCGCCGGAGCGGTGCCGTTCGCCGCAGATCACCAGGGTTCCGCCGGAAAGCAGCGCGAGGCCCAGCTCCCAAACGGACGCGTCGAAGCTGAACGACGCGAACTGCAGCACACGGGTGTGTTCGCCGAGCTCGAACCGGTCGATCAGACTGCCTGCCATCGCGGCGAACCCGCCGTGGGTCACCACCACACCCTTGGGCCTGCCGGTCGAGCCGGACGTGTAGATCACGTAGGCGGGATCGAGCGAACCGCAGGGCCGCACCCGGTCGGCGGCGGTGAGCTCGTGGTTCGGCACGTCGATCAGACCCACCTCGAACGCCGGGTCGTCCAGCGCGGCGATCTCGATCCCCGCGCTCGCAACCTTTCCCGCGCTCTCGGCCGTGGTCAGCACGAGCACCGGCGCGGCGTCGGTGAGCATGAACGAGATGCGGTCGGCCGGGTAGGTGGTGTCGATCGGCAGGTAGGCGGCGCCTGCCTTGAGCACCGCCAGCACCGCGATCACCATGTCGGGAGACCTCGGCAACGCGAGCGCGACCACCTGCTCGGTGCCGATACCCCTCATGGTCAGCCACCGCGCCAGCTGGTTCGACCTGGCGTCCAGCTCGGCGTAGTCGACCGTGGCACCCTCGTAGTGCAGTGCGGGAGCGTCCGGAGTGGACATTGCTCGTTGGGTGAACAGGTCAGGCACGAACACATCCGGGCTGGTCGTGCCCTCGCCCGCCCAGTCGCCGAGGATGCGGGCTCGTTCGCCCGCGGTGAGCACGTCGACCTCGGCGAGCCTCGCCTCCGGGCGTTCGACCAGGGAACGCAGCAGCGACAGGAACCCGTCCACCAGCGCGGCGGCGCCCTGCGCGTCGATCACGTCCGGGCGGTACTGCGCCTCCAGCCGGATACGGCCGGCCGGGAAGACGACGAGCGCGAACGCGTACTCGGTGACCACCCTCGCCTGCCAGGCGTGGATCCGTACCCCGGGAATCAACGCGGACAGACCGTCGGCGTCGGGCTGCGGGTAGTTCTGGTAGCTCACCACGGTGTCGAAGAGCCTGCCGTGCCCCGCGACCCGCTGGATCTCGGCCAGTCCGACGAAACCATGCCGTTCCAGGCCGAGCTGGGCGTCCTGGAGGTCTTCGAGCATGTCGGCGAACGCGGTGCCGGGAGCGAGCTTCACCCGCACCGGCAGGGTGTTCATGAACGCGCCGACCATCGTCTCCACGCCGGGGATCTCCGGGGCGCGACCGGAGTTGACCGTGCCGAACACGACGTCACGGCGACCCGTGATCCGTCCTAACAGGACAGCCCAGCAGCCCTGCATGACCGTGTTCAGGGTCAGGCCACGGCTCGCGGCCCACGCCGAGACGCGTTCGGTGAGCTCCTCCCCCAGTTCCGCGTAGTGCTGCTGCGGCATGAGATAACCGCGTTCGACGTCCTGAGGGGCCAGCAACAACGGTTCGGGCAGACCGGCGAGCTCGTTCTCCCACGCGGACATCGACGCCGCGACGTCCTGGGTGTTCAGCCACTCGAAGTAGCCGTGGGCCGAGGTGGCCGGAGTCGGATCCGCGGGCGCGCCGGCGAGCCGCAGGAGCTCGCGCGAGAACATCGCCATCGACCAGCCGTCGAGCAGGACGTGGTGCGCGGTCCAGCACAACCGGAACCTGCCGTCGCCGAGCCTGAGCACCAGGAACCGGAGCAGCGGCGAGCTGCCGAGATCGAAGCGCCGCAACCATTCGGCGTCGGTGAGCTCCCGCACTCCCTTCTCGCGCTGGTCCACTTCGGACAGATCGAGCTCTTCCCAGCTCAGCTCGGCCGTGTCGGGGATGAGCTGCACGGGGTCGCCGTCCTCGCGGTAGGCGAAGCAGGCGCGCAGGGCCGGATAGCTGTCCAGCAACGTGCGGGCGGCGTCCTTCAACCGTTCCGTGTCGAGGTCGCCTTCCAGATCCACCAGGCCCTGCAGGGTGTAGACGTCCTCCTCGCCGTCGTCCAGCTCCGTCTCGAACAGCAGACCGCGCTGCAGTGCGGACAGCGGCAGGACGTCCTGCAGGCCCCCGGTCAACCTCGCCTCGAACTGTTCGATCTCCTGCTGGGACAGTGCGACGAGCGGGAAGTCGGCGGGGACACGGCCGGTGTCGGCGCTGAGCAGGGTGGTCACCGCACGGGTCCAGGCATCGATCAGTTCGTCGGCGTTGTCGAGGCCTGAGGCCCAGGTCCACTCCGCGAGCAGGCGCGGGCTCGGCCCGTCGACCACGACGGCGTCCAGTGCCAGCACGTGCCGCAGCGGCATCGCCGGGTCGGCCGCGAAACCGATGGGCAGGTGGCCCTCGGCGTTCTCGGTGAACCTGCCCAGATAGTTGAAACCCAGCTCGGGCACGGGAAGACGGCCGAGCACGCGCGCCGTCTGCGCGTTGAGATGACGCAGGAGACCGAAACCCGTGCGGTCGCCGGGAAGTTCGCGCAGACGTTGCCGGACCTCCTTGAGCGCCCCCGACGCGTCCTGGGCGCCGACGTCCAGCCGGACCGGGTAGGAGCTCGTGAACCAGCCGACCGTGCGGGCAAGGTCGAGCTCCTCGTCACGGCCGTGGCCTTCGAGCTCGACCAGGCTCGCGCCCCGGTGCCCGGTGTCGCGCACGGCCAGCGCCAGCGCCGTCAGCAGCACCTCGCCGACATCGGTGTTCCTCACTGCAAGCAGCGCTTCTGCGGGCAGCTCGACCCGGCGACGTTGCGCTTCGGAGTGCAGGCACAAGGGCGCGCCGAGCGTGGCGTGATCACCGGTCAGCTGGGCGCGCCAGGCGGGCAGTTCGGCGACGCGCTGGGGGGTTCGCGCCTCCGCCACCCGTGACGCGGCCCAGCTCCGGTAACCGACCCCGACCGGGGCAAGCTGAACGGGACGGTCCTCGGAACGTGCGCGCCAGGCCTCCATCAGGTCAGGCACGATCGTTCGCCAGGACACCCCGTCGACAGCGAGATGGTGGCCGGCCAGCACGAGCTTGTCTCCAGCCAGCACTGCCTGCAGCACCACACCTTCCGCCGGGTTCAGTCGCTCCCGTGCGGTGGCCGTCGCATCCTCGACATCACCGTCGGAGTGCTCGACCGTCGCCGTCGCGGAACCTGGCGCGGTGATCTCCAGCTGCCACAGCCCTTCGACGGGCGCGGTGAGGCGCAGGCGCAGTGCGTCGTGATGGTCGAGCAGATCGGCGACAGCACGGGCGAGCACGTCTCGGTCGGCCCACTCCGGCACGTCGAGCACCACGTGCTGGCTGAAGGCTCGCACCGATTCCGTTGCGCCACCGACATCCTCGCGCAGCTGGTCGACGATCGGCGGCAGCTCCACGAGCCCGGTCCGCTGCTCGGCGGACGGCTTCGCCGTCTCCTGCCAGATCGCGATCTCGGCCAGCCGAGCAGCCGTCTTACGCTGGAAGACATCGCGCGCCGTGAACACCAGGCCCGCCGCCCGCGCCCGGCTCACCACCTGGATCGACGCGATGCTGTCGCCTCCGAGAGCGAAAAAGTCCTCTCCCGCACCCACGTCCGCGACGCCGAGCACCTCCGCCAGCACCCTGCGCACCACGTCCTCGGTCCGGCCGCCCTCGGGCTTCGAGGCCACCGCGACCATGGCGCCGGGTTCGGGCAGCGCACCCCGGTCGACCTTGCCGTTGGAGTTCACCGGAAGCTCCTCCAGTTCCACGATCCGGGCAGGTACGAGCGCCGCGGGCAGCTCGGCAGCGAGTAGTGCCCGCAGACCGGCCGGGTCGGGTCCATGCCCGTTGCTCGTGACGTAGTAACCGATCAGCCGCTGCACGCCGCTCTCGTCCTTCACCGCGGTCACCACGGCGTCCGCCACACCGGGCACCCCACGCAGCGCCGCCTCGACCTCGCCGAGCTCGATGCGCCTGCCGTGGATCTTCACCTGATGGTCCCGGCGTTCCAGGAACTCCAGCGCCCCATCGGTTCCACGCACGACCCGGTCTCCAGTGCGGTACATCCGTGCGCCGGGCTCACCGTACGGATCCGGCACGAACGTCATCGCCGTCCGGCGCGGATCGCCGAGATAACCCCGGCCGACCCCTTCGCCTCCCACGTACAGCTCGCCCACGTCTCCGTCGCCGACGAGCCTCAGTTCGTCCGACAACACGTACAACCTGGTGTTACGCAAGGGAATGCCGATAGGTGTGCGCTTCGTCGCCGGTGCCTCGCGGATCACCGCGTGCGTGACGTCGTCGGAGCATTCGGTGGGACCGTAGGCGTTCATCATCGGCACGCCGGGAAACCGCTTGAGCCACCTCGCACACAGCTCCGGCGCCAGCGCCTCGCCGGTGACCATGAGCCACCGCAGGTTCGGCAGCTCCGGCTGGGCGACCCCCGAGTCCCACAGGTCCAATGCCGCGCGCAACAACGTGGGCACGACTTCCAGCACGGTCACCGAACGCGCCGCGTCGAACAACGACTCCGGATCGGCGGCAGTCTCCGTGCTGACGACCTTCACCGTCCCGCCGACCACGAGCGGCGCGAGCATCTGCCACACCGACACGTCGAACGTCACCGGCGCGTTGTGCACCACCGTGTCACCGCTCGTCAGAGCGAGATCGTCCACTTTGGCCTGCAGATGGTTGATCATTCCCGCGCGATGCACCATGGCACCCTTGGGTTTCCCGGTCGAGCCCGAGGTGTACATGACGTACGCGAGATCATCGTCCCCACCGGCCACCGCCGGCTCGCCGCCGTCACGCTCTCCCAGCAACACCACGGTGATGTCATGACGTTCAGCCAACCGCTCCGCCAACGCGTGGTGGGCTGCATCCACCAGCAACGTCTCCGCCCCACTGTCGGCGAGCAGATGATCGAGCCGGTCGAACGGGTACCTAACGTCGAGCGGCAGGTAGCACCCACCCGCCCAGAGCGCTCCAAGCACTCCTGCGACGAAGTCCGGACCAGGCTCGGCAAGCACCGCCGCGATGCCCTTCGTACGGCGCGCCACCGCCCGCGCTCGTTGCGCCAGCTCGGCATAGGTGGTCACACCGGACTCGTGCTCGATCGCCACGGCTCGCGTCCTCGCCAGCTCCCGCACCCGTTCGACAACGCCATCGAGCGTGCACGGCCGCCGCGGCCCGACACCGGCGCTCAGCAGCCGCTGCCGTTCTTCCTCGTCGACAACGTTCAGCACTCCCAACGGTGTTGCCGGGTCAGCCGTGACGAACTCGCCGAGGAACACGCTGAACCGCCGCAGGTGCGCGTCGAGCTCGTCGACGTCGTAAAGACCGGCATTGCCGTTGGCGAACAGCGTCAGCCCACCGTCAGTGCCGTCGACAGCAGTCAGTTCGAAGTCGTCGACCAGCCCGGTGGTCAGGCTGTTCGTGACGATCTCGCAGCCACCAGCTTCGAGCGTGGCGTCCTGCGGCAGGAAGTTGACGAACGGCCCGAACGGCCGCCGGTCATCACTACGCAACCCCATCGCCTGCCGGATCGCACTGACCCGATGCCGCTGGTGCTTGAGGATCCTGGCCAGCTCGCCGGTGGTCTCCTCCAGCAGCGCGCGGATCGTCGTACCCGGCCCGGCCGCCACCTCCAGCGGCAGATAGTTGTTGACCATGCCGGGCACCGCAAGCGTGTCCGCGCCCATCCGCGCCGCAACAGGAATCGACAGCAGCACGCCCCGCGTTCCCGTGCGGCGCTGCAGATACGCCCCGAACGCCGTCACCAGCACCGCGGACACCGTCGTCCGCATCTCCCACGCCAGCCCCCGCAACCGCTCGACGACATCGGCCGGCACCGACGCCATCCGCCGCTCACACCGGTCCGACGCGATCGCATTCAGCGGGGCCATCGAGGTGAGAGCCGGCGTGCGCGGAAACCGCGTGTCCCAGAACGCCCGGTCCTTCATCGCCCGCACCGACCCGGCATAGTTGCGATCCGCGTCGATCAACCCCTTGAGCGGCAACAACTTCCCACCGTCCGGCGACTCCCCCGCCAGTAACGCGCGATAGATCGCGGTCAGCCGCCGCCAGAAGATCAGCTGACTGAACCCGTCACACAGCAGATGGTGGATGCACATGTAGAAGAACGCCCGATCGGGCGCGATCTCGACCAACGCCAACCGGAACAACGGAAACCGTTGCAGCGACAGCGGTTCCGCGATGTCCCGCCGCATCCACGCCAGCGCGTCCGCCACCGGATCCGCCCGCGCGGAGAAGTCGAGCCGCGCCAACGGCAGTTCGTCGACCGCCTCGACGACCTGCGCCGGCACCCCGTCATGCTCGACGAACCGGACCCGAGTGCATTCGGCCTCGTCCATCAACCGTGCCGCCGCCCGCGCGAACAACCCCAGGTCGAGCGGGCCCCGGATGTCCAGGTAACCGCCCATGTTGTAGGCGGATCCCCCACCTGAGACCGTCTCGTCGAACCAGATGTCGCGCTGGCCGGCAGACAGGGGAAGCTCGGCCGCGTGCAGTGCAGTCATCCGCTCTCCTCAAGCTCCGGAACCCCTGCGCAATCGTGGCCATCCGGTCTGACACCGGACTGACCACTCGCTGACAAGGACTCGGGAAATCTCGAGCGGAGTGCCGCATTTGACTGTTTTTCATCTGGGCGCGGCGAAACACCTGGTATCCGCGACAACCTGCTGGAGCGCCCGAGGTGTGAGGACGTCCGCCATCGTCAACTCTAGCGACTCGGGGAGCATCACCGCAGGTCGCGCACGGTGCAGGTTTCAACGGAGTGCAGCTGTAGTAGTACTGGGATATTCGCTGGGGGAGGAACAAGATGCAGTTGCTCAGGGTTCTGGTGTGCGATCCCGATCCGTTGACCAGGGCGGGAATTCGTGGCCTGGTCGAGTCGGAGGAGTGTGCGGCCGTGGTCGCGGAATCCTCGTCGGCCTGGTCCGACAGCACGATGTCCGACAACGCCTACGACGTCGTCGTGGTCACTGACGGAGACGTGCCGTCGACGGCCAAGGATGTGATCCTCTTCATCGACGTGCACGACCGGCGGGCGTTGGCCAACGCGGTCGCGCGGCCGGTGTGACGCGGTTCGTCAACCGGATCAACAGCTCCTGGCGCTACTCGCGGTGACGAGACCGCCTCGGCCTCCAGCCGGGCGACGTCGTGGTGATCCGTCCCGACGGCTACGTCGGCGCCGTCGCGGACGCGGCATCACCGTCCACTGGACGACTACCTCGATCGCCTGTTCGTCGGATAGCCACATCAATCTCGCGACGGTGAACTGATCGAAGGGAACACCTTGCCAGTCATCATGTTCACAGGCCAGGGCTCGCAGTACCCGGGAATGGGACGCGACCTGTTCGACGAGTTCCCCGAACAGGTCGCGCTCGCCGACGAGGTGCTCGGCTACTCCGTCCGCGACCTGTGCCTCGACGACAGACACGGACAGCTGACCTCCACACAGTTCGCCCAGCCCGCGTTGTACGTCGTGAACGTGCTGACCTACCTCCATGTCCGGCGATCGTGCGAGATCGAACCGACCGCGCTGCTCGGGCACAGCCTCGGCGAGTACTGCGCTTTGCACATCGCCGGCGTCTTCGACTTCCCCACCGGGCTGGCCCTGGTAGCACGCCGTGGCGAACTGATGGCAGACGCCGCCGTCGGCGCCATGGCCGCGGTCGTCGGACTCGACTCCGACGCGGTACACCGTGCCCTCGCCGACTGGAGCGGAGACGGGCTCTGGGCGGCCGGCTACAACACCCCGGACCAGACCGTGCTCTCCGGCTCCGCCGACCAGGTACGCGCGGCCAGGAACCACTTCCTCGACGCCGGCGCCCGAACCTACGTCCCGCTGAACGTCAGCGGCGCGTTCCACTCCCCCTTGATGGCAACAGCCCAGTCGGAGTTCCAGCGCGTACTGGCCCGAACCGACCTGCGCACTCCCGCATACCGGTGGTGAGCAACAGCACCGGCGCGATCCACGCCGACGACCTGATCGGACGCCATCTGGGCGAACAGATCTCGGGCCCCGTCCGGTGGGTGGAGAGCGTTCAGCTCCTGGCGGGTCGCGGCGAAACCCGCTGGATCGAGATCGGCCCCAAGAAGGTGCTCACACCGATGGTCGAAAAGATCTTGGCCGCCTAGCGGCTGGCCTGCGTGACTCGCCCGCGCTGCCTGGGCGCATGCGGCCTAGAGACCAAGACGCTGCTGCTCGGCCTGCACCACTCGCTGCTCCACCGACACCGCCGAGTCCAGTGCGCTCGCGTGCGAGTGCTTCGTGTCGCTTTCGCGCGCGTAGTGGTCGAACAGCAGGGTCTTGTGGTCACGGATCTCCTGCACCTGCGCGTCCACGCTGTCCTTGACCAGCAACCGATGCACGTGGACCTTGCGCACCTGGCCCATCCGATGACAACGGGCGATCGCCTGGTCCTCCGTACTCGGCTTCCACTGCGGCTCGGCGATGATCACCACGGACGCCGCCTGGATGTTGAGTCCCACACCGCCCGCCTCGATCTGCGCCACCAGCACCGCGTGGTCCTCGCACGCCGTGAACGCGTCCACCAGTTGCTGACGACCCTGCGCCGACGTCGCGCCGGTCAAGGGACCGAAGACTTCGACGTGGTCCGCGACCGCGTCCAGCACGTCGTGGAAGTACGAGAACACCACGACCTTCCAGCCGTTGTCCCTCGACTCCTCGATGATCTCCAGCAGCCGCTCCAGCTTCGCCGAGCCGCGGGGCGTGCCCGGCGCGTAGGCGGCGCGGCGCATCGCCATCAGGTTCCCCTCGCGCACCGCGTCGAGGTACGCACCTCGGTCCTGCTTGCCGAACTCGACCCAGTCCTCCATCTCCAGCAGCTCCGGCAGCTCCCCCAGCACGTCCTCCTGGTTGCGCCGCAGGTACACCGGCGCGACAACGCGGCGGAAAGCCTTCGCTCCGACCACGGCGTCGATGACGCCCGTGCGGGCCGCGACGCCCGGCTGCAGATAGGCGACCAGGTTGCGGAACTCCTCGACGCGGTTCTCCATCGGCGTGCCGGTGAGGAGCACCGCCCGTTCCGCGCGCTGCACGATCGTGTTGACCGCCTGCGAGCGCTGCGTGTCCGGGTTCTTCACATAGTGCGCCTCGTCGACCACCACCAGCGCCGGACGGAACCTCTTCGGCAGCACCAGTTTCGGCAACGTGCCGAACGTCGTCACGCCGACGCCGCCCTGCGCCAACCACTTGCCGACCGCGCCGTCACGGCCCGCGCCGTGCATCCGGTGCGGCACGAGGTCGCTGTGCCTGGCGATCTCGTTGACCCAGTTGACGACGACACTCGCCGGGCAGACCACCAGGAACCCACGCCGCCCACCGGCCGCGAGGCTGGCCATCACCGCGATGGCCTCGATAGTCTTACCCAGTCCCATCTCGTCGCCGATGATGACGCGCTTGCGGGCCAACGCGAACTTCGCTCCGAACACCTGGTAGCCCCGCAGTGACACCTTCAGCAGACTGGTGTCCAGCGCGGTCGCGTCGACCTCGTGCTCGATGTCCGCCGGGACGAAACCCTTGGCGGCACTGCGATCCGGCATCGCGTCCGCACCAGCGAGGTCGGCGAGGAGCGTGTTGTAGGCGGCCGCGTCGAGCTCATAGTCACGCCACAGCGCGCGATGATCCAGGTCGGGCACACGCAGCTGCGCGCCCACCGCGCGCAACGCCGCCACGTCACGACTGGCCAGCAGGGCCTCGAGCCGGCCGAGCGAATCGATGGCCGCCTGCCGGTTCTTCCGCAACGAGAAGAACATCCGCACCCGGCTCCAGGCCCGCGACGCGGCCCGCACGTCGGCGTCGACCCTGCCCAGCACGTCTCCGAGCGGCTCGCGCAGCGGACCGACCAACTGGTTCGCCCTGCGCAGCTTGGACATCAGCTGCAACAGCTCGGTCTGAGCGCGGTCAGCGCGGTCGGGGTTCAGCCGGACAGTCGTGTCGCGCGCGACACCGTCGACCACCGCGCGGGCGACCCGCACGATCTGCTCAGCGGACCGCCTGCCGACTCCGGGCACGCCGTCGAACTGTTCCGGGCGCGCCTTGGCGACATCGGCGACGGTCCGGTACCCGGCGGCCTTCAGCTTGCTCAGCCGCAGGTTCGCCTTCGTGTCCCGAAGCTTGTCCACCGGCATGGCACGGAGCTGCTCGGCCACCTGCGAGTCCCGGACCGCCTGATACTTCGCGGCGGCGAGCGCGCGCAGCCGATCCGGTTCCGCGCGCACCCCTGCCGCCTCGGCACGGAACGCCTTCGCGGCGGCCAGCACCGCGCGAGCATGCCTACCGACCTTCGACGAGTCGTCCACCCGTGTCCTTCCGTCAGGCGGTCCGAGAGTACCGAACCCAGATCTGTCGTCCGTGGTCGGAGCACGTGACGCAGTCAGCGGCGCCGCCGATGGCAAGCACCGCCGACCCGAAGAACCCGAGCGGCGTGCCGAGATCGTCCTGCGCCAACTGCGCCGTGTCAGAGCTTTGTCAGCGCCATGTCCGAGCCTTGTCCACAGGGACGGCGCTCGCGCTGTCCCCACTGCCAGAACAAAGGAAACAACCATGTCCAAAATAGCCACTGCCGGGCCCTCGGCGTGACTGACCCGCTGACCCCTGGCCGTAAGAAATGCACCTCCACGACAAGCCGCACGCACACGATTCCCGGCGCTGGACCGAGGCCGTGGCAGGGCTTTGACCGAACGGAAAGAAACACCGCATGAAGACAAAGATGAAGACCCCGGGCGCCATCACGGCGCTGACGACCTTCGCCGTCCTGGGCTGCCTGACGTTGAGCGCGACGCAGGCTTCAGCCGTAGCGCCGTCCCCGGCCGAAACCGCCGCCGCGCTGCCCGTCGTCAACATGGAAGCCACCGTCCTGGCCGCCCAGATCGATCCCCGGCGCGCCGACAACACGCTGACCCCCGGCGCCAAGGATTCCGTGCTGGCCGTCGAACGGGCACTCCAGGCACGCAATCTGCTGGACGCCCAGTGGGTCGACGGCTACTTCGGAACCACGACCATCAAGGCGTACGCGGCCTACCAGCGTTCGCTCGGATACACCGGACTGGCCGCGAACGGGCTGCCCGGCGCGAGTTCGCTGGCCACGCTCGGGCAGAGCCGGTTCACCGTCTCCCACGTGATCAAACCAGGCTCGAAGGTCCAGCGTGACGGGTACGTCGTCAACACCCGTACCCAGGCGATGCTCACCGAGACCGAACGTCTGCTGGGACGTCGCCTCGTGCTGGACCAGGGCTCCTACAACCCCGGCGGCGACCCGACCTCCGCCGGCACACACGACGGCGGCGGCGTAGTGGACATCAACGTCGACGGCATGTCCGCCGCCACCCGCACCGCAGTCGCCCGTGCGCTGCGCCAGGTCGGCTTCGCCGCCTGGGTCCGCAGCCCGGCCCAGGGCGACTGGCCGTGGCACATCCACGCTGTGGCGATCAACGACACCGACCAGGCCACCCAGGCCCAGAACCAGGTCGGTGACTACTACCTCGGCTTCAACGGCCTCGCCAACCACCGCCCCGACGACGGCCCCCGGATCCCGATCCGGACATGGGAGGCCTACCAGCGCACGCACTGACCAGAAGCCCAGACGCCACCGATCATTGACACTTCACGAAAAGGGAAACCCGTGAAAATCGCACGCATGATGCTCGCCGCGGCCGGGGCCGCACTGGCCCTGGTCGCGCCCCTCATGGCCGCCACCGCCTCGCCCGCGTCGCCGCGAGCCGGGACGGGGACTGCGACAGCGGAGAGTTCTGTTACTACTACAACAGCAACCAGGCCGGCTCGATCTCCGACTTCACCGGCTCGATCAGCGACTCGGCGCCACTCAGCCGTCCTGCTACGAATTCAAGGGCGCCGGCGCCGGCAAAGGCGTGTGTGTGAAGAACAACGCGGCATCAGTGCGGAACCGCACCAGCCACACGGTGCGGGTCTACTTCAACAGCAACTACGGCGGAGCGAGCCAGGACTTCGCACCCGGCGCGAGCCGGCAATCTCAACGCCACGCTGAAGAACAACAACGCCAGCCACAAGTTCCTCACCGGGGGCGGCGGCGGTTCACAAAGCCCCACCAACGACTACGACGGCCGTCCCCGCGGGTTCGCCCAGAACAACTGCACCGCCTTCGCGGCCTACCGGATCGCCAGCAGGCTCGGCGTCCCCAGCTTCAGCAACTCCTACGGCGGAACCACCTGGGGCAACGCCGGCACCTGGGACGACGCCGCCCGCCGCGTAGGCGTCACGGTCAACAAAACCCCGAAGGTCGGCGCCATCGCCGTCAACGACGTTCACCGGGTCGGTCACGTCGCCTACGTCAACGCGGTCCACTCCGACGGCTCGTTCGACGTCGAGGAATACAACTGGAACAACCCACTCGCCTACGGCACCCGCAAACACGTCCACGTGAGCAACGCCCAGGCCGACTTCCAGTGGATGCTCCACTTCTGACCGGCCAGTGATCACCTCGAGGTGCCGGTAGTCCCTACCGGCACCTCGGGTTCGCCGACCACAGCCACAACCGAATGGCTTCGTAGCAACGGTTACTGCCGCGCGGAGGTCAGCCTGATATTGACCGGGTTCGTGATTCCCCGTCCAAGCGGCCTGCCACGCCGCTGCTGCCACTGGCTCACGGAGTCGTCGCTTTCGACATGCCGGCCGAGAGCGCACTGGATGTGCGGAAGCTCCTGGAGCTCGACGCCCCTGCACGCCGGCGATCTTCACGGAAAGGGGCCGGGCCGGGCGGTGTTCCTCGCCGAGGCGGACTGCGAGCTGATGGCACACCAGATGCCGCCGGGGGTCAGATACCTGACCGTACCGTCGGTTCTGCGGCTGCCGAGGTTGTCCTTCACGGACGAGGTGCGCTGGTACTGCCCACCGGATCCGGCCAGGCGGCGTTTGTTCTCCGCCGCCATGCTCATGGCGGTGTCCAGCCGGCATGTCCGTCGCGGGACACACCGGCCGGACGTCACTCGAGTCAGCTCACCGGCTCTGCGATCGGCGTGATCTCGACGGTGTCACCCACCGGCAGGTGCCACGAGGCGAACACCTCACGCGTCTCACCGGGCAGGGTGAAGCCGATCTCCGCGGCCAGGTCGACCCGAGTTGCTCCGTCGGACGTAGAACACAGCTGCCCTGTCCTGCGTCACGGTGACGGCCGGTGCCTCCGCGTCCGAGGTCTTGAGGGTGGTCGTGAGCTCGAAGCCGTCCGCCTTGATGAACTTCACACCGCTCGGCGCGCCCTGGAGGGTGCAGGTGACGCCGGGCTTGGCGGTGAACTGCACCTGCGAGAGGAAATCCGTGTCGTTCGGCGAAACGAGCGCGCCGGTGGTGATGTCGAGGTCCGACACACCGCACACCTGATTCGTGTCTTGTCCCCGCTCGGCTGCGCCTGGAAGGGCCCGACGAGAAACCTCCTTTCGCGAGGCTCGCCGTGACGCCGAGACCACCCGCGATCACCACGCCGAGCGCACCAGCCGCAACGGACCTCGTCGTCTTGGAAACAGCCATGACACAACTCCTGTCGGATTTGACAATGCCTTCGCCCTGGAGACGCGTCCGCTGCTGGACCAGATGCCCTGCCCGCGAACTGACTGCCCGAACGGACATCCCGCTCGCCCGAACACGTCTCGGTCACCGTCGGGACCGCGTGACACAATGATCAGCGCTGCGGCCGGGCCGTCGCTTCGGTCATGCGGCCGGGAGCTGATGGCCGCGCGGCCATGAGCCGCGGCGCCGTCCTCGACCTTCCGATCTACGGCGCCACCGCGACTGGCCCTGCGGTCACCCGCATCGGCCGCACGACCGAGGTCCGCCGCACACCCCTACCTACCATCGCTGACGTGCGCAAATCACGGCAGCAATGGCTGACGGCCACGCTGGTGCTCCTCACGTTCTCCGTTCAGGCCATCGCGATGGCTTGCCCTCGGTACGACAGGCGGTGTTCCTGGCGACGACGGCGGTCGTCTGCGTGGCAGCCGTGTTCGTCCGCCGGTACGTCCTTGCGGTCATGGGTGCATCGCCGGGATCGCCGCCAACACCGTGCAGACCGCCGCCGTTGTCCCGAAGCGGATCGAACGGCGGCTGCGCGTCACAGCGGCGATCTCAGTGTTCGCCCTCCACGCGGCGCGGTGCGACCGGGCGCGTTCGACTTGCGCCGCGAATCCGCGATGGTCTGCGTGCTGATGGCGTCGTGGCGGTGGCAACGGGACCGCTGTTGCGCTCGCGCGATCGCGAACGCGTGGTGGTCCTGGCAGCCGAGCAGCACAGGCGCGGCGCGCAGAACGCCTCGACATGGCAGCGGAGCTGCATGACGTGATCGCCCACCACGTTGCCGAAGTGCTGGTGCAGGCGCAGGCAGCACTCGTCGTGTCCGAAAGGGACCACAAGGCTGCCGTGGCCATGCTGCCGGAAATCATCGCGGGTGGCACGAACGCGTTGGACGCGTTGCGCGGGTTGGCCGGAACACAGCAAGGCAGCGCCGCAGCGAGTGCCACCACTGACTTCGCCGCCGACCTGAACGCGCTCATCGGCTCTGTGCGGCGATCGGGTTTGCCGGTGCGCGCGGACATCGATCTTCCCGAGGCGGTGCCGCCGGAGCTCGGCCGGTCCGTGCTGCGCCGCGGTGCAGGTCGCTGACGAACGCGCGCAGGCACGCTCGTGGTGTCACCCGCGTGGAGGTCGAAGTGCGACTGACGACCACCCTGATCAAGCTGTCCATCTCGGACAACGGAACCGCGCGCCCGGCCGTTCGGGCGGGCCGGACTGGACGGGTGCGGAGCGTGTCGACGCGCTCGGCGGTGGTCCGGGCGGGGTGGACCGGCGAGGGCTGGCAGGTCACCGCTGAGCGCCACGCGCCTGACCTCTGGCCACGCGGCCACGCACCGGGTCGGCCGAACGGCTGACCCTCACGACGATCTTTGGCTGCGCGGCCATGAGACCCCGGCTCGCAAACCGATCCGCCCGTGCCCCTCCTCCAGCACGATCGTCCACATCAGATCGACCGGACGAGAGGTGTGTGCACAGGGGTTGGAACCGATGTGGTTGGCGATCCAAGGGGTGCCGAGTGCGTTGGCGAACCCGCTCATCGCGAGCGGTGTGGTCGTCGGCGCGGTGTCGCTGTTCGCCGGGCGGTACGCGGCTCGGCGCTTCGGCTGGCAGCCAGTGCCGTCCGTGCTCACGGGCCTCTTCCTCGGGGTCGTGCTGGCGTGACGTTCTCCGCACGGTGCCTGGCTGGGCGACCGCCGCGGGACAGCCCTTCTGCAACATCAGCGGGTTCTCGTTGAACGGTATGAACGAGTTGCTCAACGCACTGCTGTTCGTGCCGCTGGTGATCTGCGCGGTGCTCGCCACCCCGGCGTCCCCTCGCGGTGCTGATCTCGGCAGTCGCCCTCAGCGCCTTCATCGAAGTGGGCACAGCCGCTGACCAACCGCGGCATCTGCGAGACCCAGGACTTCTTGAACAACACCGCGGGTGCGGTCGCGGCGGCCGGATTTTGTGCGGCGCTCCTGGTCCTGCAGCGGAGTGGCGTGAAGGCCTCTCGATGACGACCATTGCCGTGCGCACCCGAGCCGCGTTACACCGCATCGACCTGCGCCAGGTCTGGGGCGCGGTCGCGGGTGGTGCTGCTCACACACGTGCTCGTGCGGAGCTTCAGCACCGGACTGCTCGATCTGAGGGTCTACCTGACCGGTGGCGCGGTGTGGCTCTCCGGCGGTGAGCTGTATGCGCCGAGCTTTCCCGGTCCCGCCGGGATCGCCGTTCACCTACCCGCCGCTGGCCGCCGCGATGTTCGGGGCGCTGACGTGGCTTCCGTTCCCGGTTGTAGCGCTGTTGTGGACCGCCGGGGGCATCGCGCTGTTCACCGCGGCCTGCCACGTGGCCGCCCAGCACAGCGAGTCGTCGGTGCCCAAGGCCGGTTTCGGGCTGGCCGCCCTGTGCTTGCTGCTGGAGCCCATGCGCGGCACGCTCGACCTGGGTCAGGTCAACCTGGTGCTGCATCGGGCTGGTCGCGGCCGACTGCCTGCTGCCAGAACCCGGTACCCACGCGGTCTGCTGATCGGGATCGCCGCCGCGATCAAGCTGACGCCGGCGTCTTCGTGCCGTTCTTCCTGCTACGGCGGCGGCGGCCCCCGGCGTGACCGCGGTCGGCCACGTTCGTCGCCGGGTGACGGCTCGGCTGTGCTGCTGGCGCCGCCCGACATCTCAACGGTACTGGTTCGCACCATGATCTTCGACCCCGAGCCGGTCGGTGGGCCTCGCGTACAGCGCGAACCAGTCCCTGCGCGGGCCGCTGTTCCGGCTCGAGCGTGCGCACGAACTCGGCCTGGCTCGTGCTCGTCGCCTCGCCGTGCTGGCGCTCAGCGCGTCGCGGCCCCGGGTCGCAACGAACTCGCCGATGCGTTGCTGGCGGCCGCGGCCCCGGCTCCCGGCCTCGCCGGTGTCGCGGTCGCACCACTGGGTGTGGATCATCCCCGCGCTGCTGTTCTGACCGGCCGGGCGCGCCTGGCCGCCGTGGTGTTGTTCGCCGTCGGACGCACCGGCTGCCGCCCACAGCGACGACCGGGAGCAGGAATGGACGTGGTGGCAGCACATCGCGGGGAACACCTACGTGTGGCTCGGCATCGCCTTTCTCATCACACTTCTCATCAGCAAAAACGCGAACTGGAGCAGTCATGGCAGTGTCCGAGGGAAGACCTCGATCATCGGCTCGATCCTCGCACTGGGGATGTTCTACGTCTGGCCATGGTGGCCTGCTCGTCGCCAGGGGGTACCAGCCACGCGACGAGCACGACTCCGACCCGGACCCCCGCGCAAGCTGTTGCGACAGCGCCGACCGAGGAGTACGCCCAGCCGGGCCCGAGCGGGCGGTCTGGTACGCGGATGTGCGCGACGGCGAATCTCGTCGTCACGATCGAGGAAGCCGCGTCGCCGAACAGCCACAGCGATCTCGTCATGATCAGGGCCGTCGCGAAGCCGAACATGATGTGCGCACGCCGAAGGCAGCACCACGTGAGCTTGTCTTCGTCGACCAGGATCAGCGGCGGATCAACGTACGGCAGATCGACCACATCCGCGGAGCAGCCGCTCGTCACAGTGACGCCGGACAAGCCGGTCGCCGCGTAGACATCCGGATTCCGAAGGGGGAGGTGGCCTCGCAGGAGGCGCGCGAGCTTCGCTTCGTCCTTCCCGGCGAGGGTGCGTACCGGGACATGTCGGTGAAGTGGAAGTAGCCGGCCGATCAACGGCATCGACGTCAGTCACTTCATGGACCTGGTGAGCTGAAAGAGGTTAACCAGAGCCAGGACGCCGTGCTCACGTGACCGCCGTCCACGTGATCACAGCGTCCGCCGCGACCTCACCACGATGGCGCGCGTCCATGGAGCCATACCGATCAGAACCATCAGGAGCAGCAACGGGGTGCGCCACCACGGCGACACGACAGGCGCGGGCGGCGAGGGGGGGTCGACCACCCATGGCCGGCCGTCTTCGACCACAGAGGACGCGCGCCGATCGGGACTGGCCGAAGGCGTACCGCTTGGTCCAGGACGTGTTGACGGGCAGACCGGCCAACTCGGCGTAGGGGCCAGCGCCCCGGCGAACAGCCGGTCGCCGTGACCTGGGCCGCGCCGATGGTGACCACGGTCGCCGACAGGCTCACCCCGAGCGGGCAGCGGACCGGAGTCGACGTCCGCCGGGCCGTCCACGCCTCGGGGTACTCCGCAGGCCGGTCCGAGACCGAGCGGCGACACCACGTACCGGTCACGAAAGCGCAGGTATTGCTCGGCGGGCGAAGACCGGGTCGATCTCGAGAGGAAGCGATGGATGACGCTCTGGGAAGGTGCCTCGGGCGACCTCCGATCGGGTGCGCCGGACTCGGGATCGACCCGGTGCGGGCAGCAGCCCGGTACGAGGATCGAGCCGCTCCCGTACGCTCGCGCAGCCACCGATCGACGGTCGCCGCCGAACCGCGGCGCAGCAGCGTAGTCGTGCAGCCGCAACGACGCCATCGCCACCGTGGAGTCGACCGGCCAGGCCTGACCCGGGTACGCCGTCAGGTAAGGCGCGGCCGAGGCGGCGAACGCGGCGCCGAGCGCTGCCGAGTCGTCGGCGAACCGCCGCACCTCGGCGGGGTCCCGTCATCGGCCGGCTGCAAGCCCAGCACCCCGCCGCGCAACCAGTTCGTCCAGCCTCGGTAGAACACGCCGTACGACGGGTGAGGACCGCCTGCTGAAGGTCCGCGCCGGCCGTGGAGTCCAACCGGCCCAACGCCACCGGGCTTCCCGGAACGCCGCGCTGCGCGCTCGCCGGCCCCAGCCCAAGCTCGACCCAGCTCAGGCCGTACAGCACGTGCAGGAAGAAGTACCCTCCGGGAAACAGGTCGCTGGGCCCGCTCGCCGGCGCCGTCGTCCAGCGCGGGCCGCAGAAACGCCAGCTGACGTCGACCCCAGCCGCTCCCCTCCGGTGGCGGACGACAAGCCGGATCGCGCCCAGCAGGGCGAGGACGGTGACGGCGACAGCGATCACGCGGCGAATCATGCGGGCCATTGTGCGCGCATCTCACGCACGCTGAAAGCGATTGCCCGAACGCGCATTCCTGTCGTCCGAACTGCCGGCACCGCCACTCTCCGACCGCGACGGAAATAACCTCGAATGCACAAGTCCTTTGCTACCAAGGGGAAATCATCGTGAAACGATCACATCTCGCCGCGGCGCTCGCGGCCGTCCTGGCCACCGCCGGGACCGCCGTGCCCGCGACCGCGGCTTATATTTCAGGGGCGATCACCCACCGAGGCACCCGGCCTGACCACCAAGGTCACGCTCATCACCGGTGACGACATCGACCGTCACCGACGGAGAAGGTCACATCACACGGAGGCTATGGAAGGCAACGCGTCTCGTTCCGCACTTTACCTCGACACCCGCGGGGCGGTCTGCACGTCATTCCGTCCGATGTGGAGGGACGGCTCAGGTCTGGTGATCTGGACCTGCCAGTGGCTGTTCAACGTCTCGCTGCTGACCAGGTTCGGCTACGACGACCGCTCGGGCGTGGCCGCATCCCGCTGATCGTGCAGGGGGGGAAGACCACCGCCAGGTCGAGCGAGGGCGCGCTGCGCAGCCTCGACGCGCAGGCGCTGAGGCGTGGCCAAGGACGGCGAGTTCTGGAGCGGTGTCACCAGGTCTGGCGGGCACTTGTAAGATCTGGCTCGACGGCAAAGGTCTCCACGATGATGGTGGGACCGCAGCACCGGCGTAGGTCCGCGCTCCCGCGGGCGTGGGCGCGGGGACTCACCGGCAAGGGCGTCACCGTCGCGGTGCTCGACTCCGGCAAAAACGAGTCCAGCCACCGCGATCTGCCGGTGGTGACGCGCGCCGGAGGAGAACAACTTCACCGACAGCGCCACCGCCGAGGACATCACCGGTCACGGCACGCACTACGCCCGCGACCATCACCGGCGCCGGCAAGTACCAGGGCGTCGTGGCGGATGCGAAGGTGCTCAGTGGCAAGGTGCTTAACGATCTTCGGCGGTGGTCGCGAGTCGTGGGATCATCGCCGGCATGGAGTGGGCCGCCGCCAACGCCGAGGTCGTCTACATGAGCCTGGGTTAAAAGTGCAACGACAACCCCGCAGCCAGGTGATTATCCATCCCTGGCGCTCGACCGGCTCACCGCGTCAGACCGGCACGTTGTTTGTGGTGGCCTCGGGCAACTCCGGCGACGTCTATCGGCACCCCAGCCGCCGCCGACGCCGCGCTCACCGTCGGCGCGGTGGACCGCGACAACAAGCTCGCCTGCGGCTTCTCCCTACGCCTGGACCGCGCCTCAACGAACAACGCGGTCAAGCCCGACATCACCGCCCCTGGTGCTCGGCATCGTCGCCGCGAAGGCGCGCAACAGCCAGCGGCGGCAAGCTCGTCGGCGACCAGCACGTGGCGATGACCGGCACGTCGATGGCGTCACCGCACGTGGCTGGCGCCGCGGCGATCCTCGCCGGGCAGCACCCGCAGTGGAAGGCAACGGACCTGAAGGCGGCGCTGATGAACAGCGCCAACCCCGAGTCGGAGCGGGACCGTCTACGAACAGGGTGCCGGCCGTCTGGACGTGGGCGGAAAGCGGGTGAAAAGGCGCCGTCACCACCTGCGGTCAGCACCATCAGCAGGGCAGGGCCGCAGTGGCCGCACCACGACGACAAGCCCACTCGCACCACCATCACCTACCGCAACTGCGGGTCCTGGCCGACGTCACGCTCGACCTGGCCGTGAGCGACGTCAAGCCCGCCACCCCGGGGTTGTTCAGCGTCTCCCCGGCGAAGCTGGACGATTCCAGCGGGTGGCAGTGCGGGATGCCATGATGATCGGCGGACACGAGGCGTGGATCCTTTCCAAATGCGCTTCTTGACGGCGCGTTCGTCACCGTCGTCGGACGGAACCCGCGTCTCGCGACGGGTGTGGGGACAAGGAGGTCGAGAGCTACGACGCCGCAACTCGACGTTCCTCGACCACAAGGGCAATCCGACGCCTACAGTACTTCTACCGGTTCGTCGACAAGTACTACCGAGGCGGCTTCGCACGCCGGCTACCACCCGTCCGGCAAGATCACCCAGCCGGCTGCCGAAGGGCACGTACTACTTCGACGCGTCCATCGACACGTTTTGTCGCCGACCCCGGCGGACAGCAGAAAGCCACCACGGTGATCGAACCGGCTCTTCGTCGCCACCGGAATCCGACTCGGACTTCACCGTCTATGCACGGGAGGGCACCCAGCCGTCACTCAAGGTCGACCGGCCCGGAAGCCGCGCCCGGCGAGCCTCCGAACTGGGCTTCGGCATGAAGACCAACTGGGGCGGACCGGCGGCTCGACCTGCATCCTGCACGACTTCGAGGGCATCCTCGTCGCGCCCGTCGAAGACGTCGTGGCCGAAGTTCGAGCTGGTACGTCGCAGTCGGTGCTGGCCAAGCCGGACGGCAACGGCAACTTCGACGGCAGCCCGTACCAGTACCACGTGCGCATCGCCGAGAAGGGCCGCGTGCCCGCCGAACGTCCAACGGGCCGTGCCGGACCGCGACGCTCGCCCGCGTCGACTCGGTCACGCACTCCCGCGTGCCGGGCTCGGTGGGCCAGCGCGACAACGGCGCCTCGGGCCCGTTGCCGTTGCGGCTGCGACGAGTACTACACCCCGGACGTCGACGTGGCACGGCTCGCTGTCCGAGTTCACGAAGGTCGGCGAGTGGCCCGAGCCTCGGCTACCAGTCCTCGGCCACGTCCACGGACGTTCAAGCTCGGCCGCACCGTGACCGAGCACTGGAACAGCGCCGTGTACGGCCCCGGCGGTGCCGAACGACCCGCGCTACGTGCCGGCTTCGCCGGCCGCGTCAGGCGACCTGCTGCGGCTGCGACGTGCCGATGTTCAGCGTCGGACGGCATGTCCGGCAGCACCCGGCACACCGGACCGCACACACGGCTCGACCGTCTCGAGCGTGACGGCAAGGTGCATCTCCGACCAGGCCGTACGCAGGCTACGGCCTACATCCGAGGACGCGCCGGCGGAGAAGCACCGCTACCAGGTGCACACCGAGGGCGCCCGCGACAGGCGTGTACGTCGAAGGTCGTCCGCCGACTGGTACGTTCTACCTCGCGAGCACGTGACGCGGCGAGGAGTACAAGTCGATTCCGCTGCTGGCGGTGCGGTTCGCGCCGAAGCTCGACGAGCACAACCGGGCGCACGCCGGCCGGGCTGCTGACCGATCCCGGTCACGGTGGAGCGCAACGGGACCGGTCGTCCGTGACCGACGTCAAGGACGCCGGAGGTGCAGGTGTCCTACGACGAGGGCAAGACGTGGCAAGCCGGTGCCGCTGGCGCAAGGTCGCGTGACAAGTGGCTGCGCGAGCGTTGCTGCACCCGAAGGGACGCCAAGTCGGTGTCGCTGAAGGCGACAGACGAGCGGATGCGCGGTGGTTCGGTCGATCAGACGATCATCCGCGCGTACGACCTGAAGTGACGAGAGGGGAAGGGCCACCCGGCCCTCCCCTCTTCAGTCAGCCACCCATTCGAGCAGTGAAGCGAGTCCGAGGATCGCGTCACGCACCTGGACGAGCTGAGCCGCGGTGAGCGTCGGGACCCTGGTCAGCGGCCTCGGCCACTCGGACGTCGAACGCTTTCAGACCCCGCTGTCCCTCCATCGCCTTGAACTCGACCCTGGTGCCGACCGGCACCGACGTCGTGCCGTCCGCGAGCCCGTTCACGTGCAGGAAGACGTCCTCCTGCCCACCACCCTCCGGGCCGATGGACCCGAATCCTCGCGACTCGTCGAACCTGATCACCCGTCCTGTCAACACCAAGACACACCTCCGTGCAGGCCATCTTCACGAAGCGGTTCCGACGGGCGAAGCCTCCGCTGCGCGATGCTCGCATTCGGCCACGGATTCTGCCTCTACGGGCCGCAGCGCCCGCCACAGCACCCTTCCGGATGTGAGCAGGCTGCTGGGTGGCGCGAGCAGGAACAGCACGTCTCGGAAGGCGGCGCCGACCACCGGGTCCGCGGGCACCCTGTCCTGCACGCGGTCGAGGTACCAGGCGAGCAGCCTCTGCACGGGCCCGCGGCGCCGGGCGTTGCCGGTCGCGCCGGCCATGCGGCTGTCCGCCCTCACGGCGATCTCCCACGCCGGTGCGGCGGTACGCTGGAGCAATCGTTGCAGATGCGCGGTCGACGGAGAACCAGGCAGCGCCCGGTCCAGGGCGACCGCACCCAGCGCGGCAACCGAAAGCCCTTGCCCGTAAACGGGGTTGAACGCGCAGAGCGCGTCGCCGACGACCAGCAGACCAGGTCGAGTCCACTTGGGCCGGTCGTAACGGCGACGCAGGTTCTCGGTGCGCCGGTAGCCGACCGGTGTGCTCACCGGGCAGGCCCTTGCTCAGCCACCGATGCGGCGCGTCGTGCGGCAGACCGGCGGCGAAGGCGACGAATCCCGCGACGTCGGTGGGCGGGGCCTGACCGGGCGGGCCGGACAAAGTGACCATCCAGCGATCGTTCTCCGCGGGCAGGATGATCGCGCCGAGCGGTTGTCCGGCGTCGGGCACGATGTAGAAGCCCCGCAACCCCGAGTCCGGCTCAGTACCCTCGAAAACGCATGTGGCGTACACGCGTCCGGTGTACAGCACCTCTTCCGGCGGCGTCGCGATCCCGTGCGCCGCCAACCACTCAGGCAACCGGCTGCGGCGACCGGTCGCGTCCACCACGAGGTCGGCGGGCACGACACCGATCGGTGTTCTCTCCCCTGTTGCGCGCGACGACGCCGGACACGCTGCCGTGCAACCCGGACGCCACGACGCCGGACTCCACCCGAATCTGGCCGTTCGCCAGCGTTCTGCGGCGGATCAGGTCCTCGACGAACGGTCGCGACGCCGTGGCCACGGGAGCCGACGAATGCGTGCGAGCAACCCACCGACCGGACTGCCACACCCCGACGTCGGACGGCACCGAAAGACACGGCCCACCGGCGTCGACCAGTTCCGCGGTCAGACCGGGCAACAGCTCCTCCAGCGCCCGGAGCCCACTCGTCAGCAGCACATGGGTGTGTTTGGACTGCGGAACTCCTGCCCGTGCGCCAGCCGCACGATCCCGTTCGAGGATCGTCACCCGGTGTCCGTGGCGGGCGAGCACGTGCGCGGTGAGCAGCCCGGCCACGCTTCCGCCCAGCACCACAGCGGACTTCACACCAACCGTCCGGGAACCGTGAGCCCGGCGAGTGCGTCCCGGTGGGCGCCGGGGGGCAGGCTTTCCAGCGCCGTAGCGGCCAGCCGGGCATAGCGGTGCGAGATCATCCGCGCCTGCGTGACACCGTCGTGCTCCCGCACGATCGCCGCCATCTCCTCGTAACCGTTCCTCCACCGGCGTCACGACATCGGCCAGCAACTGCTCGATGCGTCGTTGTCCGGCACGGAGCGCACGACGGTGCGCGACGAGTACCGGCAACGTAGGCCGGCCGTTGCGGATGTCGGAGATGTTCCGGTCTACCCGCCCGCGTGCCGTCGTACGCCATCAGGTCGTCGCGGACCTGATATCCGACTGCCCAGCAGTTCACTGTAGGAGCGCCAGCGCCCGCATGCTCTGCTCGTCCGCGCCGGAGAGCACCGCGCCCAGCCCGCACGCCATCCACAGCAGGGCGCCGCTCTTGTCCTCGACCATCTTGAGATAGGTGTCGATGGAGCACCGCACGCGGCCCATCCGGATCTCCCGCCGGGCGGCGTTGCCGATCCTCAGTCCGGTCTCCGCGAGCAGCGCGAGCCCACGGGTGATCCGCTCGTCCGCGACGCCGGTCTCCCGGCACCGCGCCAGTGCGGCGAACCCGTGGAAGAGCAGGCCGTTGCCACCCACCACCGCCGCAGGCCGGTGCACCAGGACCTCGACCACGACGCCTGTTTGCCCCGGCGTTCCGCGTCTCCGCTCGATAAGGTCGTCGTGCATCATCGCACCGACCTGCACGCACTCCGCCGGCTGCCGCGGCAAGGCGAGCACCGGGGCCGATCTCACCACCCACCGCGAGGCTGGACTGGAACAGCAACCACGGGCCCATCATCTTGCCGAACGGCACCAGGCCGTACCGGACGATCTCGTCGAGGCCGGAGGACGCCCGCAGTGCGACCGGCGCTCGACCTCCTGCGTCCGCACCAGCGCAGCCAGATCAGCATCAGCGACCTGCGGCACCTCGATCTTCGCCATAGCGCCGGAGTCCGGCGCGGCGCACCAACTTCACGCTAGAAGGACGCGGGGATTGGCTGGAACCCTCCGCTGTGGATCCGCCGTTCTCCGCACTTTCGGGTCGACCTCGCGTCCGGAGATGCCATGATGCGGGCTGTCTCAATTGCCAAGTCCTGCTCTACTGCGACGCATGAAGATCAATGGCACGGCCCGGATGGTCGCGCTCTCGGCTGTCGCCGCGGTCGTGCTCGGACCGCTGCCTCGCCAGGCAGCGCAGGCGGTCACCAAATGTCCATTGTGGACAACGAAACGCAGCCGGCGTTCGACCCTCGAGAAGGCGATCCTGGAAACGGTGTCGGTCGACACCGGGCAGGACGCCGGCGGGGACGGGGTCGCCGACCGCGTCTACGCCGACGTGTACCGGCCAGGTGAGGGTCGCCACGGCCTGAAGTCACCGGTGGTGCTCACCGCCAGCCCCTATCACGAGGGCAACTGGCCGGATGCGGGGCAGGGTCTGATCGTGCTCGGCGACAACTACGAGCTCGACACCGTCCGGGATCCCGCGGCGGGCGCCGTCGACGTCGACCTCTCGGTCACGTCGGTGGCCGTGCCGATCGTCGGCAGTACGTCGTAAGATCACGAACGTGCGGATGATCCACCGGCAGTGGCCGATCGCGGTGCTGATGATCGCGATGCTCGGCGCGCAGATGTACCTGATCTGGCCGCCCACAGGCCGCCCGCTGGTCATGTTCGGTGTCGTCACGGCCGCCTGCGCGGCGGCCGTGTTCGCGCACCGCCACATCGTCGCGACGACGGTCCTGTGCGTCGCGGTCCTGACCGGCACAGTGTTGCTCGACGGCCTGGGACGCGCGCTATTCCTGCCCGTGGCCGGTGTCGAGGGTCCTTATGGTTTCGCGCTCGGGCCGGGACCGTTGAGCTTCCCCGAGACCGCCGCCGTGCTGACGTTGACCGTCGTGGTGGCCCGAACGGCGCGCCCGCGGGTGACCGCCGCGGCGTTCACCGCGCTGCTCCTCCTCGCCGTGCACTCGTCGCTGGTGCGGACGGACCTCACCTGGGCGAGGCGGGAGAGCTTCGCGATTCTGCTGCTGCTCCTGGTGACCGCCGCGGCGATCGGGATGTTGTTGCGCTCGAGGGATCGGGAGCGCGCTCTCGCGGAAGTGGCAGCCGTGGAACGGGCTCATCGCGAAGAACGCCTGGAACTCGCCCGCGAGCTGCACGACATGGTGGCACACCACGTGACGGGGATGCTGGTGCTGGCGCAGGCGGCGAACATCGTGTCCGAAGAAGACAAGGACACAGCCTGCGCCATGATCCCCCGATCATCTCCAGCGGCACGGACGCCATCGGAGCGATGCGACACCTGGTCGGCACGCTCCGTGAGACGAATCCGGTGGCCCAGGCCGGCACGCTCGCCGCTGATCTCGCCGCTGTAGTGGAGGAGGCGCGCGAGTCCGGTCTGCCGGTGCGCGCGGACATCGAGGTGTCCGACGAGGTGGTCCAGACCTCCGGCCGCGTGCTGCGCCTGGTGCAGGAGGCTCTCACGAACACGCGCAAGCACGCGGGCGACGCCACCCGAGTGGAGGTCGACGTGCAGCTCACGCCGACCGCGGTGCGGCTGTCCGTGTCCGACGACGGCTCGAAGCGGCCCGCGCACTCCGGCGGGTACGGGCTGGTCGGCATGCGGGAACGCATCGAACTGCTCGGTGGCCGGCTGTTCACCGGCGCCACCGGGACCGGATGGCTGGTCGCGGCGGAACTGCCGCTGGCGGTGCCGAAATGATCACTGTCCTGATCGCCGAAGACCAGGACATGGTGCGCGAGGGGTTCAAACTCATCCTCAACGCACAATCCGACATGACCGTGGTGGCGGACGTCGCGGACGGGATCACCGCGGTCGCACAGGCCAAGGAACTGACCCCGCAGGTGTGCCTGGTCGACGTGCGCATGCCCGGCCTCGATGGGCTCGAGGTGACGCGCCGGCTCGCACCGCACACCCGCGTCGTCGTGGTCACGACCTTCGACACGGACCAACACCTGTACACCGCGTTGGACAACGGCGCGTGCGGGTTCCTCACCAAGGACGCGAGCCCCGGTCTCCTCGTCGAGGGGGTCAGGTCGGCCGCGCCGGTGACGTTCTCGTGTCGCCCCAAGCGGTCCTGCGGCTGCTGCGGCGTGGCGTCCGAGGAGTCACGGATCGCGGGACCGATCTGTTGAATGCCAGGGAGATGAACGTGGTGCAGCTCGTCTGCCGGGGCCTGGGCGACCAGGAGATCGCAGATTCGCTGCACGTGTCGTTGTCGTCGGTCAAGACCTACCTGGCGTCGGTACAGGGCAAGATCGGCGCGCGCAACCGCGTGGACATCGTGATCTGGGCGTTCCGCAACCAGGTCGTGCGGGAATGACGCGCGCCGATCAGCTCCGCACCGGCACCGCCTTGAAGAAGCGGTATCCCTCACCGGAAAACGAGCAGTCCTCGACCCCGATCGCTTCGGTCACCTCTGCGCGGGCACCGGGCTGTAGCCACCAGGTCCGCCGTCGATCCGCGTCGCGTGCGCGTCGAGCGTGTCCGCGAAGGCGTTCACCTTGACGAGGAACGCCCTGGCGGCCGACCCCTGCCACGAACTGTTGCCCTCGCCCCCAGTGTCTTGGCCCTGCCCGAAGAGCCATCCAGACTGACTGAGTGCAAGTTGTCACGACTTCACAAACGTCAGATCATGCCCGCGCGCACCGCGTAGGCGACCGCGTGCGGCCGGTTCTTGAGGTTCAGCCTGCGGGTAACGCCCTGGATGATGTGCTTGACGCTGCGCTCTGAGTAGCACATGACGGCCGCGATCTCCGCGGTGTCCAGGCCGTCCGCCATGTGCCTGAGCACTTCGACCTCCTTCGACGTCAAACCGGCGGCGTTGAGCCCCATCGGGTTGAGTACCTCGCGCTGCAGGCGCTGGACGTGCTTGAGGAGATCTCCGAGCACCGAGGGTGGCAGCACCGCGCCACCCGCCGCAGCGGACTCCACCGCGTGCGCCAGGCGATCACCGGTCGCGACGGATCTCGGCAGCACGGCGACGACACCGCACTCGACCGCGATCATCACCTCTTCCTCCGCGAACTGAGTGACCACGAACACGACCGGCTTCGGCGACTCCGCCGCGATCTTGCGCAGCAAGAGCACATGGTCCTTGTTCAGCCGTTCCGAGCTGAACACGATCACGTCGGCCGCGACTCCGTCGGCCCAGCCGGCCACGTCCATGTGCTGCTCGCCGAGCTGACTGAGCAGCCCGGCCTCGACCACCGGGTCGGACGCGTGAACCGCGACGACGATCCGCTCTTGTTCGTTGACCACGGCCGCACCCCTCCACTTCATGTCCCCGCCGAAGCCGGACGGAGCAAGTGTGGAAGCACGTTCTTCACAAATCCTCAGTGCCGCTGAAAACTGTCCTGGATTGATTCAGGACAGTGCCCCGAATGAAGCGAAAGTCGTCGCGATCCGGAAGGCGGAGAGTACTTGGGCAGCTCTTCCAAAGCGGTGCGGATGCGATCGAGGTCCACCGTCTCGGCGAAGCACAGATCGACCGCTTCCTGCCCGATCGTGTTCGGTCACAACCCTCGCGACCACCGATCGAGCCACCTCACCTCGGCGCCGCTCGATCACCGCCAGCGTCAGCTCGATGTCATCGATGACCCGCTGAGCAGCTTCGATGCCAAGAATTAGCTGTCCATCGCCAGCCAACTGCAGGACCAGATCACCCGCGAGCGCCTGAGCCGATTCATGAGCCATGCCAACCGTCCTCCACCCGGTGCACACCCGGAACCAGGACAACAGCGACGCGATCAACTGACCAGCGAATTAGGAAACATCCGCACGTTCGTGAAGACGATTTGTCTGCCCGGACACGGCACATCGGCCGCCCGATTGCGCGTTATCAGTCCATCGATCATTGCCGGTCGAGCAAAGACCGCCCTATCGTGACGAACGCCTCCATATCCGTGTCCGTTGTGGGCAGAATCGATGATTGGCGACCGCCCTGCCGGTTTTGCCAGGTGCAGCTGCTCGCCAGCCGCGAGTTCGGCTCGGCGACACCACGATCGCTCTGGGCGCTGCCCAGCAACGTGCGGTCTTCTCGACGCTCGCCATGCGCGCGGGCCAGGTGGTCACGACAGACTGAGCTCATCGCCGCCGTGTGGGGCGACGATGCTCCCCGAGCGCCCCGGCCACCATCTACACCTACGTGGCCCTGCGCGGGCTGCTCAAGCCGCTCCGCGAGCACCTGGACGAATCCGCTGGGCACGAACCGCGTCGGCTACACCTTGCGCGTGCCGGCGGAGAACGTGGACGTGCACCGGTTCCTCGGTCTGCCGCGACCAGGCGAAACGAGCGCGCGACACGGGTGATGCGGCGGCCGAGTCCGCAGCATGCTCAGGTCCGCGTTGTCGCTGTGGTGCGGCCCCGCTCTCGACGTGGTGCCTGGACCGTTCGCCTCGGTGCAGCGCGACCGGCTGACCGAGCTGCGGATCGCCGCATCCGAGAGGCTGGCCGAGATCGCGCTCTCATCAGGGTGCTGGGAGGACGCCCTCGCGGCACTGGCACCAATCGTCGACCGCACCCGCTGCGCGAGCACCTGCAGGGACTGCACCTGAACGCGCTGGCGGGCGCGGGCAGGCGTGCCGAGGCGGTCGCGGCCTTCGACCGCGTTCGCACGGTCATCGCGGAGCAGTCGGGCATCGATCCGGTCCCGCGCTGAGGACGGCTACCGCAGGGTCGTGGCCGTGGACGCGGACCGCCTCCAGGAGGATCTGTCCCGGCTGACCACCCCACCACCGCGGCCGCCCACCAACTGGTCGGCAGGCAGGACGAGATCGCGGTGGTACGGGGCCGAGCCGAACTGCTCCACGGCGGCAGGGGCGGCGGACTTGGCTCGAGGGCGCGCCCGGATCCGGCAAGTCCGCCGTGCTGACCTCGGCGCTGTCCGATGTGGATGGACAGGTTCGGGTGCTGTGGGCACGTGCCGACGAGCTGACCGACGCCGCACCGTTCACCCTGATCGGCGACTGGGTCGGTCTCATCCCGGATGCCTCGATGACCGCCGAGAAGGCGTTGGACCAAGCCCGCCGGTACGTGGTGGGGCTGTGTGCGCGAGGTCCGCATGTCCTCGTCTTCGAGGACATGCACTTGGGCGGACGAGGAAAGTCTGCAGGTGTTGCGCGCGCTGCACCAGCTGACGGAAGACTGCACTGTTGCTGGTCGCCTCCGCACGTCCCGCTCCACCGCGACCGGCGCTCGCCGCTCTGCGCGTGGAGCTGAGCCGCGCGACCGGTGCGGTGCGGCTGCCGTGATCTCATTCTCACCGAGACCGCGGAACTCGCCGCACAGCTGCTGTCGTGCACCCCCGGACCGGATGAGATCGCTTCCACCCAACGGCTCACCAGCGGCAATCCGGCTCTGTTGAAGGAATTCTGCAATTTCCATCGGCAAGTGAACCAGTTCGCCCGGCGGATGCTCGCCACCTGCGTGATCCTCGGCGAGGAGTTCACGCTGCGGGCGCTGGAACTCGTCACGGCAACGCCCGCCCAGGCGACTGATGCACCACCTGTCCGAGGCGATCTCGACGGAGGTACTCGAGCACGCGGGCGGACGGCTGCGCTTCCGCACACCGCTGGTGCGCCGAGACCCGAGTCCACGATCCGAACCCCCCTGCACCAGGAGCTGGCGACCGCGCTGGTGGCCGGAGCGGCCCCACCAGAGGAGATCGCGGAGCAGGTGCTGGCGGCACCCGCCTTGGTGCACGAGGCCTGGGTGCCCGACTGGGTCTCAGCGAACGCCCGTGCTCACCGAGCAGGCACCTGCTCACGCGGTGGACCTCCTCAGGTCGCTGTCCGGACTCCCACCCTGTGCGGCGACGTCCGCGAGGTGCTGCTGTCCGAGCTGGCCCGCCTGCTCGTGTCCGTCGACCGAAGCACCTGGCACGAGCCCGCCGCCAGGAGGGCGGGCGAGTCGGTTACCGCGATGAACCCTTCACTCTGAACAATGTCAAAATGCCGCACGCGAGCCTGTCCGAGGTCGAGCTCCTCGGGTGCCCGAGGCGTGGTACGCCGCACAGGAGTCCCGATCTCGGTCGGCCCGTCAACCGCGGTCTTCGCCATGCTCGCCACCCGCCGGGAGCGCGACGTCTCACTCGCCGAGTTGGTCGACGGGGTGTGGGCACAAGTGCTCCCCAAAGCCGCCCGGTAGCGTGCACACCTACATCTCGGGACTGCGCAGCGCCTTGCGGCGGGCAAGCGCCGAGGTGGCGCCGAACCAGGTGCTGCGGTCGCACCGGTCCACCTACAGTCTGCGGTTCGATCTCGACGCGAGCGACGTGTGCCGGTTCGAGCGCGACGTCACCCACGGCCAGCAGGTTGGCCACGCGCCGACAGCGACGTGAAGGCCTGACGTGCTCAACCGAGCACTCGCCTCCTGGCGCGGTGACGCCTACTCCGGCGTGTCCGGCCCGTTCGTCGAACGAGAGCGCGACCGTCTCGCGGAGCTGCGATTGTCCGCCACGGAACAGCGCGCGGCGTTGTTGCTCGACCTTGGTGAACCGGGCGAACTCGTCGCCGAACTCACCGAACTGGTGCGGCGGCACCCACTGCGGAAATGCTCTACCTACCGTTGATGCGCGCATTGCACGCCGCCGGCAGAACCACCCAGGGGCGCTGTCCTGCTACCACGACGCGCGCCTCGTGCTGCAGGAGGAACTGGTATCAGGCCAGGCCCGGCGTTGCGCGCGCTGCAGGAGAGCATTCTCACCCGAGCAACGCACCTCTCCAGCCGGAACGGCGCAGGTCGTGACGACCGTGCGGCCACGTGAGTGCGTCGGCAGGCTCGGCGAGGTCCGCCTTCTCGACGACCTGGTGACCGGTGTCGCCGCCGGCCGGGGCCAGGTGGTGTGGGTGGAGGGCGAGGAGGGTATCGGCAAGTCCCGCTTGCTGGAGGTGGGGCTCTCCCACGCCGCCGAAGCGGTTGCCAGGTCGCGTGGGCAGTCGCGGACGAGCTCAAGGGCCGCTTCACACTCGAGCTGATGACGGAGTGCCCGGTGCGCGCTCCGGGCGCTGACCCGGAAGGCCGACCTCCGAAGGAGTCTGAACGGTGTGGTGGCCTGGCAGGCGGAGGCCCGGTCCCCGCGGCGGTCGACGGGCTGCTCGGCGTGGTCGACGAGATGTGCACGCGAGCACCACTGGTGTTGGTGATCGACGACCTGCAGTGGGCCGACCGCGCCAGTGTCCTGCTGTGGAGCGACTCGCGGTGGCCGCACGGCAGCTTCCCCTGCTGCTCGTCGCGGGGTGCCGAACACCTGATCTGGCCGGCGACCTGGCCACGCTCGAACGCGGTGTGCGCACGAGAGCCGGTGTGGTGTTCGAACTCGCCCGGCTCGGCGACGGCGACATCACCGAGCTGCTCGGGATGAAACTGGGGGCGCGTCCCGGTGACAGCCTCCAGCCCGTGGTGCGGCAGGCAGGGGGCAATCCCCTCTACGCCATCGCGCTGGCGAGCGATCTCACTCGAAGGGACGCCGTCCGCGTGGAAAACGGTGTCGCCGAAGCGGACGAGCGCGTTCCGCTCAGCCCGGAAGTGTCGTTGCTCGCCGCGGTGGACAGGTCGCTCACGACACGCTCTCACCCGACACGCTCGACGTGCTCCGGACCGCGGCGCTGCTCGGCGCCGAGTTCACCGTCGCCGAGCTCGGCGGTGTCTACGCGGACACCGGTCAGAGCGGGTCTGGAACCTCGAGGAGGCCACCAGGGGGGCCTGCTGTACGGCCGCCGGAACCTGCCTTCCGGCACCCGTTCCAGCGCCAGTCGCTCTACGAGCGGATGCCAGAAGACCATCGGGCCGACGGCACCGGCACGCGGCTCGATCGCTCGACGCGCACGGGGACACGATGACCGTGTCGGCCAAGCAGCTGGCCGCGGGGTCGCCGAGGCGGTCGAGCTGCTCATCGGAGCGCTGGCCGACCCTCAGTGCCGGAGATCTGGCAGACCCACCACCGCACGTTGCTCGCCAACTTCCGCCGCGGCGACCTGTCCGATTTGGACGAGGCCGTGCGCAACGCGCGAACGTTGCGGGCGGAGGCCGATGCGGCGCGCGAAATCACGGCCGCGCACGCCGCGCAGACGTTGCGGCCGGTGCATTCGATCCGGAGGAGCACACAGCGCTCTCACCGCCATCGACTCCGCGCTGAGGCCGTCGGGGACGACCCCGCCTCGTGGGCACTCGGTTCGACCTGCTGGACAACAGGTTGTTCACCCTTCAAAACCTCGACCGCCTCGCCGAGGCGGAGCAGACGTTGCGGGAGAGCCACCGCGTAGCGGCTGAACACGGTCTCGCCACCGGACTGCAGGTCTCCGCCGCCGTGCACCACTACTGGACAGGCCAGTGGGACAGGCACTGGCCGAGCTCGACTCGGTGACCGAGCTACGGCCCCGCCATCACGTTCTGGGCGCCAGGGAACCGGGTGCGGCGGCGCTGCTGCTGCACGGAGTCGCCGCACTGATCGCGGTGCGCCGGGACGACCAGCTCGACGCCCGAGGCACTTCGACGCCGCGCAGGCACACGCCCCCGCCGACTCCGCGAGCGGGAGAGCTGTGACTTCCGCCTGGCGGCGCTGGCGCTGGCCGCGGAGCAGCGGGGACTCTGCCGAGGCCCTGCGCCTGTTCGAACCGGTGCTGCGACGCGACTTCGCACCGATGATGCTGCGCCACCAGTGACTTCCCGACATCGTGCGAATGGCGTTGACCGCGCACCGGCAGGACGTCGCGGAGGCCGCGGCCGAGGTGTGCTTCGCAGAGGAGTCGATGGAATCGGTGCCGGGACGGGCGGCCGCGGCGGCGCTGCGCTGCCGCGCTCTGCTCGGCCACGCCCCAGATCCACGCTCGCCGCGGTGGCGCATACCGGTCGGTCGGGCGGCCGGTCGAGCTGGCGGACAACTTGCGGGACGCCGCGGAACTGCTCGCCCGCACCGGCAGGGCCGACGAGGGCGGCAGCGGCGCACACCGAGTCCAACGACCTGTTCGCCTCGATGTCGGCCTGGTGGAGCATCCGGCGCGGCGCCGTGCCGCGCACCGTGATCGACTCGTTGAGCGGCTGGAACTGCGGGTGGCTGAACCGGTCGCGGCCAACCTGCCCAAACCGCAGATCGCGGCGGTGCTGGGGCGCCACGCGGACCGTCCAGTCACACGTGTCGAGGATGCTGACGAAGCTGCGGACGGACTCCCCGGTCGCGCGTCACCAGAACCCTACTGCACGCGATCGGTTGAAATGGAACTCCGGTGCGGCACACGGGCCCTGCCCCACGTGCCGCACCGGAGGGGTTTCAGAAGCTGTAGAACGAAGGGCCGTCCTCCCTCCGGATGTTCGCGCCCTGCCTGCCTTCGTAGGTGAAGGAGCCGATGTAGCCACCGTCCCCGAAGACGTCCGCCCGAACCGGCCGGTCACCACCGAAGAAGGTGTCGTGGCACGCGCCCGGAGGCAACTCGTGGGTCCCGAAACCGCCCTCGAGGTACATCGACGACCAGAAGCCCCCCGAGCAAAGGTAGATGTGGTCTGGTCCGCGGCGTTCGCCGCGGGAGTCAGAGTGACGGCCGTTGCAGCGACCGCCACCATGTGACACCGAGCTTCTTGAGCAGGCCCAGGACGACCTCGTTTCCAGTCCACTTGCCTGTGCGGCAAACGCTTGACACCAAAGTAGGTTCGCGTCCCCGAACACGGGGGAGCCTGAACCGCGCGCTGCCCGAACAACCGCCGCCATGGCCCGAGCAGGCCCTTCCTTGTCGGGTAGCGTTTCCCGAACCACCCGCGCGACGAGTCTGGTAGGTGATCGTCCGAACAGGACGGTGGGTACGAGCGGATACCTGCTGATCCTCCCGTTCCTGGCGCTGGTCGGCGTCTTCGGTCTGCTGCCGATGCTCTTCACCGGTTGGATCGCCCTGCACGACTGGCACCTCGTCGTGCTCGATCCGAACGACAGCCCGACCGTCCAGGTGGCGTTGTCACGCCTGGCGAGCGCCGGATGACGTGCCGTGCGTGGTGGTGATGACGACGGCTGTCCACCAGGCACATGTCGGCACCGACTCGTGGCGCGAGGTGACCCGCCAGGCAGCTCGTCGCCGCCACACCGGACGACACCGACATCCTCGTCAACCCGGCGCGGCCACCGCCATGCGCGTGCTGGCACCGTTGTTGCGTCAGCGGCTCCACGGGCCGCCAGACCTCCTGGTGGTCTCGTCCGAACCGCACCGCCGCCTACTGGACCCGGAACACCGGCAGGACATCCGGAACGCTCGGCAGGACGCCGAACTCATCGACCTCGTGGCCATGCTCGATGACGAGTCCGGTGTGTGCTTCAACCTGAAGAGCCCGGCCGCGCTGCGCGTGCCCGGTGCCTTCATCCGTGACGTCTGGGCCACCGATCCTGAGCACCAGGACCCCCGTGCGTGCCTGCACGGGGGCTCCTGTCGTTCCGTCAGAAGCTGTCGCCGCTGCGGATCCGCTCGCGGATCCACACACCGGCGGGCTTCAGCAGGCTGTGCCGGTGAAGCTGCTGCCCGAACACGTACCGGACTTAACACCGCACCGGAGCGCCAGTCATCGGAGAAGTTCCAGTTCGTCCAGCTATCTGCTTCGCGCCATCAGGTCGATGTAGCGCTGTGACAGCGCGAAGTCGTCCGAGCCCTCACCGGCCGAGTTCTGGGTGCCAACTCGGTGACGAAGACGGGGACCCGGTCCGAGACCCAGTTCAGCGTGTCCAAGTAGTCCTCGCGGTGCGTGCCCGCGTAGAAGTGGAAGGTGTACATGATGTTCGACGCCCGCACCGGGTTGTCGATCACCTCGTTGCGAGGCTTGCCGTCGGAGTGACCGAACGTCGACCAGCCGTGGGTACCGATGAGCACGAGGCTGTCAGAGTCCTGCTGGCGGATGACCGGGATGACCTCTTCCGCGTAGCGCTTGATCTCGGACCACGGGGTGTAGTTCGGCTCGTTGGCGATGTCGTAGATGATGTTCGTCTTGTCCTTGTGGCGGCCCGCGATCTCACGGAAGAACGTCTTCGCGTACTCCGGTGTAGTTGGGATCACCGGGGTTGAGCTGGTGCCAGTCGACCAGCGCGTACATGCCGCGGCTGGTCGCCTCCTCGATGTAGCGGTGCACCATGTCGGTGAACTTGCGCGGGTTGCTCTCGTAGCCGTCTTCCTGCACGTACAACGAAATCCGCAGGATGTCCGCGCCCCAGTCGTAGGCGAGCGCGTCCAGCGAGGCCGAGGTGACGCACTGCGAGAACCACTGAATCCCGTGTGTGCTGATGCCGCGCAGCTGAACGGGTGTGCCGTTCTGGTTGCACAGCTTCACACCACACACGCGGAGCTCACCGTTCGCCTCAGCGGGCCGCGCCAGCGGCGTGGTCGACTCGGTGACCGCGTCGGACGGCGGCGCTTCCTGTGCCTGCACCTGCGGGACGATCGCCACGAGCGGCCGAGCACGAGCGCGGCCGCGAACGCGCGCAGGCGGTGTCTCACTACGTTGCGGAGCATGTGAATCTCCAGTCGCAGAGGGGGAGCCGAGAAGAGTCCGTCCGATGTGGAGGGACATATTGGTAAACAAAGTTTCCTTGCGGGGTGGAACGTATGAGCGCGGTCACAGCGCGGTCAGCGCCCGTTCGGGCAACGCTCGCGGCCGTCCGCGCAGTCGCCAGCCCGGGTTCTCCCCAACGGGCAGTCTTCGCGCCAGAAAGCGCGAAACCTCGTCGCGCGATCCAGGCGCAGGACGCCAGAGTGACAATGCGCACACTGTCCGTAACGACCAGTGGGGAGTAATGGCATGAAGCTTGGCGGCGAGCGCGAGTTCGGTGGCGGCGAGCTCATCGGACAGAGAACGGAGGTTGGCGCCTCCCAGTCCTGACCTCATGTGGGATTCGGCGAGCCCATTCCGGCGTCGCGGGCCCGCGCGACCGCCTGCGCGCGGTGGGCGGCATGCAACTTAGTGAGGATGGTCGACACGTTGTTGCGGACGGTCTTCTCCGACACCACCAGCCGCCGGGCGATCTCGGCGTTGTTTTTGTCCGCGGGCCATCAGCTCGAGGACTTCATGCTCCCTTGTGGTCAGCTCTGGGAAGACACCGCCTCCGGGGCGGGCCGCTTTGACCAGGGCCAGCAGCCGTTGTGCCACGCCGGTGCCGAACATCGCCTGGCCGCCGGCGACCGCCCAGGTCGCCCGTAGCAGGTCCTGCTGTCCGGAACCCTTTAGCACGTACCCGCTGGCCCCGGCGGCTACCACGGCCACCAGCGACGCGTCGCTGTCGGACATAGTCAATATCAGTACGGCGGTGCCTGGCGACGCCGCCTTGATCCGTTGGGTGGCCTCCACCCGTCCATGCCGGGCATGGCCAGGTCCATCAGGACCACGTCGGGAACCAGTTCGCCGGCCAGCCGCACTGCAGACTGACCGTCACCGGCCTCACCGACCACCTCGACGCCGGTAGCAGACTCGAAGAACCACCGAAGTCCGTCGCGTACCACCGGATGGTCGTCGACCAGCAGGATCCGCAGGGTCGCGATCATGGCCGACCGCCCGTGGGCAAGGGTGGCGGACACGGTCGTGCCGCCTGTCCCGGTTTCCAGATCAACGGCCGCCGATCTCCTCCACCCGTTGCGCATCGTCGCCAGCCCCTGCCCGTGGCCCGTGGCCGACTGGATACCGTGGCCGTCGTCGGTCACCGTCAACTCAAGCTGCCCGCTCGCGATCGCCAACGTCACGGCCACCCGACTAGCGGCCGCATGCCGGACCGCATTGTGAAACGCCTCCACGGCCACGTGATAGCAGGAGATCTCCACCTCCGGTGGCAACGCCGGCAACGACTCCGCTCCCACCTCAAGACGAGGCCCACCGTTGGACAGTGCAAAGAGCCGGTCGCGGATGGCCCCTACCAGTCCCACCTCGTCCAAGGCCGGCGGCCGCAGACCGTCGATGATCCGCCGCAGGTCGACGACCGCGGCAGACATCACCACTCGCACTCGGCTGAGTTGCTCCGCGGCGGGCGACCCTTCCGGCAGCCGGTTGCCGACTGCGTCGAGACCCAATGCCACTCCGGTCAGCATCGCGCCCAGGTCGTCATGCAGCTCCCGGCGCAACGAGAGGCGCTCCTTCTCCCGCGCCGCAACCAGTCGCTGCCGCGATCGCCGTAGTTCCATCAACGTCGCCACCCCGTGCGCCGCCGGCCCGGCCTGACGGGCCAGATCCGCCAGCAGCCGCCGTTCGGCTGCCCGCAACGTCACCCCGTGGCCAGGAGTGGACACGACCAGGTTTCCGACCCGTGCGCCGAGATACTCCACCGGCAACACGATCAATTCACCCTGGACCATCCCGTGCTCAGCCACCGCCACGTCCCCGTCCTGACCATCGAGGTGAAATGCGGCGTACGGCAACCGCAGCTCATCGGTGAGCGTGGAAGCCACCGCCGGCAGCACCTCATCGGGAGAAGCGTTCCCTCAAGCCGCGCCGACAACGCGGCGACACTGGCATACGGGTCCGCGCGCGCTCCGTACAACAGCCGGTCCACACTGCGCTGCAGTCGCGTGCGCAGAGGCGCTATGAGCAACGCGACTATCCCGCTGGCCGCGATCGCCAGGCTGGCCCCCGCGGCCCGCTGCATCAACGCCGCCAACACAGCCACCACAAGCAAGTACCCGGCGACCACGCAGGTGGTCAAACTGGCCCCAAGTACCTCGGTCGGCGCCCGTCGACGTCGGCGTTGTCGTACCACAGCAGGGCCGCCGTCAGGGTGACCGTGAACGCCGGCACGAGCAGCATCTCCAGCCACATCCCCACGACGGGGAGGTCGGGCCTCGGCAGCACCACCGCCCACGCGGCCGCGGTGAGCACCGCCAGGCTTGCCCCTCACGTTCGACGGCTCGCCGCCACCGCCAGGTCAGATAGACCGCCCCGGCCGCATTCGCCGCCAACAACACGGCCCACGCCACCACCAGCACGGGCCAGGCCAACCGTTCCAGCGCGGGCAGCGCCAGCGGATTCGGCAACGCCACCGTCCTGCCCGTGGTCGGGTCGGTGGCCGTCGATCCTGAGAACGCCGAGACGACGGCGAGGGCACCGATCGCCACGCAGGCGGCGATCAGGACCGGTCGCCGCCAGCCTTCATGGCCGTCCGGCAGCACCAGGATCACCAGCGGCGCCGCCAGCGTCCCCGCCATCCAGATCCACCTGGCGCCCCACACGCCGGCGCCGGCCCATCCATACAGGCCGGGATGCTGCACCGCCCACGCGCCGAACGCGAACCCGAACGCCGCCACGCCCGCGCACAGTCCGCCGACCGCGAACCACCAACCGACCATCCGATACCGCATGCGCCCGACCAACAGCAGCCCCGCCGCGGGCATCACCAACGCCGGCGCGAGATTCTCCAGATAGACCTCTGGCATCGGCAGACCGGACCACCGCACGGCCAAGACAAATGTCACCGCGGCCGCCGCAGCCACGACCGCCACGATCCAGACGATCAGCACCACGACCCGCTCGGCCGCCCACCAGCGACGCCCAGCCTCTTGCAGCGATCCGGAGCGCACGGTCAACGGCGTCATGGTCATCAAGCCCCCTAGCCGGGTTTCAGCCTATTGGCGTGACCGGCGGCAGCACAGGCCCGACCGGCTGCCGTCGCTCACCGTGTGGACGCTGACTTCTCGCGCCTGGACACCAATTCCGAGCCAGCGACGAAGACCAGCGCCCAGCATCCGAGCGCGATACCCCACCCACGACCAGGACTGGTCGGGTCGTGCGGCCAGATGATCGCGGCGAGACCGATCCAGGCCGCCGCCAGCGCCACGAACCTGGGCAGCCACCTGCTGCCCCGAGGGCGTACGGCGGCGAAGGCGGCCAGAACAGTGAGAACAACGCCGAGCTGACAGGCGCTGTAGTAGATCTCCGCCCTCCCGTACAGGCCGGTCGCCAGGTCACCCTGGCGCACCGCGTACCAGCACAGCGGCACCGCAGCGGCGACGGCCAGCGCCAGCAGGATCACGCTGGGACGGGCACGAACCCGCAGAAGCTCCCGGCGGCACGGCCTGAGCAATATCAACGGCAGCAACCACAAGGCAACAGTGGTGAGAGCCGACAGAACCGGTGTCTCGTCGGGAGGAGAGGACGCGAACAGCCGTTCGGCACCGCTCCAACCCACCAACCGAGCGGGGCCGACTGGAACGCAACGACCATCGGCCGCCGGTCCAGCAGTCGCCAGGGACGCCGCCGATGGCGAGCAACTTCCACGCGGACACGCTCCAGTACCCGTAGCGCTCACCGGAGGCGACCTGGCCGAGGACCAGCGTCACCACGCCCTGCGCCATCAACAGCGCCCACAATCCCAGCAGCCCATACCAACACGGATGGCCGCACCCCCGCCGCGGCCAACGCTGCAGTTCCTCTTCCTCGGTCGGATCACTTCGTGCGACACGAATATCCATGCGCCGCACAGTGGCCGACCACGGTCCCGGTGGACAGAGGCACCGGTCCCGGCCTCGCCAGGAACATTCCGTAGCTCCGAACCGCAGGAATCCCGCCGCAACCTCGGACTGACACCTCTATTCACCGGGATGGGAAATCGACACCGTTATCGCCGACATCGCAACTCATGAAAATCAACAAACCCGCTACAGGAGTAATTGCACATGCTCCACATCTGACTTCGGCCGACACATCTCCACGACAGGTCGCCTCGCCCGAGGTGAAAGAGAACAAGAGTTCTGCCGTCGTCCAACCGCGAAGGAGAGGCACGTCTGAGCACACGATCAATCCGACGGACCATCACCAGGTTCATCACTACTCACCCGCAATCGATCTCCGCCGCCGGTCAACGCTGGCCGCGAGTACTACGCGGTAGCCGCTGACGCCGCCGAGCGTGTCGACGAACGGCACGTCAAGTTCGCCGTTCTCGTCCACGCACGGCTCGCCGTGAGGCAGGCTGGCTGCATGCACGGCGATTCTTCGGCACTTATGACGGTTTCTGAACTTGCTGGGGCGCTCCGTTCAAGCGAACCTCTTGCAGTGCTGGACGTTCGGTGGACACCCGATCTTCCATCCGGCTACGTTCCCTACCTGGCAGGCCACGTGCCGACGGCGCGCTACGTCGATCTTGACACCGAGCTGTGCGGTCCAGCAGGAGAACAGGGACGCCGCCCGATTCCCAAGGCCTCCGCGTTCACCGCCTCCATGCGCGCTGCCGGTGTGTCCGCGAACCGCCCGGTCGTGGTCTACGACGGCGCGGACTCGACAGCGGCCGCGCGGGCGTGGTGGCTGCTGCGCTACTTCGGTCACCACGACGTCCGCGTCCTGGACGGCGGGTTCGCGGCGTGGCGCGCGGCCGGGCACGCGGAAGAATCAGACAGTCCGCCGCTGGTGTCCGAAGGAGACTTCGAAGCCCGTTCCGGCGGCATGCCGACCGTCGACGCGACAGGTTTCACTGACGCTGGCATCGCGCTGGATGCCCGCACGTCCGAACGTCATCGCGCGGGCCACATCCCCGGCACCGTCAACGTGTCGAGCCTGGACAACGTCGGACCCGATGGCCGTTTCCTCACGGCGCACGAACTCCGCGACCGGTTCATGCGAGCCGGTGTGGACGGGGGATGCGACGGAGTGGCGGTCTACTGCGGGTCCGGGTTGATTGCGACGCACGAGATTCTGGCGCTGTCGCTCGTGGGCGTCACGGCCGCGCTGTACCCCGGATCATGGAGCCACTGGACGATCGACCCCGACCGCCCAGTGGCGAAGAGCTGAGATCAAAGCTCCACCTGAAGCTCCGCCGGCGCGTCCACCCACACCTCGCCGTCGGGGCCGATCTCCTTCTTCCAGATGGTTGTTTCCTGCTTCATCAACTCCGCGCAGAGCCGGGCAGCGTGGAACGCCTCGGCGCGATGCGGTGCCGCCGCCGCGATCACGACGACGATCTCTCCGACGTCCAGCCTTCCCACGCGGTGTGCCACAGCGACGTTGACGCCTGTGGCCGTGGCTTCGCAGCGCGAGATGATGTCGTCCAGATTGCGCAGCGCCATCGGGCGGTAGGTCTCGTATTCCAGGCTGCTCACCGGCTTGCCGCCGCTGTCCCCGCGCACGTAGCCGACGAACGTCACGACGCCACCATGACCGGGCCCACTGACCGCGGTGAGAACATCATCGACGCTGATCGGTTCCTCGGTGACACGGCAGTACCGGTCCGAACCTCCGGCAACGGGTGGGATGACCGCGACGACATCACCGTCGACCAGGGCCTGCCCGCTGTCGGCGATGTCCTCGTTCACAGCGAGTTTGAGATGACGCCAAGAGTCCTTCAGGCGCGGGTAGGCGACGTTGAGGTGATCGACCAGGTCGGTCACGGTGGCGTCATCGGCGAGGGTGAGATCCTCCGCGGACTTGCGTGCGACCCGTTCCCGGACAACGCCGAAGTAGAGCATGTGGACGCGCATGGTCAGGCTCCTTCGCCACGCCGGTAGTGGCCGCTGCGGCCACCGGCTTTTTCTTCGAGCCGGATGTCGGTGATGGTCATGCCACGGTCGACCGCCTTGCACATGTCGTACACCGTGAGCGCGGCCATGCTCACCGCCGTCAACGCCTCCATCTCGACGCCGGTACGGCTGGACACCGCCACGCGAGCCGTGATGGCGAGTACTCCGACGGCGGACGGCTCGAGGGTCACGGTGACGCTGTCGAGTCCGATGGGATGGCACAGGGGTATGAGGTCACCGGTTCGCTTGGCGGCCATGATCCCGGCGATCCTCGCCGCCGCCAGAACGTCGCCTTTGGCGGCCTTGCCGGACGTGATGAGCTCCAACGTTTCGGGCTTCATCACAACGGCCCCGGACGCGACGGCGTACCGGTCGGTCACGGGTTTCGCCCCTACGTCGACCATCCGGGCTCGGCCTGCCTGGTCGAGGTGGGTCAGGTCAGTGGACATGGTTCGAATGCCTCCTGGTTGTCGTCGAGTCCGGGCTCAGCCGCCGCGGGTGTGCATTTCCAGATGTGGATCGCGTTTGAGGCTTTGCAGGCTGATGAACACGTCGCGGTTGCCGTGGGTGACCCGGTCGACGGCACCGCGATCACGGCGGGTGCGCCAGGTTCCGGCCACGAGGTCGCGCAGTTCTTCCTCGGTCGCGCCGGATCGCAACGGAGTGCGCAGGTCGGTGCCGGTCAGGGCGTAGAGGCAGCGCAGCCACATGCCGTCGGCGGTCAGCCTGCTGCGATCACAGTTGGCGCAGAACGGTTGTGTGGTGGACGAGATGATGCCGAAGGTGGTGCCGTCCGGTAGCGCGAACCGATCGGCAGGCGCCACGTCGGTCTTGTTGAGTGCCGCGCAGTCGCCGTAGCGGGCGGACAGCGAGGACAGGATCTCGGTGCGCGGATACACGCGGTCGGCTGACCAGCCGGTGGCGCCTCCGACATCCATGTACTCGATGAACCGCACTTCCGCGCCAACGGTCTTGCCGAACTCGATCAGGTCGGCCAGCTCGTCGTCGTTGACGCCGCGCATCACCACGGTATCGATCTTGAGGTCTGGCAGGCCGAGCGCGGCGGCGGCGCGGATGCCGTTGAGCACAGCAGCGTGGCTCGTGCGCCGGGTCAGCGTCTGGAACCGCTCCTCGCGCAACGTGTCCAGACTGACCGTGATCCGGTTCAGCCCGGCGTCGCGCAGGCTCTTTCCTTGTTGTGCGAGCAAGACCCCGTTCGTCGTGATCGCCAGGTCCTTGATGCCGGGCCTCGCCGCGAGCATGCGCACGAGAGCGGGCAGATCCTTGCGCAACAACGGTTCACCGCCGGTGAGCCGGACCTTGTCCACGCCGAGCGAGACGAAGACGTCGGTGATGCGCGTGATCTCGTCGAAGGTCAGCAGGTCCGGCTTGTTCAGCCAGGCGTACTCCTCCTCCGGCATGCAGTACTGACATCGCAGGTTGCACCGGTCGGTCAGCGAAATCCGCAGTGCCCCCATCGGCCGACCAAGCAGGTCGGTGGTGGAAATCGTCATACGTCCCCCAATTTCAGCGGCCGAGCGCGAGCTTCACCGCCCGCAGGCGATCGCGCAGGTACCGTTCGTTCAGACCATGTAGAAACGGCGTGTTTCCGTGCGGTGACAAGAAATGCGGACCGCGTGACGGGCCGGTCACCGCGACCGGCAGCGTCATCGCTCCCTGCCAGCGCTCCAGTCGCTCCGGGTCGTGCAGCTGATCAGCCCACCGCTCGGCCAGGTCCAGCTTCCGGAGAGCGGCAGGCACGGCGTCGTCGTCGAGCGGCGGTTCCGGCAAGGTCGCCGCTCTGGTCTGGAAAACTCCGGAGCCGCGAACGTGGGCTGCCACGGCGAGCGGCAGCAGTGCTCGGGCGGTGACGCTCTCGCAGCCGAGCAACCGCAGCGTCGGCCGGGGGCCGGATGGCGCCGCCCAGTCCCACCCCGGCTCGTCACCGCGCAGGGGAAGGCCGTCGAACGAATCCTCGCCCGCGCCGCACCGTGGACAGGTGACGACGTCGACCTCGAGCCGAACGCACACCTCGAACGACGCACGCAGGAGATGCGCACGCGCGTCCCGTTCCGCCATCCGGCGCACGCTATGCACGGGCAGCCACCACTTCCGCGCGAATGGCGCTCTGCCCCGCTGCCACCGCTTCCAGCCCGACCTCCACCAGGTCGGCCGCCAAGATCGCCGTGAGGTCCGCGCGGGACACCCCGGAGTCGATCCATGACGCAACGGCGCGGCGCAGCAAGATCGCACGGACCGACTCCGGCAGCACTCCGCGACGAAGGTGCGCGGTGTCCACACCGAGCAGGTAACACGCCGCCCACACCTCGGCCGCCACTGGAGCAAAGCGCGGGGCTTCCGCGAGCACCTGTGCCGTGTCCACACCGATCAGCTCGCACCATTCCCTCCAGTACCAGCCGAACGGATGCGCCACCGGCTCGTGCGGACGGAGAAACCTCAGGCGACAGGTCGAGTTGTGCAGTTCGACGGCGAAGGCGCCACCCGACAACGCGGCATCCACCTCGCGGTCTCCACACCAATGCTCGGCGCTCAGGGACAGATCCTCGGCGTACACGGTCGCGTGGCGGGTGCCGTGCGTGTCGTTGCCCGCGACGCTGCGCGATCCCCGGTGCTCCACCAGATGGGGCACGGCGGCCAGCACGGTCAGTCCCTGCTCCCGGAAACAGGCGCTGACCGCGTCGTCGTCGTGCCGCATCTCGTCCGGCATCGACGCGAGCCGGTCAGCCAGGAGGAGTGCCTGGTCGTGTGGGACGGCGAGGCCGAGCGTTGGCGTCCACTCCCGCGGAGACAGCGGCGCCCACGGGTGCCCGATCACGGCGGCCCTGCGCACGGTGTAGGAGTTGTACGGGCTGTTCCAGTTGACGTACAGGGCAAGCGGTTGCGTCTGCCGCGCCAGTACGGCGTTGGCCAGGTCGTCGGCGAACCCGCGTTTCACTTCGATGTCGTCCTGCAGCACCAGATGATGCGTCGACGTGTCCTCGACCGCGGCCCACGCCCGCTTGGCTGTCCTCAGTGGACTCGCCGGTGCGTCGGGCGAAGGATCGGGAACCAACCGTGGCCGCACCGCTCCGCACGCGCCGACAAGCCCGGCCAGGCCGGCGGTCCGCGAGGGATGGTGCATCACCACGGCGCTGATGCGGACGCTCATGGCAGCAGCCGCCAGGCGACCTCGTGACTGTGCGCGTTCCGCCACAGCGATGGATGGGTGCCGTCGAGCGACAGTCCCGGCAGCTGTGAACGGTAGGCCCGTACCGCTTTCTCCTTGCGGGCACGCGCTTGCGGCGTGAGCTCGACGACGTGCGGGACCATCCGGTCCGGGTCGAGTCCCTGGCGGCGCAGCTCACTGTCGAGCCATGCACCGGTATCCAGGTACTCTGCGGCTTCCTGACCGGTCACCCAAGCCGGCCATCCGTACCAAAGCGAGTACGGGATGTCCGCATAGAGGTAGACCTGGGGACGTTCGGGAACGGTCGTCACCGCCGCGAGCGCGGCATCGCGCGCGGCGAGATGGTCAGGGTGCCCGCCGATCGCGGCGGGAACCCAGACCTCGGCGGCCGGTCCGATCACCCCGGCGAGCCGCACGGCAAGCCGTTCGCGGTCGAGCTGACCGGTTCGGTACTGCTCCTCCGGTTCGTCCATGCGGAGCGAGGCGCACTCGAAAAGGCTCATCGCCTCGTCGTCCTCCGCGAGCCGTTCACGCTGCCGTTCGCGCGATGAGGTCGCGCGCGTGACCCGATCCCAGTCCGTGAGGGTGATCTCGTCCGGTGGTAGTCCGGAGAACACCGTCACGACGGTGGTGCCGGTACGTGTGAGGCGGTTCGACGCGGAGAGCACCGCGTCGTCCAGGTGCGGGGACAGCACGATCGTGTCCGTCATCGCACGGCTCCCAGTGTGCTCAGGAGTTCGACGGTGGCCAGGGTGTGCGAGTGGTCGGCGCCCAGCACGGCGATGCGCACCGGAAGCAGCTCCTCCAGCTCCCTGGTGGCGGAGGCTCGATCCCCGCTCTCCGCGGTCCACCTGGCGAGCTCGTGCCACGTGGTCAGGGTCCGGGGGTGCTGCGGCCCCTGCACCTGGCGCCGCAACGGAAGCAGGTCGCGCAGCAGCCCTGCGGCGGCCTCGGCGTCGCCGTCCTCGCCGGTCCAGCGCGCGTGCTCGTGCCGGGTGGTCAGGGTGTGCGGATGCAGAGGGCCGAGAACTCGTTCACGCAGCCGCAACAGCTCGGTCAGCTGGGCCACAGCGCCTGCCACGTCGCCTGCCTCGCCGAGGCGACGAGCCAGTTCGTGCTTGGTGGTCAAGGTGTGCGGATGTTCAGGCCCCAGCACTTCCTCCCGCACCGGCAGCAACTCCGAAAGCAGGTGCGCGGCGGTGCGCGGATCGCCCGCCTCTCCCACCCAGTAGGCGAGCCGGTGACGGGTGATCAGCGTGTCCAGGTGCGCATGGCCCAGCACGCGCTCCCGGACGGCGAGAAGCTCCTGGCTCATCGCTACCGCACCCGCGGTGTCTCCGGACTCACCCGTGAAGTAGGTGAGGCTGTGCCAGGTGTACAGCGTGTCCGGGTGTTCCTCCCCCAGGGCTCGCCGGCGTAGTTCGAGGACCTCGCGCAGCTGGGCCGCGGCGGTCACGGGGTCGCCCGCCTCACCGATCCACAGCGCGAGCTGGTCGCGGATGGCGAGTGTCTCGGGGTGTTCACCGCCCAGCACGCGTTCGCAGTTCTCGTGCAGGGTGGTCAGCAGCTCGGCGGCGCGACGTGGATCGCCCGCGTCACCCGCGGCCCGTGCCCGCGCGACCAGCGACTCGCGCACCCAGGTCATCAGGCCCGGCACCGCCGCCTGCACCATCCGGTACACCTCGTCGAACCCGCTTTGCTCGCCGTAGTACGGATCCGGCACGTCCTTGCCCGCGAGGTCGCCGCCTGCGAACGAGGTGAACATGCGGACCCGCTCCGCGTCGTCGGCGAGGTCGACGAGGGCGCGGTGATGTTCGGCGTCCATCGCGAGCAGCAGGTCGGCCTTCCGGTGCAGCTCAGCGAGGTGAGTCGCGATGTGCTGTGCGGGATAACCGTTGCGCCGCAGCACGAGCTGCGTTCGTTCGTCGGCGGGCTTGCCCGCGTGCCAGGACGAGATGCCCGCGCTCGTGACCAGGACGTGGTCGATCAGACCGGCTCGGCGCACATGCTCACGGAACACGAGTGCCGCCATCGGCGAACGGCAGATGTTGCCGGTGCACACGAAACAGACGTGCACCTTGGTCTCTGGCGGAATCATTGGGTGACCTCGAGAAGTCGTGATGGGTGTTCGAGATGCCGTCGTACAGCGGAGAGCCGGGTGTCCAGATACAGGTCGTTCAGTTCGGCGAGTCCAGGCTCGAAGCAGTGCGGGTGCACGAAATGCGGTGCCGAGACCGTGTCGCGGTAGGGATCGTTTCCTCTGGCGATCACGCGGACCGCCGCGGGCAGGGTCAACGGCACGGACCCGTCCGCGGGCGCGAGGTCCGGGTCCTCGGCCCAGCGTTCGGTTGCGTCGAGCAGGCTGAGCATCTGGTGGACGGAGGTGCCGTCCGTGTACCACTGCGCCCACGTCGCGGCCCTGGTGCCGAACGTGGTGGCACCACCCCGACGGGTGAGAACTGCGAGCGGCAGCAGGGATCGCGCCGTCACGCGCTCGCAGCCCAAGGCCGTCAGCACCGCCACCGGCGCGGACTCGGGCGCCCAGTCGTAGCCGGTTTCCCAGCCGCGCAACGGCATCATCCACGGCGCCTCGCCATCCGCTCCGCACCAGGGACAGCGCAGTGTCCGCAACGTGACGCGCACGGAGACGTCGAACGAGGCTCGCAGGAAGTGCGCCGAGGCTTCCCGCTCGGCCATGCGGCGGACGATCGCCGTGATGTCGTCAGGCATGGACGAGCTCCCGCACGTGGTCGACCGCCGCGAGTGAGACCTCGACGAGCAGGTCCAGCTCCGGCTCGTCGAGGCGGTCGCGATCCGGCTGGCAGAGCCCGGAACCGATCCACGACTCCATCGCGGTGCGCAGCAGACGCTGCCGCGAAGGGGCGTTCACGCGGCCCAGCGACGCCGTGTCCGCGCCGAGCAGGTAACCCGCCGCCCAGACCTCGGTGACCAGGCGCGCCGGCAGCCGCCGGACGGCGCGATCGGCGCGGGCGAGGAAGGTCTCGAGGTCGTCGAGCACCACTCCCGGCTCGACACCGACCAGCGCGGCCCAGTCGTACCAGTACCAGCCGAAGGGTTGCGCCAGCGGTTCACCCGAACCCGGCCGGGAGAACCGGATGCGGCACTCCGAGTTGTGCAGCTCCACGGCGAAGTCCGTCGCCGCGCGGTGCGCCGTGCGATCGGTCAGCGCGGGCAGGACCTCCCTGCCACGCGACCAGTGCTCGACGCCGAAGTCCAGCTCACCGGTGAACACCGTGGCGTGGCGGGGTCCGTCGGCCTCGTTGCTGGCCAGGCTGTGGGTGCCGGGGTGTTCGAGCAGGTGCGGCACCGCGGCCATGATCGGCACGCCGCGTTCCCGGCAGAACGCCGTGATCATGTGGTCGTCGTGCCGGACGTCGTCGGGGATGTCGTGCAGGTACTCGGCGAGCTGACGTGCCCGTGCGACCGGCAGCACCAGGCCCAGCGTCGGTGTCCAGGACGGCGACAGCGGTGCCCACGGTGAACCGGCCGCCACGGCGCGGCGCACGAAGTAGGAGTTCGGCACGCTGTGCCAGTTCACGTAGAGCGTGATGCCGCAGTCGGGTTGCGCCGCCACGGCAGCGGGCAGGTGCGTGCCGAATCCGCGTGCCAGCACGATGTCGTCCTGCAGCACCACATGATGGGTGGCGCCTTCGGCAATCGCCGACCACGCGCGCTTCGCCGTCCGCAACGGACTCGGCCCGGCCGCGGGGTCGGGATCGACCACCACCCTCGGCTCCAGTGGCGCGCATGAACGAACCAGCTCCGGCAGATTCCCGCTGCGTGCCGGATGCGTCATGATCGCGACGCTCAACCGCACCTCTGTGGACATCCGTTCACCCCCTGCTGAACTAAGTGGACAAAGCTCGTGGCAACTGCTGTTGCCTGCACGCCAAGCATGTCAGCGATCCACCGGTCCGAGTTGGCACCAAGCTGTCACGAGTGGTTCGTGCCAGTCCGGATCACTTCTCGTCCGCGTCGCGCTGGCTCAGACTCGGCATCACGTCATCGACGGGCAGAGAGCCCGGGACACTGGGGGAAGAATCGTGATTGTCAAGATTGGCGACGCAGTGTTCGGCGCGGGCGACCTGCCGGTCATCTCGGGTCCGTGCTCGGTCGAGCCCGACTACGTCGAGCACGCCGAGGCGGCCGCGCTGGCCGGTGCGGATGTGTTGCGCGGCTGTGTGTTCAAGCCGAGGTCGGGCCCGAATCGGTTCCAGGGCATGGGAGCCGACGCGATCCCGCTCCTCGACCGGGCCCGCGTCCGCACCGGACTGCCCATCCTCTCCGAGCCGCTCGACTCCGCCGATGTCGAGCTCCTCAAGGGACACGTCGACGCGTTCCTGGTCGGTGCGCGGTCGATGCGCAACGCCCGGCTGCTGCACGCTGTCGGTGCCGCGGGACTGCCGGTGGTGCTCAAGCGTTCCTTCGCCGCGACCTACGACGAATGGCTCGGTTCGGCTGACTACATCCGCAGTGCCGGGAACTCCCAGGTGATCCTCTGCGAGCGCGGCATCCGGACGTTCATCACGGAAACCAGGAACACGCTGGACATCGCCGCGGTGCCGGTGCTGCGGACCAAGACCGACCTGCCCGTGATCATCGATCCGAGCCACGCGGCCGGGCGACGCGACTGGGTGCTGCCGCTGGCGCTCGCAGGCGTGGCGGTCGGCGCGGACGGGCTCGTCGTCGAGAGCCACCCGGTGCCGGCCGAGTCGTGGACCGACTGCGACCAGGCGATCGACTCCGACGCGCTGAGGCACCTCATCGCCACCACGCGGCGCATGCGGGCGCTGTCCGGGGACAGCACTGACTTGCTGGCCGCGGAAATGGCGGTCTGACATGGGCGCGAGCATCACTGTCCTCTCCCCGCACTTCGACGACGCCGTGCTGTCGGCAACCACTCAGCTCGTCCGGCCAGGTGCCCGCGTCGTCACCGTGTTCGCCGGAGCCCCGCCCTCCTCGATCGAGCGCACCCGGTGGGACCGGATCACCGGAGCCCGTTCGTCAGCCGAGCGGCATCGCGAACGAGCCGCCGAGGACGACGAGGCGACCGCGCTGCTGGGGTGTGCGTCGCACCGGCTGTCCGAACCCGAGAACCAGTACCGGGAGCAACCTCCGGAGCGAGATCGCCTCGCCGAACAGTTGCGTTCCTTCATGCGGGACACGGCCGAGGTCTGGCTTCCCGCGGGCATCGGCGGACATCCCGACCACCTCCACGTCCGTGACGCCGGGCTGTTGGCCGTCGAGTCGCTGGACCACGAACCCGCGGTCTTCCTCTACGCCGATCTGCCCTACGCGATCCAGCTCGGCTGGCCGTCCTGGGTCACCGGCGCGCCCTCACCCGCGTTCCTCGATCCGGACTTCTGGCTGGACGAGGAGCTCGTGCGGGCCGGACTCGACACCACTGTTCTCAAAGCACAGTCCTTCGAGCTGGCCGCAGAAACCAGGCACCGCAAGGAGAAAGCCGTGCTTCGCTATCGAACGCAGTTGCCGGGACTGCTGCTCACGCCGCAGCACCCGGCGCGGTGGGAGTCGATTCTGCGCTGCGAGCTGGCCTGGGAGGTGGCGTCCCGATGAACGACATTCCCGCCGTGATGACCCGTGATCTGGCCAAGTCGTTCACCGTGTCCGTCCGCGGCAACGGTGTCGCGGCCGCCCTGCGGTCCCTCGTCCGGCCGGTGCGGGAGACCCGGCACGTCGTGCAGGACGTCTCGATGTCCGTGCGGCGCGGAGAGTTCGTGGCGCTGCTCGGCCCGAACGGCGCCGGCAAGTCCACGCTGATCAAGATGCTGACCGGGATCCTCGTGCCCAGCGGCGGCGAGGTGCTCGTCAACGGCCGCGTGCCGCATCAGGACCGGATCCGCAACGCCTACGACATCGGCGCCGTGTTCGGCCAGCGCACCCAGCTCTGGTGGGACCTGCCCGCGGTCGAGTCGCTGAACATCCTCCGCGACATCTACGGCATTCCGCTGAGCGAGCACGTGAAACGGCTCGGCCTGTTCAGCGAGATCCTCGGTCTCAGGGAGTTCTGGCACACGCCGGTACGGCACCTGTCGCTCGGCCAGCGGGTCCGCTGCGACCTCGCCGCGGCGCTGATCCACGACCCGCAGATCGTCTTCCTGGACGAGCCGACGATCGGGATGGACCTCGTCGTCAAGGAGCAGGTGCGTGAGTTCCTCCGGCATCAGGTGGCGGCACGCGGCCGAACGGTGATTCTCACGACTCACGACATGACCGAGGTGTCGCAGTTGTGTGAGCGTCTCGTGCTCATCAACAAGGGCACGGTGGCGTTCGACGGGACGCTGACCGACCTGCGCGCCAGGCACAGCGCGAGCACCACCGTCCGTGTGTCGTTCGCGCATCCCGTGGACAGCCTGGACATCGACGGGGCCGTGGTGCTGGAGCGAACGCCGCTGCACGCGGTCCTCGCGCCCGTCTCCGGGGAAACCAGCCGCGACGTCATCCGCCGGTTGGTCGCGAGCACTCCGGTCGCCGACCTGGCCGTGGAACAGGCCGACGTCGAGGAGCTGATCCGGCACCTCTACCAGGACGTGCCCGTGCCCGTTGGCACGCCATGACAACGGCCATCGCGAGCACAGGTGCGCAAGCCCGGCTGCTGCGGGTGCCCGTCCTCACCGAACTCACCCATCGCAGCCGACTCCTGTCCGCCGCGGCGATGGCGGTGCTGCAGGTCGTGCTCAGCTACGTCCTCTGGACCGCGCTGTACTCCGGCACAACGGTGGCCGCGGGCTTGAACGTCACCCAGGCGGTCACCTACGCGACGCTCGCCGTGCTGGTGAGCAGGGTGCGCTGGGCGTCCCGGATCTTCTCGCGGGACTCGCTGTGGTCACTGGTCAACGACGGCCGCATCGGCTACTGGTTCGTCCGGCCGGTGCCCGCCCGCCGCTACTACCTGGTGAAGTCGCTGGGCGAGACGTTGTATTGGGGTGCATGGTCGTTCGCGGGGTACCTTGTGGCCCTGGCTGCCGGCCTGATCGACGCTCCGGCGAGTGCGCTGGTCGCCGCGGTCACGGTCGTCAGCCTCGTGCTGGGGCAGACCATCGAGTACCAGCTGCTGCTCGCCGTCGACCTGATGTGCTTCTGGACGACGACGAACAACAACGCACGGCGGGTGTACCACTTCACGCACGACTTCCTCTCCGGCGCGTTCGTACCGCTGTGGTACCTGCCGGACGCGGCAGTCGCGGTAGCACTCTGGCTTCCGTTTCAGGCCACCCTCAACGTGCCGCTGTCGCTCTACATAGGACGGATACCGCTGAGCGATTCGGCGCACCACCTGGCCATCCAGTTCGCCTGGTGTGCCGTGCTCGCTCTCATGACGCGCGCGATGTGGCTGCGCGCGGAACGCCGAGTCGAAACCCAGGGCGGGTGAACATGCACACGATGTCCAGCGCGATGCGGATCACCGCGCTCAACGTGCGAGCGAGGATGGAGTACCGCGGCGAGTTCGTGCTCTCGCTCGTGCACGGGATCATGTGGCAGACCTCGCTGCTGCTGTTCCTCACGGTGCTCGTCACCCGCTTTCCCGGCCTGGGCGGCTGGACCAGCGGCGAGGTGTTCTTCATCGCCGGCATGAGACTCGTCGGACACGCGATCTACGTGGCGTTGTTCGACACCGTGACCGAACTGCCCAGGCTGGTGCAGGAGGGCAGGATCGAGGGCTATCTCCTGCGGCCGCTACCGTTGTTCACCCAGGTACTGCTCAACTCGGCCAGGGTCACCGCGGTGGGCGACCTCCTGGTCGGTGTGACGGTGCTGGTGATCGCTTTCGGGCTCGTCGACACCGACTGGCCACTGTGGAAGATGCTGTACCTGGTCGGGGCCATCGCCGGTGCGGTACTGCTGGAAGCGGCGGTACAGATGGTGATCAGCATGTACAGCTTCCGGCACGTCGACACCGGCACTCCGTCGATGTGGGCGGACGAGCTCATGGCATCGTTCGGCAACTACCCGCTGACGATCTTTCCCGGGCCGTTGAAGGTGCTCCTCACCACGGTCCTGCCCGCCGCCTACACCGCGTTCCTGCCCGCGGCCGTGTTGCTGGACAAGGCATCCGGCCTCGGAGGCTTCTCGATCCTGGCGATCATGGCACCACTGGTCGGAGCGGTCGCCTTCCTCATCGCCAGGCGCAGTTGGTACTCGACAGCTTCCCGCTACGAAGGAGTCGGTGGATGACCGTGCATCTGAGCATCGCGATCATGCATCATCCCGCACGAGCCGCGAAAGTCAGCGAGATCGTCGCCGCGTGCGCTCCCCTGCCCGCGCGCGTGATCGCCGATCCGGAACCCGATGGGCCACCAAGTCCGTTGCGCACCGCCAAGAAAGCATGGGCGTCCATCGCGCCTGACGCGACGCATCACCTCGTGCTGCAGGACGACCTCACCCTGACCGACGGATTCGCGGAGCACATCCTCGCCGCGGTCGAAGCCCAGCCGGACGCCGCGATCACGCTGTACGTGAACTGGCACAGCACCCCGAACTCGTACTTCGTGCGGCGAGCCGTCGAGTCCGGGGCGGCGTGGGCTCCGTTGTTCGACGCGTTCGTGCCGACGCTCGGTCTCGTGTTGCCCGCGGCTCTGGCGACCGAGCTCGCGGCGTACCTCGCCGCGGTGCCCGACGACGTCCGTCACGATGACCGGGTCATCGCGCAGTTCTGCCAGGAGAAAGGAATTCCGGTGCTCGCCGCGGTGCCACACCTGGTGGAACACGGAGATCTGCGCAGTGTCGCGGGCAACGAGGTGGACGGTGACCGGCACGCCGCCGTGTTCCTGCGCGAATGGAACGCGCCCACCGGCTACTGGCAGACCAAACCGGAGGTGCTGGACCGATCGGTCGCGCGGGCCGCGCACCGGTCCCCCGCGGACTTCTCCGTCGAGTTCCACAACTCCGAGTGCCGGCTGAGGTTCGCGCGGCCCGGCGCCGGTGAGCACATCTGGCATCCGTTCGGATGGTATTGGCAGGACTGGTGTTCGCTCCTCGGCGTGGACGCCGACGAGGTGCTGGGCGACTGCCACCGGTTCCTCGGCCGGTTCGAGCATCGGCTCACCCACGACTCCGCGGTGCGGCATGGAACTCTGCCGGTGCGGCTGGCGATCGAGATGTGGGCCGCCGCCTACATCCTGGGATTCGACACCGCCGATCCCGATCTCCATTCGGCCGGGGATCTGCGCGTGGCGCTGCTGCGTGCCGCCTTCACGTCGTGGATCGACTGCGGCCTCCTCCCGGAGGACCGGTCGGCGCTCGACCAGGAGAGCAAGCGAATTCTCGTCGACATCGGCGTCAACGCGGCCGCGTGCGGTCGCCGGGCCCGTAGCGAACCTCAGATCCGGCAGGTGTCCTGATGATCAACACGCTCCGCCAGACCGTGACCAGGATGGCGATCCGCGAGGCGAACGCCCATCTGCTGGCTGCTTCGACGTCGTTGTCGGTGCGCATCCAGCTCAGCGTCCGGCGCTGTCCGTGGTGCGGTGCCGACGAACGGGACGCTCGGCTGCGCCCCTCCGCCCTGCCGATCCGGGGCTGGAAACCGGGTTATGACTGGGCTCCGGAGTCACACGGCAACCCGATCCTGGAGATCCTCGGCTGCGAAGCGCTCACCGCGCGCTCGCTCCTCCCGCTGGGCGCCGCGGTGCACCGCCATCCCGAGCTGCGCCACGCGACGTTCCGCAGCCGCGCGTTCACCTGGCTCGGCCTGTCGAACAAGACTGATCGCGACGCACTCGGTGAGCTCGACGAAGCGGAACGGTGGGTGGAGTCCCCGCACTGCCCCGAATCGCCCGTCCTTTCTCTTCCGGCGGCGTCCCGGTGTGTGCCACCCGGCGAGCTTCCCGGCTCTCCGCACTTCCTGACCGCGCACATACCATCGTTGCGGCAGCTGAACGATCTCTACCTGTCCACCAGGCTGTCCACGGTCCGTGCACAGGGTGGCTTCGCTCAATGCTCCTCGGCGTAAGCACGCGCGAGCTGAGCCATGATCTCCCGGTGAAGCCCGGCACAAACAGCGATCGTGGCTGACGAGTGCACGGTGTGCGGGGTGTCGTCCCGATCGAGGACGACACCGCCCGCCTCCCGCACCAGCAGCACGCCCGCCATGGTGTCCCAGGGCTTGTTGGACAGGATGATCGACGCGTCCAGCCTGCCCTGCGCCACCCACGCCAGGTCCGTCGCCGCGGTACCGATCATGCGAATCCGCTGCGCCCTGGCACCGAACCGGGCCAGGGCGGCGAGCCGGACCCGGTTCTTCACGGCGGCCTGCTCCCCCACCGTGAAGTCGCCGACCGAGATCACCGCCGAGGACAGCTCGTCGACCTCCGAACACCGGATGGGCGCGCCGTCGACGTACGCGCCACACCCCTCGATCGCGGTGTACCTGGCGTCGAGGAACGGCATGTCGACCGCGGCCAGCACCGCGCGGTCGTCGTCCACCAGTCCCAGCGACACCGCCGACAACGGTATGCCGCGGGCGAAGTTCGCTGTGCCGTCGATCGGATCGAGCACCCACCACAGCGACCCGTCCACGGCGCCGCTGTGGCCGTTTTCCTCACCTCGGATGCCGATCTCCGGCGTCTCCCGCGTCAGGAACTCGCGCAGCTCGTCCTCCACGACAAGATCGATGTCGGTGACCATGTCCCGATCTCCCTTGGCGGACACCGAACTCGGCGCTCGCGTGTGGATGATCCGGCGCGCTCGGGACACCGCCTCACAGGCGACGTCCATCAGTTCCGTAAGCCCGGCCTGCTTCGGTTTCGTCACGACTACCACCCGTTCGTTGCGCGGGACTCTTCGGCGATGGACGACACCCTCCAGCCACGCAGCCGCGGCGAGATCGAGATAGCGAGATGACACAATCGCTCGCTCGCGTCGGCCGCCTGCCCCGGATCGGCGGCGAGGTGGAAGAACACCAGGTCCACCCGCCCTTTCCCGCTGGCCGCGTGCACGTGCTCCAACCGGGACACTGGTTCGGCCAGCGCCCACAACAAATCCGCCACCACGTCCGCGTCAATGTCGGTGAAGGCGCTTTCACCGGTCGCATCGAGCGTCACTCTCGCCATGTACACGACAAGCCTCACATCGGGGGAGGACCGCCTATTTGTCCCAGTCGAAACCGTCGGCGGAATGGCAGGCGATCGAAGATGAAATGACCATGCCGACAAGCATGCTGCCGAGCTGACCAGCACGGAACCCGTTCGGCCTGGCAGCAAGTGGCCTGGCACCTTCGTGCAGGCGCGCTCCGTCTACCTTGTTGCCGAATCCGGTGGTCCCTGAGATGCTGACCGTCGCAAATCGGGGAGCCGCACGCTGGGGGGCGTCGCATGCTTGAAGCGCTTGGCCTGGACAAAGTCGCTGAATCCGTGTATCGCACGATGCTCTCGAACCGCTCATGGGGAGTCCGCGAGCTGAGCGAGCACCTCGCACTGTCAGAACAGGCAGTGCGCACCGCGCTCGACCGGCTGGCCTCGCTGACCCTCGTCCGGCAGTCCGTCGACAACCCGGACGAACTACGACCGGTCGACCCGAAACTCGGCCTGGAGTCCCTGCTGCAGCTCCAGCAGGTCCAATTGCTGCGCCGCCAGCAGGAGTTCGCCGAAAGCCAGGCCGCCATTTCCGGCCTGATCGCCGACCTGCAGACCAGCGCACCCCGCTCGGAAATCGACGAGCTCCGCGACATCGACGAAATCCAGGCCCGGCTCGAAACCCTCGCCAACCGCGCCACAAAAGAGTGCCTGTCGTTCATGCCCGGCGGCGCCCAGTCACCGGAGAGCATCGAGGCGGGCCGCCCGCTCAACCAGACCGCGCTCGGCCGCGGCGTCGCCATCCGCACCGTCTACCTGGACAGCGTGCGCAACGACATCCCGACCCACCGCTACGCGCGCTGGCTGACCGAGCTCGGCGGCGAGGTCCGCACCGTCCCCACCCTCCCGGTGCGCCTGCTGATCGTCGACCGCGAAGCCGCCCTCGTACCCATCAACCCCGACAACGGCACCGATGGCGCCGTACAACTCACCGGAACCGGTGTCATCGCGGCACTTGTGGCCCTGTTCCAGCAAACCTGGGCGAACGCCACACCGTTCGGCGAAAAGGCCATCCCCGACCAGGACGGCCTCAACGGCCAGGAACGCGAACTGCTCAAGCTGCTCGACCAGGGCCTCACCGACGAGGCCGCCAGCAAACGACTGGGACTCTCGCTGCGCACGATCCGCCGCATGATGGCCGACCTCATGGACCGCCTCGGCGCTCGCAGCCGATTCGAGGCAGGCGCTCGCGCGGCCGAGCGCGGCTGGCTCCAGCCTTAGCAGCGGGCATTCAATTGCGGCACTCTTCAACGCGCTCAGGGCAGACCGGCGGCCGGGGTCGTAGGTGCCCCAGTCCTCGGTCGGCGACGGTCCCGAAGTCGTTGCTGGCCCGCCAGCTGCGACCACGGCGGGCCGAGGGCGATGAACGCCAACACGATCAGCGCGAGCCCTGCCGGGCCGAAACACGCGTTCCATCGGCTCGAACTTCAGTAGCTGTTATCCCGTTCAGTGCAACGGGGGAGCTGGACATCCGAGGCTCAATCCGCGATCGGGCCGTCGACAGCGGAGACAGGTTCCGTTGAAGGCTCAGGACACTTCGTCCGCGATCAGGCCGTACGGAGGCAGGTCGGCACGCCGGGAGAACCGGATGACGACGTCGTCGTCCGCCACGGCCGGCGGAGCGTTGTCCACTACGAGGATCTGGGCACCACTCCCAGGTCCGGCAAGCCGGAAGTCGTGCAGGTGCTTGTAGAAGTCTGAGACCGCCACGCTGTCCGCGAACTCCGCGTCGCGGTCACGATCCTGCCCCAGAGTTCTTCTGCGGACTGTCGATCATGAGGAAGCCGGGGTGGGCGCTACCGGTCTCCCACGCAATCTCGAAGATCGACAGTATCCAGGCGAGCGAGATCAACGTGCGCCCGCCCGACGAGGCGTGGACGTAGCTGGAGCCCCGCATGTGGGGCGTGAGGGCGCTGTTGATGAAGGCTTGGTCCAGCTTGGGGTATCGCCCGCGGTAGGGATCTCCACGTTGGAGGTCGCCGAGCAGCACGAGCACGATCTCGTCAGGGTCAGCGGTGACCGCGCGCAGATAGACCTTCTGCTCGCCGCCGTCGACTGTCCACGGCGTGCGCCACAAGGTGTCCTGCCGCGCTGACGGCGCCCACGGGTCGCGGACGACGTTCCCACGTCGCGACCATGCCCTACGTCGTGTGGTTCGGCGCGACCGGGAGTGCGGTTGCCGGTAGGCGGGGGCTCCCGGCTTCGCGGTCTCCCGGCCGCGCCGGGTTCTGGACTGCCGACGGAAGTCCGGTCAGAAGATGATCTCGCAGTTGGACAGCGACTCGAAGCGGGAGTCGCAGCGGTCGGCGCCACCGGCGCCTCGTCACCGACGTCCAAGCCCGCCGGGTCGGTCAGTGTGTCGTTGCCCGCGTCGCCGTTGACGATGTCGTTGCCGTTGCCACCGTCGAGGTCGTCGACACCCGCGCCGCCGTTGAGACGATCGTTGCCGTTGCCACCGTTGATCCGGTCGGCGCCGTTATTGCCCGTTGAGCCTGTCGGTGCCGTCGCCAGCCACTTCCGGAGTCCCGCGCCCGCTCCAGCGTCGACGGTGTCGTCGCCCGATCCGGCTTCGATGTTGTCGGCGGCTCCGCCGCCGTTGAGGATGTCGTTGCCCGCTGCGCCGTCGAGGCGGTCCAGACCCAGGGCGCCGATGAGCGTGTCCGCACCCGCGTCTCCGTCGAGGCTGTCGGCGCCGTCTTGCCCGTTGGCCCGTCGTTTCCTGCACCGCCGAAGAACTCGTCCCGGCCGGCACCCAGACATGCGGTGTCATTCCTCGATGCCGAACACCACGTCGTCACCGGCGAGTGCGACGAACACGTCCGGACCGTTCGTGCCGAACAGCACGTCGTTTCCGTTCGTCCCGACGTGCGTAGCGGGCAGTCCGTTGCACGTGGGCGCGGCTCGCCGCGCAGTGCCCGTCGGCCAGAGCGCCGGCCAGCCACCATCAGGAGGGCTGACGCCGCTGATCTTCGATCATTTCTCGTCGGTTGCGTGTTTACTTGACCTGCCGGGTTCCTGCCCAAGTGGCCAAATCTCGGCAACGCAAATGTTGAGTACGGCGAAGGATTGTCGGGATCTTCAGCCGGCACGAAGGACTTTCGCTATCGGCATGTCGGTTGAGGAGTGCAGCACCAGCAACGCGTAGATGACCGAGGCGAAGCCCTCGGGCCGAACCAGCGGCGGTGAGCCGTTCCCGGCGCGACAGCCGCGAGCGCAGCAGCGACAACAGCATTGCCGCCGGCCGTACCAGCAGATGGTGGAGGAACCGAGACGATGTACACGCCTAGGTTCATGTCCGAGACGCGGTCGAAGGGTGATGAGACGCAAAGACCGTCGTGCGAAGAAGTTCGTCGAGCTCGGACAGCACTTCACCGAGATGTTCGAACTTGTCAGCGAGCTCAGGGCAGACCGTGGCGTGTGATGGTGTCGCCGACCGCGGCGATGGATCGAGCGGACATGGGGACATCGGCGGATCCAAGGCGAGCTAGTCCGGCTCGGCCATCCGATGGCCGCCTCAACCGTCGCGACGTCGGGGCGGACTTCTTCGGCGGGGGATGCCGCGAAGACATCAAGTACGAGGTCTTCGGGCCGGGCGTGCTCGAGCAGTGAACTCGCAGGCGCGCGTCCGGTGATCAGAACGCGTTCAGTTCTGCTTTTGGGCTCGGCCGCGTGGCGCGGCAGTGGCAGGTGTGCGAGGTCTTCGAGGAACTCCATCTGGCCGGTGATGACTCCGGTGAGGATGCGCCTGGCGACGGCGAGCAGCTCTGCGACGTGGGGGCTGGTCAGCGAGTAGAAGACGTTGGAGCCTTCCTTGCGGGTGGTCACGAGACCGGCGCGGCGCAGCACGGCGAGCTGCTGGGAGAGGTTGGCTGCTTCGATACCGACCTCGGGCAGCATCTCCGCGACGGAGTGCTCGCGCTCGCTGAGGCGTTGACACGATCGCGCCACCCCATCTCCCGGCCGTGCGTAGCCGTGGCCTGCGCGCGACCGGGAGAAGTGTTCCACGACAGTCCACAAAGGACTGAAGATTGGCCTGGCCGCAGCCACGGAGCTGGCCGATCAAGGACTGGACACCACCGCCGACCTGCGCCATTCGGGATCGGCACGGCGAGGCCCACCAGCGCCCCGGATGCCTCGCCCGCATTCACCTGTCCCCAGGAGCCGACGGCGGTGGTGCGGTGGCATCTTCAGCACTGCCCGACCCTCCCGGCTACCCGGCTTCGTGATCACGGCAGACCGCGGATCCCGCCGGCACGCTGGAACCGGCCGGCGGTCGATGGATCTCCGCGCCTGCCAGGATTACCCGGTGCGCCCCCCCCAACCGACAGCACCCAGGTCACGAGCAGCGTGACTCGGCGACATTGCCGGTCACATGACGGGGCACGCGCGACGCAGAATTCCTCAGCCGGGTGTTGCGGTATCAGTGAGCTCCTCCGCGATCGCCTTCACCCAGGTATCCATCGGCCCAGTGGCGGAAGCGTGGAACACCCGTGCACCGACCTTGCCGAAAGCCTCTGCGGCTCGAACGCACTCCTCGTGTTACGGGTCGTTGCCCAAATGGCGGACGCGACGACGAGGACGGTGGCAGCACTGGCCACGAACAGCTCAACGCCGGAGCTCAACTATCGGCCGGCCACGAGGGCGTCGCAGAGGCAATGCGGCTGCCAAGTCGCTCTTCGTCACAATCAAGGCGGACCGTTCAACTGGCATACCCGACCCACGGAAGACACGGCGCGCGACGTGATCTTCGAATACATCGAGAACTGCCAAAAAATGCGTCACAGGTACTCCGACCCGGACGCCTCAGCTCCACCGCCTACGCGCCTACCTGCGGTTCACTTGTCCCGGCATCCTCCACTCCTGCCGAGCAGGCCAAGGCCGGATTGAGTGGAATCCGCCTCGGCAATGCGCCGCAATCGGCAGACGCTCCAGTGGCCTCCGGAACTAATACTGCACCCAAGGCTGAGTGGCCCCTCCCGCAGCGCTCAGCAGCTTGTAATGTGACAGTTTTCCCCTAAAGGGCAGCCGGCGCGAAAACGTCAACGCGCCCGCGGGTCGCACGCGCAATTCCTGGCGAACCGCTCAAGGAGGCACGAGATGTCAGTGAACCGCGGAACCCTCGACGGCACCGGCGCGGCGGACATCGAGGAGGCCCTCACTACGACACTGGCGGATGTCCTGCGCGTCGAACAGGTCACGGCCGACAGCCACTTCTTCGACGACCTCGGTGCCGACTCGATGGTGATGGCTCAATTCTGCGCAAGGGTGAGGAAACAACCAAATCTGCCGTCGATATCCATCAAAGACACATACCAGCACCCGACGATCGGGAGCCTCACCAGCGCCCTCGCGCTGCGGAGCCGTGCCTGCCTCGAACCGGTCCTGGCGCCGGTCCAGATGGCTCCGCCGATCGGCACCGCCCAGTACGTCCTCTGTGGAATCCTGCAGGTCCTGATCCTCCTCGGGTACGTGAGCCTCGTCGCGTTCGCCCTCGAACAGGGCACCGAGTGGGTTGTCGCCGGGGTGGCCCCGCTCGACGTCTATCTGCGCGTGGTGCTGGCCGGCGGCGCGGGACTGCTCGGCGTGTGCGCCCTTCCGGTACTGGCGAAGTGGCTGCTGATCGGCCGGTGGCGGCGCCAGCGGATCCGCATCTGGAGCCTCGACTACGTCCGCTTCTGGGTGGTCAAAACGCTCGTCACGCTGAGCCCGCTGGTCCTGTTCGCCGGCTCGCCGCTCTACATGCTCTATCTGAAGGCCCTCGGGGCGAAGATCGGGCGCGGCGTCGTTGTCTTCTCCCGGCACGCACCCGTGTGCACCGATCTGCTCACCATCGGCGACGGCACGGTCATCCGCAAAGACGCGTTTCTCACCTGCTACCGAGCCTCCGCCGGCTGGATCCAGACCGGCGCGATCACCCTCGGGAGGGACGTGTTCGTAGGCGAGAAGTCGGTGCTCGACATCGAGACCTCGCTCGGCGACGGGGCCCAGCTCGGCCACACCTCCTCGCTGCACGAGGGTCAGACCGTGCCCGGCCGCGAGCGCTGGCACGGGTCCCCGGCGCAGCCGGGCGCGGCGGACTACCGGGGGATCGGACCGGCCGGCCGCGGCACCGGCAGAAGGGCCACCTACACCGTCCTGCAGCTGGCGAGCCTGCTGCTCTTCTACATTCCGCTGGCCTACGGCGGCATTGACCTGTTGCTCGGCGAGTTCCCGCAGGTCACCGTATTCCTCGGGCCGGAGATCGTGGCCTTCACGAGTTGGGCCTTCTACGGCACCGCGCTGGTGACCTCCCTCGTGCTGTTCTTCGGCTCCGCGCTCGTCGGGTTGATCGTCGTGGTGACCGTCCCGCGTGTGCTCAACCGTTTCGTCAAGCCGGACAACGTCTATCCCCTGTACGGGATCCACTACGCCGCCCATCGGGCGATCACGCGCCTGACCAACAGGAAGTTCTTCGTCGAACTCCTCGGTGACAGCTCCTACGTCGTCGGCTACCTGCGCGGCCTGGGGTATCGGCTGGCTCCGGTCGTGCAGACCGGAGCCAACTTCGGCAAACAGGTCAAGCACGACACCCCGTACCTGGTCTCTGTCGGCAGCGGCACGGTGGTCGCCGATGGGCTGTCGATCGTCAACGCCGACTTCTCCAGCACTTCTTTCCGGGTGACACGGACCGCGATCGGGCCGCGCAACTTCCTCGGCAACGACATCGTCTACCCCTCGCAGGGCAGGACCGGCGACAACTGCCTGCTGGCGACGAAGGTCCTCGTCCCGATCGACGGAAAGGTCCGGGAAGGCGTCGGGCTGCTGGGTTCGCCCAGCTTCGAGATCCCGCGCACGGTCGAGCGGGACAGCAGGTTCCATCACCTGGCGACAGGCGACGAGCTAGCCCCGCCGGCTGGCGGCCAAGAACAAGCACAACGCCCGCACCATCGGGTGGTTCCTGCTGTCGCGATGGTGCTACGCCTTCGTGCTCACCCTGCTCGGTTTCTGGGCCATGGACCTGCACGACTCGTGGGGGGCGATGGCGATCGCATTGTTCTCCGTCCTGTCCCTGCTGTTCGGTGTCGTCTACTTCGCGCTCGTCGAACGTGCCGCCACGGCTTTCCGAGGCACCCAGCCGACGTCCTGCTCGCTTTACGAGCCCGACTGCTGGCGGCGAGAGCGTTTCCTCAAGCTCACCGGGCACATGCACAGGATCCTCAACGGCACCCCGCTCAAGGGTGTGGCTTGGCGGCTCCTGGGTGTCCGGCTCGGCCGGCGCCTCTTCGACGACGGCTGCTCCTTGGCAGAGAAGGACATGGTGACGATCGGCGACGACTGCACGCTCAACGCCGGGAGTTCGATCCAGTGCCACTCGCTGGAGGACTTCGCCCTCAAGTCCGACCGGATCACCATCGGATCCGGCTGCACCGTCGGAGTCGGGGCCCTCGTCCACTACGGCGTGACGATGGGCGATGGCACGGTGCTGGCGCCCGACTCCTTCCTGATGAAGGGCGAGGAAATGCCGCCGTACGCACGGTGGGGCGGCAACCCGGCCAGGGAGATGCGAGACGGCAACGCCGAGCCGCTGTGGTCGCGTCCGGAACTCGATGAGCGGCACATCGCCGACCAGTGGGGCGAACGAGGAGGAGACTCTGTGGAAACACCAGCGACAGGCGAGCCGGGACTTCTGGCGGAAAGCCTCATGGGCGGCGGGTTCACCGAGATTCCACGGTGGACTCTCGACCGGGTGGCGGCGGTCGCCGAGCACGAGGAACGTGTCCCCGGCGAACACCTCGCGGCAGTGCGGCGGCTGACGGGCGAGCTGAGGGCGCCGCTCAGCTCGGTACTGCTGGCGGCACACGCCAAGGTGCTGGCCGCACTGACCGGGGAGCGAGAAGTCGTGACCGGCTACGTGGCCGTGGCGGGTGAGCCGCCGTTGCCCTGCAGGTCGACGACCGAACCGGATTCGTGGCGGGCGCTGGTGTCGCACACCCATCGGCGCGTGTCGGAACTGTTGTCGCACCGGGTTCCCGGTCGACGACCTGAGGCACGAGCTGGGTCTGGCTGAGCCGCTGTTCGAGACCGTTGCCGACCTGACGGGTATCTGCGGCGGCCCGTGCTGGCCGAGGACACCGTGCTGTCGCTGGGCATCTCCTGGCGCGGCGACCGACTCGTGCTGCGGCTGCGGTATCGGATCGACGTGCATCGACGCGGGCTACGCCCGCCGGATCGGCGGCTACCACCTGCACCGCGCTCGCACTGATCGCGGCCGATCCGGACGCCGAGCACCGCAGGCAGAGCCTGCTGTCGGGCGAGGAACTTCGCTTCCAGCTCGACCAGCTCGCCGGTCCGCGCCGGGAGCTGCCGGAACGCCGGATGCACGAACTGTTCGAACAGCGGGTGGAGGCACACCCGGACGCCGTCGCGGCCGTGTACCGTGGCCGGGAATGGACGTACCGGGAGCTCAACGCGCGCGCCAACCGGTTGGGCGCGCCCTGCTGGCGCGCGGCTTGCGCCGCGAAGGCGTTGTCGCGGTGGTGATGGAACGTAACCTGGACTGGATGGCCGCCGTCCTCGCGATCTTCAAGGCCGGTGGCGCGTACCTGCCGCTGGAACCGCACTTCCCGGCCAGCCGCATCGCGACCGCTCTGTCCCGCGCCGAATGCACCCTGGTACTGACCGAACGCGGCAGCACCACCACACTCGAGCAGGCCCTCGACTCGCTACCCGAAGTCCGGAAGCTCTTCGTGGACACCGCCTACGCCGAAGAGCACGCCGACGGGAACCTCTGCATCGATGTCGCGCCGGGCCAGCTCGCCTACCTCCTCTTCACCTCCGGCTCCACCGGCGAGCCCAAGGGCGTGATGTGCGAGCACGCGGGCATGCTCAACCACATCTACGCCAAGATCGCCGACCTGGACGTCCGCGAGGGCGAGGTGATCCCCCAGACCGGACCACAGTGCTTCGACATCTCGATGTGGCAGCTGGTCGCCGCGCTCCTGGTCGGCGGACGGACCCTGCTGGTCGAGCAAGAGGTGATCCTGGACGTCGAGCGGCTCGTCGACACGTCGTCGACGGCCGGTGCGGCGTCCTCCAACTCGTGCCGTCCTACCTCGACCTCGTGCTGTCCTTTCTGGAGCGGCACCCTCGCGACCTGCCGCACCTGCACACCGTGTCACCCACCGGCGACTTCCTGAAGAAGGAGCTTGTGCAGCGCTGGTTCGCGGCCCAAGCCGGACGATCAAACTGGTCAACACGTACGGGCTCACCGAAACGTCGGACGACGCCGTGCACGAGATCATGGACCGGGTCCCGGACGGCGACCGGGTCCCGCTCGGGCGCCCGATCACCAACGTGACCGTCTACGTCCTCGACGAGAACCTGTCACCGGTGCCGCTGGGCTCCCCCGGCGTGATCGTCTTCTCCGGGATCTGCGTCGGTCGCGGCTACATCAACGACCCGGAACGCACTCGCCTGGTCTTCATGGCCGATCCGCACCGTCCTGGCCACCGGCTCTGCCGGACCGGGGACTACGGCCGCTGGCGGCCGGACGGCAAGCTGGAGTTCCTCGGCCGCCGGGACGACCAGATCAAGATCCGGGGCTTCCGGGTCGAGATCGGTGAGATCGAGAACGCCCTGCTGCGGGTACCCGGTCTCCAGGACGGGGCCGTGGTGGTCACCGGCGACGCCGACCGGGGCAAGCGCCTCGTGGCCTTCTACTCGGGTGTGAGGCCGCCCGATCCCGCCGTCGTGCGAGACCGGCTGGGCAAGTCACTGCCCGAGTACATGGTCCCGTCGGCCTTCCACTGGCGGGAAAGGCTGCCGCTGACCGCCAACGGCAAGATCGACAGGAGGACGCTGGCGGCACTCGCCGGCGAACTCGGCGTTGTCGAGGACGGCTTCCAGCCACCGAGCACGCCGACCGAGCGGCGACTGGCGGCAGCGTGGTCGACCGTCCTGGGCATCCCTCGGGATCAGATCGACCGGCGGGACCACTTCTTCGACCGGGGAGGTACCTCGCTGTCGGCCGTGACGCTGGCGATCACCCTCGACCGCGCGGTGTCCGTCACCGACGTCACCCGTCACCTGGTCCTCGCAGACCTGGCTCAGATGCTCGACCGCAGATCCGGGCGGGACGCCACCGAGTCACCGGCCCGCACTTCCAGTAGCAACTGAAAGGACACTGAGATGTCGTCCTCATCCCCGGCGTCGCCGCCCGGCGTGGAGCTGTGTCCCGGCAAACCTCCGTTGCTCCGGATCGAGGCCGCCGGCGACGCGCTGAACTGGGTGGCCGAGCACGCTGAGGCGCTGCGAGCTGTGGTCGCCGAGCACGGTGCGGTTCTGGTCCGCGGCCTCGGACTGCGGCACGCGGCCGAAGTCCGTGCGGTGTTCGAGCGGCTGGCCACCTGGCTGATGGTCGAGAAGGAGGCCTTCGCATCCCGGCGGACTTACTCCGGCGGCGTCTACTCGGCATCGAAGTGGCCTGCCAACCAACAGATGTGCATGCACCACGAACTGAGTTACCGGCTCGAGTTCCCCGGTCTGATGCTGTTCGCGTGCCTCGACGCGTCTACCAGGGGCGGTGCGACCGTGCTGGCCGACTCGCAGGCCGTTCTCGACGCGCTGCCGGCCGAGTTGACCGAGCGGTTCGAGCGGGAAGGCTGGCTGCTCACCCGCAACTACAACGACGAGATCGGGGCGTCTCTGGCCGAAGCGTTCGGTACCGAGGACCGCCGTGCCATCGAGAGCTACTGCCACGCCAACGCGATCGAGTTCGAGTGGGGCCCTGGCCGTGGACTGCGCACCACGCAACGCCGCAGCGCCGTGGTCCGCCAACCGGTCACCGGCCGACGCTGCTGGTTCAACCAGATCGCGTTCCTCAACGAGTGGACGATAGCGCCCGAGGTACGCGAGTACCTGGTGGACGTCTACGGCGCCGACGCGCTGCCGTTCAACACCAGTTTCGGCAACGGCGACCCTATCCGCGAGGACGTCGTGCAGCTGATCAACAGGGTCTACGAGGACAACACCGCACGCGAGCCGTGGCAGGCCGGGGACCTGATGCTCGTCGACAACGTCCGCACCGCGCACGGCAGAGATTCCTTCGAGGGGCCACGTGAAGTGCTCGTCGCGATGGCCGACACCCTGCTCCTGTCCGACTGCTCACCGTCGGTCCAAGTGATCGCCGGGTGAGCACGATCCGTTCCCCCGCAACGAGGTCCGCGATGTCTGAACCGATCCCCACGTCATCGACAACCGTGCCACCATTCGCAGTGATCTCCGGTGCGCAGGTGCAGCACGCGCTGCAGAAGCGCGAAAACTCGATCGTGGAGGTGGTCGGGGCCACCTACCGCCTGCACAGCGCCGGCGATTCGACGAACCCTCCCTCCTACTTCCTGCGCTTCCCAGATCGTCCGTCGGCCCGGATCATCGCACTGCCCGCCGCGATCGGCGGGCAGGTACGGGTGGCCGGTCTGAAGTGGATCTCCAGCTTCCCGGAGAACGTGGCGGCCGGCATCCCGAGGGCTTCCGCCGTGCTCATCCTCAACGACCCCGACACCGGCTACCCGTTCGCCTGCCTGGAAAGCTCGATCATCAGCGCCACGAGAACGGCCGCACTGGCGGTGTCGGCGGCCGACTGGCTGTCCCGGGGCCGGCCGCGCCCCAAGCACGTCGGGTTCTTCGGAGCAGGCCTCATCGCCCGCTACATCCACACGTTCCTGGCGGGCACCGGCTGGTCGTTCGACGAAGTCGGGATACACGACCTGAACGCCGACAGCGCCACCGGCTTCCGCGGATACCTGGAGCAGTCGGGCGTCACCGGCCGGATCGCCGTGCACGACGGCGCCGAGCAGCTGATCCGCTCCAGCGACCTCGTGGTCTTCGCGACCGTCGCCGGCCAGCCGCATGTCGGTGACCTGTCGTGGTTCGCACACAATCCGTTGGTGCTGCACGTGTCGCTGCGTGACCTCACGCCGGAGATCGTGCTCGCCTCGACCAACATCGTCGACGACATCGAGCACTGCCTGAAGGCCGACACTTCACCGCATCTGGCCGAACAGCTCACCGGCGACCGTGACTTCGTGCACGGCACGCTGGCCGACGTGATGGACGGGCGACTGAGCGTGCCGACGAATCGGCCGGTGGTGTTCTCACCGTTCGGACTCGGAGTTCTCGACCTCGCGGTGGGCAAGTACGTCTACGACGAGGTGGTCCGCTCCGGCGCGCTGCACGTCATCGACGGCTTCTTCCACGAGCTGCGCCGGTACGGGTGAGCAGCCGAGCAACCGCCGCACAACGGAAGGGGTAGCGGTGCCTGTCATCTCCGCTCCACAGGACTTCAACGCCGAGGAGCTCTACGTCGACCTCTGGCCGACCTTCGGGCACTCGCTCTACCTCAAGTGCGAGGGTTTCAACTTCGCCGGCTCGATCAAGCTCAAGGCCGCGGCGGAAATGGTGGCGGCGGCCGAACAGGACGGAGTCCTGACGCCGGAATCGATCATGGTCGAGTCATCGTCCGGGAACCTGGGCGTGGCACTGAGCATGATCGCGGCGAGCAAGGGCTACCGGCTGCTCTGCGTGACCGACACCCGCTGCAACCTGTCGACCAGACGGCAGATGGAGGCGTTCGGCAGCCAGGTGCACGTCATCGTCGAGCCGGATGCCCAAAGGGGATTTCTCGGCGCGCGGATCGCACACGTCCGTGCGGTGTGCGCTTCCGACGACCGGTACGTCTGGCTGAACCAGTACACCAATCCGGGCAACTGGAAGGCGCACTACCACCGGACAGCACCAGCCATCGCGGCCGCGTTCCCGCGCCTGGACGTGCTGTTCGTCGGCGCGGGAACCACCGGGACCCTCATGGGCTGCGCACGCTACTTCTGGGAGCGGTACCGCCGGGTGCGGATCGTCGCGGTGGACAGCGTCGGCTCGGTGACCTTCGGCGGTGCGCCGGCTCCCCGGATGATTCCCGGTCTGGGCACGAGCATCCGCCCACCGCTGCTCGACCAGTCCTATGTGGACGAGGTTGTGCACGTCGCCGAAGCGGACACCGTCCGCACCTGCCACCGACTGGCCAGAAGCGGATTCCTGTTCGGCGGATCGACCGGCACGGTGGTCAGTGGCGCCACCAGCTGGTTGGTCCAGCACGATGAACGCCGACTCACCGCGGTCGCGATCGCTCCAGACCTCGGCGAACGCTATCTCGACACCATCTACCAGACCAACTGGCTGCAGGGCGTCTACGGCGAAGACGTGCTCAGCTCCGGCGAACTGACCGCGGGTTCCAGGTCAGCCTGAGACACGGGAGACAGAACGTGGGCAGCGTGACAGGGTCGGTGGACCTCGCGGGTTGTGAGCGGCTGCAGTACGACTACGGTCCCGATCGGATGCCGAAGGACCAGACGGTCCTGTTCACCATGTGGCGTTACCGGGAGTTGCTGCCGATTCCCGACGGCCCGGTGCGGTACCCGGTCCCGATCGGCGGCACGCCGCTTCTGCACGCGCCGGCACTGAGGCATGCGCTGGGAGCGCCGTACCTGTGGGTGAAAGACGAGACGCGCAACCCGAGTGCGTCCAACAAGGACCGTGCCACCGCGCTCGTGATCGAAGGCGGGCTGCGGCGCGGACTGAAAACGATCACGACCGCGTCCACCGGCAATGCGGCCGTGTCCACCGCCTTCGGCGCTGCGGCGGCCGGGATGCGGGCCGTCATCTTCGTGTCCACCGACTGCTCGCCGGAGAAGCTCGCGCTCATGGCGCAGGCGGGTGCGTGGGTCTTCCAGGTGCGCGAGGGCTATGCGGCCGCTGCCGACCTCTCCCAGACTGCCGCTCGCACGTTCGGCTGGCTCGACCGAAACACTGGCGTCAATCCGGTCACCATCGAGGCGAAGAAGACGGTGGCGTTCGAGGTGTGGGAACAACTCGGCCGCCGGCTTCCGGATGTGATGATCGTCCCGGTCGGCGACGGTCCGACGCTGGTAGCGCTCGAGAAAGGTTTCGCCGAACTCGTCAGCTGTGGCCTCACCACGCGGCAACCACGCCTGGTCGGCGTGCAGGCCGAGCGCTGCCAGCCGCTGGTCCGAGCCTGGCTCGGCGAATCCACCCGGCCGACTGAGCTGGATGCCGCCGCCACGGTCGCCGACGGAATCGCGGTGGTACGCCCGGCCATCGGTGACGCGGTGCTGGACGTGGTACGCCGGACCGGCGGAGGAATGGTGTCGGTCACCGATGACGCGCTGCTGAGCGCGGTCGCCACCTTGGCAGGGCGCGCAGGCGTGGGCGCCGAGCCCGCCGGCGCGGCGGCCCTCGCCGGGCTGAAAACCGCTGTCGAACGCGGACTCGCGGATCGGCTGGAAACCGTAGCTCTCCTGGTCACCGGTCGGGAGCTGAAAGCAAGCGACGCCACCTACGACCCACACCGGACGACCGTCGCCGAGTCACTCGACGACGTCGAGCGCACACTGCGGAGCCGACGGAGGACGACATCAGGTTGCAGCTGCCCAGTTTGATCGTCGATCGCAGCGCTTCACTGCCTGTCAGCGCGCACTCCGTCACAGGGGCCCATCTGCACCGCAATTGACCGCCACCGCGAACAAGGCGCGGCCGACGCAGCTGGTGAGGCCAGTCGATCACCGCCGCCAACCTCCTGGCCGGCGTGCACGTGCTGCCGGGCCAGGCCGAGTTCGGCGTCCTCTACGGCACGATCACGTGGGGATTCGCCCTGCTGCGGGTGGCGATCGCCGCGGCCGTCACCGTGCGGACCGCCCGTCGCAGGCTGCCGTTCGCATTGACCTGGTGGAGCTTCGTGTTCCCGCTCGGCACGTTGGTGACCGGCACGAGCGCGTTGGCGGCACGGGTTCCGTCGCCGATGTTCGCCGGTGTCGCGGTCGTGTTGTACGGCGTGCTCGTGCTGGGGTGGGTCACGGTGGCGGTGCGCACGCTGTTTCAGCGATAGGCGTGCCGTACTGGTCTCGTGGATCCGGTGGACGAGGTGGTGGCCGCCCTGCGGCGCCGCGACCGGGAGCGGCTCGAGGTCCTGCTCTGCGTGACGGTCAGATCTACCGGTGGACCGTCAGGAGCTGATTCTCCCGGCTCGGCGAAAGCGGCCCCTGGGTTCAGAGACGCCTTCCGTGCCAAGCTGAAACCGGCCAGGCGATCAGGCAATGAAGCCGGACATGCCGCCAACCTTCACCGCGGAATCTCGGCGAAATCGCCGGAGGCAAGCAGGTGGGGGCTCTGTCCATTTCGGACGTTTCCTGGAGGTTGTTCGGTGCTCAGCTCTCGTGGGTTCACCCTCAAGGCGACCTTGATCGCGTGGGCGATCGCACTGGTCGCGACCGTGCCCGCCCAGGCCGCGCCGCCGGAGCAGGGGCCGCCTTGTGAGGTGGGCAAGTACTACAAGCTTTGCGTGTGGTCAGGTCCCAATTACACCGGCAAGTTGCGAGTCCTCCCGTACAACGTCGACCGCCTCGACATCGGGCCGCTCTTCATGGTCCGCAGTTACAAGAACTGGCACGCCAGCGGTCGGATCACCGACGTGTTCGGCTGCGACCACGGGCTCGGTGAGTGGGAGAAGGAGCCCGCGGTGAACAACGGATGGGGGATTCCCGCCAAGGCCATCGCCAGCGGATCTTCGTAGGAACTTGCGGCGGTCGCGGGTACCCGACCCCACGACCGCCGCACCCGATCTACGTCGCGGGGGCGTAGAGGTTCAGCTCGGAGATGCACCACCAGTTGCCCGTGTTGCCGGTTTGGGTGATGCGGAGGTATCTGGCGGTGATGGCGGGGAGGTGGATGGTGGTGGTCGGGTCGCTGCCCTGTCCAGTGGTGATGGCGTCGCCCCAGGAGGACGGGTTGTCGGAGGCGTGCACGGCGTAGCCCCGCGGGTGGTCTCCGGTGCTGGAGCCGTTCTCCAGAACGATCTTGGTGAGCTTCCGCGGGGCACCGAGGTCGATCTGGAACCACTGGCCGGGCTGTTGGGCAAGGCCTGTGGACCATCGGGTGGAGGAGGTGCCGTCGATCGCCTTCGCGGCGGTGTCCGCGGTGCAGCAGGCATCGGCGGGAGTGGACGACGCGCTGACGCGCCAGCCGGACCGGTCCAATGCGGACTCTCCGCCGCCGGGCGGAGGAGGATCACCGGCCGACCAGGTGAACGTGCCGACCGCGCCCGCGGACAGTGACGTGCTGAAGTGCCGGCCGGTGGAGGTGACGTCGAAGGTCCGGGTGCCGGACCCGCTGTTGTGGACGACGAGAACGGTGGAACCATCCGGGTTCCGGAAGGCGACGTTCTCGACGTTGCCCTGACCGAAGGTGTTGGAGCCGATGCGCACCGCGCCGGGCTTCACGAACTTGCTGATGTGACCCAGAACGTAGTACTCGGCGTTGTAGGTGACGGTGCCGTCGCTCTTCACCGTCGTCACGCCGGTGCAGGTGGTGCAGTTCATGGTCGGCCCGCCGTTCTGGTCGAGCGCCAGATTCCACAGGACGACGCTCTTCGCCCAGTTCCGGGTGGCGCCGATGATCAGGTTGCGGGTCTGCCAGCTCAACGTGTCGGCGAACGTCCTCGCTTCGTCGCCGGTCTTGATTCCGGAGCACTCGGTGAAGTGGACGTCCTTGCCGGGGAACGCGTTGTGCACGTTCGTCTGTGCACCCGGCTCACCCGCGTAACAGTGGAAGGCCGAGCCCGCCGTGTACCTGGCGGCGGTCGAGTTGCGGAGCACGTCGAGCGGATAGCCCGGCCGATCCCAGTTGTGGTCGAAGGCGAGAATGCGGGTGTCCAGCCCGGCCCTCTCGATCGCCGGACCGAGCGCGCCGCCGATGAAGTCCGCCTGATCCTGCGCGGACATCAGCATGCCTGGGTAGTTCCCAGGCGAGAACTCCGGCTCGTTCTGGGGTGTCACCAGGGAGACCGGCACACCGGCGTCCCGGTAGGCCTCCAGGAACTTGACGAAGTAGTTCGCATGGATCTGGTAGTGCTCGCGTTTCAGACTGCCGCCGATCAACTCGCCGCTGGTCTTCATCCACGCCGGCGCGCTCCACGGCGACGCCATGAACGTGATCTGCGGGTTGATCTCCCTGGCGCGCCGGAGCAGGGGCAGCACGTAGGGCTCGTCGTGGGCGATGGAGAACCGGGTCAGGTTCGGGTCCGTCTGTCCTTTCGGGACGTCGTCGTACGTGTAGGCCGACCGGGAGAAGTCCGACGCGCCAATGGGTTGGCGCACCGTGCTCAGTCCGATGCCCTGCTTCGGGTCGAACAGTTTGGTCATGATGGAGTCGCGTTGCGGCGAGTTCCAGATCAGCCAGGCGGAGGAGTCGGTGAAGGACGCCCCGAACCCTGTGATCGTCTGGTAGGTCTGACCAGGGTCGATGTTGATCGTGTCCGCAGCGCCGGTCGGCCCGGTACGGAAGGCCATGGCCGGCTGCGGGTTGAGCAACTGGGAGCGATCGGCCGTGGTGATCCACGAGCCGACCCCTCCGGCATCGGCGGCGTGCTGTTCGGCAGGCACGGCAGAGCGTGGCACGGCAGAGCCTGGCACGGTCATGCCGAGCAGGACGAGGCCGACAGCGGCCGTGACATGGGCGACCCGTGGTCGCCGGGAATCCAGACGGGTGTGCACGACTTCCTCCTCAGGATCCTCCGCGGGTTCGAGAACTCGGCACGGCTGGGCACCGAGGGGCCGACAGAGGCAGGCGCGGCTTGTGGGCTGCACGCCAACCGTTGAGGAAATCTGTCGTCGGGCGTCATCGTCCGAGGCCAACACTTATTTCAAGTGTTAATTTAACGTGCTGGAAAAGTGGAGTCAACAACGTGGCGACTCGGCGCCAGTCGTTTGATCGGCAATACTGTGGTCCGGCGAGAAAAAAAGGGGGGTGGGCGTGGTACTGCACCAGCGGAGCACCGTGCGTGACCTGCGTCGTGGCAACAGTGCCGTGGTCCTGTGGCAGCTCTACTTCGACGGTCCCGCCAGCCGTCAGGAGCTGAGCAGGCTCACGGGCCTCAGCGCGGGTACGGTCGGCAACGTGGTGAGCGACCTGATCGCGTCAGGTGTCGTGATCACAGCGGGTTCGATGGACTCCGACGGTGGGCGCCCCCACGTGTTGCTCCGCGTCAACGCCGGGTACCGCTCGGTGATCGGGGTCGACGTGGGAGAGACCTGCGTCCGGGTCGAGCTCTTCGACCTCGCGATGACCTTGCACGCCAAGGTGTCCTACGAGCTGACAGACGGGCACGACGTCGAGTTCGTCGTGGACCGGATTCTGGCCGGGATCAAGGCCGTGTGCGCCGAGGCCGGTGTCTCCGAACGCGACATCCTCGGCGTTGGCATCGGCGTCTCGGGCGTGGTGGAGCACGGCGCGGAAGTGCTGGTCCACGGCCAGACGTTCGGCTGGGACGCGGTCCCGTTGGAACGACTGCTCCGCGCGGGCACGGACCTTCCCCTGCACATCGACAACGGTGCCAAGAACATGGGGCAGGCCGAGATGTGGTTCGGCGCCGGTCGCGGCTGCCGGCACGCGGTGGTCGTGTTGATCGGCTCCGGCGTGGGAGCCAGCATCATCACCCACGGCTCCACCTACCGCGGCGCGACCAGCAGCGCCGGTGAGTGGGGGCACACCACGGTCCACGTCGGTGGCAGGCGGTGCCGATGCGGGGCCCGTGGTTGCCTCGAGGCGTATGTCGGCGCGGAGGCCGTGCTGGAGCGGTACCAGGAGGCGAGGCGTGGTCGTCGCCGGCGCGGAGTGAGCGAAGAGGCCGCCCTCGCCGAGCTGCTCGACACCGCCGAGCGCGGTGGGGTCGCGGCCGAGGTGCTGGACGAGACCGCCACTTATCTCGGCGCGGGGATCGCCAACCTGATCAATCTGTTCAACCCGGAACGCATCATCGTGGGCGGCTGGGCGGGACTCCTGCTCGGATCGCGGTTGCTCCCGAAGATCACCGCGGCCGCCGCAGAGCACGCGCTCGACCATCCGTTCGCCCAGACGTCGATCGAGCTGGGCCGGCTGGGGCCGGACGCGGTGGCGATGGGTGCCGCCACGCTCCCGGTCGAACACTTCCTCACCACCGGTGGCGCCTCGGCGCCGAGTGACAGCGACCGGATCATCCACCGTGCCGGCAAGCGTCACGACTCCGCGTAGTAGTCCCGTTTCCGGCCTTCCCAGTCGAAGGCGGCGAGGATCTTCAGTCCGGTTTGCTCGATCAACCAGTAGCTGATCCACGCCACCAGCAGGCTCACGGCCGTCAGCACGACGCCCGCGACCGGGAACGTGCGGGGATGGCCAGGTGCGGGCAGCAGACCGGCGCTGTCGAGGAACCGCAGCATCGGTTCCTGCCACAGGTACAGGCTGTAGCTGATCACCCCGGTCCAGACCAGCGGCCGCCACCGGAGCACCGCGGGGACCGAGCCGGCGTCGTTGATCGCCGAGGCGGCGATCAACAGCATGGCGGCGAGTGCGAACAGCGGATGCCACCACGTGCTGATCGGCATACCGAGCGGCTGCGTGAGCGCGACGGCCACGATCATGCCCGCGCCGAGCAGGCCAACGCCGTAACGCGCAGGCTTGGTGCGTAGTTCCCTGCCGTCCGCGATCAGGACGGCGAACGCGAGACCGATGGCGAACACGTCGAGTTTGGCGAGCGGGTTGAACCAGTAGGACCACTGTTCGTAGTGGGCGTCCGCCACGTACACGGCCCAGCAGCGGTAGCCGTTGCTGATCACGACCAGCAACGCGATCCCGCCGTACAGGGCGGTCAGGCGCGCCCGCCGGGACTCCAGCCGGGGCACGTGGCGTTGTGCGATCGTGCCGATCACCACCAGCAGCAGGTAGAAGTGCATCTCCACGGCGAGCGACCACGCGGGGCCGTTGCTGAAGAAGATCTTCTCGTCGCTGTAGACGTGGGTAAACGTCAAGTGCAGCAACAGATCCCGCCAGTCACCCGGCACTGTCGGGTTGGTGAAGCCCCACACCAGGAGCACTGTGATGTAGTAGAGCGGCAGCAGCCTCGCCGCTCGTCGCAGCAGCACGACACGGGCGCGGCGGGGTGGGCCGGAGTCGAGCGCGGCCCTGGCGTAGGGCAGGCCCAGCAGAAACGCGGAGAGGACGAAGAACAGGTCCACGCCAAAGGGGAACGCCATCAGGATCTGATGCCAGACGCCGTCCAGCGGCCAGGCGGCATCAGGGCCGTAGCGGCTGTACTGGTAGGCGTGGAAGATCAACACCGGCAGGGCGGCCGATGCCCTGATCGCATCGACTGAGAACCGGCCGCGTGCGATACCGGTTGCCGTGACAGCGGTGTCGGTGCCAGCAGGCTTTCCAGGCCGGATCACGCGCGCTCCCCGGTGATCGCGGCGGGCACGGCAGCGGTCCGCGGTGTGACCACCCAGCGGCGTTCGCCGGAGAGCTCCTTGACCTGCGCGACCCGCGCGATGAGGTTCTTGAACGACGTGTAGAAGAACAGCGACACCACGAGATAGGACCAGAACCATCGGCGGTTCCTGCGGATCTCGGGCGCGGCGAGCCGGTAGGCGAACAGCACCTGAGCCGGCCCGACCGACAGGGTGAACAGCGACGCCAGCACGAAGATCGAGATGTCCCACTCTATGGCCTGCGCGCCGTCGTGCCAGGCGATGAAGGCCAGCAACGGGAAGATCTGCAACGAGATCCAGGGATAGATCTCCCGCCAGCCGAGCAGGTACAGCAGGCCGATCTTGTTCTTCGTGGTCAGCGTGCTGGAACGCAGCACGGCGGGCAGGTGCCGCCAGGAGACCTGGAACCAGCCTTGGGCCCATCGCATCCGCTGGTTCCACAGTGCACCGATCGTGGTGGGCGCGAGTTCCCGGCTGAGCAACGCCGGGTCGGTGACCACCTTCTTGCCGTCCAGCAGCGCCCTGATCGAGGAGTCGATGTCCTCGGTCAGCATCTCGCCGCGCATCCGGGTCTCGCGCAGCGAGTTCGTCCGCCAGAACCCGTTGGAGCCACCGAACAGACCGAAGCCGTGCAGCTGCGTGCGACCGGGATGACTCACCGCGTAGATCGACTCGAACTCGACGGCGACCATGCGCGCCACCGGTGACTCGTGGCCGTTGCGGATCACGCAGTGCCCCTGCACCACGTCCGCGCCGTGGGACAGCCACCGCCACGCTCGGCGGAACGCGTTCGCGTCGGGGTGGTGGTCGGCGTCGAAGACCCCGACGAACTCACCGGTGATTGCCGAGAGCGCGGCGTTGATGTTCTGGGCCTTGGAGTGGCTGTAGGGCACGTTCAGCACGACGAGCCGTGGGTCGGCGGCGGCCAGCCTGCGGAGTTCGTCTTCGACCGGCAGCCTTCTCGGCGTGTTGTACGCGAGCACCACCTGCAGCGGCGCCGGGTAGTCCACCGCGAGCACCCGCTGGATCGTCTCGATGATGGTGTCCGCCTCATTGGGCAGGTAGGCCGCGATGATCGCGGACGCG
>CAVYAD010000053.1:0-14448 GCA_963766275.1 uncultured Actinomycetota bacterium
ACTTGACCTTCCACACCACCACCCACAGCACGAATGCCGCGGCCGGCACCCACAGCAAGAAGTGCACACTGGTCGCCCGCTGGATCGCGAGCGACACCCCACCGATCGCGCTCCAGGCAGCAATGCTGGTCGGCGAGTGGGCGGCAATCCTGATCATCACCGCCGCCTACACCGGAGCCCGCTGGGGCGAACTCACCGGACTCCAGCGCACCAACATCCACCTCGACGACGGCCTCTTCGTCATCGACCCGGACATCGGCGCCCTGCACGAAGTCGACGGCAAACCCTCCCTCGGCCCGCCCAAGACCGCCGCTTCCGCACGCACGGTCCCGCTGCCACCGTTCCTCATCGACATGTGGCGATACCTGCTCGGTCTGCACGACCACCCGCACATCTTCGTTACGGCGCAACATCAGCTGCTACGCCGCTCCAACTTCGCTCGCCGTGCCATGCGCCCGGCCGCCGACGGCAACCTGCACATCACCAACGAGAACACGAACGGCCTGCTGCGCCAGTACTTCCCGAAAGGCACCGACCTGGCCCGCTGGACCCGAGACGACCTCGACGCCGTAGCAGCGACCCTCAATGACCGTCCACGTAGGACACTCAACTGGAAGACACCGGCCGAAGCGCTGAACGAACAGCTACTATCCCTTCAATAGAGCCGGTGTTGCGACGACCGGTTGAACTCAAGCCGGTTGCTCCGCCACCCGCAGAGCCAGTCCGCGCTCGATGGTCTCCGACTGTGCGGGACCGGATGTCGAGAAGCCCACCCGCACGCCCTGCGCCGTCAGCCCCGCCAACGCCTCCAGCAGCGGCTGATCGACGAACACCGAACTGTCCGAGGTCAGCGAATGCACCTGGTACACGGCGATTCGTTCACCGAGCAGTGCCCTGCTCTCGGACCACTGCTCGGTGAACCGGCTGAGTGAGTGCTCCTTGATCTCGTGCACGTCGGCGTCACGCTGCCAGCCTCCGACGTAGGTGTAGCCCCACTTGCTGGACACCGTCAGGTCCGGCACGTCCCGGGCTGCCAGCCATCCGGCGAGGAACACCTCGGCTAGACCGTAGGAGCGTGCCACGTCGACCTGTCGGATGCCGGCCGCATAGGCAGCGTCGAGGACCTGGTGGCACCGGTCCCGCATCGCGTCCACGGTGCGTGCCTCTGGCAATGCGGCGTCACGCCCGAGGCTGATGTACGCGGGCCGGCCCATCGCCGCGAGACCGAGGCCCAGTTTCGGTGTGTGGTCAGGGAAGTCGCGGGCTGCAGTGTTCACGGACGACATCCCAGACCTGTTCTGCGGTGGTGAGGGTGAGGGCGTGGTGCGCGATGTTGACGCACGTCGTGTGGTCGAGGCGACGGATGATGGCGCGCACTTGGTCGAGGTGGGCCGGCGCCGTCGACAGCACGTCGCAGGCGAGACCTACCAGTAGCGGCACGACGAGCGGGTGTGCGGCGGCGTCGCCGCACACGGACACGCGTTGGCGTTGGCGGTGTGCGGCGGCAATGGTGTCGGCGATGGCGCGCAACACAGCCGGGTGTGCGGCCAGTTGCGGTGTCAACGCGGGATCGCGGCGGTCCAGGCCCAGGATCTGACCGGTGAGGTCGTTGCTGCCGATGGACAGGAAGTCGGCGCGGGTGGCGATGTCGTCGGCCGCGGCGACGGCTTCGGGGAGTTCGACCATCGCGCCCAGGGGTGGTGGCGCGACGCCGACGTCGTGTGCGACGCGGTTGAGGATGTGGCGGCACGCGTCCAGTTCACCCGGAGTCGCCACCATCGGGATCATGATGCGGACGTCGCAGCCGCCGGCGGTGACCAGGATGGCCCGGAACTGACGGGCGAACGCGTCGGGATCGGCGAGCATGAGCGGCAGGCCCCTCCCCAGTCGGCCGGCTCTGCCCCTGGACAGGAACGGTGGCAGCTTGTCGTCGGCGTAGTCGAGGGTGCGCACGGTGACCGGGCGCCCCGCCAGTGCCTGCAGAACCGGCCGGAGGACGTTGCTGTGCTGGGCTTCGCTGGGCCATTCCTCGGCATCGAGGAATGGGAGTTCGGTGCGCAGGAGACCGACGCCGTCGGCGTTCGCGGTGACTGCGGCGCGGGCATCGACGGCAGTGGCGACGTTGGCGCGTAACGTGATCGTGTGGCCGTCACGTGTCTGCGCAGGCAGATGCCGTTCCGTGGCAAGGGCTTCCCGACGTTGCCGGGCGGCACGCATCGCCTCGCCCGCGGCGGCCTGCTCGGCCGGGTTCGGGTTGATGACGATCTTGCCGTGCACGCCGTCGACGGCCACGGGTGCGCCGTCGGCGTGGTCGAGCACGGCGGGATTGACGCCGACGAGGAGCGGGATGCCCAGCGAACGCGCCACGATCGCGGCGTGGGAGTTGAAGCCACCGGTGACGGAGACCGCCGCGGCCACCGTGGTAGCCCGCTCGAGCAGGTCAGCCGCGCCGATCTCGCCGGCCATGAGAACCACCGGACCGTCGGGGTCATGGCCGTGGTCATGGCCGTGCAGCCGGGCGATCACGCGCTTGCCGACCTGGCGGACGTCGGCCGCTCGTTCGGCGAGCGTCGGATCGGGTAACGCCGCCAGCACTGCGGCGTGGTGGTCCACCGCCCGCTGTACGGCCAGCGCGAGTGGCAGGCTGCTCTCGGCGTGCTGGACGGCCAGCGCCCGCAGGTCGGTGTCCATCGCCAGGTAGCTGATGACTTCGAGGATGTCGGCGTCCTCCGCGCGGTCGTCCGCGCGCAGTCGCTCCGATGTGGACAGCAGGTCGGCGGCGACGCTCTGGAAGGCCTCGGTGATCTGGGCGACGGGATTGCCGATGCCGTTCCAGGGCAGTGCGGTGGGTAGCGGGCGGTCGGTGCGGTGCAACACACCGACGGCGGTGCCGGGGCTGGCCGCGCGCCCGGTGAAGCGCAGCTGGTTCACCGGGCGGCCACCACCCCGGCCAGCGCGGTGAAGATCAACGCAGTGGAGGTCGCCCCGGGATCCTGGTGGCCGATGCTTCGGGGACCCAGATAGGACGCGCGGCCCTTGCGAGCCTGCAGCGGGATGGTGGAGTGTGCACCCTCCTCAGCGGCCTTGGCGGCGTCCGCGGCTGCCGTGGCCAGGTCTGCGCCGTGGAAGACGGCCTCCTCGAGCGCGGTGACCGCCGGTGCGAGGGCGTCAAGCATGGTCTTGTCGCCAAGGGTCGCCGCACCGAGCTGGGTGACGGCGGCCGTGGCGGCGTGCAGGGCCTCGACGAGCTGCCGCGGGGAGGCCGTCGGTTCGGTGAGCACCTTGCCAACGGCGCGGAAGGCGGTGCCGTACAACGGACCGGAAGCACCGCCCACAGTAGACATGAGCGTGGTGCCGGTCTTGACCAGAACGTCGCCGACGGTGCCCGGCTCGAAGTCCTCGAGCGCGACCAGGACAGCGGTGAAGCCGCGGGACATGTTGGCACCGTGGTCGGCGTCGCCGATCGCGGAGTCAAGCTGGGTGAGCTGGTCGCGGTGCTCCTCGACCGCCGCGGCGATGGCCCGGATCCACGCGCTGACCATGGCTGTGTCCACCGTGTCCACCGGATCCTCCTCGATTCGGACGGCAATGCCGCCATCGTGCCCGGTGGGCTGATGGTGCGCCATCAGCTGCCCCACCGCAGCCCCGCCGTCGAGACCGGTGCCGCCCACAGGTCGAGCATCTCGTCATCGGCCCTGCAGACGGTGATCGACACACCCGCCATGTCCAGGCTGGTCACGTAGTTGCCGACCAGACTCGCGCCCATGTGCACCTCTCGCTCCGCGAGTACCGCGGCGACTTCGGCTGCCACCACGTAGAGCTCGATGAGCGGAGTGCCGCCCAGCCCGTTGATCATCACGAGGGTCTTGTCACCGGCGGCCAGCGGCTGGTCACCCAGGATCGCGTCCATCGCGAGGGCCACGAGTTCCTTGGCAGGCGCGAGCTTCCCGCGGCTGCGGCCGGGCTCACCGTGGATGCCCACCCCGATCTCGATCTCGTCGTCCGGGAGGTCGAAGCCGGGCCGTCCGGCCGACGGCGAAGTGCAGGCGGTCAGCGCGATCGCGAACGACCGGGAAGCAGCGTTGACCTTCTCCGCCATCTCGGCCACCTTGTCCAGGTCCGCGCCCCGGTCGGCGAGCGCACCGGAGATCTTCTCCACGAACACGGTGGCGCCGGTGCCGCGTCTCCCCGCGGTCCACGTGGAGTCCTGCACGGCCACGTCGTCGTCTACCAGCACGGTGCGCACCGTGATGCCCTCGTCGCCGGCCAGCTCGGCGGCGAGCTGGAAGTTCATGACGTCGCCCGTGTAGTTCTTCACCACGAACAGCACGCCCGCGCCGCCGTCCACGGCCTTGGCCGCGGCCAGGATCTGGTCGGGCACCGGGGAGGTGAAGACCTCGCCGGGGACCGCGGCGTCGAGCATGCCGGGCCCGACGAACCCGGCGTGCAGCGGCTCGTGACCGGAGCCGCCCCCGGAGACCAGCGCGACCTTCCCTGTCCGCGGCGCGTCGGCGCGGACGATGATCCGGTTGCCGGAGTCCACGTTCAGTTCCGGGTGGAACGCGGCGATGCCGGCGAGTGCGTCGGTCAGCACGGACTCGGGCGCGTTGATGAGCTTCTTCACGACAGGACTCCTTCGGCCTGAACCGGCACCGGCTGGCCAACGACGCGCCGGGTGGTGGCGACGAGGTGGTAGACGGCCGCGGCGGCGAGCCCGCCGGCGATCTCGGCCGCGAGGTACACGGGCAGCTGTTCCCAGTGGACGGTTCCGCCGAACAGCTGTCCGGTGAGCATCGGCCCGAACGTGCGGGCCGGGTTGATCGAGGCGCCGGTGGCCGGAGCGATCGGGATGATGATCGCGAAAACGGCGAGTCCGATGGCCACACCGGCGAAACCCTGCGGTGCCCGCTTGTCGATCGCGCCGAACACCACCAGCACGAGCAGGAACGTGCCGATCGCTTCAGCCGTGAACGCCTGGGCTGCACCGACTTCGGCGCTGTAGGAGGCGATGCCGAGTCCGACGTCGACGGCCTTGCGGCCGAGGACGCCGACGATGGCGAGCGCACCCAGCGTCGCGCCCACAATTTGTGCAGCGAGGTAGCCGGGCACCTGACGCCACGGCATCCGCCCGCTCGCGGCCAGCGCGAGCGTGACCGCCGGGTTGATCTGGCAGCCCGAGACGTGCCCGATGGTGTGGACCATCGCGATGACGGCGGTCGCGAAGGCCAGGGAGATCATGCCCAGCTGGGCCATGGTGAACGGGGCGTCGCCGCCCACGATCAGCGTCGCGGGGACGGATCCGACGCCGATGAAGACCAGTGTCGCGGTGCCGAGCACCTCGGCGATCAATGCCTGGGGGAATGTGTTGTCAGCCATGGGGACGCCCGCGACAGTGCGGGCGCTCACCTCCTCAGCGGGGAACCGGAGTCCAGCTTGCTGAACAGCGTTCGTTATTGCTGAACGAGAGGAAGGTATGCGTGGCCCAGGTCACTGTCAAGACTCGAAGTCAGGCGAGAGCACGTGCGAGCGGAGCGCGACCGGCACCCAGCTCACGGGACAGCTGACGGGCGACCTCGCGCACCTGGACGGCCAGGTCCTGGTTCTGCCCGTCCGCCAGCAGCCGCTCAACCGGGCCGACCACCCCGATCGCGCCGACCAGACCCGACCGGTCGAACACAGGCGCGGCGATCCCCGCGTCGCCAAGCGTGGACTCCTGGTTCTCCAGCGCGTAGCCGACCGATCGCACCTGCTCCAGCTGGCCGCCCAGGGTGTCCGCGTCGGAGATGCTGTGGCCGGTCAGCGGCGGCAGCGGCCTCGCGAGGAGCTCCGCCTGCCGTTCCTCCGGCAGAAACGCCACGATCGCCTTGCCCAGCGCACAGGTGTGCCACGGGATGCTCGCTCCGACCTCGAGGATCTGCACCGCACCCTCCGGCCGGAACGCGTGATGCACGACGAGCGCGTGGTCGTCGGTGAGCACGGCGACCCAGACAGCCTCGTTGGCCCGCGCGGCCAGCAGATCGGCCCAGGTCAAAGACCTCATCCGCAGCTCGTGCGTCTCCAGGAACGCGTTGCCGAGCGAGAGCACCCCCGGCCCCAACACGTACTTGCCGGTCTGGCGGTCCTGCGCGACCAGCCCCTCGACCTCCAACGTGCGCAACAGCGCGTGCACCGTGGGCTTGGCGATCCCGATGCGGCCGGCCAGCTCGGCCAGGCCCAGCCGCGGACCGCTCGCGCTCAGCAGTCGCAGAATCTGTACCGCCCGCTGCACTGACTGGACCACAACCAACCCCATTCGGTATTGCTGAACACCGTTCAGCATGACAGCATCTCGTTCATGCAACCTGTTGGGATCGTACTCGTCTCGCACAGCGCGGAGCTGGCATCCGGGCTGAGCGCGTTGCTCGACCAGCTCGGCGTCCAGCCGGGCTCGGTGATCGCCGCCGGCGGCACGGCCGACGGCCGGATCGGCACCAGCTACGACGCGATCGCCGCGGCCGTGAAGGCCGCCGACCAGGGCCGCGGCGTTGTCGTCCTGCCCGACCTCGGCAGCTCGGTCATCACCGCCCGCGCGGTGCTGGACGAGCACGCCCAGGCCGACGTGGTGCTCGTGGACGCCCCGTTCGTCGAAGGCGCCGTCGCCGCCGCCGTCACGGCCGCCGGCGGCGCCGATCTCGCCGCCGTCACCACCGCCGCACAGGAGGCCCGCCATGCCACCAAGTTCTGACACGTCCCTGCACACCGGCGACACGGCCGAGATCGACGTAGTGCTGCCCGCGCACCTGCACGCACGCCCCGCAGGCAGGTTGGCCAAAGCGGCGGCGCAACTGGACTGCGGACTGGAGATCTCACACGAGGGCAGAACCGTTGACGCGACAGGGATCCTCGCCGTCATGGGCCTCGGCGCCACTGCCGGCGCCACCGTCACCGTCCGCGCTCACGGCGAAGGCGCCCACGACGCCGTGGCAGAGATCTGCGAGCTGTTGCGCACGATCGACTGACCGGCCGGCAGGTTCTTTCGGCATGGCTGAGGTCGCCGACAACGACGGCATTACCGGTTTCCGACACCTGCCAGAATTCCACCACGCCCGATGCCGTCACTTCTGCCGCGAATCCTGTACCTCCGCAACGGCGTGGCTGCCGAGGTCGAACTGCGACTGGTGGCATGGACACAGCAGCCGGTCGAATTGCTGCTCGAACAATGCGACGGGACAGCCCAGGTGCGTGCAGACGCGGGAACAGGCGAAGTAGTCACCGAAGTTCATGCCGCGCCGGTCCGGACGCGGCTCGACGACCACATCTGGACGCAGGCAGAACAGCATCGCCGGACTGTCCGCTCGGTGTCGCCTCGGAAAGCAGTTCCAGATGGTCGCGTTCAGTCTCGCGGAACGGGACGATCGGCAGAAAGGAACCCGCTTCGAGGTCACCCGGCCGCACGAGCACGATCTCGTCAGGGTCAGCGGTGACCGCGCGCAGATAGACCTTCTCGCCGCCGTGCGACTGCCACGGCGTGCGCCACAAGGTGTCCTCCGCGCGACCGGAGCCCCACGGGTCGCGGACGACGTTCCCACGTCGCGACCATGCCCTACGTCGTGTGGTTCGGCGCGACCGGGAGTGCGGTTGCCGGTAGTCGGGGGCTCACGGCTTCGCGGTCTCCCGGCCGCGCCGGGCTCTGGACTGCCGACGGAAGTCCGGTCAGAAGATGATCTCGCAGTTGGACAGCGACTCGAAGCGGGAGTCGCAGCGGTCGGCGCCACCGGCGCCTCCGTCACCGACGTCCAAGCCCGCCGGGTCGGTCAGTGTGTCGTTGCCCGCGTCGCCGTTGACGATGTCGTTGCCGTTGCCACCGTCGAGGTCGTCGACACCCGCGCCGCCGTTGAGGCGATCGTTGCCGTTGCCACCGTTGATCCGGTCGGCGCCGTTCTGCCCGTTGAGCCTGTCGGTGCCGTCGCCGCCACTTACGGAGTCCGCGCCCGCTCCAGCGTCGACGGTGTCGTCGCCCGATCCGGCTTCGATGTTGTCGGCGGCTCCGCCGCCGTTGAGGATGTCGTTGCCCGCTGCGCCGTCGAGGCGGTCCGGACCCAGGGCGCCGATGAGCGTGTCCGCACCCGCGTCTCCGTCGAGGCTGTCGGCGCCGTCTTGCCCGTTGGCCCAGTCGTTTCCTGCACCGCCGAAGAACTCGTCCCGGCCGGCCCCCAGACATGCGGTGTCGTTGCCTCCGATGCCGAACACCACGTCGTCACCGGCGAGTGCGACGAACACGTCCGGACCGTTCGTGCCGAACAGCACGTCGTTTCCGTTCGTCCCGACGTGCGTAGCGGGCAGTCCGTTGCACGTGGGCGCGGGCTGCGCCGCCGCGGTGCCCGTCGGCCAGAGCACCAGGCCAGCCACCATCAGGAGGGCTGACGCCGCTGATCTTCGATAGTTGCTCATAAGATGCAGTCTCCCGACCTCCGGGTTCCTGCCCAAGTGGCCAAATCTCGGCAACGCAAATGTTGCATAGGCGAAGGATTGTCGGGATCTTCAGCCGGCACGAAGGACTTTCGCTATCGGCATGTCGGTTGAGGAGTGCAGCACCAGCAACGCGTAGATGACCGAGGCGAAGCCCTCGGGCCGAACCAGCGGCGGTGAGCCGTTCCCGGCGCGACAGCCGCGAGCGCAGCAGCGACAACAGCATTGCCGCGGGCCGTACCAGCAGATGGTGAGAAACGCGACGATCTACACGCCCAGGTTCATGTCCGAGACGCGGTCGAAGGTGATGAGAGCGCCGAAGACCAGTAGTGCGAAGAACTTTCGTCAGCTCGGACAGCACTTCACCGAGATGTTCGAACTTGTCAGCGAGCTCAGGGCAGACCGTGGCGTGTGATCGTGTCGCCGACCGCGGCGATGGATCGAGCGGACACGGCGACGAGGAGGCGTGACGCGGTGAGCACGGCGTCGACGAGCGCGTCGATATCGCCGGTGTCGACCTTGGACCGAGTCATGGCGCAGTTGTACCCCAACCGCGCCTTCTTACCACCTCGGCCGGAAAGCCGACACGTTCGAGCGGAGTGACCACATCAGCCGTCACGTCGTGTGCCGGTTGGCGGGGGCCAGTCCGTACCGCAGGGGGTCTGTCTCGACTGCGGGCTCGTCACTGAGGTCGATGAGCGCCAGCCCGCTCTCGGGATCGTGCCGCCGCCTCAACTGCTGCGGCGACTCGGTCACCACGACCTCCAACGTCGGCCGGACAGTGGCCGCACGGAGGTGTCCGCCACGTGTACTGCCGTCCCGCAGACCGAGCACGACACGGGCGCAGACCTGCCAACCTGTGCCGCTCGGAAAGTCATCGTCGCTGCGTAACAGCGAAGTCCCCGGCTGAGAGCATGTTCGGGGTGATCGTGTCCCTGCTGTACAAGGCGACTTGGAAGTTGCTGTCCGCCGCGTCGGTGCTGCTCCGCGGTGAGGCGGCGAAGGACGCGGAGCTTCTCGTGCTGCGGCTCGAGAACACAGTGATTCGTCGGCAGCTGGCCGGCCCGGTCCGTTACGAGCCGCCGGACCGATTCCGGTTCGCCACGCTATCCAGGCTGATACCTCGTTCGCGCTGGCGCGACGTCTTCCCGGTGACGCCTGGCACGTTGCTGGGCTGGCATCGCAGGTCATCTCCTGGAAGTGGGACGTCACTGCGCGACGCGTCGGACGCCCACGTACCCGACCAGCGATCAAGGCACTCGTGCTCCGGCTCGTGAGAGAGAGCCCACGATGGGGACATCGGCGGATCCAAGGCGAGCTAGTCCGGCTCGGCCATCCGATCGCCGCCTCAACCGTCGCGACATGCGGGGCGGACTTCTTCGGCGGGGGATGCACGCCGAAGACATCAAGTACGAGGTCTTCGGGCCGGGCGTGCTCGAGCAGTGAACTCGCAGGCGCGCGTCCGGTGATCAGAACGCGTTCAGTTCTGCTTTTGGGCTCGGCCGCGTGGCGCGGCAGTGGCAGGTGTGCAGAGGTCTTCGAGGAGCTCCATCTGGCCGGTGAGACCGGTGAGGATGCGCCTGGCGACGGCGAGCAGCTCTGCGACGTGGGGGCTGGTCAGCGAGTAGAAGACGTTGGAGCCTTCCTTGCGGGTGGTCACGAGTCCGGCGCGGCGCAGCACGGCGAGCTGCTGGGAGAGGTTGGCTGCTTCGATACCGACCTCGGGCAGCATCTCCGCGACGGAGTGCTCGCGCTCGCTGAGGCGTTGACACGATCGCGCCACCCATCTCCCGGCCGTGCGTAGCCGTGGCCTGCGCGCGACCGGGAGAAGTGTCCCACGACAGTCCACAAAGGACTGAAGATTGGCCTGGCCGCAGCCACGGAGCTGGCCGATCAAGGACTGGACACCACCGCCGACCTGCGCGATTCGGGATCGACATGGCGAGGCCCACCAGCACCCCGATGCCTCGCCTGCATTCCACCTGTCCCCAGGAGCCGACGGCGGTGGTGCGGTGGCATCTTCAGCACTGCCCGACCCTCCCGGCTACCCGGCTTCGTGATCACGGCGGACAACCGGTGTCCCGCCGCACACTGGAACCAGGCCGGCCGGATCGTGGATCTCCGCGCGCTACCAGGATTACCCGGTCGCGCTCACCCCCAACCGACAGCACCCAGGTCACGAGCAGCGTGAGCTCGGCGACATTGCCGGTCACATGACGGGGCACGCGCGACGCAGAATTCCTCAGCCGGGTGTTGCGGTATCAGTGAGCTCCTCCGCGATCGCCTTCACCCAGGTATCCATCGGCCCAGTGGCGGAAGCGTGGAACACCCGTGCACCGACCTTGCCGAAAGCCTCTGCGGCTCGAACGCACTCCTCGTGTTACGGGTCGTTGCCCAAATGGCGGACGCGACGACGAGGACGGTGGCAGCACTGGCCACGAACAGCTCAACGCCGGAGCTCAACTATCGGCCGGCCACGAGGGCGTCGCAGAGGCAATGCGGCTGCCAAGTCGCTCTTCGTCACAATCAAGGCGGACCGTTCAACTGGCATACCCGACCCACGGAAGACACGGCGCGCGACGTGATCTTCGAATACATCGAGAACTGCCAAAAAATGCGTCACAGGTACTCCGACCCGGACGCCTCAGCTCCACCGCCTACGCGCCTACCTGTGGTTTCACTTGTCCCGGCATCCTCCACTCCTGCCGAGCAGGCCAAGGCCGGATTGAGTGGAATCCGCCTCGGCAATGCGCCGCAATCGGCAGACGCTCCAGTGGCCTCCGGAACTAATACTGCACCCAAGGCTGAGTGGCCCCTCCCGCAGCGCTCAGCAGCTTGTAATGCGACAGTTTTCCCCGAAAGGGCAGCCGGCGCGAAAACGTCAACGCGCCCGCGGGTCGCACTCGCAATTCCTGGCGAACCGCTCAAGGAGGCACGAGATGTCAGTGAACCGCGGAACCCTCGACGGCGCCGGCGCGGCGGACATCGAGGAGGCCCTCACTACGACACTGGCGGATGTCCTGCGCGTCGAACAGGTCACGGCCGACAGCCACTTCTTCGACGACCTCGGTGCCGACTCGATGGTGATGGCTCAATTCTGCGCAAGGGTGAGGAAACAACCAAATCTGCCGTCGATATCCATCAAAGACACATACCAGCACCCGACGATCGGGAGCCTCACCAGCGCTCTCGCGCTGCGGAGCCGTGCCTGCCTCGAACCGGTCCTGGCGCCGGTCCAGATGGCTCCGCCGATCGGCACCGCCCAGTACGTCCTCTGTGGAATCCTGCAGGTCCTGATCCTCCTCGGGTACGTGAGCCTCGTCGCGTCCGCCCTCGAACAGGGCACCGAGTGGGTTGTCGCCGGGGTGGCCCCGCTCGACGTCTATCTGCGCGTGGTGCTGGCCGGCGGCGCCGGGGACTGCTCGGGGTGCGCCCTTCCGGTACTGGCGAAGTGGCTGCTGATCGGCCGGTGGCGGCGCCAGCGGATCCACTCTGGAGCCTCGACTACGTCCGCTTCTGGGTGGTCAAAACGCTCGTCACGCTGAGCCCGCTGGTCCTGTTCGCCGGCTCGCCGCTCTACATGCTCTATCTGAAGGCCCTCGGGGCTACGACGGTCTTGAGCATGGGCAGAAGATGCACCCACGCCCGGACAGTGCCGGACGGTCATAGCAGCTGTCTGACCGCCTGACGAAGCGCCCCGGCACGTCATCGGACATTCCGGGGCGCTTCAAGGCTCTGGTTGCTCAAGACCGGGAGCCCGCTGTGTCCGCTGTGCAGCGTACCGGCGGTCCCGGCGGACTCGCGAGCCTTACTCGCCCCGCATGCGGTCGGCCAGGTCGCGTTGACGCGCTGCCTTCCTGGCGTGCTTCTTGCTGCGCCGCAGCGTCTTGCCTGCCTTGGCTTCAGATGCCGCCGCGTCCTGTTCGAAGCTGCGCGCCATCGACTCTTTGCCGAAGGACGTCTCCATCTGTGTTTTCATGATCCGCTTGGTGAATGCCCAGAGTCCCATGGTCTGCTCCTGTCGTTTGTGGGTGCGGCTGCGTAGCTAGTGCCGGTGGCTACTACGCCCGTGGAGACGGAACGAGACGACGATCTTGCGGGTCTTCGTGTCGTTGCAGCGGACGAGCACGTACTTGCGGCCGATGCCGCGGAGGCGGTAGTCGCAGCGGAACCTGCGCTCGTTCAGGAAGCCTGCGTCGTCGTATCCGCCGGTGAAGTAGCTCACGTAGCCCGGTGTCACCGTGATACGCGCCTCGCCAGTCCTTTGCCGTTCGGACGGCCGACACGACCTTCCGGGCGCTCTTGCAGCCGAGGCCCGAAATATTGAGCTCCCGCACCTTCGGGTGCTGACCGCCGGTGCTGTAGGAGCAACTTCGTGCGTCAGCGGTTGCCGGCAGCATGAGGAGAGCGGTCGCTGCTGCTGCGCCGATTCCGGCTCTCCTCGCCGTGAGCGAAGCCGCCGCCCCGAAAAAAGCCGAAAATCGGGGGCGGGTGAGGGGCAGCAGGTGGTGGTGGAGGAGAGAGCCGCGCCGGGGGTCGAGGGGTGGTCTGTGCAAGCCGTCGCTGTGTCGTCGCACGGTCACGATGCCCACTGAAACTTGACCACTCGCCCGCCGGATGCGGTGCATCGCATCTTCGTTCGCGCGATGTAGCCGGGATCGGTACCTGTCGCCTGGACGAGAGTGCGGCAGCGCCACTTTCGGCTGCCTACGCGGAATCCCGATCGCAGACCGCGGACTGACGACGCGCGGACCGCGACGGCACGTGCCGTGGCGCATCCAACGCGGTGGCCGCGAATCTCGACGATTCGCAGTGTGAAGTCGTCGGTGCTGCCGCTGGGTTCTATGCCTCCGCAGCCTCCGCCGAGAACACCGGCGAAGGCGCGAACGACATCGCGCCAACGACGACGAGGCACGTGACTAGCGGATGTTCAGTCGGGTCATGATGTTCCTTCGGCGAGGCCGGAATGGATGGTGCGCGGGTCAAGCCTAGTCGCCGCCTAATCAGCTAGGCAAACTCATCGCCAACGTGCGCCCGGATGGCGTCCGAGGACAGCGCGGTGGCAGAGCGTGCCCTGAAGAAGTTTGGGCAGCGCTACCACACGCGCCGCGCCAGATCGACGACCAGGCGCGAGCGCTGCAGGATGAACGCGATCAGGCGATCCTCGACGCGTTCGCGAAAGGTATGACCACGCGCGAGATTGCGGACACCCTCGGCGGCATTAGTCACCAGCGCGTCGCGCAGATCGTTCAGCAGCGGTAGTCGCCAGGCAGGGTCAGGTCGAAGTAGCGTCGATGACGACGACGGCCTTATCGACGATGCCGCGCACGCGGTCAATCATGCCGTTGAAGGTCGTCCGGTCCGCGCCGATATCGCCGATCGCGAAGCCGATCCTGGCGTCGACTCGGACGCGGATCGCCTCCCTTACGTCACCGCGGATCTGGAATCGCGCTAGCGGCGTCCCGTGCTCTAGCTCCTGGCCGCGTTGCCACAAGTTCGTCGAGCTCGTCACCCTGCCCGGACGCGCGGACGTCGATCAGATCGATGCCACGGTCATCGTCCGGGTAGGCGAACGCTAGGTGCAGCAGCCGATGCTTGTCGTCGTTGTCGAGTCTGTTCAACGTCACCAGCGGATCCGGCGTCGGCGAGTCGGGCTGGAAGGGCTGCTGCGCGTGGATCAGGTCAAATGCCGGACTTCCATCTAGGCCGTGCAGCGGACTTCCACGCCCGCGATCGAGCACGCGCTCCTGCCAGTCCGCGGGCGTGGAACAGATCGGGAACCCCCCGCGGCCGGGGTCGCCGCCGAAACGCGCCTTAAGACGCGCGAGCGTGTGATCCAACGCTACGCGCGTGTTGTGGACCAGATCCCCGCCTAGCAGGCTCATCGACTCGGGCATCTCGTCCTCGGCTATGAAGGTTGCGACCACCTGGCCGGGCGGGACAAGAATTCCTGGAACTGGATCCCGTAGGGACGCTCGTCCCCGCCACCGGGCTTGGCGA
>CAVYAD010000054.1:0-214116 GCA_963766275.1 uncultured Actinomycetota bacterium
TCCGTGCTTCTGCGGATATTCGCTCTTGGCGTCGAAGTCGACGTTGGCGGTCACCTCTTGGGCACCCACCATGTCGGCACCCGACGAGACGATTTCGGCGGCGATCAACGGCAGGCGCTCGGCGAGCGAGACGTCGCCCTCGTCGGTCTCGCTGTGCAGCACGTTGAACGTGGCGATGGTGAGCTTCCCGTCGTCGACCGCCAGTCGGCCGACCGCCACGCCACATAGCGGCGCCCCGTCGGCACCCGGAACGGTGAAGGTGACGAGCGCCCGGCACAGCGTGGCCGGCGTCATTGCCGCGATCACCGCCACGGTGATCGCCCCCAGAACGAACCGCTTCATCAATCTCCCTTGAGCAGCAGCATTCTCGCACTCTGGGTGAACCATTTTTCGAACTCTTTGGCCGACCAGCCGCGCTCTCCGTGCAGATTGAGCCAAGTGTCCGGATATTCAGCATCCACAGCACGTCCGTCGCCTGGCTGACCGTCAAGCCAGCGCGAGGCCCTGCGCCTCGCAATGGCCTCGACCAGCGACCGCTGGTTGGCATGGAAGTCGCTGGTGATCAGCTTGCCACAGCGCCGCGCTGTCAGCGTCGACCAGGACCGCCTGCCAATGACGCGGAGCAGGTTCCCGATGCGCTGCTTCACGATCACGGAGTTGTGGCCGATCAAGGCAACCATCCGATGGGGCTCCGGCTCTTCGAGCACCTCCACGAACCACGGGCGCACGGCGACGGGGGCGTCGTCGGTGTCGCCCTTCAGGCGCAGGTCCCACACGGCGCGCAACACTCCAGCCTTGGTGGCGAAGGCGTCGTAGACCGTCTTGGCCGAGACCTCGGCGTAGCGGCGATGGCTTCGACGGTGGTCGCGCCGTAGCCGTCGCGCACGAATAGGCGGTGGGCGACCTCCAGGATGCCGCGACGCGTCGCCTCGGCCTGCGCCTGGCGGCGAGCCGAGTTATATTCGCACGTTTGGGCTTGACACTCTCCGCGATTTCGCTATTGTACAACTAAATTGAATTAGGTAGCACTAAAGCGAAATAGGAACCAGTTGACTACGGAGAACGAGCAGAAGCGCCAGATCGTGCACGCCATGTGGGCATCGGTCGCCGACCGGTGGGAAGAGCACGCCACGTACGTCGAGCGTCGGGCCGCCGGAATCACCACCGCCATGCTCGACGGCGTTGCGCTGGCACCGACGGACCGCGTGCTCGAGCTCGCCTGCGGGCCCGTGCGCCGCTGCCTCCAGCAGCTTCTCCACCGTCATCAGCTGGTGCGCTTGGGCTTACGGGCGGCGGGCTTGCTTCTTCGGCGTGTGACGTCGATGCCCGGACCGTCGGCGGCTTCGGCTTCTCGGCCGCGACCACGGTGAGCTTCGGCTTGGGCGCGGGCTCCTCGGCGGGCTTGCGGACCGACTGCTGTATTCCCTCGACCGCGGTCCACGCCGGGTTCGGCTCGGCGGCGGGAGCGGGATCGGCGGGAGCGGCGCCGGGGCGATCGGCTCGTCGACGCGGGTCGCGATGCGCGAGGCGGCACGGCGCGACCAGCGGGTCGGGCGGGCGGCGCGGATCGGCTCGTCAGCGACGTCGGGGCCGAGGTGAGACGGGCCGTGCGCCTTCACCGCGGTGCCGACCAGGAACAGCGTCGGGCGGTACAGCTTGTGCTGCTTCACCACCGACTCCAGCTCGCCGACCGTGGTGTGCACGACCAGTTCGTCGGCCTGGCTCACCTTGTACGCGACGACGACCGGCGTGTCCTCGGAGTAGCCGCCCTGCAGCAGCTTCTCCACGAACTGGCCGGTGCGCGCGCCCGAGACCGTGGCGGCCATCGTGGTCTGCAACGCGGCGAACTCGCGCACGAGCTCGCTGCTCTCCGGCGAGATCACACGGTCGAGGACGCCTCGGTCAGCGTGATCTCGCGGCCGATCTGGGCGGCCGCCGCGGCGACGACGGACACACCCGGCACGACCTCGACCTCGAGGCCGAGGCGCTGGCACAGGTCGTACTGCTCCTGCACGCCACCCCGGTCGCGGCGTCGCCCGCGTGCAGCCGCACGACCTTGACGCGAAGCGGCGGCACGGCGGTACAGGTCCGTGATCTCCTCGGCGGTGACGCGCGAGAAGTCGACCAGTTCGGCCGTCGGGGCGTGCGTGCTCGCGGACGCACTCGGCGTCCACGGCGCTGGGCGCCCAGATGACGACGTCGGCATCCGCGATGCGGCGCGCGCCTCGGAGGGTGATGAGGTCGGCGGCACCGGGACCGGCGCCGACGAAGGAGACCCGACCGGTCGTCGTCACGACAGCTCCACAGGGGGTTTCGGCGAGAGGCTTAGGCGAAGACCGTACCGTCTGCCGCTCCGGCCACGAACGGGTGGCAGGCCCGGACGAACCGGGCCACGGCTTCCGGATCACCGGCCGGGTGCGTGTGGAGGTACGACGCGTGCACGCCACCTACGACGAATCCTTCGGCCACAGGCCGTGAATCGACGCCACGCCAATGCCACGCGGGCGGGGCCGAGTGCGGTGTGGACAGCTGGGTCCGGTGGAACTCGTGGCCGGTCACGCGGCTGCCCGCCGGGTGCAGCGGGACGGCCGCGGAAGCGACAGCATCCCGATAACCAAGGGTCAGCTTCGGCGTCATGAACCCGTCGGCGTCGAGCACGCCGCACATCGGGTGCCCGTCCAATGATCTTGCGAGATACAGCAGCCCGCCACACTCGGCGTGGACCGGCGCACCCGATCGAGCGAACCGCGCGACCGCCTCGCCTGAGTGGCGCGTTGGCCGACAGCGCTTCGGCGTGCTGCTCCGGAAAACCGCCCGGCAGCACGAGCCCGGCGGTTCCCTCCGGAAGATCGTCGTCCCGCAGTGGATCGAGGACCGCCACCGCCGCGCCCGCCGCTTCGAGCATCTCGACGTGCTCGGCATAGCCGAACGTGAAAGCCGCTCCGCCCGCGACCGCGACCACCGGCTCGCCCGCGACCCGTTCGACCTCGGGTTCCCACTGCGGCCACGGCCATCGACGGGCGCCGAGGAAGCCAGTGCCCGCACCGCGTCAAGATCAACGTGCTTCGCCACGGCCGCCGCGATCGCGTCGACCGCCGACACCGCCTCCGGGCCGTGCTCGGCCGCCGTGACGAGCCCCAAATGCCGCGAGGGCAAGGAAAACTGCGGATCGCGCGGCAACACGCCGAGCACGTCGCAGCCCGACCTCGTCGCAGGCTGATCTGAGCACCTGCTCGTGCCGTTCCGATCCGACCTGGTTGAGGATCACGCCGCCGAGCCGCACCGTCGGGTCGTAGCCGCGGAACCCGTGCAGCAGCGCCGCGAGTGATCGACTCTGCCCACGCGCGTCCACGACGAACAGCACGGGCGCGTTGATCAGCTTGGCGACGTGCGCGGTCGAGCCGACGCCCGCCGTGTCGATCTTGCCGTCGAACAGCCCCATCACGCCCTCGACGACCGCGATGTCGCAGCCCTTCGAGCCGTGCGCGAACAGGCCGGGGATCCGGTGTTCGCCGACCAGCACCGGGTCGAGGTTGCGGCCGGGACGCCCGGTGGCGAGCGCGTGATAGCCGGGGTCGATGTAGTCGGGGCCGACCTTGAACGGCGCGACCCGCGACCCGGCCCGGCGCAACGCGGCCATGAGCCCCGTCGCCACCGTGGTCTTGCCGCTGCCCGAGGCGGGGGCCGCGACGACCAGCCGACTCACCACTCGATCCCCCGCTGGCCCTTCTGCCCGGCGTCCATCGGGTGCTTGACCTTGGTCATCTCCACCACGAGGTCTGCCGCGTCGATCAACTTCTGCGGCGCGTACCGCCCGGTGATCACGACGTGCTGGTGCCCCGGCCGGTTGACCAGCGTGTCGACCACCTCGTCGACGTCGATCCAGCCCCAGTGCAGCGGGTAGGTGAACTCGTCGAGCACGTAGAAGCCGTGGGTTTCCTGGGCAAGGCGGCGCTGAATCTCGTGCCAGCCCTCGAGCGCGGCGGCCGCGTGGTCTTCCTCGGTGCCCTGCTTACGGGACCAGGACCAGCCCTCGCCCATCTTGTGCCACTCGACCGCGCCACCCTCTCCGGTCTCGTCGTGCAGCCGGCCGAGCGCCTTGAAGGCGCATCTCCTCGCCGACCTTCCACTTGGCTGACTTCACGAACTGGAACACGCCGATGTCCCAGCCCTGGTTCCAGCCGCGCAACGCCATGCCGAACGCCGACGTCGACTTCCCCTTCATCTCACCGGTGTGCAACATCAACAACGGCCGGTTGCGACGCTGCCGCGTCGTCAGGCCGTCCTTGGGCACCTCGGTGGGCTGTCCCTGTGGCACTTGAGTTTCTCCTTCAGGCCGCGCGGACGACGCCGGCGAGATGGTCGGCGTTGAGCTGGTCGAGCCGCACGCAGGCACCCGCCAGCGCGTCGGCGATCTTGCCGGCGAGCCCGAGCCGGATATGGCCCTGTTCGCAGTCCACGACCACGACAGCCGTGTTCTCCAGCAGCGTCGCCGCCTTGAGCGCGTCCTTCATCGGGTCGCCACCAAGACCGCTCGACGTCGCCCGCCCGTCCGTCAGCAGCACCACGAGCGGGCGCTTCTGCGGGTCGCGCATCCGTTCGATCTCCAGCACCCGATGGGCCTTCAGCAGCCCGTCCGCCAGCGGAGTCCGCCCGCCCGTGCGCATCTTCTTCAGCCTGCTCGCGGCCGCGTCCACGGAAGTCGTTGGCGGCAAAGCAACCTCGGCGGTCTGCCCGCGGAACGTCACCACGCCCACCTTGTCCCGCCGCTGGTAGGCGTCCCTGAGCAGGGACACCACCGCGCCGCTCACCGCCGACATCCGCTGCCGTGCCGCCATCGAGCCCGAGGCGTCGACGACGAACAGGATGAGGTTCGACTCCTTGCCCTCACGAACCGCCTTGCGCAGGTCCCCCGCCTGAAGCACGAGACCAGCACCTGTCCTGCCACGTGCGGCCTGGTGCGGCGCCGCGTTGGTCAGCGTGTCGACGAGGTGCAGCCCACTTCCATCCACTTTGGACGACCTGACGATCCGGCCGGTCCTCGCCCGCGCCCTGGACCGCTTGCCCGGTGCGCCTTCCCCGACCCCTGGCACCTCCAGCAGCCGCGCCTTGAACGCGGGCGCGGGTTCGGGCGCAGGCCGGTCGTTCGGCGCGTTCCCGTTGCCCGCCGGACCTTCCTGCGGTTCGGGCAGCTCGCCACCACCGGGGCCGTCATCGTCGGGACCTTGGTCGTCCTCCGCATGCTCGGCGGCCTGCCGCATCGCGTCCTCGAGCTGCTGCTCCTCGATGCCAGGCTCGTCGAACGGGTCACGCCGGCGCCGATGCGGCAACGCGAGCCGCACCGCCACCTCGATGTCCGACTCCTCGACGGTCTGAGCCCCTCGCCAGGCCGCGTGCGCCGTGGCGGCACGGGCGACCACGAGGTCCGCACGCATGCCGTCAACCTCGAACGCCGCACACACAGCCGCGATCCTGCGCAACTCACTGTCCGGAAGGGACACGTCCCTGAGCGCCGCACGGGCGTTCGTGATCTGCTGCTTGAGCCGCGCGTCCTCATCCGCCCACCGCGCCGCGAAGGTCACCGGGTCAGCCTCGTAGGCGAGCCTGCGCCTGATCACCTCGGTCCGGACGGCCACATCCCGCGCCGCCTTCACCGTGACCGTCAACCCGAACCGGTCGAGCAGCTGCGGCCGCAGCTCACCCTCCTCCGGGTTCATGGTCCCGACCAGCAGGAACTGCGACGGATGCGACACCGACACGCCTTCACGTTCAACGTGCGCCCGCCCCATCGCCGCCGCGTCCAGCAGCAGGTCGACCAGGTGGTCGTGCAGCAGGTTGACCTCGTCGACGTACAACACACCCCGGTGCGCCGCGGCGAGCAGACCGGGCTGGAACGCCCTGATGCCCTCGGTCAGCGCCTTCTCCAGGTCCAGCGACCCGACCAGCCGGTCCTCGGTCGCGCCGACCGGCAACTCGACCAGCTTCGCTGGCCTTCGTTCTGTGCCGTCGTGCGGCGCGTCGGGGCAGTCCGTGGTGCCAGGAACACACCCGAACCGGCACGGCGCCGACACGTCCAGCTCCGGCAGCAACGCGGCAAGGGCACGCACGATGGTCGACTTCGCGGTCCCCTTCTCACCGCGGACGAGAACGCCGCCGATGCCGGGATGGACGGCATTCAGCAGCAGGGCAAGCCGGAGGTCGTCATGTCCGACGACAGCCGAAAAGGGGAACATGCTCGGCGAAGTCCTTCCTCGGGTGTCCACGCCCGTGGTCGGTGATCACGAGAGGGGCGAGTTCCTGACTCCCGGCCTCTCCTAGACCGGTCACAGTCGCGGGACGGCGCCGGATTCGCACCGGCTTCCTCGCACTCCCCTCACAGCCCCGGCATCGTCGCATTTCGCACGGGCGGGACCAACAGCCAGGTGAGCGACGTCGCCCTCCGCAGGGCGCGGGCCGACACGAGTCGGCGGTAGCTGGCGTGATCAGCAAACGCTTGCGTCCGCCGCTAGGTACACCCAACTCGCCTCACACAGCCGTCCTGGGTGCGCACGCGGGGAGCTTTCGTACACCAGGAGCGCACGAAAGGGGCCCCGCCTGCGTCAGGCGATCATCGATCCACATTCACCGCAGACCGGTCCCCCAGCGCACTCACCACAGTGATCACCAGCGTGACCACGACCCCGATGACGATCGCCACCGACGCGCTCGCCATCTCCAACGCCACAGCCGAGATGCCCGCGGACGAGCTGTACCCGACAGCAGCAGCCGCGTACATGAGCGAGTAGGCGGGCGCGTGCGCATGCGCGGGCAGCCGTTCGCGCAGGGTGAGGCTGCGCGACACCATCGCCGCGGACTGGAACACCCCGGCGACCAGCAGCCCGAAAGCGATGCCAGGGACACCGGGCAGGAGCACGACCAGGCTGATGCTCAACGCCATGCCGACGAGCGTGACCAGGCATTGCGTCCGCAGCGAACCCGGCCAGGTGCGCAGGCCGTACACCAGCGCGCCACCCGCACAGGCCAGCGCGAACCAGGCGAGCAGCGGGCCGGACCAGCCGATGGCGATACGGCGTTGTTCGAGTAGGGCGGGCAGCATCAGCTCGGTCGCGGCGAACAGGGCATTCGACGCCGAGCTGGTGAGGAAGATCGGCCAGGCACGCCAGAGCGAACGGCTGATCGGCGCGGTGACGGGCTCCGGAGCCGGGAGCCAACCCACGACAACCGCCGCTGTCAGGAACAACGCCGCCGCGAGCAGCAGTGGTGCGCCGGGGTGGACCTGGAGCGCGAGCAGGACCGCCAACGCGGGCGCCGCGGCCCACACGATCTGCGAGAACACGGTGTCGACGCTGAACGCCCGCGCGACCTTCGATTCGGGGACGAGCGAGGTCAGCATCGCGCGGATGCCACCGGGGGCCGCGGCCGGTGCCGCACCCGCCAGGAACGTGACCGCGAGCAGCACCGGGCCGTCGGTGAACGGCAGCGCGCAGAACGCGAGCGCACCGACAGCCATCCCCACCGGTAGTTGGCGCGAGCCGCGGCCGAGTCTCGCGCCCAAAACCGAAGCGCCCACCATCTCGCCCACCACGTACACCGCGGCGGCGGTGGCGCCGAGCGCGTAGCCGCCAGATGTGGACCGGCCGAGGAACACCAGTGCCAGCGGCGCCATCGCGACCGGCATCCGGCTGGCGAGGGCGACCAGTCCCCACCACCACAGCTGACGGGTCACAGCAGGCCCGTGAAGTGCTGCCACGCCTCCCGAACCTCGTCCTCGGTCCACTCCATCGCGGGATCCGCGATGGAGATCTCGGTCTTGGCGACCTGGCCGTCCCGCCAGAAGTTGCCGAGGAACTTGCCGCTCAGCTCGGACAGCCGCTTCGGCGAACCGGGCAGGTGCAGCGCGAACTGTTGCGTGTGCGGTTCCGGCTGGTCCATCGCGCGCGCCACGACCTTCGCGTGCTCCACGTAGGCGCCGAGCCGGGGCAGGACGGTGTCGAGGCCGTGCAACGCGGACAACGCGGCCGGCCACTGCTGGAACAGCATGCCGCCGTACCGGTGCCGCCACACCCGTGCCTGGTCGACGAAGTCCTGCGAACCGGCCAGCGCCGCCCCGGAGATGCCTTCCAGGGACTTGTAGAACGACACGTAGACCGAGTCGAACAGCCCGGCGATCTCCGCCAACGGCTTGCCGAGGCCGTGCGTGCTCTCCCACAGCCGCGCGCCGTCGAGGTGCACGACGGCGTCACGTTCCCGAGCGGCGTCGACCACGGAGGTCAGCTCGTCCCAGGTCGGCAGGATGAACCCGGCCTCGCGGTCCGGCACCTCGACGAGCAGCGTGCCGAACGGTTCGGGGCAGTCCGCGACCTCGTCGTTGGCGACCTTGATCGGCCGCAGTCCGGACAGCACGGTCAGTGCGTCGTCCTCGTGGTTGAGAGGGTGCGCCTGCGGGTGCATCGCCACGATCGGGTTGTGCGTGCGGTCCGCCCAGCACCGCAGCGCGATCTGCTGCGCCATCGTCCCGGTCGGCACGAACAGCGCCGCCTCGGTGCCGAGAAGCTGCGCCACCCGCGTCTCCAGCGCGCCCACCGGGCCACCGTCGCCGTAGCGGTCGGGGTCGACGTCCGGCACCGGGCCGAGGCTGTCGAGCAGCGATTTCTTCCGATATCCCGAGAGCTGGCGGTTCATCACCCAGGCATCAAACCTCAGGTCAGCGGACGACGGCCACCGACTTTGGCGCACGGAACGACAGCAGCTGGAGCCAGACGGGCTCGTCGCCCGCCAATCGCAACGACGGTTCACGCGAAGCCACGGTCCGCAGCACCACGGCGGCTTCCAGCCGTGCCAGACCCGCACCCAGGCAGAAGTGGCGGCCGTAGCCGAACGCCAGGTGCCGAGGGTCGGTTTCCTTACCGCTCAACAACAACACGAGCTCAGCACCCGCAGGCACGGTCACGCCGGACAGCACCACCTCGCGGGCCGTGACACGCCGCCACGTCACCACGGGCGTGTCGGTCCGCAGCACGTCCTCCACGAACGACTCGGCCACACCGGGCGAAGGCAGCCGCGCCCACAAATCGCGATCCTGCAGCGCCTGACGCAACGCCGTGGACAGCAGCTGCGTCGTCGTCTCCTGGCCCGCGATCAGCAGGAAGTAGCACAGCCCCGCGGAGTCCTCAGCGGACACACCGGCATCGGCGAGAGCACAGAAGAACTCACCGTCCCGAGCGTGATACCGCTTGATCAACCACTGGTGGAAGTCGCCGACATCGTCGACGAGCTCCATCTGCCGTTCGCGGGAGATGTTGCCCCAGAAGAACTCCAGCGACGCCGTACTCCACCGCTTCAGCAACGGGATGTCGACGTTCGGAATCCCCAGAAGATCCATCAGCACGATGCACGGCAGGTCCCATGCCAGATCGCCGACAAGATCAATTTGGCTGAGATCTGAGCCACCAAGACGTTCCAGAACCAACGAACGGATGCGAGGCTCCGCAGCGGCCACCCGCGCCGGTGTGAAGAACGACGCCACCAGGCGCCGCAGGTCAGCGTGCGACGCGGACCCGTTGTTCGCGAGCGTCGGCGGTAGCGAGAAGCGTGCCCTGACCAGGACGCGCAACGCCGCGGGAGCCACCGGTGTGACGGCCGTCAATGCGTTGTCCGGCAGGTAGGTGGCAGGATCCGCCAGCACCGCGCGGACATCGTCATAGGCCGAGATCACCCAGCGGCCATCGCAGAACTGCACCGGCGAGGTGAGTTCGGCGCGGGTGAAGGTGAACAGGTCCACGAGCGGCACGCTAGCTGCCGGATGGGAGACTCAGGCGGTGACCATGGGCACAACTGAGGCGATTTCCAGTGGTGGTGAGTCGACGCTCGACTGGATCGACGTCCGTTCTGAAGCGCGCGCCAAGGCGGGTCTGACCCGGCGGCTGCGTCCGCGCCAGTCCGACTCGACGGACCTCGACCTCGCGAGCAACGACTACCTGGGCCTCGCCAGGGACAAGCGCGTCGCCGGTGCGGCCGCGGCGGCCACCCTGAAGTGGGGCGCGGGTTCGACGGGATCACGCCTGGTCACGGGCTCGACCGAGCTGCACGCGGAGCTGGAGTTCGAGCTCGCGAACTTCTGCGGCAGCCAGTCCGCGCTGGTCTTCTCCAGCGGCTACGCGGCGAACCTCGGCGCGGTCACGGCGCTGACCGGCCCCGGCACTGCGATCGTCGCGGACCAGCACATCCACGCCTCTCTGATCGACGGCACGCGCCTGTCCAAGGCCGACGTCGTAGTCGCGGACCACTGCGACGTGAGCAAGGTCCGGCACGCGCTGGAGACCCGCGGCAAGAGGCGGGCGGTCGTCGTCACCGACTCGGTGTTCTCGGTCGACGGTGACATCGCACCGCTCAACGAGCTGCACGAGGCCTGCCGGGCCAATGGCGCCGCACTCATCGTCGACGACGCGCACGGCCTCGGTGTCGTCGGGCCGGGCGGCCGGGGCGCGGTCGCCGAGGCGGGCATCATCCGGGCGCCGGACGTGATCACCACGCTGACGCTCAGCAAGTCGCTCGGCGCGATGGGCGGTGCGGTGCTCGGCCCGAGCCGGGTGATCAAGCACCTGATCGACACCGCGCGGACGTTCATCTTCGACACCGGCCTCGCGCCCAGCAGTGCCGCCGCCGCGCTCACCGCGATCAAGATCCTGCGCGAGGAGCCGGACCGTCCCGAACGGGCACTGACCGTCGCGCACGACCTGAGCTTCCGGTTGAAGGCAGCCGGTTTCCAGGTCAGCACGCCGACCGCCGCCGTGGTGAGCGTGCGGGCGCCGTCACCGGAGCAGGCGTTCCGGTGGGCCGAGGCGTGCCGGACGAACGGCGTGATCGTGGGCTGTTTCCGGCCGCCGTCGGTGCCGGACCAGATCAGCAGGCTGCGGCTCACCGCGCGCGCCGATCTGACCGAGGCCGACATCGAGCGCGCGGTGCGCGTGATCAGTGAATGCGCCGCATCCGCAGGTGTGGAATCCCGTCCTCGATGAACTCGTCGCCCTCGGGCACGAAGCCGAACGACGCGTAGAAGTCCACGACGTAGGTCTGCGCGTCCAACACACACGGTGTAGTGCCGACGTCGACCAGTGCCGCGTGCATGAGGCGGCGGCTGAAGCCACGACCACGGGCCATGCGCGCGGTGGCGACACGTCCGATGCGGAACGTCTCGTCGGGCTCTTCGGTGAGGCGCAGATACGCGAGCGGATCGTGTGATCCGTCAGTTTCCAGCCAGAAGTGCCGCGTGCCCTGTTCGAGGTCGCGGCCGTCCACATCGGCGTAGACGCAGTTCTGCTCGACGACGAAGACGTCCTGGCGCAGCCGCAGAATCGCGTAGAGCTGGGCCGGGCTCAGGTCGAGCCCCCACTGCCTGCGCAGCGTGGCGGGAAACGGTGAGGTTCGCACCGCACCTTGGATATCAGAAGCCGACTACGGACCGGTAGTGAGCCAGACGGGTGTAGACGCCCGGCTCGTTCGCCCGCGCGCATCCCCGGCCGAACGAGACGACACCGGCGAGCCTGCCCCGCACGACCAACGGGCCACCTGAGTCACCGGTGCACGCGTCGCGGCCCTCACGGCCGGCGCACAGCATCGCGCCGGGCCGGAAATCCGGTTCCTTCACGAGGCACTCGGTGTCCGACAGGATCGGCACCGTCACCTTGCGCAGCGTCATGGCGGGCTTGTCGTACTCCGACGTGCGGCCCCAGCCGAGCACCACGCCCTCGCCGCCGACCTCGCCGAGGTCGATCGTCCGGTACGGCAGCGCGCGGGCGAGCGTCAGCACCGCCACGTCGTCGCCCTGGGTGACCTCGCGGTAGTCGGGGTGGCGCCAGACGTCGGAGACGACGGCCTCGATGCCGTCCTTCGTCCGCAGGTCCGTGCGTCCCGCGATCACGCGCATCTGCTCGGCCGGGCGCTGGTTCTTACCCAGCACACCCTTCAACGTCGCGCAGTGCGCGGCCGTCATGACCTTGTCCGGAGCGACGAGCGCGCCACCGCAGATCAGCTGCCCGTCCGGGGTGGTGATCGCCACAACCCACGGGGTGTCGGCCACTCGCGCGGGTGTCCCCCCAACGATCGCATCGGCCGTCGTGGCACCACTGACCAGCGCGATCACCGCCGCGATCACGGCAAATCGCTTACCCCTCACGGGCCACTCCTCGTTGCGCCAGGTGGACGATCGGTCACCGACCGTAGCGCTCGCGCTAGGACCACGTCAAAACCGGAGATTCTCGTGTTAATGTCCCATCAGACCGAAGATTCTACGGTCAGTGATGTAGCTAACGGGGGTATGTACGGTGTTGTTCGACTTCGGCCAGGTTCCGGCCTTCCTCATCGCGTGCGCGGTCGTCATCGTGACCCCCGGTGTCGACGCGTTCCTGCTCCTGCGCACGTCACTGCGGTCGGGAGTGCGTTCCGGACTGCTCGCGCTGGCCGGTATCCACACGGCCGCGGCGGTCCAGGTCGCACTGGTGATCTCGGGCCTCGGGGTGGTGCTCGCGCAGTACCCGATGGTGCTCACCGCACTGCGCTGGGTCGGCGCCGGCTACCTGCTCTACCTGGCGGTTTCCATCGCACGCGGGCTCATCCGCCGCTCCGGTGGCGAGCCCGAGGAGGTCATGAGCGACCGGCCGTTCCGGCAGGGCTTCCTGACCAACATCACGAACCCGAAGATGATCCTGTTCTCGCTCGCGTTCCTGCCACAGTTCATCGGATCGGGTGAACCGGCGCCTCAGCTCGCGATGCTGGCCGTCGTGTTCCTCGGCCTCGCCGCGGTCTGGGAGCTGATGATCGTGCTCGCGGCCAGCCGAGTCGCCGGCCGGTTGCGCCGCCCCGGTGTGACGACAGCTTTGGACGCGGTGTGCGCCGCCGTCTTCCTCACCATGTCCGTGGGCCTGGTTCTCTGACCCCACCGTTGCGTTTGGAGCGAAAAGCACGTTCGTACGGCCTGTTCGTACGAACGTGCTTTTCGCTCAAACCAGTCAGGAGGGTTTGACGCGTAGCAGCGGCAGCATCCGGCCGGGGATCGAGCCGGACGGCGACTCGCCGATGCGCTCGGCGCCCATGTTCAGGTAGAAGCCCTCGGCGAACGGTTCGGCGTCGATGTCGAGGTGCTCGTAGCCCGCCTCGGCCGCGGCGGCCATCGCGTGATCCCACAGCACGCGGCCGAGACCGGTGCCGATCGCGCTCGGCGTGACCCACATGTCGTCGAGCACGCCGATCGGCGGAGCGCCGTCGAGGCTGTAGAAGCCGACCACCGAACCGTCCCGCTCGGCCACCACGAAATGCCGCCGCGCCACGACGTCGGGCTCGAAGGTCAGCTCGACCTTCACCACCTCCATGAACGCCGCGTCGTAGCCCCAATGCGCCTTGGCGGCCAACGCCAGCCCGGTCAGCACGTCCGCCTCGTCCGGCCGGGCACGCCGCAAAGTCATCACCACCGCACCCTCGCACGGCAGGGACGCTCTCTACGATCGATTTTGTGGCGGAGAGACTGGACGCACTGCGTGACGCACTGGCCGCACATCCCGGCGAGCCCGTGCCGTTCGACCGGCTCATCGCGGCCGTCTGGCCGGACAACCCGCCGGTGCACCCGATCAGCGCCCTGCGCACGTTGGCCCGCAGGCTCCGCGGCGCCGAGCAGGTGATCACCGAGCCGTCCGGCTACCGACACCGCGAACGGGCTCTGCAGCCTGGGCACGGTGCTGACGGCGCGGCAGAAGCACGCCGCGGCCGAAGAGGCGTACCGCGAAGGGCTGGAGCAGGCCACCGAGGTCAGGCTTCGGATCATCGAGGTGCGCGCGCTGGCGGGCAAAGCGGTGGCGCTACGCGAAAACGGTGATCCGGAAGGCGCGATCTCGTTGTTCCACACGGCGATCGAACGCGCGGAAGACGCCGGGCTGCACTACCGCGCGGAACAGGTGCGGGCTCAGCTCAAGTAGGCGGCGACGCGCGTGTAGACGCCAGGAGTGTTGGGACGCGCGCAACCGATGCCCCACGAGACGATGCCGACGAGCCTGCCGTCGACCACGAACGGGCCGCCGGAGTCGTCGATGCACGCGTCGACACCGCCTTCCGGGAGACCGGCGCAGAACATGGCCTTCGCGTCGAACCGCGCGTACGCCGCCGCACACTGCCAATCCGCCATGACCGGAATGGATGCCTTGTGCAGCAACGAACTCTTGTTCTTGTCGCTCTCGGACTGCCGTCCCCAGCCGAGCACCACACCGACACCGCCTGCCGCGTACACGTCGTTCGTGGTGGCGTACGGCAACGTCCGGTACGGCATGGGCTGAGCGAGCGTCAGCACCGCGATGTCACGGCCGCGCGAGGGAGTCGAGTAGCCCTCCGCGATCTGGTACTGCGACACGGCGGACGTGCTGCCGCCGTCGGTGCGCAGGTCGAGCCGGCCGCCGACGACGTGGATCGTGCCGGGCCGGCGCCTGTAGACGCAGTGCGCGGCCGTGGCGACGAGATCGGGTCCGATGAGCGCGCCTCCGCAGAACTGGTAGCCCGACGACGTCGTGAGCGCCACCATCCACGGCGCTTCGTCCGGGTTCGTCACCTCGACGCCGCCGACGACTCTGGGCTCACCGTGAGCCGGGGTCACCGTGATCACGATCAGGGCCAGAACCACTGCCAGCAGACGCATGCATTCACTGAACTTGAGCGGGCTACGGGTCGACAACCGCAGGCGGCAAAGCCTGCACGACCGGGTGAAGGTCCTTCGCGTAGCGGGCGACGCGCACGTAGACGCCGGGCTTGCCCCGGCGCGCGCAACCCTCGCCCCACGACGTGACGCCGACGACCCTGCCGCCGACGACGATCGGGCCGCCCGAGTCGCCCTGGCAGGTGTCGATCTTCCCCTCCGGGTAGCCCGCGCAGAACATGTCCGCCTTCACGAACTGCGGGTACGAGTCCACGCAGTCGGCGTCCGGCAGCACCGGCAGCTCGGCCTGCATGAGGTAGCGAGAGGTCTTGCCGTTCTCACTGGTCCGGCCCCAGCCGAGCGCGCGCAGCTTCGTCCCCGGCAGGTAGAGCTCCCGGTCGGTCGCCTCTGCGATAGGCAGCGGGGTGAACGGCAGCGGCTGCTTCATCGTCAGCACCGCGAGGTCTTCGCCCTCGTCGGCGGCGATGTACTGCTTGTGGATCCAGATGTCGGCCGGGGTCGCCACGATGCCCGCGCCCTTGTCCTGCTTGTCCTCGCGGCCCGCGACGACGCGCACCTGGGACGGCGAGCGGCCCAGCGCGCAGTGCGCCGCGGTGAGCACCTTCATCGGCGCGACGATGGTGCCACCGCAGAACTGGTAGCCGTTGCCGTCGGTGAGATAGACGGCCCACGGGTTGGTCTCGATCGACGCCCGCTCGCCGCCGACGACCTGCTCGCCGGCGACGGCGGTGCCCGCTGTCAGGAACAGAGCCAGGAGCGCAACCAGCAGTCGTCTCATGACTCCATATGGTAGCTACTCGGCTGGACCATTTGGAGCAACTTTGCTCCAAATCTTGCCCGCCGCGCCCATGACCGCCTCGCCGATGTCGTTGATCGTCTTGATCAACGGGTCGGCGGAGTTGTTCATCGAGTCCTTGTAGGAACGCGCGGCGCCCTTGATGTCGTCGCCGAGGTTGCTCGTCGGATGGTCGTCCTCGCGGCGCGGGTAGGTGCCGGTGAGGATCTCGCGGTACTCCTCGCTCGCGGCCCAGCGCTGCAGCTCGGCGGCCCTGACCACGGCCAACGGGTGCGAACGGCGCTCGTTGTCCAGGAGCTTGAGGATGCTGTCGCGGATGTCCTCGCCCTCGTACTCCTTCGCCTGCTCCAGGAACGACGCGATGTCGACCTGGCCACCGATGTCACCGGCGAACGCGAGGTGCACGCGGAGCGCGGCCTGCGGGTCCTGACCGGCGAGCAGGCCGGCGCGGTCGCAGGACAGCTCGGTCTTGCGCTGCCACTCGTACAGCGCCGCGATCACCGCACGCATGGCGAACGCGCCCGCGGGCATCCAGCCCAGCGCGTACTGCAGGTTCAGCAGGCGTTCGAGGATCGTGTTGTAGAGGCCGTGGCCCGACATCGCGTGGCCCGTCTCGTGGCCGATGACGAACCGCAGCTCCTCGCGGTCGAACCGCTCGACCAGCGCGGAGTTCAGCACGATGAAGGGCTTGTCGATGCCACGGGTGTACGCGTTGACCTCGGGCGAGTGCCGCACATGGAACTCGGGCGCCTCTTCGAGGTCGAACGTCGCAGCCACCTCGTTGCGGAGCCGGTCGATGTCCGGGTACTGCTTGGGGCCGACCTTCACCGAGGACGCGACCTGGACCAGACGTTCCCCGCGCTCGGAGAACGCAGCCGCGACCGCCTTGATGATCGGCGCAACGGCAGGCACGGCCCGCAGTACCGCGAGGGCACCACGGTCGGCCGGATGTTCGTAGGCGCGCGGGCTGATGCCTGGGAAACGCACCCTTGATGACTGTTCGATGTCCCCCGTCATGTCCCCAGGTTAGACACGATCCGGACAAGCCTGCACGGAATCTCTCGTTCGGAGGGGCAAACTGACGCCGTGAGCGACGACGACACCTCCGTTCTGCCGTTGCGCGGCGGGGCCAGCGCGACCCTGCTCCGCCGACGTGCCACGGCGAACGACCGTGGCGCGATCCTCTACGTGCACGGGTTCGCGGACTACTTCTTCCAGGAGCACGTCGCCGAGCACTTCACCGCGCAGGGCTACGACTTCTACGCGGTGGATCTGCGCGGCTACGGACGGTCGCTGCGGGACGGCGAGACTCCGAACTACACGAACGACATGGCCGTGTACTTCGAGGAGATCGACGCCTCGATCGCGAAGATTCGCGAAGAACATTCGCGGGTGGTGCTGATGGGGCACTCGACCGGCGGGCTCATCACGTCGTTGTGGGCGCACGAGCGGCGCGACTCGGATCTGATCGACGCGCTGGTGCTCAACAGCCCGTGGCTGGACGTGGTCGAGCCACGGCCGGTGCGGCAGCTGGTGCGGTTCCTCGGCAAGGTCGCGCCGATGTCGAAGATCCGTGGCGGGCTCGGCGACGCCTACGGTTCGTCGATCCACAGCTCGCGCAACGGCGAGTGGGACTTCGACCTGAAATGGAAGCCGCTGGACGGGTTCCCGGTGCTGGCCGGCTGGATCCGGGCGATCCTGATCGCGCAGGAGAAACTGCAGGGCGGGCTCGGCGTAAGGGTGCCCGTTCTGGTGCTGCACTCGGACAAGAGCATGTTGAACGCCCGCGAGTGGAGCGAGGACGTGTCCAAGGCGGACGCGGTGCTCGACGTCGCCGGAATGCGCAGGTACGGCCCGAAGATCGGCTCCTCGGTGAAGGTCGTGGAGATCAAGGCGGGCATGCACGACCTGTTCCTGTCGGCCGAGCCGGTTCGGGTGGCAGCGCTGGCGGAGGTCGACGCCTTCCTGAAAACACCTTGACCTCTACGCAGGTCGAGGTTCGAGACTGGTCGTCATGAACATCGACTTCAACGCCTGGTACGCGCTCGAAAGCGCGATGCAGGACGAGAAAAGCCGGCGCGTCAGCCGGGCGACGTTGAAGCGTGTCGCCCGGTTCGCCCACCCGCAGCGAAAAGCCGTGTACGCCCTGCTCGCCACCAGTTCCGTGGCGGCGGTGCTGGCGGTGGCCAGTCCGGTGCTCGCCGGCCGGGTGGTCGACACGATCATCGGTGGCCGCGACTTCGGGCTCGTGGTGTGGCTCGCGCTGGCCATCGCGGGTGTCGCGGTGCTGGAGGCCGGGTTCTCGATCGCGGAGCGGTGGCAGTCCTCCCGCGTCGGCGAGGACCTGATCCTGCGGCTGCGGCAGTCCGTCTTCGACCACGTGCAACGGATGCCGATCGCGTTCTTCACCCGCACCCGGACCGGCGCGCTGGTGTCGCGGCTGAACAACGACGTGATCGCGGCGCAACGGGCGTTCTCCGAGACGATCTCCGGCGTCGTCACGAACATCATCGCGCTGGTGCTGACCCTGATCGTGATGCTGACGCTGTCGTGGCAGGTCACCGTGCTCGCGATGGTGCTGCTGCCGATCTTCCTGATCCCGGCGAGGCGGATGGGCAAGCGGCTCGCGTCGATGCATCGCGAGGCGGCGAACCTGGACTCCGCCATGACGACCACGATGACCGAGCGGTTCTCCGCGCCGGGCGCGACGTTGATCAAGCTCTTCGGGCGGCCCGCGCTGGAGAGTGCCGAGTTCGGCTCGAAGGCACGGCGGGTGCGCGACATCGGCGTGCGGACCGCGGTGGCGCAGTGGCTGTTCCTCGTGGCGTTGACGCTGGTGTCTTCGCTGGCGTTGGCGCTGGTCTACGGGCTCGGCGGGTACTTCGTGTTCGCCGGGCAGATGGCACCGGGCACGATCGTGACGCTGGCGCTGCTGCTGACCCGGCTCTACGCGCCGTTGACGGCGTTGGCCGGGGCGCGGGTGGACGTCATGACCGCGCTCGTGTCGTTCGAGCGGGTCTTCGAGGTGCTCGACCTGCCGCCGTTGATCAAGGAGAAGGATTCCCCGGTCGAGGTTCCCTCAGGCGCCGTGTCGGTGGAGTTCTCCGACGTGAAGTTCGCCTATCCGTCCGCGGACAAGGTTTCCCTGGCGTCGCTGGAAGAGGTCGCGTCGCTCGACACGCGTGGCGGCGAGGAGATCCTCGGCGGGATCTCCTTCATGGCGGAACCGGGTTCGCTGATCGCACTGGTCGGCGCCTCGGGCGCGGGCAAGTCGACGATCGCCTCTTTGGTGCCACGCCTGTACGACGCCGACTCCGGCACCGTGAGACTGTCCGGTGTGGACGTTCGCGACCTTTCCTTCGACACGATCCGCGGGACCGTGGGCATGGTGACGCAGGACGGGCATCTGTTCCACGAGTCGATCGGCGCGAACCTGCGGCTGGCGGCGCCGTCCGCGACCGACGAGGAGATCTGGGACGCGTTGACGCGGGCCCGGCTGGCGGACCTGGTGTCGTCGTTGCCGGACCAGCTCGACACCGTCGTCGGCGAGCGCGGCTACCGGCTGTCCGGCGGTGAACGACAGCGGCTGACCATCGCGCGGCTCCTGCTGGCCAAGCCGCGCGTGGTGATCCTCGACGAGGCGACCGCGCACCTGGACTCGCGTTCGGAGGCGGCGGTGCAGGAGGCGCTCGTCGAAGCGCTCGCCGGCCGCACGTCGCTCGTGATCGCCCACCGGCTCTCCACGATCCGGGCGGCGGACCAGATCCTCGTCGTGGACCGCGGACAGATCGTGGAGCGCGGCACGCACGAGAACCTGCTGGCGCTGGACGGCTACTACACCAAGCTGTACCGGACGCAGTTCAGCGAGGAGCCGGTCGGGTCATAGCACCCCCTGGCGTGCCGCCGCGATCCCGGAGTGGCTGACCAGGCAGATCGCCGCCGGACCGGAAACCGGGCTGCGCTTCTGGATCGACGTGGGCACGCTGGAGACCGGAACCGTGGAAACCTTCGCCCCCGGCGTCGACCAACGGGCGGCGAGCCGCCATCTCCGCACGGTACTGACGCGAAAGGGGCGGACGTGACCTACCACGAGGCCCCCGGAGGCCACGACTTCGCGACGTTCCGCCGCAGCACCGTCAAGGCTCTGCGGCACTTCCTGGGCAGCCCACAAGGAGCCGCGTGACCGACAACAGCAGCAACAGCGACAACGCCGCCATACCGAGCCCTGACAACCTCTACCCGTTGCCGGACATCGCCCGCACAGTGCTGCTCAAGCCGTTGGTGAAGAACCCGCAGATCGAGATCGGCGAGTACACCTACTACGACGACCCGCACCACGCCATGGAGTTCGAGCAGCGCAACGTGCTCTACAACTTCGGTGCGGAGAAGCTCGTCATCGGCCGCTACTGCGCACTGGCCGAAGGCGTCCGGTTCATCATGTCCGGCGCGAACCACCGGACCGACGGTGTCTCGACGTTCCCCTTCACGATCTTCGGCGGTTCGTGGGGCGAGAAGACCCTCGACATCGCTCTGGGGGCACCGAGCCGAGGCGACACGGTCGTGGGCAACGACGTCTGGATCGGCTACAACTGCCTGATCATGCCGGGCGTGCACATCGGCGACGGCGCGATCATCGCCTCCGGGTCCGTGGTGATCTCGGACGTTCCGGCGTACGGCGTGGTCGGCGGCAACCCGGCCAAGCTGCTGAAGAAGCGCTACAGCGAAGCCGAAATCGAGCTGCTCGAACGCGTCGCATGGTGGGACTGGCCGGTGGAGAAGGTGACCGAGCACGTCCGCCTGATCATGACCGGCACGCCGGCCGAGCTCGCGGCGGTCGACGAGTGAGCGCGCTGCTCGTCACCGGCCCGGTCGGGGTGGGCAAGACCACGGTGGCCTCGGCGATGGGAGATCTCCTTGCCACGGCCGAGGTTCCGCACGCCGTCATCGACCTCGCGGACCTCACGGTCATCCACCAACGACTCATCCGGCGGCACCTGGCCGACGAGGACCTGCGATGGCACCTGCGACGCGTACCGGAACTGGAGCGGATCTTCGACCTGGCCCCGGTCGAGGACTTCTCGGTCGCGGCCGATCACCCGGTCCCCGAGGTGGCCAAGACCGTGGCGAGCGAGGCCGGATGGCTGTGAACGCCTGAGGCCGGACCACCCACTTCCCGCACGCGTCAACCGGATCGCCTCCTCAGGTCGTCTTCACTTCGGGGGAGGCGGTATGCACACGGACACCGAAGCCGACCTGGTCGACTTCATCGCCACCAGGTCGGGCTCGCTGCTGAGATCGGCTTGGCTGCTCACCGGCGACGCGCACAAGGCGGAGGACCTGCTTCAGACGGTTCTCGCGGAGCTGTGGCTGCGGCGCGACCGCGTCGAGAACGCCGAGGCGTTCGCCAGGCGCATGCTCTACACCACCTACCTGACCTGGTGGCGGCGGCGGTGGCGGTTCGAGGTGCCCTCCGACGACGTCCCCGACATGTGCGGTGACGGAGACCTCGCCGACGACGTCACGCGGCGCGCGGTGGTGCTCGCCGGGCTGGCGCGGCTCAGCAGGCAGCAGCGGGCGGTGCTGGTACTGCGGTTCTTCGAGGACCAGTCGGTGGAGGCCAGTGCGGCGGTGCTGAAGTGCTCGCCCGGCACGGTGAAGACGCACACCAGCCGGGCGCTGGCCGCGTTGCGTGCGGACGACAACATCCGCGACCTGATCCGGCAAGGAGGCGAACGATGAACGACGACATCCGCGAGCTGCTGTCCGGCGCGGTACCCGATCTGTCCAGTCCGGACGACCGCGTGGCCGAGGTGCGCAGCCGAGCCAACCGATTGCAACGCCGCCGTCGCTCCATCGCCGCCGGTGCCGCCGCGGTGGTGACCGTCGCCATCGCGACGACGTTGCCGATCTTCCTGCGCGGTGAGCCGGTCGAGCCCTTCACCGCGGACGCCGGGCCGACCGTCGCCTGTCCCCCGTACGCCGCGACACCCCCGAAACAGGGCCAGGGAGCTACCGGCCCGGTCGCGCAGGAAGGCGCTGTGCGGGCAACGATGTGCGTGTACCGGCCGTCGCGCGACGGCTGGGAGACCGACACCTCCGTCATCGACCAGGGCGTCGACGAGGTGATCGCCGTGCTGAACGCGTTGCCTGACCACGACACGATCGTCGAGAAGCACCCGGAGGCGAGGAACGCGGGCTGCACCCTCTCGCTGCGGCCCCAGTACCGGTTGCGGTTCGAGTACCCGGACGGCTCCGGCCGCACGGTCGACTTCGCGATGAACTGCGGGACCGTCGAAAGCGGCGATGTCGTGCGGTACGGGGAGATCACCAAGGCACTGGACGCGTTCACCGAGAGCTATCGCGCCCAGGGCGGCACCGTCCCCGATCCCCCGTGGCAGTGGTGACCCGGCGCCCGAACCAACGAACGGAGATCGGTTGGATGGCGTCCGAGTGAACTTTCCTGACGGACAGCGCTGATCACGTCACCATGGGCACATGGAGTACGACCGCTACTGCGACCTGACGATGCGCGGCGGCACGACCAGCGGAGTCGTCTATCCGCTCGCTGTCGCATCGTTGGCGCGCCACTACGAGTTCAAGCAGATCGGTGGAGCGTCCGCGGGAGCGATCGCCGCGGGGTTCACGGCGGCCGCCGAACGGGGTCGCGGCACCGGCGGCTTCGAGAAGCTGACCAAGCTGATCGACTGGTTCACGTCGGGCTCGGGTGCGGAGCGGTGGCGGCTCGCGCAGCTGTTCCAGCCCGCGGAGAAGACCCGTGCGCTGTACCGGATCGTCGTGGCGACCATGCAGAAGCGTGAGACGACCGGGCGCAGCGTCATCTCCTGTCTGTTCTTCGCGTTGCTCGGCGCGGTGGGGCTGCGGGCGAAGGCGGCGCTCGCGCTGATGACGTTGCTGTGGCTGGGCGGGCCCGTGCTGTGGTCGGCGTGGCTGGCGCCGTCCGTGTGGCCGCGGTGGCTGGCGGTGCTGCTGATCGTGCTGGCGGTGGCGTGCGTGCCGTTGGTGTTGTGGCGGCTGCGAAACACACTGCCGTGGCCTGCGTGGGTCTTCATCGCCGTGCCGCTGGTGCTGGGGCTGGCGTTCTCGCGCCACCTCGCGACGGCTGCCGTGGTGTTGTTGGTGTGGCTGGTGCTCACGTTCGCGGCGGCCAGTGCGTTGACCATCACCTACGCGCTGGCGATGCAGCGCTATCTGAAGGACAACGCCCGGTCCATCCACTTCGGACTCGTTCCCGGCACCGGCGACTTCCGGCCGTCGTGGCTCGATCGGCTGGCCGGCGTGCCGAAGTCGACGGGCGTGCCGCCGTTGTCCGACTGGATCGCCGATCAGCTCGACGAGCTGGCCGGTACCGGTCACGCGCTGACGTTCGGGGATCTCGGCGACATCAACCTCGTGCTGATGACCACCGACCTGTCCGAGGGGCGGCCGTATCGGCTGCCGTCCAGCGTCGAGTGGGACTACTGCGAGGAATGCCTTTTCTACGTGCTGCCGCGCCGGGTCGTCGAGCAGATGAACGGCGCTTCCAAAGGCTCGAAGTGTCCGCTGCACGAGCACATGCCGTTGCGCGCGTTGCCGAGCCGCGAGAACCTGCCGGTCGTGCTCGCCGTGCGGATGAGCCTGTCGTTCCCCGGCCTGATCGCGGCCGTTCCGCTGTGCCGTGACGGCAAGGTGCACTGGTTCTCCGACGGTGGTATCACCAGCAACTTCCCGATCCACTTCTTCGACTCGCTGCTCCCCCGCTGGCCCACGTTCGGCCTGAGCCTGCAGCCGTTCCCCGCAGGCGACAACGGAGAGGTCTGGCTGCCGGAGCAGGACGCGTCGACCTCCGGCACGCCCTACGCGCCTCTGGCCTCGATGCCGAGCTTCCTGGTGTCCATCCTGAACACGTTCCTGGACTGGCGCGACACCATGCAGTCGGCGCTGCCCGGCTACCGCGGCCGCATCGCCCACGTGCGGCAGTCCGGCGACGAGGGCGGCACGAACCTCTTCATGCCGCCCGCCACGATCAAACGCCTGGCCCTGCGCGGCCAACGCGCCGGCGACCTGCTACGCGAACGGTTCCAGCAGCAGCACGAGACCGACCGCTACCGCTGGATCCGGCTGCGCATGGCGCTGCGCGAGTACCAGGCGCTCGGCGAGCAGGCCGCGGAGCGAGACGCGTCGTACGAGGAGTTGCTCGACCGCTTCCAGATTCCCGAGGCGCTGCACGAGTGGTTCCGCACGCCGCCTGCCGACGGCGACCCGTACCGGGCCGAGATCGAGGTGGCGCTGGACAACGTCGGGCGGCTCAAGGACGACGGGCCGTTCGACGGGGTGCCGCCGGTGGATCCCGATTTGCGGCTGACACCACCCGAGTAGGAGCGCTAGCCTGGACACCATGACGCGTCGATTTAGCTGCCCCCGGCCTGCGGCGGTGGCGCGCGTCTAAAACCTTCCCGTCGGTCGGGGGACTCAGCACAGAACCCTCAGACCAGAACGGGAAACCCCATGTACCGCACCGAAGAGCTCGTGCATGCCCTGAACGTCCGCGCAGATGCAGAGCCTCGACGACTACCGGCCGATCTCCCGGCACCCGGCGGCGACCAGGGACATCTCGATCATGGCGCACGAAACAGCAGACGCCGAGACGCTCGGGGACCAGATCCGCGCGCTCGTGCCGGAGGACGTCATCGAGGAGATCACGATCCTCGGCGAAACCAGGACCGAGCAGCTACCGGATCACGTGCGGGAACGACTGAACGCCATGCCCGGTCAGAAGAACGTGCTCATCCGCGTGACGATGAGGGCGCCGGAACGCACCCTCACCGACCGCGAGACGAACGAGATACGGGACCGCCTGCTTCAGGGCTTGCGGGCGACTGCGCCGTAGATGCCCGTGCGGTCCTCGAAGGAGTCGGGCCGCCAGTCGTTCACCGGGACCACGCCCGGCTCCAGCATCACCATGCCCTCGAAGAACCGGCTCACCTCGGCGTGCGAGCGCATGGTGACCTGGTTGTCCGCGTTGCGGTAGACCTGCATGATCTTGTCCGCCTGAGCCTTCTCCTCCGGCGTGATGCCGTCCTGGGTGCCGTGCGTGATCACCAGGTACGAGCCGGACGGGAAGGCCTCCATGTACTGCGCGACCGAGCCGTACGGGTCGTCCGAGTCGGGCACGAAGTGCAGTGCGGCGACGAGCAGCACGGCGACCGGGCGCGAGGAGTCGAGCACCTCGCGGGCGCTTTCCAGCACCGAGGCGGGATTGCGCAGGTCGGCCAGCAGGGCCGTGGCATTGGGGTTGTCGGCGAGCAGAGCGTTGCTGTGCGACACGGCGACCGGTTCGAAGTCGACGTACACGACGCGTGCGGACGGGTTGTCGTGCTGGGCGACCTCGTGGACGTTGCCCACGGTCGGGATGCCCGAACCCAGATCGATGAACTGGTCGACGCCCTCCATCACGAGATGGCGGACGACCCGGCGCAGGAACGAGCGGTTCGCCTGTGCGCTCTGCGCGACACCGGGGAAAATCTGCTCAACCTGCTTGGCGGCGGCACGGTCGGCTTCGAAGTTGTGCGAGCCGCCCAGGTAGTAGTCGTACATCCGCGCCACGCTCGGACGCGTGACATCGACAGTGGACGGCACCCACTTCAGCTCTTCCTTCACGGGCGGGATCCTGCCCCCACGCCGCACGGGTGTCCACCACCACACATCCGAACCGCCGCCAGATTCGAACCGCCGCCAGATTCGAACCGCCGCCAGATCCGAACCGCGATGGCGCCGGTCACGTGTCGGGACCATGCCCTCCAACACCGAGCGCCACGCCACGTTCCGGTTTCTCCGCGAACGCGCTCCCGTGCACTACGACGCCGAACTGGGCGGCTGGTGCATCACGCGTTACGAGGACGTCCGCAAGGTCCTCGCCATCGACCCCGACCACCACGATCCACCACCCAGACGGGTGATCTCCCGCGCCGCCGAAGCCGCTCGGCACACGATCGCCGGACGCGCCGACGAGCTCGTCGCGTGCGAGACGAGCACCGCGATCGCCCGCGTCACCGGCGAGATCGCCCTGCTCAAACGCCTGCGGACCGCTGCTCGCTGACAGCGAACACGACAGGGGAACACCGGCCCACTCCATTTGGTTGAGCGGTACAGACTCAACTTTGGAGGATGACGAGATGGGCGAAACGCTGGCCCTGCCGGTACTGCCGCTGGACGACGTCGTGGTGCTGCCCGGCATGGTGGTGCCGATCCGCATCTCAGGTGCGGACGCGAGCGCCGAGGCCCGCGCGGCCGTCGACGCGGCCACGACCGCGGCGAATCATCAAGTGCTGCTCGTCCCACGGCTGGACGGGAAGTACGCCACGGTCGGCACGCTGGCCGAGATCGAACAGGTCGGCCGCCTGCCCGGTGGCGAACGCGCGGCCGTCGTGCGCGGCACGAAGCGCGTGAAGATCGGGACCGGCACCACGGGGCCGGGCGCGGCGCTGTGGGTCGAGGCGACCGTCGCCGACGAGTCCCCGATCACCGAACGGACGCGAGAGCTCGCGAGGGACTACCGCGCGCTCGTGACGAACATCCTGCAGACGCGCGGTGCGTGGCAGATGGTCGACTCGGTGCAGCAGATCAGCGACCCGTCGGCGCTCGCCGACCTCGCGGGCTACGCCTCCTACCTCGACGAGAAGCAGAAGATCTGGCTGCTGGAGACCTCTGACGTCGCCACGCGCCTGGAGAAGCTGCTGGAGTGGGGCAAGGCGCACCTGACCGAGCTGGACGTCAACGAGACGATCGCCAAGGACGTCAAGGAAGGCGTCGAGAAGCAGCAGCGGGAGTTCCTGCTACGCCAGCAGATGGCCGCGATCCGCAAGGAACTGGCCGAGCTCGACGGCAAGCCGGCCAGCGAGCAGGAGGACTACCGGGCCCGCGTCGAGGCCGCCGACCTTCCGGAGAAGGTCTCCAAGGCCGCGCTCGCCGAGGTCGACAAGCTGGAGCGCACGTCGGAGCAGTCCCCTGAGGTGGGCTGGATCCGCACGTGGCTCGACACCGTCCTCGAAATCCCGTGGAACGAGCGGACCGAGGACGAGTACGACATCAAGGGCGCGCGCGAGATCCTCGACGCCGACCACGCCGGCCTGGACGACGTGAAGCAGCGCATCGTCGAGTACCTGGCCGTGCGCAAGCGTCGTGCCGACCGCGGCATGGGCGTCGTCGGTGGCCGTCGCAGCGGTGCGGTGCTGGCCCTGGTCGGCCCTCCCGGCGTCGGCAAGACGTCACTGGGCGAGTCCGTGGCCCGCGCGATGGGCCGCAAGTTCGTCCGCGTCGCGCTCGGTGGCGTGCGGGACGAGGCCGAGATCCGTGGTCACCGCCGCACGTACGTCGGCGCGCTGCCCGGCCGGATCGTCCGTGCGATCAGCGAGGCCGGTTCGATGAACCCGGTCGTGCTGCTCGACGAGATCGACAAGGTCGGCTCGGACTACCGCGGCGACCCCACGGCGGCGTTGCTGGAAGTCCTGGACCCGGCGCAGAACCACACGTTCCGCGACCACTACCTGGAGGTCGAGCTCGACCTCTCGGACGTGGTGTTCCTCGCGACCGCGAACGTCCTGGACTCGATCCCGGCGCCGCTGCTCGACCGCATGGAGCTCGTGCAGCTCGACGGCTACACCGAGGACGAGAAGGTCACGATCGCGGCCGACCACCTGCTGCCGCGGCAGATCGAACGGTCCGGCCTGACGCCGGAGGACATCACGTTCGCCAAGCCCGCACTGCACCAGCTGGCCGGCGAGTACACCCGTGAAGCCGGTGTGCGGCAACTGGAACGGGCCCTCGCGCGGATCCTGCGCAAGGTGACCGCGAAGGTCGCGATGGGTGAACAGGAGCTGCCGATCACCGTCGACCAGCCGTCGCTCAAGTCGTACCTCGGCAGCCCGAAGAACACGCCCGAGTCGGCGGAACGCACCGCTGTTCCCGGCGTGGCAACGGGTCTGGCCGTCACGGGCGTCGGCGGCGACGTGCTCTTCATCGAGGCTTCCCTGGCGCCCAAGGACACCGGCGCGTCCGGCGTGACGCTCACCGGCCAGCTGGGCGACGTGATGAAGGAATCGGCGCAGATCGCGTTGTCGTACCTGCGTTCGCACGACGACAAGGCCGCGGCGCTGGCCGACCGGGGAGTGCACGTCCACGTCCCGGCGGGCGCGGTGCCGAAAGACGGTCCGTCCGCGGGCGTCACGATGACGACGGCGTTGGCATCACTGCTGTCCGGCCGCCCGGTGCGCTCGGACGTGGCGATGACGGGCGAGATCTCGTTGACCGGGCGGGTGTTGCCGATCGGTGGGGTGAAGCAGAAGCTGCTCGCCGCCCACCGTGCGGGCATCACCACCGTGCTGCTGCCGTCGCGCAACGAGCCGGACCTGGACGACGTGCCGGAGTCGGTGCGGGAGCAGCTGACCGTGCACCTGGTCTCGGACGTGTCCGAGGTGCTGGAGCACGCACTGCAGAAAGAGAACGCCGCGACCGTTGCGGCGTAACGCAAAGACCCCTCGTGGGGGCAGTAGCGGCGACTACTGCCCCCCACGAGGCTTTTGTCCTGCGACTCAGTGACCGATGTCGATGACGACCCGGTTCGGGCTCGTCAGATTGAACACCCGGTGCCACGCGGCCGGGCGGTCGTAGCCGACAGCGATGCCGAGAGTGGCCTCGAAGTCGCACGTGAGGGCGACCCGCTTGACGTTGCTCAAGCCGGGCGGCGTGAAGTTGCGCGACCCGGTGTAGGTCGGGTTGCCGTTGTCGTCGTGCGCCGCGGCCGGGATCAGCATCACGTGCAGGATCTCGTTGCTGCCAGGCATCGGAATCGCGTTGCCCGACCCGCAGTTCTCGACCGCGGTGACCTCCATGGCCCGGTGCTCGCCGGGCAGCGCGGACATGTCCAGCACCACGCGGTCGAAGTCCGCGTGCCTGCCGGTCCTGATGTTCGACAGCGTGGGCGTGCTCTGCGCCGACGCGACCGGGACGAACGTGAAAACCGTCAGCACTGACAACAGCACCGCGGCAAGGCGTCTGTTCATCATGGGCCCCTCTCCAGGGCGACTCGATGTCTACCTAGACGTGTGACTCACACCACAGTTGCTTCGGAGGTTCGTCAGCTGTGGTCGATGTCGACGACGTAGCGGTTCGGGTTGGTCAGGAAGTAGGCCCGGTAGGTCGGGTTCGCCTTGTCCACACCGATCGCGATCGACAGGTGCGCCTCGAAGTCGCACGTGAACGCGACGCTCTGCACCTTCTGCAGACCGGGCGTCGTGAAGTTCCGCGGCCCCGTGTAGGTCAGGTTCCCGTTCTCGTCATGCGCCGCGGCGGGCGTCAGACGCACCTCCAGGAACGACCTGCCCTTCGCCGTGACCGGCTTGCCCGAGCCACAGTTCTCCGGCTGCGCGATCTCCGAAATGCTGTCCTGCGGCTGGCCACCGTTCAGGTCGAACACCACGCGGTCGAACGTCGCGTGCTTCCCCGTCCTGATGTTCGTGAGCTCCGCGTACTCGGCCGCGGACGCGGAGCCGACGCCGACGGAACGATGCTCATCGCCATCCCCACGGCGAGAAGCCCTGCAGCAACCCTCTTCATCATCGTCTTCCCCCTCTTCCATCCCCCTGGCTAACCCAGGAAGTCCTCCAGCGGCACCGGCGTGAGCCCGTTCTCCTTGGCCCTGTCCAGAAAGGCCGTGAAGTCCTCGACGAACGTCGTCCGGAAGTGCATCAGCACGATGTCGCCGGGCTTGAGCTTGTCCCCCACCTGGTACTGCACCCTGCCGTCATTGACCGCGGCCGTCCAGTTCACCAGCGCCTTGAACCCGCAGTCCGCCGCCGCCTTGCGCGTGGTGTCGTTGAAGATGCCGAACGGCGGCCGGAACAACGTCGGCCGCTTCCCGTAGTCGCCTGCCAGGAAGTCCGCGTTGCCACAGATCTCGTGCTTCTGGAACTCGTACGACTTGCCTGACAGGTTCGGGTGGCTCGTCGTGTGGCTGTGCACCGTGGCAGGCAGGCTCTTGAAGTAGTCCTTGTGCCCCTCGGCGTACTTCGTGTTCAGGAACACCGACGGCCACACGCCCGCGTTGATCATCAACTCACGCGCCTTCGGATGCTGCACCGCGCCATCATCAATGGTGATGAACACGTACGGCTTGTCCGTCTGGATATGCGTCACCACCGGCACCATGCCGTCGTGAACCGCGGGCGCCTTGGCCTGAACCGTCCCGTACGGGTACGGCGGCTCGAACATCCGCTTCGGCTTCTCAGGTGTCGTCGTGGTCGGCGGCGCCGTCGTGAGAACGGGACCACTCGACTGGGAGTCCGGCTGCTCCCCGCACGCCACTACCCCGACAACCAGCAGAAACGCAGCACAAAGCCGCAACTTGGACATCAACATCCCCCTCTGCACGAAAGACGTCGCGCAGACCCCCATGGTTGCACGGGGATAGGGTCGAACTGATCACAAACGAGGAGGATTTCCGATGAGCCTCGAGCGTCCAGTCGCTCCCGATCCCTACCAGCTACTCCCCAAGGTAGGCACGTTCGACGTCACGTCCACGGACGTCCGTGACGGCGAACTACTCCCCGACGCCCAGGTCTTCGAAAGCGGCAACACCTCACCCCAGCTCTCGTGGTCAGGCTTCCCTGCCGACACCCGCAGCTTCGTCGTGACCTGCTTCGACCCGGACGCCCCGACCCCCTCCGGCTTCTGGCACTGGGTGGCCGTGAACGTCCCCGCCACCACCACTTCATTGGACACCGGCGCAGGCACCTCCGACGCCACACTTCCGGGTGACGCCTTCCACGTCCGCTCCGACTACGGCACCCACGCCTTCGGCGGCGCCGCCCCACCCAAGGGCGACCACCCCCACCGCTACTTCTTCGTCGTCCACGCCGTCGACGTCGACAAACTCGACGTGGACGGCGACGCCTCCCCCGCCGTAGTCAGCTTCAACCTCGCCTTCCACACCCTGGCCCGCGCCATCATCACCCCCACCTACGAGCACTGACACCTGGTCCCCGCGCAGCGCTCGCCAGTCGGTACGAAGGGCGTAAGACCCACGTAACCCCGGCCACGGGAACACAACGGCCGGTGCCGGTGGTTGGATCAGCTTGTGAGGCACTTCGACCTGGTCATCATCGGCACCGGCTCCGGCAACTCCATCCCGAACGACGCCATGGCAGGCTGGCAGATCGCCATCCTCGAAAAGGGCACCTTCGGCGGCACCTGCCTGAACGTGGGCTGCATCCCCACCAAAATGTTCGTCCACACCGCAGACCAGGCCGCCGCCCCGGCCAACGCCAAGAAACTCGGCATCGACGCCACCCTGGACACCGTCCACTGGCCCGAGATCCGCGACCGCATCTTCAACCGCATCGACCCGATCGCCGCGGGCGGCCGCAACTGGCGCGCGAACGAGAACGCCAACGTCACCGTCTACGAGGGCACCGCGAAGTTCCTCGACGCCCACACGATCGACACCGGCACCGGCGAGACCATCACCGCCGACCGCGTCGTCATCGCCGCAGGCAGCCGCCCGACGATCCCCGACGTCGCCGACCTCGACTCGACCGGTTTCCACACCAGCGACTCGATCATGCGCCTCGACACCCTCCCCGAGAGCCTGATCATCATCGGCAGCGGTTTCATCGCCGCCGAGTTCGCGCACGTCTTCAGCAGCTTCGGCACCAAGGTCACCCTGATCGCCCGCTCGAACCTCCTGCTGCGCCACGAGGACACCGAGATCGCCGAGCGCTTCACCGAGATCGCCAGGAACAAATGGGACGTCCGCCTCCAGCGCAAGACCATCCGCGCCGAGAAGACCGCCACCGGCGTCAAGCTCCACATGGAGGGCCCGGACGGCGCCGAGACCGTCGAGGCCGCACAGCTCCTCGTCGCCGTCGGCAGGCAGCCGAACACCGACCTGCTCGACGTCACGAAGGCGGGCGTCGACACCCACGACGACGGCCGGATCAAGGTCGACGAGTTCCAGCGCACCAGCCGGCCGCACATCCTGGCCCTGGGCGACATCAGCTCGGACTACCAGCTCAAGCACGTCGCGAACCACGAGGCCAAGGTCGTCCAGCACAACCTGCTGAACCCCGAGAACCCGCGCGCGTCGGACCACCGCTTCGTCCCCGCCGCCGTCTTCTCCAACCCGCAGATCGCAAGCGTCGGCCTTACCGAAGAAGAGGCCAAGGCCAAGGGCATCCGGTACGTGACCGCGAGCCAGGCCTACGCGTCGATCGCGTACGGCTGGGCGATGGAGGACACGACCGGTTTCGCGAAGCTGATCGCCGACCCGGCCACCGGGCAACTGCTCGGCGCGCACATCATCGGCCCGCAGGCGTCGACGGTGATCCAGCCGCTCATCCAGGCGATGAGCTTCGGTCTGGACGCGAAAACCATGGCACAGGGCCAATACTGGATCCATCCGGCGATGCCCGAACTGATCGAAAACGCCCTTCTCAACCTGCCCCTGGACTAGGCCGTGCCCTGCAGGGCACGGCCTAAAGGTCCCAAACGGCAGGGACTTCCGACGGTGCCGCCGGACGGCGGCACCGTCAAAGATGCGTAGATGACTGACAAAGTCCTCGTCGCGTACACCTCGAAAATCGCCGCCACCGACGAGATCGCCCAGATCATCGGCACCGAACTGGCCGGCTGCGGCTTGAGAGTCACTGTGTTGTCCGTTACCGCGGCCGAAAGCCTGCACGGGTTCGGAGCCGTGATCATGGGCGACGCCGCCACGCGTGACGCGCACAGGTTCGTGCGCAGACACAAGGTTTCCCTGAAACAGACCCCGATGTGGTTATTCCACCGAGGAACGCCACCCGTACCGAACGACGTCACCCGCATGGTGCGCAAGCTGGGCGCCAACGGGCCGATCAGCTTCGGCGGTGCGGCACCGGACTGGGACCGGGTCAAAGCGTGGGCCCGCTACCTCGCCGACCAGCTCGCGGTGCTGCACAAGGGGTTCGCCAGTAACTAGGCCTGCTGGATGCGCACCGTGTTCCCCGCCGGGTCGCGGAAGACGCAGTCACGCGCGCCCCACGGCTGAGAAGTCGGCTCCTGCACCACATCCGCACCGCCCGCCTGCAGCTTCTCGAACGTCGCGTCCAGGTCCGGCGTCGACAGGTTGATGAACGCGTAGGAGCCGTTCTCGATCATCTCGGCGATGGCGGTGCGCTGGGTGTCGGTGAGGCCATCGGCCATGGCCGGCGGTTCGAGCACGACCGACGTCCTGGATCCCGCCGGACCGACCGTGATCCAGCGGTGCGCGCCACCGCCGACGTCCGCACGCACCTCCCAGCCGAGCAGGTCGCGGTAGAAGACCAGGGAGGCGTCGGGATCGGTGTGCGGGAGGAAGCTCGCGTGAATGTCGATGTCCATGCCGACAACGCTAGGACCAGCACGAACGCGACGCTTCTCGATTCCTGACCAAGTACCGACTACACGTGGCGCGGACGTCCCGCGACCACACCCAGCACGGTCAACGCTGCGAGCAGCACCAGCTGCAGCACCAGCGACGTCGTCCACGAGCCGGTGGCGTCACGCAGCACGCCGAACGCGAACGGACCGGTCGCCGCGATCAGGTAGCCGAGGCTCTGCGCCATCGCGGACAGCCTCGCAGTGTCCGAAGCGGACCTGGTGCGCAGCGACATCATCAGCAGCGCCAGCGGGAACATGCCCATACCGAACCCGATCAGCACCACCCACAGGCCGGGCGACGCGGCGGGCGCCACCAGCATGCCGAGAATGCCCGCGAACGACAGCACGCCGAGCACCAGCACCATCGGGCCCTGGCTCTTCCAGCGCGCGGCGATCGGCGGCACGAAAAGGCTCACCGGAACGCTCAGCAGCATCGAGACGGCGAGCAGCATGCCCGCGGTGTTCCGGTCCACGCCGGCGTCGACGAGCATGGCGGGCAGCCACCCCATCACGGTGTAGGCGAAGAGTGACTGCAGGCCGAAGAACACGGTGATCACCCACGCCAACGGACTGCGCAGCAACGACCTGCGCACCGCCGGGCCCACCGACCGCACGACCGTCGACACCGCACCGTGCCGGGCGCCCGCGAACCACACCATCACGGCGCCCAGCGACAGCAGCGCCCACGCGCCGACCGCGAGCCGCCACGAACCGAGGAGCTCCTCAAGCCGTGGCGTGAAAGCGGCGGCCAGGGCAGCACCGGCGGACAGAGCGCCGGTGTAGACGCCGGTGATCACGCCGACCTTGGTGGGGAAGGAGTCCTTCACGACCACCGGGATGAGCACGTTGGACACCGCGATGCCCGCGCATGCGATGAAAGTGCCGCCCAGCACGACCCACGGACCGTCGATCACGCGCAGCACGAGGCCGAGCGTGAGCACCCCCAGCGAAAGTCCGATCGCACGGGCCATGCCGAGGCGGCGGCCCAACCACGGCGCGGCGAACGCCGCGAAGCCGAAACAAAGCGCCGGAACGGCCGTCAGCGCGCTGGTCCATGCGGCCGAAACCCCAAGGGCGGCGCGGACATCGACGAGCACCGAGGCCAGACTGGTCACCGCAGGGCGGAGATTCGCCGCCGCGAGGGCGACCCCGATCGCGAGCAGTGTGGTCCCGACCAGCGGAACGTGACGATTCTTGACGACCGTCACCCTGCGACCTCGATCGGTGGCAGTCTGTGCGGCAAGAGTCGTCTGCTGAATCGTCACGGGCACCACTATCGCAGACGTAGGATGTTCGGATGAAAGGATGACGCTGTGCCGTTGGCCACTACCCGACGGGCGGGCCTTGTCGACCAGGTGATCGAGCAGATGCGAAGCGCGATCACCAGCGGCGAATGGCCTGTCGGGCAGCGCATCCCGCCCGAGCCCGAGCTGGTCACCGCGCTCGGGGTGGGGCGGAACACGGTTCGCGAGGCCGTGCGCGCGCTGTCACACGCCGGTCTGCTGGAGGTGCGGCAGGGCGACGGCACCTTCGTCCGCGCGACCAGTGAGATCTCCGGCGCGGTCCGCCGCATGTGCGGCACCGAGCTGAAGGAAGTCCTCCAGGTCCGTCGCACGCTGGAGATGGAAGGCGCGCGCCTCGCCGCCAAGCACCGCACCGACGCCGAGCTGGCGCGCCTCACCGAGCTGCTGCGCAAGCGCGACACGGCCATGGAGGCGGAGCAGTGGGACGAGGTGATCGACCACGACACCGCGTTCCACGTGCTGCTCGTGCGTTGCTCCCACAACTCGCTTCTGGCCGAGCTCTACCAGGGCTTGACCGAGGCCGTCAAAGCTTCGGTGGCGGCATCTGTCGACACGACCCAGCCGGGCCGTGACCAGGTCTCGCACACCGGGCTGCTGCACGCGGTCCGCGACGGTGACCAGGAGAAGGCGGCGATCGAGGCAGGCGGGTTCTTCGAGGAGCTGATCGAGAAGTTCTGTTAGGACGCGGACCGGAACTGTCCGCATTAGCTCATAGCGTGGGGGCCATGGAGATCACGCCGTTTCGCATCGAGATCCCGCAGGCCGAGGTCGACGACCTCCGTTCCCGCCTGGCCAACACGCGGTGGCCGGAGGAGGACCTGCCGGGCGTCGACTGGTCCTACGGCATCCCACTGAGCTACCTCCGCCCGCTCGCCGAGTACTGGGCCGACGGGTTCGACTGGCGCGCGCAGGAAGAGCGGATCAACTCCCACCCGCAGTTCGTCACCGAGATCAGCGGCCAGCGCGTCCACTTCCTGCACATCCGCTCGAAGAACCCGGACGCCCTGCCGCTGCTGCTGATCCACGGCTGGCCCGGCTCGTTCGTCGAGTTCCTCGACGTGATCGAACCGCTCTCCCAGGACTTCCACCTCGTCATCCCGTCGATCCCCGGCTTCGGCTTCTCCGGCCCGGTGCGCAAGACCGGCTGGAACGTCCTGCGCATCGCGTGGGCCTTCGCGAAGCTGATGGAGGGCCTCGGCTACGAGCGCTACGGCACGCAGGGCGGAGACTGGGGTTCCGGCATCGCGCAGGAGATCGGCCGGGTCTTCCCCGAGCAGGTCGTCGGCGTGCACGTGAACATGCTGCAGACGTTCCGCCCCCAGGGCGTCAACGACCTGACCCCAGAAGAGCTCAAAGCGCTGGAATCCCTTGACCACTACCAAAAAGAGCTCTCCGGCTACATGCACATCCAGCGCAGCCGGCCCCGCACCCTCGCCTACGGCCTGACCGACTCCCCCGTCGGCCAGCTCGCCTGGGTCGCCGAGAAGTTCCACGACTGGACCGACAACGACGGCACCCCCGAGTCCGCCGTCGCCCGCGACCACATCCTGACCAACGTGTCCATCTACTGGTTCACGGCGACGGCAGGCTCGTCCGCGGCGCTCTACAAGGAACAGTCCGCCTCCTGGGGCCAGCAACAACCCACCACGGTGCCGACCGGCGTGGCAGTCTTCCCGTACGACATCAGCCAGCCCGTCCGCTCGCTGGCCGAGAAGATGATCCCGACGATCGTGCACTGGACCGAATTCGACCGCGGCGGCCACTTCGCCGCGATGGAGGAACCGGACCTGCTGGTCCAAGACATCAGGAAGTTCTTCGGATCACTGTGACCACCACGCTCTCGAACCGCACGCTGAACCGGACGCTGCTCCAGCGGCAGATGCTGCTGGAGCGGTCCACCATGCCGATCGTGGAGGCCGTCGAACACCTCGGCGGTCTCCAGGCCCAGGCCCCGATCCCGCCCTACCTGGCCCTGTGGACGCGGCTGAAGCCCTTCAAGGTCGACTCACTCTCGAAGCTGATCATCGACCGCTCCCTGGTCCGCATGACCCTGTGGCGCGGCACCCTGCACCTGATCTCGGCGTCCGACGTGTTCCTGATGCGCACGGCACTGCAGCCCGAGCTCAACAAGTGGGCCCGCATCGTCATGCCGCCCGCCCACCGAGTCGAGATCGACCTCGACAAGCTGGCGACGCTGACCCGCGAGTACATCGACACCGAACCCCGCACCGTCGCGGAGATCGGCGCCTACCTGGAGGAACAGTTCCCCGAGGCCAAGGCCCGCGAACTCTCCACCCAGGCCCAGATGCTCGTCCCGATGATCCAGGTGCCCCCGCGCGGCATCTGGGGCGTCGGCGGCATCCCCCAGAACGTCGCGATGGCAACCTGGCTCGGCCGCGACCTGCCCTCCGAAGCCGCGGTGCCCGAGCTGATCAAGCGCTACCTGCGGGCGTTCGGCCCGGCCACCCTCGCCGATATGCAGGCCTGGTCCCGTCTGATCGGTCTGAAGGCCCACGCCGCCGACCTCGACCTCGTCGAGTACAGGAACGAGGACGGCAAGGTCCTGCTGGACGTGCCGGACGGCGTCATCGTCGGCGAGGACACCCCCGCCCCCGCCCGGCTGCTGCCCGCGTTCGACAACGTCCTGCTGGGCCACGCCGACCGCACCCGGATCATGAGCGAGGAAGCCCGTTCGCGGTGGGGCGCCGTCCGCAACGGCATCTTCCCGCCGACGTTCCTGGTGGACGGTTTCCTGCGCGGCACCTGGTCGGTCGCCGAGACCAAGGACACCGCGACGCTCACGATCGAGCCCTACTTCAAGACCACGGTGAAGGACATGAAGGGCGTGCTCCGGGAGGCGAAGGCCGTGCTGAAGGTGTTGGCGCCCAAGAAGGAACCCGTCATCCTGCAACCTTCTTGATCACGTCGAGCGCGGCGGTGATCGCCGGACGGCGCGACGCCTGGGTACGCCAGACCGCGTAGAGGGTGCGGGTGGGGGTGGGCCGCAGCGGCACGGCACGGACGCTCGCCGGCACCTCGTCCCGCCCGAGCCGGGGGATCAGCGCGACACCGATCCCCTTGGCCAGCAACGCGAACTGCGTCCGGTACTCACTGATCCGGTACGCCAGTTCGGGCTCGATCCCCGCCCCGTGGAACGTCCGCACCAACCAGTCGAAACAGATCGACCCCTCCGGCTGACACATCCACCGCTCCCCGGCCAGATCCGCGGGTTCGAGGAACTCCCTGTCCGCCAACGGGTTCGACGCCGGGATCAGCACGTCGGCGACGTCCTCCGCGAAAGCGAGCCGCGACAACGACTCCGGCACGGGCAACGGCGTGTTCTGCCAGTCGTGCACCACAGCCAGGTCGATCTCCCCGCGCGTCACCGCCTCGATGGCCTGCGGCGGGTCGATCTCCTTCAACCGCACGTCCAACGCCGGATGCTGCTCCGCCAAGCCGGTGAGCACATCCGGCAGCAGTCCGCGCGCAGCCGTGGCGAACGACCCGATGCACAACCGCCCGATCGCGGCGCCGCGATGTTCTTCGAGGGCGACCTCGGCCTCTTCGACGAGCTTGAGCACCTGGCCGGCGGTGTCGGCCAACAGCATGGCGGCGTCGGTGAGCCGGACACCGCGGCCTTGACGTTCCAGCAGCGTGGTGCGGGTTTCGCGTTCCAGCTTGGCGATCTGCTGCGACACCGCCGACGGCGTGTACCCCAGCACCTCGGCAGCCGCCCCGACCGTGCCGAACGTCGCGACAGCGTGCAGCGCCTTCAACCGACCCAGATCAAGCATGTAGCAATGCTAAACCCAAACCCTTAGAACTTGGACCTAGTGCTAAATAGTCGGCGCGCGCAAGCTTGTGTGCGTGACCCCTCGCCATGTCCTGCTCGCCGTACTGGTCGCCGCCATCTGGGGCTTCAACTTCGTGATCCTGAAGATCGGCCTCGACAACTTCCCGCCGATCCTGTTCTCCGTCCTGCGGTTCCTCGCGGCGGCGGTGCCCGCGATCTTCTTCGTCGGCCGCCCGAGCGTGGCATGGCGCTGGATCATCGCGGTCGGGCTGGTGCTCGGCGTCGCGAAGTTCAGCTTCCTGTTCATCGGCCTGCACGCGGGCTCGCCCGCCGGCCTCTCCAGCCTGGTCCTGCAGAGCCAGGTGATCTTCACGGCGGTGTTCGCCGCGATCGTGCTCAAGGAACGCCCGCGGCCGGTGCAGATCGCCGGCATCGCGCTGGCCGTGGCGGGCATCGGGGTGATCGCGTGGGACTACGGGATGTCCTCGCCGTTGCTCGGGTTCCTGCTGGTGGTCGCGGCGGCGGCGTGCTGGGGCGTGTCGAACGTGCTGATGCGGTACGCGAGGCCCGCTGACACGTTGCGGTTCATGGTGTGGGTGAGCGCGGTCGCCGTGCTGCCGCTCTTCGCCCTGGCGGCACTGACCGAGGACATGTCCGCGCTCGGACGCCTGGACTGGGCGGGCGCGGGCGCCGTCGGGTACGTCGCGTGGATCTCGACGCTGCTCGGCTTCGGGATCTGGGGTTTCCTGCTGCGCAAGTACGAGTCGTCGGTCGTGGCGCCGTTCTCGTTGCTCGTGCCGGTGTTCGGGATGTTCTCCGCGTGGCTGTTCCTCGGCGAGGACCTCACGGTGCTCCGGGCGGCGGCCGGCGGGCTGGTGCTGGCCGGGCTCGCTATCCCGCAGCTGGTGGGGCGCCGGGCGGCACGAACGGAAGTCCCGCGGAGCCCCTCGTTCCAGCAGGTCGATGACGGCCTTGGTGTCGAGGTGGTCGGCGACCAGGTCGCCCAGCAGGTCCAACTGGGCCTCGCGGGCGGCCTGGAAGCTCGACCTCGCCCGGCACGAAGTCGCGCCCGGCCCGTTCGGCGGCCCAGAGCAGGAACTTGCGGCGGAACCCGTCGTTCTCCAGCAGGCCGTGCCAGTGCGTCCCGAGCACGCGATCGGTCTGGGCGCCCTCGTCACCGATCAGCGGTGGGTCCGTGCTCCGCACCACCTGACCGTGGTGGATCTCGTAGCCGGTGACGTCCTCGCCCCACACCGTTCCCGAAGGCCTGGCGAGGGTCTTCTCCTTCTGGAACCGGATGTCGACGTCGAGCAGCCCGAGCCCGGCGACGACGCCCTCCCTGGACTCGACGTCGTCCTCGATCGTCCCTGCGAGCATCTGGAAACCACCGCAGATACCGAGAACAGGGCCGTCGAACCGTTGGATCGCCTCGCGCAGACCGGTTTCGCGCAACCAGCCGAGGTCGTCGACGGTCGCCTTGGAACCGGGCAGCACCACGAGATCCGCGTCCGCCAGCCGTGAGGGCTCGGTGACGAACCGCACGGACACACCGGGTTCACACGCCAGCGCCTCGACGTCCGTCGCGTTCGAGATGCGCGGCAACCGGATCACGGCGACCCGCAGCCAGTCCTTGATCGGCGGATGTGGCCGGCCGATGACGCCATCCGCCGTGTAGGACAACGAATCCTCGGCGTCGAGCCAGAGTTCCTCTCGCCACGGCAGCACGCCGAGCACCGGCCGCCCGGTCATGCGACGTGATCTGCCGCAGCCCCGGTTCGAGCAAACGGGGATCGCCGCGGAACTTGTTGACCACGAACCCCGCAACCAACGCCTGGTCGGCCGCGTCCAGCACCGCCAAGGTCCCGAAGAGGTGTGCGAAAACACCTCCGCGATCAATGTCACCGACGACGAGCACCGGCAGATCAGCCCGAGTCGCCAGGCCCATGTTCGCGATGTCGTTGGGCCGCAGGTTGATCTCGGCTGGCGAGCCCGCCCCTTCGCAGACGACGACCTCGTGGTCACGCCTCAGCCCGTCCAAAGTGGACAAAACCGTGTCGAGCAGCTGCTGCTTGCGGTCGCGGTAGCTCAACGCCGAGACCTCGCCGACCACCTTGCCGAGCACCACGACCTGCGACGTGCGATCGCTGCCCGGCTTGAGCAGCACCGGGTTGAACCGGACGCTGGGCTCCTTGAACGCCGCCCGCGCCTGCACCGCCTGAGCGCGGCCGATCTCGCCGCCGTCAAGTGTGACGAACGAGTTGTTCGACATGTTCTGCGCCTTGAAAGGCACGACGTCGACCCCTTGGCGTGCCAGAAAGCGGCACAGCCCGGCGACCAGAACGCTCTTGCCCGCGTCCGAGGTCGTCCCACAGATCAACATCGCACCCCGCATGGACGCCAATGCTGCCATCATCACGGGCATGGTCACCGTCGTCCTCGTCCACAGCCCGTTCCTCGGCCCGTCGAGCATCCGTCCGCTCGCCGACGAACTGGCCTCCGACGGGGTCGCGGTGCTGCTGGTCGACCTGCAGATGACGGTGAACGAGGCACCGGTGCACCAACGTCTGATCGGCGCGTTCGCGGACGCTCTCGAAGACTCCGGCGTCGGCGGGCAGCTGGTGCTGGTGGGTCACAGCGGAGCCGGCCCGTTGCTGCCGGGGTTCGCCGACGCGCTGGAGATGGACGTGGCCGGCCTGGTGTTCCTCGACTCCGACCTGCCGACGCCGGGCAAGGCGTGGCGCGACACCGTCGACCCCGAACTCGTGCGGCTGACCAAGGCGAAGGTGCGGGACGGCAAGCTGCCGCGCTGGGACCGCTGGTTCCCGTCCGACCCGCTGAAGCTGGTGCCCGCCGAGCTGCGCGAGGAGATGCGGGACGAGGCGCCCGAGGTGTCGTGGGAGTTCCTGAAGGAGCAGCGCCCGAGCGTCGAGTGGTCCGGGCCGAGCGGGTACGTGCAGCTGTCGCCGTTCTACGAGGAGGCCGCCAAGGAGGCGGATGCTCGCGGCTGGCCCGTCGAACGCCTGGAGTCGCACCACCTCGCGGCCGCGACGTCGCCCTCGGCGGTCGCGGCCGCGCTGACCTCGGTCATCAGCAGGCTCTGAGCTCTTGCCATGAACGGAGCTTTCATGGCAGGTCAGAGACGGTGAGGATCTCCGAGCCGGTGTCGGTGACGACCAGCGTGTGCTCGAACTGAGCGGTCCAGCTCTTGTCCTTCGTGGTGACCGTCCAGTCGTCGGGCCACATGTCGTGCTCGAAGTCGCCGAGCGTGATCATCGGCTCGATCGTGAACGTCATGCCCGGCTCGAGGACCGTCTTCATCGACGGCTCGTCGTAGTGCAGCACCACCAGGCCGCTGTGGAACGAGCGGCCGATGCCGTGCCCGGTGAAGTCGCGGACCACGCCGTAACCGAAGCGCTTGGCGTACGCCTCGATGACGCGGCCGATGACGTTGATCTCACGGCCCGGCTTCACGGCCTTGATCGCGCGCATGGTCGCCTCGTGCGTGCGCTCGACCAGCAGCCGGTTCTCCTCCGCGACGTTGCCCGCGAGGAAGGTGGCGTTCGTGTCGCCGTGCACGCCGCCGATGAACGCGGTGACGTCGATGTTCACGATGTCGCCGTCCTCCACCACCGTGGAGTCCGGGATGCCGTGGCAGATGACCTCGTTCAGCGAGGTGCAGCACGACTTCGGGAAACCCCGGTAGCCGAGCGTCGACGGGTACGCGCCGTTGTCGCACAGGAACTCGTGCGCCACCGCGTCGATCTCGTCGGTCGTCACGCCGGGGACGACGACCTTGCCCGCCTCCTGCAACGCCTGCGCGGCCAGTCTGCCGGCGACGCGCATGGCCTCGATGATCTCCGGCGTCTGCACCCAGGGGTCGGTGCCGCGCTGCGGCGCGGGCTTGTCGACGTACTCGGGACGCACGATGCGGGAGGGCACCTGACGACGCGGAGATTGCACACCGGGTACCAGCGGGGCACGAACAGACATGCCCTCCAGACTACTTGGCGACGACCGGTCCACCTCGGACCTGGTCCTGCGCGGGCTCCGGCTCACGCGGCGCGGGCAGCAACACGCCCGCACGCAGCAGGCGCTCCCGCAACGTCAGATCCTTCGCTCGAACAGTCATCACGGCACCGCCCTAAGGAACCTCACCGCCACATCCACGGCTGGAGTCGAAGTCTCTCCGCTGAGCACCAAGGTCGCGAACGCCACATCGCCTCGATAGCCCATGAACCACCCGTGTGAGTGCACGCCGTCGCCGAACTGCGCGGTGCCAGTCTTGCCCCGCACGTCTCCGTACGGCTTGAGCTGTGGTGCAGTGCCGTACTCGACGACCTCGCGCATCATCTGGCGCACCGGGTCGAGCGCGGTGGGCGCTACCGGCTGTTTGTCCGCTTTGCTCTCCTTGCCGCGCAGCAGCTGCGGGACCGGCATGGAGCCCTTCGCGATCGACGCCGAGACCAGCGCCATGCCGAACGGCGAGGCCAGCACCTTGCCCTGGCCGAAGGCGTCCTCGGCCCGTTCCACGACGTCGGAGGCGGGCGGCACGGAACCGGTGATCGTGGTCAGGCCGGGCACGTCGAAGTCGACACCCAGCCCCAACGACTGCGCGGTGTTGGTCAGCAGGTCCGGCGGCATGTCGACGGCGAGCTGGGCGAAAGTGGTGTTGCAGGAGAACGCGAACGCCGAGCGCAGCGGGATGGTGCCCTTCTCGAACTCGCTGGAGTTCGGCACGATCCGGCGGCCCGCGATGGTCGTCTTGCCTGGGCACGGCAGCGGGGTGTCGGCGGTGACCTTGCCGGACTGGATCGCGGCCAGCGCGGACACGGCCTTCATCGTCGAGCCCGGCGGGAAGCGGCCGGTCAGCGCGAGAGCACCCTGCGCGTCGGCGGCGTCGTTCTGCGCGACGGCCAGGATGTCGCCGGTCGACGGCTGGATCGCGACGAGCATCGTGGGCTGCGTGACGGGTTCGACCGCGTCCTCGGCGGCGGTCTGGATGATCCGCGACAGGGCGGTGTTGACGGCCTTGGCGGGTTCCGCCGGCTTCGAGTACAGCTCGTCGATCTCGGTGCCCTGCGCGTCGATGGTGGCGACGCGGAAGCCCGTGTGGCCGGCGATCTCGTCCTCGACGGCCTTGCGGACCGCGGGCAGCACCTGCGAGCCGAACGTGCGGCTCGGCGCCAGCAGCGAGGTCTGCGAGGTGAACCGGACGCCCGGCAGGTCGTAGATCTTCGGCTTCACGGTCTGGTAGTCCGGATCCCGCAGCGCCGCCACCTGGTAGGCCTGGCCGTCCGGGGTCTTGGCGACGCCGTCGGCGATGGCCTGCCCGGTGATCGCCTTGTCCAGCGGGTTCAGCGCCTCACCGAGCGCCTTCGCGACGGCGGGGACGTCACCGGCCTCCTTGGCGACCAGCAGCACCGACACGACGCGTTCGGGCGCCAGCAACGGCGTGCCGTCGCGGTCGAGCACCGGTGCCGGGTCGGGTTTGAGCTCGGTGAGCGTGATGGACTGCTGCGGGGCGAGCTTGGGATGCGCGACCGAAGGGGCCCAGCGCACCTTCCAGGTGTCGTTCTCGCGGCGCACCTCGAACTTCGTCGGGTACGTCCATTGCCTGCCCTTGCCGAGGTCCCAGTCGAGCGTGACGTCGACGACTCGGCCGCCGCGTCGCCGTTCTCGCGGACCTGGTCGACCTTGGTGGTCAGCTTCTCGGGCTTCAGAGCGCCTCTGAACTTCTCCAGCGTCTCCTTGGCGTCGTTCGGGTCGTCGGTCATCCCGGCAGCACCCTGCACGTCACCCGATGCGAGCTTGCCGAGGAAGTCGTTGGTGATCTCGGGTGCCCCCGGTTTGTCGGTGAACAGCCCACAGCCGCTCACCGGCACCAGCACCACCGTGATCGTCGCGAGAAGGCGCACGGCGGCGAGTATGCCCGTTCAGAACAGGACAGTGGCGTATTGGCCGACCTGTTCGAACCCGATTCGCCGGTACGCGGCCTGCGCGACGTGGTTGTAGCCGTTCACGTAGAGGCTCGCCGTGCGGTTGAGGTGGTGGACGAGCCGGTTGGCCACCGCCGCCGTGCCCGCCGTGCCGATGCCCGCGCCACGGCGGTCCGGGCGCACCCAGACGCCCTGGATCTGCCCGACGCGTGACGACATGGCGCCGATCTCGGCCTTGAACACGACCTCGCCGTGCTCGAACCGGGCGAACGCCCGACCGGCGGCGATGAGCTCGGACACGCGGGCCCGGTAGCCGGCGCCGCCGTCCTCCGAGCACGGGTCGATGCCGACCTCCTCGATGAACATCGAGATCGCCGCGGGCAGGTAGCGGCCGAGCTCGCTCGGCCTGACCTGCCGGACCAGCGGGTCCGGGGTGATCTTCGGGTCGGTCGAGAGCGCCATCAACGGCTGGTCCGCCCTGACCTCACGGGCCGGGCCCCAGTCCGACTGGAGCTCGTCCCAGAGCGTCAGTACCTGCTCGGCGGGACCGACCAGGCTGGAGCACATGCGTCCCCGGCGCCGGGCCCGGTCCGCGAACATCCGCATCGCACTGGCGCTGCCCCTGAGCGGGATCAGGTTCGGCCCGGAGAAACACAGGCCGTCCACCCGCCCGCGCATCGGCCGCGAGTCCGATCCCCACATCTCGCCGCCGAGCCGCCACGGGTCCAGGCCCGCGGTCTCCACCCTGGCTGCGACCATGCATCCACTCACGGGGTCGCTCTCCAGCACCCCGCGCACGTCGATCAGGTCGCGCTCGTCGAGCACCCGCGCTCCGGCCAGCCTCAGCACGAGACCTAGCGTGCCAGATGAGACGTGTGTGTGGCATCAGCCAACAGTGCGCACCCGACCGTGACCCTCCGCACCTGCTGAAACGCCCCGCGGGGCGCTTTCGTACGGTCCTGCCGTACGAAAGCGCCCCGCGTGGCGTTGGAACAGCGTTCAGCCGACGGAAACGGCCGGAGCCTCGCCGGTGGCTTCCATCTCCTCGGCGAGGCGCATGGCTTCCTCGATGAGGGTTTCGACGATGGCGTGCTCGGGGACGGTCTTGATGACCTTGCCCTTGACGAAGATCTGGCCCTTGCCGTTGCCCGAGGCAACGCCGAGGTCGGCCTCACGGGCCTCACCAGGACCGTTGACGACGCAGCCCATGACGGCGACGCGCAACGGCACCTCCATGCCCTCGAGACCCGCGGTGACCTGCTCGGCCAACGTGTAGACGTCGACCTGCGCGCGGCCACACGACGGGCAGGACACGATCTCCAGCTTCCGCGGCCGCAGGTTGAGCGACTGCAGGATCTGGTGACCGACCTTGATCTCCTCGACCGGCGGGGCGCTCAAGGAAACCCGGATCGTGTCGCCGATGCCCTGCCGCAGCAGAGCGCCGAACGCGACAGCGGACTTGATGGTGCCCTGGAACGCGGGACCGGCCTCCGTCACACCGAGGTGCAGCGGGTAGTCGCACTGCTCGGCCAGCAGCTCGTAGGCACGCACCATGACCACCGGGTCGTTGTGCTTCACCGAGATCTTGATGTCGTGGAAGTCGTGCTCCGCGAACAGGGACGCTTCCCACATCGCCGACTCGGCAAGCGCCTCCGGAGTGGCCTTGCCGTACTTCTTGAGCAACCGCGGGTCGAGCGAACCGGCGTTGACGCCGATCCGGATCGGGGTGCCGTGGTCCTTGGCGGCGGCCGCGATCTCCTTCACCTGGTCGTCGAACTTGCGGATGTTGCCGGGGTTCACCCGGACCGCCGCACAGCCGGCCTCGATCGCGGCGAACACGTACTTCGGCTGGAAGTGGATGTCCGCGATGACCGGGATCTGCGACTTGCGGGCGATCGCGGGCAGCGCGTCCGCGTCGTCCTGCGAGGGGCAGGCGACCCGGACGATGTCGCAGCCGGACGCGGTGAGCTCCGCGATCTGCTGCAGCGTCGCGTTGACGTCCGACGTGAGTGTCGTCGTCATCGACTGGACGGAGACGGGGAACTCGCTGCCGACACCGACGTTGCCGACCATCAGCTGCCGTGTCTTACGACGCTCCGACAGCACCGGCGGCGGCAGTGCCGGCATTCCGAGCATCACGCCGTCAGTCATGGGTTGTGCACCTTTCCGTAAAGCACTACTGCAACCTGATCGGGTTGACGATGTCGGCGGTCACGGTCAGCAGCGTGATGGCGCCGCCGAGGAAGATGACCACGTAGGTGAGCGGTAGCAGGCGCATGTAGTTGACCGGGGCGCCCGCCGGCTTTCCGCGGAGCTTCCGAATCCAGTCTCGCACCCGTTCGTAGAGGTTGACGGCGATGTGACCACCGTCAAGAGGCAGCAGCGGCAGGAGGTTGAACACACCGACGAAGAAGTTCAGGCCCGCCAGCATCAGGATGAAGAACGCCCAGAGGCCCTTCTCCGCCGCGTCACCGCCCAGGCGCGAGGCGCCCACGACGGAGATCGGCGTGTCCAGGTCGCGCTCGCCGCCGCCGATGGCCTTGACCACGGCCGGAATGCGCTCGGGGAACCTCATCAGCCCGTGCCAGGTGTTCACGAACATGTCGCCGGTGAACACGACGGCCGCCGGGATGGCGTCGATCGGGCCGTAGCTGAAGGAGTCCTTCGGCAGCACGCCGATCGCACCGATCTCCTTCGTCTCCTTGCCGCCCTTGCCGTCGGTCAGCGTGCGGGTGACCTTGGCCACGTCGACGGTGACCGCCATCTCCTGGCCGTCACGCACGATCTTGAACTCGGTGGGGCCGCTGAGCCCGCGGGTGACCTTCTGCATGTCCGGCCACGTCGGCGTCGACTGGCCGGCGATCGCGACGATCTCGTCACCGGGCTTCAGTCCCGCGTTCTTCGCGGGCGAGGGCGAACCGGCCGGGCATGACCCGTCCGTGACGTTCGCGACCGGCACGCAGTCGGTGACCTCGGACAACACCGGGATGCCCTTGGTGTTCGGCAGGCCAAGCGACATCGCGAGGATCAGCAGGATGAAGAAACCCAGGAGGAAGTGCGTGATGGAGCCCGCCGACAGGACGATGACGCGCTTCCACACCTTCTGGTTGTAGAAGGCGCGCTTGCGGTCGTCCGGGTGGACGTCCTCCAGCGCCGTCATGCCGGTGATCTCGCAGAACCCACCGGCCGGGATCGCCTTGAGGCCGTACTCGGTCTCACCCTTGCGGAACGAGAAGAGCTTCGGCCCGAAGCCGATGAAGTACCGGGTGACCTTCATGCCGAAGGCCTTGGCGGTCGCCAGGTGGCCGAGCTCGTGCAGCGCGATGGAGAACGCGATGCCGAACGCGAACAGCAGCACCCCGAGGATGTTCATGAATGTGTCCACGAAGCTCAGTTCCTTCCAACCAGCTCGCGGGCACGTGCACGTGCCCAGTCCTCGGCAGCGAGTACCTCCGCGACGTCCGCGGGGTCTCCTCGCCAGTCATTCGCCTCGCCGAGAACCTGGCCGATGGTGTCCACAATCGACAGGAACGACGTCGTGCCCGCGACGAAGGCAGCGAGGGCCTCCTCGTTCGCGGCGTTGTAGATCGCGGGGAGACAGCCACCCGCGCTGCCCGCCTGCCGTGCCAGCTCGACCGCGGGGAACGTGACGCTGTCCACCGGTTCGAACGTCCACGAGGTGGCGGTGTCAAAGGTACAGGCGGGCGCGGCACCGGCCACACGCTCGGGCCAGCTGAGACCCAATGAGATCGGAAGGCGCATGTCGGGCGGCGACGCCTGGGCCAGCGTGGAGCCGTCCGTGAAGGTCACCATCGAGTGGATGATCGACTGCGGGTGGACCACCACGTCGATGCGGTCGTACGGCACCCCGAACAGCAGATGTGCCTCGATCAGCTCGAGCCCCTTGTTCACCAGGTTCGCCGAGTTGATCGTGACGACCTGCCCCATCGACCACGTCGGGTGCGCCATGGCCTGCTGCACCGTGATGCCGTCGAGGTCCGCCCGCGTCTTCCCGCGGAACGGCCCGCCGGACGCGGTCAGCACCAGCTTGTGCACCTCGTGCGCGGTGCCACCGCGAAGGCACTGCGCGAGCGCCGAGTGCTCCGAGTCGACCGGCACGATCTGGTCGGGCTTGGCCGCCTTCAGCACGAGCGCCCCGCCCGCGATGAGCGACTCCTTGTTGGCGAGTGCCAGCGTGGCGCCGGTCTCCAGCGCCTTCAGCGACGGCTCCAGGCCGCGCGAGCCGTCCATGCCGTTGAGGATCACGTCCGCCGGGCAGGCATCGATCAACTCGACCATGCTGCTCAGCACGCGGACACCGGGAATATCCGGCTTTCCGCTGGCCACGGCGACCACGGGCACATCGAACTCGGCTGCCTGCTCCGCGAGCAGACCAAGCTGACGTCCACCCGCGCCGAGCCCGACGACCTGGAAGCGGTCGCGGTTGCGCCGGATGACGTCGAGCGCCTGGGTGCCGACCGAACCGGTCGATCCCAGGATCAGGACAGTGCGTGGAGTACTCATCGCCCCTCATTGTTCCGGAGAGTGCCTGAGAGCCCGGCACAGCACCGTACTTTGATAACGGACCCGTTTCGGAGGCGTGAAGTCGCCTCTTTGGGGGCATTCCATCCGCGACAAGCGGATGGAAGGAGACTCTCCGTGGGCATCCTCGGATGGATCGTGCTCGGACTGTTGGCCGGTGCGATCGCCAAGGCGATCATGCCTGGCAACGACCCCGGCGGCTTCATCATCACGATGCTGCTCGGCATCGTGGGCGCGATTCTCGGTGGTTTCATCGGATCCGCGGTCTTCGGGACCGATCTGGGCTCGTTCTTCGACCTGCGAACGTGGCTGCTGGCGATCGTCGGATCGTTGATCCTGCTGGGCATCTACCGACTGGTGACGGGTAGGCGGAGTCACGCTTAGCCGCACATGACGTTTGGGGCCGTTCGGGTGACACCCGAACGGCCCCTCGTCTTACTACGCAGACGCCACGCGGGGGCCCCGCGTTTCCCGGAAGGAAACGCGGGGCCCCCGCGTGGCGTGAAAAAGCTAGATCTCGATGCCGGCGTCGCGGGCGAGGAGGGCGGCCTGGACGCGGTTGGTGAGGCCGAGCTTGGCCAGCAACCGGGACACGTAGGTTTTGACGGTCGCCTCGGACATGTGCAGCTTCACCCCGATGTCCGCGTTCGACATGCCCTGCCCGAGCAGCGCGAGCACCTCGACCTCGCGGTCGGTCAGCCCCGCAACGGCCTTCTGCGCTTCCTGCCGCTTCGGCTGCCCGGACGTGGCGACCATGCCGACCACTCGCGAAGTGACCATCGGCGACAGGTAGGCCTCGCCGTTGTGCACCGAACGCACGGCACGCAGCAGCTCCTCGGGCGCCGAGTCCTTCAGCAGGAACCCGGCGGCGCCGTCGGACAGCGCCCGCACGATGTTCTCGTCCTCGCCGAACGTCGTGAGCATCACGACCCGGACCGAGGGCGCCACGGTCTTGAGCTCCTTGGCGCACGCCAGGCCGTCCATCCGCGGCATGCGGATGTCCAGCACGGCCACGTCGACGCGGCGTTCCCGCACGATCTGCAGTGCCTCGCGACCGTCGCCCGCCTCCGCCACCAGCTCGATGTCGTCGGCGGTGCCGAGGATGGCCTTGATGCCGGCGCGCATCAGCGGCTCGTCGTCGGCGATGAGCACCCGGATCATGGTTTGTCCTTCTGCACGTGGATCTTCTTCTCGACCAGCTTGCCGTCACGGAAGCAGAAGCGCACCACCCGAGTGCCTTCGTCGAGGTAGGACTGCTCGTCCGTGATGTGGTAGACGCAGCGCGAACCCGGTGGCTCCGGTGCTGCCTGCGACGTGCGTTCGCCTTCGCCCACCAGCGGTTCGTCGCCGGGCGGCATCAGCGCCATCACCTCGGACTCGGACTGTCCCACGGAGATCATGTCGTACTTCTCCTGCGACACCACCTTGGTCACCGGCTGCGAGCCGAGATAGGTGAAGCCGCCGAAGATCAGGGTCAGCACGACCGACATACCCGCGATGGACCCGACGCCTGCCCACTTGCGGATCCGCTGCCGTGGCGCCTCCTCCTGCTGCTCGTCCTCCGGCTCGTCCGGCAGCGCGGTCTCCTCGTAGGGCAGCACCGCCGCCAGCCGGTAGCCACCCGACGGCAACGACCCGACGTGCAGCATTCCGCCGGCGAGCCGTACGCGTTCGGTGAGCCCGATCAGACCGACACCAGGGTCACGACCCGCGGAGCCGTTGCGCGACGGGTTGTTGCGCACCTCCACGACCAGCGCGTCCGGCTCGTACTTCACGGTGACCTGCACGGCCGCTCCGGGCGCGTGCTTCGACGCGTTCGTGAGACCTTCCTGCGCGACCCGGTACGCCGCGTGAGACACCCTCGACGGCAACGGGTGCGCCTGCCCACCACGCACCAGACTCACCAGCACACCGGCCTTGCGCGCGTCGCCCACCAACGAGTCGATGGACTCCACGGTCCGTGTCGCGGGGTCGTCGTCGGGACCGTCCTCGGCACGGAGCACGCCGATGATCGCCCGCAGCTCCTCCATGCCTGTCAGCGCCGCCGAACGCAGCACACCGATCGCCTCGCGCTGCTTCTCCCCCAGCGAGGGATCCAGCCCCATCGCACCGGCGTGCACGGAGATCAACGAGAGCCGGTGGCCGAGGCTGTCGTGCATGTCCTGGGCGATGCGGCTGCGTTCCCGCAGGCGCACCTGCCGCGACAGCATCTTGTGCTCGGTCCGCATCCGCGCCTCGCGCTCCTGCATGGCCTGCACCAGCGCCTCGCGTTGCGCCAGGTACCGGCCGACCAGGAACGGCAGCGCCACGCCCACGCCGAACACGGTGATCAGGATGAGCATCCCGTACACCGGCTCGACCATGATCGGGTCTTCGTCCCAGAACACGATCACGGCGACGAACGCGACCGCTGCGGTGGCGACCGCCTTGATCCACGACTCGATCCGGCGTCCGGCGGTGTAGCTCAGCACGACCATCAGCGCCGGTCCGCCGTACGGCGTCATCATCGCCAACGCCACGCCCACGACCATCGCGGTCGCCGGCAGCGCGTGCCGCGCCGGCAGCAACACCAGGAACGCGACGATGAGCCCGGCGAGCGGCCAGCCCGACGCGTGCTTGGTCGCCCACACTCCCGGCCACAGGTCCAGCAGGACCACGGCCGCGAACACGATCGCCTCGCCCGCGACGCGCAACGGCGTCAACGCTTTGAGCCGGGCCGCGACGTCCTCCCGGAACACCTCGGCCCTGGCCCGCACAGCAGTCATCACGCTCTCAAGCTACGAGACGTCCCATGTCCGCGCGGCACGCTGGAGTATCGAATCGCCGCGACGAAAGTTGACTGGTGCGAAAAGCACGTTCGTACGAACAGGCCGTACGAACGTGCTTTTCGCTCAAACACAAACGGGTGAGGTTCACACGAGTTGGGTGGCGGACCCGGCCTTGCGGGCACGCCACGAGGCGATCACCACGCCGATGATCAGCAGCAACGCGGTCGCGGTGACCATCAGCGTCGACAGCGCCACGATCTCCGGCGAGATCCCGCGCTTCGACGCCTGCGCGTAGACGAACACCGGCAGCGTCGTCGACCCGACACCGGTCAGGTACGACGAGATCACCACGTCGTCGAACGACAGCAGCAACGCGAACGCCGCACCGGCCACCACCGCGGGCGCCACCAACGGCAGCGTCACCGTCCGGAACGCCACGAAGGGCGACGCCCCGAGATCGGCCGCGGCCTCCTCCATCCGGACGTCCATTCCGGACACCCGCGACCGCACCACGACCACCACGAAGCTCAGCGAGAACGCCACGTGCGCGAACAGCAACGCCCCGAACCCGAGCGGGATCCCGGCGAGCTTCACGAAGAACCCCAGCATCGCCACACCCATGACGACCTCGGGCACCACCAGCGGCAATGACAGCAGCACCGTCCACAGCCCGCGTCCGGGGAACGCCCGGCGCAGCCCGAACGCGGCCAGCGTCCCGATCACCGTCGAGATCACCGCGGACGCCAGCGCGAGCTGAAGCGTCAGCCGCAGCGACTCCAGCACGCGGGTGTCGCTGAACAGCTCCTCGTACCACCGCGTCGAGAAACCGCTGATCCGCGACAACGACCGCGAGGAGTTGAACGACGCGATCGCGAGCCAGACGATCGGCGCGTACAGGAACACGAACACCAGAGCGGCAACGGCTCCGAGCGCCCACGGACGACGGTTCACAGCACGTCCTCCCCACGCCGCCCGCGCAACACGAGCACCAGTACCACCAGCACGAGCAGCAGCACGGCCATCGCCGAGCCCAGCGGCCAGTTGTTGCCGCCGCGGAACTGGTCGTCGATCACCGACCCGAACGTCGACTGGCCGACGCCGCCGAGCAGCTTCGGCGTCACGAAGTCACCCGCCGCGGGCACCAGTACCAGCAACGACCCGGCCAGCACGCCGGTGAGCACACCGGGCAACACGATCCGGAAGAACGTCGACACGCGGCCGTGGCCGAGGTCGTAGGACGCCTCCACGAGCCGGAAGTCGAAGCGCTCGCAGGCGACGTACAGCGGCAGGACCATGAACGGCAGGAAGCCGTACGTCAGGCCGAGAATCACCGCGCCGTGCGTGAGCAGGAACCCGCCGTCGCGATCCAGGCCCACCAGCCCCAGCACGGAGTTCACCAGGCCCTCGCCGTCGAGCAGCGCCTTCCACGCGTAGATCCGCGCGAGGTAGCTCGACCAGAACGGGATCAGCACGGCCGCGAGCAGCACGGTCCGATATCTGCCGCCGTACCGCGCGATGAACCACGCCAGCGGAAAGCCCAGAACCAGACACGCGAGCGTGGTCGCCACCGCGTAGACGAGTGTGCGGCCGAAGATCGGCAGGAACGCGGGGTCCAGCGCGGTCAGGTACGCCTGGGTCGTCCACGGCAGCACCGCGCGGGCGACACCCGTGTCGCGCGTGGCGAAACTGAACTGGACGACGAGCGCCAACGGCGCGATCAGGAAAATCCCCAGCCACAGCCCGGTGGGCGTGAGCAGGGCGTTGGCCTTCAGCCAGCGTCGCAACACGAATGCAGATGATGCCAGTCGGCTTGGTGGATCCTGAACACCCTCTACGCCGGGCTCTACAACGCCTGGGAGGCGATCGTCGCCGGACGACTGGCGCCGCTCGACACGCTCGTGCTGCTGCTGATCGCCGGGTTCGAGACCACGGTCAACCTGATCGGCAACGGTGTGCGGGCGCTACTTGACCACCCGGCGCAGTGGGCGCTCTTCAAAGCCAATCCACTACTGCCTCGGTGCGACGCTCGCCCGGATGGAGGGCGCGGTCGCGTTCCGCACGCTGGCACGACTGCTGCCGGACCTGCGTCAGGCGGGCCCGGCGACGTTCCGCGAGTCGGTGGTGATCCGAGGTCTGGCGTCACTGCCGGTCAGCCGGTCTTGACCTTCGTCCAGGCGTCGGCGTACCTCGCCTCGACGTCGCCGCCGAGGTCCTTGGTGAACGGCAGCTTCTTCAGCTGGTCTTCCGAGGGGTAGACCAGCGGGTCGTTCAGCAGGTCCTTGTCGATCATCGGCTTGGCGGCGGCGTTGGGGCTGCCGTAGCGCACCGCGTTGGACAGCGCCGCACCCGTCTCCCCGCCCAGGATGTAGTCGATGAACCTGTGCGCGTTCTCGGCGTGCGGCGCGTCCTTCGGGATGACCAGCAGGTCCACGTAGGACAGTCCGCCCTCGGCAGGGATGGCGTAGGCGATGTCGTCGTTGGCCGCACGTGCCTGGAACGCGTCACCGGAGTACGACTGCGCCAGCCGAACCTGGCCGGACGTGAGCGGCTCGATCACGTCGGAGGTGATCTGGCCGATCTTCTTCTTCAACGACAGCAGGAAGTTCGCCGCGGTCTCGATCTGCTTCGCGTCGGTGGTGTTCGGGTCGTACCCGAGCTTGAGCAGACCCAGCGCCAGCGCGTCACGGGCCTCGTCGAGGATCGAGCTGCGGCCCTGCGCGTTCGGCAGGTTGTACGCGGAGAAACCGGTGACGTCGCCGCCGATCTGCGACTTCGAGTACGCGAGACCCGTGGTGCCCCACGCCCACGGCACGGAGTACTTGTTGCCCGCGTCGTAGTCGGCGTCGACGAACCGCTTCTCGAGGTTCTTCAGGTTCGGGATCGACGAGTGGTCGAGTGGCTGGAGCAGGCCCGAACGCAGGAACCGGCGCAGGAAGTTGTCACTCGGCACGACCAGGTCGTAGCCGGCCTGACCGGAAGCGATCTTGGCTTCCATCTCGTCGTTGGTGGAGAAGTTGTCGTACGTGACCTCGATGCCGCTCGCGGTCTTGAAGCCCGGCAACGTCTCCGGCGCGATGTAGTCGGTCCAGTTGTAGAAGTTGAGCTTGGGCTCGTTCCTCAGGTTCGTGGCCTTCGCGGCAGTCGCGGAACCGCCACTGTTCGAAGGCGCTGGACCGACACCGCAGGCGGCGAGCGCGAAGAACGTCATCGAGCCCAGCATCGCGCGCCGGGTCACCCGAGGGCTGTCGGTGTCCCACAGCCGGGCGATCCGCACCTTGTTGTCAGTCATCGGTTTTCTCCAGCAGCACGGTGAACTCGGGGTCCCACGCCATCCGCACCGGCTGACCCGGCGCGCCCGCGTCGTCGATGCGCTGGGCGTTCTGCACGAACGCCACCAGCTCGCCACCGGGGGTGTCCACGACGAACTGCGTCGACACGCCCGTGTAGACGACGTCGTGGACGATGCCGTTGATCACACACCAGCCGGTGGGCGGTTCGGCGGTCTCGTTGAACAGATGCACCTTCTCCGGCCGAACGGTCGCGGCGACCTTCTGGCCGTGGCTGACCGAGCCGGAGAGCTTGGCACGCAGGTTCGTGGCGCCGGGCGCGGTCAGCGAGACCAAGCCACCGTCCACACCGGACACCTCGGCGTCCAGGATGTTGGACGTGCCGATGAACCCGGCGACGAACCGGGTGGCCGGGCGTTCGTAGACGTCCTCGGGGTAGCCGACCTGTTCGATCCTGCCCGCGTTCATCACGGCGATGCGGTGCGAGAGGACGAGCGCCTCTTCCTGGTCGTGCGTGACGTAGAGGAACGTCGTGCCGACCTCGCGCTGGATGCGCATCAGCTCGATCTGCAGCTCCTTGCGGAGCTTGGCGTCGAGCGCGCCGAGCGGCTCGTCCAGCAGGAGCAGCTGCGGACCGGCCGCGAGCGCACGGGCGATGGCGACGCGTTGCTGCTGCCCGCCACTCAGTTGCGCGGGCCTGCGCTTGGCGAACTCGGACAGCCGCACGAGTTCGAGGTGCTCGCCGACCCGCTTCCTCAGCTCGTCGCCGCGGATCTTCTTGCGGCGCAGGCCATAGGCGACGTTGTCCCATACCGACATATGCGGGAACAACGCGTAAGACTGGAAGACGGTGTTGACGTCCCGCCGGTACGGAGGGACGCCCACCATGTCGTTGCCGTCGAGCTCGATGCGGCCCTCATCCGGGTCGACGAACCCGGCGATCATGCGCAGGACCGTGGTCTTGCCACAACCGGACGGCCCGAGAACCGAGAAGAACTCGCCTTCGTGGACGTTCAGCGAGACGCCGTCGACCGCCACCTGGTCGGAGAAACGTTTGCGCACCCCGTGCAGACCGATCTCGACGGGGGCGAACGTGTCCGGGGTGGAGGCCTCAGCGGGAGAGAAGCCGGTCAAGTCGAGGCGCCTTCGCAAGATCGGATGGGTGTGGCCGCGCTGAGGGTATCCGGGCACGACCTCACTGGTAAGCCGTGCGCGCGCGACCTCACACCTCCGTGCTCATCATCATGTGCGACGATGACCCGGTAATCCGGATGAGCAGTGGAGGAACCGTGTCTTCGTCCTCGGAACTGGACAAGCGTCCTGCCGTCGACCCTCACGAGGAGCCGTCGCACGAGTGGGGCTGGCACGGCCAGCTGCCCAAGGCCACGCGTATCGCCGGCTGGCTCTCCGCGGGTTTCTGCTTCCTCATGCTGATCGGCAACCACCACGGCAACACCGAGAACATCTGGCTGGTCGCCGCCGGTGTCTCGATCATCGCCCTGCTGGTGTGGGACACGGCACGCCGCCGGACGTCCTGGCGCCGCTAGAGGTCGTCAGCACGATCTTGCCCTGGGTGCGACCCGTCTCGCCCAGGGCATGCGCTTTTCCGGCGTCTTCCAGCGGAAACGTCGCGTCGACGTGCACCTTCAGCGCGCCACGCCCGACCAGCGCCGTGATCGCCTCCAGCCCGGCACGGTCGGGCTCGACCAGGATCGGGCTGGTCCTGATGTCGCCGCGGATCGCGCTGTCCACTCCGGACGGCACGCCGACGAACAGCCCGCCGGGCCGCACCGCGCCCGGCGACGCACCGCAAGATGGCCGACGCTCCTGCCGCAGCGACGAGCACGTCGAGTGGCGCGGGTTGGCAGTCGGGGGTGGAACGTCCGGGCCCCGAACGTTCTGAGTGATCGCTCGCATGGTCTATCGCCGGAGAGTTGGTCTCTTCTGGAATAGGCACTGTTTAGGCACTAGGCCGGCTAGCCGACGACGTACGCGCCGCGCGACCTTCGCGATCTGGACCGCGAGATGCCCGACCCCGCCTGCCGCGGCTGTGATCAGCCAGGATGCTCCGGACTGCACGTCCGCCGTGTCGACGACGGTGTACCCGCGGTGCCGTTGCGCGTCGAGTACCAGCTGACCGAACTCGGCCGCAGCCTCATCGAGCCACTGGCCGCCCTGCGCGTGTGGGCGCAGCACAACTACGAGGCCGTCGCCGAAGCTCGGGAGACGTTCGACAGCAGCGAACCCGTCGGGCTCGAACCCGTCACGGCCCGGTGAGCACCCAGCCGAGCTGACCGTCGCGCTGCCCGTTGCCCTCGCAGTCCGCCTGGAGTGTGTCGAAGTGCTGACCGAGCTCATGTGGTCGTTGTCGTTGATCTTGTACGCGAACAGCGGGCGGGTGCCTGTCTCCGGGCCATCAGGTCGGACAGCGTCGGCGCCTCGACCAGCTCCATCACGATGTACGTGACGCCGTCGTCGGTGATCACGTCGTGGATGGCGACGACGTTCGGACTGTTCAGCCGCCCGGCCGTGCGTGCTTCGCTGAGCACCCGCTCGACCTCGGTCGTGCGCAGTTCCTTCAACGCCACCCGGCGGCCGATGACCTGGTCCTCGGCCAGCCAGACCACGCCCATGCCGCCGCGGCCGAGCTAACGGATCTTGGTGTAGCGACCCGCGATCACGCGACGACCCAACCGAACTGGAACTCGACCTTCTGCCCCTCACAGTTCGAGTGGACCGAATCGAAGTGCTGCCCCTTGTAGATGCAGCGGTACAGGGGCAGCACTGCCACGTCGGCAGGCTTGTCCTTGAAGATGTAACCGAGCGAGCCGAGCATCTTCTGCCCCTCGCAGTCCGACGCGCGGGACGTCATGTGGTCCTCGGTCGTGTTGAGGCGACAGGCGAACAGCTCGACGGCGCCCTGTTCGTGCTTCGCGAGCAGCTTGCCGAGACCCCCGGTGTTCTCCGCAGTGAAGCCCGCGGGCGCCCCCACCCGCGACGTGCCGCTGAAGTGGAAGTCGGTGCCGGTTTTGATGTGACGGCTCAGCGCGAGCGTCTGCCTCGGCGGCTTGGGCTGCGCCGTCGGCTGAGGCTGCCCCTGGGCCGGCTGGCTCTGAGTGGGCTTCGGGCCGCTGACCTGACTGGACGACGGCGCCGCACTGCTGCTGCTCGGCGCCGCACTGCTGCTCGACGGCGCGCTGGAGGAGGCAGCACTGCTCGCGGTCGAGGACGGCTGCTCGGCGCTCGGCCCCTGCTGCGCGGCCGCCGCCGAACCCTGCTGGGTCTCCGGCTTGATCAGGAACACGGCAGCGAGCGCCACGACCACGACCGCGGCCGCAGCACCGGCGAACACGCCGATCTTCTTGCGAGACTTGGGCTTCTCGTCGTCCCACTCCTCGCGCGTGGGCGTCTGCGGCGCGACGTAGGTGGTGACAGGCTCGATGACGACCGTCTGCTCGGACGGCGTCGCCGGCCTGACCACCCTGGTGCGATTCTCGAGCGCATCCCGCAACTGCGCCGCCGTGATGCGCGTCGTGTCGTCCTGCGTGAGCAGCGCCATGATCGTGGTGGCGAGCGGCCCTGTCGTGCGCTGAAGGACCGGCTCGTCGTACATGATCGCGTGCATCGTCGCGGCTGTCGTGTCGCGCTGGAACGGTGCACGACCCTCGACGGCGTGGAACATGGTGGCGCCCAACGCCCACAGGTCGCTCGCCGGTGACGGCTGCTTGCCCGCGAACAGTTCCGGCGCCATGTAACCAGGCGACCCCATGATGCCGCCGGTCGCCGTCAGGCCAGGGTCGTCCATCGCGCGAGCGATACCGAAGTCGGCCAGCTTCACCCGGCCGTCCGGCAACACCATGATGTTGCTGGGCTTGACATCCCGGTGCACGATCCCCGCCGCGTGCGCCGCCTCCAGCGCGTTGAGCGTCTGCAGCCCGATGTCCGCGACCTCGTCCTCGGTGAGGGACTTGCGGGTCATCACCTCGGACAGCGTCGGCGCCTCGACCAGCTCCATCACCAGGTACGTGACACCGTGCTCGACGATGACGTCGTAGATCGCGACGACGTTGGGGCTGTTCAACCTGCCTGCCGTACGGGCTTCACGCAGCACACGCTCGGTCTCGGTGGTCCGCAGCTCCTTGAGCGCGACCTGCCGACCGATGACCTGGTCCTCGGCAAGCCAGACGACCCCCATGCCGCCCCGGCCGAGCTCTCTGATCGTCGCGTATCTGCCCGCGACCAGCCTCGTCGGTTCCCCCACGCGCGGCATGGTATCGGCACGCCCGTGCCGACCGGTTTCCTGTCCTGTTCTGGCGAATGTCCTGGACGTATCGGCCCTCGCTTCTGTCTGGAGCGGGGGCTTTCTCAGCTCCTGGGCGGCTTCGTGTTCGACGCGGTGACGGGTGAGCTGATCGAAGTCACGATGAACAGCGTGTCCGCCGCGACGTCGTGGCGCAGATCGTCCTTGTATCCCTGGTAGTACGCCTCATACGGTTCGTCGCGGACGTCGTCCAGACTCGGCAGCCCCCGGCTCACCACCGTGTGCGGGCGCCCAGGGCCAAGCCTGGCCCGCACCTCTTTCCACCGCGACGCCGGAAAACCCAGACTGTGGTGCAACAACACCAGATTCAGCAACGCCTCGCCGCCGTACTCTTCGCACTCGGACGCGTTGCGCCGCAAAGGCAGGTACACCAACGTCCGCGGCGATCTCATCGCGAACTCCCACGCCATCGCCACCGTGCGCGCCGCAGCCTTGTCCACCACCAGTTGCACGCCGCAGTACGAGTCGAACATCAGCGCATGCATCACCGGCCAGGCCGGCCGCACCACCCGGTATTCGTCGCGCCCCAGCCGCACCGTGCTGACAAGCGTGCGCCAGCGTTCCCCCTCGAGTTTCATCGCGGGGAAGGCTAGGGCGCTTCGTCGTTGTCAGCGACCGATTTCAGCCCTCGGCAGCGAGCTGACCGCAAGCAGCCGCGATCTCCTGCCCACGTGTGTCCCGCACAGTGCACTCGACACCCTGCTCACGAACCCGCCGCACGAACTCCCGCTCCACCGGCTTCGGCGACGCATCCCACTTGCTGCCCGGCGTCGGGTTCAACGGGATCAGGTTCACGTGCACAAGCTGCCCCAGGTACTTGCGCAGCTTCTTGCCGAGCAGGTCCGCCCGCCACCCCTGGTCGTTGATGTCACGGATCAACGCGTACTCGATCGACACACGCCGCCCGGTCTGGTCCGCGTACGCCCGCGCCGCTTCCAGCACCTCGGCGACGTCCCACTTCGTGTTGACCGGCACCAGCGTGTTGCGCAGCTCGTCGTCCGGGGTGTGCAACGACACCGCGAGCCTGACCTGCAGCTTCTCCTCGGTCAGCTTCTTGATCGCCGGCACCAGGCCGACAGTCGACACCGTGACCGTGCGCTGCGAGATGCCGAGCCCGTCCGGCGCGGGCGCCGTGATGCGGTGCACAGCCTCGATCACGCGCTTGTAGTTCGCGAGCGGCTCACCCATGCCCATGAACACGATGTTCGAGAGGCGCCCCGGCCCGCCCGGCAGCTCGCCGTCGCGCATCGCCGCGGCGCCCAGCCGAACCTGGTCCACGATCTCCGCGGTCGACAGGTTGCGCTGCAGCCCGCCCTGACCGGTCGCGCAGAACGGGCACGCCATGCCACAGCCCGCCTGCGACGAGATACACAGCGTCGCGCGGTCCGGGTAGCGCATCAGCACCGACTCGATGAGCGTGCCGTCGTGCGCGCGCAGCAGCGTCTTGGCGGTCGTGCCTTCGTCGCACGTGACCCTGCGCACTGTCGTGAACAACGGCGGCATCAGGTCAGCGACCAGCTTGTCGCGCGTGGCCGCCGGGATGTCGGTCATGTCGGCAGGGTCGACGGTCAGGCGGCTGAAGTAGTGGTTCGACAGCTGCTTGGCGCGGAACGGCTTCTCACCAAGGGACTCAACGGCTTCCGCGCGCTGCGCGGGCGTGAGGTCGACCAGGTGACGTGGCGGCAGGCCGCGCTTGGGCGCGTCGAAGACAAGGGGAAGGGAAGTCATAGCACATCCAGTGTCCCACGAACTTCACCAACACAAGACCGTTGCATCGCGATAGATTCCGATATATCGTTAACGACATGATGATGCGACCACACCACAGAGACCACACACACAGGCACCGCCACGGCCCGTTCGGCGGCGGTGGCAGAGGAGGCCGCCAACGGCGCGGCAACGTTCGTGCAGCCGTTCTGTCCTTGCTGGCAGAACGCTCGATGCACGGCTACGAGATCATTCAGGAGATCGCCAAGCGCACCGGCGGCGGCTGGAGCCCGAGCCCCGGCTCGGTCTACCCGACGCTGCAGATGCTCGCCGACGAAGGCCTCATCTCCTCCGAAGAAGATGGAGGCAAGAAACTGTTCACACTCACCGACCACGGCAGGACGGAGCACACGGCCCCGCCCTGGCGCGACATCGACTTCCAACTCGACCCGGTCGACCACGAACTGCGGTCGTCGATCCGCCTGCTGGGCGCCGCCATGGAGCAGATCTCCCACGCCGGCACACCCGAGCAGAAGGCCAGGGCCGTCGAGCTCTACAACGACCTCCGCCGCAAGCTCTACGCCATCCTCGCCGAGGAGTGAGTCACCACCGGCCGTGCACGTGCGGCCTGATCAGCTCGTCGTACACCTTCTCCACGGCCGCGTGGTCAACCTCCGACAGGCTCGCCGCCTGTGAGTTGGCCCGCGCCTGCTCCACGTTGCGCGCGCCGGGAATCACCACCGTGACCCCAGGCTGATCGACGATCCACCTGAGCGCGAACTGCGCCATCGTGGCCTCCGCGGGAACGAGCGGCCTCAGCCGCTCCACCGCCTCCAGCCCCACCTCATAGGGCACCCCGGAGAACGTCTCACCGACGTCGAACGCCTCGCCGTTCCGGTTGTAGTTGCGGTGATCATCCGCGCCGAACTTCGTGTGCTTGCCGTACTTCCCGGACAACATCCCGGACGCGAGCGGCACCCGCGCGATGATCGCCACACCAGCCTTTTCCGCTGCGGGCAACACCTCTTCGAGAGGCTTGAGCCGGAACGCGTTCAGGATGATCTGCACGCTGGCCACGTGCGGACGCCTGATCGCCTCCAGCGCCTCCTCGACCTTCTCCACCGACACGCCATAGGCAGCAATCCGTTGCTGCTCAACCATTTCGTCCAAGGTGTCGAACACCTCGTCCCGGCTGTACACCGCCGTGGGCGGACAGTGCAGCTGCACGAGGTCCAACGTGTCGACACCCAGATTGCGGCGGCTCCGGTCGTTCCACGCGAGGAAGTTCTCCCGGTTGTACCCCTCCGTGGTCTGCGCCGGCAGCCGCCGCCCCATCTTCGTCGCGACGAACAGATCCTCGTTGCGCTCCTTGAGGAACCGTCCGACCAACGTCTCGCTGCGACCGTCGCCGTACACGTCGGCGGTGTCCAGGAAGTCCACGCCCGTGTCGACGGCGGCGTGCAGCAGTGCGAGCGCCTCGCCCTCGTCCACCTCGCCCCAGTCGGCGCCGAGCTGCCAGCAGCCCAGCCCCACTACGCCGACCTGGCGGTTCAACCTGCCTGCGTTTCGCTTCTCCACGAACCAAAGCCTAGTGCGGGCATGCTCTGGCAGCCATCACGCTTCCTCTTGCCTCCTGGCCACCGCTGACGGCCGAGCAGAAAGCCTCAGCTCACCGTCCCGCATGAAGTCGAGGGTGACTGCGTCCAACACGCTACCCACCGGCGGGAACGCATCTGGCGCAACGAGCTCACCGTCAGCGAAATGCGCGAAGTCTATGAAGGCGTGTGAGTACTTCACCGGCGACGTGACCTCTACGTCCACACCAAAACGATCCCGATGCTCCGTGACCACGCACTGGACGACCTGGAACGGGCGCAGTCCGGTGCGCCTCCAAAGATATTCACTTCCCTGCACTTGACCTCATTCCAATAATCCTAGAAAGCCGAGCTGCTTGCCCTTCTTCCATAGAATCCGTCGAGCAGTGCGGCACTCCGATCGCTCCGCAGCCCTGACAACCTCGAAGCGAGAGCCACCCAAGCTGCGAAGGCGATCACCGGGCTTCACCCCAGAACAGATACTCGTCGGTAAACGTGATCACCTCGATCGAAGCATCGGCGTGACCATCAACATCGACAGTGATCGCGACCAGAGTGCGCTGGCTCGTCTTGCCCAGACACTCGGCGACCTCACGTGCTTCGGTAACCCAGTGGTCGGCTCGGTTGCCACGACCTTGTCGTACTTTTGAACGTGGTGAAACGGCTTCCTGGAGCCATCTGCCATCAACACCGGTGCGTCACCGGCAAAGCTGCTGGAAGGACAAAGGAATCCGATTGATGCAGTGTCCGACGCTACTCATGCCCCTTATCGGTCGACTGACCCGGCCACCGGTCAGACAGGCCCGATGTGCGCAAGTAGACGCCGCCATTGATCGTCTTCGTCGACACCCAAGAAAGCTCGATACTCCGACCCCAGGGCACACTTCTCAAGAAACTCACCAAGGCTGTTGGCGAGCTTCTCGAACACATCGCTGTCCTGCCAGACGATTCCCTGGTCAGGAAACCCCAAACGGCAAGTGCAGAGTTCTGGCACCCCACAGCCTTGCATTAGACGACTGCTCGCCAACGGAGTCCGATCGCGGATCCAGCACCTGCCGTACGACTGAGGGCCGCCTCGGTGGAAGCGGTCCTCGAGCTTCAATTGGGGAGCTCTGCCAGGTACTCCTGATACACCATGCGGTAGAAGTCGAAGAAGTTGTAGTAAGGGCTCCGTATCCGGCCACGGCAACCAAAGCACCGGATGTCCACCGTTCACGATCGGTCCCTTGATCCAGATCGCGAAGATGCTGCTCCCGCCCTGGTCGAGCGTGATCGGGTAGATCTCCTCTTTCGGTGGTACTGCGGACGGGTCGCCGAGCTCTCCGTAGAACGCGTCCAACGCCTCGGTGAGGGCCTCCCATGCGAAGCCCTCACCGAGTTGCTCTGCGCTAAGGAGGGTGTTGTCCATGTAGAAACTGGGCCAGCCGTTGCCGAAGCCGAGGAACTCGCGGTGCTGCGGGTCGAGCGGGTGCCCGAGTCTGCGTTCCGCGGCGTCCAACTGCTCAGGGGTGGCCGGGGCGTGCGGAATCGTCCACTCGTAGTCCGTGTCCACCTCGTGCACACGGCGCCGCAGCAATCCCATCTCGGCGATAAAATCCGGCCATGGTGGAATCTCCGTCGGCTGTGTCATGGATCCTCAAATCCTCGATATGTGCTGGTGAGCATACTCACATGCCAACTATCTGCCTCTCCGGTTCAGCTTGAACTCGGTCGGTTTGTAGCCCACCGGGTAGGCGTTGATACGCCCTGCCAGCGAACTGTTGACCCGCATGGGCATGTCCAGCCACTCCGGCGGTTCGCCCTGTCCCAGCCAGGCGGCATCCGGAACGTGCCCGGCGACGCCCGAGTACGGCTTGTTCGCGGCGCGAGCGCGCGCCTTCTCCTTCTTCGCTGCCTTCTCCGCCTGCTTGCGAACGCTGTTCGAGCCGCCTTGTGTACTCGCGACCCTGCCGGTCGGGGAAAGCGCGCCGGCCGCGATGGCTCGGTTCGATCCCGCGACATACTCCTCGAAGATTTCGATGTCCTTATCAGTGGCCCAGTCCGGCAGGTTGTACTCAACGGGCCCCGTCAGCGGGTCGACGGGATCGTCGATCTCCGCTCCACTTGTAGCACTAGCGGTGAGCCAGGCCGTCTGGCGGTATGACCTCGTGCCGTCGCCATTGTCGACGACGTTGAAGATCCCGTCCTCGGTGAAGATGTTGGTACTGCCAGATCCCGACAACTCCGACGGGTCCTGCTCAGCCACGTTCTGGATCACCGGGTCAGAGGTGCCCAACACTGCATCCCGGATCTGCCGGACAACCTCGTTGGCATCCCCGGACATCGCCAGCCTCGACAGCCACCTTCGACGCAGGCGCCAGGGGCGACGTCGAGACAACCCCGCCTTCGATGATCGGCTGGGTCGCGGCCAGCGGCGGGCTCAGCGCCACCGTCTTGGCAGTGTTCTCCGCTTCCGCTCTCGCCGCGACCGACGGATCCCAGACGACCTCAGCACTCCCCACCCCATAACCGCTGGGCCACCTGATGCCGGCGAGCAGGTCACGCAGCTGGCGTCCAAGGTTCACAAGCTGCCCGAACAAGCTGGTGAGCATGCTGAGGAACGAGAACGGGTTTCCTGCGATCGTGGTGGGCTTGTTCTGCCGGAAGTTGTTGAACTTCGGCTTGCCAACGAACAAGTTCACAGCTGGGTCGGAGCCGCCGAAAGCAACGTCAAAACCCATCGCGAACATATTCAGCCCAGGAACAACCTTGCCGAGCCTGACCCCCGTCGTGATCCCGCGCCGAAGCTGCTCGTTGGAGCGCTGGACTTCCTTCTCCCTGTTGTAGCGGTCGGTTCCCGGAGCGACGATGGTGTCGGTTTGGTGGCCATCTGGATCAACAAAGCTCGTCGGCGCACCGCGCCCGTAGCTGTACCGGTTGGCAAGCCCGGACGGACTCGAAGGCAGTGAGATGCTGTCGCGCGCCGTGAACCCGCCCGTCGATGGCGAGTACCAACGCGCACCCATGTCGACTTCGCCGGACTCGGGATCCGTCCAGTCGCTCTGGAAGCCCAGACGGTCCGCGCCCCGGACACCACCTTGCCGAACGGGTCGTATGCCGTCGCGGCACCCACACTCTGACCAGACGGCGAGAACTCGGCGAGAACGTCACCATGCAGGTCGGTCAGCGAAAGACCCTTCTGCGTGGCGAGCAGCTCACCACCCAGACCTCGGCTGAACTTGGCCGTGCCGTCCGAGACCGCGTCAAGCCCCATGCCGAGGTACGAGAACTTCTGCCCACCGCTGCGAGTGACCGTGCGGATCCAGGCCGTCGTACGCGTACGTCGTGTTGCCGCGCTTTACCGAACGGTCGAACGCGTCGAACTCGTAGCGTTCGGCGCCTGCGGACTGCTGGGTTCCGCGGGCCGACCAGGAGTAGGACTTGTCGCCGTCGGACAACAGGCGGTTGCGCTCGTCGAAGGCGGAAACCTTGTCGCCCGCACGCACCCGGTTGCCCGCGTCGTCCCACTCGTACGACGTCGTCTTGCCGCCGTAGGTCCAGGACGTCAGCCGTCCGGCGTAGTCGTGGGCGTAGATGTGCTCACCCGAGCCCGCGAGGCCGCTCGTCTTCTTCGACTTGAGCAGGTCGTTGAGCTCGTAGCCGTAGGTGATCGACGAGAGCGTGGAAGTGCCGTCGCTCAAGACGTCTGATGCGAGTCGGCCGTAGACGTCGTAGTCGTACGAGCGCACCTTGCCGCCGAAGCTGACGGTCTTGACCTGGCCCGCCTCGTTGTAGCCGTACGCCTGGGCGACGCCGGTCAGACCATCTTGGACAGTGGCCAGCCTGCCCTGGTTGTAGGTGAACTTGGCGATTCCTGACGCGTCGGCCTGCGTGGTCGGACGGCCGGACTCGTCGTACGTGAACGCTGAGTCGCCCGACGGCCCGCGAGCAGAAAGAAGCCCACCGCGGTCGTTGAACTCGTAGGTGTTGTCACCGCCAGGCGCGTTGACGCTGATCAACCTGCCCGCGTCGTCATAGCCGTGCGCCCGCGCCACCGTCGAGGCCTCGGCACCCGAACCCGACTCGGAACTCAGCTGGTTGCGCAGGTCAAACGTCCGTGTGCGGGTGACGCCGCCAGGCGCACGCATCGACTCAGGGTTGCCAGCCAGGTCGTATGCCGTCGTCCACGTGCGGTCAGCGGCCTGCGGGTGCGCCGCCGTCGACGGTTCGATCGTGGACTCACCGAGGCCAAGGCTGTTGACCGTGTAGATGGTCTTGTTGCGGCGTCCGTCAGTGAAAACTCGTGCGGTTGCCCGCGGCGTCGTAGCCGAACGACGTTGCGATGGACTTGCCGTCCGCCACCGGCTCGACCTGGCCCACCACACGGTTCAACGCGTCGTACGTGTAGGTGGTCGCCCGGTGGAACGGATCGGTGGTCTTCACGACGTTGCCCGCGCGGTCGTAGTAGCTGCGGGACATCCGCAGCAACGACTCGTTCGCGTCGAGATGGTGCAGAGTCGACGGCCGACCAGCCGTGTCGTAGGTCTGGAACGTCGTGCGATTCAGACCGTCGGAGACACGAGACGGGCGGCCGGCACTGCTGTAGCCGTACTTCGCCACGACGCCGGCGGGATCCGTGGCCGAGACGCGCTGGTTCAACGCGTCATACGCGAACGTGGTGACTGTCGCTTCCGGCTGAATACTGGATCTGGCACGGTTTCCGTGATGGCCCCGACTTAAGGTTGATCATGGTCTGTGTTGATCACGGAGTTGTTCGGTGTTGTGTTCCCTCAGCTGCTCGGCGTGCGGATCGAGAGGGTGTTCACGGCTGGCCGGTCGGTGCGGATCCAGGCCAGCACCCAGGATCAGGCCGCGGTGTGCCCGACCTGTCGCGCACGGTCGTGTCGCCATCGCCGTCACCGCCGGGGCCTCCAGGCCCGATCGGGTCGCCGTGCCACGCACGCAGCCGCACCTCGGCGACCTTGTTGCGGGCCGTGTAGGCGAACTCGTACTTGGTGCCGACCGCGTCGACGGTCCAGGCGAGGTTGCCGAAGTCGTCGTAGCCGCGCGAGACCACACAGGCTGGGCGAAATGGTGGGAGCCTGCCTATCGAAACCGCATCACCGTCGACAGCAGAGGTGATTTCTACACGATCGACGACAATGGCCAGTTGACCTGGTCGCGCTACAACGAACAGACCGCCACCTGGACCAAGAGAGTACTGGCCACCGGGTTCAACAGGTTCGACCTGATCGTCGCAGCCGGTGACGGCGTCTTCTATGTGCGTGATCGGGGGCTGAGCAACGGCACGCTCTTCCGGTCCCACTACCATGCCGACTCCCAGCAGTGGGTGCAGTACTTGAAGGACCCGCCGGCAAACGGCGACTGGAACAACCATCGTAAGTTGTTCTCTCCCGGCGGCGACCTGATCTACGGGATTCAGGCCAGCAACGGCACACTGTGGTGGTGGCGATGGTCAGAGGCAGCCGGCAGTTGGAATCCGCCCGCGGTTGTCGGTAGCGACTGGCCGTCTGACTGGCAGTTCGGCGCCACGACCGACAGTTGCTCGGTGAGCGGTCTGCCGGTACCCCGGCGACCGGCACCGCGACCTGTGCAGGAGCTGGCCAGAACCGAGCTGATCGAGAGCAAGAACGGCCTGGTTCAAGGCTTCTGGGTCGATGCGTACGGCCGGCTCAAAAGTGCCACACAAGAAGTGGGCGCGCCTATCGACTTCCTTACCGTTGGCGCGATCGAGACACCAGAGATGGTCAGCACCACCCCAGGTGCGCTGATGACCAAGGACGGGCAGCCGAACGTGTACGCGCTCGGCACCTCCACCGTCACCTTCGAAGGCACCCGCGCCCCGAACGGCATCACCTGGCCCTCGCTGTCGTCCTTCGGTGGCTGGACCATCGGCCCGACCAAGGCTGTGAAGTACGCCGACGGCCGAACGCAGTTCTTCGCCCTCGATTCCGAGGGCAGGCTGATAGCCCGCAGTCAGCAGACGGTGGACGCCCAGGTCTCGCCATGGTGGCCGATCGGCTTCTCCAACCTCACCGAAGAGGTCGTCGCGCTGCCGTCCGGCAACGGCTTCGAGGTATTGGTGCACACCAGCGACGGCGTGGTCGCGAGCTCCCAGTTCGCGAACGAGCGACTCACGAACGTCCGCTACGTGACCACCACAGCCGGTCGCATCACCGACCGGCCAGCGGCGGTGGTGAAGAACGACGGCAAGGTGCAGATCTTCGCGCGCCGGGCCGACGGCAAGATCCACACGTTGCGCGACACCGCATCCGGCTTCGAGTCGGCGTGGACCGCGATCGACGGCGTGACCGCGGTCGGGTCTCCTGCCGCGGTGATCAGCGGAGGCAAGATCAAGCTCTCGGTCCGGAGCACCGACGGTTTCGTCTACACCAACGACCAGAACAGTGTGGATGGCACCTTCACCGGGTGGATCAAGCTGGTCGACTCGCGCAACGGCAACGCATGGCCTTCCGACACCGAGCCGTCGATGGTCGCGTTGAGCACCGGGAAGGTCGTGGTGACGTACCGGGACGCCGATGACATGGTCTACGCGTTCGAGTCTGCGCCCACGACTCCGGCCGCGAGGTCCGTGGCGGTGGCGGACCGGTACATCGGTGGTCCTTCGCCGAAGCCCAAGCGCTGATCCGTTGTTGGGGGGAGCCTCTTCTGCGGCTCCCCCCAACACGTTCTGGCGCACGGCGGATCACACGATCAGTCCGGTCGGCTTGCGGCGCACGTGCAGCCGGTAGCCGACCGGAAAGCTCAGCCCATCAACAGAAGCGATCGCCCGCTCGGCGACTTTCGCGGAAAATTCGATGCGCAGCACCGATTCCAGGTCCTCGCGCGAATCGAAACGCCATTCGGCCGTGACACGGGTGAGCGAGAACCCGTTGTCCGCGAAGAACCTCTCGACCGCCGCCGGGTCGTAGCGCGGTTCGTCGACACACAGCCACGGCCCGTACGGCGAGGCGGCGCCGTCGAGATCCACGATCGCGAGCGCACCACCCGGACGCAGCACGCGGTCAGCTTCGCGGAGGCCTGGTTCGCAGCCAGGGCCGAAGAAATAGGCCGTGCGCGCGTGCACCAGGTCCGCTGAAGCGTCGTCGAGCGGCAGGCGTTGCGCAGGACCGGCAACGACGCGCGCGTTCGGCAACGAGGCCACGCGGGTCTTGGCGCGCACCACGAGTGGCGGGTGCGGTTCGACGCCGACGACCGAGCGGGCGGTGCGCGCGAAGATCGGCAGGTGGAAGCCGTCGCCGCAGCCGACGTCCACGACATCGCGGTCGTCAAACGGACATTCGTCGCTTAACGCCGCCCAAATCGCGCCGTTCGCGTCCTGGGCGTTGTTCTCGACCTCGTAGACGTCAGGCCAGTGCCAGATGTTCGGGCTTGGCACAACATCAACCGGTCGCACCGCTGCCAGCGCCGCCCGTACGAATCCCCTCACGAAGACACTGTAGGGCTTCGATTTCACGGCGACCGTTCGAACTCGTCCATCTGCGGCGTAGCGTTGATCGCATCTCTCCCCTGCAGGAGGCGGCAGTGTCGATCGCGCCCAACACGCCCCAGCTCGCACCGTTGCTCGGAGGAAGCCCGTGCTGGGCGGAACGCTCCGTCGACGACCTCAAGGCCGCCATCGAGTTCTACACGGGGCTGTTCGGCTGGCACTACGCCGACGACGCCGGCTACACGGTGGCGATGGTCGACGGAATTCCGGTCGCCGGACTGCCGCAGGGTGAGCCGGAGCCGTGGCGGTTGTACCTGGTCACGCCGCACGCGCGCGCTACCGCGGAGAAGGCTTTCCATCTCGGTGGGTCGGTGCTGCGCAACCCCGAAGACGGCGCAGACCACACACAGACCACGGTCATCAGCGATCCGACCGGTGCTGTTGTCGGGTTCCGGCACGTGCCGCCGGACTGGCGGTTCGGCACGGGCGGGCACGGCGCCTACGCGTGGGCCGAGCTGAACACCCGTGACGGCGCGGCTTCCGACGAGTTCTTCGGGGAGCTGTGCCACTACGCCATCACGCAGATCGGCGACGGGCACCGGCTGGACTATGCCGTGTGGTCCGTGGAGGGCACCGAGGTCATCGGCAGGCAGAAGATGGGGCGCGAGTTCCCCTACGGCGAGCGTTCGCACTGGATGGTGTACTTCAACGCCGCGCCCGAGATCGGCACCGACTCCGTGGCGTACCGGGTCATCGAGCTCGGCGGCCAGGTGACCGTCGAGCCTTACGACACCCCGTTCGGCCGCATCACCGTGGTCGAGGACCACGCGGGCATGGCGTTCTCGGTGATCGACCAGTCCCGCACGGTCGAAGCGGGGCCGCGCACCGAGGTGGACGACCCCTACGACGACTAGCGCGGCGATCGGTTGAGCAGGCAACCGGGCAACTGGCCACTCCCGTAGACGCCGCCGGTGATGGTCCAGCCCTCACCAGGCGCTTTGTCCGTCGCGAGCACGACCGTGGCGCCGGCGGGAATGAGGTCGGGCAGGATCCTGATGTTGAGCGCCTCCGGGGTGAGGTCGAACTCCACGGCGTTCAACGGCTCGCCGACCGACTGCCCCTGCGGTACGCAATCGCGCCGCAACGGCACCGCGACCGCCGGGACACCCCGCTCGCGCAGCTTCGCCGTGGCCTCCTCGAACCGCTGCACCTCCCGGACGGTCAACGTGACCGAGCCGTCCGAGTTGTCGACCACGGCGTACGCGGGTGGTGTCCCGCCGAGATAGGTGGCCGCCGCTACCCCACCGAGCACTGCCACGCCTGCTGCTGCGCCCATCCATCGCGCGGTGCGCCTACGTCGTTGCGTGGCCAGGTTCTGCAGCAGCGCGGGCGCGTGCTCGCGTTCCAGCTGGGCCCAGAGATTGTCCTCAAACCTGCTCATCGGCTCGTGCCTCCTGTTCGACGACCGCACGCAGGCGGGCCATGGCGCGATACAACCGAGTTCGCATCGCACCCTTCGGCACGCCGAGCGCGACGGCTGCTTCCTTGGGTGCGAGACCACCGAGGTGCACGAGCTCGACGGCTTCCCGTTCCAGCTCCGGCAACGACGCGAGCCGTTCCAGCAGCGCGCGACCTGGCTGTTCGGCGTCGATGCGGGCTTCGAGCTCGGCCAGTTCGTCCCGTTCCAGCTCACGCCTGCCGCCGGCCTTGCGCACGATGACGCGGCTGCGAGCCGTGTGTTCGAGGTGCGCGGCGAAGGTGTGCCGGGCGATGCCGAAGAGCCAGCTCGCCGCCGAACCCCTGGCGTCGTCGAAGGTGTGGAAGGACGTGATCGCACGGACGAACGTGTCCGCGGTCAGGTCGGCGACGAGCTGAGGTTCGGTGCAGCGTCGCGCGAAGAACCGGGTGATCGCGCCGACGTTGTCGCGGTAGACCCGCTCGAACGCCGCCAGTGCCTCGTGGTCTCTCACAACCACTACTTGCGGCGTTGCGAGCGAACCGTCACGCCAGCGGCACGAAGAGGGCCAGCATCAGCCAGGAGGCGACGGCGGACGGCAGGAGCGAGTCCATGCGGTCCATCAGGCCGCCGTGGCCGGGCAGCAGCGTGCCCATGTCCTTGATGCCGAGGTCACGCTTGATCAGCGACTCGACCAGGTCGCCCGCCGTGGCCGTGACGACGATGGCGGCACCGAACAGCACGCCGTGCCACCACTGGCCGTCGAGCAGCAACGTGAGCGTGAGCGCGCCGCCGACCATGCCCGCGACCAGTGATCCTCCGAAGCCCTCCCAGGACTTCTTCGGGCTGATCGAGGGCGCCATCGGGTGCTTGCCGAGGAAGACGCCGGCCGCGTAGCCGCCGACGTCGGACAGCACGACCCCGATCAGGAACGCGAACGCGCGGCCCGCTCCGTCCTCAGGGACGACGAGCATGGCCGCGAACGACGCGAACAACGGGACGTAGGCGACGGCGAACACCGACGCGCTGAGGTCGCGCAGATAACCGTCCGAGCCGCCGCGGAACCGCCAGATCATGCACACCAGCACGGTGATCACGAAGGCGGTCATCATGCCGGAGCGCCCGAACGGCCAGGAGAGCCAGAGGATCGCCTGACCGCCGATCAGAGCGGGCCACAGTGCGACGTTGATGCCGCTCTTGCGGAACGCCGTCGCGAGCTCCCACGTCGACACCGCGACGGCGGCCGCGACGATGGCGATGAAGGTCTGCCGCACGGTCAGCAACGACACGATGATGACGGCGCCGAGCCCGACGCCGACGAGGATCGCCGACCTCAGGTCACGACCCGCCCGCGACGGCTTCGCCGCGGGCACGTCCGCTGGACCGCCTGCCACCTGTGCTCCCATCACTACCTCCGCCCGGCCAGGGGCTTCCACGCCTGCGGCGTCTCGGCCGGGCGGATGCTTCAGGAACATCAGACTTCGAGAAGCTCGGCTTCCTTGTGCTTCACGAGCTCGTCGACCTGCGCGGTGTACTTGTGGGTCAGAGCGTCGAGCTCCTTCTCACCACGCGCGCCGTCGTCCTCGCCGACCTCGCCGTCCTTGACGAGGCGGTCGATCTCTTCCTTCGCCTTGCGGCGGACACCGCGGACGGAGACGCGGGCGTCCTCGCCCTTCGACTTCGCGACCTTCACCATGTCCCGGCGGCGCTCCTCGGAGAGCTGCGGGATGACGATGCGGATCACGGCGCCGTCGTTGCTCGGGTTGACGCCCAGGTCGGAGTCCCGGATCGCCTTCTCGATCGAGTTCAGCTGGCTCGCGTCGTACGGCTTGACGACCGCCATGCGCGCCTCGGGGATCGAGACGCTCGCCAGCTGGTTCAGCGGGGTGGGCGAGCCGTAGTACTCGACGACGATGCGGGAGAACATCGAGGGAGTCGCACGACCGGTCCGGACGGAGGCGAGGTTCTCCTTCGCCACCGAGACCGCCTTTTCCATCTTCTCCTCGGCGTCGAGGAGGGTCTCGTCGATCACGACTGCTCCTTGCTCTGCGTGTGTGCGTGCGGTCCTGGTCAGATCCCAGCAGGTCTAGAAGGCCGGACGTCCACCGGGGGTGTTGACCAGGGTGCCGATCTTCTCACCACGCACCGCGCGCGCAATGTTCCCCTCCGTGAGGAGGTTGAAGACGAGGATCGGCATGTTGTTGTCCATGCAGAGGCTGAAGGCCGTGGCGTCGGCGACGTTGAGGCCGCGCTCCAGCACCTCGCGGTGGGTGATGTTGTCGAACATCAGCGCGTCCGGGTCGATCTTGGGGTCGGCCGTGTAGACGCCGTCGACGGCCTTGGCCATCAGGACGATCTCGCAGCCGATCTCCAGCGCGCGCTGGGCGGCGGTCGTGTCGGTGGAGAAGTACGGCAGGCCCGCGCCGCCACCGAAGATCACGACGCGCTCTTTTTCGAGGTGGCGCATCGCGCGGCGAGGGATGTACGACTCGGCGACCTGCGTCATCTGGATCGAGGTCTGCACGCGGGTGTCGATGCCGTGCTCGCGCTCGAGGAAGTCCTGCAGCGCCAGGCAGTTCATGACCGTGCCGAGCATGCCCATGTAGTCGGCGCGCGAACGGTCCATGCCGCGTTGCTGGAGCTCGGACCCGCGGAAGAAGTTCCCACCACCGATCACGACGGCGACCTGCACGCCGGACTTGTGGACCGCCGCGATCTGCCGGGCAACTGTCTGGACGACATCGGGATCAACGCCGACACCGCCGCCACCGAACATCTCGCCACCGAGCTTGAGCATCACCCGGTTGTAGCCGTGGCTACCTTCGCTCACAGGTCCTTCTCCTCGCGCCTTTGGGAAGTCTTCTCCGGACACGGCAAAGGCGGGGTCGCTTTCTGCCGCAACCCCGCCCTCACTGCAATCAGCTCTGGCCGACCTCGAACCGAGCGAAACGGGTGACCGTCACGCCGGCCTCGTCCAGCAGGGCCTTGACCGTCTTCTTGCTGTCCGTCACGGAAGCCTGCTCGGTGAGCACGACGTCCTTGAAGAAGCCGTTGACGCGACCCTCGGTGATCTTGGGCAGCGCGGCTTCCGGCTTGCCCTCCTCGCGAGCGGTCTCCTCGGCGATACGACGCTCGTTGGCGACGAGCTCCTCGGGCACGTCGTCACGGCTGACGTACTTCGGGCGCATCGCGGCGATCTGCATCGCGGCACCCTTGGCAACCTCGGCGTTGTCACCGGTGTACTCGACCAGCACGCCGACGGCGGGCGGCAGGTCGGCGGCACGCTTGTGCAGGTAGACGGAGACGGTGCCGTCGAAGTCGACGGCCTTCGCCAGCTCGAGCTTCTCGCCGATCTTGGCGGAGAACTCCTGAACGAGCGCGTCCACGGTCTTACCGTCGACCTCGACGGCCTTGAGGGCCTCGGCGTCGGCGACCTTGTTGGCCTTGGCGAGCGCGACGATGTCGTCGGCCAGCGCGATGAAGTCGGCGTTCTTGGCGACGAAGTCGGTCTCGCAGCGCAGCTCGATCATCGCGCCGTCCAGAACCGCGACGAGGCCGTTGGACGTGGTGCGTTCAGCGCGCTTGCCGACGTCCTTGGCACCCTTGATGCGCAGGATCTCGACGGCCTTGTCGAAGTCGCCGTCCGCCTCGTCCAGCGCCTTCTTGCAGTCCATCATGCCGGCGGCGGTCAGCTCGCGGAGCTTCTTGACGTCCGCGGTGGTGTAGTTCGCCATCGTTTTCCTTCTGCGATGTACGCGCTTAGGTCATGAGGTGCCCGCTTGTAGGCGGGCACCTCATGGGGGAAATCAGGACTGGACGGGCTGCTCGGCCGGAACTTCGGCCGGAACCTCAGCCGGGGCCTCGGTCGCGACGGCGGCGTTGGTGGTCAGGAGCTCCTGCTCCCACTCCGCCAGCGGCTCGTCGGCTGCGACGTCGGGCTTGTCCTGGCCGTCAGCGGCGTCGCGACGGGCGCCGGAGCGCTGCATGAGACCGGCGGCAGCGGCCTCGGCCACGACCTTGGTCAGCAGGGCGGCCGAGCGGATCGCGTCGTCGTTACCCGGAATCGGGTAGTCGACCTCGTCCGGGTCGCAGTTGGTGTCGAGGATCGCGACGATCGGGATGTTCAGCTTGCGAGCCTCGCCGACCGCGATGTGCTCCTTCTTGGTGTCCACGATCCACACGGCGCTGGGCACCTTGGACATGTCGCGGATACCGCCGAGCGTGCGCTCCAGCTTGTCCTTCTCACGGTTCATCATCAGGATTTCCTTCTTGGTGAAACCCTGGAAACCGCCGGTCTGCTCCATCGACTCGAGCTCCTTGAGGCGCTGAAGCCTCTTGTGGACCGTCGAGAAGTTGGTGAGCATGCCGCCCAGCCAGCGCTGGTTCACGTAGGGCATGCCGACGCGGAGCGCCTCGTTGGCGATGGCCTCCTGCGCCTGCTTCTTCGTGCCGATGAACAGGATCGACCCGCCGTGCGCGACCGTTTCCTTGACGAACTCGAAAGCCCGGTCAATGTAGGTCAGCGTCTGCTGCAGGTCGATGATGTAGATGCCGTTGCGCTCGGTGAAGATGTAGCGCTTCATCTTCGGGTTCCAGCGCCGGGTCTGGTGCCCGAAGTGCACGCCGCTGTCAAGCAGCTGCCTCATGGTTACGACGGCCATGGCCGGTTCGCACCTCATCTGTCGGACGCGCGAGGACTCGCCTGTGCGCGATGTTTCGGTTGACGCATCAGGCCGGTCGGCCTTCAGCCCTGGTACCGACGCCGTCGCCCGTCACCCGCGGAGGATCTCTCCACCGTCAGGACCGTCGGACGTCGTGACTCGACCCGGCTGCGATGAGCTGGTCGGATCTGCGTTGGCACGCGAAGTCATCCCGCACGTACACGGGACGCGCCCAGCAGTCTACGCCCCACCCCCGACAAACCTCGAATCGGCCCGTCGTCGCCGGGGGCAGTTATCCACAACCGGCGAGTTATCCACAGTTTCACGATCGCCGCTGGTCCCGAGGGCACCCCTTGGCCGACGGTGAACACCATGCCCGTCCTCCCCGCCGCCCTGGTCCTGACCACCCTGCTGGCCCCTCCGGCCGCCCGCTTCGCCTGGCCGCTGCCGCCACCGCACCCGGTGGTCCGCGCCTTCCAGGCACCGGCGTCCCCATTCGGTCCCGGCCACCGTGGCGTCGACCTGTCCGCCCCTGCCGGCACCCCGGTGCTTGCCGCCGCCGACGGCACGGTGGTCTACGCGGGCGCCGTGGCCGCGCGAACGCTGGTGTCCGTCGAGCACCGCGGTGGCATCCGCACCACCTACGAGCCAGTCGCCCCGACCGTGACGGCCGGCCGCCCTGTCCGTCGCGGCGAGGTGATCGGGCATCTCCAGGAAGGCCACTGCGCCACACCGTGCCTGCACTGGGGCGCCCGGCGCGGCCACGAGTACCTGGATCCGCTCCGCCTCGTCTCGTGGGGCCGAGTCCGCCTGCTCCCGCTGAACCCCGCCGTCCCGACCCGAGGCAGCTAGTGGGTCCACCAGGGCCGGCTTCCGCCGCGCGCGAACCCCGTCCGAGTCGCGCGGCGGTCCGATCGGGCGTTTCTCCCGCCACTTCCCCCAGGCGCGGAGGCTGCGGCGCGACCCCGTTGCGCGCCGAGGCGCCCGGCAGGTGCCGGGAAGCGGAGCGTCTGCCCTTCGCCCGCTTCCCGGCACACCTGTCTCTGGCACACCTGTTCTCGGTGCGGCACGAACACGCGCTGCTTGGAGTGACTCCACGGAGCCACCCATTCGAGTGAATTGGGCCTGGCAAGGCTCAGAAAGGAGTTCTTATGCCTTGTTCGCGAGGTTCGTTCGCCTCTTCCGCGCACCGGCGCGAGGCGATTCGGAGACGCGGCGATGTCGCGGGTGCGCCTGGGTGGCAGCCCGGCATCAGCCGGGTTGCGAGAGGGGAAGGAGGCTGGGTCAGGCCTCGGACTGCTCGTTGAGCTTCGTGCGCAGCCTCAGCACGGCGCGGGTGTGCAGCTGGCAGACCCTGGACTCGGTGACGCCGAGGACCTTGCCGATCTCGGCGAGGGTCAGGTTCTCGAAGTAGTAGAGGGTCACGACCACGCGGTCGCGTTCGGCCAGCTGGGCGATGGCGTCGGCGAGCTGACGGCGGCTGTCCTGGTCGACGAGGCTCGCGACCGGGTCTTCGGCGGCGTCGTCGGGCAGCGACTCGGCCAGTGAGGAGCCGCCCTTGTTCGGTGCGATCAGCTCGTCCAGCGCCACGACGCTGGTGAGCTGGAGCTGGCCGTACAGCTCACGGAGCTCGGCCAGGCCGATCTTGAGCTCTGCGGCGAGCTCGCGGTCGGTCGGCGTGCGCTGCAGCTTGGCGCCGAGGCGTTCCAGGGCGCGCTCGACGTCGCGGGCGCGGCTGCGGACCGAGCGCGGCACCCAGTCCTGCGAGCGGAGGTCGTCGAGGATCGCGCCGCGAATGCGCTGCATGGCGTAGGTCTCGAACTTGAGGCCGCGCTCGGGCTCGAACTTCTCGATCGCGTCGACGAGACCGAAGATGCCGGACTGGATCAGATCGGCCACGTCCACATGCGCCGGCAGACCCGTGCCGACACGGCCTGCGACGTACTTGACCAGCGGCGCGTAGTGCAGGACCAGACGGTCGCGCTGGGTCTGCTCACGGGCCTCGCCGTAGCCGCGCCACAGCGCGACGATGCCGGCCTCGACGTCGTCGCCGGACCTGGCGTCCGTGCGCGTCACGGCAGGAGGCGTCACCGCGGGGGTCGCGGTGGGTGTCACTTCAGGCGTCACTGCGGGCGTCGCGGCGGCAGGCACCACACCGGCAGCGCCCGCGGCTGCGGGTGTGCCGTTGACATGCGTGTTCGCACCGGGCTCGGAAGCCGGCTCGGTGCGCGGCGCGCCGTTCTGACGGTGCCCGTTGCTCGCCTGCTTCGCGGCGGGTGCGGGCACGATGGGTTCAGGGGGCACGGTCGCCGTACGCGATCCTCCCCCTGCGGCGTCAGGAACGGGGGTGGGTTCGGTCATGGATCGCCTTCAGCCGTTCGACAGTGACGTGTGTGTAAAGCTGAGTCGTTGCGAGCGTAGCGTGACCAAGCAGTTCTTGGACGGTGCGCAGGTCCGCTCCTCCTTCCAGCAAATGGGTCGCAGCGGAGTGGCGCAACCCGTGCGGCCCGATGTCCGGCGCATCCGGTACCACGGCGACGACCTCGTGCACGAGGCTTCGAACGGCCCGCTGGTTCAGCCTGCCGCCGCGGGCGCCGAGGAACAACGCCGCCGGTGAATCCGGTGCTACCAGGGCGTTTCGCCCTTCGTCCAGCCATCGCGTCAACGCTCGTTCGGCCGGAACGCCGAACGGCGTGCTGCGCTCGCGTCCACCTTTTCCCAGAACCCGAATCACCCTTAGGGAGTAGTCCACGTCGTCGAGATCAAGACCACAGAGCTCAGCCACGCGGATACCTGTGGCGTACAGCAACTCCACCACGGCCTGATCACGCAGCGCAACCGGATCGCCTTGGGCAGCGCCAGAGGATACGGCGTCCATCGCGTCCTTTGCCTGGTCCGCGCGCAGCACCGACGGCAGCGTCCGGTGCGGGCGCGGCGCGGCCAGCCGCGGCCCCGGATCGGCCGCCAAATGGCCCAGGCGGTGCGCCCATGCGGTGAACGTGCGCGCCGCCGCTGCCCGCCGCGCGAGCGTGGTGCGGCTCGCGCCCGCCGCGCGTTGAGCCGCGAGCCACGACCGCAGAGAAGTGAGGTCCACGCGGCCGACGTCGGCGTTCTCCGGGTTATTCCCTGCGACGTGTCCGAGCAAGGCCACCGCATCCCCGATATACGCGCGCACGGTGTGCGGCGACAGATCACGCTCCAACATCAGGTGCCGTTCGTACTGCCGCAACACGTCTGCCACGTGCGCCGGCAGTTTTTCGCGCAGGCGAACGAGATCGACACGACGTGTCCGACCATGCGGCGGCGGGGACATAGGCCAAGACGCTGCGCCAGTCGGGGCGTTTGGTCAAGTATCGCCACACCCTCGCGCCAGTTGAGAGCGCTCTCATGATCAGAAAGACGATAACGTTTCAACTCCCTGTGACGACCAGGGGTGTGGCGGCAAGCACAGATCACCTTTCGGAGTAGCGATGGCAGCCGGCACCACCGTCCGAACAGCCCATGAGCTGGCGCGCCGAGTCGTGCGCGAGATCGCTCCCGAGGAGCTGTCCGCGTTCGACCTGGTGGCGGCTCCGTACCTGGAGAACCCAGGCAGGCCGAACGCAGGCTGCGCCAGGCCCACGACGACCCGCTGGGCTTCGGCCTCGGCGACATCGTCACGATGGCGACCCCGGTGATCGCCCTTGTGTCCGGCAGCGTGATCACCGCCGTCTCCGACAGCGTCGGCAAGGCGGTGCGCGACGGCGCCGCGGGCGCGCTGCGCAAGACGTGGCGCAAGATCCGGCGCAAGCCGGACGTGCCACTCGAACTGCCGTCCACGCCGCTCACCAAGGCGCAACTCGCCGAGGTGCGCCAGATCGCACTCGAACGCGCGCTCTCCCTCGGTATGAAGCAGCAGAAGGCCGAAGCGCTCGCCGACGCCGTCGTCGCCGCGCTCGTGCTGCGCGAGGACGACCCGGACACCCGCGACGACACCACGCCCGAGGCCGGTGGCGCCCCCTTATGACCGACACGAAGCCGCAGGTCACCACCAGGGCCTTACCGTCCGAAATGATCCTTCTGCTTCTCCTCCTCTCGGTCACGGTGCTGCTGAACACCCTGTTCATCGCGAACTGGCTGTCCGGCCTCGAACGCGGCGGCACACTGAACTTCCTGCAGAAACTGCAGATGCTCGTCACGCCAGGCCTCGCCGTGTACGGCACCTATGTGGCCGTGCGCATACGCCGCTCGACACCACTGGTCAAAACCAGCCTGCGCGAGGCCAGCAAAGCCATCACCGACCTCGTGCTCGAGGTGAACCCGCCACGCCGCACGGACATCCGCCTCGGCAAGCACCTCGGCAGCCGCGCCTACGTCACCGGCCCGCCACGCAAGCCGATCATCGTGCTCGGCCCGGAACTCCTCGCGCTGCACGCGATGCCCGGCGAACGCAAGGCCGTGTTCGACGCCGTGGTACGCCACGAGCTCGCACACGTGCACGCCGGCGACCTGTGGTGGTACCAGCTCGCGACGGTTCTACGCATGTCGAACCTCTTCACCGGCTTCTTCGCGATGTTCCCGCTGGTGCTGGAAGTTCTCCTCGACCGAGGTGACGTCGCCTCGTTCGCGGTGAGCACCGCCCGCCTGGTCGCGCTGACCCTGCTCATCGAGCTGATCGCACGCGCCTTCCTGCGCGCTCGCGAGCACGCCGCCGACCTGCACGCCGCCGAGTTCGGTGTCGAGGGACTCCTGGCCGCCGTCCAGGCACACGAGACGGAGCTGACACGCTCGGCTGTGCGCACCTGGCTGCGCCGTCATCCCGGCGCCGACGAACGCTCACAGGCACTCACGAACCCGATGCGGCTGCTGGCCTCGCCGATCGGCCAGGTGTTCCTCGGCGCCGTCGCGGCGGGCACCGGCTTCGTCACATTGCAGGACCTCCTTCTCAGTGGCCGCACCGCGGACAAGGCGACACCGGTCATCACCGGCGTGGCGATCGGGATCCCGCTCACCCTGTTCGCGGCGTTCGGACTCTGGCGCGGCGCATGGCAGGAAGAACGCAACCGGTTGCGCCCGCTGATCACCGCGTCCGCACTGCTCGGCGGGCTGGTGATCGGCAGCCATCTGCCGCTCTACACCCGCATCTTCGACCAGGCACCGATCGGCATCCCGATCTCGCCATCCGTGCTGCCGGCAATCGCACTGGGAACACTCGGCCTGTGCTGGTGGCTCGACGCGCTCGGCACCGAGTGGCGCCACACCGACCCGGACGCGGCGCGGATGTCCTCCTTCCTCTGGTACGCCGTGCCATCGGCATGTCTGGCCGGCGGCTGGCTGTTCGCGGTGCTGTGGACCTGGTCGGCCCGATTGCGCGGCGTCTACCTCGGCTGCCCCACCGAAGAAGCCAAGGCACTACCCATCTGCCAGTCCTCGACGCCTCAGTTCGACATCGCTCGCAAGGTCGGCGCGGACTTCGGCTTCACGTTCTGGTCGATCCTCGCGGTACTCGTGGTCGCCACAACGCTCGTCGTGCCGCACTTTCTCCGCACCCGAACACTCCGGCTGGCAACGCTCATCGCGGTGGCAGTACTGGTCGTGGTGACGGCGTTGTGGACGACCCGCTTGCCGGCCACGCAAACCAACCGAGCACGCGCCGAGTTCCGGCTGGTGCTGGACACCTCCCCTGCTCTGGTGACGAATTCGCGAACGGCGGACAGGCAGAGCACGGACCGTTCAGTACAGGCAGCCGCCCTCGAAGCCCACGACTGCGCGCAACCAGATCCGTTGCGAGGAAAGGCGAACCCGGCACTCCCACTCGTGACGTGCGCCCACGACGGCACCGAGAAGTACGTGCTCGCACCGACGTCTCTATCCACCGTGGACATAGCCGACGCGGAGGTCACGGAGACGACGTCGGGCTACGCGATCACCCTAGGCTTCACCGGTGAGGGCGCGAAGCGCTGGCAGGAGCTCACCAGGGCGAACGTCAACCACCGCCTCGCCTTCCTGGTCGACGACGACGTCCTGGCCGTGCCCAACATCCTCCAGCCACTGACCGGTTCCTCCGTGCCGATGGCAGTCCCGTTCAAGACGGAGGAGGATGCGGAGGAGGTCGCGGCGGCCATCCGCGGCGACTGATCACACCCGTACCTCCAGCTTCTGCCAGCCCTCGTCGAGCTGCCGCGCGAGCCCGGCGAGTTCCAGTTCGGGCAACAACGCCCGCACCCGCTCCAACGCCACCCCGGACTCGACCGACACGACCTCGTCACTGACGCCGCCGTGCTTCTCCAACGCCTCGTACACCCGCATCGCCTCACCTTGCGGCGCACCGAGTTCGCTCTCCTTCTCGGCAGGCTCCATGGCGAGGTCGTCACCGAACCTCCCGACGGACTCCACGATCTCCGCCACCGAACTGACCGGCGCGGCCTGCCCGTCCCGCAGCAACTCGTGGCACCCCGCGGAACTCGCCGACGTGATCGGCCCCGGCACCGCCATCAGCGGCCGCCCCAACGCCAGCGTGATCGCGGCCGTGTTCTTGGCCCCGCTACGCCGCCCCGCCTCCACCACCACGGTCCCGCCGCCGAGTGCGGCGATGAGACGGTTACGCGTGAGGAACCGATGCCGAGCGGGTCTGATCCCCGGCGGGTACTCGCTGACGACAAGCCCTTCCTTTGCGATCTTGCCCAGCAACCCCTGATGCCCCGCGGGATAGGCGAAGTCGGCCCCGCACGCCAGCACCGCGATGGTCATACCGCCCGCCCCGAGCGCACCACGGTGAGCCGCGCCGTCGATCCCGTACGCCGCCCCGGAAACGACGGTCACCCCCGCCCCCGCCAACCCGTAGGCGAGTTCGGCGGCAACGTGCTCGCCATACCCGCTGGCCGCCCGCGACCCGACGACCGCCACCGCCCGCTCCGTGATCTCGGCGAGGTCGTGCGGCCCGCGCACCCAGAGCGCGAGCGGCTCGCCCCCGCACCTGAGCCGGTTCCCGTTCGGCCCCGACAGCGCAACGAACGGCCACCGCGGCCACTCGTCGTCTTCGGGAACCACCAGGCGCCCACCACGTTTGGTGATCACGGCCAGGTCTTCGTGGGCGTGCTCCTCCGCTCGGCGCGCCGAGGTCTGGTTCGCGACTGTCGGGGACACCTCGCCGGAGCGGACGAGTTCCGCGGCCTTCACCGGGCCGACTTCAGCGACCAGGCCCGACAGCGCGGCGGCGTGGGGTTCGGCTACGCGGCAGAGGTAGGCCCTGGCCAAGCGGATCGCGTCTGTCGGGGTGGTCATTGGAACCACCACCACGGCAGCCAACGGTGCCACGGGTGGGGTGAGTGCCACGGGGGCGGTGGGCTGACGCCGGCGAGGCTCCAGCGGAGTCGGGAGGTGCACAGCAGGCAGGGGAACCGTGGAGGAGCCAGGCCTGGGGCTGAGGCGGAGGTAGAGACGGGGTTCGAGATCAGGAGTGCGGTCACGGGGTCGGGCTCCTTGTCAGTGAACGGGACCTAGGTGAGCGGGCGCCCGCAGGGGTTGGCGGACGCCCGCTCAGCAGGACCGGACGCGGAGGAGGGAGTGGGCTCCGCGTCCGGAGCTTGAGTGGCCAACCAGTCGCGCGGCCGACGGTGCGTTTGGGGCCGGGCAGGATGCGGGGGAGCGGTGGAGCGGTAGGCAGTCAGTGAGCGGCGCGGCGCTCTCGGAATTGGAGGGCGGCGGCTACATGGTCAGCTGTGGGGCGGTCGGCCTCAACGAGATCTGCGAGGGTCCAAGCAACTCGTAGACAGCGGTCGGCTCCTCGGCCCGTCAACGCACCGACGTCCAGCGCTCGGTCCAGCAGAGCCGTGATCTGTCTTGGGAGGGCGAACTCGCGGCGTAGGACCGGGCCTGGGACTTCGGCATTCGTGGCCCAGGTATGGCCATGGCTGGCCCAGCGGGTGGCAGCTCTTGATCTGGCTTTGAGGACGCGTTCTCGGACTGCGGCTGTTGGCTCTGGCGGTGCTACGTCTGCGTTCGACATCGCGGTCATGGGGCGCATGCGGACTCGTAAGTCCACCCGGTCAAGCAGTGGACCGGATAGACGCGCGGCGTAACGACGACGGACCGTGGCTGGACAGCAGCAGTCGACTTCCTTCGGTGGAGCACATGGGCAGGGGTTGGTGGCAAGTACCAACTGGAAGCGGGCGGGGTAGCGGACTGTTCCATCGCGACGGGCTATGCGGATTTCGCCAGCTTCCAGCGCGGTACGGAGAGCATCAAGGGACTTCTGGGCCCACTCGCAAGCCTCGTCCAGGAACAGGACGCCTTTGTGGGCATGAGAGACGGCGCCTGGTTTGGCCAAACCACTGCCGCCACCGACCAGGGCGGCGATCGACGCGGTGTGGTGCAACGAGACGAACGGCGGGGTAGCTACCAGTGGGGCTTCGGGCGACAGCGCTCCTGCTACCGAGTGGACTGCCGTAACGCCCAGGGCATCCTCTCGGGTCAGCGGAGGCAGAAGGCCTGCCAGACGTTCGGCCAGCATCGTCTTACCGGTACCGGGCGGGCCTGTCAGCAGCAGGTGGTGCGCGCCTGCCGCAGCTACCTCCAGAGCCCAGCGGGCTCCTGGTTGGCCCACCACGTCGGCCAGGTCCGGGATATCTGGGATGGCAGGTTCTTTTGGTTCTGGCGGAGGTTGCAAGGCCTCGAGGTCTGCGCGCAGCCACGACAGGACTTCGGACAAAGTCGTGGCGCCGTGGATCTCCACGCCATCTACGAAAGATGCTTCTGCCAGGGCTTCCACGGGCACGATCGCTCTGAGGAAGCCTGCTCGACGGGCCGCCAGGAGTGCCGGGAGCACGCCTCGGACCGGGCGGACCCGGCCGTCCAGGGCCAGTTCGCCGAGGAGAACTGTGCCGGACAGCCTGGTGGACGGGACCGCGCCAGAGGCGGCGAGGGTGGCGCAGGCGATGGCCAGGTCGTAGCTGCTGCCGCCCTTGGGCACTGCCGCCGGGGACAGGCCGAGGACGATGCGCTGCTTCGGCCACTCCTCGTCGCTGTTGCGGACGGCGGCTTTGACGCGCTCCTTCGACTCGTGGAGCGCGGCGTCCGGGAGGCCGAGCAGCTGGGTGCGCGGCTGGCCGATGCCGACGTCGGCCTCGATCTCCACGACCAGTCCGTCGATGCCGTAGAGGGCGACCGACCACGCCTGGGCGAGCCCCATGTCAGGCTCCCCGCAGGTGTTGCACCTGTGGTTCGCCGCCTGGGGGCCAGAGGACCGAGATCAGGTCCACCCGGACGTGGCACCAGCCGACGTTGTGCGCGCCCAGCCAGCGCAGCGCTGTGCGGCGCAGGCGGGACAGCTTGCGTTCGTCCACGGCCTCGTCGGGACGGCCCCACGCCTGGGCTGTCCGGGTCTTGACCTCGCAGACGACGAGCCGGGAGCCGTCGACCGCGACGACGTCGAGTTCGCCGTCGCGGCACGTCCAGTTCCTCGACAGGACCACATGGCCCTGCCCCTCCAGATACCGGCACGCCAGGTCCTCGCCCTTGCGAGCCAGGTCCTGCTGCGGCCGCGTGCTGACCTGTGTCTCCATTGCCCTCGCCTCCCTGCGGGTCGTTGGGTACGACCTTGCAGGGTGGGACGGGGCGGGTGGTGGGGCCGAGGGGAATCTGTGGACAACTCGGCGGCTGTGGACAAGTCGGCCGTTGTCGATGTTGAAACGGCGGAATTGTCGGTGGGGTGTGCTACGTGGGGAACGGCCCGCTTTCTGGCAGGCGGAGGTCCGGCTTGTCCAGTTCCTCCACGTTCACGTCCTTGAACGTGATGACGCGGACGTTCTTGACGAACCGCGCCGGGCGGTACATGTCCCACACCCACGCGTCCGACATGCGTACCTCGAAATAGACCTCGCCATCGGCGTTGCGCACCTGCACATCCACCGAATTGGCCAGGTAGAACCGCCGTTCGGTCTCCACGACGAACGAGAACTGGCTGACGATGTCGCGGTACTCCTTGTACAGCGACAACTCCATCTCGGTCTCGTACTTCTCGAGATCCTCTGCACTCATTACGCCTCCGCGCGGTTCATCTGCTCCGCGCCCTCCCTCGTCGCGAGCTCCCCGATGTCCTCCGGGGATGCCCCATTCTGGACCACGGCCGTAGCAGCCATGCTGCGCGCCACCCTGTGTGGCGCGGTTAGACCGTGCTTCATCGCGGCCGCCGTCACGTTCACGTACGACCACCGGTGCTCCGCACACGGCCCGTGCTCCATCAGCGCAGCGGTGTGTTCCGGTGTGCAGTAGCCCTTGTGCACGTTGAACCCGTACTCCGGGTACTGGGAATGCAGATCGGCCATGATGCGGTCCCGCGTGACCTTGGCCAGCACAGATGCCGCCGCCACACACGCCGCCGCCTGGTCGCCCTTGAGGACCGCGACGCTCGGCGCGGGCATCCCCGGCACCTTGAAACCGTCGGTCAGCACGTACCCAGGATGCGTCGACAGTCGCGCGACCGCCCGCCGCATGCCCTCGATGTTCATGACGTGGATGCCGAGTCCGTCGATCTCGGCCGGCGTCACCACGACCACGGAGTGATCCAGCGCACGCTTGAGCACCAGGTCGTACATCCGGTCGCGCGCCGCGGCGGTCATCAGCTTCGAGTCGTTGAGCCCCTCGAACCGCGCGGCGTCACCAGGGCGCAGCACGCACGCCGCGATCACCAGCGGCCCGGCACACGAGCCCCGGCCTGCCTCGTCGACGCCGGCGACCGGCCCGAGCCCGCGACGCTCCAGCGTGCTCTGCAACGCCCAGTTGCCCGCCGAACCCCGCACCACCGCCCGAGGCGGCATCAGCATCGTCATCGGCGGAATCGGTCTCGCAGTCGACGCCCGAGCAGCAGTAGCGGCCACGCGGCGACGATACCGACGCCCATGGGCACGGTCTCCTGCCATCCCGGCGCGCCCATCGACACGGCCTGGGGGTTGTGGTCGGTGACCCCGCCCCACCTCGACGGCGGCAGCACGATCACCCGCGCCTTGCCGATCACGTTCTCCACCGGCACGAGCCCGTTCAACCCACCCTGCCCCTGGCACCGCGAGTCGCACGAGTGGTTGCGGTTGTCGCCGAGCACGAAGAGCTTGCCCTCCGGGACCTTCAGCTCCTCGAACGCCTCCTGCTCACGCGGCGTGCCCTCGTCGTAGTGCACGTACGACTCGTCGAGCGCCTTGCCGTCGACCGTCACGCGGTTCTGCTCGTCGCAGCACTTCACGGTCTGCCCGCCGACGGCGATCACGCGTTTGACGAAGTCCTCCTCGTTCGCCGACGGCAGCCCCACGACCGATCCGAGCCACGACAACGCCTGCGAGATCGGGTTGCCCGGCTCGCTGGTGATGAAGTCGTTCTGCCAGGACTGCGGCCCGCGGAACACGATCACGTCGCCCGGCGACGGGTCGGTGAAGCGATAGGTGACCTTGTCCACGAGCACCCGGTCGCCGTAGCAGTCGGTGCACCCGTGCAACGTCGCTTCCATCGACTCGGACGGGATCATGTAGACGCGGCCGAGGAAGATCTGGATGCCGATCGCGAGGCCGAACGCGACCAGGATGAGAACCGGCAGTTCCTTCCAGAAGTTGCCCTTCTTCTTCTTCGGTTTTTCCGAAGCGTCCGAAGTCGGCTCTTCACCGGACGGTTGCTGCTCGGGATCGACGTCTACCACGAGATCAGCCTAGGGGCTGCGGGTTGTGGTCGGACACCGCACTCCACCGATCTCTCGGAAAAATGACGTAGCGCGCCTTGCCGATGACGTTCTCGATCGGCACGGTGCCCGCTACGCCCCCGCCGCCCTGTTTGCGCGAATCCGTCGAGTTCATACGGTTGTCGCCCATGACCCACAGGTGTCCCTCCGGCACGAGCACCGGCGCGAAGGGTTCATGGTTCGCCGACGACGTGCCGGGCTGCCAGTACACATAGGGCTCATCAAGCGGTTTACCGTCCACGACCACACGGTGCTGCTCATCGCAGCACTGCACAGTCTGGCCAGGCAGCGCGATGACACGCTTGACGAAGTCACGTTCGTTCGCGGGCGCGAGGCCCAGCAACGAACCAACGTTCTGCGCGGCGCGCGCGACGGGGTTCGTCGACGGCGCGGTGCGGAAGTCGTTCCCCCAAGTCTCGGGGCCGCGGAACACGACCACCTCGCCCGGCGTCACGTCGCCGAAGCGGTAGGCGATCTTGTCGACCAGGACCCGGTCGTTCTCGCAGCCAGTGCAGCCGTGCAGCGTGCGTTCCATCGACGCCGAGGGGATCACGTAGACCCGCGCCACGAACGCCTGGATCAACACCGTCAGCACGACGGCCGTCACGACGACGTAGAGAATTTCTCTCCAGACAGAGGAGCGCCCCCGCGGCTCATCGGCTGCGGAGGCGTCCTCGAAGTCTTCTGGGCTCGAAGCCACCGGTCAGGAGACCGGACGGGCCTCGCGCTTCTCCTTGATCTTGGCGGCCTTGCCGCGCAGGTCGCGCAGGTAGTACAGCTTGGCGCGACGCACGTCACCGCGGGTGGCGACCTCGACCTCGGCGATGTTCGGCGAGTGCACCGGGAAGGTGCGCTCGACGCCGACGCCGAACGAGACCTTGCGGACCGTGAAGGTCTCGCGGATGCCGCCGCCCTGGCGACGGATCACGACGCCCTGGAACACCTGGACGCGCTCGCGCGAGCCCTCGATGACGCGGACGTGGACCTTCAGCGTGTCGCCAGCCCGGAAAGCCGGGATGTCGGACCGCAACGACTGGGCGTCAAGTGCGTCCAGGATGTTCATCGGTGGTTCCTCACATGTCTTGAACTCCCCAGAGCATGTTCCATGGCAGTGCACGACATGATGGGGGTCGGCTTGGGCGCGCGCCGGTATTACAGCCGGCTGCGGCAACTGTTCCAGTGTGCCAGACGGGCCACTCCGGAATGAAATCGGGCTAGTCCTCGCCCTCGCGCAGGCGCGAGAGCAGTGCCCGGTCGTGCTTGTCGAGCTGCTCGTCCGACAACGCTTCCAGCAGGTCAGGACGCCTTTCGAAGGTCCGGACGAGCGATTGGTCACGCCTCCAGCGGTTGATCAGCTTGTGGTTGCCGGAGCGCAGCACGTCCGGAACGGCGAGCTCACGCCACACCTCCGGCCGCGTGTAGCTCGGGCCTTCGAGCAGCCCGTCCTGGAACGAGTCCTCGGCGTGCGACTTCGGGTTGCCCAGCACGCCGGGCAGCAGTCGCGCGACCGCTTCCACGATCGCGAGCACGGCCACCTCGCCGCCGACGAGCACATAGTCCCCGATGGACACCTCGTCGACGCGCACACGCGTTGCCGCGTCGTCGACGACACGCTGGTCGATGCCCTCGTAGCGACCGCACGCGAACACGAGGTGCGACTCGGCCGCGTACTCGTGCGCGACTGCCTGCGTGAACGGACGTCCAGCGGGAGTCGGCACGATGAGGCGCGTCTGCTCGGTGCACACGTCATCGAGCGCCGGGCCCCAGATGTCGGCCTTCATGACCATGCCCGGACCACCGCCGTACGGGCTGTCGTCGACAGCCTTGTGCACGTCCTGGGTCCAGTCCCGCAGGTCGTGGACACCGACGCTGATCAGGCCCTTGTCGATCGCCTTCCCGAGCAACGCGGCACGCAGCGGCGCCAGGTACTCCGGGAAGATCGTGACGACGTCAATCTGCATCGAGCAGGCCCTCTGGCGGGTCCACCACGACTCGGCCACCGCGAACGTCCACGGTCGGCACGATCTGGCGCACGAACGGCACGAGGATCTCGCGCCCGTCCTTCACCAGCACGAGCAGCTCGCCGCCGAGACCGTGCAGGATCTCCTTGACCGTGCCGATCTTCGTACCGTCGAGGAGTTCCGCGTCGAGCCCTTCGAGTTCGTGGTCGTAGAACTCGTCGGGGTCGTCGTTCGGCGGCAGGTCATCCGTGCTGCCCAGCAGCAACGTGCCCCGCAACGACTCCGCGACGTCACGCGTGAGGACCTCGGCGAAACGCACGAGCAGCCGCCCGGCATGAGGCCGGGCGGCTGACACGGTGAGGCTTCGGGACGTGCCGTCACGCAGCCTGGCCTGGAGCGTGGCCCCGAGCTTGAACCGCATTTCGGGTGAATCGGTGCGCACGTCAACGGAGAGTTCCCCGGTGATCCCGTGCGCCTTGGCCACACGGCCGACGACGACGTCCATTTGCCCTTTGCAGCTTCGTTCAGCGGTCGGTGTCGACGACGTCGACCCGCACACCACGACCGCCGATACCGGCCATCACGGTGCGCAGAGCCGTCGCGGTGCGACCGCCACGGCCGATCACCTTGCCAAGGTCGTCCGGGTGGACGTGGACCTCGAGGGTGCGGCCGCGGCGGGTCGTGACGAGGTTCACCCGGACATCGTCCGGGTGGTCGACGATGCCGCGAACGAGGTGTTCGAGGGCGTCAGCCAACAAACTCACGCCTCGTCCTTGGGCGCCTCGGCCTCAGCCTTGGGGGCCTCCTCGGCAGCCTTCTTGGCCTTCTTGGCCTTCGGCGTGGTGGCCTCGGTCATCGGCTCCTCGTTCGCGGCCGCGAGCGCGGCGGCGAAGAGCTCGGCCTTCGAGGTCTTCGGCTCCTTGACGCGCAGGGTGCCCTCGACGCCGGGCAGGCCCTTGAACTTCTGCCAGTCACCGGTGATCTCGAGGAGACGCTGGACCGACTCGGTCGGCTGCGCGCCGACACCCAGCCAGTACTGCGCGCGCTCGGAGTCGACCGCGATGAACGACGGCTCTTCCTTGGGGTGGTACTTGCCGATCGTCTCGATCGCCTTGCCGTCGCGACGGGTACGCGCGTCGGCGACCACGATGCGGTAGTACGGCTGACGGATCTTGCCGAGACGCTGAAGCTTGATCTTGACGGCCACGGGCCTGATGCTCCTTGAACTCTGTGTTGGTATGACGCACAGCCGCGACTCGGGCAGAGAGGGCCGGCCGCGACGGACGAACGGCAATTGTGCCAGATGGGACCCGGTGGATCCGAATCGGGGCTTCTAGACGAACGGCGTGACGGCGCCCAGAGCCTCTCTCGCGGCCCGTGCGTGCTCGACCGCGCCAGGCGTGTCGCCGTGCACGCACAACGACTCGGCCTGTGTCTTGATGATCGTGCCGTCGACCGCGACCAGCTCGCCTTCGAGGAGGCGTTTCGCGCGTTCCACGACCTGCGCGGTGTCCGTGAGCAGGGCGTTCGGCTCGCTGCGCGGGACCAGGGTGCCCCGCGGGGTGTAGCCGCGGTCGGCGAACGCCTCCTGCACCGGACGCAGTCCTGCGTGCTCGGCCTTGGCGAGAAGCTGGGAGCCGGGCAGGCCGAGGATGGGCAGGCTCCCGAACGCCTTCACGCCGTTGACCACGGCTTCCGCCTGCTTCTCGTGGTGCACGGTCGCGTTGTAAAGGGCGCCGTGTGGCTTCACGTACGCGACCTCAGTGCCTGCTGCTCGTGCGCACGCATCGAGCGCACCGATTTGGTACAGGATCTCGTCGGCCAGTTCGGTGGGGTCGGCGTCGATGAACCTGCGTCCGAATCCCGCCAGGTCGCGGTAGGAGACCTGGGCGCCGACCCGCACGCCCTCTTTTGCGGCTTGAGCACACACCTTGCGCATCGTGGACGGGTCGCCCGCGTGGAAGCCGCATGCGACGTTCGCGCTGGTGATGATGCCCAGCAGGGCGTTGTCGTCGCCCAGTTTCCAGATGCCGAAGCCCTCGCCGAGGTCGCTGTTGAGGTCCATCACATGACCCCGACCGACACGAGGAGGAGCGTCAGTCCGGGCAGGAAGTTGTTCATCACGTGCACCACGATGCTCGCACCGAGCCTGCGGGTGATCAGCCGGGCGACGCCGATGGGGATGGCGATCACGAGGAGCAACCACGTGCGGTGCGGCTCGAGGTGGCTGACCGCGAAGATCACCGTGGTGAGCACGAACGCGGCCCACCGGCTCCAGCCCTGCCGTTCGACCGCGCCCCAGAGCAGGCCGCGGAAGATGATCTCCTCGCAGATCGGGCCGATGAAGCTCATGTAGAGGAACATCGTGATCGCGGCGGCGACCGGCAGGTTCGCCTCGGTGAACAGCTCGCCGACGGCGCTCGTGGCGTTCTCCGCGCCGACGATCTTGGACCAGAGGGTGGCTGCGGCCAGGGTCAGGCCGAGTCCGACCACGCCGATCTTGAGGCCGGTGGCGATGTCCTCCTTGGTCATACTCAGCCGCAGGTCGATCACCGGGCCGTTGCCGCGCACGTAGGTGATCACGATGGCCAGACCGGCCGCGAGCATGATCGGCACGAGCGAGCCGACCAGCACGAGCGACGTCGAGTTCTCCAGGTTCGCGCCCAAACTCTTCCCCACGGCCGTGATGAACACGGCACTGAGCAGGAAGACGGCTTCCACCAGCAGGAACGCGCCGAAGCCCCAGCGCTGGCCGACGCGCGCGGGCTCCGGGTTGCGGCTGATGTCCCGCACGCTCTCGATGAAGCCGCGGTTCGGCTTCACGGACTCCGACTCACTCACGCTCTGCAATCTAGTCACGCTGCGGCTACCAGCGGCTGCACAACGGGTTGCGGCGTGATCTCTTGCGCTCTCATGATCGGCTCACCTCGCGATCGATGGCTGCTGAGACACCGATGCACTGTCGGTGCCTCGCGATACGCTTGGAGTGGGGACCGCGATCCCCTTGGGGGAATGCTGCCGCCCCCGAATCCGAGGCTAGCGTGCGGCACCGACGGAAATCCGGCCAAGCATCTGGCCAAAAGATGGTCAGATCGATGTTGGCCGGATGTCCCCTTCTCTCTGAGGGTGAATCGGCGCGCCGAGGCTGGGACTAAACCTTCCGGCGTCGGATGACAACCATCGTGAGCAGCGCAACTGCCGGTAATCAGCGGCGCAGAGCGGTCTCCTGGGCCATGTGGGAGAGCTTCGCGGGATTGCGCACCGCGTAGAGCCCGGTGATCAGGCCGTCGTCGATGCGCAACGCGAACACGGTGTCGATCTCGCCCTCGGACCGGAAGATCAGTGCCGGGAAGCCGTTGACCTGCGCGGGTTCGAGCGAACCCAATGCGGCGATCTTGCTCAGGCCGGCGGTGAGCAGGCGGGCCACCTTGTCGGCGCCCACGATCGGGCGTGGCACGGCCTGCTTCACGCCGCCGCCGTCGCCGAGCAGCACGACGTCCGGGGCGAGCAGGTCGAGCAGGCCCTGCAGGTCACCGGTCTCGGTGGCGCGCTGGAAGGCGGCGAGTGCTTCGCGGGTCTGGGCCGCGGAGGTGGTTCCGCGCGGGCGGCGGGCGGCCACGTGGTTGCGGGCGCGGTGGGCGATCTGGCGGACGGCGGCGGGGGTCTTGTCGACGGCGGCGGCGATCTCGTCGTAGTCGAGGTCGAAGACCTCGCGGAGCACGAAGACCGCGCGTTCGGTCGGGGTGAGGGTTTCGAGGACCAGCATCATCGCCATGGAGACGCTGTCGGCGAGTTCGACGTCCTCGGCCACGTCCGGGGTGGTCAACAAGGGTTCGGGCAGCCATGAACCGACGTAGGACTCCTTGCGGCGGCCCAGGGTGCGCAGCCTGCCCAGCGCCTGCCGGGTGGTGATGCGGACCAGGTAGGCGCGCTGGTTCTCCACGATGGCGAGGTCGACGCCGGACCACCGGAGCCAGGTCTCCTGCAGGACGTCCTCGGCGTCGGCGGCGGAACCGAGCATCTCGTAGGCGATCGTGAAGAGCAGGTTGCGGTGGGCGACGAAGGTGTCGGTCGCGGTGTCGGTCATGTGATCACTCCCCCGGTTGTCATCTCATCTGACACCGGACGCCGACGTTTTGTGACAGTGGCGTGAGTCACAAAAGGGAGCTGTCACACGCGGCGGGGCAGCGGCATCTCGTGGTCGTTCGCAACCACGAGGAGGACGTCATGGAACCCCGCATCAACCTGTTCGCCAACGAGCTCATGCTCAAGTTCGCGAAGCGGTTCGCCGGCATGAACCGGTGCTCACCGGCTCGTCGCTGCCGAAGACCACGCAGGAGCTCGTCGCGCTGCGGGCGAGCCAGATCAACGGCTGCGGCCACTGCATCGACATGCACGTCAAGGAAGCCGCGGCGGCAGGCGAGACCGCGGTCCGGCTCCACCTGGTCGCCGGCTGGCGCGAGTCGAACGTGTTCACCGAGGCAGAGCAGGCCGCGCTGGCGCTCGCCGAGGAGGGCACGCGGCTCGCCGACGCGCACGAGGGCGTGTCGGACGAGACATGGGCGCTGGTGACCAAGTACTACGACGAAGACCAGGTCGTCGCGTTGGTCGCGCTGGTGTCGTTGATCAACGCGGCGAACCGGCTCGCGGTGATCACGCGCCAGAAAGGTGGCTCGTACGAGGTCGGCGCGATGGCCGACTTTCACTGAGCAGACTTTTGGGGCCGCGTCAGTGGATGCGGCCCCTGAGCATGACCATGCGAGGTGAGCGCAGGGTTTCCAGGTTCGTGCGCGGGTCCTCGTCGTAGACCACGATGTCCGCGGCCGCGCCTTCGGTCAAAGACGGGAAGCCCAGCCACTCGCGTGCACGCCACGACGCGGCACCGATGGCGTCGGTGGCGCTCATGCCCACGCGGTGCAGCGCGACGATCTCGTCGACGATGCGGCCGTGTGCGATGCCGCCGCCCGCGTCGGTGCCCGCGAAGACGGGGACGCCCGCCTCGATCGCGGCGGCGACGGTGGCCTGGTTGCGGGTGTGCAGTTCCCGCATGTGGTCGGCGTAGACCGGATACTTGCCCGCCTTCTCCGCGATGCCGGGGAACGTATCGATGTTGATCAACGTCGGCACCAGCGTGGTACCCCGTTCGGCCATCAGCGAGATCGTGTCGTCGGTGAGGCCGGTGCCGTGCTCGATGCAGTCGATACCCGCGTTTATCAGGCCCGGCAGCGCGTCCTCGCCGAACACGTGGGCCGTGACGCGCGCACCGGCGTCGTGGGCGACCTTCATCGCGGCGGCCAGCTCGTCGTCCGTCCACAGTGGAGCGAGGTCGCCCACCGAGCGGTCGATCCAGTCGCCGACCAGCTTCACCCAGCCGTCGCCGTACGCGACCTGCTCGGCGACCGCGGACGCCAGGTCCGACTCGACCTCCACGCCGATGTACGGGATGTAGCGCTTCGGGCGGGCGATGTGACGGCCCGCCCGGATGATGCGCGGCAGGTCGAGACGTTCCTGCAACGGCGTGGTGTCGATCGGCGAACCGCAGTCGCGGATCAGCAAAGTGCCGGCGTCGCGGTCGGTGACGGCCTGCTCGACAGCCTCGGGCAGTTCCACCCCGCCCTTGGAGCCCAAGCCGACGTGGCAGTGCGCGTCGACCAGGCCCGGCACGAGGTAGCCGCCGTCGACAACGGTCTGCGCGTTCGGCACCAGCTTGGTGCGCACGCGACCGTTGACGACCCACAGGTCCCGCGGTTCGCCGTCCGGAAGGACGACACCGCGCAGGTGCAGAGTCATTTCCCTTGGATCACTTGTCGAACTTGAACTTGCTCGGGTCGAAGCCGGGGGGCAGTTCGTTCAGGCTGCCGCCGTCGAGGCCGGGAGGCAGCTGGCCGGGCATCCCGCCCGGCATCCCACCGGGAGGCATGCCGGGCATGCCGCCGGGGAACATGCCGGGGAAACCGCCCTTGATCTTCGGGGGCGTCGGGCCGCGGCCCTTCCCCTTCTTCCCCTTCTTGCCCTTGCGGGTCTTGCTGCCGCCACCGCCGCCGAAGCCCATCCGGCCGGCCATCGCGGACATCATCTTGCGCGCCTCGAAGAAGCGGTTGACCAGGTCGTTGACGTCGCTGACCTTCACGCCCGAACCGTTCGCGATGCGCAGCCGGCGGGAGCCGTTGATCATCTTCGGGTCGTCGCGCTCGGCCGGGGTCATGCCGCGGATGATCGCCTGGATGCGGTCGAGGTGCTTCTCGTCCAGCATGCCGAGCTGGTCCTTCATCTGCCCGGCGCCGGGCAGCATGCCGAGCAGGTTCGCGATCGGGCCCATCTTGCGGATCGCGAGCATCTGCTCGAGGAAGTCCTCCAGCGTCAACTGGCCGGAGTGCAGCTTCTGCGCGGCCTTCTCGGCCTGCTCCTGGTCGAAGTGCTGCTCGGCCTGCTCGATGAGCGTGAGCACGTCACCCATGCCGAGGATGCGGCTCGCCATCCGGTCCGGGTGGAAGACGTCGAAGTCCTCGAGCTTCTCACCGTTGGACGCGAAGAGGATCGGCTGGCCGGTGACCTCACGGACCGAGAGCGCCGCACCACCGCGCGCGTCACCGTCGAGCTTGGTGAGCACCACACCGGTGAAGCCGACACCGTCACGGAACGCCGTGGCCGTGTTGATCGCGTCCTGACCGACCATCGCGTCGACCACGAACAGGATCTCGTCCGGATTGACCGCCGCCCGGATGTCGATGGCCTGCTTCATCATCTCCTCGTCGACACCGAGCCGGCCGGCCGTGTCGACGAGGACGATGTCGTGCTGCTTCGCCTTCGCTTCCTCGATACCGAGGCGCGACACCTCAACGGGGTTGCCGACGCCGTTGCCGGGCTCGGGCGCGAACACGGGGACACCCGCGCGCTCACCGACGACCTGCAGCTGCGTCACCGCGTTCGGGCGCTGCAGGTCGGCCGCGACGAGCAGCGGCGTGTGCCCCTGGCCCTTGAGCCACTTCGCGAGCTTGCCCGCGAGCGTCGTCTTACCGGCACCCTGCAGACCAGCCAGCATGATCACCGACGGCGGGTTCTTCGCCAGGTTCAGCCTGCGGGTCTCGCCACCGAGGACGTTGACGAGCTCCTCGTTGACGATTTTCACGACCTGCTGCGCCGGGTTGAGCGCCTGGTGCACCTCGGCACCCTTGGCGCGCTCCTTCACCTTGGCGATGAAGCCGCGCACAACGGGCAGCGCGACGTCGGCCTCGAGCAGCGCGACCCTGATCTCGCGCGCGGTGGCGTCGATGTCGGCGTCGCTGAGCTTGCCCTTGCCGCGGAGGCCCTGGAGGACCGTGGTCAGCCGGTCGGAAAGCGTGGAGAACACACCTCCACCCTACTGTCCCGTTCCGCGCGGCCTCGATGAAGTGCCTCGAACAGCGGTAAAGGGTTGTCACCAGCCGATCCGGGTATGACTCCGAACGAGGCTAGTCGTGTACACATAGACATCACGACTAGAGGGTGGGGCGATGAACTATCGACTGTTGTCGCAGGAGGCCTGCAAAGGCAAAACCACGTGCCCAAGCGTGTGGGTGACGGACACAGATCCAGACCACGTCGTAATCGTTGGCACGCTCGTGCCGACAGGAACGGTGCCGTCCGGGCCCAACGAGGTAGCGGTCAGGCTACGCCGCAGCACCATCGTCGACGCCGGATTGAGCTGAGCCGTGGACCTGAACGAGTTGGGCCGAATCACGGACTCGGCCACGACGTACAACTTCCGCCTGGAGACGCTCCCCCAGTACCTGGTTCCCCAGGAAGAGGAAGATCTGGTCAAGTGGCGAGCCGGCATCCGCGAACTGGACCCGCCCGAGACGGACTGGCTAGCCGAAATCAAGCGGGACACCGAGCGCGGTCTCCGCTGGCATCGCGTGCACATCCTCGACTACCCGCTGTGCGAGTACTCCGAATTCGAGCTCTACAGCTACCAGGCCAACCAGGCCGCCTGCGAAGAGGTCTACATCGCCAATCGAGCCTGGAGCGAAGACCTGAAAGACCTGCACGAGGACTTCTGGATGACCGATGGCAAGATCGCGGTCCGGATGATCTACGACGATGAGGGTCGCTTCCTGCGACCCGAACTGATCGATGACGTCACGCCATACGTGGAGATCAGGGATCTTGCCCTGCGACACGCCGTGAGCCTGACCGAGTACCTACAGCGGTGGGAACCCAGACTGATCGCATGACCAAGCAGTCCGAGGAACGTCAACGGCTCGCGTCGACACTGCGCTCGTTGCGCATCGACGCGGCCTTGTCGACCACGGAACTCGCTCGCCGATTGGACTGGTCACAGTCGAAGGTTTCGAAGACCGAGCGCGGCGAAACGTTGCCGCCGCCCGAAGATGTCGACAGGTGGGCTCAGCTCACCAAGGCGTCCAGGGAGATCCGGGACGAACTGGCCTGGCTCGCCGCGATCACCACCAGTGACGCCGTCGAGTGGAAGCGAGCGATGGCACCTGGCGCTCGCCGCTGGCAGCAGGAGATCCACCGGCTGGAGACGAACGCCTCCGTAGTCCGGGTCTTCTCGCCGGACGTGGTTGTCGGTTTGGCTCAGATCGCACCGTATGCAGAGATGATGTTCCGCATGGGCGGAGACGACGAGCCTCTGGACGAGATCGTGAAGGCCCGCCTCGATCGACAGGAGACCCTGAACAACCTCGACCGGCGATTCGAGTTCGTCATGGACGAAACCGCCTTGCGCCGCAGGATCGTTTCGGCGGTTGACATGCGGTTGCAGATCGAGCGCCTGATTGATCTGTCGACTCGCCCGAACATCGACGTCGGCGTGATCACGTTGGACACCACGCGAGTCACCCACCAGTACCTCGGATTCGCCGTCATCGGTGACCCGACCCTCGACGCCGAGTCGATCGTGATCGCCGAAACCCCGACCAGAGGACTGCGGATCCGCGCCACTGAGGAACTCCACGCGTACGTGGAGCACTTCAACGATCTGCGAGCCACAGCCACCGAAGGCGACGAGTTGCGCGCTTTTCTCCAGGAGGTCATCGAGGGCCTCGACTGGTGATTCCTCACGCTCAACTCTAGTCGCGATAACAGACGGAGGAAGACTAATGCGCCAGAACCGATGGCAGGACGCCGCCGGGCTGCGACACGCGATCAGCCTGCAGAGCTACCCCCTGCCGGACTTCGGCGCCCACCTCCGCAACCGCGCGAACGAGCTCACGACACGTTGATGCGCAACCCGCCGGACGTCCCCGCACGCGTCAGCATCGTCACTGACGAGAACCCGCGCGGCACCCACCCCGCCTCGAACGCCTCACGCATCTCCACACCACGACGGACGTGACGTTCGAACGCGTGGGTGCGCACGACGCGACGGCGGGCGATCTGGCCGTCCAGGGCCTGTGCGGCCGAGGCGTCCAGCCACAGGAAGTGGCGCGAACGGCCCGACAGCAGGCCGGCGAGCACCAGCATGATGCGGGTGCCCGGCCGGGTCGACGGCTCATGGACCACGAGAAGCCCAGGGCAGAACAGGGCGGCCCAGAACACGCGCAGGCGGTGGGTGAGGTGCACGAAGACCCGCCAGTAGCGGTACGGCAGGGCAACGCGCGGCTCGAGCCACATGCGAACTTGGTCGGAGTCGAGGATGGTGACCGGTACGTCCGCGTCCAGCCGGGTGAGCAGCGTCGTCTTGCCCGCGCCGGGGATGCCGGCGAGGACTACGAGCGCGCGGGGGCGCACTCGAACGGCGGTCGTCTGCGTGTTCAACACGGCGGTCATGTCCTAGTAGACGTCTTGACCTTCCTCCTCGTTCAGTCTGGTCCGAATTGCGACAGAATGCACAGGTTCAACGCCACATCACCGCGGTGGGGTTTCCCTGTCCGTCATGGGAACTGCCGACTACGACACCTGCCCGGTCCTCGGCGATCGCCGAGGCGGAGAGGTGGCCGGGCAATGGCGGCAACTGCTTCACCTCTCCGGAGACCCACCTGACAGGGAAGCGGCCGGACAGGCCGATCGCGACACCGGAATCGTTGACGGCCAGCGCGCCGCTGAGGTTCTGACCTGGCAACGCGGGCAGTTCGGTGATGCGGCTCTCGGCGTCCCACAGTGCGGCGCGCATACCCGTCGACCCGGCGACCCAGCACGTGTCGCTCACGTCGTAGGCGTTGCTGAACGACTCGCTGGGCAGTTCCTCCGGCCCGCCGGAGGACCATCGGATGGCGCGTTGGCCCAGCCTGCCGACGACATGCCGACTGCGGTGCCACGGGCGTTGATGGCGGTCGCCTGACCGGCACCCAGGCTGGTCACCGCGCCGGAGGCGTTCCAGCGCACCGCCTCGCGCCGGTCGTCGAAGTCCGCGCTTCCAGCTCCGTGAACGATGACGCCGGACTCGCTGACCGCCGCTGCACTGGTGTAATGAACCCCTTGCGGCACAGGCAAAGCCTTCACCCGATCACCGTCCCACCGCACCGCGGCCCATTCCCGCGCGGGGTCGAAAGCCGCCGAACCGACGATGGTGCCGCTGTTGTTCATGTCCGTCACGGTGGACTGACCGCCATCGAGATCAGGCAGCCGGACGACCTTGCCGTCCCTGCCCCACCGCACGGCGTGCCGGTCGTGCTCGGTGATCGACTCTCCGGCGACCTCACCTGCGTCGTTCAGCACCGCCGGCCTGCTGCCCAGATCGCCGGGCAGCCTGCCCAGCTCGACGAGGCCCGGCGAGGCGACCGCGGGCGTCGCGCCCAGAACGAGAGCCGCGGACAGGACTAGGACGGATCGGCGCACTGAGGCCCTCCCAAGCCTGTGGCGCACAAGGGGAGTACCGCGGCCGGAGCCGCCGGTGGTGTCGTTCGGACGGTGCCTCCCCCGGCGCCGCGATTGATCAACCACCAGCCTGCCCCGGCCGGGTTACCCAGTCCAGAAAGTGTTCCACCCCTCGAAGAGCACTTTCCGGACACCACGAAGACTGCCCTGTTCCGGAACCGAGTAGGAGCGTGAGCACCCGGAGTGGTTGTGCGTAGAGCTACTCAACCGCTACCTGGCCGCCGCGAGCACGGCCCGCTCGATCTGCTTCCGGTCCAGGTCGGTCCCGGCGATGCTGAACGAGTCGACGACCGTCGCGCCCAGCGTCGACACACGCGCCCAGCGCACGTCCACACCGCACTGCTCCAGCGCCCCGGCCACCCGGTGCAGCAGACCGATCCTGTCCGCGGCACGCAGTTCCAGCACCACCGCGCCGGTCGCCTCGTCGTCGAACCACAGCACCTTCGCGGGCGGCGGGTCGAGCGGCGGGCCGCCGTAGTCGCGTTCCTTCGCGGTGAGCTTGTCCGCGAGCGGCAACGAGCCGTCGATCGCGCGGGAGAGCTGTTCGCGGAGCAACGTCGCGTCCGGCAGCGAACCGAAGCGCGGTGACACCGTGAACGCGTCGACGGTCGCGCCGCCGTGCGAACGCAGGGTCGCCGCGTGGACCTCCAGCGAGTTCAACGCGAGCACGCCAGCGGCCTTGGACAGCATGCCGGGCCGGTCGGGCGCGAGCACCGTGACGACCGCGGCGTGGTCCTGCTTCTCCAGCAGCACATCGGGCTTTCCCGACGCCGCGACGCGTTCGGCCATGGCCACATAGGACGGATCGAGCGGTTCCGGCTTGGGCAACGCCTCCCCTGCCATCGCCGTGCGGCAGCGACCCGACCAGGTCGGCGAGCAGCGCGGCCTTCCAGTCCGTCCACACGCCGGGCCCGGTGGCGAGAGAATCGGCTTCCGACAAGGCATACAGCAGTTCGAGCAGACACCGCGTCACCGCCGAGCGTCTCCACGACGCGGTGCACGGTCGCGGCGTCCTCGACGTCACGCCGGGTCGCGGTGTGCGGCAGCAGCAGGTGGTGCCGGACCATCGCGGCCAGCGTCTCGACGTCCTGCGGCCACAACCCGATCCGCTCGCCGATCTGGGTGGCCAGCGACGCCCCCACCTCGGAGTGGTCCTGCTGACGGCCCTTGCCGATGTCGTGGATCAACGCACCGAGCAGCAACAGGTCCGGCCGGGAGACCGTCGTCGCCAGCCGGGCGGCGTGCGCGACCGTCTGCACGAGGTGCCGGTCGACCGTCCACATGTGCGCGGCATCGCGCGGCGGCAGGTCCCGCACCGCGCCCCACTCGGGGAAGAGCCTGCCCCACAAACCCGTGCGGTCCAACGCTTCCACGACGTCCACGAGCCCGTTGCCGCTGCCCAGCAACGCCAGCAGCTCCTCACGGGCCTCGCGCGGCCACGGCTGGCGCAGCTCCGGCGCCGAGTCCGCGAGCCGGGTCAGCGTGCCCGCCGCGATCGGGTGCTTCGACCGCGCCGCCGCCGTCGCGACACGCAACAACAACGCGGGATCACGGCTGGGAATCGCGTCACGGGCGAGAGAGACCTCGGACCCGTGCAGCACAACGCCTTCGTCCAACGGTCTGCGCGGCGGCTGGCCACGCAGGAAGGCTCCGAGCCCACGCTTCGGCGCGGCGGCCCGAGCGGTCCGCATCGCCACGTCGAACGCGTAGACGACCGTGCGTGCGGCGGAAGAAAGCGAACGGGCCAAGGCGAACCGGTCGGCCAGCCCCAGCGCGGAGGCCACCTCGTCGCCGTCCTGTGCCCGCAGCACGTCACGCGGCTTGCGGGCCACGCGGCGAAGTTCGGTGCGCACGTCGAGCAGCAGCCTGCGTGCCTCGTCGACGTCGGCGGACGGCCGGTCGACCACCTGCGCGATCGACAGCGCGTCGAGGATCGTGATGTCCCGCAGGCCACCGCGGCCGTGCTTCAGGTCGGGTTCCACGCGGTGCGCGATCTCACCGCTACGCGCCCAGCGTTTCGTGGAGGACTCGGAGATCTCGTCGAGCCGGTTCCGCACGTTGCCGCGCCACGCCTGGCGCGCGCTCTCGGCGAGCTTCGCGGAGATCTCCGGATCGCCGGAGATGTGCCGGATGTCCAGCAGTCCCAACGCGGTCCGCAGGTCACCGGCGGCGACGCGGAGCGCCTCACCGACCGTGCGGACCGAGTGGTCGAGGCCGATGCCCGAGTTCCACAGCGGATACCAGAGCTTCTCGGCGACCTCGTCGATGTTCTTCACGCCATCGTGCACGAGCACGAGATCCAGGTCGGAGTAGGGCACGAGCTCGCGCCGCCCCAGCCCGCCGACCGCCACCAGCGCGATACCCGATCCGGATATCCCCGCTCCACTCGCGTGTTTGGTGAGCCAGAACTCGTGCAGGTCCACGAGGGCTTCGCGCAGCGGTTCGGCGGCCAAGCGACGACGACCTGGCACGAGCAGGCGTTCGCGTGCTCGTACCAGGTCGTCAGCCGTGACGACGGCCGTTTCGTTGTTCTCCACGGGCCGTCTCCTCAAACTTTTTAAAGCGCGTCCGATCCACGTTCGCCGGTGCGGACCCGCACCACCGCTTCGACCGGAGTGACCCAGACCTTGCCGTCGCCGATCTTGCCGGTGCGGGCGGCCTCGACGACCGCTTCCAGCACCTTGTCGACCTGCCGTGTCGTCGACGACGACCTCGATCTTGATCTTGGGCACGAAGTCCACCGAGTACTCGGCGCCGCGGTAGACCTCGGTGTGGCCCTTCTGGCGGCCGTAGCCCTGGACCTCGCTGACGGTCATGCCCAGCACCCCGAGCTGTTCCAGGGAGCTCTTCACGTCGTCGAGCGTGAACGGCTTGATGATCGCGGTGATCAGCTTCATGACTTGTTGCTCCCCTCGAGAACCGCGGTCGCACCCGCGGCCACACTGCCCTTGTTCGCACCGCGAGCGCTGGAGAACGCGCTGAACTCGTAGGCGCGACTCGGCGTGCTCGGCCTCGTCGATGCCGCCGACCTCGGCCTCGGCGTCAGCGCGGAAGCCGACCGTCTTGTTGACCACGAACGCGATCAGGAAGGTGACCACGAAGGAGTAGCAGCATGCACCGCAACGGCCGCGATGGCCTGCTTGCCGAGCTGGCCGAAGCCGCCGCCGTAGAACAGGCCGTCGGCACCGGCCGAGTTGACGCTCGTGGTGGCGAAGAAACCGATCAGGAGCGTGCCGACGAGACCACCGACGAGGTGGACGCCGACGACGTCGAGCGAGTCGTCGTAGCCGAAGCGGTACTTGAGGCCGACGGCCAGGGCGCACAGCACACCGGCGATCAGGCCGATCGCGATGGCGCCGAGCGGGCTGACGAACGCACAGGCCGGCGTGATGGCGACGAGACCGGCGATGGCACCGGACGCGGCACCGAGGGTGGTCGGCTTGCCGTCACGGATCTGCTCGACGAGCAGCCAGCCGAGGATCGCGGCGGCGGTGGCGACGGTGGTCGTGGTGAACGCGACGGCGGCCGTCTCGTTGGCGCCCAGCGCCGAACCGGCGTTGAAGCCGTACCAGCCGAACCACAGCAGCGCGGCACCGAGCAGCACGAACGGCAGGTTGTGCGGCCGCATCGGCTCCTTGGGCCAGCCGCGGCGCTTGCCGAGCACCAGCGCGAGCGCGAGACCCGCGGCACCGGCGTTGATGTGGACCGCGGTACCACCGGCGAAGTCGAGCGCCTTGAGGCTTGTTGGCGATCCAGCCGCCGGACGACGCGAGCCGTCAGCGCTCGTCGAAGCGAACACCCAGTGCGCCACCGGGAAGTACACGATCGTGACCCACAGGCGCGATGAACAGCGGTCCAGCCCCAGAACTTCGCCCGGTCGGCGATCGCACCGGCGATCAGCGCCGGCGTGATGATCGCGAACATCAGCTGGAACATCACGAACGCCATGCGTCGGGAACTGGTGGTCGGCCGGACCACTCAGCGTCGCCAGGATGCCCTTAAGTCCGACGAAGTCGAAGCCGCCGAGCAGGCCGGCGCCGACGTCGTTGCCGAACGCCAGGCGGTAGCCGAAGAGCACCCAGAGGACGCTGACCACGGCCAGGGCAATGAAGCTCATCATGATCATGTTCAGCACGCTCTTCGAACGGACCATGCCTCCGTAGAAGAAGGCCAGGCCCGGCGTCATCAGCATGACCAGCGCCGCGCTGATCAGCACCCAGGCCGTGTCACCTGTGTTCACGTCGACCTCCACTGCACGTCGGTTGCAGGGAGCATCGAGATGTCCTGTTTCTACCGCTTACGTGGAACGTTTCGCGGAGGTGAACTGTCGGCCCTGAGTTGTTACGTCCGCGTTTCGCGACGTTCACGGCCTCGATTCGGCAGCCTCACGGTAGGAGCAGGCGCCGTTGAGCACCGCGAGTGGCGTAGCGGCGATGAGCAGCGCGACGGCCAGTCCGCTCGCGATCACCGCGGCGAACCCGGCCGTCGGCAACGGTCCTTTCGTCGCGACCAACGTGACCACGCCCAGCAACACCCCGAGCCCCGTCATCGCCACCAACGGGACGCCGGTCCCCAGCTGCACAACCCTCCGTAACTGCCCAAGCTGGGACGAAGGCGTTGGCGGTTAGCGCAGGGAGTACGGGCCCGAGATCACGTCGGGCCTGGCGGACTTCGCCGAGGGCCCGACCGGCGGCTCGACAGCGGCACACGAGGTGCCGTTGCGCGGCAGCTTCAACGAGACCAGGTACTCGTTGTTGATCTTCAAAGTGCACTCGCTGCGGTCGTAGACGCCGTGGCCCCAGCCTTCGTAGGTAACGAAGACGGTGGTGTCACGGGACTGCCGGTGCGCGTTGACGGCCCACTCGTAAGCCGTCGCCGGGTCGTGCTTGGCGTTGGTGAGCAGGATCTTCGGCGCGTTGCGGATCTTCAGCGGCCGCTGCGGGTTCGTGGCCTTCGGGAACCCGATGCAGGCCATCGTGGCTCCGTGGCCCAGCGACGAGCCGCGGGTGTTCGGCGCGATGCTGTTCTCCATCTTCACGAGCGACTGGTACTCGCCCCACGAGCCGACGCGGAGGTTGTAATCGTTGCAGAAGATGCCGGGGAACGGGTTCGGGAACGTCTCGCCCGCCGCGAACGCCGACGACGACGCCGGGACCGGCACGCCGTCCACGATCTTCTTGACCTCCTCGGTGAACCGCTGCCAGCCGGGCCCGTAGGCCATGCTGACCACTCCGCCGCCGAGGTCCTCCGGCGTCAACTTGGCGTTCGGGTCCCACGGAGCCGGAACCTCACCGCGCTCGGCCTTCGCCAGCAGGTCCTTCCAGATCTTGCGGAGGTCCTGACCGTGGAACGGCGACGACTTCGCGCGGTCGTTCCACTTCATCCACTCGTTGAACGAGTCCTCCGCGGTCCGCGCCTCCGAAGCGAGGAACTGCTTCGTGCCGAGGCTGTGGTCCATGTTGGAGTCGATGATCATGGCGCGGATGTTCCTGCCGTACTTCTCCGCGTAGTGCTGACCCATGATCGTGCCGTACGAGATGCCGTAGTAGTTGATTTTCTTCTCGCCCAGCGCACGCCGGATCGAGTCGATGTCGTCCGCCACCTCGGCCGTCGACGCGTGGTCGAAGATCGGGCCGGACTGCTTGGCACAGTCCGCGCGCAGCTCCTTGTTGTACGCGACGAGCTGGTCGTACTCGGCGACGTTCTTCGGATACACCGACGGCTGCTTCTGCAGCAGGTCGGCCGAACACTTGATCGGCTGGCTGCGTGCGACACCGCGCGGGTCGAAGCCGACGAGGTCGAACTTCTCCGAGATCTCCTTGCTGAAGTACCGGTTGGCGAACTGCGCGAAGTCGACGCCCGACCCGCCCGGACCACCGGGATTGAGCACCATCGCGCCGATCCGCTTGGCCGGATCGGTCGCCTTGCGCCGTGCGACGGCCAGACCGAACTTCTCCCCGTTCGGCCTGGCGTAGTCGATCGGCAGCGTGAGGGTGCCGCACTCGACCTCCGGCGCGTCCGCACACGGCTTCCAGTCGATCTTGTCGACCTTGAACTCCTGCTGCTCAGGCGCAGCGGAAGCGATATTGGCACTGCCCACTACCAATGCAGAGCTCGCGAGCGCGGCCCCGAGCACGCGCATCATCGGTCGCATGGATTTCCTCCCTAGATCCCCGATCTTGCGGGAGGAAACGCTTCCACCGGTCGTGTGACGCAGACAACCGACTGAGGTATGGACCGGAATCAGACCGTGGTCGGACAACCACCCTCAGTTAGTCGTTTTGGCCCAGTTCGCTCGTAGGTGTGCCGCGCCATCACTCGTCAGTGTGCCGATGAGCCGGAGCCGGGCCATGCCACCGTCGGGATAGATGTCCAACCTCGCGTGCGTGGCCTCGGGACTGTCCACAAGGAACCGGTGCCGGGTGTCGGGCTGCAACCGGGTGCGCGGCAGCAGGTCGAACCAGTCGTCGGGGTCCTTGCGTTCGTCGCACGCCGAAACGGCCGCCCAGCCGGGAGAATTGCCCTTGAAGTGGCTGGTGTCGAGCTCGACGAGCTGGACGACACCGGGGGCGGCGAGCCGGACGGACACCCAGTCGTTGCCGTCGTCACGACGGCGCGCGGTTTCCCAGCCCTCGCCCATGACGGTGGCCTGGCCGGGGGCGATGAGGTTGTTCGGCGAGCTGTAGAACATGTTGCTGCACCCGACGACCACCGCGCCGTTCTCCAGTGCGGCGAGGTCGATGCCAGGTACGAGCAGCCGTGGGTCGGCGATCGGCTCACCGTGGACGCGCAGGCGGGCGATGCCGCCGTCGGGGTCCATCGTGAGGCGGACGTGCGTGACTCGGCGTTCCCCGGCGACGTCGAAGAAGTGCTTCTGGTGGCCCTGCAACGGAGACCGCTCGACCAGCGGGAACCACTCGGTGATCTCGTCACCGCTCGGGTAGCCGTCGACGCTCGCGCCCTCGACCCAGCAGAACGGCGGGAAGTTGCCCTTGAAGAACGCCGTGTCGACGACAACTCCTCGCACGACGCCGGGCATGCCGAGCCGGATCACCGCCTGGTCGACGCCGGGCTCACGCCTGCGCCGCGTCTCCCAGCCGTCGTAGATCTGTCCTTTGTGGCCGAAGGTGTAGGTCTGGTAGACCGGCTCGACGGGCTTGATCAGGTTCTCCCGCTCGGCGAACAGCTCGTCGTTCGCCCACACCACACCACCACCGACCGCGCGTGAGGCGAGATCGGGCAGCCGGGTCCACTCCGTCATGCTTCTCCTCTTCGTAGCAATTTTCCGCTGGTCTTGCTGATTTCCTTGCCACGCAACCACGTCTGGTGCACGACGCCGTGCAGCCTCCGACCGTGGTACGGCGTGACCGGGTTGCGGTGGTAGAGCGCGTTGCGGTCCACCACGAACGTCTGGTCCGGGGCGAACACCACGAGGTCCGCGTCACGACCGGGTTCGATCGAGCCCTTCGACGTGAGCCCGACCTGGCGAGCGGGATGCGTGGCCATCCAGCGGACGACGTCGGTGAGGTGGAAACCCCGTTCCCGCGCCTGCGTCCACACCGCCGAGAGCCCCAGCTGCAGCGAGGCGATGCCGCCCCACGCCGTGGCGAAGTCGCCTTCCTTGAGCTCCACGGTGCACGGCGAGTGGTCGCTCACCACCGTTTCGATCACGCCCTCGCGGAGGCCCTGCCAGAGCGCCTCGCGGTTCGACTCCTCGCGGATCGGCGGACAGCACTTGAACTCGGTCTGCCCGTCGTGGATCTCCTCCGCCGTGAACGTGAGGTAGTGCGGGCACGTCTCCGCGGTGATGGGCAGCCGGTCGCGGTGGGCAGCTTCGAGGATGTGCAGGGCGTCCGACGACGACAGGTGCAGGATGTGCGTGCGGGCGCCGGTCTTGCGGGTCAGCTCGACGACGTCGCTGATCGCCCGGTTCTCGGCCTCGCGCGGCCGTGACGCAAGGAACCCCGCGTAGTCCGGTTCGGAGTCGCGGACCGTGTGCGCGTCCTCGGCGTGCACGATCGTCAACGCGTCGAGCGTGGCCAGCTCGTTCAGCGCGGCTTCGAGTTCCTTGGTCGTCACGGCCGGGAACTCGTCCACCCCCGAGTGCAACAGGAAGCACTTGAACCCGAAGACTCCGGCCTCGTGCAGCTGGTGGAGATCGGCCAGGTTGCCGGGGATGATGCCGCCCCAGAAGCCGACGTCGACGGCCACGTTCGCCGCCGCCTTGCGTTTGATCTCCAGCGCGGCGACGTCGACCGTGGGCGGGATGCTGTTGAGCGGCATGTCGATGATCGTGGTGACGCCACCCGCGGCGGCGGCTCTCGTGGCGGTCTCGAAGCCCTCCCACTCGCTGCGGCCGGGGTCGTTGACGTGCACGTGGGTGTCGACGAGGCCGGGCAGCAGCACCTCGTCGTCAGCGAGGTGCACGACGTTCGGCGAGTCGATGTGCGGCTCGACAGCGACGATCCGGCCGTCCACCACACCGACGTCGCACGCGATCTCGCCCTGCGGAGTGATCACCCTGCGGGCGCGGAACACCAGGTCCATGTCCCTCACTCTGACACCCAGTCGCGGGCGATGCGACCGCCGAGCTCACCCAGTAGCTCCGATGCCCGGGCCATACACCTCGTCACGTCCGGCTCGATGTCCAACAACGCGTAGGCGGCTTTCAACCCCAGGTCACCGGGTTCGACCGAGCACTGACCGGCCACCGCGACCACCGGCACGTCACCGGAGGCCCTCACGACCCCGAACGGCGCCTTGCCGTGCCTGGTCTGGGCGTCCAGCGAGCCCTCGCCGGTGATCACCAGGCTCGCTCCGGAGATCGCCTCGGCGAACCCGACCAGTTCCAGCACCACCTCGATGCCCGGCCGGAACCGCGCGCCGAGCACGGCCAAAGCGGCAAACCCGATCCCGCCTGCCGCACCCGCTCCTGGCCGTTCCGAATGCTCGAGGCCGATCCGTTGGGCGAAGGCTGTCAGCCGCGTTTCCAGGACCTCGACCTGCTCGGGTGAGGCGCCCTTCTGCGGGCCGTAGACCGCCGCCGCTCCGGTGGGCCCGAGCAGCGGGTTGTCCACGTCCGAGGCCAACACGAGATCGACACCGTCGAACTTCGTCTTGCCCAGAGCCTCCAGCATCCCCGCGCCGCCGTCCGTGCACGCGCTGCCGCCCAGCCCGAGCACGACGTCGTGCAGCCGAGGTCCAGCGCGGCTTTCAGCAGCTCACCGACGCCGTAGCTCGTTGCTTCGAGTGGTGCCGGCCGGTCGAGCAACGTCAGCCCGGCCGCCGCCGCCACCTCAACGACCGCGGTATCTCCCTTGACCGCGAACGACGCCGGTACCGCCTTGCCCGACCGGCCCGGCGACCCAACGCCCGACCTTGACGAACCCGGCGGCGACGGCGGCGTCGACAGTGCCGTCGCCGCCGTCGGCCACCGGAGGCAGCGCACGGCCACGTCCGGGGCCGCCTCCCGCAGGCCACGGGCAACCGCCTCCGCAACCTGCGGGGCCGTCAGCGACCCCTTGAACTTGTCCGGCGCGATGACCACGTGACTTTTTGTCACGCGGGGGCCCCGCGTTTCCCTCGGGGAAACGTAGGGCCCCCGCGTGGCATGAAAATGATTCACGGGAGGGGTTCGAATTCGCGCATGGCGGCGATGGAGGTGCCGTTGGCGGTGTTGCCCTCGCGTTCGATCATGATCTCGACGAGGACGGGGCGGGAGGTGCGGTCGGCCTCCTTGCGAGCCCATTCGAGGGACGAGCGGATCTCGGAGGGGTCGGCGACACGGATGCCCGAGCAGCCGTAGGCCTCCATGATCTTCACGTTGTCCGAGCCGCAGACGTCGTAGTGGATGTCGACCTCGTACTTCATGTCGTAGCCACCGTGGTCCTCGGCCATCCGGATCAGGCCCAGGTACTCGTTGTTCAGCATGATCAGCACGAACGGCACGTCGTACTGGGCGCCGACCGCGAGCTCCTCGACGAGGAACTGGAACGAGTAGTCGCCGACGATGCCGACGACCTCGGCGTCCGGTCGCGCCTTCTTCACGCCGATCGCGGCCGGGATCTCCCAGCCGAGCGGACCGGCCTGGCCGCACACCTGGTAGTGCCGCGGCTGGTGCGCCTTCTGGTGCTGGCCGGACCAGATCTGGTAGAGCCCGATGGCCGTGACGAAGTAGGTGTCCGGGCCGTAGAACTCGTTGATCTCCTTGAACACCCGCGGCGCCTTGACCGGCACAGTGTCGAAGTCCTCGCGCCGCAGCAGGGTCCGCTTGAGCTCCTGGCAGCGGCCGACCCACTCGCCGGCGGCGCGCGGTCCACGTGCACGGGCTTTTTCGAGGAGGGCCTGCAGGAACAGCTTGGTGTCCGCGACGATCCCGAGGTCCGGTCCGAACACCTTGCCGATCTGGGTCGGCTCGACGTCGACATGGATGAACTTCCGGTCGCCTCGGTAGGTGGCGAGATCGCCGGTGTGGCGGTCACCGAACCGTGCGCCCAGAGCCAGCACGAGATCCGACTCCAGGAACGACGCGTTGCCGTAGCGCTGCGAGGTCTGGATGCCGGTCATGCCCGCGTAGAGCGGGTGGTCCTCGTCGATCGCGCCCTTGCCCATCAACGTGGCCTGAATGGGGATCTGCAGGAACTCAGCCAGGTCCAGCAGCTCGGCGGACGCCTCGCCGAGGATGACACCGCCACCGGCGAGCAGCAGTGGACGTTCGGCGGCCAGCAGCATGCTCCAACGCCCGTTCGACACGTGCGTCGGAGGGCACCGCTTTCGTGACGGGCAACGGTTCGTCGATCGTGGAGTCCCACTCGATCTCCTGCTTCTGCACGTCGATCGGCAGGTCGATCAGCACGGGACCCGGCCTGCCGGAGCGGGCGATCCGGAACGCCTCACGGAAGATCCACGGCATCTGCGCGGCTTCCTTGACCTGCACCGCCCACTTCGTGACGGGGGCTGCGATCGCGACGATGTCGACGGCCTGGAACGCCTCCTGGTGCAGCTTCGACACCGCCGCCTGACCGGTGATGCACAGGATCGGGACGCTGTCGGCCTGCGCGGTGTAGAGGCCGGTGATCATGTTCGTGCCCGCCGGGCCGGACGTGCCGATCGCGACGCCGACGTTGCCGGTCGTGCGCGACCAGCCGTCGGCCATGTGCGTGGCGCCCTCCTCGTGCCGCACGATGAGGTGCTCGATGCCGCCGTCGTCCTCCATCGCCTTGTACAGCGGGAGGATCGCGGCGCCGGGGCAGCCGAACACGACGTCGATGCCCTCGGACTTGAGGACCTCGACGACGGCCTGCATGACTGGGATCTTCGGCATATCAGGCCCTTCCCGCGAAGTTCTCGATGACCTTGAGCAGCGCGGAGTGGTCGAGCGACCCGTAACCCTGCGCGCGCCCCGCCGCGACCAGCGCGGCGACGAGGTTGGTGACCGGCAGCGCGACGTCGGCGGCACGTGCCGCGTCCAATGCGATACCCATGTCCTTGTGGTGCAGGTCGATCCGGAAGCCCGGCTGGAACTCGCGCGCGATCATCGTGTCGCGCTTCAGGTCCAGGATCCGGTTCGCGGCGAGACCACCGGCGAGCACGTCGAGGCCCGCCTTCGGGTCGACGCCGGACGCCTCCAGCAGCACGATCGACTCGGCGACCAATGCGTAGATGCCGCCGACCATCAGCTGGTTCGCGGCCTTCACCACCTGGCCGGCGCCGTGCGGTCCGACGTGGACGATCGTCTTGCCGACGACCTCCAGGAACGGCCTGGCCGCCGCGAAGTCCTTCTCCTCGCCGCCGACCATGATGCTGAGCGTCGCCTGCACGGCACCCGTCTGACCACCACTCACCGGCGCGTCGAGCACGCGGACGTGGCTCAGCTTGCGAGCGATCTCGATCGACGTGGACGGGCGGATCGTGCTCATGTCGATCAGCAGGGTGTTGTCGTCGAACGTGATGCCGTTGACGACCTCCTCGACCTGCGGATGGTTCGGCAGCATCGTGATGACGACCTCGGCGCCGGACACCGCGTCCTGCGCGGTCCTGGCGGCCGTTCCGCCCTGTTCAACGAGCTTTTCCAGTGACGCGGAGCTGAGGTCGAATCCCGTCACGTCGTGTCCGGCGGCTACCAGGTGGGCCGCCATCGGGCTGCCCATGATGCCGAGTCCGATGAAACCGATCCTGGTCATGCTTGATCCCTCCAAGCGAAGGAGTGGGTGACGGGCTTGTACTCGGCGCCGACGAAACCCGTGTAGCCGTTGGCGCGGAGCTTCTGCAGGTGCCCGAAGAGGTCGAGCTCACCGGTGCCTGGCTCGCCACGTCCGGGAGCGTCGGCGATCTGCACGTGACCGATGCGGTCGACGTGGTCGGCGAGGGTGTCGAGGTCGTCGCCGTTCGTGGCGAGGTGGTAGAGGTCCGCGAGCAGCTTCACGTTGCCGCGGTCGATCTCGTCGATGACGTCGAACGCCTGGTGGGCGGTCTTGATCGGGTACTTGGGAGCGCCGCTGAGCGGCTCGATGACGATCTGCGCGCCTGCTTCGGCCGCGACGTCGGCGGCGAAGCGGTAGTTCGAGATCGTCTGCGCGGTGGTCTCGAAGTTGCCGTGCAGCGCGTTGAGCGTGCGGCAGCCGAGCCGGGCCGCGATGGCGACGGTGAGCTCGACGTTCGCCCGGAACTCGCTCTCCCGGCCGGGCCAGCTCGCGAGCCCGCGATCGCCCGCGGGCATGTCGCCCGCGAAGAAGTTGAGGCCGACCAGGCGCACCCCGGCGTCGTGGACGGCGTTCTCGAACGCCTCGACCTCGCGCGTCTCGGGTACGGCGTCCGCGAACGGCCACCAGATCTCGACCGCGTCGAACCCGGCGGCCCGCGCCGCGGCCGGGCGTTCCAGCAACGGCAGCTCGGTGAAGAGCATCGAGAGGTTTGCGTCGAACATCTTGGCGGGTCCTTCCACATTGCGGAAGTTAGATTCCGTACAACGGAGACACTAGACATCTCAACTGGATGCGGTCAAGAATGTGGAATACAGATTCCGCGATACAGAAACTTGGAGAGCCGTGGAGAGCTTCAACAGCGCCCCGGAGGCCGAACTGCGCCCACTGCTCACCGAGTGCCTCGCGGTACCCCGCTGGATCGACGCAGTGGCGGCGGGCAGGCCCTACGCGTCGATGGATGCACTCCTCGCGGCTTCTTCGGATGCCGCACAAGGACTTTCCGACGAGGAGGTGCTCGGCGCGATCGCCGGGCATCCACGCATCGGTGAACGACAGAAGACAGGTGGGGTGTCGGCGAGATGGTCGCGGACCGAACAGTCCGGTGTGGACAGCTCCCAGGCTGACCGCCTGGCGGCTGCCAACGCCGCGTACGAGGATCGGTTCGGGCACATCTACCTGGTGTGCGCGACCGGCCTGAGCGGAGCGGAAATGCTCGACAACCTGTCCTCACGCATGGACAACCCGCCGGAGGTCGAGCTCCGCGTCGTCAACGACGAACTCGCGAAGATCGCCGCCTTGCGGCTGCAGAAGCTGATCGGGAGCTGAAAACATGGCCATCGTCTTGGGCCCCAACCAGTACGGCAAGGCGGAGAACCGCCTCGTCACGGTGTCGCGCAACGGTTCCGTGCACACGATCAAGGACCTGACGGTCAGCACCTCGCTGCGCGGCGACCTCGCCGACACGCACCTGACCGGTGACAACGCGAAGGTGCTCGCCACCGACACGCAGAAGAACACCGTCTACGCCTTCGCCAAGGAGGCTCCGGTCGGTGAGATCGAGGACTTCGCGCTGCGCCTCGGCCGCCACTTCGTGTCGTCACAGGAGGCGATCTCGGGTGCGCGCGTCCTGATCGACGAGCACGGCTGGGATCGCATCGACGGGCAGGACCATTCGTTCGTCCGCGGCACGGACGAGAAGCGCACCACGGCCGTGACGATCGACGGCTCACGCGCGTGGGTCGTCTCGGGCGTACGGGATCTGGTCGTGCTGAAGTCGACCGGCTCGGAGTTCCACGGCTACCCCAAGGACCGGTACACCACGTTGAAGGAGGTCACCGACCGCATTCTCGCGACCTCGGTGACCGCGCGCTGGCGTTATGCCGGCACGGACGTGGACTGGGCGAAGTCGTTCACGGAGATCCGCTCGCTGCTGCTGCGGACGTTCGCGGACAAGCACTCCCTGTCGTTGCAGCAGACCCTCTACGCGATGGGCGCCGCTGTGCTGGAGGAGCGCCCCGAGGTCGCCGAGGTGCGGCTCTCCATGCCGAACAAGCACCACTTCCTGGTGGACCTGAGCCCGTTCGGCCTGGAGAACGACAACGAGGTCTTCTACGCCGCCGACCGCCCGTACGGCCTCATCGAGGGCTCGGTGCTGCGGGACGACGGTCCTGACGCCGGGCTTGCCTGGAGTACTTTGCCAGCCTTCTGAACACCACCGGGTTCATGAGCGAGCCGGGCCCGTCGATCATGTGCAGTACGCGGAGGAAGCGGACGAACATCCCGGAGTCACGGGTGATCGCGATCTGCCACTTCTTCATGTACCAGCTGAAGACGCGCGTGAGCGGGCCTGTCTCGTCTCCTCCGTCCACCCACCCCCGGTCGGCGTTGCTGGACAACAACCACGCCGCCTGCGCCGACTTGGCGATCTTGCGCTGGAAGTCACGGCAGCCCTTGGCGCTGAAGTCGGTGTGCCGCCGGAACTCCAACGCCTCCATCGCGGCCACCGTCATCCCCTGCCCGTACACGGGGTTGAACGCGCACACCGAGTCGCCGACCGCGACGAGCCCGCCGGGCCAGTTCTCCACGGCCTCGAAGGCGTTGCGGCGACTCGCCGTCCGAGCGAACAGGTAGATCGGGCTGATCGGCTCAGCCTCGCGCAGCATCTCCGCGACCGGGCCACGCAGCGACTCCAGGAACGCCTGGTACTCGCCGGGATCGCGCGGCGGATGGTCTCCTCCCGGCCCCTGGGCGGTGACCATCAACCGCTCACCCTCGACGCGCATCACCGCACATCCGCGCGAGGTGTCCGGCGCGGACAACATCTCGGCGACCAGCGCCGGAAAGCCTTCCGGCGCGGTGTAGGTCCTCGTGGCGTACCCGGTGCGGGAGTCGACCATCTCGGGTGCGGACGTCGTGATCCCGGCCTCGGCCAGCCAGGCGGGCAGCTTCGACGACCGACCGGTCGCATCGACGACCAGGTCGGCGTCGATCAACGCCGCGCCTGCCCGCACGAGCTCGTCGTAGAGGCCGGGGAACAGGTCTTCCATGATCTCGCCGCCGCGCACGAGCAACGCGTGCACGTGCCTGCCCTGCGGCAAGCCGGCGATTCCCCCGCCTACCACCACGGCCTTCATGGCCTCCAGTCAAGCGGAAACCTTCGCCTTCCTCAGCTTCCACAGTGCAGATGGACCGATCAGCGACGTCGGCGGCGCCTGGAGATGCATGACACTCAGGAACCGCCGCACCATGTCGACGTCCTGGGTGAGCGCGACCTGCCAGCGACCCATCAGCTTGTTCATCAGACCCGGCCTGAACTCCGGCGACCACTGCGCGTCGGCACCGGCGGACATGCCCCATGGCCCTGCGGTGACCTTGGCCAACGCGGCCTGGAAGGCCTTGACGCCCTCGGCGGAGAAGTCGGTGTGCTTGCGCAGCAGGTCGGCCTCCATCGCGGCGATCGTCATGCCCTGGCCGTACAGCGGGTTCAGCGTCACGACCGTGTCGCCGACGGCGATCAGACCGGCGGGCCAGTCGGAGACCTTCTCGTAGGCACGCTTCGAGGACGCCGTCCGGGCGTAGAGGTAGATCGGCGTGAGGGGCTCCAGACCGTCGAGCACCTCGGCGAGGCCGACATCCAACGACCGCGCGAAGGCCATGAACTCCTCGGGGTCGTTCGACGGGTGGTCGCCGTCGGCGCCCTGCAGGGTGACCAGGAGCCTGCCGCCCTCGATGCGGGTGGCGGAGCAGCCGCGGCGAACGCCGGGCGCGACGATCAGCTGGCCGATCGCCACGTTGTCGTTGTGCGGCAACGCGTAGAGGCGAGTCGCATAGCCCGTCCGGGAGTCCACGGACACCGGCTCAGGCACCTCGACACCTGCCGCGGCAAGCCATTCGGGGAGCTTGGCGGTGCGTCCGGCGGCCATCACGACGAGGTCGGCCTCGATGACCTCCTCGGTGTCGCCGCCCTTCCGGCGGAGGCGGACACCGTCCACAGTGGATCCGTCGAAGCGGAAGCCGACGACGCCTGCGCCGTCGACGAACTCGACCGTCTCCGAACCGGCGACGCGGTGACGGATCGCCGTCTCCAGGAACGGACGGCTGACCGACAGCATCGGCAGACCTGTCTCACCCTGCGCGGCCCAGCCGTGCGGGGTCAGCACGCGGGCCTCACCGGCGTCCATGAGCTGCGCGCCGGCATCGACGAGCTCGGAGCGCAGGCCGGGGAAGAAGTCCTCCATGATCTGCAGGCCGCGCAGCAACAGGCCGTGCGCGTGCCTTCCTTGCGGGACACCGGAACGGTATTCCGCGTCGACCGGCAATCTGTCGCGTTCCACGACGATCACCCGGCTGTACTTGCCCTCCAACGCCTTCGCGGTCAACAGGCCGGCGATGCCCGCACCGATCACAACAGCAGTAGCCACGGGTCGGTTAACGCCGCCCGCACCCTCGTTGTTACCCGAACGAGACCGATGTCACCGGTTTTCGGTCGTCCGCAACGCCATCTGCTGGTCACGCCAGGAGTGGAAGAGATCCGCCTCGCTGAACCAGTCGACGCTCGTCGGCCGGTCGGCCATGGTCATGAACTCGATCAGCAACCGCCGGTAGAGATCGAGCGGAACTCCCACGCCAGGCGGGAAGTCCGTGTACTTCTCGTTGACGTACGGCGCTTCCGGCGACCCCTTCGGCCACCCCATGAAGGCGTTGTCGACGTAGTACATGTAGCCCCACGCGCCCCGCACGGCGAGCACGACGTTGTGATCGGGATCCCCTTCGGAGGTGAGCTGCCTCCCGAAGTGGTCGAGCGACCCGTCGTTGCACGCGGGCCGCCCCAGCAGCCCGATCAACGTGTCCACATCCGCTTCACACGCGACGACCTGGTACTTGTGCTCGGCCGCATCGAGGTCCGGCAGCCCGGTCCACAGACCGGCACGCATGCTCATGCGTGCCACCCTGCACCCATCGCCGGGAACATTCGAGACCCATTGACAGAACCACACGAACGGGTGAGCACCCACTCAGTCCGACCGGGTCGCGAGACCACGCAGCGCTGATTCCTCCAGACCCGTCGCTACCTGGACTTCCACCGAATCGAGCGCACCGCAGTCCACCGCTCGGAGGAAGAACGACGACAGCGCCTGGGCGGTCGCCGGCTCGTCCAGCACGCCACCCGAGACGCGTTCGACGTAGTCCTTGAGCCGCTTGGCGTCCGCCTCCAGACCCTCGCGGTAGAACGCGTAAACGGCCGCATAGCGCGTGACCAGCTGCGCCGGATGCAGATCCCAACCCTGGTGGAAACCGTGGTCGAGTGATCGCCGGACGAGCCCGTAGTGCGTGTCCCAGCCGAGCTTCTTCTGCTCTCCCACCGGAAGCACGTTCGTGGAGCCGTCGGAGAGCCGGACCCCCGTCCCAGCAGCGCAAACCTGCATGACGTGGCGCGCGAAGTCACACGCGCCGTGCGCCAGATGCTGCTGCGCCGCGGACAGCCCGCAGCCCGCCGTGTAGTCGTAGGTCCCGAAGTGCAGACCTGTCACCCTGCCATTGCCCGCCTCGATGAACCGCGGGATCGCCAGCCTGCCCTGTTGATCCACAATGGACTGGGTGGTCTCGACCTGGATCTCGAACCTCAGGTCGCCGCCGAAGAGATCCAGCACCTCGCCGAACACCTCGACCTGGTCGACTGATGTCACCTTCGGGAAGGTGATCACCAAACCTGGCGGAATCTCCCCCAATGCTGTCAGGAAGATGTCCAGCGTGCGGAGACCTCGCTCACGCAACGCCTTCGTGTCGAACGACTTGATCCGCAGTCCGAACGACGGCGGCGCGATCTCCTGTTCGAGCCAGCGGGACAGGAGGTTCGCCGTGCTCTCGGCGTCCATGTCCTCGACGTCGTCCTCGGGCGCGCCGTAGCCGTCCTCGAAGTCGATCCTCAGATCCTCGACAGGTTCTCTGCCCAGCTTGGCCCGCACGCGGTCGAGCACGCCGTCCGGCAGCTCCGGCAGCAGGTCCTCGTCGATCGACTCAAGAGCCTCACGACCCCAGTCCTCGATCGTCGAACCGACGATGCGCCCGGCGGGCACGTAACACGTGTGCACGGGCTGCCGCCCCACCGGAACCTTCCGGTCCACAGTGGACAGCCGCGCCGTGACCCGTTCGACGTCCTCGGGCGACAGCGATGTCTCGTACATCAGATGCGCTCGTAGGCGGGCAGCGTCAGGAAGTCCACGAAGTCCTCGGACAACGCGACCTGTTCGAACAGCTCCGCCGCCTCGGCGATGTGCGGCCCTTCGAGCTCACCCGAGACCCTGCCGAGCACCTCGCGCACAGCTTCAGCCGTGACCTGCGTGCCGTCGTCCAGCACGACCTTGTTGTTGACCCACTGCCAGATCTGCGACCTGCTGATCTCCGCGGTGGCCGCGTCCTCCATCAGGTTGTGGATCGCCGCCGCACCGTTGCCGCCGAGCCACGACGCGATGTACCGCACCCCGACGTCGACCGCGCTCTCCAGCCCCGCACGCGTGGCCGCACCGCCCGCCGACTTGAAGTCCAGCAACTGCTCCGCCGTCACCTCGACATCGGGCCGCTGCTTGTCGATCTGGTTCGGCTTGCCCTGCAGCACGTCGTCGAAGATCTCGCGGCAGATCGGCACCAGGTCCGGATGCGCCACCCACGACCCGTCGAACCCGGCGTTCGCCTCGCGCGTCTTGTCCTCACGCACCTTGCGCAACGCGTTCTCCGTGACCTCCGGATCGCGCCGGTTCGGGATGAACGCCGCCATCCCGCCCATCGCGAACGCCCCACGCTTGTGACACGTCTTCACCAGAAGCTCGGCGTACGCCCGCATGAACGGCGCCGTCATCGTCACGCTGTTGCGGTCCGGCAGCACGTAGTCCGCACCCGCGTCACGGAAGTACTTGATGACACTGAACAGATAGTCCCAACGCCCCGCGTTCAACCCCGACGCGTGGTCGCGCAGTTCGTAGAGGATCTCCTCCATCTCGAACGCGGCCGGAATCGTCTCGATCAGCACCGTCGCCCGGATCGTGCCGTGTGGCACGCCCTTGAGCTTCTGCGCCGTCGTGAAGACGTCGTTCCACAGCCGTGCTTCGAGGTGCGACTCCATCTTCGGCAGGTAGTAGTACGGCCTGCCCAGCTCGGCGTTGTGGAAGAAGTGCAGTCCGAAGTCGACCAGCGCCCCCACCGCCTTGCGGCCGCCAAAGGTCAGGTTCCGCTCGTCGAGATGCCACCCACGCGGCCGCACCACGATCGCCGGGTACGGCCCGCCCTTGAGCGCGTAATGCTTGCCCTCGGCCGACGTGTACTCGATCGTCTCGCGCGCCGCCTCGTACAGATTCACCTGCCCCTGCACGACGTTGTCCCAGTGCGGGGTGTTCGCGTCCTCGAGGTCCGCCAGCCACACCCTGGCGCCGGAGTTGAGCGCGTTGATCGTCATCTTGCGCTCGGTCGGCCCGGTGATCTCCACGCGCCGGTCCCGCAGTGCCTCAGGCGCTTCCGCCACCTGCCACTCACCGTCGCGGACGTGCCGCGTCTCGTCGAGAAACCCGAGAGGCCTCCGCTCCTTGCGCAGGGCGAGCAGCTCGTCCCGGCGAGCCGCATGCGCCTCGTGAAGCCTCGCAACGAACTCAAGAGCCTCTTCGGTGAGGACCTGCACCTGGATCCACCTCTCTCAGTTTTGCTGTGTGGACTATAGTTTTTGCATTGCGGAACTGCAACGAGAGGAGCCGCACGTGTCAACAGGTGGCGTGCAGTCCCTGCAACGGGCCTTCGACCTGCTCGAACGCCTCGCCGACGCAGGCGGCGAAGCCTCACTCTCCGAGCTCGCCACGACCTCGGGTCTCCCCCTCCCCACGATCCACCGTCTCATCCGCACACTTGTCACGCTGGGCTATGTGCGGCAGAACAGCAACCGGCGCTACACCCTCGGCTCCCGCCTGATCCGCCTCGGCGAGAGCGCCTCCCGCCAGTTCGGCACATGGGCCCGCCCGTTCCTCGCCCAACTGGTTGACTCCGTCGAGGAAACCGCAAACCTCGCCGTCCTCGACGGCGACGAGGTCGTCTACGTCGCGCAGGTGCCTTCAAAGCACTCGATGCGCATGTTCACCGAGGTCGGCCGCCGCCTGCTGCCCCACGGAACCGGCGTCGGCAAGGCGATGCTCTCGCAGCTGCCTCGGGACGAGGTGCGCGCGCTGCTGGCCCGCACCGGCCTGCCCGCGTACACGCCGAACACGATCACCGACGCGACCGAGCTACTCGACTCGCTGGACGAGATCGCCGAGCGCGGCTTCGCTCTCGACGAGTCCGAGCAGGAACTCGGTGTGCGCTGCATCGCGGTACCGGTGATCGGCGGACCCGCAATGGCCGCCGTGTCGGTCTCCGGCCCCGAGGGCCGCCTCACCAAGGAGGCCGTAACCCGCATCCTCCCCGAGGTACTGGCCGTCGCGAAGCGCCTCGCGGACCAAGCCGCAACGGCCTGACCCCAACTTCCAAACCGAGCGAAAAGCACGTTCGTACGAATGGGCCGTACGAACGTGCTTTTCGCTCAAAGAAGCTATGTCTGGTTTGTCTGGTTGCGGGGTGGGTCAGCCGAGCAGGGCGTCCACAAAGGCGCCGGGCTCGAACGGTGCCAGGTGGTCAGCGCCTTCGCCGAGGCCGACCAGCTTGACCGGCACGCCCAGCTCTCGCTGCACCTGGAACACGATGCCGCCCTTGGCCGTGCCGTCGAGCTTCGTCAGCACGATCCCGGTGATCTCGACCTGCTCCGCGAACACCCGCGCCTGAGTGAGCCCGTTCTGCCCGGTCGTGGCGTCCAGCACGAGCAGAACCTCGTCCACCACGGCCTGCTTCTCGATGACGCGCTTGACCTTCCCGAGCTCGTCCATCAGGCCCTTCTTGGTGTGCAACCGCCCCGCGGTGTCGATCAGCACAGTGGAAACGCCGGTCTCGACGCCCCGCTTGACCGCCTCGAACGCCACCGAAGCCGGGTCCCCGCCCTCAGGCCCCCGCACCGTCTCAGCGCCGACCCGCTTCCCCCAGGTCTCCAGCTGATCGGCCGCAGCCGCACGGAACGTGTCAGCCGCACCCAACAACACAGTGCGCCCATCAGCCACGAGAACGCGCGCGAGCTTGCCCGTAGTGGTGGTCTTGCCAACGCCATTGACACCGACGACCAACAACACGGCGGGCTTGCCCTCGTGCGGCAGCGCCTTCAGCGACCGGTCCATCGACGGGTCCAGAGCGGACACCAGCACGGACCGAACCAGCGCCTGCGCCTCCGCCTCGGTGCGGACACCGGAAGAAGCGAGCTTCGAACGCAACGTCGACACGATCTCGGTCGTGGTGGCCGACCCGAGGTCCGCGACCAGCAGCGTGTCCTCGACGTCCTGCCACGAGTCCTCGTCCAGATCGCCGGCGCCCAACAGCCCCAGCAAGGACGAACCGAACGCGTTGCGCGACCTCGACAGCTTCCCGCGCAACCGTTCCAACCGCCCGGCGGTCGGTTCGATCTCCTCGATCTCGGAGGCCTCTTCAGGCAGGTCGACCTCGACGAACCCGCGCTTCACCGAGTCACGCGGCACCGAAGCGTCGTCGCCAACGCCTGGCTGGCCGTCCACCTCGGTCCGTTCGACGACAGGGTGCTCGACGGGCTCGGGCTTGGTCTCCACCACCACATCAGCGGGCGCTGCAGGCGTCAGCGAGATACCGGACGACGCCTGGTAGCCGCTGGGCTTCGGCGCCTCCTCCTTCTGGGTCAGGCTGATGCGACGCCGACGCGTCAGCACCACGCCGGTCACCAGTGCGGCGATCAGCACGGCCGCCACGACGACGAGGATCAGGACAAGGGAGGAGGTCGACACGTGGTCATGGTTTCACAGGCCCACATGTGACCTGCCAACCATCTATTGCTCAATTAGGCGAAGATTTCACCAAAGCACTTGCGCCCTGCCACAGTGTGGAATAGACCACACGCTGTGAGGGTGATCGGACTGATTTCCGGCACGTCGATGGACGGCATCGACGTCGCCGTCGCCGACCTGTCGATCAGCGGCGACGTGATTGAGCTCGTGCCCGTGGCGCACGCGGAACATCCGTTCCCCAAGGATCTGCTCGAGAAGCCGAAGGACGCCGCTGAAGTGTGTGCCTTCGACACCTCGCTCGGGCAGGCTTTCGGCGAAGTCGCCGCCGGATACCTGCCTGCGGACCTGATCAGCTCGCTCGGGCAGACCGTGCACCACGAGGTGCAGGACGGCGACTGCCTCGGCACGTTGCAGCTCGGGCAGCCCGCGTGGATCGCGGAACGGACCGGCGTGCCCGTCATCGCCGACCTGAGGGTCCGCGACGTCGCCGCGGGCGGCCACGGGGCACCGCTCGCGTCCACGCTCGACGCGCTGTGGCTCGCCGGAATGGTCGACACGCCCGCGATCGCGCTCAACATCGGTGGCATCGCGAACATCACCGTCGTGCGGCCCGGCACCGCACCGATCGCCTACGACACGGGGCCCGGCAACGCGTTGATGGACGCCGTCATGGAGGTCATCTCCAACGGCCAGAGACGCCAGGACACCAACGGTGAGTTCGCCAAACGCGGCAACATCCGGGAAGACGTGCTGAAGAAGCTGCTCGCGGACCAGTACTACGCGGCGTCGTGGCCGAAGTCGACCGGCAAGGAACACTTCAACGCCGAGTACCTGCAAGGGTTCCCGACCATCCCAGCCGAGGACATGCTCCGCACGCTCGTCGAGGTGACCGCGCGGACCATCGCGGACGCGTGCCGGGCGCACGACGCCGGCGTGGTCGTCGCGTCCGGCGGCGGAATGCGCAACCCCGTGCTCGTCGAGGCCCTCCGGGCAGCGCTCGCCCCGATCCCGCTCAAGATCAGCGACAGCCTCGGCCTCCCGCGGGACGGCAAGGAGGCCTACCTCGCCGCACTGCTCGGATTCCTGACGTGGCACGGGATCGCGGGCAACACACCGTCCGCGACCGGCGCGTCCGGACCGCGACTGCTCGGCAGCATCACGCCCGGCAACGGGCCGCTGCGACTGCCCGAGCCCGTCACCACCGCCGTAACCAAGCTGAAAGTGGGGGAGCCGACATGCGCGGACTAGATCTCGCGATCATCGCCCTGTTCCTCGTCGGCATGCCGTTGCTCGGCATCTGGATCGGGGGCAGGCAGAAGTCGTCGACGGACTACTTCGTCAGCGAGAGCAAGATCTCGTGGTGGGTGGTGTGCCTGTCGGTCGTGTCCGCGGAGACGTCGACACTCACCGTGCTGAGCGTGCCGGTGATCGCGTACATGGCGACGCCCGCGCAGGGCGGCATGACGTACCTGACGCTCGCGCTCGGCTACATCGTCGGCCGGATCATCGTGAGTTTCGTGCTGCTGCCGCGCTATGTCGCCGGTGATCTGGTGACGGCGTACGCGTACCTGGGCAGGCGGTACGGCAACGGCATGCGCGCGACGGCGTCCGTGACGTTCCTCTTCACGCGCCTGCTCGCGGACGGCATCCGGCTCTTCGCCACCGCGATCCCGATCAAGCTGGTGCTGCGCGAGTACGGGATCGACGCCTCGTACTGGACGATCATCCTGGCTCTCGGCATCGCGATGGTGTTCTACAGCTTCTTCGGCGGCGTGCGCGCGGTCGTGTGGGTCGACGCCATCCAGATGCTCTGGTACGTCCTCGGCGGCGTCGTGGTGATCTGGTTCCTGGCGGGCGAACTGCCCGACGGCTGGTTCACGAAAGCCTCTGACGCCAACAAGTTCCAGATCTTCGACTTCGCTTCCTCACCACTCACGGGCGCGTATCCGTTCATCGCCGCGTTCTTCGGCGGCGCGCTGCTGTCGATGGCCTCGCACGGTGCGGATCAGCTGATCGTGCAACGGCTGATGGCGACACGGGACGTGAAGGCCGCGCAGAAGGCGTTGATCGCCTCCGGTTTCGTGGTGTTCCTGCAGTTCGCGTTCTTCCTGGTCATCGGCGTGATGCTGTGGGCGTTCTACAACGGCGCCGACCCGGTGAAGGGCCTGGGACTCGGCAACAAGGACGAGCTGTTCGGGCACTTCATCGTCGACGCGCTGCCGAGCGGCCTGTCCGGGTTCGTGATCGCGGGCATCCTCGCGGCCGCGCTGTCGTCCTCGTTGGGCGCCTTGGCTTCCTCGACGGTGACGGACGTCTACGAACGCATCCGCAAGACGCCGATGACCGACGAGGAACGCCTGCGCCACGGCCGGGTCTGGACCCTGGTGTGGGCCGGACTGCTGATCGTGTGCGCGGGCCTGTTCGCCTCCTCGAACAAGACCACGGCCGACCCGATCGTGGTGCAGGCGCTCGGCATCGCCGGCTACACCTACGGCGCGCTGCTCGGCGCCTTCCTCCTCGGCCTCATCTTCAAGCGCGCCAGGCAGGTGGATGCGATCGTCGCGTTCGTGACGACGGTGCTCGTCGTCGGTTTCGTGATCCTCGGTGTCAAGTTCGTCGGCAGCACGCCGACGATCGACTTCGCGAAGGCCGACGCGACCCGGAAGTCCTTGACTGGCTGGTGGAACACGCCCCTGGGGGTGGCGGTCACCCTGCTCGTTGGTGGGTTGCTGTCATTGCGGCATTCACGCGGTGTGCCGGTAGGCGACAAGCTCGATGTGGAGTCGAAAGCCTAGGCGGCCGAACATCCGCTGCGAGGACTCGTTGCCCGCGTGGATCGACGCGGCGGCCTGCGGTCGTGCACCGTGGTCCGCCGCGAGTTTCCACAGCAGTTCGGTGACGAGCGCGGCACCCGCACCCTGACCGCGGACATCGGGTTCCACGGCCACGAAGTCGACGTAGTACTCCTCGGGTTGGGCTTTGCCCGCGGCGTACCCGATGACACGTTCACCGTCCATCGCGACGACGACGGTGCGGGTCTCCGGTTTGGATTCGACGAGCTGTTTGCCGGACAGGTACGTCTTCGGAAAACATCGCTCGTGCAGCACGGCAACGGCCTCGTGCACGTGCGGATCGGTGGGGAGGACGCGCATCTCACGCTCGCTGGGGCACTTCGCGTCCCTCAGCAGCAACGTGCGCAACTCCCCGTTGTCGAGTACGTGGATGGCACTGGCCTTGCCGGCGCTGAAGGCGTGCCGCTCGGCGAACGCCGCCAGTCGCCGGTGGGCGGTGTGCCCGTAGAGCTCCAGGTCGGTGACGTCGGTGAAAAGCTCAGTGGCCCGCCGGAACATCGAGTCCGCGGTCTGATCCCAGATCCGGCTGCCCGCCGGATGGTTGACCGGTACGTCGACGAACGGCCCGTGCAGCCACGCACGCTTGAGCTCGCGGTCGACCTCGACGCTGAGCATGCCGGTGATGTTGTCGTCGGCGTCCACCGCGACCACCGTGCAGTCGGCCCAGCTGGGCTCGAACTCGGCGAGCTCCGCACGGAGCTCTTCGACAGTCTCACCGAGGTAGCCGATGTGGTGCGCGTTGTCGGCCTGGAGCCGGACCAGCAGCGCCATCGTGGCGCCGAGGTCGCCAGGTTCGGCGAAACGGATGTCGTACATAGAAGGAATGGTTGCTCGCACGGCCGTTCGAAGCGAGGGAGTTTTCACGGATGGCTCAGCGGGTGGGAGTCCGACCGCCCGCAACCAGTTTTCGGGGGCCTTCTACCACGGGAGACAACACTCACACCTGGGCCCGCACAGCCGCTGGTATGCCGCGGCGCGTCGCAGGCACGACACCCAGATTCGGGCTTGCAGGGCTGGTGAGGGTGGGGGACTCTTCTACAGTGAGTGAGGAAACGATCCAACTCGATCTCAACGAATCCGGGGTGGCCGTCGACCTGCCCTTGCCGGCGAACAACCGGGACCAGGTCCAGGGTGTTCCGTACCGGCCGGTCGAATTCCGTGACGATGATCTGCCCACCGCGTTGGAGCGCGCCGCGGCCTGGCTGCGGCAGACTCAGGACTGGCTGGGCGAACCCGTGGACGTCATCGCAGTTCATCTGGACTATGACGACACCAAGGGCAACCCGTACTACGACCTCAAGCTGCTCTGCAACGATGAGGACCTCGCGGGTGTGCCCAGGGTCATCCGAGACAACGAAAGGGCCGGTACCGACGAGTAGCTTTTCCGGCTACCGTTCGGAAGCATGTCGGATCGCGTGTATCCCCCGGTGATCGCCGCAGCCAAGCTCATGTTCCGCGTGCTCGACCTGCGGATCACCGTCGAAGGGGCACACAACGTGCCACGCGAGGGTGGGGCCGTGCTGGCGTCCAACCACGTCAGCTACCTCGACTTCATCTTCGCCGGCTTCGGCGCGCTTCCTGCCAAACGTCTCACACGCTTCATGGCGAAGCACGAGATCTTCGCCAACAAGATCGCAGGCCCGCTCATGCGCGGCATGCACCACATCCCCGTCGATCGGAGCGCGGGTCAGGCCTCCTACCAGCAGGCACTGTCCGCGCTCCGCGATGGTGAGATCGTCGGGATCTTCCCCGAGGCCACGATCAGCCGGTCGTTCACGGTCAAGGACATCAAGTCCGGCGCGAACCGCCTGGCGCACGAGGCCGGCGTCCCGCTCATCCCCGTCGCCCTGTGGGGCACGCAGCGGCTGTGGACCAAGGGCCGCCCCAAGAACCTGACGCAGCGGCACGTGCCGGTCACGATCATCATCGGCGAGCCGATCGTGCCCTCGGCCGACGACTCCGGCGACACGCTGCTGCGCAAGCGGATGCAGGAGCTGCTCGACACCGCGCAGGCGAACTACCCGACCGAGCCCGGTGCCTGGTGGGCGCCGGTGCATCTCGGCGGCACCGCTCCCACGCCCGAGAAGGCCGCGACGCTGGACCAGCGTCGGCCCGAGTAGGCGCAAACCGCCTCTGACCTGCGGATACAAGGTTCTCGCAAGCTCGGTGGTGCAGGGTAGGTCCTGCGCACCTGAAGTGGTGAGGTTGAACTGGGGGATCTCACCCCCGGCAGGTGCCCTGGCTGCGTCAGTGCGGTGATTGGGGGACCTCCCTCCCCTTGAAGAGGAAGGTCACCGCACTGGCGCAGTTCGCTTGAAGAGACCGCGGTCGGAGTGGTTCTTGCCCCCCAGGCACCGCTCCGGCCGCCCTCTCGCGACTCAGTCCTCTGTGGGCACAGCCTCAGGCGCCGGAACTTCGGCAGCCGGAGCAGCCGTGACAACCGGAGCGACCGGAGACCGGAGCGACCGGTACCGGCGTCGGCTCGTCGCCCCGCGTGCGCAGCCGCTGCGAGATCACCTGCGTGATGCCGTCGCCCCGCATGCTCACGCCGTAGAGGGCGTCGGCGATCTCCATGGTCGGCTTCTGGTGGGTGATGATGAGCAGCTGCGAGTGCTCCCGCAGCTGCTCCAACAGGCCGATCAGCCGGCGCATGTTCGTGTCGTCCAGCGCCGCCTCGACCTCGTCCATCACGTAGAACGGCGAGGGGCGGGCGCGGAAGATCGCCACCAGCATGGCGACGGCGACCAGCGACTTCTCGCCACCGGAGAGCAGCGACAGGCGCTTGACCTTCTTGCCGGGCGGGCGGGCTTCGACGTCGACGCCGGTGGTCGAGCATGTCGTCCGGCTCGGTCAGCACCATCCGGCCCTCGCCGCCGGGGAACAGGACCTTGAAGACGATCTCGAACTCGCGCGCCACGTCCTCGTAGGCCGCGGTGAAGACCTCGAGGATCTTGTCGTCGACCTCCTTGATCACGGTCAGCAGGTCGCGGCGGGTGGCCTTGAGGTCCTCCAGCTGCGTGGACAGGAACTTGTAGCGCTCCTCCAGCGCGGCGAACTCCTCCAGCGCCAGCGGGTTGACCTTGCCCAGCAGGTGAGGTCGCGTTCGGCACGCTTGGCGCGGCGCTGCTGGGTGGCGCGGTCGTACGGCATCGGCTGCGGCGCGGTGACCTGCTCGCCGCGTTCCTTGGCGGCCTCGTACTCGGCGATCTCCACCGGCGGACGCCGGCACCGGACGTCCGGGCCGTACTCGTTGATCAGGTCGTCGAGGCCCATGCCGAAGTCGTCGGAGATCTTGGTCTCCAGCTGCTCGATCCGCAGCCGCTGCTCGGCGCGCAACACCTCGTCGCGGTGCACGGCGTCGACGAGCTTCTCCAGCTCGCCGGACATCTCACGGACCAGGTTGCGCACCTGGGTCAGCAAAGCTCGCGCTGCGCACGGCGTTCCTGGGCCTCGTCACGCTCGCGCGGCGGCACGGGCCAATGACCTCTCGATGCGTTCCAACGCCTGCTCGCCGCCGCGGACCACGGCCTTCGCGACCACGGCGCCACGCGCGCGGCCAGCGCTGGCGCGGGCGTGCCGTTCGCGGGCCTCACGTTCGTCGCGCGCGGCCCGGCGCAGGCCGTCTGCCTTGCCCTGCAACGCACGCGCGCGTTCTTCGGCGGTGCGCTGCACGAGCCGCGAGTCCATTTCCGGCCTGCCGGGCCTGGGCCAGCTCCGCCGACAGCCGCGTCACGCTCGTTCGGTGTCCGGCTCGTCGTCGAGGGTCTGCTCCTCCTCGGCCATCAGCAGGCGCTCTTCGAGCTCGCCGAGCTTGTAGCAGGGCTTCCTCGCGGGACCGTTCGACCTTCGCACGCTGGTCGGATGCGGGAGACCTCGGCCTCGGCCGAGCGCACCGCCGGCGACCATGCGGTTCAGCCGCTCGCCGGAACGGGCCTGGCGAACCTTGCCCTCGCTGCACGGCCTCCTTCAACGCGCCGACCTCGGCGCGGCCGGGCCTGCTGTTCGGCGCGGGCGCCTTCCAGTGCGGCGGAGGCTGCGCCAGGGCGCGTTCCGCGGTGCCGAGGGCTTCCTGCGCCTCGTCGACGGCGGCCTGCACCTCGATCACGCTCTGGGCTGGCGCCGAGCCGCCCATCGCCCAGTCCGAGCCGAAGACGTCACCGCGCGCGGTGACCGTGCACCGCACTGCACGTCGAGCCGCGCCGCGCGGTGTCCAGATCCTCGACCACCGCAAGGCGATCGAGCGCACGGGCCAATGCCGGACGCAACGCCTCGGGGGCGTGCACGACGTCGATCGCCCACCGCGCGCCGTGCGGGAGGTAGCCCCACTGCGAGGTGTCCACAGTGGATCCGTGCGAGCCGATCAGGACACCGGCTCGACCGGCGTCCTTCTCCTTCAACAGCTTCAGGGCCTGCAGAGCGCCGTCACCGGACGACACCGCCACGGCGTCCGCGATCGGGCCCAACGCCGCGGCCAGCGCCACCTCGTAGCCCGGCTCGACGGTCAGCAGTGCGGCGACCGAGCCCAGGAGCCCCGGCACGCCGGACGCCAGCAGCGCACCCGCGCCGTCCTTGCGGGTCAGACCCAGCGACAACGCGTCGACGCGGGCCCGCCACGAGGCGATGTCGCGTTCCGCGGTGCGTTCGGCCTTCACCAGCTCCTCGACGCGCTGCTTCGCGGCGTCGTTCGCCTGCACGGCCTGGCGGTGGCGTTCGTCGAGGCCGTGGTCGCCCTCGTCCTCGGTGCCGGTGATCTCGCGGGCCTCGGCCAGCTCCATCGACGCCCACTCGACGCGTTCGGACGCTTCGACGACCGTGACGGAGAGGCGTTCGATCTCCTCGGCGGTCGCGTTCGTCTTGCTGCGCAACGCTTCCACCTGACCGGACAACCGGGCCAGGCCCTCGCGGCGGTCGGCGATCGCGCGCACGGCGGCGATGTGCGCCTTCTCGGCCTGGGAGACCATGCGCTCCAGCTCGGCGCGCGTCTCCACGGCCTCCGCCAGTGCGATGCGGGCCTCGGTCACGCCTTCCTGGAGCTCCATCTCCATCTCGGCGGTCTCCTCGGCCTCGCGGTCGAGCTCGTCCGGGTCACGACCGCGAGAGGGCGCGTCCACGTCGGCGGAGAGGTGGCGGGCGCGTTCGGCGGCGAGCCGGACGGTGCCACGCAGGCGTTCCTCCAAAGCGGACAGCCGGTACCAGGTGTCCTGGGCGGCCTGCAGCTTCGGCATGTCGGCGGCGACGCGTTCTTCCAGCTCGTTCTGCTGGTACTGCGCGGCCTGCAACGACTTCTCGACCTCGGCGCGGCGCTCGCGGGCCTTCGCCTCGTCGTGCTCCTCCTGCGCTGATCGCTTCGCGTTGCGTCACCAGGTCGTCCGCGAGCAGGCGCAGCTTCGAGTCACGCAGCTCGGACTGGACGGCCTGCGCGCGGCGGGCGATCTCGGCCTGCTTGCCGAGCGGCTTGAGCTGGCGGCGCAGCTCCGCGGTGAGGTCGGTGAGGCGCGTCAGGTTCGCCTGCATCGCCTCAAGTTTGCGCAGCGCTTTTTCCTTGCGCTTGCGGTGCTTCAGCACGCCCGCGGCCTCTTCGATGAAGGCGCGGCGTTCCTCCGGTTTGGACTCGAGGATCGCGGCGAGCTGGCCCTGACCGACGATCACGTGCATCTCGCGGCCGATGCCGGAGTCCGAAAGCAACTCCTGGATGTCCATGAGGCGGCAAGAGTTGCCGTTGATCTCGTACTCGGTGGCGCCCTCGCGGAACATCCGGCGGGTGATCGACACCTCGGTGTACTCGATCGGCAGGACACCGTCGGCGTTGTCGATCGTGAGCGTCACCTCGGCGCGACCGAGCGGCGCGCGGCCGGACGTGCCGGCGAAGATGACGTCCTCCATCTTGCCGCCGCGCAGGTCCTTGGCACCCTGCGTGCCCATCACCCAGCGCAGCGCGTCGAGCACGTTCGACTTGCCGGACCCGTTGGGGCCGACCACACAGGTGATGCCGGGCTCGAAGCGCAGCGTGGTAGCCGAGGCGAAGGACTTGAAGCCCTTCAGCGTCAGGCTCTTGAGATGCACGCCGGGCAGAGTACCCAAACGCTTGCGAAGCATGCGGGAGGCGGGTCTTGACCTGCGTTTCTATGGACGGAGAGTAACCAGGACACCGCTCTCGTCCGACACTTCCAGGTGGTCGATCCGATCGAGCGAGAACGACGTGGAACCTGGAATCGCCTCGTCAGGGCCGTGACCGGAACCCCACCAGCCACCGATCTCACGTTTGCCGTCCCGGTCGAAGACCACGACCTTGCAGCGTGCGCCCGGCTTGACGTTGCCGAGCTTGAACCACATCTCCGTGCCCCACGACTTCTGGATCATCGAAGCCTCGGCGTCGACCCCGGTCCCCGTGTCCCGCGCCGCCCACGTCGGCACAGGTGAGGGCGTCAGGAAGAAGACGCCACCGGCCAGCGCGAGCACCACCAGCACGGCCGCGCAGAGCACGAGCACGCCGCGCTGACGGTTGGGTTTCGGCGGGGTCGGGATGTCGTCGAGGTTCTCGACGTCGTCCAAGGTCAGGCGGCCGAGCAGGCCCGGAAGCGGGGCGAACCGGAGCATCTCGGCCCGGCAGGCGTCGCAGCCCGAAAGGTGTCGTTCGAACGTGGACCGTTCCTTGAGGTCGAGCGACCCGAAGAGGTAGGCGCCGACGTCGACGGTATGCGTGCAGCTCACGCCTCGGTCACCCCTCTTTCCTCCAACGCGTCGCGCAGCGCTCTCAGTGCGTAGAAGCAGCGCGACTTGACCGTGCCCGGCGGGATGCCGAGCGTTTTCGCGGCCTCCGCGACAGTGCGGCGGCGGTAGTACAGCTCGATGACGACCGACCGGTGCTCGGGCGTGAGTGCCCGTAGCGCCGAGGCGATCTGCCACGTCTGCAGCACGTGTTCGACCTGGTCGCTGACCGGTGGCAGGTCCACCGGTTCGAGCGGCACCTCGGTCGCGCGTGCGTTGCGGCGCCGGTATCCGGAGATCACCAGGTTCCTCGCGACCGTGTAGAGCCACGGCGCCGCGTCGTCGGGTTTGAGCTCGTCGTGGTGCCGCCACGCGCGGAGCAACGTCTCCTGCACAACGTCCTCTGCCTGCTGGTAGTCGCCGTCGACCAGCCGCAGCACGTAGTGCAGCAGCGGGCCTCGCCAGCGGTCGTAGAGCTGGATGAGGACGTCTTCGGCCGAGTCCACGCTCTCTTACTACGCCACCTGCACTTATAAGGTTCAGCGTTCGATGAACCCGGTCAGACCGCCCCTGGCCTCGCCCCACTGCTCACCGACCGAGTCGACACGTCCAGGCGTGTCACCCGAACGGAGAGCCTTCAGCAGTTGTTCACACTTCTCGCGTGTTCCCTCGGCCACGATCTCGACCCGGCCGTCCTCCCGGTTCGAAGCGCTGCCCACCAAGCCGAGCTCCAACGCCCGTGCTCGCGTCCACCAGCGGAAACCCACGCCCTGCACCTGGCCACGCACCCACGCGTTCAGTCTCACGTTCACCTCTAAATGGTTACTTAATGACCCAAGGTGACCGATGACGCACTCGGAGGTACCACCCATTAGTGGTACGGTCCCCAGCCGTGAGCGCCCGGAGCCTCTTACTCGGCCTGCTGATCGGTGCGACCGGTATCGGCGGTCTCGCCGTCACCGGAACCTCTCCTCTCGGCTTCAGCGTCAACACAGCCGCATCGCAGGAGACAACCGACACAGCGAACCAGTTCGGATCCGGCAGCCAGGCCGCACCGGGCAGACAGACCCCGGCGGACCCCACCGCCCCCGGCACTCCGAACTCGCCGTCCTCCTCAGGACCCACGACATCGTCGACGACGGCGACCCCCTCCTCTTCTTCTTCGTCAGCGGCTCCCCCACCACCACGACGCCGCCGACCGAGGCCCCGAAGCCGGCCGACCCGCCCAAGCCCGTGGACAAGACGCCCGAGCAGGCCGTGCTGGCCCTCGTGAACGACGCCCGCGCCGCGAAGGGCTGCAAGGCGCTCGTGATCGACGACCGCATCACGACGGCCGCCCAGGCGCACAGCACGGACATGGCGAACCGGAAGTACTTCAGCCACGACACCCCAGAGGGCGTGGACTTCGCCGAACGCATGAGGGCGGCGGGCTACTCGAAGCCCGGTGGCGAGAACATCGCTCAGGGCTACCGCACCCCTGAGCAGGTCATGCAGGGCTGGATGAACTCCGCCGGCCACAAGGCGAACATCGAGACCTGCAAGTTCACGACCATGGGCGTAGGCCTCGACACACGAGGCAACTACTGGACCCAGGACTTCGGCTACTGACGGTTCGAGCAGGGGAAACTTCGTGTACGAGAGCCCGGAACCCGACGCGCGCTCGCGCTTTCGCGGCGCGCCGCAGATCATCCTCGCCGCCTCCGGTGTCGTGATCGCGACGATCTTCGCCGCGGTCGCCTCGCTCGCGGCAGGCCCGGACAGCGCGAGCGAGACACCCTCGACCCAGCCGCCGCGCAAGGAAGCCGTGCGTGACGCACTGAGCCTCGTGCCGACCTCCACGACCACCTCGTCCGTCGAGGTGACCTCGTCGGTGCCCGCGACCACGACGGCCACGACCACGACGACGAAGCGGCCCACCCGTATCACCACGATCACGCGTCCGGACGGCACGACGACCACGGTGACGACCGAGGACACGACCACGCCGCCGAAGCCGACGGACACGACGACCACGACCACGCCTCCGGTCGTGACGACCACGACCGAGACCACCACCACGACGAGCGCGACCACAACGAACTCGACGCCTTAGAGTTACGCCAGTCACCGACAAGTGACGCAGAGCTACACGAAGGTGTGGCTCGACTGAGGCAGAGGTCCGTTTTCGCCGATAACTCGAACGCAAAGCCATCCAACCGGGTTTCCCACGAGGAGATGGGTGTGTTCGAGGAAGATCATTCGCAGTCACCGACCGATCCCGCACCGAAGAAGCGCGTGGGCACGGCCGTCATGCTGGCTGCCGGCGGCGTCGTCGTGGCCACGCTGTTCGCCACCGTCGCGTCCATGCTCGCCGCCACCGGCCACGAGGCGAACCCGGAACGCGAGGCCGCCGACATCGTGGAGACGATCACCTCGGTGGCGCCGGACGGCAGCACCAGCACCGTTCTGGTCACCGTGCCGTCCTCCGCGGGCAAGTCCTCGGCCAAGCGCGACCAGGACTCCGACCGCAAGCAGGCCGCGCGGCCCAACGAGCAGCCGAAGCCCGGCGACCCGGCCCAGCCGCCACAACTGACGACGAACCCGACCGAGCCGTCGCAGACCCACAGCAACCCGCCCACGTCGTGGAGCGAGCCGCCGCCGTCGTCTTCCTCCGCGGTGCCGTCCTCGTCGAGCACCGCACCGTCGACGCCGAGCAGTTCCAGCTCGACGCCGGCCCCGCCGAAGCCCTAGCCCCAGCGCGCGCAGCGTCGCGAAAGCCGTCCGGCGACCCGGACCGCCGCAGCCTTGCGCGCCGAAGTCTGGTTCGAGCGCCAGGGCCGCGGAGCAGGTCGAGTCGCCCGCGCCCAAGAATTGTCAGACCCCTCTGCGACGATTGGAGTGGGGACCTGAGCGCCCCCTGGGGGAGGTCGAGGCGGGATCGATTCAGCTCAGGGGCTCAGACCTGAGATCTGCCGCCGCCTCCCAGTCTCGGGATCGAGCGGGAACGAGACGTGCTGGTGGATCAGCATCCAGTGACCGCCCCGGCGCTGGAACACCCGCGTGCCGCGTGACCAGCTCTCGCTCATCGTGCCGTCCGGCAGCTCGGCGGTCATGTGGTTCAGTCCCCACGCGACCGCGAGGTCGTCCCGTACCTCGATCTTCAGGTCCGGGACCCGCCACCCGACGGCACCGGCCGAGGCCTCCAGTCCGCGCTTGCAGACGTCCCGAACACTGTCCACGCCGACGTATTGGAGCGGCGCTTCGTGCTCGTAAGAGACGACGTCGTCCGCAACAGGAGCCATCAGCGAGTCCAGGTCCTGCCGGGCGGTCGCGTCGAACCACTTCTCGTGCAGCTCGCGCACCTCGTCCACGGCCGGCGACGGCTGGGCGAACGAGTGGTGCTCATGCGCCACGCCCCACCGCCCCTCCTCCCGGCGGAGCCCGAGGGTGAGGCGAAGCCGGTTCTCACCCAGTTCCTCCGGCATCCCGCACCGCAACAGGGCGTGAGCGAACGCGAGATCGCCACCAACCTCGACTTCGAGCGACTCGATCTCGAACACAGCCCCCTGCGCCTGCCACTCGAAGAACGGCGGCCAGGTCTCCCGGTAGGCATCGATGCCACGAGCACCCCGATAGGGCGGTGGCACGTCGAACATCACGATGTCATCGGCGTGGTCGGCCAGGACGCCGTCCATGTCGCCCGCGTGCGCGGCCGTCGCCCAGCGTTCGATCAAGGCCCGGATCTGCTTCTCATCAGTGGTCATGCACCTACAACCCGCGCGAACCACCGAACTCATCGGTCACGCCGAGATTTCTCCGGGAAGGCCGAACAGCGCGAAGTCCGCGGACAGGAACGAGACGACCTCCACGATCCGATCGCCGCGCAACGCCAGCAGGTCGAGGCCGCCAGGGAGGAAGACGCCCAGCTCGTCGTCCCACATGTAGGTGCCGAACGCGAGCTGCCCGTTGGCCCGTGCCGGCAGGAAACGCCACCGTTCGATCAACGGCCCGTCCAGCAGGAACTCCCTGATGGCGGCATGACCTTCGAACCACTGAGGCAACGGCGGCATCGAGTAGCGGGCATCCTCGGTCAGCAGCGCCACGATCGCGTCGACGTCGCCGCGTTCCCAGGCGGTCGCGTACTCCGAGGCCAACGAGCGGACGGCATCGTCGTCCGGCTGAGGCTCGACGACCCGCGAGCCGAGTGCGGCACGGGCACGTTGCAACGCGCTGTTGGCCGACGCGACCGTGGTCTCCAGCAGATCGGCGGCCTCCTGAGCGGTGAAGCCGAGCACGTCACGCAGCAGCAGGACGGCGCGCTGGCGGGGACCGAGGTGCTGAAGTGCGGCGATGAACGCCAGTTCCACGTGCTCGCGCGCGAGCACGTGGTCTTCCGGCCCGGACGGCCACGGCTGCACCCACACCGTTTCGGTCACCGGTGTGTCCGGGCCGAGGTCCACGGGAAGCGCGCGGCGACCGCGGCCGGAGATCAGGGTCAGGCACCGGTTGGTGGCGATCTTGTACAGCCACGCCCGGACGGACCCGCGGTCCTCGTAGCGCGCCCGCCAGGCCCGCACCAACGTCTCCTGTACGGCGTCCTCGGCGTCGTCGAACGAGCCGAGCATCCGGTAGCAGTGCGCCCGCAGCTCGCCCCGGAACTCCTCGAAGTCCGTCACAGCTCGAACCGGTATCCCATGCCCGGTTCGGTCAGCAGGTGCCGGGGGCGCGCGGGCTCCGGTTCGAGCTTGCGCCGCAGCTGCGCCAGGTAGACCCGCAGGTAGTGGGTCTCCTTCTCGTAGGCGGCGCCCCAGACGTCCCGCAGCAGCTGTTTCTGCGCGACGAGCTTGCCCGCGTTGCGCGCCAGCACCTCCAGCAGGCCCCACTCGGTGGGCGTGAGGTGCACTTCGACGCCGTCGCGCAGCACGCGCTTGGCGGCCAGGTCGACGGTGAACGACGCGGTCTTCACCACCGGCTCGTCCTCCGGGCCCGAGGCGGCCGAGCGGCGGACCGCGGCGCGCAGGCGGGCGAGGAGCTCGTCCATGCCGAACGGTTTCGTCACGTAGTCGTCGGCGCCGGCGTCCAGGGCGTCGACCTTGTCGGTCGAGTCGGTGCGGGCGGAGAGCACGATGATCGGCAGGCTGGTCCAGCCACGCAGGCCAGCGATGACGTCGGTGCCGTCCATGTCCGGCAGACCTAGGTCCAGCACCACGACGTCGGGCTTGCCGTCGGCGGCGAGCCGCAGGGCGGTGGCGCCGTCGGGAGCGGTCAGCACCTCGTAGCCGCGGGCCGACAGGTTGATCCGCAGCGCGCGGACGATCTGCGGCTCGTCATCGACCACCAGCACTTTTGTCACGAGACTCCCTTATCAGCCGGCAGCGAGATCACCATGGTGAGGCCTCCGCCGGGCGTGTCCTCCGCCCTGATCGTGCCTCCCATCGCCTCGGTGAAGCCCTTCGCCACGCTCAGACCGAGACCAACGCCACCCGGCGTGCGGTCGCCGAGCCGTTGGAACGGCGCGAACACCTCGTCCGCGGTGCCACGCGGCAGGCCCCGGCCGTGGTCGACGATCCGCAGCTCGACCTCGGAGCCGTGCGCCGAAGCCCGCACCGCCACCGCACCGGCGTAGCGCACCGCGTTGCCGACGACGTTCGCGATCACGCGTTCGAGCAGGCCCACGTCGGCGCGCACGGGCGGCAGCGACTCGGGGACGTCGACCTCGATGTCGCCGGTCAGGCCGTGCAACGCCAGCGCCACGGCCTCGTAGTAGCCGACCGCCCGCAGCTGGGGCTCCACCGCGCCGGTCGCGAGCCGGGACGAGTCGAGCAGGTTGTCGACGAGGCCGGTCAGCCGGTCCGCCGACTCCTCGACCGTCTCCAGCAGCTCGGAGGTGTCAACCGGCGACAGCGTCAGTTCCGGATCGCGCAACGCACCCACGGACGCCTTGATCGAGGTCAACGGCGTGCGGAGGTCGTGTCCGACAGCGGAGAGCAACGCGGTGCGCAGCTCGGTGCGAGATGCCTGCCGCTGCGCGTCCAACGCCTGGTCCGCCATCCGTTGCTGCCGCAGCGCCAGCAACGCCTGGCCTGCGGCGGCCTCCAGCACCCTGCGGTCCGACGCCGGCAACGATCGGCCGCGCGCCACGAGGTGCACGTCGGGCGTCACGGCGACATCGACGTCACCGTCGTCGGGCTCGTCGCACGGGTTCGCACCCACGCACGCCACACGTTCCCAGTCGCCGTCCACGTGTTCCAGCAGCGCCACGGACGCAAGGCCGAAGTTCTCCCGCACCTTCTCCAACAGCCGTGCGAGCGGATACGGGTTCGTCAGCACGGTGCGCGCGTACGAGGCGAGGAGCGTGGCCTCGGTGCGTGCGCGCGCTGCTTGCGTGGCGCGGCGGGCGGCGTAATCCACCACCAGCGCGGTCGACACGCCCACGATGATCATCGCGACGAACGTGAGCACGTTCTGCTGCGCGTCGATGGTGAACGTGAAGAAGGGCTCGGTGAAGAAGAAGTTCAGCAGCAACGCGCTGATGAGCGCCGCGGTGATCGCCGGACCCAGGCCGCCGACGATGGCGCACAGCAACGTGACCAGCAGGTACGCGACGACGTTCGTGGACAGGATCAGCGTGCCGCGCATCGTCGCGCCCGCCGCCGTCACCAGCGCCGGTCCGGCCACCGCGAGGAACCAGCCCCACGCCTGCCTGCTCGGTTTGAGCGGACTGCCCGCGAACCGGGCGCGCCAGCCGCCGTCGATCCCCGGATGCGTGACCATGTGGACGTCGATCGCGCCGGATTCCTGGACGACCGTGGAGCCGATACCGGCGGAGAACACGCGCGCGAGCCGCGAACGACGGGACGTGCCGAGCACGAGCTGAGTGCCGTTCACTCCGCGCGAGAACTCCAGCAGCGCCGTTGGCACGTCATCGCCGACGACGGTGTGGAACGTGGCACCGACGTCCTCGGCGAGTTTGCGGTACTTCTGCAGCGAATGCGGATCAGCACCGGCGAGACCATCACCGCGAAGAACGTGCACGACAAGAAGATCACCACCAGCGCGCGTGGCGATGCGACGCGCGCGCCGAATGAGAGTCTCGCTCTCCTTGCCACCGGTGATCGCGACGACGACGCGTTCCCGCGTCTCCCACGTGTCCGTGATCTGCTGTTCGGCCCGATAGCGGAGCAATGCGACATCGACCTGGTCTGCGACCCAGAGCAGCGCGATCTCGCGCAACGCGGTGAGGTTTCCGACGCGGAAGTAGTTGCCGAGCGCGGCGTCGATCTTGGTGGCCGCGTAGACGTCGCCATGGGCGAGCCTGCGGCGCAGTGCCTCGGGGGTGAGATCAACAAGCTGGGTCTGCTCGGCCTTGCGCACGACCTCGTCGGGCACCGTTTCCTGCTGGGGCACGCCCGTAATGCGCTGGACGACGTCGTTGAGCGATTCCAGGTGCTGCACGTTGACCGTGGAGAGAACGTCGATGCCGGCGTCGAGCAGTTCTTCGACATCTTGCCAGCGTTTTGCATTACGGGATCCGGGCACGTTGGTGTGCGCGAGTTCGTCGACGACGGCGACCTCGGGCGAGCGCGCCAGCACAGCGTCGACGTCCATCTCCGTGAGTTCGGCGCCCCGGTGCGTGGAGTGGGCGCGCGGCACGATTTCCAGACCGTCGACCAGTTCGGCGGTCTTCGCGCGGCCGTGGGTCTCCACAAATCCGATGACCACATCCGTACCGCGTTCCCGGCGGCGGTGCGCCTCGCCGAGCATCGCGAACGTCTTGCCGACGCCAGGAGCAGCGCCGAGGTAGATGCGGAGCTCGCCACGTCCGGGTTTCGCACTCACCAGGCCAGTGTGCTCCCCCGCGGATGTCCGCTGTTCAGCGGTACACACTGGGCCAACCGGTCAGACAAGTGCTCCTTCCCACATGTTTGTCACAAGTTCTGTCTTGCTTGAATCACGCCTGCGTACGCCGCCCGTTCGAGTGAACGCCACTGAACTTTTTACGCCGTTTACCTGCACATTTAAGAGTGATGGACGCGCACTGTGACACCCCCGGTCACCACAACGGCCGAATGGGTTATCGGCAGTTGGCGGATAGCGCGCGGAGCGTTAATGAGGGAAAGTGCCAGGGTTCGTGTCCGAATTCGGACAATCACATGCGCGCGGAGAAACGATGCCCACCACCGTCACCAGCCACGAAGCTCTACAACTCGTGGTGGCCGTGCACCGGCTGGTGCGAAGTCTTCGACAGGCCGCTCCGGCCCGTCGTTTGCAACCCACCCAGTTATTGGTGCTGTCAGAACTGAGCGCCCATGGCCCGATGCGAATCGGCGAGATCGCGGTGCGTGCGCTGTGTTCGCAGCCGACCGCGACAACGGTCGTGACCAGCTTGGAGTCCACCGGGCTCGTGCGTCGGGAACCCGACGCGGCCGACGGAAGGGCGACGATAGTCGTGCTGACGGAAGTCGGCCGCGACACGATCCTGTCGCTCGCTCACGGCGAAGCCGAACTATTGAGTGAAAGAATGTCCGAACTTTCGCCAGAAGACAGAGAGCTCCTGCGTTCGGCCATGCCGATATTGCGACACTTGGCGGAACCACAGGAAAAGAAGTAGGAGCGGGACCCCCGACGGGTCCCGCTCCCTGACATTACTTGCTGGGTGACACAGAAGTGGGTGGCACCGAGCTGGAAGGTGCGCCACTGGAACTCGGTGGCGCACTGGAACTCGGCGCGCTCGGAGGTGTTGACAGAGCGGGCACACTCGGTGCCACTGTGTAACAGACGCCGTTTTCGTAGTCGATCTTCGGACGCGGATACCTGTTCGCCGGAATCATCGGCTCCTCATCACCGCTGCGGCAACTGTTGTACTGCCGGGGCGCGTTGATGGGCTGCCCGTCCTCGTCGTAGAGCAGGACGTTGTTGAGCAGCTTGCCGTTCTCGTCGATGGCGTAGATGTTCTGGTGGGTCTGCACGACCGGCTGCTGGTACGACGACGGGTACGCGCTGTTGCCGAACCGCAGCTGGGTCGCGGCCACGTCGACCACCTGGAACAACACGCCCACCGCCAGTGCGCTGGCCGGCAGGCTGAACCACAGCCAGCGCCGGTCGATCTTGGCGCGCGGACCCGCGAACACCGACACCACGGCGATCGCGGCGAGGAACAGGAACCCGATCAGGTCACGCCCCGCGACCAGCACGGCCGCGAGTCCGAGCAGACCGGCCCGCACCAGCCACCACGCGGGCTGCAACGTCCTGAGGTAGGTCAACGCCCGGTCCGCGGGCGTGCCTTCCTCCTGCTTCAGCCAGCCCTGGACCTTGCGCGTCTCCGGCAGGTTCATCACCTCGGCCTGCGCGGCCCCCCGGTCGTTCACGAGCGCGAGGCTCAGCACCAGGATCACGGCGGGCAGGAGCAGGATCCCCGGCTCCTTGAGCGTGACCGCCCCGGCCAGGAACGTGACGCCGGTGGCGATCACCAGCCCCCACGCCGCCGCGCGCGGCCTGGTGAGCAACGGCTTCTTCGTCGTGACCGGCAACCGCTCGGTGCGCGGCGGATACCCGGCGGCCTGCCGCAGTTCCTCCGCGTACGGCTCCGGCGACCCGAGCCGCTGCTCCAGCGTCTCGTCCTCGTTCAGCTCGGTCGACAGCTCCGCGACGTGCGGCGCGATGTCCTCCATGATCTCGGCGACCTCGTGCGGCGGCAGATCGTCCAGCGCCGCTCGCATCCCGGCCAGGTAGTGCTCGACGCCGAGTGCCTGCGTGTTCATGCGACCTCCCCGAGCAGGCCGTCCAGCGTGCTGGCGAACGACCGCCACGTGTTCCCCGACTCGATAAGGCGAAGCCGCCCGGTCTCGTTGATGCTGTAGTACTTGCGGTGCGGGCCCTCTTCACTCGGCACCACGTACGAGGTCAGCATCCCGGCGTTGTAGAGCCGCCGCAGCGTGCCGTACACCGACGCGTCGCCCACTTCGTTCAATCCCCCGGCGCGCAGTCTGCGCACCACGTCGTAGCCGTACCCGTCGTCCTTGCGCAGAACCGCAAGAACAGCCAGGTCAAGCACCCCTTTGAGCAGCTGACTCGTGTCCATCGACCCCTCCGGCCCGCTGTGGCGATCGGTGAAGCACTATTTCGCACAACGCAGTACTGTCTAGTTGGCACGTTACGTGCGTCGAACAGTACTCCGCATGCGCAGTAGTTCTAACGCGCGCTAAGCTTCGACACGGGATGACGGCATACAAAAGACGCCGGAGGTGTGGGAAGGGTTGGCCGGAGCTTTGACTCAGACGCGCGGGCGCGGCTGGCAGCGCGGGCAGGAGAACGAGGACCTGTTCATGAACGCCTCGCGGATCGATCGCCGTCCCGCACCGCTTACAGGGCCGGTTCTCCTGGCCGTAGGCGTTCAGGGACGGTCGAAGTAGCCGGACTGGCCGTTGACGTTGACGTAGAGGGCGTCGAACGAGGTCCCGCCCTGCCCGAGCGCCTCACGCATCACATCGGTGGCGTGTTCAAGCAGCTCAGCGGCCTTGGCGCTAGCCAGCTTGTCCGTCATCCGGGTGCCGTGCAGCTTCGCGCGCCACAGGGCCTCATCGGCGTAGATGTTGCCGATGCCGGACACGAGGGTCTGGTCGAGCAGGGCGCGTTTGATCTCGGTGTGACGCAGGCGCAACGCGCGCACGGCAGCATCACGGGAGAAAGCGGGGTCCATGGGATCGCGGGCGATGTGCGCGACTGGTTCGGGCAGCATCGAGCCGTCGACCTCGACGAGTTCGGTCAGCGCGAGGCCACCGAAGGTTCGCTGGTCGACGAATCGGAGTTCTGGTCCGCCGTCGGAGAACCGGATGCGGACGCGCAGATGCTTCTCGTCCGGAGCGGACGAGGGCTGGACGAGCATTTGGCCGCTCATGCCCAGGTGGGCGAGCATGGCGGCCTTGTCGGCCAGTTCTACCCAGAGGTACTTGCCGCGGCGCCTGGCTGCCAGCATCGGCTGCGAGACCAGGCGCGCGCAGAAGTCCGACGCGCCCAGGTCGTGCCTACGGATGGCACGCGGGTGCAGCACCTCTACCGAGGAGATGACCCGGCCGGACACGTGAGCGTCGAGGCCGCGTCGCACGACCTCGACCTCAGGGAGTTCGGGCACGTCAGCCTTCGGACTTGCCCTCGTCGACGGGCTGCGCCTCGATCACGGCGGCCTGCGGCTTGGTGGGCTTGAGCACCCATACGCCGGCCCGGCTCGTGTCCCTGACCAGCACAAGTCCCTGGATTCCTCCGCTGCGGGAGGCGTTCATCGGGCCGCGAGCTGAGCGGCTGCGGCGGTTCGTGCGGTGCCTGGTCGCATACATTGCGGTCTCAGTCTTCCTCGGTTGGGGAGATCCCTGGCGTCACCGAGGCGCCATTCTGTCCGTTCGCGGACAACGCCGACTCCTGCTCGGCGTGTACACGTTCCGACAGAACATGATAAGCCGCTTCTGCGGCTTTCTGCTCGGCTTCCTTCTTGGTGCGCCCATCACCCTTGCCGTAGGGCTGACCACCGACGAGCACCGTTGCGGTGAACTCCTTGCGGTGATCCGGCCCCTGGTCGTCCACGCGGTACTCCGGGACGCCGAGACTGGCTTGAGCGGTGAGCTCCTGCAGGCTTGTCTTCCAGTCCAGTCCAGCACCCAACAGCGGAGCCTTGGCCAAGAGTGGATCGAACAGCCGGTGAACGAACGTTCGTGCGGTATCGATACCGAACTGCAGGTACACCGCACCGATGACGGCTTCGAGGCCGTCGGCGAGGATGCTCGCCTTGTCTCTGCCCCCGGTCAGCTCTTCACCACGACCGAGAAGCAGGTGCGCACCGAGACCGCCTTCACCCAGGTTGCGCGCGACACCGGCGAGAGCGTGCATGTTGACCACGCTGGCGCGGAGCTTCGCGAGCTGACCCTCTGGAAGATCAGGATGGGTGCGGTACAGGTGGTCGGTGACGACCAACCCGAGCACGGCGTCCCCGAGGAACTCGAGACGCTCGTTCGGCGGCAAGCCGCCGTTCTCGTACGCGTAGGACCGGTGGGTGAGCGAGAGCACGAGGAGCTCGGCGTCCAGGTGGACGCCGAGCGACTCGACCAAGGACGCGCGGTCCGCTTGCGGAGCGCGCGGCGGCTTTCCCCCCACTACGTCGCCGAGGAGATCAGGCCGGCTGAGCGACCTGGCGGCCAGCGTACTGACCACAGGCCGGGCAGGCGACGTGCTGCGGCTTCGGCTGGCGGCAAGCCTTGTTGGAGCACGCCACCAGGTGCACGGCAGACGTCTTCCACTGGGAACGGCGCGCGCGGGTGTTCGAGCGCGACATTTTCCGCTTCGGGACGGCCACGACTACTTCTCCTCCGAGTTGTCATCATCGAACCGCTCTTGCAATGCGGCCCAACGAGGGTCAATCGTCTCATGCCCGTGGTCGGGGCCGAGCTCCGCCCACCTGCCGCCACACTCGGAGCAAAGCCCCGTGCAGTCCGGCTCGCAGAGCGGCGCCTGCGGCAGTGCGAGAACGATGGCGTCCCGCACCACAGGCTCGAGGTCGATCAGATCGTTGACGATCCGACTGATCTCGTCTTCTTCAGTGGTCTCAGTCGTGGCGCTGTCCGGCCACGCGTACAGCTCCGTGATCCGAACCTCGACCTCGTCGGTGAGCGACTCGAGACACCTCGAGCACTCGCCTTCGACCTTGGCGAACGCTGTCCCCGATACCAGCAAGCCCTCCACGACCGACTCGATCAGGAGGTCAAGCTCAACTTCCCCGCCTTCGGGCACCGCGATCACCCCGAGCAACCCCACACCTGTCGCGGGGACCGACCGCACGAAGGGTTTGCTCAACCCGGCGCGACGGCCGATGTCCCTGGTGTCGATGACCCAGGGACCGGATGCTGTGGGACGCGTGGACGCGTGACGATGCTCAGACATAATCGGGTGGTTGCCGGCGGGGACCTACCACGTCCAGCCGCTCCAGAGTACGGGACAACGGGCTCGCGCGTGAAATCGCCAGGTGATCGCACCTGTCCGACGTAGCGCGAATCACACGTTCAGGCGCTCCAGCACCCCCGCACCCCCCGTTTCAGACGCCACGCGGGGACCCTACGTACGCCATGAGAGTACGCGGGCTCCCCGCGTGAGCCTGAAAAACGCGAAAGGGTGAAGATCAGGAGCCGTAGTCGAACGGCGCCGAAGCACCCGCGACGGCCGGTCCACGCAGGTGCGAGCGGCCCTTGCCGACCGACCTGAGCGTGTGGGCGAGCAGGTCCTCGAAGTCCGCGAGCTTGCTGTCCACGTACGCGTCGCACTCCGAACGCAGCCGGATCGACTCGTTCTGCGCGGAGTCGAGCACGCGGGCCGCCTCGGCGTGCGCCGTGCGGACGACCTCCTGCTCGTTGATCAACCTCGCCTGCTCGGCGCGGCCGTCCTCGGTGGCGCGCTCGTAGTTCGCGCGGCCCGCCTGGATCATCCGCTCAGCCTCGGCGTGCGAGCGACCCACCAGGTCGTCGTACTCCTGCCGACCCGCGGCGACCGTGCGCTCGGCCTGGTCCTCCGCCTCGGCGATCATCCGCTCGGCACGGGAACGGGCGTCGGACAGCATCGCCTCGGCCTCGGCCTGCGCCTCCGCGAGCATGCGGTCCGCGTCGGCACGCGCCTTCGACACACCCGCTTCCGCGTCGTGCTTGGCCTTGCCGACCATCTCGTCGCGGTGGTCCAGCACGTCCTGCGCGTCGTCGAGCTCCGCGGGGATCGCGTCGCGCACGTCGTCGAGCAGTTCGAGCACATCCCCGCGCGGCACGACACAGCCCGAGGTCATCGGAACTCCGCGCGCTTCCTCGACGATCGTGACCAGCTCGTCGAGTGCCTCGAACACCCGGTACACGTCTCACTCCCTAACCCCTGTGGCTCCCGCTCACAAGTGTGCCCTGCCGATCTCCCCGAAAGAGGGAGATCGGCAGGGCGTGTCAGGATTTGCCGACAGCTACCAGGGGGTTGCCATGAAGATCACGATCAGGCGCGCCGTCGCCACCGACGTCGAACCGATCGTGGCGATGCTCGCGGACGACCCGCTGGGCGCCACCAGGGAGAACCCCGGCGATCCCGCCTACCTCGCCGCGTTCGAGGTGATCGACTCCGACCCGCACCAGTTCCTCGCCGTCGCCGTCCTCGACGACGAGATCATCGGCACCCTGCAGCTCACGTTCACGTCCGGCCTGTCCCGCCTCGGCATGACCCGCGCGACCGTGGAGGCCGTGCGCGTGCGCTCCGACCAGCGCGGCACCGGCCTCGGCGAACAGCTGCTGAGGTGGGCGATCGACGAGTCCCGCGCCCGCGGCTGCGGCCTGGTCCAGCTCACCACCGACGCCTCACGCGCCGACGCACACCGCTTCTACGAGCGCCTCGGCTTCACCGCGTCGCACGTGGGCATGAAACTCTCGCTCTAGCGGGTCTCCGCCAGGCGCTGCTGCAGCCGCTGCTCGATGGACGCCGGAAGCAACGTCTTCACGTCACCGCCGTACGTCGCAACCTCCTTGACCAGCGAGGACGCCAGGTAGGAGTACTGCGGGCTGGCCTGCATGAACAACGTGTCGACGCCCGTGAGCTGGTGGTTCATCTGCGCCATCTGCAGCTCGTAGTCGTAGTCGCTGACCGCGCGCAGGCCCTTCACGATGGCCTTGATGTTGTTCTCGCGGCAGTAGTCGACCAGCAGCCCGTGCCAGGAGTCGACGCGCACGTTCGGCCACTGCGCGGTGACCTCGCGCAGCATTTCCTGACGTTCCTCAACGGAGAACAAGGTGCGCTTGTTCTTGTTGATGAGCACGGCGACGACAACCTCTTCGAAGAGGTGTGCGGCTCTCCCGATGATGTCCAGGTGACCGTTGGTGACCGGGTCATAGGAGCCGGGGTACACGGCACGCGTCATAGGCCGGACGTTAGCACCCGATCGGACGCCTCCAGGCGGGTGCGTGGTTCGCATCACCCATCAGAACGCACCCGGCCCCAGTACACAGCCGTGTCCCCATATCGCTTGGCGCGCAACGCTTCTACCTGGCCCGGCCACGCTGGTTCGTTACTCCTCGAAGCACGCTCCACGATCAGCACCGCGTCCTGCGCCAACCTCCCGGCCAGCCCGTGCAGCACTTTCGCCAGCTCTTCGTCCCCCACCGCATACGGCGGATCCGCGAACACGACGTCGAACTCGCCCCCTTCGACCGCCGCATACGCCTCAGCCGTCCGGTTGACGATCGTCACATCGAACCCGAGCTCCTTGGCATTGGCCTTGAGCACGTCAGCCGCCCGCCTGTCCGACTCGACAAACGTCGCCTCCGCCGCACCCCTGCTCAACGCCTCGAACCCCAGCGCCCCCGACCCCGCGTAAAGGTCCAGCACCCGCACGCCGTCAAGATCCATCATCGCCTCGAGCGAACTGAACAACGCCTCCCGAACCCGGTCCGACGTCGGTCGCGTCCCCTTCGGCGGCACCTTCAGGCGCCTTCCCCCGGCAGTCCCGGCAACGATGCGTGTCACCCCCTCATCGTCCCAGGTGCGCCCCACCGTTCACCGCAAGCACCTGCCCCGTGACGTGCCCCGCCTTCTCCGACGCCAGAAACCCCACCAACGCCGCCACATCCTCCGGCGTCCCCGCCCGCCCGTTCTTCGTCTGCCCGACGAGGGTGGCGAGCCGCTCCTCGGTCATCGAGTCCCCGAAGAACTCCGTGTCGACGATCAACCCGGGCGACACCACATTCGCCGTGATCCCCCCCGCCCGCCACAGCACTCCGGCCAGCTCCGCCGTCCAAGCCTCGACCGCTTCCGCTGATCAGTGGCATTCGCGACGCCACGTCCACGTCCCCGAACTCCCGGCACCTCGCGCCAGCACCTCAGCCCGACGCCCAGTGATCGTGACCTCCAGGCCTTGCTCCACGAGTTCCAGCGCGATGGCCCGGCCAATCCCCGTGCCGCCACCCGTCACAACCGCAGTACGCATGTCTTCCCCCAAAGAAAGTCGTCAGGCGAGAGCTTGCCACCACCCATCAACCTCGCCAGGCGCATCAACATCAACCCGCTCCCCTGGCCGAGGCACCGCCACCTTCATCCCCCGAGCCTTCACTTCCCGCCACACCCGATCCACCGGCTCAGTCCACGGATGCAACGCCAAGTTGAACGTCGCCCAATGCACCGGAATCAACAACCCCCCACCAAGATCCTCAAACGCCTGCACCCCCTCCTCAGGCGTCATATGGATGTCCGGCCACGCATCCCCATACGCCCCGACCTGCATCAACACCACATCGAACGGCCCATGCGCCGCCCCGATCGCCGAGTACCCCGGGAAGTACCCCGTATCCCCGCTGTAGAACACCGACCGCGACCCACGAGCAATCACCCACGACGCCCACAACGTGACGTTCCGCTGCACCGACCGCCCCGAAAAGTGTTGCGCCGCAGTACAGGTGAGCTCGAACCCGTCAACGGAGAACGACTCGTCCCAGTCCAGCTCGACGACACGATCAGCCGGAACATCCCACCGCGCCAGATGCGCACCAAGTCCCAGCGGCACCACGAACACCGCCGAGGACGACCGAGTCAGCGCCTGCACCGTCTCCATGTCGAGGTGGTCGTAGTGATCGTGCGACACCACCACCGCGCTCAAAGCAGGCAAATCCGACAACTGATGCGGAACCGGGTGCAACCGACGCGGCCCGACATGCGCCGAGGGCGAGACGCGGTCGCTCCACACGGGGTCCACCAGCACCGCCGCACCGTCGATCTCGATCAGCGCGGAAGCATGGCCATACCAGGTGACGTGCAGCCCTGAGGTCACCGGAGCAGCAGGCCCCACCAGCGGCACCGCGACAGCGGGTTTGCGATCCTCACCGCCGAAAACGAAGTCCCGCAACGAGAACGAGTCGCGGTCCGGGACCGTGCGGACCACCTTGTCGTTATGGAACTTGCCGTCACGAAAACGCGGCGAACGCGCCATCCGGTTCGGATCCGGCTTGCCGCCCAACTGCCGGGGCACGTCCCGCAACGCCCACGCCGCCCCCGCGAGTCCGAGCAGCCCAGCCAACGCCTTCTTCATGATCGACCCTCTCCCTGACCCCGTGCAGGGTGCAACGCAGGGAATGGTCGTCGAGTTCCACCCGACCCGCACAACGAAAAGGGCCCGGCCTCGCAAGGCCGGGCCCCGAACGTCGGAACGACTACTCCAGCACGATCAGCAGGTCTCCACCCTCGACCTGCTGTGCGCCGCGCAACGCCAGACGCTGCACGACACCGGCCTTCGGAGCGGTGATCGCGGCCTCCATCTTCATGGCCTCGATCGTCGCGACCGTCTGACCCACCTCGACCGAGTCGCCCTCGGCCACCGCCGCCGTCACCACGCCGGCGAACGGCGCCGCCACGTGGTTCGGGTTCGCGCGGTCGGCCTTCTCGGCGGCCGGGATGTCGGCGGCCACGGACCGGTCACGCACCTGGATCGGGCGCATCTGGCCGTTCAGCGTCGCCATCACCGTGCGGATGCCGCGGGCGTCGGCCTCGGAGATCGCCTCCAGGCCGATCAGCAGCCGGACGCCCGGCTCCAGGTCGACGGAGTACTCCTCGCCGGGGCGCAGGCCGTAGAAGAAGTCCTTGGAGCGCAACACGGACGTGTCGCCGTACGCGTCGCGGTGGACGCGGAACTCCTTGGTGGGCGCCGGGAAGAGCAGCCTGTTCAAGGTCGCCTGGCGGTCGTCGACCAGACCGGCCTCGTCCTCGGGCGAGAGCTCCTCGATCGGCTTGGGCGCGGCACGGCCCTGCAACGCCTTGCTGCGGAACGGCTCCGGCCAGCCGCCGGGCGGGTCGCCCAGCTCGCCGTGCAGGAAGCCGATGACCGAGGCCGGGATGTCGTACTTGCCGGGGTCGGCCTCGAAGTCCTTGGGCGAGACGCCCGCGCCGACGAGGTGCAGCGCGAGGTCGCCGACGACCTTGGACGACGGCGTCACCTTCACCAGGTGGCCGAGCATCCGGTCGGCGGCCGCGTACATGGACTCGATCTCCTCGAACTTCTCACCGAGGCCGAGCGCGACGGCCTGGGTGCGCAGGTTCGAGAGCTGACCACCGGGGATCTCGTGGTGGTACACGCGGCCGGTCGGGCCGGGGATGCCGGACTCGAACGGCGCGTAGATCTTGCGCACGGCCTCCCAGTACGGCTCGAGGTCGCACACGTTCTGCAGGTTGAGACCCGTGGTGTGCTCGGTGTGGTCGGTCAGCGCCACGATCGACGACAGCGGCGGCTGCGACGTCGTGCCCGCCATCGACGCGGCCGCGCCGTCGACCGCGTCCACCCCGGCCTGGATCGCGGCCAGGTAGGTCGCGAGCTGGCCACCGGCGGTGTCGTGCGTGTGGAGGTGGACCGGGAGGTCGAACTCCTTGCGCAGCGCGGAGATCAACCGGGCCGCGGCGGGAGCCCGCAGCAGACCCGCCATGTCCTTCACGGCCAGCACGTGCGCGCCCGCGCCGACGATCTGCTCGGCGAGCTTGAGGTAGTAGTCCAGTGTGTACAGACGTTCGTCCGGGTTGGACAGGTCGGAGGTGTAGCAGAGCGCGACCTCGGCGATCGCCGTCCCGGTCTCGCGCACGGCCTCGATCGCCGGGCGCATCTGCTCGACGTCGTTGAGCGCGTCGAAGATCCGGAAGATGTCGATGCCGGTGTTCGTGGCTTCCTGCACGAACGCCTTGGTCACGGCCTCCGGGTACGGCGTGTAGCCGACCGTGTTGCGGCCGCGCAGCAGCATCTGCAGGTTGATGTTCGGCACGGCCTCGCGCAGCGCCGCGAGCCGCTCCCACGGGTCCTCAGCGAGGAACCGCAGCGCCACGTCGTAGGTCGCGCCGCCCCAGCACTCCAGTGACAGCAGCTCCGGCGTGAGGCGCGCGACGTGCGGCGCGACGGCGAGCATGTCCTTGGTGCGTACTCGGGTGGCGAGCAGCGACTGGTGCGCGTCGCGGAACGTCGTGTCCGTGACGCCGACAGCCTTGCTCTCCCGCAGCCACCGCGCGAAGCCCTCGGGGCCGAGCTCGGTGAGCTTCTGCTTCGAACCGGCGGGCGGTTCGGCGTTGAGGTCCGCGATCGGCAGCTTCTCGCGCGGGTCGACCGCGGTCGGGCGCACGCCGTTCGGGTGGTTGACCGTGACGTCCGCGAGGTAGGTCAGCAGGCGCGTGCCGCGGTCGGCCGAGTGGCGCGCGGTCAGCAGGTGCGGGCGCTTCTCGATGAACGACGTGGTGACGCGTCCCTCGTAGAAGTCGGCGTCGTCCAGCACGGCCTGCAGGAACGGGATGTTCGTGGACACACCGCGGATGCGGAACTCCGCGACCGCGCGGCGCGCACGGGCGACGGCGAGCGGGAAGTTGCGGCCGCGGCACGTGAGCTTCACGAGCATCGAGTCGAAGTGCGCGCCGATCGCCATGCCCGCGCCGGCCGTGCCGCCGTCGAGGCGGATGCCGGAGCCACCGGGCGAGCGGTAGGCGCTGATCATTCCGGTGTCCGGGCGGAAGCCGTTGGCCGGGTCCTCGGTCGTGATGCGGCACTGCAGCGCCGCACCGCGCAGCTGGACGGTGTCCTGGGACAGGCCGAGGTCGTCGAGCGTCTCGCCGGCCGCGATGCGCATCTGCGACTGGACGAGGTCGACGTCGGTCACCTCCTCGGTGACCGTGTGCTCGACCTGGATGCGCGGGTTCATCTCGATGAAGACGTAGTGACCCTGCGGGTCGAGCAGGAACTCGACGGTGCCCGCGTTGCGGTAGCCGATGTGGCGCGCGAACTTCACCGCGTCGGCACACATCCGCTCACGCAGCTCGGACGGAAGGTTCGGCGCGGGCGCGATCTCGATCACCTTCTGGTGGCGCCGCTGCACGGAGCAGTCGCGCTCGAAGAGGTGGATCACGTTGCCCTGGCCGTCGGCGAGGATCTGCACCTCGATGTGGCGCGGCTCGATCACGGCCTGCTCGAGGAACACCGTCGGGTCGCCGAACGCCGACTCGGCCTCACGTGAGGCCGCTTCCAGCGCCTCACGCAGCGCCGCGGGTTCGTCGACCTTGCGCATTCCTCGGCCGCCGCCACCGGCAACAGCCTTGACGAATACCGGGAAGCGCATCGTCTTCGACGCTTCGAGCAGCTGCTCGATGTCCGACGACGGCGCGCTCGACTCCAGCACCGGCAGCCCGGCCTCGCGGGCGGCGGCGATGGCGCGCGCCTTGTTGCCCGTCAGCTCCAGCACCTCGGCGACGGGGCCGACGAACGTGAGACCTGCCTCCCGGCAGGCCATCGCGAGTTCCGGGTTTTCGGAAAGAAAGCCATAACCGGGGTAGATCGCGTCGGCACCCGCCTTGCGGGCGGCCCTGATGATCTCCTCGACGGAGAGGTACGCGCGGACGGGGTGACCGGGCTCGCCGATCTCGTAAGACTCGTCCGCCTTCAACCGGTGCAGCGAGTTGCGGTCTTCGTGAGGGAAAACGGCGACCGTTCCCGCGCCCAGTTCGTAGGCGGCACGGAACGCGCGAATCGCGATCTCGCCGCGGTTGGCGACAAGAACCTTGCGGAACATCCGTAGCCCTCCCGGTATTACTCGGCGGTCAGTTCGGGCACGTTACCGTGCTGCTCTTGCCTGTTGGGAGAACCGTCTCACGTGACGGGCGTCATCCTGATCGATCCCTGCTCCTGAGAATTCTGGCGCGGCAGGAGCTAGGGAGATACCCACCACCCGGTCAGACTGCGGCCGGTAGTGGGATTAACCAGATCGAGTGACGATCTTCAGAACTATCTCGGTAGGGTGAGCCATATGGCCGGGGCTGATGGAGCCGGGCAGCCTACTGCCCGCCAAGCGCATTTCGACGTTGTCCTCCGTGGTTACAACCAGCGACAGGTGAACGAGCGGGTCACCCGCTTGGAGTTCGACCTCAAGAACTCGAACAGGTCGCGTGACGGGGCCGCGGCGCAGGTGGGCGAGCTCACCAAGCTGCTCAACTCGACGCGGGCCGAGCTCGACAAGATCAAGATGCAGCTGCACAATCTCGCGAGCCGCCCGGTGGACGCCTCGAATGTCACCGAGCGTGTGCGCATCATGATGACGCTGGCCGAGGAAGAGATCGGGGACATCCGCAAGGGCGCGCTCGACGCGGCCAACGCGACCCGTGCCGAAGCCGAGAAGCAGGCGGCCGAGCAGCGCGACACGCACCAGCGCGCGCTCGCCGAGATCGAGGCCCGCCGCAAGCAGCTGGAGGTCGCGCACCAGCAGCGCACCGCCGAGTTGGAGAAGCAGTACACCGAACGCCGCTCCGTGCTCGAGGCCGAGCACCAGGCGTTGCGCACGAAGCTCACGGCCGAGCACGAGGCGCTGGTGGCCGAGGTCCGCGCGTCCGGCGAGCGCGTGACCGCCGACTTCGACCGCAAGTCCGCCGACCTGGACGCCCACCGGGTCGAGCTGGACCAGAAGTACAAGGCGTACCACGACGATCTCGACAAGGAGTACGACGGCCTCAAGTCGACGCTGACCGCCGAGCACAAGAAGGTGCTGTCCGACGCCCGGTCCGAGGCCGAGCGGATCGCCGCGGAGTCCGAGGTCACCCGCGTCGAGGCGCTGCAGAAGCTCGACGACGCGCTGAAGCTCAAGCAGTCGGAGGCCGAGAAGGCGCTCAGCGAGCTGGAGACCGAGTCGCTGGCCAAGGCCGAGAAGACCACGTCCGAGGCGTCCGCCAAGGCTCAGGCGCTCCTCGCCGAGGCCGAGTCGAGGTCCGCCGCGCTGCTCGGCGCGGCCGAGACCAAGGCCGTGACCGCGGTCCGTGAGGCCGAGGAGAAGGCCGCCACGACGGTGCGCGAGGCCGACGAGAAGGCCTCCACCACCGTTCGCACGGCCGACGAGAAGGCAGTCGCGCTGGTCAGGGACGCCGAGACCAAGTCGACGACGCTCGCACGTGAGGCCGAGGAGAAGGCGACCCGGCTGCAGGCCGACGCCGACCAGCGTGCGGCTCTCGCGGCCGAGCGGGAGTCGGCACTGCGGTCGGCGCACGACAACCTGTCGACGCAGTTCCACGCCGCGCAGGCGGCCGTCGAGGCGGCTATGTCGGCGCTGAAGCCGTTACCCGAGGACGCGGCACCGGCCGCCGAGGAAAAGACCCAGCAGCTCCCGAAGCCGCGCAAGGACAGCTCCTCGGAGAACTGACGCCTGGCGTTCGCCATGAAAGGAGCTTTCATGGCGTCTGGGCAGCGCAGAGTGCGGGCTAGGCCTTTTCGAGGAAGTCGGCGCGTTCCTCGGTGAGGAGGGTGGCGACCATGGCGGCCAGGCCGGGGGATTTCTCCAGGTCCGGGTCCACGTCCACGACCTGCTGAGCGGCCACGCGGGCGTCGGCGATGATGTCCTCGTCGCGCAGCAGCGAGAGCATCTTCAGGCCTGACCGGCGACCGGACTGGGCGGCGCCGAGGATGTCGCCCTCGCGGCGCAGCTCCAGGTCGAGCTGGGCGAGCTCGAAGCCGTCCAAAGTGGATTCGACCGCGCGCAGGCGTTCCATGGTGGCGGTCATCTCCGGCATCTCCGTGACCAGCAGGCACAGGCCGGGAGCGCTCCCTCGGCCCACGCGGCCGCGCAGCTGGTGGAGCTGGGAGACGCCGAAGCGGTCGGCGTCCATGATGGCCATGACGGTGGCGTTCGGGACGTTGACGCCGACCTCGATGACCGTGGTGGCGACGAGCACCTGGACCTCGTTCGCCGCGAAGGCGCGCATCACGGCGTCCTTCTCGTCCGCAGGCATGCGGCCGTGCAGGATCTCGACGCGCAGGCCCCGCAACGGGCCCTGGGTCAGCATGTTCGCCACGTCGACCACGGACAGGGCGGGGCGCTTGTCCTCGTCCTCGGACTTCGCGGGCGGCTCGTCGCCGATGCGCGGGCACACGAAGTACGCCTGGTGGCCCTTCGCGACCTCCTCGCGCACCCGGACGAACGCGCGCTCCAGCCACGTCGGCTTCTCCCGCACCGGCACGACGGAGGTCTTGATCGGCGAGCGGCCGCCGGGGAGTTCGCGCAGGGCCGAGACCTCCAGGTCGCCGTAGACGGTCATGGCGACCGTGCGCGGGATCGGGGTCGCGGTCATCACCAGCACGTGCGGGTTCTCGCGCGCGCCACGAGCACTCAGGGCGGCGCGCTGCTCCACGCCGAAGCGGTGCTGTTCGTCGACGACGACAAGTCCGAGGGAGTGGAACTCCACCTTCTCCTGGATGATCGCGTGCGTGCCGACGACGATGCCCGCCTCACCGGTCACGATGTCGAGCAACGCCTGACGACGCTGGGCGGTGTTCATCGAGCCCGTCAGCAGCGTCACGCGCGTGGCGTCCTCCGCGCCGCCGAGCTGACCGGCCTGGGCGAGGTCGCCGAGCATCTCCTGCAGCGAGCGAGCGTGTTGTGCCGCAAGGACTTCCGTGGGCGCGAGCATGGCCGACTGACGGCCCGCGTCGACGGCCTGGAGCATTGCTCGCAACGCGACCATGGTTTTGCCCGAACCGACTTCCCCTTGCAGGAGACGGTTCATCGGCACGGTGGAGGTGATGTCCGACTCGATCTGCTCGCCCACCTCGACCTGGCCGTTGGTCAGCTTGAACGGCAGCCGCAGATCGAAGGCGTCGAGGATCCCGCCGGAACGACGCGCACACGAAGGCGCGGGCCGGGCGGTGGCGGACTTGCGGCGCTGGGCCAGGGCCAGCTGGACGGCCAGCGCCTCGTCCCATTTCAGGCGTTGCTGCGCCACGGAGATCTGCGCCCAGCTCTCCGGCCGGTGGATCGCCCGCAGCGCCTCCTCCAGCCCGATCAGGCCGTGCTCGGCGCGGAAGTCCTCCGGCAGCGGGTCGGTGGGGACGCCGTCCCAGATCTCCAGCAACTGCTTGACGCAGTTCGCGATGTTCCACGTGTTGATGTGCTGCGACGCCGGGTAGACGGGCAGGAACGTCTGCAGGAACGACGATCCGTCCTGCTCCGGCGTGAGGATCTCGAACGCCGGGTGCACCAGCTGCAGGTTCTGCCGGTAGCGGCCGACCTTGCCCGCGAACAGGGCCCGCGTGCCCGGCAGCAGCTCCTGCTCGGCCACGAACGCCACCTTGCCGAAGAACACCAGGTGCAGCTCGGACGTGCCGTCCGTGATCACCGCCTCGGTCATCGACCCGCGGCGCGCCTTCATCTGGCGCTTCACGCACTTGCGGACCTCGGCCTGCACCGTGACGTGCTCGTCGATTTCCAGCGACCTGATGTCGGTCAGCTTCCCGCGCTCGTCGTAGCGGCGCGGGTAGTGACGCAGCAGGTCACCGACCGTCGTGAGGCCGAGGCCGGTCTCCAGTGCGTCGGCGGACTTCTTGCCGAGCAACGGCTGCAGCTTGTCGTCGAAGGAGATCATCGCGTCTTATTGAACTACTCGACACCGACAAAAATGACCGCGTCCGGCTGACCGCCCGGATATGCCGTCACCTCGACCTCCGGATGGGTGACCCGGAGATGGTCCTCCAGCACGTCGACCAGGCCGTCCGGGCTGTCCGCGCCGAGGATCACGGTCACCAGCTCCCCGCCGCCGGTCAGCATGCGGTCGACCAGGCGGCACGACAGGTCCATCAACGACTCGGGCGTCGCGGGCCCAGGCTCGATCAGCACGACCTCGCCGTCCAGCATGCCGAGCAGGTCGCCGGGCTGGCAGCGGCCGACCCACGTGAGTGCCTCGTCGGCGGCGATCGAGAGTTCGCCTCGGCGCGTCGCGGCGGCGGCCTCGGCCATGGCCACCACGTCGTCGCCGGCGCGTCGTGACACGTCGTGCACGGCCAACGCCGCCAGCGCCTGCACGGGCGAGAAGGTCGGCACCACCACCACATCCTGTCCTGCGGCCTGTGCGTAGGCCACGGCTTCGTCCAGCGCCTCGCTGATGTCCGGATCGCCCGGCAGGACGGCGACGTGACGCGCGCGCGTCGACACGATGGCCGACAACAGGTCCGTCGGCGTCGCCGAAGAAGTGGCCAGGTCCAAGACGCTGGCGCCCTCTGCGCGGAAGAGGTCCACCGCGCCGCTCACCGCCACCACGATCGCGCGGTCCCGCACGAAACGGGAGGCCTGCGCGGCGATCTGGTCGGCGAACCGGGCCACCGTGATGCGGTGCGGGCGCCCAACGCGCACGCCTGCCTCGATGGCCGCGCCGATGTCATTGCAATGCACGTGCACGGTCCAGAGATCAGCGCCGTCGCCCACGACCGACACGCAGTCACCGAGCATGTTCAACGTCGAGCGCAGCTCGATCATGACCTCCTCGCTCGATCCGTCGAGCAGGTACATGACCTCATACTCGAACTCCGAGGAGCCGCTCTCCCGCGCGGTCGTCAGCGACTCGGGCGTGCGCGGCAGCAACGGCGCGTCGACGGGCGACTCCACGACCTGACCGGTGATGACCGCAGCCAGTGTGTCCAACAACACAACGAGTCCGCGCCCGCCCGCGTCGACCACCCCGGCCTTGGCCAGGACGGCGAGCTGACGAGGCGTGTCGGCCAGTGCGACGGCACCCGCGCGGGACGCGGCCATCACCACCTCGTCGAGTTCGTCGGAGGGACAGTCACGCGCGGCCTCAGCGGCAGCGTGCAGCACTGACAGGACCGTGCCGGCAACCGGCTTGGACACAGCGGCGGTGGCGAGCTCATCGGCCCGATGCAGGGCCTTGCGCAGCGAGGACCCGGTGACGACGGAAACCTCCTGCGCGCACTCCGCCATGCCCCTGAGCACCTGAGACAGGATCACGCCCGAGTTGCCGCGGGCCCCGGCGAGCGCGCCACGGGCCAGCGCCGACAGCGCGTCGCCTACCGTTGTCATGGGCGAACGCAGCAGCGCGTCGAGCGCTGACTGCATCGTGTGCAGCAGGTTCGTGCCTGTGTCGCCGTCGGGCACGGGGAAGACGTTGATCTGGTCGATGGACTCCCGATTGGCGTCCAACGACCGCACGCAGCGCGTCTGCCCATCTGCGCACCGCGACCGCATCCATGACCTGCATGGCGGCGAGGGTATCCACCCGGTTTGGTGGCAGGTGAGGCCACCGGCTACCCTGATTGGGTTGCCGTGCCCGGTTGAGGCTTGTGCACGCTTGCGCGCCCACCGGGACGCGAGACATACCGCTTGAGAAACCTGAAGGAGTGGCTGACGTGGCTGCCGTGTGCGACGTCTGTGGCAAGGGGCCGGGCTTCGGCCATTCGGTTTCGCACTCCCAGCGGAAGACGAACCGCCGCTGGAACCCGAACATCCAGTCTGTGCGCGCCAAGGTCTCGGCCTCGCAGCGCCAGCGGATCAACGTGTGCACGTCCTGCCTGAAGGCTGGCAAGGTCGTGCGCGGCTGATCACCCGCCACAGTTCGAACTGAAAGAGCCCGGCTCCGGCCGGGCTCTTTTTTGTGCACTCCCTTCCGGTTCCGAATTACGCCGAATGTCGCACGTCCAAATAAGACGATATTGAGGTGACCGGCAGCTTTCGCATACGGTGTGGTAGCCGCCAACGATGCGAAAGCGATTGGGGAACATGCGAGTCCTGGTGACGAGCTGCCCCGGTTACGGTCACCTGTACCCGCTCATCCCGCTGAGTTGGGCGTTGGCCAACGCCGGGCACGAGGTACTCATCGCACAGCCCGACGGGTTCGCGCAGGTCGCGGCGTCCACCGGCCTCCCAGCGGTGACAGTTGGTTCTGTTTCGATCCGGGAAGTATTCGGGAACGCGAATCACGGTCTCTATTCCGAGAATGTGACCGAAGCTCTGATCGACCACGTCACCGGCCACTACGTGAAAATCGCCGATCACACGCTCCCGGAAATGGCCGCGCTCTCACAGCAATGGCGCCCGGACGCCGTGCTGCACACGCCGTGGGAATACGCGGGTCCGATCGTCGCGGCGCGACTGGGAATTCCGCTGGTGAGGCACACCTGGGGGGTGGCTCTGCCCGCCGAGCTGGCACCTGCCGAGGCCGAGGCGCTGGCGCCACTGCACCGCGAGTGGGGTGTCGCGGGCGACCCCGCGCTCCTCGTCGACGTCTGCCCACCCGGCCTGCAGTACCAGGACGCGCCGACCGGGCTCCCCATGTCCTACACCGCCTACAACGGCTCCGGCGTGCTGCCGCCGTGGCTGCTCACTCCCAGGACCCGCCGCAGGATCTGTGTCACCCTCGGCAGCGTCCCGGTGCCCGGTGGCGAGCACGACCGGGTGCTGCGCACCGTTCTCGAAGGCCTTTCCGCACTCGACGCCGAGCTCGTGGTGATCACCGCGGGCGGCGTGCTCGACCCCGGTCTCACCGTGCCGCCGAACGCGCGCGTGGTCGACTGGGTGCCGCTCAACCAGGTACTGCGTGCCTGTGATGCGGTTGTGCACCACGGAGGATCGGGCACGACCATGACCTCCCTGCACGCGGGCCTGCCGCAGCTCGCACTACCGCAGATGTGCGACCAGCACCGCCACGCCGACCGCGCGGAAGCCGTCGGCGCGGCCGCCAAGCTCAGCGGAGACGACATCACCGCGGAGTCCGTTCGCGACCACGCCGACCGGCTGCTGGAGAACCCGGCAGCGCGCGTGGCCGCGGAGAAGATCCGCGACGAGATGCGGGCGATGCCGCCACCCGCAGCCGTCGTCTCGTCCATCACCGCTCTCGTGGAGGCGACATCGTGAAGACAGTGGTCGTGACAGGCGCAGGTGGCTTCATCGGCTCGCACGTCGTGGAGACGCTGGCTCGGCACGACAACCAGGTGATCGCGCTGTACCGGACGAGTCCACCGCCGGTGACCGCGCCGAACGTGCGGGCGTTCCCGATCGACCTGCGCGACGAGAACGAACTGCGCGCCGTGCTGCGCTACGCGGCGCCCAACGCCGACACGGTGATCCACGCCGCGGCGATGGACGGCAACGCGGCCTTCAAGCGCGACAACACCGCCCTCATCTTCGACACGAACCTGCGGATCGGCTCCAACCTGCTCAACTGCGCACGCGACACCGGCGCGCAGACCGTGGTCCTGGTCAGCTCGGCCGAGGCGTCCGTGGAGTCGGACAACGGCTACGCGCTCTCGAAGTCCGTGGTGGAGCTGCTGGCCGAGCAGTACCGCAAGCAGTACGGCATGCGAATCTTCCTGCCGCGCCCGACCAACGTCTACGGCCCGCGGGACAAGGAGGACAGGGTGATCCCGGCGATGATCCGCAGGATCACCTCCGGCACGGACGTCGAGATCTGGGGCGACGGCTCGCAGACGCGCTCGTTCGTGCACGTGCGCGACGTGGTGGAGGCGATGCTGCGCATGGTGTCGCACGGCACCGACGACGTGTTGACCATCGCGACCCGCGAGTCGATCTCCATCCTGGACCTGGCGAAAACCCTGTGCGCCCTGCTCGGGGCACCGGAACGCGTGCGGCTCGACCTGGCCAAGCCGACCGGCGCACCCGCGCGGGCGTTCGACACCACGCGGATGTACGAGCTCGTGACGCCGCTGCCGTTCCGTCAGGGACTCGAGGAGACCGTGTCCTGGTTCCGCTCGTCCTTGTCACTGGTCGCCTGAGAACTCCCGCACTGAGAACTCCCACGCAACGCCCGGCGCACGAACACCAGGCACCCGACCCCCGCGAGCAACGCCCCGGAGCCTCCCAGCACGAACACCGCCCTCGGCCCTATGAACAGCAGCAACACGCCCGCAGCGGCTGTACCGAGCAGGTTCGCGCCGGTCACCATCGACCCGACCGCCGCGAACGCCCGGCCGCGCATCTCCTCAGGTGTGCGCAGCCGCACGATGGCGTTCATGGTCACGTTGTCGACGCCGTTGGACGTGCCGCCGATGACCCAGCCGATGCCTGCGGCCACGGCGAACGGGAACGTGGCCGGGATCAGCACGGCGACGCCCGTGGTGATGCCGGAGATCGCGAGCGCATAGGCCACCTGGGACACGCTCTTCAACCGCGCCGCCACCCGGTTGCCGAGGAGAATTCCGACCATCCAGCACGCCTGCATGGCGCCGAGCAGGAACTCGTCACCGTGCAGCACGAACCGCACGAACGCGGGATCGGCGACGTTGATCACCACGACTGCCCCGACGAAGAACGCCAGCCCCCCGATCGCCGCGAACAGCACCGGATCGCGCCGGACGTGCCTGATCCCGGCCAGCGCACTCGGACGCGCCTCGTGCTCGCCGGAGGGTCTGCGTTCGGTCCGCACGAACGCGAGCAGCAACGCGTAGACGAAGAAGGTCATCCCGTCGATCAGCATCGCGGCCGGATGCCCGAAGAAGCCCGCGAGCAGCGCGCCTCCTGTGACGCCTGAGATGTTGCCGACGCTGCGGGCGGTACCGATCATCGCGTAGCCACGCGTGGCTTCTTCCTCGCCCGCGATGTGCGGCACCAGCGCGGACGTGGCCGGTTGGGCGATCGAGCGGCCGCAGCCGGAGACCAGCACCAGCGCCACGACCAGCACAGGGTTGCCCATCAACGGTGCGATGGACGCGATCGCGACGCCCTGCGCCAGCAGGGCGGTGATCAGCAGTCTGCGGTTGGGCAGCCGGTCGACGAGCAGGCCCGCGAGCGGTGCGCCGAGCACGAACGGCAACAGCTCGGCGACCAGGATCGCGGCCACCAGCAACGGGCTGATCGGCGTGGCCCAGAACAGCAGGACCAGCAGCGACAACGAGTTGCCGAACTCGGAGACCGCCGCCCCGGCGGCCAGCAACGACAGATCGCGACTGCCCGCATGTCTCGTGACGCTAGTGCTCACGGCGCAGGCGGGGGCACTGGATCACCGCGGCTGAACTACGGGAGCTTCCAGTCGATCGGTTCCGTGCCCTGCTTCTCCAGCAGCTCGTTCGCACGGCTGAACGGCTTCGACCCGAAGAACCCGGCGTGCGCGGACAGCGGCGACGGGTGCGCGGACTCGATGCACGGCAACGGTTCGAGCAACGGCCTGAGGTTGCGCGCGTTACGGCCCCACAGGATCGACACCAGCGGTGCGTCCCGCGCGGCGAGCGCCTTGATCGCCTGCTCGGTGACCGTTTCCCAGCCCTTGCCCTGGTGCGCGTTCGCCTTGCCGGGCTGCACGGTGAGCGCCCGGTTGAGCAGCAGCACGCCGCGCTCGCTCCACGGCGTCAGGTCGCCGTTGGACGGCAGTGGGTGCCCCAGGTCCTCCGCATACTCCTTGTAGATGTTCACCAGCGACTTCGGCAGCGGCCGCACGTCGGGGGCGACGGAGAACGACAGGCCGACCGCGTGGCCGGGCGTCGGGTACGGGTCCTGCCCGACGATCAGCACCTTCACCTGGTGGAACGGCTGCTTGAACGCTCGCAGCACGTTCTCGCCCGCGGGGAGGTAGGTGCGACCGGCGGCGACCTCCGTGCGCAGGAACTCACCCATGGCGGCGATCTGGTCAGCAACGGGGGCGAGAGCTTCAGCCCAACCGGCTTCGACAACTTCGTTGAGGGGACGAGCCACGGCTGTGAACCCTATCTCACTCAGTCCAGACGACGGAGCTTCTCCCGGTACAGCGAGATGTTCTGCACGTACTTCTCCACGATGAACGCCCAGGCCTGTTCTGGCACAACGTATCCGGCGCGTTCACGGGCGGGGACGCCGAGCACCATCGTGCGTTCGCGGACGTGGCCGTCGAACGACACCACCGCGCCGGCGCCGACGATCGCGCCGTTCTCCACGATGGTTCCGTTGAGCACCACCGAACCCGAGGCGATCAAGCACGAATCGCCGACCGTCGCGCCCTCGATGTGCACGTTGTGCCCGATGACGCACGACGAACCGATGTGCACCGGATGGACCTCGGTGCAGTGGATCACCGTGCCGTCCTGGACGGACGTGCGCTCACCGACCTCGATCCGGCCGTAGTCGCCGCGCAGCACGGCTTGCGGCCACACCGACGAGATGCGCGCCGATGCGCACGTCGCCGATGACGGTCGCATCCGGGTGCACATACGCGTCCGGGTGGATCTGCGGCGAATAGTCCCCCAGCGCATAGATGGCCATGGGGGCGAACCTACAACGGCTTCCCGTAGCAAACGCTCTCCGGGTGGTCGCGGTAGACGCCGAAGTTGTCGATGCGCTCGTAACCGGTCGCGATGTACAGGCCGATCGCCTCCGGCTGGCGGAGACCGGTTTCCAGCACCATCCGCTGGTGGCCCGCCTCGCGCGCGGTGTCTTCCAGGTTGGTGAGAATCAACCTGGACAGGCCACGGCCGCGCAGTGAGTCGGCCACGTACATGCGCTTGATCTCGACGGCGCCCGCCAGTTCGGAGTGCACCCGCCAGCCACCGCACGAGACGGGCACGCCGTCGAGGTAGCCGACCACGAAGTAGCCGAGTGGCGCGGCGAACTGGGCCGGGTCGACCGGCGTGACGTCCTCGTCGCCGTAGCGTTCGACGAAGACCTGCTGCAGGTCAGCGATCAGCTTGACCGAATCTGGATGGTCATACGTACGCGTGCATAGTTCCACATCTGTCAGTCTACGCGCGCCAGTGCTCCCAGCCAGGAGGTTTTTCGTACGTCCTGCCGTCGACGGTCACGCCCGTGCCCGCGCGAACCGTGCCGATCGTCGTCCACCCAGGCGGAACCGCCTTCGGACCGGGGAAGGTCGCGGCCAGCGCGTGATCCTCCCCACCGGTCAGCGCCCAGTGCCGTGCGTCACCACCGAGCGCCGACGCGACATCGAGCAGACGTGGGTGCAGCGGCAGCAGTTCGGTGCGGATGTCGATCGCCACGCCCGAGGAGTCCGCGATGTGGCCGAGGTCCTGGAGCAGGCCGTCCGAGACGTCGATCATCGACGTGGCGCCGGCCTCCGCGGCCTTGGGGCCCTCCTCGTAGGGCGGCTCGGGAGTGCGCTGGGCGTTCACAATGCCGACTGGCGAACGAAAGCCGCGCCCGAGCACGGCGAGTCCGGCCGCCGCCCAGCCGAGCCTGCCGACCACCGCGACGACGTCACCGACGAGCGCGCCGGAACGTGTGACCGGCTCAAGTCCGTTCATGTCACCCATCGCAGTGATCGAGATCACCAGCGTCTCGGAGCTGACCATGTCGCCGCCGACGATGCCCGCACCCGCCGTCGCGGCCTCCTGCCAGAGTCCCGACATGATCCCCTCGACCGTCGCGGCGGGGGTGTCCGCGGGGCAGGCGAACCCGACGAGCAACGCCGACGGCAGCGCGCCCATCGCGACGACGTCCGCGAGGTTCACGGCCGCCGCTTTTCGGCCCACCTGCTCGGGTGTGGACCAGTCGAGTCTGAAGTGGACACCCTCGACCAGCAGGTCCATCGACGCGACGACACGCCCGTCCGGCACCGCGACCACGGCGGCGTCGTCGCCGGGACCGAGGATGGTCGTCTCTGGCTGCGCCCGCCCGGTCGTCACCCGATGGATGAGATTGAACTCACCCACTTCGGCGACCGTCTCCGCGTCGCGCGGCGGCTCCGGACGCAAAGTTGCCTCCCAATCTGAACATTCGGAACCCCAACTGGGGTACGTTGCGTGACACGTTCCTACCTCGACCCAACCTGTCGCGACGAAGGGGCACGCCGTGGTGCATGCATACATCCTCATCCAGACCGAGGTCGGCAAGGCCGCTGCAGTCGCCTCCGAGATCTCCGGAATCACCGGGGTAGCCACCGCCGAAGACGTCACCGGTCCTTACGACGTCATCGTGCGCGCCGAAGCGGAGACCGTCGACCAGCTCGGCCAGCTCGTGGTCGCACGCATTCAGAACGTCGAGGGGATCACCCGGACACTGACCTGCCCGGTGGTGCACCTCTAGCCCGTGTTGTCATAACCGGGTGACTCAGCAGGAATCCACGTCGGCGCTGTCCCGGCCGCTGCTCGCGGCGGTCGGGCTCGCCGTGCTGCTCGCCATCGGCGTCGCCACCCTCGGTCTCGTGCTGGGCACGGGAAACCAGACCGAGGAGGTCCCCGGCCGCACCGGTCCACTGGCACTGGTCTCGATCGACGCACCCGACGCCGGTTCGCCGTCGTGCGCGTCGTTGATCGAGAAGCTGCCGGTCGGGCTGCCGTCCGGGAAGGACATGCTGCCGCGCCGGGAGATCGCCACCCCGGCGCCCGCAGGCGCGGTCGCGTGGGGCGATGCCAAGCATGATCCGGTAGTCCTTCGGTGCGGGCTGGAGCGGCCGGCCGAGCTCAAGCAGACGTCCCAGCTCCGGGTGATCTCCGACGTGCAGTGGTTGCAGCTGCCCGGATCGGGCAGCTCCACCTGGGTGATCGTGGACCGCGCAGCGTACGTGGCGCTGACGGTGCCCGACAACGCGGGCACCGGACCGTTGCAGGACGTCTCCACGACCGTGCGCGACCTGCTGCCGAAGCAACCGGTCAGGACCTCGCCCTAGCGAAGGCCCGAGCCGCGGGCGATCGCCGTCTCGACCAACGTGGTCAGCAGCGTCGCGAAGTCCACGCCGGTCGCCTCCCACGCCTTGGGGTACATGGAGATCGGCGTGAAACCGGGCATGGTGTTGAGCTCGTTGACGATCAGCTCGTTCTGCTCGGTGAGGAAGAAGTCCACCCTGGACAGACCCTGGCAGTCGAGCGCCTTGAACGCGACGACGGCCATCTCGCGCAGCCTGGCCGAGATGTCGTCGTCCAGCTTCGCCGGGATGTCGGCCTCGTAGGAGTCGTCGACGTACTTCGCGTTGAAGTCGTACCACTCGACGCCCTCGCCGACCGGACGCAGCTCGGCGGGCAGTGACGCCTCGACGCGGCCGTCCGGATATTCGAGGACGGCGCACTCGATCTCGCGGACGTTCGGCACGGCGGCCTCGATGATGACCTTGGGGTCGTGCTGGCGCGCCTCGAAGATGGCGGCGTCGAGGTCGGCCCAGTCGGTCGACCTTGGAGATGCCGACCGAAGATCCGGCGCGCGACGGCTTCACGAACACCGGCAGGCCGAGGTGCTCACGTTCGTCGAGGGTCAGCGTCGTGGCCTCGCGGGCCAGCGCGACGTACCTGCCGACCGCCAGTCCCTCGGCCTCCAGCAGCTTCTTGGCGAAGACCTTGTCCATCGCGGCGGCGCTCGCGAACACGCCGGGCCCGACGTACGGCAGCCCGCCCATCTCCAGCAGACCCTGGATGGTGCCGTCCTCGCCCCACGCGCCGTGCAGCAGCGGGAAGACGACGTCGACGTCCTGCAACGCCTGGCCCGGCTCGACCGGGACGAGGTCGGTCTTGTTGCGCAGCGTGGGGAGGTTGCCGGCGCCGGACTCGAGCGCCTTGGGGTCCGTGCCGAGCGCCCACTGCCCCTGCGGTGTGATGCCGACCGGCACCACCTCGAAGCGGTCAGCGTCCAGGTACGGGAGGACGCTCTTGGCGGACTGGCAGGAGACCTCGTGCTCGGAGCTGCGGCCGCCGAAGACCACGGCCACCCTCGTCTTGCGCTGCGTCATGGGGCCCGACCCTACCCGTTTGGGCGATTGCCCCTACTGACCAGTTCGGTGAGCACGGGCAGGGCTGAGATCAACTGTTCTCGCGAGCACGCGCTGTAACCGATGGCCAGCCCGTGCCACCTCGGTCGGTTGACGTAGTGCCGGCCGAGACCATCTACGCGCAGGCCTTTCTCGAGTGCCTGCCGCATCACGTCGCGCTCCCGTTCGGCGCTGGGCAGCAGCACCACGACGTGCGCGCCGGCGTCGTCGCCGAGCACCTCGATGCCTGCCTCGGCGAAGGTGTCGACGATCAACGTCCGCCGTTCGGCCAGCTCCCGTCGCAGCCTGCGCAGGTGCCTGCCGAGGTCGCCGGTCCTGGCCAGCTCGACGACGACCCGCTGGCCGGCGGCGGCCGGGCTGGTGCCGGTGAGGTCGCGGTGTTCGAGGATCGCGGTGGCGATGGGCTCCGGGGCGACCATCCAGCCGGCGCCCAGGGTCGGGGTGAGGATCTTGCTGGTGGTGCCGAGGTGGATCACGACGTCCGGCGCCAGCGCGGCCAGTGACGGCAGGGGCGCCACGTCATAACGCAGCTCGCCGTCGTAGTCGTCCTCGATGACCAGCCAACCGTCGCGGCGCGCGCGTTCGACCAGCGCGACGCGGCGGCCCGCGGACATGCGGCCGCCCAGCGGGTACTGGTGGGCGGGCGAGCAGTAGACGGCTTTGACGCCGGGCGGAACGGCGTCGGGCAGCAGGCCCTCGGCGTCCACCATCGACGGGACGACCTTGAGTCCGGCGGCGCGGAAGACGCCCACCGCGCGCTGGTAGCCGGGTTCCTCCACGGCCACGGCGTCGCCGCGCTTCAGCACCGCGACCGAGATCTCGGTCAGGACCGCGGTCGTGCCGCCGGTGGCCAGCACGGGATCGGCGTTGACGGCGAGGCCGCGGTGGCGCAGCAGGTGCTCGGCGATGGCCTCGCGGTACTCGGGCAGGCCGGCGCGTTCGGGACGGGACAACGGGCCCACGTCGGCGGCGGCGCGCCAGGCCCGGCGCCAGGCGGCCCGGTCCAGTCCGCCTGCCCATGGAGCGCCCGGTGCCAGGTCGAGGAAGTCGGTGATGGCGGGGACGACGGCCTTGCGCGAACGTTTGCGCAACGGTCCGGGCGGCGTGGTGGTGACGTAGGTGCCGGAGCCGTGACGGCCGACGATCCAGCCTTCGGCGTGGAGCTGTTCGTAGGCGGCGGCGGTGACCGTGCGGGAGACGCCGAGGCGTTCGGCGAGTGCCCGCGTGGACGGGAGGCGGTCGCCGGCGCGCAGCCTGCCCTCGGACGCGGAGGAGCGCAGGGCGTCGGCGAGCTGGACGGCGAGCGGTTCGGAGGACTCGCGGTCCAGGGCCACGGGAAGCGCGGTCTCAGCCACGATCGACCACCTCATCACTCTCTGTGTTTGGAGCGAAAAGCACGTTCGTGCGGCTAGATGGTACGAACGTGCTTTTCGCACCAAACCAACCGGGGAAGTGGACTGCTCGAATTGGGGGGTATTGGTGCTTTGATGATGCCACTTTGCGGGGCACAGTGGGAGTATGACCTCTGACGTGCAGCTCTCCCCTACCCAGCGCAGCACTATCGTCCGCGGCAAGAACAGAGCGGTCGAAGACCGTCAGGTGCTCTACGACATCCTCGACGCCGGTCTGGTCTGCCATCTCGCGGTCGAGGTCGACGGGGCGCCGTTCCTCATCCCCACCGCGTACGGGCGGGACGGCAACCGGATCTTCCTGCACGGTTCGACGGGATCACGGTCCATCAGGAACATGCTGGAAGGCAAGCAGGTCTGCGTGGCGGTGACGCTTGTGGACGGTGTCGTCTACGCGCGGTCGGTGTTCCACCACTCGATGAACTACCGGTCGGCGATCATCCACGGCACCGCGAAGATCGCCGAGGACACCCAGCATGCGCTGAGGACCATCGTCGAGCACGTCACGCCAGGGAGCTGGGACTACGCGCGCGAACCGTCCAAGAAGGAGCTTGCCCAGACGGCGGCGCTGGAGATCGACCTGACCGAGGCCAGCGTGAAGGTGCGAGAGGGCGGCCCTGGCGAGGAACAGGAAGACCTCGAAGCAAACCTCGTGTGGGCCGGGCACATGCCGCTCATCACGACGTTCGGCGCGCCGGTGCCGCACGAGACGGACAAGGACGTACCGCCGCACGTCAGCGCACGGGGCCGTTGACCGGGTCGTAGCGGTACGGGGTCATGGCGCGCGATCCGTGCCGGTAGACATGGATCGACACGGCCGGGTCAGCGCCGTCGTTGCGTACCTGGTGCACGTAACCAGGGCCCCACACACGGGACTGGCCGGCGTGCAGGGAGTGCACGACCTGGATGCGGGTGGTCACGACCTCGGTCAGCACGCCGCTCACCACGGTGAACGCGCCCGAGGTCGTGGCGTGGTCGTGCAGCGAGGCGGTCTGACCGGGCAGCCAGCTCATCAGCCAGATCTCCTGGTCGTCGGTGCGGTCGACCAGGGCGGAGAAGCGCTCCTCCGGGTCGTAGCGCAGCCGGTGCTTCCAGCGATCACGGTCGGCGGCCCACGCGAGCGCGACCCGGACCGGGTGCAGCAACGCGGAGTTTTCAGGCAGAACGACGCTGTTCTCGGGAACGGCGAACATCGGGAGAAAGGTCCTTACCGGGCGAGTGCGCGAAAAGAGGACGCGGGACTATCGCCGGGTACAACAGCGTGCGTTGAAGGACATGAGGCAGAGGCTCCCGGAACCGGGACCCTCCGTCAATCCAGTCCCAAAGCGTGGGACACGTCCGCGACCAGATCCCGAGTGTCCTCACAGCCCGCCGAGAAACGCACCAGGCCTTCCGGAACCGGGTCACCGAACTGGGCCCGCCGGTCGGCCGTGGAGTGCAGCCCGCCGAACGACGTCGCCGCCGACACCAGCTTCGACCGCGACAGGAACGACTCCACCGCGGCGACCGAGTCCAGCTCGAACGTCAGCACGCCGTTGAACCGCCGCATCTGCCGCGACGCCACCGAGAACGCGGGATCTTCTGCGGCGCCGGGCCACCGCAGGCCCTCGACCCGGCCCTTGAGCAGCGCATAGATCGCCTCCGCGTTCTCCGCCTGCCGCGCCAGCCGCAGGTCCAGCGTTCCCAGGCCGCGCAACGCGAGCCAGGTCTCGAACGGCCCTGGAATCGCACCGCTCTTCGTCCGCTCGTCACGCACCTGCTCCGCCAACGAGGCGGACGTCACCGTCACGTGTCCGAAAAGGACATCGCTGTGCCCGGCGACCGCCTTGCTGTCCGACGCCACCACGATGTCCGCGCCGAGCTCCAACGGCCGTTGCCCCAGCGGGGTCGCGGTGGTGTTGTCCACCGCCAGGAGCGCACCCGCGGCACGTGCCTCCGCAGCCAGCGCCGCGATGTCACACACGTCCAGGCCGGGGTTCGACGGCGTTTCCAGCAGCACCAGCCGAACGCCGTCGAACGACGGGTACGGCCCCGCGGTCGGGACCTCGACCACGATCACGTCCATTTCGGACACAACGCGCCGGAGCAGGAAGTAGCCGTCCGACGGCACCACCAGAGTGTCCCCTTTGGACAGCACGGCGCGCAGCAGCGTCGTGATGGCCGCCATCCCGGAGGGGAAGACGACGCATTCGCCACCCTCCAACGCCCCCAGAGCGGTTTCGAGGGCACGCCACGTCGGGTTTCCGGCGCGGCCGTAGAAGTCGGCTCCGCCGAGGTGGTACGCCGACGCGAACACCGGCTGCGCGCCGAACGGCTCGCCCGGCGCGCCATGAAGCGCGTGCAGGATCCGCGTGCCATCACCAGGTGAGCTCACTGGCGCTCGTGCTTCCGGTCGCGGCCCAGCAGCGCGGCACCGAGATCACGCGCGCCGAGCCCGTCGTGGCAGACCATGTGCACGCCTTCGGTGATCGGCATGTCGACGCCGTTCGCCCGCGCCAGGTCCCGGATCGACGAGCACGACTTGACGCCCTCGGCCACCTGGCCGTGTGCGGCCTCCTGCGCCTGCTCCAGCGTCTCGCCGCGCCCCAGCCGCTCACCGAAGGTCCGGTTGCGCGACAACGGCGACGCGCACGTGGCGACCAGGTCGCCCAGTCCGGCAAGGCCCGCGAAGGTCAGCGGGTCCGCGCCGAGTGCGGCACCGAGACGCGCGGTCTCGGCCAGACCACGGGTGATGATCGACGCCATCGTGTTGTCGCCGTAGCCGAGGCCGGCCGCCATGCCGCACGCCAGCGCGATGACGTTCTTGCACGCACCGCCCAGCTCGCAGCCGATCACGTCGGTGTTGGTGTACGGGCGGAAGTAGCTGTTCGAGCACGCGTGCTGCAGGTCGACCGCGCGGTCGTGATCCGTGCACGCGATGACGGTCGCGGTCGGCTGCCCGACGGCGATCTCCTTGGCCAGGTTCGGCCCGGACACCACGGCGACCTGCGAGGGGTCGACGCCGGCGACCTCGGCGATCACCTCGCTCATCCGCTTGCCCGTGCCGAGCTCGACGCCCTTGGACAGCGACACGAGCGTGGCGTCCGGCGGCAGCAGGTCGCGCCAACCGGACAGGTTCGCCCGCAACGTCTGCGACGGCACCGCGAGGATCACCGCGTCCGCGCCGTCGAGCGCCTTCGCCGGGTCCGAGGTCGCGGTCAGGTTGGACGGGAGCTCGATGCCCGGCAGGTAGTCGGAGTTGATGCGGGTCTCGGTGATCCGCGACGCGACCTCCTGGCGCCGGGCCCACAGCACTACCTCAGGGCCGGAGTCCGCGACGACCTTCGCGAACGTCGTGCCCCACGAACCGGCGCCGAGCACCGCGACACGTTCGATTGCCATGTGCTCAGGCCTTCCTCGGTCCGTAGAAGCCTTCGGGGGCCTGCTCCTGGCGAACCTCGGCCAGATGGTCCTTCACGCGGCTCATCAGCAGATCGGTGACCTCGCGCAGCACGGCGATCGACTCCTCCCGGCCCTTGAACTCGGACAGGTCGATCGGCTCGCCGACGAAGTGCGTGACCTTCTTGCGCGGGAACGGCCGGAACTTCTTCTTGTAGTGGTCGTAGATCCCGAGCGTGCCCCAGCGGGCGATCGGGATGACCGGACCGTCGTGCTGCAACGCGAGCCTGGCGACGCCCGTGCGGGAGTTCGCGGGCCAGCCGTCGGGGTCCTTGGTGATCGTGCCCTCGGGGTAGATCACCACGACCTGGCCGGTCTCCAGCGCCTCGTGCGCCGCGCGCAGACTCTGCTGCGCGTCCGAGGTGCCCCGGTAGACCGGGATCTGCTTCGCGCCGCGCAGGATCGAGCCCATGATCGGCACGTTCCACAGGCTGTGCTTGCCGAGGAAATGCGGCACCCGGTAGCACTGGTGCACGAACTTCGCGTCGTAGCAGGGGTCGAGGTGTGAGATGTGGTTCATGACCAGCAGCGCCGAACCCTGGCGCGGGATGCGGTCGCCGTGCAGGATCTTGTGCCTGCCCAGCACGAACGACATCGGGTAGACGATCGCCGCGGCGACACCGACCCAGAAGCCGCCCTTCTCCCTCTTGGCCACGTGGCCTCTCCTCACTCCTTGACCTGCGTCAACTGCGCCCGCAAACACACTAGCCCGCAGATCGTGGACTATGACGAGGTGCGGGATGAAGTTGACCTCGTGGTTCCGGTCAAAACGCTCGACCGGGCCAAGACCAGGCTGACCAGCGCCACCGGCGGAGATCCGGTGTCGCACGCGGCCCTGGCGCTGGCGCTCGCCATGGACACGGTGAGTGCCGCGATCGGCACACCGGGCGTCCGCCGGGTGGTCACGATCACATCGGATCCGGCCGTGGCGTCCGAAATGGCGGCGCTCGGTGTCGAGTCACTGCCGGAACCGGCCGAGCGCGGGCTCAACGCGGCGCTGCGGCACGGCGCGCGGACACTCCGGTCGAACCGCATCGGGGCGCTGCAGGCCGACCTGCCCGCGCTCAGGCCCGACGAGCTCCAAGCCGCGCTCGAAGCCGCCGCGGGGCGCAGGGCGTTCGTGCCGGATCGCCAGGGCACCGGAACGACGCTGCTGCTCGCCGCGCCCGGTGGTGAGCTCGATCCACGCTTCGGTGTCGGGTCCGCCGGACTCCACCGCATTTCCGGCGCGATCGCGTTGTTCGGACCGTGGCCGTCACTGCGCTGCGACGTGGACACAGAAGAAGATCTGCGGCTCGCGCTGACGCTCGGCCTGGGCGCGCACACGGCGAACGCCTTGCCCGCCTGGACAACCTGAGCGGATCGCACGCGTCCCTCCAGACGCTGGACCAATACCTGGGGGATGACTTGCGAACACTCATCGCACTGGCCGCGATCACGGCTGTTTCCGGGTGCGCCGCGGCCACACCCGCCGGACCACCGCCCGACTTCGCCGCACCGGACAAGCTGATGACCTGCAGCGTGAAGTTGCCGCGGGACTGGAAGGACAAGCTCGCGCAGAACGAGTCGCAGGCGACCGTCGGCGAGAAAGTCACCATCGTCGCCGCGAACGAGAACGCCGACACGACGCTGGTGCGTACCAAGCGCAAGGACAAGACGACCGAGCTCGTGCTGCGCGACAGCGGGCACCGGCAGCAGGTGATGACAGTGGAGGGCGAAGCGCAGATCTTCGATGTCGACTTCGACGGACGCTGGGTCACCTTCGTCACCACGCCGCACCCGGAGAACCACACGATGACCGTCTACGCGTGGGACTCGAAGAAGGACGGCGCGCCCGTGCCGATCAACGGGGCCGGCGTGCCGGTGCTGCGCAACGGCAAAGCGGCGTGGACGGACGAGAAGCGCAACGTCCACCTCTACGACCTCGCTGCCAAGAAGGACAAGGTCATCGGTCAGGGCCAGTCGCCGGTGTTCTTCGGTGACACGGTCATGTGGGCGCAAAGCGGGAAGTTCGAGGCGGTGCGGCTGGACGGGACCGCTGTCGCCGTACCGGAGCAGCTCAGCGGCGCGGCACCCGATCCGGGCACGGTCTCGGACGGCCGCACGCTGGTGTGGACGCAGCGCGGCGCACTGCATGGCTGGCGCGTGGACTGGCAGGCGGCGCGCAAGCTCGCCGAGATCAAGTACACCGGCGGCGACGGCCAGACTCCGTCCTCCCCTGCCGGCCAGGGCATCGGCTTCCCCCGTGTCAGTGGCGATCTCGTCTCATGGAGCGCGGACACCCCGTATGTCACCGACATCCGTTCCGGCGCGACCGTCTACATCACGAAGACCAGCGACTGGTACGAGGTTCGTGGCGGCGCGCTGACGACAGCGGGATGGCGGGTGGCCGCCGCCACACCGGTTTCCGGGCTTTCACAGCTGCAGTCGTGTTAACACCGTGACGAACGCCACGAAAAAGTTGTTTCAGGCAACGTAACGGGAAACCCAGGCACCTTTACATCCGTATCCCCTAGGGGATTCCCCCTGATGTGACCCCGACGCGTTGCCGAGGTGTACCTGTATGCAGTCGTTGACGCACGCCGACTACCTGGCGTTGCGCCGCTTTCCCGCACTTGACGGCCTGCGCGCCATTGCCGCGGTGCTGGTGGTGTTCTTCCACTACGGCGGGCCGGACTGGCTGCAGGGCTGGGCGGGTGTCCAGATGTTCTTCGTGCTCAGCGGATTCCTGATTACGACGCTGATGCTGCGTGAGGAGCGGGGCTCCGGCCGGATTTCGCTCAAGGAGTTCTACCTGCGCCGGAGCTTCCGGATTCTGCCGGTGTACTTCGTGGTGCTGCTCGCGACGGTCGTCGGCGCGGTGGCCGCGGGCACGTTCATGAGCAACGGGACCGGCCCCGCGCTCAAGTACTTCCTGACATTCACCAACGAGTTCGCCGGCGCCAGCCCGTACGGACAGTCGTGGTCGCTGGGCATCGAGCAGAAGTTCTACCTGGTCTGGCCACTGGTGGCGATCGCGCTCGGCACCGTGGTGCTCAAGCGCCGCGCGGGTGCCGCGGCGCTCGGCATGCTGCTGGCGCTCGTGATCGTGAACTTCACCGCGTCGCACAGCAACCCCGGCTGGCCGCTGCACTACTTCTCGATCCTGACCGGTGTGCTGCTCGCCATCGCGCTGCACAGCCCGCGCGGATTCGCGTTGCTGCGCCCGCTGACCAATCCTGTCGTTCAGCTGATCGTCTCAATTGGATTCGTCGGCGTGCACCTGAGCGTGAAGCCGATCGCCGGTTTCCTGGACGGGATCAACGGAATTCCCGGTCACGTGCTGGTCATTCCGGTGTACGCGCTCGCGACGGCAGTGCTGCTGACGGCGTTGATCTCGCCGGGACCGATGACGACTTTCCTGTCGACGCGCCCGATGCAGTTCGTGGGTGAGCGCTCGTACTCCCTTTATCTGGTGCAGACGATCGCCGCGACGATGATCGCGTTCGTTTGGCCGTCTTTGTCCGGTATCGGGCAGTCCGTGGTCGTCACGGCACTGGGCCTGGCGCTGGCGAGCGTTCTCTACAAGACCGTGGAGATCCCGATGATCGGGGTCGGTCGTCGAGTGATCACCCGCCAGCGTGCGAAGGCCGCTGTCGTTCAGGAGATTCAGCAGGGCGCGCCGCAGGCTCCCACGCCGCAGTCGGCACCGGAGTCCTCACGGCTCGCGACCATCGGGCAGGCCCAGCCGTAGAACGGGTTCGGGGCGAGCGGCACGGGTTCCCGGTCGCTCTCCCTGGCCAGTTCCCTCGCGTAGTGCTCGCCGAGCGTCACGTTCGTGCCGCTCGCCTGCGCGTCGTAGGCGCCCTGCTCCAGCTCGACGATCTCGACACCGCGCGAGATGTCGGCGATGAAAGCCGTGTCGCGGTGCCAGTAGGGCGCCCACGACGTCGCCGTGTCCGGCCGCCAGTAGCCGATCTGGATGGGCTTGGCCGGGTTCGAGATGTCGAGGAACCGGGTGCCCTGGTTGTACCAGGAGTAGGCCACGATCCGCTTCTGCACGTCGAAGTAGTGCGCGGAGCACGTGACGTCGCCGGGGATTGTTCCCTCCTGGTCGTCCGGGCTCCAGATGCCGACCGTCTTCATCTCGGCCGGTTTCTCGCCCCAGCCCTCACCGTTGTGCGTGCCCTTCAACGACGAGATGACGAACCGGCCCTCGGTCTTGCACGTGGGCGAACCGAACGCCTCCTCGGTGTGCAGGAGCAGGCTGCCCGCCGGGTTCTCCCGCGTCGGCTGCGGACCGTCGTCGAGCGTGCGGCCGACCGGGCGGAACGAGTTGTGCGTGAACGAGGTCGGCATGTCGGCCTTCGGCACGTTGCCGCCCGCGTACGGGACCGGGTCCCACGCCTTCGCCTCGCGGACCTTGCCGGTCAACGGGTCCCGGTGCCTGCCCTGCGTCCAGTAGCCACGCGTGCCGTCGTCGCCCGCGACCCACGCGATGCCCTGTGCGTCGACCTGGACGTCGTGCGTGATCTTGCCTTCGCCGGGTTTGCCGCGGACGTCGATCGAGACCGGCAGTTCTTTCGGGGTCTTCGGATCGCGGATGTCCGTGACGAAGATCCGCCCGGTCTTGGCGTCCGACCGGTCCAGTCCGGCCGTCCACAGGAACTGGCAGTCGTTGATGCACGTGGAGGTGTGGCCGGTGTTCTGCCGGTGGAAGCTCAGCACCCTGAGATCGGCCGGGTCCACAGCGGACACGATGTAGTTGCCGGTCGGGCGGTCGCCGGGCGAGGTTCGTCCGAACGAGTTGACCTCACGCGCCAGGAACGCGAGCTTGCGCTTGGGGTCGACGTTGATGTCCTCGTTCTCCCAGAAGCGCTTGGTCGGGTCGTCACCCGGCAGCGCCATCTCCTGCTTGGTGAGGTGGTCGAGGAACTTCGGTTTGTCGAGATCGGTGACGTCGAACGTCTTCAGCCCGGTCTCCATGCTGACGAACGCCACGTCGCGCTTGCCGTACTGGGCGAACGCGATCGAGATCGCCCGCTCGGTGCCGGGAAGCGCCGCCTTGAGGCGCACGTTCTTGGCCGCCGCCTGCAGCCGAGGTTTGTCCACCTTCGGCGTCCTCGGTTCGGCTGCCGCAGCCGATGCCAAGCCCGCCGTGGTGAAGGCCAACAGGGTCGCCGCTGTGAGAGTGGCAATAACCTTCATCCCTCGACCCTGGCAGCGCGCCGAATGAGACGTGTAGGTCCGAACGTCTAGGCTCCTGGGCCGTGCAGGCGACGGTTTCTACGTTTAACAGTGACGGTTCGGCTGTCGTCCTGCGCGATGACGGCGTTCTGCTCGACGCGAGCGCGGCGGCGGTGGCCGCCGGTGGCTGGCGGATGCTGCGTCCTGGGCAGCGGGTGACCCTCGAACTTAGCGCCGATGGCTCCGTGGTTGCCCTGCGCATGCCTGTTCTGTGACGAGGAGTTCACCAGCCGGACGTGCTGGGCAGGGGCGCTATCGGCGATAGTGCGGAACAATGCCGGTCGTGAGCACGGACGACAAAGACGGCAAGTCGACACCCTCCCGACGCCGCGCCAGCCGCACCACGAAGGCTGAGGCGGCGACCCCGCGCAGGCAGCCACGCGCGGCGAACCGGCGGGTTTCCACCACGCGAGCCAAGACCGAACGGGACACGGCCGCTGCCGCCCCGTTGCGGGGTGGTGTGCCGTCCGCGCCGCCGGCTGTGACGTCCGGGGCGATACCCACGGACCTGCCGGACGACCGGTACTTCAACCGTGAACTGTCCTGGTTGGACTTCAACGCCCGCGTGCTCGCGCTGTCCGAGGACTCCTCACAGCCGCTGCTGGAGCGAGCGAAGTTCCTCGCGATCTTCGCCTCGAACCTCGACGAGTTCTACATGGTGCGGGTCGCCGGGCTGAAGCGCCGCGACGAGACCGGCCTGTCGGTGCGCAGCGCGGACGGGCTCACGCCGCGCGAGCAGCTCGTGTCGATCTCCAAGCGCTCGCAGGAACTCGTCGAGCAGCACGCCCGCGCGTTCCTCGACCACATCCGGCCCGGCCTGGAAGAGCACCGGATCAGCATCGTGGCGTGGGGCGATCTCACCGACTACGACAGGTTGCGGCTCTCCAACTACTTCAGCGAGCAGGTGTTCCCGGTGTTGACGCCGCTGGCGGTCGACCCGGCGCACCCGTTCCCCTACATCTCGGGGCTGTCGCTGAACCTCGCGGTGACCGTGCGCGACCCGGAGGGTGGCGGCGAGCGCTTCGCCCGCGTGAAGGTGCCGGACAACGTGCCGCGTCTCGTTCGTGTGGAGGCGGACCGGTCCTCGTCGTCGGCGACCTTCCTGCCGTTAGAGGAGCTCATCGCCGCGCACCTGGGCGAGCTGTTCACCGGCATGGACGTCATCGAGTGCCACGCGTTCCGGGTGACCCGCAACGCGGACCTCGAGGTCGAGGAGGACCGCGACGAGGACCTGTTGCAGGCGTTGGAACGCGAGCTCGCCCGGCGCCGCTTCGGCCCGCCGGTGCGCCTCGAGGTCGCCGACGACATGACCGAGCACATGCTCGAGTTGCTGCTGCGGGAGATGGAAGTCGACCCGCACGACGTCGTGACCGTGCCTGGACTGCTCGATCTTTCGTGCCTGTGGCAGCTCTACGGCATCGATCGCAAGACCTTGAAGGAACCGGCGTTCGTGCCGGCCACGCACCCGGCGTTCGGTGAGCGCGAGACGCCCAAGAGCGTGTTCGCGACGCTGCGCGAAGGCGACGTGCTGGTGCACCACCCGTACGACTCGTTCTCCACGTCGGTGCAGCGCTTCATCGAGCAGGCCGCCGCGGACCCGCACGTGCTCGCCATCAAGCAGACCCTGTACCGCACCTCCGGCGACTCGCCCATCGTGGACGCGCTCATCGACGCGGCCGAGGCGGGCAAGCAGGTCGTGGCGCTGGTCGAGATCAAGGCGCGCTTCGACGAGCAGGCGAACATCAAGTGGGCCCGCACGCTGGAGAAGGCGGGCGTGCACGTCGTCTACGGCCTGGTGGGCCTGAAGACGCACTGCAAGACGTCGTTGGTGGTGCGCCAGGAAGGCTCGACGATCCGGCGCTACTGCCACATCGGCACCGGCAACTACAACCCGAAGACCGCGCGGCTCTACGAGGACGTCGGCATCCTGACCGCCGAGCCGACGATCGGCGCGGACCTCACCGACCTGTTCAACGTGCTGACCGGTTACGCGCGTCAGGACGAGTACCGCACTTTGCTGGTGGCGCCGTACGGAGTCCGCAAGGGCATCGTGGAGCGGATCGACCATGAGATCGCGCTCGCACGGGCGGGCGAGGTCTCAGGCGTACGCATCAAGGTGAACTCGCTCGTCGACGAACAGGTCATCGACGCGCTGTACCGCGCTTCGCAGGCGGGCGTTCCCGTCGACGTGGTCGTGCGTGGCATCTGCGGACTGAAGCCCGGCATCAAGGGTCTGTCCGAGAACATCAATGTGCGTTCGATCCTCGGCCGCTTCCTCGAGCATTCGCGCGTCTTCCACTTCATCGGCTTCGACGAGCAGTGGATCGGCAGCGCGGACATGATGCACCGCAACCTGGACCGCCGCGTCGAGGTCGCCGTGCGTGTGACGGACCCGCGGCTGAAGAAACAGCTCTCGGACATGTTCGTCTCGGCGCTGGACCCGCACACCCGCTGCTGGGTGCTGCGTGCCGACGGAGAATGGGAAGCATCGCCATCGGACGGCTCGTCCGTGCGCGACCACCAAATGGAACTGCTGCACAAGCACGGAGCTCTTGGGTGATCAAAGCTGCTGGGGCGGTGCTCTGGCGCGAGGCCGACGGTGACGTCGAAATCGCTGTCGTGCACCGCCAACGTTATGACGACTGGTCGTTGCCCAAGGGAAAGCTGGATCCCGGCGAGACCATTCCCGCCTGCGCGGTGCGCGAGGTGCTGGAGGAGACCGGCTACTCGTGCCTGCTCGGCCGCCATCTGAAGCAGGTGTCGTACTCGGTCCGTTCCGTTCCGAAGACCGTCGACTACTACGCCGCCGAGGCCGTCTCGGGTTCGTTCGTCGCCAACGACGAGGTCGACACCCTGCGGTGGCTGCCGGCGGCCGCCGCTTCGGAGCTGCTGACGTACGAGCCGGACCGGGATGTGCTCGCGGAGTTCGCCCGGCTGCCCGCGGACCTGCTGGTGGTGCTGCTGGTGCGGCACGCCAAGGCCGGGAAGCGGTCCGAGTGGGACGACGATGACGACCTCAGACCGTTGTCGGACGCCGGCTGGCGACAGGCGGCGGCTCTCCGTTCACTGCTGCCACTTTGGTCACCCACCCGCGTCCACACCGCCCCCAGGGTGCGTTGTGTGGACACCGTGCGGGGCGTGGCGGTCGATCTGGCCGTCGACATGGTCGAGGAGCCGCATCTGTCCGAGGAGGGCTACTGGCCCGACCCGGAAGCCGGTCTGGTGCGACTGCTGGACGTCGCGGCCGAGGAGGGCCGTGCCGTCGTCTCCTCGCAGGGCGGCGTGATCCCCTCCGTGGTGGAGACGCTGGCCGATCTGGGTGGTCTGCGACTGCCCGAGATCCCCTGCAAGAAGGGCAGCGTGTGGGTGCTCGCCTTCACCCGCCCGTTCGGCGCCTGGTCCACTTCGGACGCACCTTCTCGCTGGCCAACGCTGGTGTCGGCGCACTATCTGGCATCCGCGCTGCCCCGTCCCTGATCCGCTTGCGTTACGTTTTCGTGTCGATGGCCCCTGCTCTCCTTCTGAAAGTTCGCCTGTGGCAACTGAGTCGGGGTGGGAGGCGGCGGTTTCGCTTGTGCGGGGCGTGTTCGGAGTGGGGTCAGCGTTATTTCTATTGGGGTGACAGGCGTTCGGTGGCGGGCTCTCCGGGTGTACCGGGAGCACCGTTATCGGCTCCCGGCGTGAGCGCACGCCGAAGCCGAGGACTTCGCGGAAAAACGACCGCGGGCCCCCAAGGGGGACCGGAAGTCCCCACTCCAATCGTCGCGGAGGGGTCTGACAATTTCGGACGCCCGGCGGCGGCCACTCAGGGGTAGCCGCTCATTCCTCAGGCGTCCCAGGATCTTCGGAGCCACGCTCACGCCGACTCGGGACAGGGCGGCTCCGGGCACTCCCGATGACCCTTTTCCAAGCCCGTGGCCTGCTATTCAGGCGCCCCAGGAGGTCTCGGGGATCAGCGCCCGACCTTCCCGGCGCCGCAAGCACCTGCAGGTGTGCCACGCACCTTCTACAGGCGCACAAGTCACCTCTATCGGGTGACGCAGGCAGGTTCGGCGGGGCGCCTCAAGCGCACTCCGCACGTCCGTGGCCTGCCTTCCAGGCGCCCCAGCAGGTCCCGGGACGAGCTGCCTGGGGTTCCCGGTCCCACAAGAACGTTCGCCAGGAGCACAACCCGACCTCCAGGCGCGGCAAGCACCTTTCCCCGGGCATGCGGAAGGCCCCGGCGTGCGCACACCGGGGCCTTCCGCGAAGTACTGAAGTAGCGCAGCCTCCTACATGAGGAGGCCCGTCTCACTTCTTCTTGGCAGCAGGCTTACGAGCAGCCGGCTTCGCCGCAGCCGTGGTCTTGGCAGCGGGCTTGGCGGCCGTCGTCTTCGGCAGCAGGCTTCTTGGCCGCAGTGGCCTTCGCTGCCGGCTTGGCGGCGGTCTTCGCAGCGGTCGCCTTCGCGGGCGCCTTGGCAGCGGGTTCGCCGCGGCCGGAGCCTTGGCAGCGGCCGTGGTGCGACGGGTCGCGGGCGCCTTGGTGGCGGCCGCGGCCGTACGAGTGCGCGTCGTGGTCGCGCGGGTCGCCGTCGCCCGAGCGGCCGGAGCCTTTGCAGCCGCGGCTTAGCGGCGGCGGGCTTCGCGGCAGCAGGCTTCGCGGCCGGCTTGGCCGCAGCAACCTTCGCCAGCTTCTTCGCGCCGCTGATGACGTCCTTGAACGTCGAGCCGGGGCGGAACGCGGGCACGTTGGTCTTCTTGACCTTCACGGTCTCGCCCGTGCGCGGGTTACGCGCGGTGCGAGCCGCACGGGCGCGCTTCTCGAAGACGCCGAAGCCCGTGATGTTGACCTTCTCGCCCTTGTTGACGCTGCGGACGATCACATCGACGAGGCCATCAACAGCTGCGCCGGCGGTCTTCTTGTCTCCAAGGCGCTCGGCGAGCGCCTCGATGAGCTGGGCCTTGTTCACCGTCAGTCCCTCCCAGGACGCTCACCGGCCCTAAGGCTCGGGCCGACTAGAACGCAACGGTAGGCCCAAATCGCGAGAAATACCAATCGCCACGCCAAATTTTTCGTTGTGGCGTGGCTAATTGCGCCCCTTCGAGGGACAGGAGGCGCCGGATTCGCCCCGTCTCAAGGGGAGAATCCGGCCGGCTTCTCAGACCGCCGGAAGCGGATCCGTTGTGGGCAACCAAGTCTGGCGATTGGCCTCGAAACCGCTGATCTCGTCCGCGTGACGAAGGGTCAAAGCGATGTCGTCGAGGCCTTCCAGCAGGCGCCAACGGGTGTAGTCGTCGATCTCGAACGGGGCAACCAAGTCCTTGGCGCGAACCGTCTTGTCGGTGAGGTCCACGGTGACCGCCGTGCCGGGCTCGGTCTCGAGCAACTTCCACAGCAGCTCGACATCGGACTGGCTGCACTGCGCCGCCACGAGACCCTGCTTGCCCGAGTTGCCCCGGAAGATGTCGGCGAAACGGGACGACACGACCACGCGGAAGCCGTAGTCCATCAACGCCCAGACGGCGTGTTCCCGAGAGGACCCGGTGCCGAAGTCGGGGCCGCCACGAGGACGCTGCCCGACTTGAACGGCTCCTGGTTGAGGATGAACTGCTCCTCGTTGCGCCAGGCGGCGAAGAGCCCGTCCTCGAATCCGGTGCGGGTCACCCGCTTGAGGTAGACGGCCGGGATGATCTGGTCGGTGTCCACGTTGGACCTGCGCAGCGGCACGCCGACGCCGGTGTGGGTGGTGAAGGCATCCATGGGTCAGTTCTCCAGGTCTGCGGGCGCCGACAGGGTGCCGCGCACGGCCGTGGCGGCCGCGACGAGCGGCGAAACGAGGTGCGTCCGGCCGCCCTTGCCCTGCCTGCCCTCGAAGTTGCGGTTGGAGGTCGACGCGCTGCGCTCGCCCGGCGCGAGCTGATCCGGGTTCATGCCAAGGCACATCGAGCACCCGGCCTGCCGCCACTCGGCGCCCGCGTCGAGGAAGACCTCGTCCAGACCCTCGTCCTCCGCCTGTTTGCGCACCCGCATCGAACCGGGCACGACCAGCATCCGTACTCCAGAAGCGACGTGCTTGCCCCGCAGCACGTCCGCGGCGGCCCGCAGGTCCTCGATGCGCCCGTTCGTGCAGGAGCCGAGGAAGACGGTGTCCACGCGGATGTCGCGCAGCGGCGTGCCGGGCTCCAGGCCCATGTACGTCAGTGCCTTCTCGCGCGGCCACGCGCTCGTTCTCGTCGACGATCGCCTCGGGGTCGGGCACGCTCGCGCCGAGCGGCAGGCCCTGTCCGGGGTTCGTGCCCCACGTGACGAACGGCGTGAGCTCGTCCGCGTCGATGTGCACCTCGGCGTCGAAAATCGCGTCGTCGTCAGTGCGCAGCGTCTGCCAGTACTCGACGGCCGCGTCCCAGTCCGCGCCGGACGGTGCGTGCGGGCGGCCCACAGATGTAGTCGAAAGTCGTGTCGTCCGGTGCGATCATGCCGGCGCGCGCGCCCGCTTCGATCGACATGTTGCAGACCGTCATGCGCGCTTCCATCGACAGCGCCTCGATCGCGCTGCCGCGGTACTCGAGCACATAGCCCTGCCCGCCGCCGGTGCCGATCTTCGCGATGACCGCGAGGATGATGTCCTTCGCCGTGACGCCCGGGCGGAGCGGGCCGTTGACGTTGATGGCCATCGTCTTGAACGGCCGCAACGGCAACGTCTGCGTCGCCATCACGTGCTCCACCTCGGACGTGCCGATGCCGAACGCCAGCGCGCCGAACGCGCCGTGCGTGGACGTGTGACTGTCGCCGCACACCACGGTCATGCCCGGCTGCGTGAGCCCGAGCTGCGGGCCGACGACATGCACGATGCCCTGCTCGACGTCGCCCATCGGGTGCAGCCGGACGCCGAACTCCGCGCAGTTGCGGCGAAGCGTCTCGACCTGCGTGCGCGACACCAGGTCGGCGATCGGCTTGTCGATGTCGACCGTCGGGACGTTGTGGTCCTCGGTGGCGATCGTCAGGTCGGCCCTGCGCAACCGCGGCCGGCCAGGCGCAGCCCGTCGAACGCCTGCGGGCTGGTGACTTCGTGCAACAGATGGAGGTCGATGTAGAGCAGGTCCGGCTCCGCACCACTGCCGTGGCGCACAACGTGTGCGTCCCACACCTTCTCCGCGAGCGTGCGGCTCATCGCGACATCTCCCACATCATGGACATGCCGACAGATCTGGACTTCTCACTGTCTGGGAAGTTAGTATCGGCTTGTGGGACAGCATAGCGGGATCGGCGTGCTGGACAAGGCAGTGGCCGTGTTGAACGCCGTAGCAAAAGATCCGTGTGGCCTGGCCGAGTTGTGCAATCGCACCGGCCTGCCACGGGCGACCGCGCACCGGCTGGCCGTGGGCCTCGAGGTGCATCGGTTGCTGCGCCGAGGCTCCGACGGCCGGTGGCGCCCTGGCGCGGCGCTGGCGCGAACTGGCAGGCGGTGCAACCGACCCGTTGCTGGACGCGGCCTCTTCGGTGCTGCCACGCCTGCGCGACATCACCGGCGAGAGCGTGCAGCTCTACCGCCGGGACGGCATGCAACGCGTCTGCGTTCCTCAGCGGAGCCGCCTGCGGGCCTGCGCGACACCGTGCCCATCGGCGCGCGCCTCCCGATGACCGCCGGCTCGGGCGCGAAGGTCCTTGCCGCCTGGGCGGACCCCGGCACCCAACGCGCCGTGCTGGCCGACGCCGTCTACGGCGAACGCACGCTGCTGGAGGTCCGCCGCCGCGGCTGGGCCCAAAGCGTCGCCGAACGCGAACCAGGCGTGGCATCGGTCTCGGCCCCGGTCCGCGACTCCTCCGGCGCCGTAGTCGCCGCCGTCTCGGTCTCCGGCCCGATCGACCGAATGGGCCGCCGCCCCGGCGCCCGCTGGGCCGCCGACCTCCTGGCCGCCGCCGAGGCCCTCCAAAGCCGCCTCTGACTCCTCCCCCTACAACAGGCCGCCCTCCTCACCCGGAGGACGGCCTGTCCCTTTCTCGCCCTCCGACACGCCGCCCGCCTTCCCCAACACGCGGTACTGCAACGTCTCAACAGGTACCGGGCAGGGCCGGGCAAGCCGTGACAAGGCGGGACGGGTGGGCGCTGGGATTTCGCGCGCAACCTGTACATGCAGGGCGCTCCGCCGGAGGCGCCGGGGCGCAGACCTGGCCCACACCAGCGGGAGCTCCACCACGGCCTCGGCGAAGGCGAAGGCCGTGCGAGGCAGAGCAAGGCAAGCCGTGCAGACCTAGCCGAAGCGAACCTCAGGACTCAAACTCGCCCCAAGTCCGACAGCCCTCCACATTCGGTACGGCAACACCCATTAATCCGCAGCGCCACACCATTCTTATCCGTGACGCCCCTCACCCCGCCCACGATTCCTTCTCGCAAGCGAAGCGACGCGCCCCCACCCCGTGTGTTCCCCAATGGCGAGCGCAGCGACGCCCTTCGTTTATCCCCCGATGGCGAGCGAAGCGACGCCCTCACCTCAACTATTGGTGAACCCAGATCGGAGGTCCGGGGGCGGAGCCCGCCGGCTGGGGGTCTGGGGGCTCGGCCCCCAGGGGACATAGCGAAAGAGGCCTGTCTGCGCACTCCGCAGACAAGCCTCAAGCACCTCTGTAGCCCCGAAGGGATTCGAACCCTCGCTACCGCCTTGAGAGGGCGGCGTCCTAGGCCGCTAGACGACGGGGCCCTAGAACTTCAACCGGGAGAACCTTATCAGATCCGCTTGCGGGTTCCAAATCGGCCCGGTTTATTCAGTTCTCTGTATTTCTTTTCAGCTAGCTCCGAAAGTCTACCGTTAAGCAGATCTTCCAAAGCAGCTGGGGTACCAGGACTCGAACCTAGACTAACTGAACCAGAATCAGTCGTGCTGCCAATTACACCATACCCCATTGGCTTTCACGATCGTCTTCGCTGTCCCGGAGGAGTTCCGAAGGCCCTCGTTGCTGCCGGGAGAAATACTAGACCACGCGCCCACCAGAAGTGAAATCGGCCCCCACCTGCAGGCAAACTGCCAGGTGGGGGCCGGTTTAGAGCCAGGTCAGGCGGTCGCGGAGGAGAGCTCGCACACGAGGAGCTCGGGCAGCTCGGCCAGGGTGGTGATGGTCGAGAGGCCGGTGGGCAACGTGCCGCCGGTGGGGCCTGTCCGGTTGATCCACACGCCGTGCATTCCGGCGTCGCGCGCGCCAATGGCGTCGGCGTGCAAACGGTCCCCGATGTGGACTGTGTCGCCAGGGGACACACCAAGGCCGAGGCAGGCCGTGTGGAAGATCACGCGGTCAGGCTTGGCGCAGCCGACTTCGCCGGCGATCAGCACGGTGTCGAAGTACGACGAGAGGCCGAGCTGGGCGATTTTCACGCGCTGGTGGCGGCCCGAGGCGTTGCTGATCGCGGCGATGGGCAGGCCGGTGGCGCGCAGCCAGTCGAGCATCGGGATCACGTCGGGGAACAGGCACCAGCCTGCCGAGAGGACTTCCTGACGGGCGAGCTCGCGGCGGGTCGCTTCCTCGTGCGACAGCTCCTCGCCGAGTGCGGCGAAGAAGGCCTGTGTGCGGATGTTGCGCATCTGCTCGTACTGGAGTTCGCCCGCGAGCTGACGTGAGACGTGGTCGTCGGTGATTCGCTGCCACAACGACCAGGCGTCGGCGTTACCGACCATCGAGGCCAACGCGGCGCGCGAGGAAGTGCTGTAGTCGACAAGTGTGTCGTCGACGTCCAGGCACACAGCGCGGATCTCGCCGGTTCTCTTACGCGTGAAAGTCGGGGACGCAGTTGTCACCCCGGAAGGTTAGGTGCGAGGAGGCCTCGTCCGATTCGGCTAACGAGGTGATTCCTGTGGGTCCTTGCACGATCAAGCGGACCTTGAGGCCCCGAACGAACTAGTTCGACTCCTCCGAGCGCCGAAAGCAATCCCCCGGACGAGTGTTGTTGCGGCGCCAAATCCCTGCCGCCCGAACGGGTGGTTCCGCGGGCGCGACACCATAGCGGTACCGCTGTCGATTCGCACCGGCCGCAACCATTTCGGTGCCTGGCTCCCCAGACCGTCCACAGTGGAGCAGCGCGCAGGAAGACTTGACGCCCGTGGCGATCAAGAGCATGCTGAGTTTATTCAACAGCGGTTGAAATGAGGGGATGGACATGGAGAGGACGACCTGTCTCGTCGTCGGTGGCGGACCTGCGGGGATGGTGCTGGGGCTGCTGCTGGCACGCGGTGGCGTCGAGGTCACGGTGCTGGAGAAGCACGCCGACTTCCTGCGCGACTTCCGCGGCGACACGGTGCACGCGTCGACGCTGACGTTGCTGGACGAGCTGGGGCTCGGGCCGGCGTTCGACCAGGTGCCGCACCAGGACGTCGACAAGATCGAGGCGCTGCTCGACGGTGGCGCGAAGGCCACGGTCGCCGATCTGAGCAGGCTTCCCGGCGCGAACAAGCGCATCGCGATGGTGCCGCAGTGGGACTTTCTCGACCTGCTGGCGGACGCGGGCAAGCTCGAACCGGCGTTCACGCTGCGGATGAACACCGAGGTCACCGGGATCACCAAGAGCGGCAACAGGGTCACGGGCGTGAAGTACCGCGACCGCGTCGACGGTCACGAGGGTGAGATCGTCGCGGACCTCGTCGTCGCGGCGGACGGGCGCGGCTCGATCCTGCGCGACGCCGTGGAACTGCCGGTGTACAGGTTCGGCGCGCCGATGGACGTCTGGTGGTTCCGCTTGCCGCGCAAGGAGAGCGACGTGGTCAAGGGCGGCGCCGGCCGGTTCAGCGCGGGCAGCGCGATGGTGCTGATCCCGCGCAGCGAGTACTTCCAGTGCGCCTTCCTGATCCGCAAGGGCACCGACCGGCAGGTGCGCGCCGAGGGCGTCGAGAAGTTCCGGGAACGCGTCGTCACGCTCATCCCGTGGCTCGCGGACCGGGTGGACGCACATCGAGAGCATCGACGACGCGAAGCTGCTCGACGTGAAACTGGACCGTTTGCGGCGCTGGCACGTCGACGGGCCTGCTGTGCATCGGTGACGCGGCACACGCGATGTCACCGGTCGGTGGCGTGGGCATCAATCTCGCCGTGCAGGACGCGGTCGCGACGGCCGCGCTGCTCGCGAAGCCGTTGCGGCAGGGCACGGTCACCGGCGCGACGCTCGCGAAGGTGCGCGGGCGCAGGCTGTTCCCGACCGTGGTGATCCAGACCATGCAGCGGGTCATCCACCGGCTGTTCCTCGGCCGCAAGCTCAACAGCACCGAGACGGTCTCGAGCACGGGCACGCCGTTCATGCTGAGGGTGGCGCAGCGGTTCCCGTTCCTCCAGGCGGTGCCGGCCTACATGATCGCGATCGGGCCGCGCCCGGAGCACGCGCCGGAGTTCGCGCGGCGGGAGCCGCAGACCATCGCTAGGTCGTGACGAACGCCTCGTTGGACTCGCCGAGCACCATCGCCACCGCATGGGCGCGGTCACGGGCGCCGAGCTTGCGCAGGATCGCCTTCACGTGGGTCTTCACCGTGTCGTTGCTGATGAAGAGCCGCTGGGCGATGCTCGCGTTGTCCATGCCCTTCGCCATCTCGGCCAGCACGTCGAACTCCCGCGCCGACAGCCGGCCGAGCGTGGCGGGCGGCGGCATCCGCGACGGCAGGCGCGCCAGCGACCCGACCCGAGCGTCGATCGTGGCGGGCGCGCCACGCACCGCGGCCATGATCAGCGGCAGCAGCTCCGCCACCGGCGAGGTTTTCAGCAGGTAGGCCACCGCGCCGGCGTCCAGCGCGGCGCGCGGCCCAGCTCGGACTGTCCGCATTGGACAGCACGACGACACGGGCGCCGGTCTGTACTGCGCCGTGTCCCGCACGGTGCGCAGCGGCCCGGCGCCCGGCACGTCGAAGTCCGTGACGACCAGGTCCACCAGGACGCCGCGCAGACAGCGCGCAGCGTCGGCCACGGTGTGGGCGATACCCACAACGCGGAAGCAGTGCGTGCGGTGCAGCGAGATCCGCAAACCCTCAGTGATGAGCTGCGAACCGTCGACGAGCAGCACACGGGTGGACGCTGGGTCCGTCATGACACCGGGAAGTTACTCGCGGGTACCCCGGTGCGTAACCTGCCGAAGCCCTGATTGCTCTGAACGGCTACCTATTTGCGACCGGATTGGTGAGCGTGCCGAGGCCATCCACAGTCACGGAAACCGTCTGTCCGGCCTTCATCGGCCCGACGCCTGCAGGCGTTCCGGTCAGGATCACGTCGCCGGGCAGCAGCGTCATGATGCCGCGAGACGTACTCGATGAGCGACGGAATGTCGTGCACCATCAACGAAGTACGGCCGTCCTGTTTGACTTCCCCGTCAACTTCGGTGACGACCCGGACGTCGGACGGGTCGAACTCGGTTTCGATAAACGGGACCCATCGGGCAGAACGAGTCGAATCCCTTGGCCCGCGTGAACTGCACGTCCTTCTTCTGCAGGTCACGTGCCGTGACATCGTTGGCGATGGTGTACCCCATGACCACGCTCGATCGCCTTCGCCTTCGGCACGTCCCGGCACGGCTGGCCGATGATGACCGCCAGCTCGCCCTCGAAGTCCACGCGCTCGGACACCGCCGGAAGCTTGATCTCCACGTTCGGGCCGACCACCGACGTGTTGGGCTTGAGGAAGAGCAGCGGGTTCTCGGGAACCTCGTTGCCGAGCTCTTTGGCGTGGTCGGCGTAGTTGCGGCCGACGCCGATGATCTTGGTCGGCAGGATCGGCGCCAGCAGCCTGACGTCCGCCAACGGCCACTTGCGACCGGTGAACGTGGGCGAGCCGAAGGGGTGTTCGGCGATTTCTGCGGCTTCTCACCCCGCACGGCGACGAAAGCGACGCCTTGCGGGTGAGCGATTCGGGCGATGCTCACGCCCCAACCTTAGACGGGAAAACCAGATCGCATGGACTTGTGGACCAGCGCGTCACAGAGCGCCAGCCAGCTCGCCTCGACGATGTTGCCGTGCACACCCACAGTGGTCCACTCACGCTCGCCATCGGTGGACTCGACCAGTACCCGCGTCACAGCATCCGTCCCGGGATGCTCAGTAAGAATCCGCACCTTGTAGTCAGCCAGCTCCACAGTGTCCAACCAGGACAGATGCGGCAGCAACGCCTTGCCTCAACGCAGCGTCCAGAGCGTGCACCGGCCCGTTACCCTCGGCCGTCGCGATGACCCGCTCCCCCGCCACGTGCACCTTCACCGTCGCCTCGGACACGATCTCCCCGTCCGAACGGTGATCGAGCACGACCCGATAGGACTCCAGCGTGAACGGCGGCTGATCGTCCAGTTCGGACAGCTCGCCCCGCAGCAGCAGTTCCAGCGACGCGTCGGCGGCCTCGAACGACCAGCCCTTGCGCCTCCAGCTCCTTCACGCGCCGCAGCGTGCTGCCGACTTCGGTTGACCGGCCGGTCAGGTCGAGCCCGAACTCACGTCCCTTGAGTTCGATGCTCGCCCGACCGGCCATCTCGGTGACCAGCACCCGCATGTCGTTGCCGACGGTGTCCGGATCGATGTGGTTGTACAGCTCCGGATCCACCTTGATCGCGCTCGCGTGCAGACCCGCCTTGTGAGCGAATGCTGACGACCCGACATAGGCCTGGTGGGTGTCGGGTGCGATGTTCGCGATTTCGGCCAACGCATGGGAGACACGGGTGAGCTCGGCCAGCGCTCCGGTCGGGAGCACCTCCATGCCGAGTTTGGTCACGAGGTTTCCCACGACGGCGAACAGGTCCGCATTGCCTGCTCGCTCGCCATATCCGTTGGCGGTGCACTGAACGTGCGTCGCGCCCGCCTGAACGGCCGCGAGGGTGTTCGCCACCGCGCAGGACGTGTCGTCCTGGCAGTGGATTCCGACGCGGAAGCCGGTTTTCTCGACGACCTCCGCGACCGTCTCGGCGAGACCGAGCGGCAGTTGCCCGCCGTTCGTGTCGCACAGTACGACGACGTCCGCGCCACCCTCCACAGCGGACTCCAGCACTCGCAGTGAGGTGTCCGGGGAGAACGCGTAGCCGTCGAAGAAGTGTTCGGCGTCGAGGAAGACGCGCCTGCCGTGCTCGACGAGGAACCGGACGGTGTCGCGCACCATCCGCAGGTTCTCCTCGGTGTCGGTGCGCAGCGCGCGTTCGATGTGCCGCAGGTCCGACTTGGCCACGAGCGTGATGACCGGCGCCTGCGAGTCGAGAAGTGCCTTCACCTGCTGGTCTTCCTCGACGCGGACACCTGCCTTGCGGGTCGCTCCGAACGCGACGAGCTTGGCGTACTTGAGTTCCAGATCGCCTGCCGCCGCACGGGCGAAGAACTCGGTGTCCTTGGGGAGTGCGCCGGGCCAGCCGCCCTCGATGAACCCGACGCCGAGACCGTCGAGCAGGCGCGCCACCGCCAGTTTGTCCGTGACGGAGTACGAAATGCCCTCACGTTGTGCGCCGTCGCGCAACGTCGTGTCGTAGACGTGGAACTCGTCGACAGGGCCGGCCATCTCGGTCATCTCCTCATCAGGACAAACAAAAAGACCCCCCGCGGATGCGAGAGGTCTGCGCGTCGGGTGCCAGGGGCGGCACTACCCGACGCGCTCGTCGATAATGATGGCGAGGTTCTGAGCCATGTAGCGGATGCTGCCACAGCTCGGCACGACGTACCAAGCGGCGGGAAGAAATCTCCCACTATCTGGTCACGCTGAGTACTGCCGCACGCCTGGCAGTACTGAACCTCACGCGACGAACCTCACGCGCCGGCGAGGTACTTCGCGAACGCCTCGATCGAGGCCGGGTTGCGAGGTGACTCCACCAGCGCCGCGTACGGCAGCGCGAAGAAGCGCTTGTTCTTGATCGCGGGCGAGTTCGCGAGTCCCGCGAAGCCTTCGAGGAACGCCTGCTTCTGCTCGGGCGTGTTCGCCTCGCCGTCGGCGTAGTCGACGATCAGCACGACGTCGGGGTCGCGCTGCACGACGGTCTCCCAGCTGACCGTGGCCCAGCTGTCGTCGAGGTCGCCGAAGATGTTGTCGCCACCGGCCTTCGCGATCACGTCCTGCGGCGCCGCGTTCTTGCCCGACGTGAACGGCTGGTCCTGTCCACTGTCGTAGAGGAACACCTTGGGCCGCGGCTTGCCCGCCATCAGCTTGCCGGCGTTCTCGATCTGCTGCTGGTAGCCCTTGATGAGCTCCTCGGCCTTGGCCTCGACGCGGAAGATCTTCCCGAGGTTGCGGAGGTCGGTGTACAACGCGTCGAGCGCGGGCATGATGCCGCGCTGCTTGCCGATGCCGTTCCGGCACGCCTCGGTGAGCTGGTAGGTGGCGATGCCGAGCTGCTTCAACGCGTCCGGGGTGAAGCCGGTGCTCTCGCTGAAGCCGTAGTTCCAGCCCGCGAAGACGAGGTCGGCGTTGGCGGCCTGCACGACCTCCTTGGAGACCTTGTCGGACAGCTTCTTCACGCTGTCGAAGTCGCCCTTCCACGGCGAGGTTCGCAGGTCGACGGTGTCGGTGCCGTCGATGACGTAGCCCGCCATGCGGTCCTTGAGGCCCAGCGCGAACATCAGCTCGGTGATGCCGGTGTCGTTGGTGACCACTTTGGACGGCACCTTGTCGTACGTGACGTCCTGACCGCAGTTCTTGACGGTCACCGGGTCGTTGCCGGCCGTCGTGTCCTGCGCGACGGTGGCGCCGCAGCCGGAGACGAGGAGCAGTGCGGCGGTGACGAGTGCGGTTCTCAAGCGGTGACCTCCTGGTCGAACAGGAGCTGGGGAACTCCCGTGGTGGGGTGGTTGACGACGTGCGCGGTGACGTGGAAGACCTTGGCGATCAGTTCCGGTGTGAGCACCTCGTGCGGGGTGCCGCCGGCGACGAGCCTGCCTTCGTCGAGCACGTACAACGTGTCGCAGTAGGACGCCGCGAGGTTGAGGTCGTGCAGCACGGTGATGACGGTCTTGCCGAGGGCGCGGGTCAGGCGCAGCACGTCGATCTGGTGGCGGATGTCGAGGTGGTTGGTGGGCTCGTCGAGCACGAGCACGTTCGGTTCCTGCGCGAGGGCCCTCGCGATGAGCACGCGCTGCCGCTCGCCGCCGGACAGGCTGAGGAAGCTCCTGGCCGCCAGATGCGAGACGTCCACTGTGGCCAGTGCCTCGGCGCAGATCCGCTCGTCCCTCGCCGGGTCGCGCTCGTGCGGCAGCCTGCCCATCTCCACGACCTCGGCGACCGTGAAGTCGAACTCGACCTGCGACTCCTGGGTGAGTGCGGCGAGGTCCCTGGCGACGTTCTGTCTTTTGTGGACGTTCTCGCCGCCGACCAGCACCGTTCCGCCGGTCGGCTTCAGCGCCCGGTACACGCAGCGCAACGTGGTGGACTTGCCGCTGCCGTTGGGGCCGACGATGCCGACGACCTCGTTCTCGGCGCTGAACGTGATGTCGTCGACGATGTCCTTGACGGTGATCCCGTCGAGTTCGACCAGCATCAACGACCCCCGAAGACGTAGGCCTTGCGGCGCATGAGGAACACGAAGCAGGGCACTCCGAGCGCGGCCGTGATGACGCCCAGCGGCAGTTCTTCCGGCGCGGCCAGCATGCGTGCCGCGACGTCGACCCACACGAGGAAGCTGGCGCCGGCGAGCGGCACCAGCGGCAGCACCTTGCGGTGGTCCGCGCCCACGACCATGCGCGTGAGGTGCGGCAGCATCAGTCCGACGAAGCCGACCGCGCCGCTGACCGCGACCAGCACACCGGTCATGGCGGCGGTGATGAGGAACAGGTGTGTGCGTAGGCGTTGCACGGGCACGCCGAGCGTGGTCGCGGTCTCATCGCCCATCGCCAGCGCGTTGAGCGGCCGCGCCTTGGTCAGCAGGTAGGCGATGCCGATCGCGGTCACCAACGCCGCCACGGGCAACGACTGCCACCCGGCTCCACCCAGGCTGCCGAGCAACCACAGCATGGCGGCACGTGAGGCGTCACCGCGCGGCGCCTGGAAGACGAGCAGCATCGCGATCGCGGAGAACCCGTACCCGAGGGCGGTGCCGGTCAGCACCAGCTTGAGCGGCGTAAGGCCCCGGCTCGTGCGCGCGGTGAGGTAGACGAGCACGCTCGCGCCGAGCGCGGTCGCGAACGCGCCGGCCGACATCGCGTACACGCCGAGCGAGGGCAGCACCCCGAGCGTCGCCACGGCGATCGCGCCCACGCTGGCGCCGGACGAGATGCCGAGCACGTACGGGTCGGCCAACGCGTTGCGCACCATCGCCTGCATCGCCACGCCCACCGTCGCGAGCCCGGCGCCGACCACGGCGGCGAGCAGGACGCGAGGCAGCCGGATGTCCCAGACGATGTGGTACTGCCCGGCGACGTTCGCGGGAATCGTGCCGCCGGTGATGGCGGCGTGCAGCAGTTCGACGGTCTGACCGAAGGGGATGCTGACGGGGCCGAGCGCCACGCCCGCGACGATGCTGACGGCGAGCACGCCGACGAGCGCGCTGATCTTCGCGATCACTGGGTCCCTTCCCGCAGTCCACGGCAGGAGAGTTCGGATTGGTCAGCCGTGTGCGGGTATTCGGGCTTGCCCCTGGTGAGGGGACCTACCGTTGCGGGTCAGCGCCGGAATTCGACCGGACTTCCCCCGTGCACGACAGGTGGACCCTACCTGCGAAAACAGAAAGTTCGAAAAACTTCCGGGTGTGATGTCGATCCGGCACCCGGCCCGTTCGACCTCGGGATGTCAGGCACCGAGCACCCGAACAGGGAGACCCACCATGAAGTTCATGATGATCTGGCGCGCCACCGACGAGGCCTTCGCGAACATGGGCGAGTTCGACTTCGACAAGATGCTGGAGACGGTCGGCCGGTTCAACGAGGACATGATCCGCGCGGGCGTGCTACTGGCCGCGGAGGGGCTCTCCGACCCCTCGGAGGGTGTGGTCGTCGACTACTCCAGCGAGCCGCCGGTCGTCACGGACGGCCCGTACGGCGAGACCAAGGAGCTGTTCAACGGCTTCTACGTCATCAACGTGGCCTCCAAGGAGGAGGCGATCGAGTGGGCGAAGCGTGCCCCGATGACCGGCGCCGGGTTCAAGACCGAGATCCGCCGGGTGCCGACGATCGACGAGTTCCCGCAGGACAACGAGTGGATCCAGAAGGAGCGCGCGTGGCGTGAGAGCACGGGCCAGCTCTAGGAACAATGAAGCCCCGGCCGAGTTCCGGCCGGGGCTCCACTATGCGATGAGCTCAGCCCGTGCGGACGTTCGACGACACGAGGGCCGCGAGACGGTCCCCGATCGCGTAGGTCGCGCCTGGGGACTGATGGTCGCGAGTAGCCAGATCAAAGGCCACGGAGGCCTCGATGCGGCGTGCCGACTCGTGCTCGCCGAGGTGGTCGAGCAGCAGCGCCACCGACAGCACGGCGGCCGTCGGGTCGGCGATGCCCTGGCCCGCGATGTCGGGTGCCGAACCGTGGACCGGCTCGAACATCGACGGGTTGCGCCGGGTCACGTCCATGTTTCCCGACGCGGCCAGGCCGATGCCACCCGTGACGGCGGCGGCCAGGTCGGTCAGGATGTCGCCGAACAGGTTGTCCGTCACGATCACGTCGTAACGGCCAGGGTCGGTGACCAGGTGGATCGTCGCCGCGTCCACGTGCTGGTAAGCCACGGTGACTTCGGGGTGCTGCAACGAGACCTCCTCGACCACACGCGACCACAACGAGCCGGCGTGGGTGAGGACGTTCGTCTTGTGCACCAGCGTCAGATGGCGACGCGGGCGGTCAGCCGCGCGGGCGAAGGCGTCACGGACGACGCGCTCGACACCGAACGACGTGTTGATCGAGACCTCGGTGGCGATCTCGTGCGGTGTGTCCTTGCGGAGCAGACCGCCGTTGCCCGCGTACGGGCCCTCGGTCCCCTCGCGGACCACCACCATGTCGATCTCCGGCGGGTCCGCGAGCGGGCTGCGGACTCCGGGGTAGAGACGGGCGGGGCGGAGGTTCACGTGGTGGTCGAGTTCGAAGCGCAGCCGCAGCAACAGACCGCGCTCGAGGATTCCGCTCGGCACCGACGGATCGCCCACCGCGCCGAGCAGGATCGCGTCGTGCTGGCGAAGCTCACCCAGCACTGACTCGGGCAACAACTCTCCCGTGGCGTGCCAGCGCGCCGCGCCGAGGTCGTAGCGAGTGATCTCGGCCGCCGGAACGACCTCACCGAGGACCTTTAGGGCCTCAGCGATGACCTCGGGCCCGATCCCGTCTCCTGGGATCACTGCGAGCCGCATCCACACACCTCCCAGGTGTCAGTCCCCAATTCGTGGAACTACTTTCCTTCGCGAAAGGCTACCGGCAACGCCGCCACTCGCCGCATGCCGGACACCCCATCGGGGTGTTCTCTCCCGTACTGCGGGACACCCACACGGCCCATACCGCACTTTCGGCTGTCACTCGATCGCAGGAACGGTGTCCCGTCAAGGGGTGACACCCCGCAGTTCCACCCCGTGACCGCCGCCTTCCGCAAATGCCACGCGGGGGCCCCGCGTTACCTCTGGGGTAACGCGGGGCCCCCGCGTGGCGTCAGGAAACGTCGGAGCTACGGGACTAGTAGGCGGAGTCCCGGCCGTTGGAGCGGACCGTGACGACCGACGCGCGGTCGCCGTTGGCGTTGTGGTGGTTGAGGACCAGCAGGCCCTCGGACTTGTCGAGCTTCAGCGCCGCCGCGTCGCGGTTCACCACGAGAGCGGTGCCCGGCTTGGCCAGGTAGGACAGCGCCGCGTCGCCGCCGCCCTGCGTCCACAGACCCGGCTTGAGCGGGTCGAAGGACAGCCGGCGGTCGATGACGTCGATCAGCCCGTTCTCGTTGCCCGGCGCCACGTACGGACCCGTGGTGCCGACCGTGTACGAGATGCGCGACGTGTCCCTCGTCGGGTCGATGCCCAGTGCGGTGAGCAGCACCGGCAGGACGGCGACGTTGGTGTCGGCGGTGTTCGTGTCGACGTCACCGAACTGGAGGTTGACCGCCTGGATGTCGACGGTCTGCTCCGTCTTGAGGTCGACCGTGGACGCGACCAGCAGGTCGGTGTCGGTCAGGCGTGTCGCGAACGTCTCGAAGTCCGCGGTCCCGTCGCCGTTCGGTGTCGATGTCGACGAACGGGATGGTGTTCATGCCGAGGTTGTACCAGTTGCCCCACGTCGCGACACCGAACGCGAGCATCGCCTCCTCGGGCTTGCCCTGTGCCTTGGCGAGCGGGGCCGTCGAGGCCGCGCCCACATAGCGCAGGTCGCCGCCCTTGGCGGTGTCGTTGAGCGCGCAGTTCTCCGTGACGTTGCGGCGGCAGTCGCGCAGCTTCGGCGACTGGTGCCTGCAGCTCCAGCACGCTGACCAGCGAGCGGTAGGCCTGCGAACCCGTGCCCTGGTCGACGCCGCGGCCGTTCAGGTTGAGCACGGCCTGCTTGTCGTTGCCCCGGAACTTCAGGCTCGGGAACGTGCTGATGTCCGCGACCGGCTTCGGCGCGGAGTAGACCGACACGCGCAGCGGCACCGTGGCACCCGCGGTCGGCGTGAGGGTCACGCGACCGGAGGCGTCCGCGATGAACTGGCGCGGCACGTCGAGCTGCGTCGGCGCGACGGTCGAGTCGACCGTCTTGCGCAGGGCCTTCGGGTCGTCGATCTTCAGCGTGACCTTGACGCGGGCGACGCCGCGCGGGCTCAGCTTCACCTTGGTCTGCGAGAGCTGGTAGCTCACACCGGGGATCGTCGTGGCGGCCGTCGTAGCCGACGTTGTACTCGACGGCCTTCGTGGACTTGTTGACGATCTTGATCGTTTTGGTCTTCGAGACCGGCTTGGCGACCTCGACGACACCGAAGTTCGCGCTCACGTAGCCGGGGTCGTCCTCGACGAACGCCAGCACCTGGTTGTCCAGCGCGGACTTGGCGTCCACCCGGCCGGTGCCGACGCGGTTGGGAGCGAAGGTCTTGCCGTTCTCCTTCACGTCCGCGCCCGCGGTGTTCATGATCGAGGCCTTGACCTCTTCCAGCGACCACTCGGGGTGCGCCTGGCGAACCAGGGCCGCGATGCCCGCGACGTGCGGGGACGCCATCGAGGTACCGCTGATCACCAGCCGGTCGTTGCCGGAGCCGACCGCGGTCGAGGAGATCGTGTCACCGGGCGCCGCGACGTCCGGCTTGATCGACTGACCGCGGGTGCCGCGGCTGGTGAACGAGCTCGGCGTGTCCGAAATGGACTGGTCGTACGTCGGCGTCGAGGTGCGCAGGTCACCCGCGAGGCGCACGGTCAGCGTGCCGGCGTTCAGCGACGGGACGGATCGAGTTCGTGGCGTCGCCGGTGAACTGGAACATCGGGATGCCCAGGTTGCCCGCGATGCCCGCCGCGAAGTTGTTCAAAGTGGACGAGAGCAGCACACCCTGGCCGCCCGCGTTCTGCACGTTGTTCGCACGGGCGGCCGAACCACAACGGCGCGTCGCGTCGTTGTCGTCCCACTCCAGCCACACGAACTTGCCCGCGACCGCGTCGGTGATCGGGAGGCAGCCGTCGGGGTTGCCCGCCTGCGTCACCTTCACGACCGGCAGCTTCTTGTCGTAGCCGAGGTAGCCGTTGAAGTTCTGGCTGTACTGACCTGGCTTGAGCTGGCCGTCCGCCTCGGCGCCGTCGCGCAGCACGAACGAGTCACGCGTGGACGCGACCGTCAGCGCCTCGGGCGTGTTGCCCGGCGAACCGCCGATGTCGTAGAGGTCGCCGCCGTTGCCCGCGGAGAACACCGGCATGACACCGGTCTTGTACAGCTTCTTGACGAACAGGCTGTCGGGGTCGTCCGGGGCGCCGTAGTCGGAGCCGAGCGACAGGTTGACCACGTCGAGGTGGTCGGAGAAGTCGCCGTCGCCGTCCGGGTCGAGCGACCAGTCGAGCGCCTGCGAGGTGACGTTGGTCGAACCGTCGCAGCCGAAGACCTTCAGCGCGAAGATCTGGGCCTTCGGCGCGGTGCCGGGGCCGATCTTCATCGCGTTCAGCGTGTCGCGCGTTGAGCTTCGTGTAGTCGCCCTTGAACGTGCTGCCGTCGGAGTTCTCACCGAAACCGGCCGTGGTGCCCGCGACGTGCGAGCCGTGGCCGTTGCAGTCGATCGGGTTGGGGTCGGGCTTCGGCGTGTTGAGAATGCGGGTTCTCACTGCTGCCGTCGTAGTCCTCGCCGACGAAGTCGTAACCACCGACGACCTTCGCGGTCGGGAAGTTCGGGTCCTTCGCGCGCGGGTCGACGGCCCTGAACGCCTCGACCGTGCCGGGACCACCGAAGTTCGCGTGCGTGTAGTCGACGCCGGTGTCGATGATGCCGACCCGCACGTCGTCGCCGAGCTTGCCGTACTGCTGCCAGACGTTGACCGCCCTGGTGAGCTGCACGGCGTTCGAGTTCTCGCGCTTCTTCGGCACGACCGGGTAGACCGCGGTGACGTCCGCCCGCTGCGCCAGCTCACGAACCTTCGCCGCGTCGGCCTGCACGACCACGCCGGGAACGCCGTTGGCGGTGCGGTAGAGCTCCTTCGTCGCCGTGTCCGCGACCTTGAGCTGGCCGACGACCTGCTCGACGGTGGCCGACACGTCGTTCTTGGCCTGTTTGGCCGCCTTCTTGGCGACCTCCTTGCCCTGGCCCTCCTTCTCCGTGAACGCGTCGACGGCAGGCTTGCGGTCGAGCGCGACGAACGCGGTGACCTTGCCGGACTTGTTCAACCGGGGAGAGACCTTGAGGTGCAACGCCTTCGCGTCGAGCCCCTGAGCACCGCCGACCGGCTGCGCGAGCGGTTCGCTCTGCGCCTGTGCCGTGGCAGGCGCGATCAGCAGTGCGGTGACGGCAGAGAACGCCACCAGACTTGATCGTCTTTTCACAACGTTGCCCCAACCGAGGTGTGTGCCTTCGACCCGAATGAATACTGCGCCGCGCCCTCACGGCACCGGGTCAACCTGGTTGGGAACCTAATCGCAGATCGTGTGCCTGCGATTGCCCCGAAAGTATGAATGTGCGCTACGGAGAGTTGGTTGTTACGCGTTCGTTGTCCGTAGCGATAGTCACGGGAAGGGGACTTTGCCGTCCCCCTCCCGGTTTGTCGTGACTATCCGAAGTCGACAGAGCGGACCGTGCGCGCTCCCACGGACGCACCGATCGGGTCGAGCACCGCGGTGTCGACCGGACGGTCCACCCGCAGCACCATCACCGCGTCGTCGCCGGTCTGGCTGATCTGCGCGGCCTCGATGTTCACACCGGCCTCGCCGAGCAACGTGCCGACCGTGCCCATGACACCCGGACGATCCGGGTACTCCAGCAGCAGCACGGTTCCTTCGGCCCTCAGGTCGAAGTTGCGGCCGTTGATGTTCACCAGCTTCTCGACCTGCGCGATGCCGCTGATCGTGCCGGACACCGTCTGCGTCGTGCCGTCGGCGTACACGGCCTTGACCGTGACGAGGCTGCGGTGGTTCGGGCTCTCGGTCTCCTTGACCAGCTCGACGCTCACACCGAGGTCCTCGGCGAGCTGCGGGGCGTTCACGAACGTCACCTGCGACTCGACGACGCTGCTGAACACTCCCCTGAGTGCCGCCAGCGGAAGAACCGCGACGTCCTCATTGGACAGTTCGCCGCGCACCTCGACCGTGACCGACGTCGGGGCCTTCGGCGACAGTGCACTGAGGACGGTGCCGAGCTTCTGCACGAGCGGCAGGTACGGGCGGACTTCCTCGCCCACCGCGCCACCCTGCACGTTCACCGCGTCCGGCACGAAGTCGCCGGCGAGCGCGAGGACGACGCTGCGCGCGACGTCCGTGCCCGCGCGGTCCTGAGCCTCACTCGTGCTCGCACCGAGGTGCGGCGTCACGATGATGCCCGGAACGTTGAACAACGGGCTCTCGGTGGTGGGCTCGGTGCATGAAGACGTCGATGCCGGCGCCGCCGACCTGGCCTTCCTTCACTGCCTCCGCGAGGGCTTCCTCGTCGATGAGGCCACCGCGCGCCGCGTTCACGATGATGACGCCACGCTTGGACTTCGCCAGCTGCTCCGCGCCGATCAGACCCTTGGTCTCCGGGGTCTTCGGGAGGTGGATGCTGATGGCGTCGGCGCGTTCCAGCAGCTCTTCGAGGCTCACGAGCTCGATGCCGAGCTGGGCGGCCGGGCAGCCGAGACGTACGGGTCGTAGGCGATGAGCTCGGTGCCGAACGCGGCGATGCGCTGCGCGAACAGCTGGCCGATCTTGCCGAGGCCGACGACGCCGACGGTCTTGCCGTTGAGCTCGACGCCGTTGAACTTGCTGCGCTTCCACTCGTGGTTCTGCAGCGTCTCGTGCGCGGCCGGGATCTGGCGCGCCACGCTGAGCAGCAGTGCGACGGCGTGCTCGGCGGCGGACACGATGTTCGAGGTGGGGGCGTTGACGACCATGACGCCGCTCTGCGTCGCCGCGGGGACCTCGACGTTGTCGAGGCCGACGCCGGCGCGGGCGACGACCTTGAGCTTGCGGGTGGCGGCGAAAACCTCGGCGTCGACCTTGGTGGCGGAGCGCACGAGCAGGGCGTCGGCGTCGGCGACCGCGCTGAGCAGTGCCGCGCGGTCGGTGCCGTCTACGTGGCGCACCTCGACACCGTCGCCGAGCACGTCCAGAACGGACGGTGCGAGCTTTTCGGCGATGAGGACAACGGGGCGGCTCGTGTTGGTCACGGACATCGCTCCCAGAACGGTCGGATCGTGGGGCGCGGGCGTGGTCGGGGGCGGCTGGACCCGCGCCGACCGGGCACCGCAATGTGTCCGGACTGTTAACGAGCATGGACAGCGGGATTCCTGAGGCTGGTGGCGGGTCGTCCCAGCTCACGGGAGGCGTCTTGCGTGGTGGGACAGCATGCTGCCTACCAGGGCTCGTCGAACTCGCCGTCCTTGGCGCCGGCCACGAAGGCGTCCCATTCCGACATCGGTGAAGACGAGGACGGTCTCGGCGGGACTTGGAGTTGCGCATGGCGACGTAGGTGGCGCCGTCGGTGTGCGTCACGAAGGCGATCTCCACGTACTCGTCGTCCGGGTTCCGCTCCTCCGGCGCGCTGCCAGGCGGCGTTGCGCAGGTCCAGCTTGCCGCGCACGTGGGCCTTGTCGTCGTAGATCGGCGCGCTCTCGGTCATACGCAAAGAAGCTAGCGGATACAAACGAACGGGCCCGCAGCGCGAGTGCTGCGGGCCCCTCGAACAGCGGAAACTCAGGCGGTCTCGGTGATCGGGCGGTCGACCCACGACATCATGTCGCGCAGCTTCTTGCCGGTCTCCTCGATCGGGTGGGTCTCACCCTCCTGCTGCAGCTTCTTGTAGTTCGCGCGGCCGTTGTCGTCCTCGGCCACCCACTCGGTGGCGAAGGTGCCGTCCTGGATCTCGCCCAGGATCTTCTTCATCTCCTCCTTGACCGCGGCGGTGATGACGCGCGGGCCGCGGGTCAGGTCGCCGTACTCGGCGGTGTCGGAGATCGAGTAGCGCATGCGGGCGATGCCGCCCTCGTACATGAGGTCGACGATCAGCTTGAGCTCGTGCAGGCACTCGAAGTACGCGACCTCGGGGGCGTAGCCCGCCTCGGTCAGGACCTCGAAACCCGCCTGGACGAGAGCCGAGGCGCCACCGCAGAGGACGGCCTGCTCGCCGAAGAGGTCGGTCTCGGTCTCTTCCTTGAACGTCGTCTTGATGACGCCGGCGCGCGTGCCGCCGATGCCCTTGGCGTAGGACAGCGCGAGGGCCTGCGCGTTGCCGGAGGCGTCCTGCTCGATGGCGATGAGCGCGGGCACGCCCTTGCCGTCGACGAACTGGCGGCGCACGAGGTGGCCGGGGCCCTTCGGCGCGACCATGGCGACGTCCACACCGGACGGAACGGTGATGAGGCCGTAGCGGATGTTGAAGCCGTGGCCGAAGAAGATCGCGTCGCCCTCGTTGAGGTTCGCGGCGATCTCGTTCGCGTAGATGTGACGCTGGGCGGTGTCCGGCGCCAGGATCATGATCACGTCGGCCCACGCGGAGACCTCGGCCGGCGTGCCGACCTCAAGGCCCTCTTCCTCGGCCTTGGCGCGGGACTTGGAGCCCTCCTGCAGGCCGATGCGGACCTCGACGCCCGAGTCGCGCAGGGACAGGGCGTGGGCGTGGCCCTGGCTGCCGTAGCCGATCACGGCCACCTTGCGGCCCTGGATGATGCTCAGGTCGGCATCGTCGTCGTAGAAGATCTCGACGCTCACAGTGTTTCCTCTTTCTGGATTAACGAACCGCGGTGGCGGTGATGGAACGAGCGCCACGGCCGATGGCGACCATGCCGGACTGGACGATCTCGCGAAGCCCGTAGGGCTCCAGCATGCGCAGCAGCGCGTCGAGTTTTTCAGAGTGCCGGTGGCCTCGATCGTGACCGCCTCGGGCGACACGTCGACGACCTTCGCGCGGAAGAGCTGCACGGTCTCGAGGACCTGCGACCGCACCGTCGCGTCGGCCCGGACCTTGATCAGGACGAGCTGGCGCTGAACGGAAGCGGCCGGCTCCAGCTCGACGATCTTGATGACGTTGATGAGTTTGTTGAGCTGCTTGGTCACCTGCTCCAGCGGCAGCTCGTCGACCGACACCACGATGGTCATGCGGGAGATGTCGGGGTACTCGGTGCGGCCGACCGCCAGCGACTCGATGTTGAAGCCGCGGCGGGAGAACAGGCCGGCCACGCGTGCCAGCACACCGGGCTTGTCCTCGACCAAAACGCTCAGCGTGTGCCTGGTCATCACAGGTCCTCATCGAACAGGGGGCGGATGCCGCGCGCGGCCATGATCTCGGAGTTGCCGGTGCCCGCGGCGACCATGGGCCACACCTGGGCGTCCTTGCCGACGACGAAGTCGATGACGACCGGGCGGTCGTTGATCTCCAGCGCCTTCCCGATCACCTCGTCCACCTCCTCGCGCGTCTCGGCCCGCAGGCCCGCACAGCCGAGAGCCTCCGCCAGCAGCTTGAAGTCTGGGATGCGGTGCTTGTGCGTCCCCAGATCCGTGTTGGAGTACCGCTCGCCGTAGAACAGCGTCTGCCACTGGCGGACCATGCCCAGGTTGCCGTTGTTGATCACGGCGATCTTCACCGGCAGGCCCTCGATGGCGCAGGTGGCGAGCTCCTGGTTGGTCATCTGGAAGCAGCCGTCGCCGTCGATGGCCCACACCGTGCGGTCCGGCACGCCCGCCTTGATGCCCATCGCGGCGGGAACGGCGAAGCCCATCGTGCCGAGGCCGCCGGAGTTGATCCACGTGCGCGGGTGCTCGTACTTCACGAACTGCGCGGCCCACATCTGATGCTGGCCGACGCCCGCGGTGTAGATCGTGTCCGCCGGGGACAGCACGCCGATGCGTTCGATGGCGTACTGCGGCGACAACGTGCCGTCGTCCGGCCAGTCGTAGCCGAGCGGGAACGTCTCGCGGATCGAGTTCAGCGTCGCCCACCACGGCGCGAGGTCGACCTTCGTCGCCGTCTCGCGCTCGGTGCGCAGCGCGTCGATCAGCTCGGTGATGATCTCCTTGCAGTCGCCGACGATCGGCACGTCGGCGCGGCGGTTCTTGGAGATCTCGGCCGGGTCGATGTCCGCGTGGATGATCTGCGCGTCCGGCGCGAACGAGTTCAGCTGGCCGGTGACGCGGTCGTCGAAGCGGGCGCCCAGTGCGATCAGCAGGTCCGACTTCTGCATCGCCGCGACGGCCGCGACGGTGCCGTGCATGCCGGGCATGCCCATGTGCTGCTCGTGCGAGTCCGGGAACGCGCCGCGCGCCATCAGCGTCGTGACGACCGGGATGCCGCTCTCCTCGGCGAGGCGCAGCAGCTCGGCGTGTGCGTCCGCCTTGATCACGCCGCCGCCCACGTAGAGAACGGGCTTGTGGGCGTTGGTGATCAGCTTCGCGGCTTCGCGGACCTGCTTGCCGTGCGGCCGGGTCGTCGGCCGGTAACCGGGCAGGCGCAGCTCGGGCGGCCACGAGAAGCTGGTCTGCTCCTGCAGCACGTCCTTGGGGATGTCGACGAGAACCGGGCCGGGTCGGCCGGTCGACGCGATGTGGAACGCCTCAGCGATCGCCCGCGGGATCTCCGCCGGGTCGGTCACGAGCACGTTGTGCTTGGTGATCGGCATCGTGATGCCGCAGATGTCCGCCTCCTGGAAGGCGTCCGTGCCGATCAGCGGCCGCGACTGCTGGCCGGTGATCGCGACGATGGGCACGGAGTCCATGTTCGCGTCCGCGATCGGGGTGACGAGGTTCGTCGCACCCGGACCCGACGTCGCCATGCAGACCCCGACCTTGCCGGTGGCCTGCGCGTATCCGGTCGCCGCGTGCCCTGCGCCCTGCTCGTGGCGGACGAGGATGTGCCGGACCTTCGTGGAGTCCAGCAGCGGGTCGTACGCGGGCAGGATCGTCCCGCCGGGAATGCCGAACACCACTTCACACCCGACCGCCTCAAGCGAGCGGACGAGGGACTGAGCCCCGGTCACTCGGATCGGCGCGCCAGTGGGCGGAGCCGGTTTGGGCCGCGGACCTGGACGTGGCGACGAGGGCTCGGAAGCCTGTCGCGATGGTGCGCTGGTCATTGGTTTGCCTCGTGGGTATCGGGGTCCGGACACGAAAAAACCCTCGACAACCCGGAGTTGGGTCGTGCGAGGGTCGCGCGTCGACGCAGGCTGTTCGGCTCAGGCGTCGACGCGCCTGAGAAGTACGAGAACGAGCGTGCGCTGCATGAAGCGGACGGTATCGCCCCGCGCAAGAGTGCGTCAACTCTGCGGGATGGAATTCCCGGATCGTGGACGTGGAACAATCCTTCGAGTGAAGAAGCTGGTCTTTCGAATCCCGGCAACCGCGCTGCTCGCAGCGGGTCTGATCGCCATCTGCGTGACCCCTGTGGCGTGGCTCGCTCCGGGGCTCCAGGCGCTCTACGTGATCCCGGTCGGCTACGCCTACTGGGTCGTCCGCAACCGCACGACGGTCACCGAGGACGAGCTCGTCGCTCGCGGCCTGTTCGGCTCCACGACGGTGAAGTGGTCCGAGCTCAAGTCGATCCGGCTGGTCCAGAAGGGCTGGCTCAAGGCGGTGAAGTCCGACGACACCGAGGTGACGCTGCCCGCGGTGCGGTTCATGCACCTGCCGGCGTTGTCGCTGATCAGCGGTGGGCGCGTGCCGGACCCGTCGGCGGAGGTCACCCGTGAGCCTGAAGCCGAGGAACCCGCCGTCGAGTCTGACGAGGCCGAAACACCGGAATCCGTACAGTCCGAGAAGTGATCAGACGAGTTCCGCTGCTGAGCCTGCTGCTGTCGATCGCGGGCCTGCTGACCTCGGCGTACCTGACGTACACGCACTTCGACCGGGACGCGCTGATCTGCTCGGCCGACGCCGTCGTCGACTGCGAGACGGTGACGTCCAGCGAGCAGTCCGAGCTCCTCGGCATCCCCGTCGCGATCCTCGGGCTCGCGTTCTTCGTGTTCCTGACCGCGATCTGCCTCCCGTTCGCGTGGCGGATCGACGTGCTCGAGTGGGTGCGGCTGGGCGCGGTCGGTGTCGGCGTGCTGATGGTCGTCTACCTGGTCGCGGCGGAGTTCCTGATCATCGGCAAGATCTGCCTGTGGTGCACCGTTGTGCACGTCATCACGCTCGCGCTGGCCTATCTCCTGGTCTCCGCGAGTCTGCGCACGAGTAACCTTTGAGGCACCGCTCCCAGACTGGTGACGCCTGACCCGGCTGTCCCGCGCGCATTTTTTCTTGAACTGAATCTGGAGGAGCAGTGCCTCAGCTCCGCTCTCGCACCACCACCCACGGCCGTAACGCGGCGGGTGCCCGCGCCCTCTGGCGCGCGACGGGCATGACCGACAGCGACTTCGGCAAGCCCATCATCGCGATCGCCAACTCCTACACGCAGTTCGTGCCCGGTCACGTGCACCTGCGTGACCTCGGCGACATCGTGGCCGAGGCCGTGCGCGAGGCGGGCGGTGTGGCGCGCGAGTTCCACACCATCGCGGTCGACGACGGCATCGCCATGGGCCACAGCGGAATGCTCTACTCGCTGCCCAGCCGCGAGATCATCGCCGACTCGGTCGAATACATGGTCAACGCGCACCAGGCCGACGCGATCGTCTGCATCTCGAACTGCGACAAGATCACGCCCGGCATGCTGAACGCGGCGATGCGCCTCAACATCCCCGTCGTGTTCGTGTCCGGCGGGCCGATGGAGGCCGGCAAAGCCGTCGTCGTCGAGGGTGTCGCCGTCGCGCCGACCGACCTCATCACCGCGATCGCCGCCTCCGCCTCCCCTGCCGTGAGCGAGGACGGGCTCTCCGAGGTCGAGCGCTCCGCGTGCCCGACGTGCGGCTCGTGTTCCGGCATGTTCACCGCGAACTCGATGAACTGCCTGACCGAGGCGCTCGGCCTGTCGTTGCCCGGCAACGGTTCCACGCTGGCCACCCACGCCGCACGCCGCGAGCTGTTCTCCGAGGCCGGCCGGGTCGTCGTCGAGCTGTGCCGCCGCTGGTACGGCGAGGACGACGAGTCCGCGCTGCCGCGTTCCATCGCGAACCGCAAGGCGTTCGAGAACGCCATGGCGCTCGACATGGCGATGGGCGGCTCGACGAACACCGTGCTGCACATCCTCGCCGCCGCGCAGGAGGGCGAGATCGACTTCTCGCTCGCAGGACATCGACGACCTGTCCCGCCGCGTGCCGTGCCTGTCCAAGGTGTCGCCGAACTCCGACTACCACATGGAGGACGTGCACCGGGCGGGCGGAATCCCCGCGCTGCTGGGCGAGCTCTACCGCGCGGGCCTGCTGAACGAGGACGTCACGTCGGTGCACACGCCGACGATGGCCGAGTGGCTCGGCAAGTGGGACATCCGCGCCGCATCGCCGTCCGCCGAGGCTCTGGAGCTGTTCCACGCCGCACCCGGCGGTGTCCGCACCACCGAGGCGTTCTCGACGTCGAACCGCTGGTCCTCTTTGGACACCGACGCGGCCGGCGGCTGCATTCGCGACAACGAGCACGCCTACACCCGTGACGGCGGCCTGGCCGTGCTGCGCGGCAACCTCGCCGAGCGCGGCGCGATCATCAAGGCCGCGGGCATCGACGAGGAGCTGTGGCACTTCGAGGGCCCGGCGCGTGTCGTCGAGTCACAGGAGCAGGCCGTCTCGGCGATCCTGAACAAGGAGATCCAGGCCGGCGAGGTGCTCGTCGTGCGTTACGAGGGCCCGTCCGGCGGCCCTGGCATGCAGGAGATGCTGCACCCCACGGCGTTCCTCAAGGGCTCGGGCCTCGGCAAGAAGTGCGCGCTCATCACCGACGGCCGCTTCTCCGGCGGATCGTCGGGCCTCTCGATCGGCCACATCTCGCCGGAAGCGGCGGGCGGCGGCACGATCGGGCTGGTCGAGAACGGCGACCGGATCCTGATCGATGTGCACGAGCGCCGGCTGGAGCTTTTGGTCGACGACGAGGTGCTGGCCGAGCGCCGCGCCAAGATGGACGCCTCGGAACGCCCGTGGCAGCCGGTGGACCGGATCCGCCCGGTCACCGCCGCACTGCGGGCCTACGCGCGCATGGCGACGGACGCCTCGACGGGCGCGGTTCGCGACCCGAACCGCTAAAGCACGAACGCCAGCGCCAGACAGGCGCCGAAAATCGCCCAGCCGGTCAGCGGTCCGCTGACCGGCTGGTTCGTTTTCTTGACCAGGACGCCGGCGACGATGAGCCCGGCCAGCAGGCCCAGCGGCGGCAGCAGGGACTTCGCGGTGAGCCCGAACGGGAACGCCACCAGGTAGACGACCGGGATCCCGATCACCAGCAACGCGAGTTGGAGCAGCGCTCCCGCCAGGTTCTTCCGCACGAGGGCAATGATCTACCGGAACACGATCAACGTCACCGCCGCGCCACCGGCGGCGATCAGCAGTGCGATGAAACCGGCCGCCAGCGGGTGCCGGAACCAGCTGCGGTTGTAGTCGAGCGCGGCCCGGCCGGGGCCCGCGAAGAGCGCCGCGAACGCCATGCCCGCGAGCGCCAGCTCCAGCTCCACTCCGTTGGGGCCGAAGAAGCCGCCCTTGTACTTCAACGCGATGACGTTGGCCATCACGCCGAGCACACCGGCCGCGGCGAGCGGGGTGAAGAGGCCCAGCACGAGCAGGCTGCCGCCCGCCAGCTCCGTGATGCCGGTGACCCAGGCGAGCACGACGGACTCGCGGTAGCCCATCTTCTCCAGCGACTGCGCGAAGCCGTTGATGCCGGGGCCGCCGAACAGACCGAAGACCTTCTGCAGCCCGTGCAGCACGAAGATGCCGCCGAGGACGGCGCGCAGCCCCAGCAGGCCGAGGTCGGGGCCGGCCGTCCAGCGGAACTTCTTCCGCTCGTCCTCGAACGGGTCGTCGTCGCCGACAGAGTCCACAGTGGACTTGTCCAGCGGCGTGTAACCCGTGTTGTCGAACGCCTTCGTCGTCGAGTCGTACGACTGGGTCACGCCCCCGTCGACTCTGGTGGTGCTGTCGTCGAAGTGGTGCACTCCCCCTCCGCTGCTCGAGTAGAACGAGTCGTCGGAGAAAGCGCTCGATTTGCTCGAGCCTTTGTCGTGAGTAGCCACGCCCGCACGCTAGGAGACCTGCCACGCGCGCGCGAGAGCCGAACGGCAGCCCAGTTTCACCCAAATGGACTAGTAGCTGCCGTTGACGAGGTTGCGCGGACGTTCTCCGGCAGCGTATCGAGCGACCTCGGAGGCGACCACGGCGTATGCGCGATGCGCATGTCCGGTGCAGCTCCCGGCGACGTGCGGGGTCAGCAGCAGGCCCGGCGCGGTCCACAGTGGATGATCCGCGGGCAGGGGTTCCGGGTCGGTCACGTCCAGGGCCGCGCGCAGTCGCCCGGAATTCAGTTCCGCGAGCAATGCATCGGTGTCGACGACCGGGCCGCGGGCGCCGTTGACGAGGATCGCGCCGTCCTTCATCGCCGCGAGGAACTTGGCGTCGACCAGGTGCCGCGTCTCCTCGGTCATCGGCGTGAAGACGACGACCGCGTCGAACTCCGGGAGCAACGCCGGCAGCTCGTCCACGCCGTGCACGCCGTCGCGGGCGGTGCGGCCGACCATGGTCGCCGAGGCGTCGAACGGCTCCAGGCGCCGGCGCAGCTGATCACCGAGGTCACCGGCTCCGACGATGAGAACCTTCTTGTCCTGCAACGTGTCCGTCAGGTGGTAGTCCCAGCGGCCCTCGGCGCGGGCGCGTTCGAAGACGAGGAGCTCTCGGTATATCGCCAGCAACGCGCCGATGGCCCACTCCGCGGTGCTGCCGCCGTGCGCGCCGCGGCAGGTGGAGAGCAGCACGCCGTCCGGGATCTTGCCGACGAAGTTCTCCGCGCCCGCGCTGAGCAGCTGCACGAGCTGAAGCTTGGGAAGCTGGGCGAAGACGTCGCGCGGATCGGTGCCTGCGAGGAACTTCGGTACCAGGATCTCGGCGACCGCGGCCTCGGCGGGCAACGGTTGCCCAGGCGTGTAGCGAACAGGCCGGACACCGTCCACCTGAGACAGCGCCTGAACTCCGAAATCATCTGGCACGAGCACGGTGAGCGTCACAGGTGCAAGGTACGACAGAATGGTGGCCATGCGGGAGCAAGACGTCATCTCCTGGGACGGCACGAAGATCCGAACGTGGCAGGCGGCGGGCGACGGCCCTGCCGGTGCTGCTGTGCCCCGGCGTTGGTTCCGGGCCCGAGTCGTGGCCGTCGCTGACGGACCGAGGCGGCCTGGTCAGCTGGTACATGCGGGGCACGATGGGCTCCGACCGCCCGGTCGACGAGCGCAACATCTCGCTGGAAGACCACATGTCGGACGCGATCGCCGTGCTGGACGAGGCGGGCATCGAGCGGTGCGTCGTGATCGGCTGGTCGATGGGCGTCACGATCGCCGCCGAGCTCGCGTTGCGTCATCCGGAACGGGTGTCGGGCCTGCTGCTCGTGGCGGGCACGCCCGGCGACTCGTTCGACGGCATGCTGCCGGTGCTGCCGAGCACCGTGCGCCGGACCGTCGGGGTCACCGCGGCGAAGCTGCTCCAGCAGGCTGGGCCGGTGCTGGACAAGGTGTTGCACCGGGTGCCGGTGACGGACCTGACGACGTTCCTGCTGCGGCACAGCGGCGTGATCAAGCCGAGCAGCGACCCGAAGGCCGTGACGAACGCCGTCGGCCGGTTCCTGCAGCACGACTGGCGCTGGTACTTCACGCTGGCGCTCGCGCTGGGCGAGACGCCGCGCCAGGACCTCGGCTCGATCGTGTGCCCGGTCACACTGCTGGCGGGCCGGGACGACGTTCTCGCGACCACGGAGAGCATGTCGGCGCCGGTCGGGAAGTTGCCGCAGGCGCGGCTGAGGGTGTTGCCGTGCAGCCACTACCTGCCGCTGGAGGCACCCGAGGTGGTGAGCGACGAGCTCGACCTGTTGCTGGAGCGGGTGCGGGCCGTCGACTTCGCCACCGCTGAGACGTTCACTTCGGGTTCACGGTCGCGCACCTAGCCTGAGGTCGTGGTCCGTTCCGTCGTGCTGATGGCCGCCGCCTGCCTGCTGGCAGGGGGCTGTGCGAGCTTTCCAGAAGAGCCACCGCCGACGAGCTGGAGCGCGCAACCGCAGCTGACGCCGCAGGCCGGGCCCCGGCCCGAGCTGCCTGGCGAGTTCCGGCCCTCTCCCGGCCAGAACGGCCAGAACCAGACGCCGCAGAGCATCCCGCCGCCACAGGGCTGCAAGGACTTCAACCCCGCGGTGATCGCCACCTGTCTCAACCCCGTCACCGGTGTCGCCCCGATCGGCGCGGACTCCAACGGCGGCGTCGCGGCGTACGCGACGGAACGCGGCGGGCGGCTGGTCAAGGTCACCAAGGACGTCGACCCGGTCCTGATCGCGCAGATCGAGGTGGACGCGTCCTCGGACGGCGGCCTGACCGGGCTCGCGGTGTCCGCGACGTTCGCCGAGGACCAGCTCGCCTACGTGTACGTGACGACCGCGACGGACAACCGGGTGCTGCGCGTCGCCCCCGGTGACACCCCGAAGCCGATCCTGACCGGCATCCCGAAGGGCCCGACGGGCAACCGGGGCGTGCTCGCCAGCGACCGCAAGGGCGCGATCCTGGTCGCGACCGGCGACGCGGGGAACCCGGCGCTCGCCGCCGACCCGAACTCGCTCGCGGGCAAGGTGCTGCGCATCGACGGCTCCGGCAAGCCCGCTTCCGGCAACCCGAACGCCGGTTCCGCCGTTCTCGCCTCCGGGCTGCGACTGCCCGGCGGCCTGTGCGTCTCCGGGGACACCGAGAAGATCTGGGTCACCGACTGGGCCGCGAACGCCGACGTGGTCTACCGCGTCACGGCGGGCAAGCCGGTCGGCGACCCGGCGTGGGCGTGGCCGGACCGGCCGGGCGTCATGGGCTGCGCGTCGCTGACGGACATGCTGTGGGTGTCGTCGTCGAAGGTTGCGGGCCTGCAGCAACTGCCGATGAACCCCGCGGGCGCGTTCACGGGAAAACCCGAGCTGACCATGCAGGAGAACAGCTACGGCCAGCTCGGCCCGCTGGAGATGCTGAACGACTCGGCCGCGCTCGTCGGCACGGTGAACAAAGCCGGTGGCAAGCCCGTGTCGTCGGACGACCGGGTCGCGCTCATCACGCGTCAGGGCCCGCCCGGCGGAACTAAGGACTGAGGGCGAACTCCGCTCCCCCGTTCTGCCACCACCTGCTGTAGACGTCGCTTTCCTCCACGAGCTTCAGATATCCCTTGATGACCTGGTCGCACAGGTCGTCGATCTCGCCCGCGACCGGTGAGTCGGTGCGCCACGCCAGCACGACCTCACGGACCAGCGGGTTGTCCGTGATCGGCAGGCGGGCGACACCGCCGCGGCTCGGGCCGACCGGGTAGAGCGGGCACACCGCACCGGCCGTGACCAGTGTGATCGCGAGATGCGCCTCGCTGGTGAAGTGCGCGATCCGTTGCTCGAACCCGGCCGCTGCGCACTCGCGGGCGAAGTGGGCGTTCATGCCGCTGTCGTCCGGTTCGGGCATCACCCACCGGTCGTCGGCGAGCGCTGCCAGCGGAACTTCCCGCTGGGACGCGAACGCGTGGTGGTCGGGCAGGCCGACGAACAGCGGCTCGCGGGTCAGCAACCGGTGACCGACACCTTCCGGCAAGGAAAGCGGAGTACCGGGAAATTGACGCATGACGGCCAGGTCGAGATCGCCCGAAGCGAGCAGTGCGGTGAGCGTCGAGGTTTCCTTGATCGTTCGGCTCGTGACGTTCTCGCCGAGCGCGGCCACCAGTAGTCCGAAGTGGTATGCGGCGATTCCGGCAATCCTGGTCGGAGCGCCGTACCGTTGTGCGTTACGGCGCGTTACGCGTTCCAGCGACTCCAGCTGACCGAGCAGCGACCTCGCCTCCTGCACGAAATCCGTGCCGGTCGGGGTCAGCCTGACACCGTCGACGCCGCGGAGGAACAACGGGCCGCCGAGGTGGTCCTCGATGCGTTTGAGCTGCGTCGTCACTGCGGGCTGGCTCAGGTGCAGGCGTGCGGCGGCTCTGCGCAGGCTCCCGGAATCCGCGATGGCAACCACCAGTTCCAGATGACGCACTTCCAGCCGCATGCCTCGATGTTATCGCCGAATGTAATAGGGCCAATATCGTGACGGTTCTCGCGCCCGAGTCGGACGTCTCGATACGTTCCGGACGTGATGGAATTGGCCGAACGTTCGACCCGCACCGAAACGGTGTTGTTTTCGGGCATAGCACTGAAAGACTTTCTCGGCGCCGCTTCCGCCGAATACTCGTGCATCACTCCGGATGAGCCCAGACCGTGTTTCGCGGTGTTGCTCGGCCGCAGTGCGGGTGAGGAAGCCGTCGTCGAGGAGGTCGCGTTCGGCCGCAACGCGCGTCTGACCGACCCGAGCGCGCGGGAGGAGTTCTCGGCCACGATCGTGCCCCGGTTCGGCACCGCCTACGAGAACCCGGTGCGGGCGTGGTGGCTCGACCCCGCGGACCTGCTCGGGATCACGCGGGCCGCCGACACGCGGGGCCTGGACGTGCTCGGCTCGATCCACCTGCACCCGGACTGGCACCGGCTCGGGCCCGAGTGCGAGCGCGACCGGCCGTTGGACGACCACCCGACGCCGATGGACGAGCACATGTTCCGCAACAGCGGATGGCCCGTGAACGTCGTCTGTTACCTCGAACGCCGCCATGGCGGCCTCTACTACTCGCTTGCCGCATGGGACGCCGAGTGCCTGCGCCTGCCGTTGAGGATGAATCACGCATGACTGATCAGATCTACGAGCTCTGGCGGCGCATGGAGCACGGCTGGGCCGACGGTGACGGCGAGGTCTTCGCCAGCGTGTTCGCCGCAGGACGTCGACTTCGTGAACGTACGCGGGGAGGAGCTGTTCGGGCGGCGGGCCGTGGCGCTGGGGCCACGGGCAGCTGTTCGCCGGGCCCTACCGGGACACAAAGCTCACCGCCGAGATCAGCCTGATCAGGCCGTTGACCGACGGGCATCTCCCTGGTGCACGTGACGTCGTCCATCGCACCGGCGGGCATCACCACACACGCGCAGGCCGTCGTCGTACGGCGCGCCGGTGTGTGGGAGATCGCCGCGTTCCACAACATGATCCCGAAGGGAAACTCATGACCAGGCCACGGCTGCGGCACATCGCGTTCGTCGTGCAGGACGCGAAGAAGATGGCCGACTTCTACACCTCACGGTTCGGCATGGAGCTCTTCCACACCG
>CAVYAD010000055.1:0-6914 GCA_963766275.1 uncultured Actinomycetota bacterium
CGCGGCGAACGCTGGTTCGTCACGTCCAGCTTCGCGCCCACGATCCGCTTGCCGTACAGGTTCTCGTAGTTGAACCGGACAGCGGAACGCCAGTACTTGTCACCGCGGTCGAGCGCGTTGCCGACCTGGACACCGCAGTTGGTGCACCAATACCCGTCGGACTTGTACGACTCCCAGTACGCCACCCCATAGGTGAACGTCGGGTCGACGCTGACCGGGTAGACGCGCTTGGCGTCCTTCAGCCACGCCTGGCCCACCGCGACCGTGAGCGTCCAGTCGGTGCCGGACTTCTCCACGGTGTAGGTGCCGCCGGTCTGCGCCGGCGGGGCGTCCGCCGTGCCGGTGGAGTCCCACGTGACGATCGGCGGCATCACGATCTTCGGAACACCATTGGCATCCCGCAGCTCGACCGTCTGCTGCTGCGTCACGACCGGGGTGAGGCCGCCGGTCTTGAGGGAGAACCGCCACTTGTTGGTGGACGGCGCCTTCTTGAGCTTGATGGTCTCCTTCACCGAACCCGGCGTGACCTCGTAGGTGAGGTCGGTGTCCGGGGTGACGTCGGTGTACTCGGCGACCTTGTCGCTCACCTTGACCTTGCGGTCCTTGGCGGGCTTCTCCGGCGCCAGCGTGACCTTGTGGCCATCGTGGGAAACCGTGACCAGAGAAGGATCATCCGCCGCCGCACCGAGCGTCGGCATCAGCGGATGCTGCCGCGCCTTCACCCGCCTCGTCGGCACGTCCGCCACCAGCGTCGGATCGACCGCACGCCAGGTGCCCAGCGCGTCCTTGACGTTGCGCGGCTCCTGGGACGCTTGATCGTCCGCGTGTCGTCCGGATTCTCGTACTCGTCGATCTTGCCGGGAGTACGCGGCCGTGTCGTCCAGATCACACCGAATGTTGGTGCTATCGCAGGTACGACAGCACCGTCGACCGCCGCGAGGTCGCGGCGGAAGAGGTGCACCTGTTCACCCGTCCGAGTTGATCAGCTCCAACCGGCTGGCGGTGCGGGTGAGGTCGAGTGCCTGCCCGCCCACGATCTCGGCGAGCGGGTGCTCACTCACCAGCGTCAGCCGGACGTCCCGGTCCACCAGCACGTCCACGACGTTCGCGAACCGTTGCTGCGCCTCGCGATCGCACAGTTCGAGCCGCGGCACCCCGGTGATCACCCAGTCGTCGTAGCGATCGGCGAGCACCAGGTAGTCCTGCGTCGACGTCGGCTTCTCGCACAGGTCCCCGAAGTCGAACCAGATCCGCGAATCAAAGACATGAAAGGAGCTTTCATGGCAGCCGAGGGCGGTGATGGAGCGGCCGTTGATCTCCAGGGTGAGCGGGGCGGAGGGAGGGGTGAGGTAGGCGAGGATCGCGCCGGTCTCGAAGCGAGAGCGTGGTGCGCCGTGCAGGTGCCGGTAGTCGACCGGGCCGTCCAACGAGATGGTGTCCATGAGCTCGCGAACGAGCGCGATGCCCGGCAGGAAGTGGCCGTGGTAGAGCGGGTTGGGCAGCAGGCCGTCCGGCGGGTAGTTGGACGTCGCGATGATCATCACCCGGCGGGCCTTGAGCTCCTCCAGCAGGCGAGTCATCAGCATCGCGTCGCCGACGTCGTGCAGGTGGAACTCGTCGAACGCCAGCACGTCGCACCGGCCGATCAGCTCGCCGACGGCCTTGGCGACCGCGCCGGGCGAGTACAGCCGGGCGGAGATGAGGGCGTGCAGCTCACCGAAGAACGAGTGGAAATGCACCCGCCGTTTACGTCTGACCGGCAGCACGTCGAAGAACGCGTCGGCGAGGAAGCTCTTGCCTCGGCCGACCGGGCCGTGCAGGTAGACGCCCCGGCGCCGCTCCCCCAGCACCGCCAGCCGGTCGATCGCCGCGAGCTGCCCGGCGTCCAGGTCGTATCCGCTGCTCGACACGTGCGCGAGCAGACCCCCTCGAAGATCCACTGTTACCCCCGCGCCAGCTTACGATCGGCCCCGTGAGCAATGTCGAGGCCGAACCGGCGGAAGTGACGTGCGCCTCCACGCAGCGCGAGTCCGTGGTGGAGATCCTGGAGCCGCGGGACGTGCCGCTGGGTGGTCCGCGGGCGATGTCGGTGCGGCGGACGTTGCCGCAGAAGCAGCGGTCGTTGATCGGCGCGTGGTGCTTCTGCGACCACTACGGGCCCGACGACGTGCGGATGGACGTGGCGCCGCACCCGCACACCGGGCTGCAGACCGTGAGCTGGCTCTTCACCGGCGAGATCGAGCACCGCGACAGCCTCGGCGTGCACGCCCACGTGCGGCCCGGCGAGCTGAACCTGATGACCAGCGGCCGAGGCATCGCGCATTCCGAGGTGTCCACCGCCGCGTCGAGCGTCCTGCACGGCGTGCAGCTGTGGCTCGCGCTGCCCGACGCGGACCGCGACACCGGACGTGATTTCCAGCACTATGCGCCGCCGGCCGTCCGGCTCGATGAAGGCGCCGCCGTCCGTGTTTTTCTCGGCTCGCTGGCCGGGTCGACGTCACCGGTGCATACCTTCACGCCGCTTCTCGGCGCCGAAATCGTCATGGAGGCCGGCGCGACGATCGAACTGGATGTGGTCGAAGGATTCGAACACGGCGTTCTCCTGGACACCGGTGACGTGACGATCCAAGAGACCGCTCTCACTCCAGGTCAGCTTGCCTACGTGGGCATCGGCCGTACCTGCCTGACCCTGTCAACCCGCGAAGGCGCACGGATCGTGGTGCTGGGCGGGGAGCCGTTCGGCGAGGAAATCGTCATGTGGTGGAACTTCGTGGGCCGAACCCACGACGAAATAGTCACCTACCGAGACGAGTGGCAGGCCGAGACTGACAGGTTCGGCCGCGTCGACGGCTACAACGGCGCACGACTGCCCGCTCCGCCCCTTCCCGGTGGCCGTCTGCGTCCGCGCGGCAACCCGGTGTAACTAATGCCAAAAGTCATACATTGGGCGGGTTGAAAAACCCGTCCACATCGATTTTGCTTCCTTAGGCATCCACGAGGGTTGCCATACGTCTAAGGGGGCATGACGAACGTGACACGAGTGGGCGCCGAGTCCGTCTTCGCCTTCATCGCCCCCTCCGGGCGGCCCATGCCCGTCGAGGTCGAGCTCGGTTACCGGGCCGACGACCCGCACGCCGTGACCATGACGTTCCGGATGGGACGCCAGGAGACGGTGTGGCTGGTGAGCCGCGACCTGCTCGCCGACGGCCTGATCACCAAAAGCGGCGCGGGCGACGTGCTGCTGCGGCCGTACAACTCAACGACCGCCGTCCTCGAACTGCGGTCCGACGTGTCACAGGCCGTCTTCCACGTGCGCTCGTCCGAGCTCCAGGAGTTCCTGAACTCGACCTACGACGTCGTCGCGCCCGGCCGCGAGAACGACTACGTCGACTTCGAGGCCGAGTTCCGCAAACTGGTCGACTGAACCGGGCACAATGCTTTCTTGTGCCGAGCGCAGCAGACGATTTTCCACCTCATGCCGCGAACGAGGCCCTGGGCACCTTCCACGGGCCCGTTCTGCAAGCCGGATCGATCGCCGGTGACGTACATCTGCACCACAACGCGCCCGGAGCTCCGGCACCGCCAGGCCTGATCTTCGACCTGGGTTCGGTCCAGCCGCCCCTCACCATGACCGCCAGTGGTGAGGTGCGGTTCACTGTCTCGAACTTCGCGGAACCACCCCTCAAGGTCACGCAGATCGAGCTGATTGTGCTGGACCGCTGCACGTCGGACGCGACTCAGGTCAAGACTCCCGGCGCACCGATCGACGAAGCGGTGCTCGTCGCGGACGTGACGACCGCGGACATCAGCTCGACTCTGCCGAGGCACCACCTGCTGAGTCCTGGTGAGACGGACGGCTTTCTTCTCCTCGTGACAGGAAACGAGGGCCAGGTGATCGACCTCAGGTTGCGGGTGCACTGGCACGTGGTGGGCACGTCGAACGAACAGATCACCGCGTCGCAGGTCTTCACGATCGACTTCCCCTCGCACACACCGGCCAAGCTGCTCGAGGTGCTGAGACGCCGCCGAGGGGAAGGCCGCTGACACGTGCTGGTACCGAGGGATGTTCTGTCGTCGGGTCACGCGATCGCGACACGGTGGACGTTGACGCCGTCCTGCTGTGACGAACCGGGGGAAATGGACTTCCTGCTGTACGTCAACGCCGACGAGTGGACGAACTTCGGTCTGCACTTGAGCGAACGGACACTCGACACGTTCGTGTGCTCGTGCCCCACGTCGCACTTCTTCCCGGCGACGGTGATCGTCGAGGTGCCCCGCCACAACCTCCTGATCTACGTCACGCACGGCGGCGACGGTGCGCACGTCGAGAACTCGTTCAAGGCTCAGCTCGCCGAACTGAAAGTCACGACGCGCCGGCCCTACACATTCGTTCACGGGTGGCGCGGGCTGGAGGTCATGCTGGCCGTCCTAGGCGGACACGACCCTGACGGCCTCCGTCCGATCCGTTCCCCGCTGAGGAACACGACGTGGGCGGCCTTCCCTCACCAGAACTGGCAGGAGAGCGACGACGAGCGGCCATCGAACCCTTCGGCCCTGCAGGATTTCCAAGACCAGCAAAGAACCGACCTCGAGCTCATGAGATCAGCGCTGGGCACCGATCGGATCGAACTCCACCTCACCAACGGATACGCCTGCGGTGATCTGTTCTTCTACGACCCGAAACACCTCGCGGTCGATCCCACGGTGAACGTGCTGCTGGAGTTCGCCGACTCCACTACCGAACCGCAGAGCGCCGCACGTTTGGCCGCCGTGCTCGATGAGTTCACCGACTTCATGGGGCCCATCCATCCCCAGGTCGCGCTGGCTCTCGGAACGCTCTACCTCCGGTCAGGCGAGTACGACCGCGCGGAACAGTCGTTGCAGCAGGCCGCCGACCTGGAGCACCGCTGGCTGGCCGCCACCAGGACATACCTCGACTCCACGCCGAAGCGGCGTCCAGAACCCGGCTCGTCCGACGTGGCAGCACCGTGGTCAGCGCAACAACCCGTCGGCGACGTCACGGCGAACAAACACACGGTGTCGAGGCTGACGCCCGCGGTCAACGACCACGGGCTTTGGGACTTCCCGGCAATGGCGGAAGCCTGCATCCCCGAGGTCTACAGCTTCAAGCACGCGCTGGCGGGGCAAGGCCTCGCACAGGGACGGCTGCACCGGGCGGCGTTGGACGAGAAGTGGCTCGAGCTTCCGGGTTCCGGCGATCTCGCCACCCTGACGATGAAAAACATCATGCTGATCAACTACCTCGCTGGACAGGACCACCTCGCCCTGCACGTCCTGTTCTTCTGGGAGGGCTACGTGCTCGGCAGGTGGGACCTCGCCCTCGGGCCGTTCGCCTCGCAGGCCACTTTCGACCGCGGCCTCGGACGTGCGAACGCTCCCGACGTGGTGGCGATCATCGACGAACTGCGCGCGGATCCACCCCGGATGAAGTGGTTCGACCGCGGGATGCACCGCTACTACCTGGACCGCGCCTTCCACACGATTCGCCTGCGCCTGTTCCATCCTGGCTGATGGACCGTGAGAACCTGAACACGTGACCGTCGACCTGAGCGCGCTCTACCGCGACCTGCACCAGCACCAGCACCCCGAGCTGTCGCTGCAGGAGTTCCGCACCGCCGCAGTGCTCGCGGACGCACTGCGGCCGTTGGGTTTCGAGGTCACGACCGAGGTCGGCGGCACCGGCGTGGTCGGTGTGCTGCGCTAGTACCCGTACACCAGATCGAACGCGAGCTGCGGATCAAACTTGCCCGCGTCCACGTTCGGCGCCTTCCCACAGCGACCATCCGAGTCCCCCGGCACCTTCACCCACAGCAGCATCTCCGCACCGCCACCCTGCCGCGGCGCCGTACCGAGCTTGCGCCCACCGGGGTTGCACCACTCACCGTTGTGCCCGTTGCCATTGCGACTGGTGTCGACGACATACGGCTTCGTGTAGCCCGAGAACGCCCCGTTGACCACATTGCCGTAACTCGTCGACGCGCTCGTCGTGTGATAGTTCGACACGTTGATCGAGAACCCGCGCACGTTCCGCACCCCGGCCGCCTCCAACCGCCCCGCCATCGTGTTCGCCGGCACCCACTGCGCGTTACCCGCATCGAGGTACGCCCACGCGTTCGGCGCCTTGGCCTTGAACTGCTCCGTCGCGTACTTGATCATCGCCGTCCGCTCGGCGATCTTGGCACCGTCCATGCAGTTGAAGTCCGCCAGCGAGTCCGGCTCGATGACCACGATCGCCGGCCGCGCCCCAACACCCTCCGCAAACTTCGAGATCCACGCCCGGTACGCCTCGGGACTACCCGCGCCGCCCCCGGAATGCCCACCGCACGCGTCCCGACCAGGAATGTTGTACGCCACCAGAACCGGCAGCTTCGACCCGGTCTTCCCGACGAACCCGGCCACCGCCGGCTTGATGTCGCCGCTCCAGTTGCCGAACCAGCGCGCGATCGGCCGCGTCGAGATGTTCGCCTTGATCGCGGCCTGACGACCATCGCTCGCATGATCACGCACCCACACGGCGGGGTTGGAGTCCGGGTCGACGTAAAAGCCGTCCGTCAAGCTGATCGGACTGGCGGCATGCGCCGCCGGTGCCGCCACCACAACAGCCAGCAGGCTCAGCATGAGTGCTCTCATCATGCCCAGCACCCTCGCCGGACCCGCTTAAGGAGCGGTAATTCCGCACTGAATCGGCAGGCAACTCAAGCGCAAAGCGCCAATCGAGGGCCGCAGGCCCGAGACGACCGAACCAATAGCCGGCTTCGGTGGTGGGGTCCTGTCACTAGTCGTGCCACAGCCCTGCCGCGCCCGCTCTTGGTACGGCTCGTGACGGGACACCGCCACCGCCACCGCACCACAAAACGCAACCCACCTACGCAGCCGCAACCACCTACGGCCCG
>CAVYAD010000056.1:0-41914 GCA_963766275.1 uncultured Actinomycetota bacterium
CACGAGCTCGGCGTCCGGCAGTCCGGTCGCGGCGGCCTTGAGGTGGCGATGGGCGCTCATCGCGTCGCCGGTGCGCAGCAGTGCCCGGCCCAGCTCGGCGCGGAGACCGGCGTCGTTCGGGCTTTCGTCGACTGCTCGTGCGAGGTGCGCGGCGGCGGTTTGTGCGTCTCCGGCTGCCATCAGCGTGGAGGCGGCTTTTCTGAGCACTTCGGCGGCGTTCGGGAGCGTCCCTTTGGGAGCGTGGACGAGGTGCGCGGCCACCCGGTCCGCCGGGGCGTGCGACTCCCACAGTGCTTTGGCAGCGCGCGCGTGCAGTGAGGCGCGCGCGATCGGGCCGAGGCCGGTCAACACCGCCTCACGCACAACGGGATGCACGAACTCCAGGTACTCGCCGGTGACCAGCACGTTCGCCGTCGCCAGCGCGTCGACCGCGGCGGGCAGATCGGCGACCTCCGCCAACGCCGCCGCCTGCCACGGGTCGGCGTGCGTGCCGAGCACGGCGACCGCACCCGCGAGGGCGACGGACTCGGCGGGCAGCCTGCCGAGCGTGGCGCGGAAGACGGTGCTCGGCCCGAGCCCGCCGATCCGCGCGGCGGTCTCGGCCTCGTCGAGCGGCAACCCGAGTGCCGCCAGCTCGTCGACCAGCACCCCGGCCAGGAACGGGTTCCCGCCGCTGGCCGCGTGCAGTGCGGCGACGACCTCGGGATGGCCGCCGACCAACGAGCTGAGCGCGTCCGTGGTGAGCGGGCGGGGCAGCAGCCGGTCGGCGGACAGGCTGAGCTGGGCGAGCGGGCCCGCGTTGTCCGCGGGCGGCCGGGTCGCGACGACCAGCGCGATCGGCAGGTCGGCGATCCGGCGGGACAGGTAGACGAGGAACTTCAGCGACGACAGGTCCGCCCAGTGCGCGTCGTCCACTGTGATCAGCAGCGGGCGGGTGGAGGAGAGATCCACCGCGACCCACCACAGCGAGTGCAACGTGCGGGCGAGTTCGGCCTCACTCGGGTCGAGCGCGGCGTCGTCGAGTGCCTTGAGCGCCGCCCCGGACGGCCCGGCCAGGATCTTCTCCCTGACCTCGCCCGAGTACCGGGAGACCGAACGCTCGACCATCTGCCGGACGACGCCCCACGCCATCGCGCTCTCCATGGCGTCGCCGACGGCTTGAAGACGGCCGAACTCACGCTCTTTGGCCAGCTCGCGGCACTCGTGCACGAGCCTGGTCTTGCCGATCCCGGCACGGCCCTCGATGACGACTACGCGACCCTCACCACGGGTGGCTGCGTCCAGGGCTTCACGGATGTGCGCGATCTCGGAATCTCGTTCAAGGGGTTCGCGCACGGAGTGATCGTAGCGGCCATTCGGCGGGCTACATGCTGGTCATCGGCTGCGCAAAGGGGCGACTTGATGCTCCATTAGCGTGAACGATCACCGCACGCAGCCGTCCGCCGTCGATCCCTTGCCGTCGAACTGGTTCGCCGACGAACTGCTTCGCGCTGCGCCGGATCGACCTCGAACCCGGAACCGGTCACCCCGAGTGGACGGGCTCACCCACCGGCAGCGTGCCCGCGCGGAGCGTGGACCGGGCCCTGGAACCGCTGCGCGAACTCCAGCACGTCCCACCCCTTGTCCACCTGGATCGACTCGCCGACCGCGCGGGCGAGATGCCACCGCGTTCTCCTTGGTGATCTTCACGGCGATACCGGTGAGGAACGCTCTGATGCCGCGTGGTCCGGTCCAGGTCGCCCATGTGCAGCCCGTGGCGCTGCCGCAGGAACGCGAGAGCCTGCGCACCCGCGATCGTCTGCCTGCCCGCCGGCAGGTCGATGCCGCTGAACGGGTCCTTCGCCGGTGCGGACAGGCAGACCGAGACGCCGCCCACGGCGTCCCGCGATCCGGCCGAACGCCGACATCCTGACCGCGGCGTAGTGGTCGACCTTCTGGCCGGTCAGGTTCTCGACGGCGTCGACCAGCCTTTTCGGGGTCCGCCTGGTACAGGCTGTTGATCTTCTCGGGCTTCGCGCCGACGAAGATGTCACGGGGCAACGACACGACCGAGACCGCCCCGTCGGCATCGAAGCGCCCGAACACGAGTCGCATCAGGTGTTGTCGCGGTCGTCGGTGCCGATGAGCAGCACGTTCTGTCCGTGGCCGGTGGCGCGGTCGCCGGCGACACTCGGCAGTCTTGATGGTCGTCGGGACGATGACGGCCGCGGCAGCAGCGGCCGCGGTCAGCGTCGCCACGCCGATGATCGTGCCGAGCGGCTTGCTGCGCTTCTTCCGCCTGTGCAGCTCGGCGAGCACGGTCCGGGAGTCGACGGCCTCCGTCGGCCTCGGAGGCGATGGCCTGTCGGATCAGGTCGTTCATGAGTGCACCCCCAGGGTGGCGGACCGAGCGAGTTCGTGGGTGCGCAGCGTTTGCAGCGCGCGAGAGAGTTGGCTGCGCACGGTGGATTCCGAGCAGTCGAGCACCTGCGCGATCTCCGCGTCGGAGCAGTCCTCGTAGAAGCGCAGCACCAGCGCGGCTCGTTGCTTACGAGGCAGGATGGCGATCCGCGTGCGCATGGCGTCCCGTTCGGCGTGTGCGTCGGCGGGATCGGCCATGGACGGCACGTGCTTGGCGAGCTCGCTGCGTTCGAGCGTGACCTCGCGCGCGGCCCTGCGGCGGCGCCACGACAGGTAGTCGTTGGTGACCATGCGCTTCAGGTAGAGGTAGGGAGCGTCCATCGCTCCGATGCGTTCCCACTTGTCCTGCGCGCGCAGGAGCACGTTCTGCACGATGTCCTGTGCCAGGTGTTTGTCGCACGTGATCGCGGTGGCGTACCGCAGCAGCCGATCGAGCCGATCGGCGATGAACTGGTCGAACCCCACGCCGCCCCCTTCGTGTCTGTGGTCCGTTGCGGTTCGGGAAACCCCGTGGCCCCGCGATCCGCTGCACCGGCTTTTGTGGCCTGGACCACACATGTCTCGGTTTGGACGGAATTCCGTGTGAAGCCTTTTCATGTTCACGTCGATCGGTGAGCCTTCACCCCATGCGCATCATCCCTGTGCTCGCGCTGTTGTCGTTGCTGCTCGTCCCAGTTGACGCCGCGGCGGCACCCAACGGCTCCTACTACCTGCAAAGTGCCGTGACCGGCCAGAACGCGGCTGTCTCCGGCTCGTCCGTCCTCCAGCACCGCCCCAAGGGCAACGAGGACCGCCAGCAGTTCTCCTGGAACGGCAGCACGCTCTCCGAGGGCGGCCAGTGTCTCGGCCGCTCCGGCGACTCGGCGGTCATGCTCTCCTGCTCGGCGGCGGAGGCCCAGTGGGTCGTCACCCTCGACGACCAGGACCGCTACCGGCTCAAAGATCCAGGCTCGGCGCGCTACCTGATCGCGTCCGGCACCGACCAGGTCCGGGTCGGCACGGGCAACGACACGTGGTTCCTCACGCCTGTCTCCCCGGTCCGCGCCCAGGCCCAGGCCGATCCCCGCCTCGACGAGGTCACGTTCCTGACCTCGCACAACGCCTACGCGAACGGCGTCGACGGCGGCTTCACGTTCGGCAACTTCGCGCCGAACCAGTCCCGCGGCATCGTGCAGCAGCTGAACGACGGTGTCCGCGGCTTCATGCTCGACATCCACCAGACCCCCGACGGCGCGATCCTGTGCCACAACAGCTGCAACCTCGTCAGCCGTCCGGTCGCGCTCGGCGTCGACATCCAGCGCATCGTCGACTTCCTGAAGTCACGCCCCACCGAGATCGTGACGGTCTTCCTTGAGGACTACGTCTCCGCTGATGTGCTGCGTTCTTCTCTCGCGTCCGTCAACGGCCTGAACGACGTGCTGTACCGCGCGGAAGGCGTACGGGAGAACGGCTGGCCGACGTTGTCGCAGATGAGGGCGTCCGGCAAGCGTTTGCTCATCTTCACCGACCACAGCCCGGACGGCCGCGAGAACTCCGGCGTGCTCTACCAGCGTGACTGGACCGTCGAGAACTACTGGTCGATGGGCTCGGGCGCGGGCAGCTCCGACTGGTCCTGCTACAGCCGGTGGAACAAGCCGCTTTCCGCGACGGAAGCCAACTTCCGGCCGCTCTTTGTGATGAACCACTTCCGCGACGTCCCGATGCAGGGCACGGTCTCCACCGACAACTCGAAGGCCGTCGACCGCGCCCGCCGTTTCTGCGAGCCTGCCGCCCGCAAGACCCCGAACTACCTGGCCGTCGACTTCTACCACCTGAACACGCCGTCGCTGTCGAGCGACCGGCTCCCGTCGGGTTCGGGTTCCGTCGCGCTGGCGGCGGCCTCGAACGTGTGCCTGGACAACAACAACGGCGGCACTGCCAACGGCAACCCGGTGCAGATCTGGGCGTGCAACAACTCCTACGCGCAGAAGTGGCGCGTAGTCGCCGACGGCACCATCGCCATCGCAGGTCGGTGCCTCGACGTCAACGGCAGCGGCACGACCAACGGCACGATCGTCCAGCTCTGGCAGTGCAACGACTCCGGCGCGCAGCAGTGGCGCGTGCGTTCGGACGGGTCGGTGCAGAACCCGCAGTCGGGGCTGTGCCTGGACAACCCCGGCGCCTCGACCACACCGGGTACCCGGCTGAACGTCTGGAGCTGCAACGGTTCCGCGGCGCAGTCCTGGCGGTTCCGCTAGGCCCTGGTCGGTTTGGAGCGAAAGGCACGTTCGTGCGACTAGATGGAGCGAACGTGCCTTTCGCTCCAAACAGAGAGGCGTTAGGGCTTGCGGGCCACGGCGACGTAGACGTCCTCGGGGCCACCTTCTCCGGCCGGGCCGAGTTCGGGGTGCCAGTGCGGCGCCGCGACGATGCCCGGCTGGAGCACCTCCATGCCCGCGAACATGGCGGAGAAGACGTCGTGCGAACGGAAGTACATCGGGTCGCGGCTGTGCTGCATGGCCGCGACCACCGCGCCCATCTCCTGCGGTTTGAAGTCGGCGGTCAGGTGCGAGAGGGCGATGAGGCTGCCGGGCGGCACGGCGTCGCGGTAGTGGGCGACGACCTCGGCCGGGCCCTTCTCGTCGGACACGAAGTGCAGCACGGCGACCATGAGCAGGCCGACGGGCTGGGTGAAGTCGATCAGGTCCTTGACGACCGGGTCGGACAGCACGTCCTGCGGCCGGCACATGTCGGCCTGCACGACGCCCGCGTTCTCGTTGCCTTCGAGGAGGAGCTGGCTGTGCGAGACGGCGACCTCGTCGTAGTCCACGTAGACGACACGTGCTTCGGGGTTTTCCTGTTGCACGATCTCGTGCACGTTGCCGACCGTCGGGATGCCGGAGCCGAGGTCGAGGAACTGTGTGATGCCCTGCTCCATCATCAGCAGAACGGCGCGGCGCATGAAGGAACGGTTCGACGAGGCGATCTCGCGGCCTTCGCGCAGGACTCCCAGCACCTTCTCGCCGACCATCCGGTCGGAGGCGAAGTTGTGGCCACCTCCCAGCAGGAAGTCGTAGACGCGCGCCGCGCTGGGCACGTCGGTGTTGATTCCTGCGGGCACCCAGGAGAAAGGCTCGGCCATGCCGGAGAACTTACCGGCTTGCGTGCACGCGTGTACGGACCCGGATCGGGTGAAAGCGTCAACCACAGCGCGCGAAATGGGCCGAGATCTGCTCTACCAGCACGGACGCGCCGGCCTCGCGTGCTTCCTCGACGAACCACCGCAGTTGGTCGTCAGTGCGAACCGAACGCAAGTTCGTCGCCACCACCAAAGCCTGCGAGCTGAATGCGTGGGCGGCTGCCATGGAGCCCACCGAGAGATGGGCGCGGGCGAGTGCGGTCAACGTGATCGCGCGGGCACGGACGCGTTCCAAGCCATATGTGTCAACCATTGTCGTCAATGCGGGGATCGCGACCGCGGGATCGGGCAATGCGCGGAACGCCCACGCCTTCGTGCGCGGCAACGAATCCGAGCTGGAACGCTTTCAAAGCATCGGCAGGAGCGTTGTGGTGCAGGAACATCTGGCCTGCCCGTGACAGGACCGAGGAGATCAGGGACTCCTCCCTGGCCAACGTCAAGGCCCGCGAGAAGTGGGTGAGCGCGGCGCCGGGCTGACCCGCGTCGAACGCCGTCCAGCCCGCGAGCGAGTGCACCGAGGCCACCGCCCGGCGCATCTCCACCTGGGAACCGTCCGCGAGGACCAACGGTTCGACCGCGGCCAGGTGCGCGAGGACCAAGGCGTGGCAGGCGATCCCGCCGTACTGCCGGTCCAACGCGCGCAACGCTCGTGTCCGTTCCTCCACCCGTTGGACGTCCTCCAACGAGACCCGCGCAACGGAAGCCGCCGAGCCGGGAACCCAGTCGAAGGTCGGCGCGCCCACGGTGACGCGGGCCGCGTGCTCCAGGAACTGTTGCCGTGCCTCGGTATCCGTCTGCACCGGGTCGAACCCGTCCGCGAGCGCGACCCGCGACCACCTCGTGGCCTCCTCGACCTGGCCGAGCGCGAACAGCACCTGTGCCATCCGCGCCGGCGCGTCACCGAGGCGCTGGTCGGCGGCGACGCGGAAGAACACGGCGGCCTCCCGCAGGTTCCCGGCCCGTTCGGCGAGCTCGGCGGCGCGGTAGGCCCGTTCGACGGCCTCGTCGAACTCCAGCTCGGACACCAGCCGGTCCACGTTCATCGGTTGTCCCCCAGGATCTTCCGCAGCTCGGCACGGCCGCGGGTGAGGTGGGTCCGCACGGTCGCCTCCGTGATCACCAGCACCGACGAGATCTCGCCGATCGAGTAGCCCAGCAGCTGCAACGCCAGTACCTCGCTGTGCCGGGGGGACAGTTGCCGCAACGCCGCGTGCAGCGCGTCCGCCTCGTCGACCCGTGCGATGTGGTCGACGTCCGGCACCGCGACGAGTTCGGTCTCGCGCCGGTGCTGGTGCTGCCACCGCCGCAGCCGCCGTAGCGCCACCTTCAGCACCCACGCCTCGGGCTTGTCGAACGCGCAGATGTCCGCCCACCGGTGCCGCGCGATCAGCAGTGCTTCCTGCGCCACGTCGTCGACTACGCGAGTGTCGTCGGTCAGCGCCGCCAGCGTTCTGGTCACCGACGGCAGGCAGGTTCGGAAGAAGCCGTCGAAGTCCGGTGTGCTCAACAGCCTGCCCTTCAGCGTCCTCGCGGGTCCTTCACCGCCCGCCAGCGACCTTCACCGGTTACAGGCGCTGAAACCAGGAAAAGCTGAGGCCGGAAGGTGGATTCACCCGATCGGCCTCGTGGTCAAGCCGAGACCTGTCCGGCAGAGATGACCCGATAGAGCGAACCTCCTCTGTGGACAGTCGCACACCGGAGTCGACAGATCTAAACCTGAAACCCCGATCGTGGAGAACGAATCGCTCAACCGGGGAAAGAGTTCGACACAGTGCGACGAAGAACGGCAGGCAGGCCGCCAAGCGCACGGAGAAAATTCACCGGGAAGTGCTAACACGGCAGAGCGATAAGTGATCGGCGCCGCGCGGGCCTGGACAAACGGTGGGACTTTCAAGATTCCCGCAATGTGTCCCCGACCTGCCGCCCTGAGGAGCCGATTCGTGAAACGCCCGCTCTCCACCGCGCTCGCCGCGCTGGTGGTCGCCTCGTCCGCCGTGGTGATACCGACAGCGAACGCCGGCCCCGGTGATGGAGCCCTGACCGTCAAGGTCGTCCGTGACGTCAACGGCAATGGCAACCTCGACGCCGCCGTCGAGGTCGGCGTCCAGGGCGCCGGTGTACTCGTCACCGACCCGGCGGGCCAGACGGCGTCCGGCACGACCGACGCGGCCGGCAGCGTCGTGGTCAACCTCGCCGCGGTGAGTGGCGGCAAGTACCGCGTGCAGGTGAGCCCTCCCGCGGGCAGCGTGCTCCAGCCCGCCCCCGCGGGCGGCACGCTCGAGAGCAACACGGCGTTCGTCGACGTGTCGGGCAGCAAGGCCGTGACCGTCACGACCGGTCTGTGGAACCCCGCCGACTACTGCCAGGCCAACCCGACCCTGGTCACCGCGTGCATGCGCGCCACCAGGAAGCAGGACGGCAGCAGCAACATCAACAACGCGTCGCGCTCGCTCGTGACGTTCCCGTTCTCGCAGCGCGGTGACACCGACCCGACGCAGATCGCGAACCAGGGCGCGACCGGCACCGTCTACGGCATCGGCTACCGCAAGCAGGACAAGCGGATCTTCTCCGGCGCCTTCGCCAAGCGGCTCACGAACTACGGCCCCGCGGGCCCCGGCGGCATCTACGTGACCCCGGCCGCCGGTGGCGCGACCACGACGTTCGCCACCGTGCCGAACGCGACCGGTCCGCAGACGCACAACCACGCCAGCAACTTCGACGGCCCGTTCTTCGCGGGCGTCGGCAAGCAGTCGCTCGGTGACCTCGAAATCACCGAGGACGGCAGCGAGCTCTACGTCGTCAACTTGGCCGACAAGAAGCTCTACGCCTACGACGCGACCGGCGCGACCGCCAGTGCGCCCAAGGGTTCCTGGGCGATTCCCGCGACCGCGTGTTCCAACGCGGGCGACTGGCGTCCGGGCGCGATCGGCATCCGCGACGGCAAGATCTACGTCGGTGGTGTCTGCTCCGCGCAGTCGAGCCAGAACCGCAACGACCTGCGCGGCGTCGTGATGACGTTCGCCGGCGGCACGTTCAGCGCACCGCTCGTCAACAAGGTGCTGAACTTCGAACGTGGCTTTGCCAAGGAGACCCGGCCGAGCAGCAACAAGTGGTTCCCCTGGACCGACAGCTGGGACGCCACCGAGCTCGACAACCGGCACGAGACCTACCCGGAGCCGTTGCTGACCGACATCGGCATCGAGAACAACGGCGACCTGGTGCTCGACTTCCGCGACCGGTTCGCCGACCAGGGCGGGTACAAGATCCCGGCGCCGGACGGTTCCAGCGGCAACCACGAGAACATGTCCGGTGGTGACCTGAACCGGGTATGCCTCGTGGGCGGCGCGTACGTGTGGGAAGGCGGTTCGGCCGCTTGCCCGAACCACAACCTCGGCTGGAACGGCGGCAACGAGCCCCTGAGCGTCGTCGAGTACTACCCCGGCGAGTTCTGGGGCGTAGCGCACCAGGAGAGCTCGCAGGGTGCTCTCGCGCTCGTCTACGGCGAGACCCGGATGCCGGCGAACGTGCTCGACCCCATCGCCGTGCGCTCGACGGGTGTCGGCTGGTTCGACCGCACCACCGGTGAGATGCAGAGGGACGACCACGTCCACAGCTACCAGATCACCAAGCTGGAAACCGAGGACGAGGGCTGGGGCAAGGCGAACGGTCTCGGTGACCTCGAGGCGTTGTGTGACCTGGCGCCGGTGCAGTTGGGCAACCGGGTGTGGTTCGACACCGATGCCGATGGTGTGCAGGACGCTGACGAGCCTGCCGTCGCGGGTGTGAAGGTCACCGCGACGCCGTGTGCCGGTGGTGCCGCGCTGCCGGTGAAGACGACGAATGCCAAGGGCGAGTACTACTTCGGTGCGGCTGACACGCTGAAGCCGGAGACCTGTTACAACCTGGCGTTCGACTACAGCGGGGTGAACGCGGCGACACTGCCGGGCGCACCGGCGAAGGCCGATCTCAAGTGGACGGTCAAGGAGGCGGGCGCCGACCGCGTCATCGACTCCAATGTGGATGTCGCGGGCAAGGCGGCGGTGACGACCGGCAAGTCCGGCACCGCCGACCACACCATCGACGCCGGTATCAACGCGAAGGTCACCAACAGGCTCGGTGACTTCGTGTGGGTCGACACGAACAAGAACGGCATCCAGGACACCGGCGAGGCAGGCGTCCAGGGCGCGACGGTCGTGTTGAAGAAGGGTGACGGCACGCCGGTCGGTCAGCCGAAGTTGACGGACGCGCAGGGCAAGTACCTCTTCGACGGCCTTGAGGACGGCGTCTACAAGGTGTGCTTCGACCTGTCGACGTTGCCTGCCCAGTACGCCGGCTACGTTCTGACGAGCAAGGACCAGGGCACCGACGACGCGAAGGACTCGGATGCCGACTCGGCCGACGGGTGCACCGCGACGACGACGCTGGGTGCCGCCAAGCGCGAGGACCTGACGCTGGACGCGGGCATCTCGCCGCCGAACAACAAGGTCGGCGACCTCGTGTGGGCCGACAACAACCGCAACGGTCTGCAGGACGACGGCGAGCCCGGCGTGCCGGGTGTGACCGTGACGTTGAAGGACGGCGCGGGCGCGCCGGTCGGCCAGCCGAAGCAGACGGGTCCGGACGGTAGGTACCTGTTCGACAACCTGCCGGACGGCACCTACCAGGTGTGCTTCGACATCACCACGGCTCCGGCCCAGTACGCGGGCTACCTGCTGACGCGTCTGAACGCCGGTGACGATGCGAAGGACTCCGACGCCGACCCGACGTCGAAGTGCACGCACACCACCACGCTCGGCCCGCAGAAGCGCGAGGACCTCACCCTCGACGCGGGCATCAGGCCGCCGAACAAGCTTGGCGACTTCGTGTGGATCGACACCAACAAGAACGGTGTCCAGGATCCGGATGAGAAGCCGGTCCAGGGCGTGACGGTGAAGGTCGGCGACAAGACGACCACCACGGATGTCAACGGCAAGTACGAGTTCCCGAACCTGCCGGACGGCAAGTACACCGTCTGCTTCGACATCGCGAACATGCCCGCGCCCGTCGCGGACTTCCAGGTGACGAAGCCGAACCAGGGCGGCGACGACGCGAAGGACTCGGATGCCGACCCCGCAACGGGTTGCGCGCCCGAGGTCGAGCTCGGTGTCGACAAGCCGGAAGACCCGACCATCGACATGGGTCTGATCTCACCGGTGAACCGCCTCGGTGACTACGTGTGGATCGACGTCAACAAGGATGGCCTGCAGGACGCCACCGACGTTCCCGTTGAAGGTGTCACGGCCAAGCTGAGCACTGGTGCGACGGTGAAGACCGACGCGCAGGGCAAGTACATCTTCAGCGACCTGCCTGACGGCACGTACAAGGTGTGCTTCGACCTGGCCGACCTGCCTGCCGCGGTGAAGGACTTCAAGGTCACCACTGCCAATGCCGGTGGCGACGACGCGAAGGACTCCGACGCGGACGCGCAGGGCTGCACGGCGGAAACCACGCTGGGCGCTGGGAAGCGGGAGGACCTGACCCTTGACATGGGTCTGGTTTCGCCGCCGAACAGGCTCGGTGACTACGTCTGGGTCGACGCCAACCGCAATGGTGTCCAGGACGGCGACGAGCCGGGCGTGCCGAACGTGCCGGTCAAGTTGTCGGACGGCAAGTCCACGACGACGGGTCCGGACGGCAGGTACGTCTTCGACAACCTGTCCGATGGCACGTACAAGGTCTGTTTCGACATCGCGAACATGCCTGCGCCGTACCAGAACTACCTGGTGACCCGGCCGAACGCGGGTGGCGATGACGCGAAGGACTCCGACGCGGGTGCGGACGGCTGTACGCCGGAAACCTCGCTCGGCAGTGCCAAGCGTGAGGACCTGACGCTCGACCTCGGTATCAGGCCGCCGAACAAGCTCGGTGACTTCGTGTGGATCGACACCAACAAGAACGGTGTCCAGGATCCGGATGAGAAGCCGGTCCAGGGCGTGACGGTGAAGGTCGGCGACAAGACGACCACCACGGATGTCAACGGCAAGTACGAGTTCCCGAACCTGCCGGACGGCAAGTACAAGGTGTGCTTCGACATCGCGAACATGCCCGACGCGGTGAAGGACTACCAGGTCACCAAGCCGGCCCAGGGTGGCGACGCCACCAAGGACTCGGACGCCGACCCGGCAACGGGTTGCGCGCCCGAGGTCGAGCTGGGCGTGGACAAGCCGGAAGACCCGACCATCGACATGGGTCTGATCTCACCGGTGAACCGCCTCGGCGACTACGTGTGGATCGACGTCAACAAGGACGGTCTGCAGGACGCCACCGACGTTCCGGTCGAGGGCGTGACGGTGAAGCTCAACACCGGCGCGACCACGAAGACGGACGCCCAGGGCAAGTACCTGTTCTCCGACCTGCCCGACAGCACGTACAAGGTGTGCTTCGACATCGCCGACCTGCCTGCCGCGGTGAGGGACTACAAGGTCACCACGCAGAACACCGGTGGCGACGACGCGAAGGACTCCGACGCGGGCGCGGACGGCTGTACGGCGGAAACCACGCTGGGCAGCGGGAAGCGTGAGGATCTGACGCTCGACATGGGTCTGGTCGCGCCGCCGAACAGGTTGGGTGACGTCGTTTGGCGTGATGACAACAAGAACGGTGTTCAGGACGACGGCGAGCCCGGTGTCCCGAGCGTTCCGGTGAAGTTGTCGGACGGCAAGACCACGACGACGGGTCCGGACGGCAAGTACGTCTTCGAAAACCTGCCCGACGGCAAGTACACGGTGTGCTTCGGTCCGATGCCGGATGCGGTGAAGGACTTCCAGTTCACCACGCCGAACGTCGGTGACGACGCGAAGGATTCGGATGCTGATCCGGCTTCCGGTTGCGCCCCTGAGGTGGAGCTGGGTCCGGGTAATCGCGAGAACCTGACCGTCGATGCCGGTATCCATCCGCCTGCCAATGGTGTCGGCGACTTCGTGTGGATCGATGCCAACAAGAACGGTCTGCAGGACGAGGGTGAGAAGCCCGTCGAGGGCGTGACCGCCGTCCTGAAGGACGCTCAGGGCAAGGAGCTGGGCACGAAGAAGACCGGCCCCGACGGCAAGTACTACTTCACCGACAACCTGCCGGACGGCACGTACCAGGTGTGCTTCGACATCGCCAACATGCCGGCCGCGGTGAAGGACTACGTCCTCACCAAGGTCAATGCGGGTGACGATGCGAAGGACTCCGACGCCGACCCGACGACGGGTTGCACGCTGACCACCACGGTCGGCGTGGGCAAGCGCCGGGACTACACGCTCGACGCGGGTATCTACGCACCGCCGAACCGCATCGGTGACCTGGTGTGGTCCGACACGAACCGCAACGGTGTGCAGGATCCGGGTGAGCCCGGTGTTCCCGGTGTGCCGGTGAAGCTGGTGGATGAGAAGGGCACGCCGGTCGGGAAGTCTGTTGTCACGGACAAGGACGGCAAGTACGAGTTCCCGAACATCCCGGACGGTACCTACAAGGTGTGCTTCGAGATGGGCGCGTTGCCGGGTGACTACGCCGGATACCTCGCCACGAAACCGAACGCCGGCTCCGACGATGCGAAGGACTCGGACGTCGACCTGGCTTCCGGGTGCGCGCCGCCGGTGAAGGTGGGCGTCGGGACGAGGGAGAACCTGACCCTCGACCTTGGTCTGGTGTCGCCGACGAACCGTGTTGGTGATTTCGTCTGGTACGACGAGAACTCCAACGGTGTGCAGGATCCGAATGAGCCGGGTGTGCCCGGCCTGCCGGTGTTCCTGCAGGACGGCGCCGGGAAGCCGGTGGCCGAGTCGAAGACGGACAAGGACGGCAAGTACCTGTTCACCGATCTGCCTGACGGTGAGTACAAGGTCTGCTTCAACGCCGATCCGAAGACCGGTCTGGTGGCGGGTCGCAAGCTGACCAAGCCGCACGTCGGCGACGACGCGAAGGACTCCGACGCCGACCTGGCGACGGGCTGCACCCACGTCGTCAAGCTGGGCAAGGACAAACGCGTCGACCTCACCCTCGACGCGGGGCTTCTGCCCAAGCCGGTGGCACCGCCGCTGGCCACGACGGGTCTGGCGGTGTGGGGTCTGCTCCTCGCGGCGCTGACCCTGATCGCCGGCGGTGGGTTGTTCCTGCTGCTGGGCAGGCGCCGTCAGCGGGGCTAGTGAGTGACTGACGAACGGGCCTCCGGCACACGCCGGGGGCCCGTTCTCATGTCCGGACTCACCCGTGCGGCATTCACCTCCGAGTGACTGTCCACTGTGTACTCGCTCTCGTGGCCACTCTCAGTATTTCCGAATGAGCACCGTGGAGTGGTTTGACTCTCAAATTAATGGAAAGGGGTTACCTAATGTGACCAATTGACTCGGTCAATAACTCCGGTCGGACGCCAAAATTCACTCGATGCGGTGAGCAACAGTTATCCGCAGGTGATCGCACCGGGCGGCGATCGCAAATATGGTGACGAAATTGCAAATTCGCGCAGCGAATCCCCGACCAGCTGCACAAGGAGCGCTTCCCGTGAAACGACCACTTGCCGCCGTGCTGGCAGCGTTGGTGGCGGCCTCGTCCGCAGTCGTCACACCGACTGCGAACGCCGGCCCCAACGACGGCAGTCTGACCGTCAAGGTTGTGCGTGACGTCAACGGCAACGGTACGTACGAAGCCGCTCTGGAAGTAGGCGTGCAGAGTGCGTCCGTTCTGGTGACCGACGCCGCGGGCAAGACCGCGACCGGCACGACGGATCCACAGGGCAATGTCATCGTCAGTCTCGGGGCGGTGACCGGCGGCAAGTACCGCGTCCAGGTCAGCCCGCCCGCCGGCAGCGTGCTGCAGCCCGCTCCCGCGGGTACCGGCCTCGAGAGCAACACGATGTTCGTCGACGTCTCGGCGGGCAAGAACGTCAGCGTCACGACCGCGCTGTGGAACCCGGCGGACTACTGCCAGGACAACCCGACACTCGCCACCGCCTGTCAGCGGGACATCGTGACGTTCGGGGCGGCGCCGACCTACAAGTCGCTCATCACGTTCCCGTGGACGTCACGGGCCGATGCCGCACACACCACGCGTGCGACCCAGGCCGATACCGGCACGGTGTTCGGCATGGCCTACCAGCGTGCGCAGAAGCGGCTGTTCTCGGCCGCGTTCGCGAAGCGGCTGGCCGCGTACGGTCCCGGTGGCCAGGGCGCCATCTACGCCACGCCGGCCGCCGGTGGCCCGACGACGCTCTTCACCACGGTGCCGAACGCGGGCACGGCCGCGCACCAGATGAACGTCAACGCGGACGGGCCGTTCTACCCGATCGCGGGCACGCAGAGTCTCGGTGACATCGACCTGTCCGAGGACGGCACCGAGCTCTACGTCGTGAACATGAACGACAAGAAGCTCTACGTCTACGACACGGCGGCGCCCACAGTGGCCGCGCCGAAGGCGAGCTACGCCATCCCGAACCCGGCCTGCAAGGCGGCGTCGGACTGGCGTCCCGGCGGTCTCGGCGTGCGTGACGGTGTCGTTTACGTCGGTGGTGTCTGCTCGGGCGAGTCGTCCAAGTCGAAGGCAGACATGTTGGCCAAGGTGCTGACGTTCAAGGCAGGCGCCTTCGGCCCGGCGATTCTCAGCCAGCGCCTCGACTTCCCGCGCGGCTCGAACACGGACTGGGAGAACTGGCAGCCCTGGAAGAGCGTCTGGGACTTCGTCTCGTACCCGGACCCGGTGGACAAGGTCGCCTACCAGGCGTACTCGATGGCGCTGCTGACCGACATCGAGATCGAGAAGAACGGCGACCTCGTACTCGACTTCCGTGACCGCTTCGGTGACATGGGCGGCTCGAAGACGCCCGCTCCCACCGGGGAGAAGGTCCTGGTCGAAACCATCATCTCCGGTGACCTGAACCGGGCTTGCCGCACTGCGACCGGCACCTACAACTGGGAAGGTTCGGGCACCTGCCCGAACAACCGCCCGAACGACCCGCAGGGTGGTGGCGAGAGCAACGCAGTCAAGGAGTACTACCCAGGTGAGTACTGGGTCGACCCGGACCCCAACGTCAAGCACCTGGAGACCTCGCTCGGCTCGGCGGCGCTGGTGCTCGGTGAGCAGCAGATGCCGGCGAACGTGATGGACCCGACGACGCTGACCAGCAACGGCACCGGCTGGTTCGACCGCACCACCGGTCAGAGCCAGTCCGCGGACCACGCGAACGGCTACCGGATCATCAAGATCGGAGACCCTGGCTTCGGCAAGGCGAACGGTCTCGGTGACCTGGAAGCGCTGTGTGACCTGGCGCCGGTGCAGTTGGGCAACCGGGTGTGGTTCGACACCGATGCCGATGGTGTGCAGGACGCCGACGAGCCTGCCGTCGCGGGTGTGAAGGTCACCGCGACGCCGTGTGCCGGTGGTGCCGCGCTGCCGGTGAAGACGACGAATGCCAAGGGCGAGTACTACTTCGGCCTTGAAGACGGTCTGGCGCCGGAGACCTGCTACAACCTGGCGTTCGACTACAGCGGGGTGAACACCGCGCCGCTGCCGGGCGCACCGCCGCTCTCAGGTCTCAAGTGGACGGTGAAGGAAGCCGGTCCGGACCGCGTCATCGACTCCAATGTGGACGACGCGGGCAAGACGCAGGTGACCACCGGCAAGGCTGGCGCCGCGGACCACACCATCGACGCGGGCATCATCGCCAAGGTCACCAACAGGCTCGGTGACTTCGTCTGGGTCGACACCAACAAGAACGGTCTGCAGGACACCGGTGAGCCGGGCGTCCAGGGCGTGACCGTGGTGTTGAAGAAGGGTGACGGCACGCCGGTCGGTCAGCCGAAGCTGACGGACGCGCAGGGCAAGTACCTCTTCGACGGTCTGGAAGACGGCACCTACAAGGTGTGCTTCGACCTGTCGACGTTGCCTGCCCAGTACGCCGGCTACGTGACCACCACGCCGGACGCCGGTGACGACGCGAAGGACTCCGACGCCGGCGCCGACGGCTGCACCGCGACGACGACGCTGGGCGCGGCCAAGCGCGAGGACCTGACGCTCGACGCGGGTCTCGTGCCGCCGAACAACCGCCTCGGCGACCTCGTGTGGGTCGACAAGAACCGCAACGGCCTGCAGGACGGCGACGAGCCGGGTGTGCCGGGCGTGACGGTGACGCTGAAGGACGGCACGGGTGCCGTTGTCGGCACGCCGAAGCAGACGGGTCCGGAGGGCAAGTACCTCTTCGACCAGCTGGCCGACGGCACGTTCCAGGTGTGCTTCGACATCTCGACCGCTCCGGCCGAGTACGCGGGCTACCTGCTCACGCGCCTGAACGTCCCTGGTGACGACGCGAAGGACTCCGACGCCGACCCGGCGACGAAGTGCACGCACACCACGACGCTGGGTCCGGACAAGCGCGAGGACCTGTCGCTGGACGCCGGCATCAGGCCGCCGAACAAGCTCGGCGACTACGTGTGGATCGACACCAACAAGAACGGTCTGCAGGACGACGGCGAACCGCCGGTGCCCGGTGTGACCGTCAAGGTCGGCGACAAGACCACCACGACGGGTCCGGACGGCAAGTACGTCTTCGACAAGCTGCCCGATGGCGAGTACACGGTCTGCTTCGACAAGACGAACCTGCCCGCGGCAGTCGCGGACTACCTGCCGACGACGCCGAACGCCGGTGACGACGCCAAGGACTCCGACGCGGCCGTCGACACGTGGTGTGCGCCGCCGACGAAGCTCGACGTGGACAAGCCCGAGGATCTGACGATCGACCTCGGACTGATCACGCCGGTCAACCGTCTCGGTGACTACGTCTGGATCGATGTCAACAAGGATGGCCTGCAGGACGCCACCGACCTTCCGGTCGAGGGTGTCACGGCCAAGTTGAGCACTGGTGCGACGGTGAAGACCGATGCCCAGGGCAAGTACATCTTCGACAACCTGCCTGACGGCACGTACAAGGTGTGCTTCGACATCGCGAACCTGCCCGCCGCGGTGAAGGACTTCAAGGTCACCACTGCCAATGCCGGTGGCGAGGACGCGAAGGACTCCGACGCGGGTGCGGACGGTTGCACGGCGGAAACCACGCTGGGCAGCGCGAAGCGCGTCGACCTGACCCTGGACATGGGTCTGGTCTCGCCGCCGAACAGGCTCGGTGACTACGTCTGGGTCGACACCAACCGCAACGGTGTCCAGGACGGCGACGAGCCCGGTGTGCCGAACGTGCCGGTCAAGTTGTCCGATGGCAAGTCCACGACGACGGGTCCGGACGGCAGGTACGTCTTCGACAATCTGCCGGACGGCACGTTCACGGTCTGTTTCGACATCGCGAACATGCCTGCGCCGTACCAGAACTACCTGGTGACCCGGCCGAACGCGGGTGGCGATGACGCGAAGGACTCCGACGCGGGTGCGGACGGCTGTACGCCGGAAACCTCGCTCGGCAGTGCCAAGCGTGAGGACCTGACGCTCGACCTCGGTATCAGGCCGCCGAACAAGCTCGGTGACTTCGTGTGGATCGACACCAACAAGAACGGTGTCCAGGATCCGGATGAGAAGCCGGTCCAGGGCGTGACGGTGAAGGTCGGCGACAAGACGACCACCACGGATGTCAACGGCAAGTACGAGTTCCCGAACCTGCCGGACGGCAAGTACAAGGTGTGCTTCGACATCGCGAACATGCCCGACGCGGTGAAGGACTACCAGGTCACCAAGCCGGCCCAGGGTGGCGACGCCACCAAGGACTCGGATGCCGACCCGGCAACGGGTTGCGCGCCCGAGGTCGAGCTGGGCGTGGACAAGCCGGAAGACCCGACCATCGACATGGGTCTGATCTCACCGGTGAACCGCCTCGGCGACTACGTGTGGATCGACGCGAACAAGAACGGCCAGCAGGACGCTTCCGAGACCCCGGTCAAGGACGTCGTGGCGAACCTGCAGGACGCGTCGGGCGCGGTGCTGGCCACGACCAAGACGGACGACAAGGGCAAGTACCTGTTCTCCGACCTGGCCGACGGCACGTACAAGGTGTGCTTCGACCTCAAGGCCCTCCCGGCCGCGGTCGCGGACTACGCGGTGACCACAAAGGACAGTGGCGCCGACGTGTCCGACTCGGACGCCGACCCGGCGACCGGGTGCACGCCGACCACGACGCTGGGCAGCGGGAAGCGTGAGGATCTGACGCTCGACATGGGTCTGGTCGCGCCGCCGAACAGGTTGGGTGACGTCGTTTGGCGTGATGACAACAAGAACGGTGTTCAGGACGACGGCGAGCCCGGTGTCCCGAGCGTTCCGGTGAAGTTGTCGGACGGCAAGACCACGACGACGGGTCCGGACGGCAAGTACGTCTTCGAAAACCTGCCCGACGGCAAGTACACGGTGTGCTTCGGTCCGATGCCGGATGCGGTGAAGGACTTCCAGTTCACCACGCCGAACGTCGGTGACGACGCGAAGGATTCGGATGCTGATCCGGCTTCCGGTTGCGCCCCTGAGGTGGAGCTGGGTCCGGGTAATCGCGAGAACCTGACCGTCGATGCCGGTATCCATCCGCCTGCCAATGGTGTCGGCGACTTCGTGTGGATCGATGCCAACAAGAACGGTCTGCAGGACGAGGGTGAGAAGCCCGTCGAGGGCGTGACCGCCGTCCTGAAGGACGCTCAGGGCAAGGAGCTGGGCACGAAGAAGACCGGCCCCGACGGCAAGTACTACTTCACCGACAACCTGCCGGACGGCACGTACCAGGTGTGCTTCGACATCGCCAACATGCCGGCCGCGGTGAAGGACTACGTCCTCACCAAGGTCAATGCGGGTGACGATGCGAAGGACTCCGACGCCGACCCGACGACCGGCTGCACGTTGCCGGTGACCGTTGGTGTGGGCAAGCGGCGGGACTACACGCTCGACGCGGGTATCTACGCACCGCCGAACCGCATCGGTGACCTGGTGTGGTCCGACACGAACCGCAACGGTGTGCAGGATCCGGGTGAGCCCGGAGTGCCTGGTGTGCCGGTGAAGCTGGTGGATGAGAAGGGCACGCCGGTCGGGAAGTCTGTTGTCACGGACAAGGACGGCAAGTACGAGTTCCCGAACATCCCGGACGGTACCTACAAGGTGTGCTTCGAGATGGGCGCGTTGCCGGGTGACTACGCCGGATACCTCGCCACGAAACCGAACGCCGGCTCCGACGATGCGAAGGACTCGGACGTCGATCTGGCTACGGGATGCACGCCGCCGGTGAAGGTGGGCGTCGGGACGAGGGAGAACCTGACCCTCGACCTTGGTCTGGTGTCGCCGACGAACCGTGTTGGTGATTTCGTCTGGTACGACGAGAACTCCAACGGTGTGCAGGATCCGAATGAGCCGGGTGTGCCCGGCCTGCCGGTGTTCCTGCAGGACGGCGCCGGGAAGCCGGTGGCCGAGTCGAAGACGGACAAGGACGGCAAGTACCTGTTCACCGATCTGCCTGACGGTGAGTACAAGGTCTGCTTCAACGCCGATCCGAAGACCGGTCTGGTGGCGGGTCGCAAGCTGACCAAGCCGCACGTCGGCGACGACGCGAAGGACTCCGACGCCGACCTGGCGACGGGCTGCACCCACGTCGTCAAGCTGGGCAAGGACAAACGCGTCGACCTCACCCTCGACGCGGGACTCCTGCCCAAGCCGGTGGCACCGCCGCTGGCCACGACGGGTGGCGCGATCCTGGGTTGGCTGGGTGCTGGTCTCGCCCTGCTGCTCGGTGGCGCGTTCCTGTTCCTGATGGGACGTCGTCGCAAGGCCTGACCTAGAACGACGAAGGGCGCTTTCGTCCACCTCAGGTGGACGAAAGCGCCCTTCGTCGTTTCAAGGCAGGAGATGGCGGAAGGCGGCGACGAGGAGGAGGCGTTGCTGGCTGACGTCCGGGTCGTCTTCCTCGCGGTAGTTCTGGAGTGAGAACGCGCCCCTCGGGCCGAACGACTCGACGCGGATCTCGATGTTCACGACGTCGGACCTGAGCTCCACAGTGGACTCGCTGTCCGTGATCGGCTCGTTGCCCTGCGACAGGTGGTAGGAGAACCGCATCCCGACCGCGCCGTCGAAGGTGGTCTGCTCGGCGGGCAGTTTCATCGCCGCGTGCACCGCCCGGTACAGCGCGGTCCCCGTGAGGTGCAGCGGTGTCATGACCACGTGCGTGACGCCGAGGTCGTGACTGCGCACCGAGATCGCGGCAGTGGGACCTTTGACGGCCGACGGTGTCGGCTGGGGGAAGACCGGGAGTTCGGACTTGCGATCCGCCCGCCACGTGGCGACCAGGCGTTCGGCGGCGTCGGTGAGGTCGATGTGCTTTCGCGGGGCCAGCAACGACGGCAACGGTTCCTCGTCGAGCCTCACGATGAACAGGAACGCGCGGCGCCGGGTCATCTCCAGCGCGAACGCCGAGGTCCACTCTTCTGTGACCCAGTCGCGGGTCGGGGTGTTCGCCGACCACAGCAGCACGTAGTAGTCGGAGGTGGCGAGCGCGTCGTTGATGGCGCTGACGATGTTGTCGCCCGGTGAGATCTCGTACTCGTCCAGGTAGGCGTTGACGTTGCGCGCTTCGAGCTCGTCGCGCAGGGACTCGGCGTGCGGGCGGTCCTTGCCGGCGAACGACAGGAACACCTTGGGGCGGACGTCGAGGGGCACAGGGCCTCCGTTCTTCCTCAGTCGTCGGCGAAGTGGGCCCGCCTTGGTCTGTACGCCCGCGTCGCCGTGGAGGGTCCAGCAGGCCCAGTCGGCTGGGTGGTGGTCGGAGACTTCTTTCAGCGCCTGCTGCAGTGCGCGGTCGCGCGGGAGCCTGGCGAGGTGGCGGTCGAACCCTTCGAGGACCGTTCCCGCTGCTTCCGTTTTCCAGCGGGTGGCGAGGATTGCCGATGCGTTCGAGACCAGGACCTCGGTTGCCGCAGGTGCGTCGAGGCGGATGGTCGCGGTGTTGTCGCCGCGTTGTCGGCGGGAACGGCGGCGCAGTACCGGCAGCGCGGAGAGGCTCGGCAGGGTGGACAGGGCGTGTGTCTGTCCGAAGTGGAGTTCGCCGGTCGGCAGGCCCGCGAGTGGGACGTGTGACAGTAGATCGCCTGGTACGACGGCGATCCGGCGGACGTTCGGAGGGAGCGCCGTGATGACGTGGTTCAGGGAGATCAGGTCGGCGATCTCGGTGAGTGCTTTGCCGAGGAGCACCGGGGCGATGCCCGGATGCCACGTTTTGAGGCGGTCGACCGCTTCGGTGAGTGCGCTGATGTGGACGTCGATGGTGAAGTGGGTGACGCGGCGTCCGATGATCACGTGGTGGAGCTGGTCGGGGGTGGGGTGCATCATCCACACGACCTGGTCGCGGGGGAGGTGCCGGGTGACGTTGCGCAGCCAGCGTTTCGCGGCGCGCAGGTCGGTGGTGCGGGGCAGGTCACCGGTCTCGTAGGCCGATTCCAGTGCGACCACCAGGGTCGGTAGGGCTTTCGTGCCGTTGCGGGCGACGCGTCGGACCGCGGCTCGTACGCGGTTGTCGTGTTTGTCCGGAATAGCGCGGAGTTCGAGGTCTTCGCAGAGGTGGTGGGCGGCGATGCGCTGCTCGATGCGGTGGGACCGGGTCCAGCACGCCTCGGCGCGGGTCTCGTCGCCTGTGTCGGCGTAGGTGTCGCCGAGTTTGCGTAGCGCCAGGGCTTTGAGCTCGGGGTGGGTCTCGCGTTCTGTGGCTGCTTGGAAGTGTTGTGCGGCTTGGGAGAGGTCGCCGCGGGCGTAGGCGAGTTCGGCCGTGGTCAGGTGCCAGAGGGCGGTGGCGCCGCTGTTGTCGCTGTTGTCGAGTAGCCGGTCTGCTTCCGGGAGGTAGTCGGCGGTGATCAGTTTGCGGATCTGGTCCAGCTGAGGTTCCGGGGAGATGGACTGGGTGGCGTCGGGGAGGTGGTCCAGGGCTGCCGGGCCCGCGGCTTTGACGAGGAGTGGAAAGAGTTTGCGGGCGGCGCCCGGTTGGCGGGTCAGGACCAGGAGGGCGGTGAGCTCGTGGATCGCCGCGAACTGGAGGGTGGGCTCGATGGTGTGGCTGGTGAGGCAGCGGGTCATCAGGACCAGGGCGTCGTCGTAGTGGAGGTCGCGGCGCAGTGCTGCGGCTTGTCGGAGGAACTCAGCTGGGGTGCGCGGGTCCGAGCCGGTTGGCTTGGTGAGCTTGGTGGCGCGGCGGACGTCCAGGAGGAGGCGGTCCCGGCCGATTGTTTCGAGTTCCTCTGGGTGGGATGCGCGACGGAAGTGGCGTTCTGCGGCGTCGAGTTCGCTTTCGGCGGTGGGGAAGTCGTTGCGATCCGCGGCGGACAGGGCGGCGATGCGGGCGAGTCTTGCCTGTTGGAGTTCGGTCAGACGGCCGCGGCGGAGGGAGCGGACGGTGTGGGTTGCGGCGGCGTGATCTGTTGTGGTGCTTCGGATTTGGGCGCGGAGGATCTGCAGGTTGGTGGTGGGGGTGTGGGTCAGGTACTCGTCGCAGCGTTGGGCGGCGAGAGTGGGGGCGCCCAGGGTCAGAAGGGTGGTGCAGTGAGGTTCGGCGAAGGCGAGATTGAGAGTGGAGGAGGTTGTGGCGGCGGCGGAGTAGGCGTGGTCGGTGCCGTGGATGTCGCCTTGGAGGGCTGCGGCGGTTGCTGCGCTTACCGCGTTCGCGAGAGGGGTGCCTGGGGTGAGGTCCATCTGGTCTCCGCGTGCTTGCCGTGCGTCGGAGGTTAACGATCTGCATGGGGATCAGATCGTTTGTCATGGTTTTGTCCATGAACTGCCCTGCACGGTTGCGAGACCACAATCGAGGGCAGTTCGTGGCGTGCGCAAGGACTCTGCTGGCGAATCGCGCGACCGCTTCGCTCAGTAAACAAGGTTGCCTGGGGGAGGGCGCCAGCCTGTGGCTAAGTGATGGATCGGGTGATGCGGGTGCCTAGGACTCGCATGTGGTCGACGAGTTCGGGTGGGGCGTGCACGGTGAAGTCGCAGTTGAGGAGGGTGAGGCGGAAGGCGAGGTAGTCGATGGTGTCCTCGGTGCTGTGCCAGGTGCAGGAGGAGGCGTCGAGAGGGGTGAGGGTGCCTGCGAAGTCGGCCAGGCGGGTGCGGGCGAGGTCGGTGGGGAGTTGCAGGGTGGCGTGGGCGCGGTAGGTGGGGGCGAGGTCGTACATCTTGGAGGTGACGTAGTCGGTGGCGTTGCCGCCGGGTGGGGTGCGTGGGGTGAAGCGGGCGCCGGTGGGGTGGGTGTCGGTGATGCGGTCGAGGCGGAAGATGCGCCAGTCGTTGCGGTCGATGTCGTGGGCCAGGAGGTACCAGCGGCGGCCGAGGGCTACTAGTTGGTGGGGTTCGGTGTGGCGGGTGGAGGTGGTGTTTTCGTTGGTGGTGTAGGTGAAGCGGATGCGTTCGTGGGTGTGGGTGGCGGCGGCGACGAGGGTGAGTTGGGCGGGGTCGACGAGGGAGGAGGAGAGGGAAGGGGAAGGGGCGGTGGCGGAGGTGAGCGAGGAGACGCGGCGGGCGAGGCGGGGAGGGAGGACCTGCTGGAGTTTGGCGAGGGCGCGGAGGGAGGCCTCGGCGATGCCTGCGACGGGTTGGCGGGCGGCGGTGCGGAGGCCTACGGCGATGGCGACGGCTTCCTCGTCGTCGAGGAGTAGTGGGGGCATGGCTTTGCCTGCGACGAGGCGGTAGCCGCCGAGGGAGCCGAGGGAAGCGTTTACGGGATAGCCGAGGTCGCGGAGGCGGTCGATGTCGCGGCGGACCGTGCGTGGGGTGACTTCGAGGCGCTCGGCGAGTTCGCTGCCGGGCCACTCGCGTGGGGTCTGCAGGAGGGACAGCAGGCGCAGCAACCGGGCGGCATCGCTCATGAGGGAAATCTAGTGGAGAACTAGGACCGAAGTGGTCCTATATGCGGAATACGGTCGGGGCATCCGAGATGAAGGGATGGGCCGATGAACGTTGTGCCTGAGGGGATATCACACGGTGACGCCGTGGTTGATCACGCGTGGACGTACGGCGGGACGGTGGTCACGCGGCCGACCGAGTTGTTCTGGGGTGATCGGGTCAGCAGGTTCAGCGATCCCTTTGGGGACCTGTGGTGGGCGCATCAGCGGGTGGCGGACCCGGCGTTCGGCGAGGCGATGGATTACGTGCAGAGCGCGGAGTTCACGTCGGTCCGGTGACGCGGGAGCGTTCCTCGGTGGTGAGGGTGGGGTCCGGGGACGCGGTGGTTTTGGGGCCGCGCATGGTGGCGAGGAAGACCTTGAGGCTCAGGAGTTTCGTCATCGGGCCGGAGAGTGTGAAGGCGTCGATGAAGGCGCGGGTCACGTGGGACTCGGTGGTGGCGGTGCGGACCAGGCGGTCCACGTAACGCTGCAGGACGCGGCCCGTCAGCGGGAGCGGCTTGCCCACGGCGTCGGGGTAGAGGATGTCCTGGTTGGTGGCCATGGCCCAGGCGCCGTCGACGACCTTGGCGATCGTGCGCTGGGCGCGCTGGGCGGTGCCGGGGCCGAGGCCGTCGCGCAGGGTGGCGCCGAGGGCCTGGGCGCTCTGGGCGGCGATGGACATGCCGTGGCCGTAGACGGGGTTGTAGGTGGCTACGGAGTCGCCGAGGGCGAGGATGCCGTCGGGCCAGGACTTCAGGCGTTCGTAGTAGAGGCGGCGGTTCGCGGTGCTGTGGGCGCCGTAGACGGGGGTCAGTGGTTCGGCGTCGGCGATGAGGTCGCCGACGACGGGGTTGCGCACCGAGCGGGCGAAGGAGACGAACTCGGACTCGTCCGTGGTGGGCTCGCCGCCGCGGGTGCCGGAGAGGGTGACGAGCCAGCGGCCGCCCTCGATGGGGAGGAGCGTGGCCGTACAGCCGGGGTGGGGGTCGCGCGGGTTGGCCTGGACGTTGACGATCGGGAAGTCGGTGGCGGCCGAGGCGGGGGCGCGGAAGATGCGAGTGGCGTAGGCGAGGCCGGAGTCGACGGTTTCCTCGGGGACGTCGGGGAGGCCGAAGTCCCCCAGCCAGCGCGACAAACGTGAGTTGCGGCCGGTGGTGTCGACGACCAGGTTGGCTTCGAGGGTGATGTTCTCGCGCGAGATACGGTCCTCGACGCGGACGCCGGTCACGGTGTGCCGGTCGCCGAGGAGCGCGACGGGCTCGGTGCCGGTGAGGACGGAGATCTTGTTGTCCCGCAACGCCTGCCGGCGGACCGTCCAGTCGAGCAGGCTGCGGCTGCACGAGACGATGAACTGCATCTCGGGGAAGCGGGGCACCCAGCCCTGAGCGCTCAGCGAGACGAGGTCGTTGGGGACGCCGATGCGGTGTGCGCCAGCGGCCATCAGTTCGTCGAGGGTGCCGGGGAGGAGGTCCTCGATCGCGCGGGCGCCGCCGGACATCAGGAGATGGGCGTGGCGGGCCTGGGGAACGCCGGTGCGGGGTTCGGGGCCGTCGGGGAGCTTGTCGCGCTCCACGACGGTGACCTCGTCGTAGTGTCTGACGAGGACGGACGCGGCGAGCATGCCCGCCAGTCCGCCGCCGAGGACAACGGCGTGTGTCGGTGCCATCTAGTCTTTTCCCCCTGCTGCTTCCACGCGCGCGGCGTCGGCCAGTGCGGCATCGACGATGGGCGAGTGCTGGAACGCTCGCGAGATGCGCACCCACCGGTCGTGCTCGGCGGCCAGGTCGGTGCCGTCGACGATTTCGCAGGCCGGGCGCCGATGGGGTGGCCTTTGTCGGGCTTCGGTGGTGCCCGCGGCGCGCAGCTGGGCGGCTTCCACCACGGCGGCCAGCTCGTCCTTCGGCAGTTCCGCCTCGCGGGCGAGTGAGGTGGCGGTCTCGCCGATGGAGAAGTCGAAGTAGGGCGTGAGGGCCCAACGCCAGTCGTTGAGCTCGATGATCTGCCTGCGCACGCGGTGGTGCGGGTTGAGGAACTTGCCCGGCGCCACGAGCACGATGCCGGGGTTCACGTGCACCAGCGCGCGGTGCAACGGCCGTAGCAGGAAGTAGGTGCGCCAGCGCCGCAGCCACAGGCTCGGCGACGGCTTGCGCGGGCCGAACGCGGGAAGTGCCATCGCGATCACGAGCGGGAAGATGCTGAGCGAGGCCATCAGTGGTGCGGTGAGGCTCAGCAGGTCGAAGCTGCGTTCGCCCGACCAGTTCATCAGCAGCACGAAGAGTTTGATGACCGCGAACGCCACCGGGAAGAGGCCGGCGAAGCAGTACCAGAGCAGGCCGCGGGCGAGCCACGGCCGGGCGGAGATCGCCTCGTCGCGTGCGCCCTGCCAGCAGTGGTAGGCCTGGCCGCCGCAGCCGACCATCGTGGCGACGAGGTAGATGAACAGGAACACCGCCACGGTCGGCTGGGTGGCGTAGAACGTGTCGAAGTCGACCTGGCGTTCCTCGGTGACCTCGGACTTGTAGAACAGCACGATCATCGCCGCGATGATCGAGCCGTAGCTGATGACGATCAGCCGGACCCGTTGCCACGCTTGAGCTTCGGGATAGCGCCAGTACAGCACCAGCGCGAACGACGCCCCGGCGAAACCGACCACGAGCGCGTAGACGAGCAGCGCCGCGAAGTTCGGCATGCCGGAGACCCAGTTGATCCAGGTGATGTTCGCGGGCGCGGCGAAGAACACGGCGAACGCGGAGAAGAAGACGGTGGCGATCAACGCGACCACCCTCGGGCTGCCCCAGTTCGCGCGAAGCGCACGGATCTTGTACGCCAGCAGGAGCAGACCGATGAGACCGCAGGAGAGGTAGATCAGGTTAAAGATCGCCACGACGCACCCAGCGAGATCTTCCTTCGAGAGACTCGGCGACCCGCCGCACGTGCGGAGCCGTTTCGATGGCCACCGTGTCCGCCCACACGCGGTGCTCGGTCAGTCGTTCCAGCAGATGGTCGGCGAGGTTCTCGGCGTCGCGTTCCTCGTCCTCGGTCAGTGTCGTCCGCCCGGCGATGATCTGCGCCATCCTCGGCAGCAGGTGCGGCGCGAGCTTGCGCATGCCCTCGCCCTTGCTCAGCGTCACGGGCTGGTGCTCCAGCAACGCGTGCGCGAACTCGTGCAGCAGCACGTGCAGGCGGTGGTACCAGGACGGTGAGTCCGCGCAGATCACGAGATACGTGCCGTTCTCCAGCAACGCGGTCGCCCCGCTCAGGCACGTGGCGCCCGTGATCGCGGCGAAGCGCACCTCGACGGGACGGCCCAGCCGTTCGCCCATCAGCTCGCAGACCCGATGGCTCGCGTCCCTGTGCGTGGCGTCAGGCGGCAGGTCGAGGTCGCGGGCGACCTCGTCGACGAGCCTGCGCAGTTTCCTGCGGTTCACCCGACGCCTCCTCTCGTCTTCGGCAGCAGCGGTCCAGGTCGAGATCTTCACGCGTAGTCATGGGGGAGTGCGGCGGCCCTTCATCGGGAACGTCCAGCCCTCACCGACCTCAAGCGCCTGCCGGAACCCTTCTACCGCAGCGGCTCGGGCCTGTGGGGACAGTTCGCCCGTACGTTCGGCCAGACGGGTGACGAACTCGACGACGCCGAGCTCGCGCAACGCGAGGAAGTCCGTCAGTTCCGAATCGACCCGTGCGGCCAGGTCGTCGTCGAAGAAATACGCGGGGTCGGCGCCGAAGTGGTCGGCCAGCCCGAGGATGTGCTTGAGGCGCGGGTTGTCGCTGGCCTGGCTGAGCAGTTCGCGGATGTAGCTCGCGGAGATGCTGCCGTAGTGGCCCGCGCTGCTGACGGCGGTCGCGACCTCTTCGGGCGACCACGGTCCGCGGTCCGGCGGGTGCACCGCCTCGAAAAGCGTGCTCAACGCGGTCGGGCGCAGTCCGGGGCGTTCGTTGGGGTACAGCGCGCCGCGGCCGCCGAGGAACACCGCCGGGTGCACGCCGAGCGCGCCCGCGATGTCGACGATGGCCTGACAGGTGGGGTTGTCCTTCACCCCGAGGCGCAGCTGCGAGATGTAGCCGTGCCCGATGTCCCCTCCGCGTTCCTTCACCGCGGCGGCAAGCGCTACGTTGGTCATCTTGCTCTGGCGGCTGGGCGGGTTGTTGCACAGCTCGTTGAGCACTTCGGCGAATGGCCTCACGCCACACCTCCGCTGGAGCGACCCTCTGGCCAGCGATCATTCCACTGCTGTGGAACCGGCCGAGCATATGGCATCACAGGGGTTGAATCCACCTGTGTGTAGCCCTATGATCACAGTCCGCCGCTTCCACTGCTGTGTCGCGTTTGACCCGAACGACGTCACCTCAGTTGAAAGGGGCAGCTCGGGCCAGTCAGAGCTGAAGTCTGGGGGGACTCATGACGACTGCGCGGATGGGGTTATCGGTGAACAACGATGGCGCCCGCTCTCTGCGTCTACATGATGAGAGCGCTCCCACGCGCTGTGGATCCTGCGCGCAACCGGTTGGCGCGTGGGAGACCGATCGTTTGACCGGCCTGCTCGGACGGTGGGGCTGGGACGATCAGGCTCCCGCCATGTACCGGCGTGCCCAGCGCCGCTGGGAGCAGGTCGCGTTGCTCATGGTCGACCTGGACCGCTTCAAGAAGATCAACGACGAGTACGGCCACCCCGCGGGTGATGTGGTGCTGGGTGACGTGGCCGACGTGCTGATGACGTATACCCGTTCGTCCGATCTGGTCTGTCGCTACGGCGGCGACGAGTTCCTCGTGCTGCTGCCCCGCACCACCGCGGGCGAGGCCTCCATTGTGGCCGAACGGGTGCTGCGCGGCATCCGGGCGCTGCAGACCGAGGTCACGACGAACGACGGCTACGGCATGACCCTCTACGGCCAGACGGCCTCCATCGGCGTGGCGGCGCACGTGCCGGAACGCGACGCCACGCTCATCGACCTGGTCCGCGACACCGACGCCGCTCTGCAACGGGCGAAGCGCAGCGGCCGCGCGTGTGTCCAGGTCCACGACCCGAGCGCGTTCGCCGCCGAACGCCGTGCCGACGCCTCCGCGCTGCACCACCTGCGCGCGCTGCAGGACCTGATGAGCGGCGACCTGCTGCCGCACGTCCTGGTGGCGCTGTCCGATGGGGCGAAGACGCTCGACGAGCTCGGCCCGGACGTGCACCGCACGCTGGAGCGTCTGCAGGACAACGGCTTCGTGCTCCGCCGCGCCGGGCGCTACGAGCTCACCGCCGCCGCTCGCGAATGGATCACGGACGTGCTGCCTGCCGTCGCCGCGTGGACGAGCCGCCATCATCACCTGAACGACGTGTATCAGGACTGACCTCCAGCTCCTCACAATGATGTTTCGGCATCGAATGGGGAGGCGATCGTCGTGGGTGTGCGGATCGTGCTGGATGGACCGCGCCCGGACTCCGGCAGACGGGTGGGCCGGGCACTCGCGGTCGCGGCCGGCGTGCCGTTGATCCTGGTCGGTGTCGTCGCCCTGATCGGGCTCGTCTACCTCGTCGCGATGCAGGTGACCGACTCGGTGACCCGTTCCGACCAGGCGAAGGCGGCGCTGTACACGGCGTGGTGCGCGGTCGCGGCGTTCATCGGCCTGTGGCTGGGGGTGCAGCTGCTGCGAGGACGGCGTCGGCTCGTGTTGTTCCTGCGCCGCTTCGGCTATGCGGATGCGACCCGTGCGTTGAGCTTCGCCGCGACCAACGCGCTCGGCGGGTCGTGGCGACTGGTCACACTGGACGACGACATGGTGAAGGGCGTCGGTGGTTCGACCGCGCCACGGAAGGCGTCCGGGTTCGGCACGTTCCTCGTGCTGGCCGCGGTCGGTGCGTTCGCGTGGTGGTTCAAAGAGTTCGGCGCGGACATCGTGCTCAACGACTTCATGTCCAGCGCCACGAGTTCCGGAAACGACCCGCTGGACGGCATCGGCAAGGCGCTCGGTGCGGCCTTCGCTCTCGGCATCGTCCTGTTCATCCTGATGTGGGTGGTGATCGCCCTGGTCGGGGTTTCCGTGCCACTGCTGCTCTTCAGCTACTTCAAGGCCCGCCGCGCCGAGCGCGCGTTGACCGAACGCATCGGCTCGGAGCGCGAGATCTCCGGCCGCGTCTCCAGGATGACCAGGAAGAGCAGCAAGATCCTCTCGCCCCGGCTCACCGTGGTGACCGTCGCGCATGCCGTGTGGCAGCAGACCGTGGTCGCCTTCGCGCACGCGTCGGGGGTGGTGATCATCGACGTGACGATCCCGTCCGACGCGTTGCGCTGGGAGATCAACACGCTGCTGCCCGCGTTGGGCCGCAGGTGCGTGCTGGTCGGCAGGCTCGACGCGTTGACGAAGACGCTGCCGAACGGCCGCACGATCATGGACTCGCCGATGGCGCACGACATCGACGGCCACGAGATCCTCGCGTACCGGCCGGACGGTCCGGGGTTGCGGCGGTTCGCGAAAGCTTTGCGTGGAACCATCGAATCCCGGGTCTGAGAGCTGTAGCTTCTCGCTCCGTGCACAGTGTTCACGTCGGCACGGCTGCCGAGCTCGCGGCGGCGTTGCGGTCGGCCTACCCCGGCGACGTGATCGAGCTGGCGCGCGGCGTCTACGACGGCGAGGTCGTCGTCGACAAACCCGTTGAGCTGCGCGGACAACCGGGCGCGACGCTGACGGCCGGCACCGGCAACACCCTGATGCTCCTGGCCGACGCGACGATCCGCGACCTGACGATCATCGGGAACGCGTGGGGCGCGGCGGCGGTCGAGGTGTCCGGTGCGGCACCGCGGATCATCGGCTGCGAGGTCCGCGCTCCCGGCCACATCGGCATCCGGGTGCGCGGTGGGGCCAGGCCGATCGTCGAGGAGACCCGGATCGGTCCCGCGCTGCACGGTCTGTGCGTCGAGTCCGCCGGCGGTACCTACGACCACTGCGTGTTCACGGACACGACGCTGGAATCGGTGATCGCGGCACTCGGCGCCGATCCGCTCCTCACGGACTGCGGGTTCGAGCAGCAGGGCGGGCACGCTGTCGTCGCCGTGGACCGCGCGACCTCGATCACGTTGCGCTACAACGACATCGAGGCAGGACCGGTCGCCGCTGTCCGGGCGAGCGGTGGGCGGATCACGGTCCTGGACACCACTGTGCACGGTGGCGCGGGGGCGGCGCTGGAGGTCGATGACGACGGCACGCTGCGTGCCGACCGGGTCAGGGTCGAGAACGCTGGTGCGGAAGGGGTTCTGGTCGGCGGTGGGCAGGCGTTGATCACGTCGTGCCGGTTCACCGGGACGCACGGGCCCGCGGTCTGGATGACGGACGGACGGGCGCGTTTCGAGGGGTGCGAGGCGATCGACTCGGACCAGGACGGGTTCCTCGTCGTCGGCGGGGAGGCCGAGTTCGTCCGGTGCGTGGCGCACAACAACGCCGGACAGGGCTTCGCGCTGCTGCAACAGGTGACGATCACCAGGTGCAGTTCGTTCGGCAACGGCAGGCCGGACGGCGTTGGGCAGCAAGCGGTCGAGCTGAGCTCCGGGGCACGGGGAACGCTGCGCACCGTCGGGGTCAGCGGGTACCGGACCGTGCAGGCCGCACTCGACGCCGCCGCCGACGGGGACGTGATCGAGCTCGAACCCGGCGAGTACGTCGAGACGCTCGGCATCGACAAGGCGGTGGAGGTCCGGCCGTCAGGGAAACCGGGCAGTGCCAAGCTGATCAGCACCGAGGGCGAGGTGCTGGGGCTGGGCGCCGGTGTGACCCTGCGCGACCTGATCGTCTCCGGCACACTCATCGCCCCGGACAACGCCTTGGTGGCGTTGGAGGGCTGCGAGCTCATCGGTGGCCCGTTCTACACGGGTACCGGTGGTGGGCTGACGTTCCGCGACTGCCAGGTGCGGATGCCGGTGACCGCGAGTGGCGCGCTGAGCATGACCGGCTGCACCGTGACGGGGGCCAGAGGCGTGACGGTGATGTACGAGGAGTGTGTCGTCGAGATCCGCGACTGCCGCTTCGAGGACGTCGGCGACACGGCGGTCAGCATCAACAACGGCCGCGTCACCATGACGAACGTGACGGTGCTCCGGTCGCGGAGCGGAGTGGGCGTGTACGACGGCAGCCTGGACGCCTCCGGGCTCACTGTCACCGGCACCGAACGGCACGGCATCGAGGTGCACGGAGGCATCAACACGTTCAGCGAGTGCGTGATCACCGGCTCCGGCGCCCACGGCGTGGCCGTGTACGGCGGGATGAACTCCTTCGAGCAGTGCCGATCGGTTGGTGGCAAGGCGAACGGCTTCGAGATCTTTCGCAGCACCACGACGCTGACCCGGTGCACCGCCACGGACAACCTGGACCGCGACTTCTTCTTCTACGACAGTGCGGGTGTCACGATCGCCGAGTGATCGCGGCCAGCCGCTGCTCGACCTCATCGGCGGAGGCGTGGCCGCGGGCGAGTGCGTAACCCGTGGTCTCGTCCAACACGATCAACGTCGGGAAGCCGTTCACGCCGAACTGCGCCGCGCGCTCGAAGTCCGCTTCGGGCTGTGCACTGTGGAACCCCGCGACCACCGCGTCGGTGTCGAGGCCGAAGTCGGTCGCGATCTTCCGGAACGTCTCCGGGTCGGACAGGCTCAGTCCGTCGTGGAAGAACGCCCTCTGGACGGCGATGGCGAGCTCGGCGGCTCGGTCGGGCGCGGCCTCGCGCAGCGCGATCAGCCCGCGGGCGGCGGCCTCCGAGTCCATCACGAACTCGCCCTCGTCGAGCAGCTGGTTGAAAGCCTCGCCGAACTGGGCCCCGGTCCGTGCGGTGACCTGGACGTTGGCGTCCTTGATGAACCCGAATTCACGGATCGGCACCCGCCGCGACCCGGTGAACAGGCCGCCGGAGACGACCTCGACGGGCAGGTCGGGGTGGCGTTCGGTGACGGCCTGAAGGGTGCCGGAGAAGGCGTGCGACCAGCCGCAGTAGGCGTCGAAGACGTAGACGAGCTTCATGCTCACTACAAAGTATCTGACTAGTCAGATATTTCCTGGTGTGACCCAGCTCATTTCAGCTGCGGCAGCGCGTCCCTGGCCGCGTGGCTCAGGATCCGCAGGTCCTCGGCGAAGCGCTCCCGGTGGTCCTCGGGCAACGGTTCGAGGAAGTACCGCCTGATGTTCGCCTCGTGCACCCGCGCGGCCTGCACCAACGTGTCCGCACCCGACGGCGTCAGCCGCACCAGCCGGCCGCGCCTGTCGGTGGGATGGGCGGTGCGGGCCACCAGCCCCGACGCCTCCAGCCGGTCGATCACCCGCGTGGCGCCGCCCGTGGTGAGCACCTGCTCCTGGCTGATCGCGCGCATGGACAGGCCAGGGTCGCCCGCCCGGCCGAGAATGAGCAGCACCTCGAACTCCAGGTGCGTGATCCCGCACTCCCGCTCCAGCGCCCGGCCGAGGATGTACTCGAGCCGGTTCGCCGCACCCTGCAGCCGCCCGAACGCGAGCATCACCGCGTTGTTCGCCGCTTCCTCCGGTGTCGAGATCACTCAGCCCCCAGTGAAGATCGTGACGGCCTGCCTGGCGAGCCACTGTTCGGCGTCGTCCCAGCTCCAGCCGCATTCCTTGACCAACGTCCGCCACGCGTTGAAACCGAAGCAGAACCACAGCACGTCGGTCGCCTTCGGGACGTCGAGGGTCAGGAAACCCTTGTTCCGCAGGTGTTCCGCGACCTCTTCGAGTGCTCGCCGGTAGCTTCCCGTGCTCTGCTCCCACAAAGCGGTGCCGTCCTCGTGCACCGGAATCGCCGCGAACAGCACATCGATGACCTGTTGCTCGCTCTCGTTGGCCATGCGGGTCCCGTGCGCGAGCAACGTCAGCGCCGCCCCCATGCCCTCGGTCTGCCTGATGGCCTCGACGGTGGAGGCGGAGCCGCTCCTGGCGATCGACTCGCCGACGATCCTGTGCAGCACGTCCGACTTACCGCCCGCGCTCGAGTACACGGTCTGCGGCGCGACACCGGCCCGCTTGGCGATGTCCGCGACCGTGACCCGCGCATAACCGTTGGCGGAGAACAACTCCGCCGCCGCGCTCAGGATTTCGCGCCGGGTCTCGGCGGCATCCCGCGCGCGGCGTGGAGAGTGGTAGGGCCTGGTCATCGACCTGCTTCCAGCATCGCGGCCACCTCGTCCGCCGACGGCATCGCGGCGATCTCCTTGGCGATGGCGGCGGCGGACTCGCGGATGCGGAAGTCGCCCAGCACCGTCTGGACCGCGTCGGTCAGTGCCTGCGGCGTCTGCGACGGCGGATCGAGCGCGATGCCCGCACCCGCGGCGGCGACCCGTTCGGCCTGGAAGAACTGGTCGGCGCCCTGTGGCAGCACGACCATCGGCACACCCTTCATCAACGCCCCGGCCGTGGTGCCCGCCCCTCCGTGCGTGACGACGACGTCCACCCCGTCCAGCAGATCTTCCAACGGCGTGAAGCCGACGAACGTGACCCGCTCACGGTCGACGTCGAACTCCTCCGGCTTCGCCGCCAGTCCCAGCGTCACCACGATGTCGACGTCCAAAGTGGACAGCTCGCGCAGCAGCGGGCTGAGCTTCGCGGGATCGCTGAACCACGTCCCGAACGTCACCAGCACCCGTTGCCGCGCTGACCTCGTCAGCTCCACCGGTTCCGCACCCGGTACCCGGAACGCCTCGGGTCGCAGAGGCAACCAGCCGTCGGGCTGCTGCCACTCCTGCGCCCGCATCGACGCGGGCCAGGTGTCCAGCAGCCACTTCCTTGGCTGCCACGGCAGGCCGCGCGCCTCGTGCCGTGTGCGAGCCATGGCGTCCATCGCCTCAGTAAACACCGGGGGGAGCGGCGGCCCGAACGCCAGGGTTGCGACCGGCGTGTCCGTCCTCGCGGCCACCAGCGGCCCCACGTAGTCGCACAATTCGGCCACGAATCCTTCTGATAATTCATAAATCAAATCGATCCATTAATGATTATCTGCCGGCGGCCAACCATTCCGGACAGTCGAAATAAGGGCAACACCCGAGTGACCCGCCAGTTGCGTTTATCGACAATGACTAAACACGCCGATGCGCCGGCCGCAGGCCTTGCGCGGTGGGGTGTTCATTCAGAGAGGGATCAGAAATGCAAAATGCCGAGATCCTCTATAAAAGCTATGTCCTGATTCCGATGGCGGCTTATGACGAGGGTTTATACGCGTCGATGTTGATCGTGAAGAAACCGGATGGCGTACAGCGCGCGACCGGCGTGCTGGGCTTATTCCCCTGTCCCGTCGATGCACGCCGTTTCGCGCTTTCATATGGAATGGCAGAGATCGATCAGCGGCGTTTGCCGGAACCGGAATGGACCCGGCCGGATGCGCTCAGCCGTTCGCCGATGGAAGAGTCGCAGAAAGCGGCCTGAATCTCATGCCCGGCCGGCGAGAATGGTACGGGTGAACCTTGCACATTTCACACGGCCGGACGGCACGTCCGGCCGTATGTCGTTCCGCCGCTCGAAATGATCCCGGCGGCACGATTTCCCGCCCGTCACACGACGCCCGTTATCCACCAGGGCGAAGCCGCGCCTTCGGGCGGCGACGAACGCCTTGCATGCTATCCTCGCCGAGTGCCATCGCACGCGCGCGGCCATCGCGCCGCGCCCGGATAAAAGAAATCCCACCTTGAGGAGGATGTCCGATGCCGATGCAATTCCGCGCGTTCACGCGTCGCTGTGTCCAGTCGATCGCGGCCGTCGCTGCTCGTCGCCGGGACGGCGGTCGCATCCGCCGCGAACCTCGGCTTTCTCAACGACACGCCGATCAGCTACATGAAGCAGCGCGACCTGCAGGCGCTCAACAAGCGCGGCGAGCGAGGCGCTCGAAACCAAGCAGGACGGCGAGTCGTCGACTGGAACAACAAGGGCGCGGGCAATCCGGTGTCGATCAACGGCACCGTGACGCCGCAGAACCTCGAGGAAGGCGGCGACGCACATGCCGCAAGATGACGCTCGTCGCGATCGCGAAGGGCCAGACGCAGACCTGGACGCCCACCGCGTGCAAACCGAGCGGCGGCGGCAAGTGGCAACTGAAGAAGCAATGATGCGGCGCGCGCCGTGAACCCGGAACGTGAGCGCGCCGATGACCGAGCGCACCGTATCGTGCGGCGTCGTCATCTCTGAACGCGCACGGGCGACGTGCTGCTCTGCCACGCCACCGAAACCTCGCACTGGGACGTCCGAAAGGGCAGGGCGAACCGGGCGAGGCGCCGGTCGACAGCGGCGTTGCGCGAGATGGTCGAGGAGACGGGCATCGTGCTGCCGACGCCGCGCGTCTGAAGGACCTCGGGCGCTTCGTCTACCGGCGCGACAAGGATCTGCATCTGTTCGCGGTGCGCGTGACCGACGACGAAGTGCGAGCTGACGAGTGCGTCTGCGAGTCGCTATTTCCCGCGCCGCTGCGACGGCACGATGATCCCGGAAATGGACGCGTACCGCTGGGCAGCCCCGCCGAAGTCGACAAGTACGCGAGCCGCAGTCTCGCGCGGCTCTTTCAGACGACGCTGTCGCTCGCCGAACTGCACGCAGCAGCTCGTTTGAGACGTCGCGCTTAATCCAGCGCGCGGTCGTTCGGATGCGCGAACAGCGCCTTCATCTCCGCCGACAGCGGAAAATTCAGATTGATGCCGTGCGGCGGAATCGGCTGCATGAACCACGTGTCGTAGAGTTGCGCGGCTCGCCGGAAGTCTGATCGCGCGCGATCACGTCGTCGACGATGCGCTTGAAACCGGATCGCCCTTGCGCAACATGCAGCGCGTAGACTTCGTAGCCGAGCGGCGTGCCCGTCACCACGAAATCGTCGCCGCGCCGCGCCTTCCGCGCGATTTGCCGTACACGATCGGCTCGTCCATCACGAACGCCACCGCGCGATCGTTCTTCAGCGCGTGAAACGCCTCGGCGTGATCGCGCGCGCTGATGATGCGCATGTTCAGATCTTCTCGCGTATTCAGGTGCCGCAGCATGCGCTCGTCCGACGTGCCCGCGGTCGTCACGACGGTTTTGCCGGCCAGATCCGCGAAATCCGTGATGCCCGACTTGCGCTTGCACCGTCATGCGCATGCGCGTACTGGAAGAAGCTGTTCGAGAACGCGACCAGCGTTTCGCGCTCCACGATGTGCGCGGTCGAGCCGCATTCCAGATCGATCTGGTTGTTCACCACGAACGGCATGCGGTTCGACGAGGTCACGGTGTCTCGTGACTTCACGGCGAGCATGCGTCCAGACGCTTCTTGATTCGTCGACGATCTGCAGCGCGATGGCCTGCGAGTAGCCGACCGCTGCTGCCGTCGAAATACGAAAACGGCATCGACGATTCACGCACGCCGAGCACGACCACGCCGTTCTCGTGCGATCTTGCGCAGCGTCGGCGGTATCGGCGGAGCTAGCAACGACGCCGCGCCGAGTGCGATCGCGCCGTCGTGCGCAACGCGCGGCGCAGAAGCAAGGCAGCGCCGCGATGCCACGCCGTACGCCGGGTACTCGCGCGTGCGGCGGGCTGCGATTTCATCGTGATCCTCGCTCGGTGCGGCAGGGTGCCGCGCTGTCACTGTCGATAGAACATGTGACAAACGGCGTGGACCCTGCGGTCAGCGCACGCCGTGCCCTGATGCACGCAAAACGTGCGTTCCGCTCAGCCGGCTTGCCCCAACTGTCGCGCAGGCTGACGATGCGGTTGAACACCGGCTTGCCCGGCTTCGAATCGACGCGGTCGGCGACGAAATAGCCGTGACGCTCGAACTGGAAGCGCTGCTCCGGCAGCGCGTCGCGCGCGCCCGGTTCCAGGTAGGCGTTCGACCACGCGCTTCGAATCCGGATTCAGCGCGTCGAGGAAGTCCGGCCGCCGGCGTCCGGTTGCGGTTCCTTGAACAGGCGGTCGTAGATGCGCACTTCGGCCGGGCAGGCGTGCTGCCGCGCTGACCCAGTGGATGTTGCCCTTGACCTTGTAGTTGTTCGCGCCTTCGGTGCCCGATTTGCTGTCCGGGAAGTAGTTGCAGTGAACGGCGATGATGTTGCCGTTCTCGTCCTTGTCCGCGCCGTGCATTCGATCACGATAGCCGTAGCGCAGCCGCACCTTGTTGCCCGGGAACAGGCGGAAATAGCCCTTCGGCGGCGCTTCGTTGTAAGTCGTCGCGCTCGATCCACAGTTCGCGCGAGAATCGGGAACTCGCGCACGCCGCGTTCCGGATGATGCGGATGAACCGGCGCGCTGCATTCCTCGCTCACGCCTTCCGGGATAGTTGTCGATGATCAGCTTGAGCGGATCGAGCACGGCGATCGCGCGCGGCGCCTTCTCGTCGAGGTCGTCGCGCAGCGCGCCTTCGAGCACGCTCATGTCGATCCACGAATCGACCTTGGTCACGCCGATGCGTTCGCAGAACAGCTGGATCGCTTCCGGCGTGAAGCCGCGCCGGCGCACGCCGACGATGGTCGGCATGCGCGGATCGTCCCAGCCGTCGACGTGATCTTCCTTCACGAGTTGCAGCAGCTTGCGCTTGCTGGTGATCGCGTAGGTCAGGTTCAGGCGCGAGAATTCGATCTGTTGCGGCAGCGGGCGCGTGAAGATGCCGGCGTCGGCGAGTTCGTTCAGCATCCAGTCGTACAGCGGGCGATGATCTTCGAACTCCAGCGTGCACAGCGAATGCGTGATGTTTTCCAGCGCGTCCGAGATGCAGTGCGTGTAGTCGTACATCGGGTAGATGCACCACGTGTCGCCGGTGCGGTAGTGATGCGCGAAGCGGATGCGGTAGATCACCGGGTCGCGCATGTTGAAGTTCGGCGACGCCATGTCGATCTTCGCGCGCAGCACGTGCTCGCCTTCCTTGAACTCGCCGGCCTTCATGCGGCGGAACAGGTCGAGGTTCTCCTGCACGGCGTGCGGTCGCGGAACGGCGAATGGCGTGCCGGCTTCCGTGCGCCGAGCCGCGGTTGGCGCGCATTTCTTCGGCCGACTGGCTGTCGACGTACGCCTGGCCGCGCTCGATCAGCAGTTCGGCGAATTCGTACAGCTTGTCGTAGTAGTCGCTCGCGATAGTAGAGGTGCTCGTTGCCGTCCTTGTCCCAGTCGAAGCCGAGCCACTGCACGGCGTCGATGATCGAATCGACGTATTCGACGCTTTCCTTTTCCGGATTGGTGTCGTCGAAGCGCAGATGGCACACGCCGCCGTAATCTGCGCGCGACGCCGAAATTCAGGCAGATGCTCTTCGCGTGGCCGATGTGCAGATAGCCGTTCGGCTCGGGCGGGAAGCGCGTTTCGACCCGCTGCGACCATTTGCCGGTGCGGTTGTCGTCGTCAATGATGTTGCGGATGAAATTGGATGCCGCTGGCGCGTCGTTGCGTTCGGTATTCATGCGAGAAAAGGAAGAGCGGACGAGGGCGCGCAATGCGTTCGGGAAGTCTGGATTGATATACCGATTCTACCTTAGCGGGCGCGCCTGGGCTTCCCGGCTGGCCGCGCCGGGCAGCCAGCGTGGCGCGAGCGAGACGGAAGCGAGACCGAAGCGGGACCGAAGCGAGACGGAAGCGCCACGGAAGCGCCACGGAAGCGAGACCCGCGCCGGCGCGCGCCCGATCTTTCCAACGCTTACCGGACCCGTCCAACGGCCCCCCGGGCAGCTACTTTCGCCCTTCGAAGGCCGTTCCATGGTTACACATGGCAACGTTCGACCACGGCGTGTTTCGGGCGTAACGGACGTAAATCGCGTTGGTACGGCGTCCGGCCAATTTTAAGATTGCGCCGCGTATGAAAATCAAAACAGACAAAAGGAAAAACAACAGCATGAATACGACCACACGCTCGACCTTGAGGACCGCTGCGATCGCGACGCTGATCGTGAGTCTTACCGCCTGTGCGGGCATGAGCCGCCAGCAAACCCACGCCGCCATTGGCGCGGGCGCGGGCGGCGCGCTCGGCTACGTGCTGACGGGCGGCCCGCTCGGCACGATCGCGGGCGCGGCGGCGGGCGGTTTGATCGGCGCGGGGACGCGGTAAGCACGCCAGGCGCGGCTCAGATAACCTCGACGCCCTGAGCGCCGCGATTCGTGCTTCGTCGTAGCCGAGCACGTCGCGCAGGACGCTTTCGGTGTGCTCGCCGAGCGTCGGCGGATGCGAGAGCGCCTCGGCCGGCGTCGCCGCTCATGTTGCACCGGATTGCGCACCAGCTTGACCGTGCCGCCGCGCGGATGCGGCAGATCGACGCGCAATCCGCGCGCGATCACCTGCTCGTTCTCGAACACTTCGCCCAGATCGTTGATCGGTCCGCACGGCACGCCCGCCGCTTCGAGCGCGGCGATCCATTGCTGCTTGCCTGCGCTCGACGGACCATCGTCGGCGAGAATCGGCACGAGCGTCTCGCGGTTGCGCACGCGCGCGGGGTTGGTCGCGAAGCGCGCGTCCTCGGCCAGTTCGGGCCGGCCGCCGGCTTCGACGAATTTGCGGAACTGGCCGTCGTTGCCGACCGCGACGATGATCCAGCCGTCGCTCGTCTGGAAGGTCTGGTACGGCACGATGTTCGGATGCGCATTGCCCCAGCGCGCCGGCGGCTGCGCCGCTCGCGAGGTAATTCGGTGTTCATGTTGGCGAGCATGGCGACCTGCACGTCGAGCAGCGCCATGTCGATGTACTGGCCTTCGCCCGTGCGGTCGCGGTGCGTGAGCGCCGCGAGCACGCCACGGTCGCGTACATGCCGGTCATCAGGTCGGCGATCGCGACGCCTGCCTTTTGCGGGCCGCCGCCCGGCTGGCCGTCGCGTTCGCCGGTGATGCTCATGAAGCCGCCCATGCCCTGGATCGATGAAGTCGTAGCCCGGCGCGCTGCGCATACGGGCCGGTCTGGCCGAAACCCGTCACCGAGCAGTAGATCAGATCCGGCTTCACCTCTTTCAGCGACGCGTAGTCCAGCCCGTATTTCTTCAACTGCGCCGACCTTGTAGTTTTCCAGCACGACGTCGCTTTGCGCAGCCAGCTCGCGGATCGATCCGCCTGGCCTTCGGGCGTCGCGATATCGACGGTGACCGAGCGCTTGTTGCGGTTCGCGGACAGGTAGTACGCGGCTTCCGGGTGTCGTCGCCCGCCGCGTCTCTTCAGTACGGCGGGCCCCAGTGGCGGGTGTCGTCGCCCACCTCGGGGCGTTCGATCTTGATGACTTCGGCGCCGAAATCGGCGAGCGTCTGCGCGCACCAGGGACCGGCCAGCACGCGGGTGAGATCGAGTACGCGAATATGGCTCAAGTGCTCCCATCGATGTGCTTTCCTTTTCGGTTCTGCTGCGCGGTCGAGGGGATCAAGTGTAATGCGGGTTGCGCGTGCGGGGCGCCCCCCGCGTCGTCGCGTGGCGCGCGCGGCCAGGCAGCGGCTCCGGCGCTCCGACGTTCATCCCGTATAGTCGACAATCACCTTTAACCCGTGCAACCGGCAAGCCCGTTCGCTTTGCCGGTGAAAACGCCGGTCGCGATGCCTCTTTTTTCGCGCGCCGCCAGT